>CAJJAR010000014.1 GCA_905182105.1 uncultured Paracoccaceae bacterium
TGGCATTATTCCCGCTACGATAGGCCCTTACGTGATTTCACGTATGGGAGAGGGCAGGGCGCGACGTGTTTTCATGTCATCGCGCATATTTGACGCAGCTGAGGCTGTGGAGCTGGGATTGCTCGCACGGGCTGTGCCCGCAGCACAGTTTGCAGAAGCTGTTGAAGCCGAAGTTGTGCCATACTTGTCTTGTGCCCCTGGGGCGGTTGCGGCAGCCAAGGCATTGGCGCGCAGATTGGGCCCTCGCATCGATGAGGGAACCATCGAAATCACCATAGAAGCACTCAAAACCCGTTGGGAAACTGACGAAGCGGCAGAAGGTATTGGTGCGTTTTTTGACAAACGCAAAGCGTCATGGATGTGATTTTTGAACCGGCTGGCACGTCGTCGGGTGATGACATTTAGCTGGTGAATCACCGTCGTGATGGGATGATCGTTCATTGCCCAATGTGCGTCATAAGTGCTGATGCAGATTTACCGAATGGGAACTGCTGCGGCGTTAGCGCTGCAAGCAGGGGTATTTGGGTGCCAAAATTGCCGTTGCGTTGGTTGACCCCACCACATGTGGGGAGTACACCCCCCATCGTTAACCTTGCGACTTGATGCGCAGGCAAAAGTGTTGCGTAAGACAAAGGAGCCACCGTGGAAGAAATGCTTAGGGAGTACCTCCCGATCCTCGTATTTCTCGCCGTCGCCATTGGGCTCGGCCTTATTCTTATCCTTGCAGCGGTTGTGATTGCTGTCAGCAATCCAGACCCTGAGAAGGTTTCTGCATATGAGTGCGGGTTCAACGCATTTGATGATGCACGGATGAAATTTGATGTTCGATTCTATCTAGTCTCGATCTTGTTCATTATTTTCGATCTCGAAATTGCTTTTCTGTTCCCTTGGGCAGTCGCCTTTAAGGATATCAGCATGGCCGGTTTCTGGTCGATGATGGTGTTCTTGGCTGTGTTGACAGCTGGTTTCGCTTACGAGTGGAAAAAAGGAGCCTTGGAATGGCAGTAACTGACGCAGGTTCCTCTGGCGCAGGTCCAGCATACGCTGGTGGCGACAGAGAACACGGTACGCAAGTATTAAATGCTGAGTTGCAAGACAAAGGCTTCTTGCTGACCTCAACAGAAGATTTGATCAACTGGGCCCGTACGGGTTCTTTGCACTGGATGACCTTTGGGTTGGCATGTTGCGCGGTTGAGATGATGCACACTGCGATGCCGCGTTACGACCTTGAGCGTTTCGGCACTGCGCCACGCGCCTCCCCACGTCAGTCAGATTTGATGATCGTTGCGGGCACATTAACTAACAAAATGGCACCAGCTTTGCGTAAGGTTTATGACCAAATGCCAGAGCCACGTTACGTGATCTCAATGGGTTCATGTGCAAATGGTGGCGGCTACTATCACTATAGCTACTCAGTTGTTCGTGGGTGTGACCGCATCGTTCCGGTTGATGTTTACGTGCCTGGCTGCCCTCCAACGGCGGAAGCCCTTGTTTATGGTATTCTTCAGCTGCAACGCAAAATCCGCCGTACTGGCACAATTGTTCGGTAAGGACCCAATATGTCTGATAGCTTGAAAGAACTTGGCGGTTACATCGAGGCAAAGCGGCCTGATTGTGTTTTAGCTTGGGATGTTACCCGAGGTGAATTGAACGTCGATGTGGCCCCTGCGAACATTGTAGGGCTTGTTGAGTTCCTGAAGTCTGACCAGACCTGTAAATTTTCAACTCTCGTGGATATCACGGCTGTTGACTACACAGGTCGCGCCAAACGTTTTGATGTCGTTTATCACTTCCTCAGCATGTACCAGAACCACCGCATCCGTTTGCGGGTTTCTGTACGTGAAGAACAAATGGTATCATCCATCTGCGAAATTCATCCGTCAGCCAACTGGTTTGAACGCGAAGTGTTCGACATGTTTGGCATCTTGTTCACGGGTCACCCTGACTTGCGCCGTATCCTGACTGACTATGGGTTCCGTGGATATCCATTGCGCAAAGATTTCCCGACAACGGGCTATACCGAGGTGCGTTACGACGAAGTCGAAAAACGAGTTGTTTATGAACCCGTCAGCTTGGTCCAAGAATATCGACAGTTCGATTTCATGAGCCCATGGGAGGGTGCAGAATACATCCTACCGGGTGACGAAAAAGACGGCGCTGAGAAGGGAACTAAGTAATGGGTAGTATTTGGTGGCTGATCATTGGCCTTGTAACCATTATTCCTATGCTCAAGCTTTTGCCTTTCTTTGGCATCAATAAGTACTGGGCACTGGTGTCTATCTTGCCAGTTGGCACGATCGCGTTGTTGTGGTGGATGAGCATTAAGTTGCAAGAGTTGGAGAAGGGTTAAAATGATGGATGGCTCAAAAGATTTCGATGATGCGCTGACTGGCGAACAGAAGATCCGTAACTTTAATATCAACTTTGGTCCGCAGCACCCTGCGGCCCACGGCGTTTTGCGTCTGGTACTAGAGTTGGACGGCGAAATCGTAGAACGCTGCGACCCACACATTGGCTTGCTACACCGTGGCACAGAAAAGCTAATGGAAAGCCGCACTTATCTGCAAAACCTTCCATACTTTGACCGCCTCGACTATGTAGCTCCAATGAACCAAGAACATGCTTGGTGCTTGGCGATCGAAAAGTTGACGGGCGTTGAAGTTCCGCGTCGCGCGTCCTTAATCCGTGTGTTGTATTGCGAAATCGGCCGCGTGCTAAATCACATCCTGAATATTACAACTCAAGCGATGGACGTCGGTGCGATGACCCCATTGGCTTGGGGTTTTGAAGAGCGCGAAAAGTTAATGTGCTTTTACGAGCGCGCATCTGGTGCACGTTTGCATGCTGCATACTTCCGTCCGGGCGGTGTGCACCAAGATCTACCAGACTCATTGATCGATGATATCGAGCAGTGGGCACATGAGTTCCCCGCTATTATTGATGATATAGGTGGTCTGTTGACTGAAAATCGTATTTTCAAACAGCGCAACGTCGATATTGGTATTGTTACGGAACAAGACATTCTTGATTATGGTTTCTCTGGTGTCATGGTTCGCGGCTCTGGCATGGCGTGGGATTTGCGTCGTGCGCAACCATACGAATGCTACGACGAGTTTAAATTCGATATCCCTATTGGTAAAAACGGTGACTGTTATGACCGTTACCTGTGTCGCATGGAAGAAATGCGTCAGTCAGTTTCAATTATCAAACAAGCCGTTGGCAAGTTACGTGAAGCAACAGGTGACGTTTTGGCCCGTGGTAAGTTAACACCGCCATCACGCTCAGACATGAAGACCTCAATGGAAAGCTTAATCCACCACTTTAAGTTATACACCGAAGGTTTCCACGTTCCTGCGGGCGAGGTGTATTGCCCAGTTGAAGCGCCTAAAGGTGAATTTGGTGTGTATTTGGTTGCTGACGGTTCTAACAAACCTTATCGCAGCAAAATCCGTGCACCGGGTTTCTTGCACCTTCAAGCGATGGATCACATGAGCAAAGGCCACCAGTTGGCTGACGTTGCTGCGATCATCGGAACCATGGATGTTGTGTTTGGGGAGATCGATCGCTGATGATGTGTATCGTCTCCCTTCCATATTTCTTAAATACTCCCGTTTGTGGCACTTTTAGCCACAACGCGAAACGAAAGTCGTTCTAATGCTCCGCCGCTTGCACAAAGACCAACCAGACAGCTTTGCTTTTACCCCAGCCAACCTTGCGTGGGCAGAAGCACAAATTACCAAGTATCCAGAGGGCCGTCAGGCTTCTGCGATCATTCCTTTGCTTTGGCGCGCACAGGAACAGTACGGTTGGTTGACCCGTCCAGCGATCGAATATGTTTCCGACATGTTGGGCATGGCCTACATTCGTGGACTTGAAGTGGCGTCTTTCTACTTCATGTTCCAACTCCAGCCAGTGGGTTCTGTTGCGCACATCCAGATTTGTGGCACGACGTCGTGCATGATCTGTGGTGCAGAAGACCTTATGGAAGTCTGCAAAGAGAAAATCGCGGCAAAACCGCATGAGCTGTCTGCGGATGGTAAGTTTTCATGGGAAGAAGTTGAGTGCTTGGGTTCTTGCTCAAATGCTCCAATGGCCCAAATCGGCAAAGATTATTACGAAGATCTGACTCAAATACGTATGGGCGAGATCATTGACAAATTGGCTGCTGGCGACGTGCCGTTGCCTGGTCCACAAAATGACCGCTATGCTGCTGAGCCTTTGAATGGTTTGACCAGTTTGACCGAGTACGACAGTGGCAAGACAAAATATAACGCTTCTGTTCAATTGGCTTCTGACATTGGTGACACTGTTAAACGTATCGATGGGACAGAGGTTCCATTACTCGCGCCGTGGCAAGTTAAGAACGGTTCTGCTGCTAAAGCAGCTGTGAAACCAGCAACTGCTAAGAAGGCTGCGCCGAAAGCTGCAAAAGCTGAAACCGCACCAAAAGCAGCTGCCAAAATAGCTGCTGCGCCTGCTGTTGCAGAGGGTCCGGGCAGAAAACCAAAAGTTATGAAGACACCACGCAAGTCTGGTGCGGATAATCTGCAAATGATTAAGGGCGTTGGTCCAAAACTTGAAGGCCTTCTGAACGACATGGGATTCTTCCACTTTGACCAAGTGTCAGCATGGGGAGCTGATGAAGTTTCATGGGTTGATCAAAATTTAGAGGGCTTTAGAGCCCGCGTAAGTCGCGACAACTGGGTGTCGCAAGCAACGGCTCTGGCGGCTAGTGAAAAAATAGAATTTTCGAAACGTGCGAAAAAAGACGGTACGTAAAAAGACTAATTAAAAACAATAAAAATACAAAAAATAACTTCTGAATGGGAGAGGGATACGACATGGAAAATTTTACTAAGAATAAGACCTGCACAACGTGGTGCTGGATCATTGCTGCGGTTGTTGGAGCCGTTGTTGCTTTGGTACTTTGGAATGGTGCTTGGAACTTTATCCCCAGCGCATTTATAGGTCTTATTATCTTCATCATTGGAGGCGCGTTGTTGTCTTGGTTGCTGTGCAAGCCACAAGCTCAATTAACTTCGTCTACAGTTGCTGCTGCAGCAACGGGCGTAGCGGTTGCATCTTCTGCTTCAAGCGCATCGGCATCTACCAAGTCAACAGTTTCAACTGCAAAAATAGCCACAGCGAAGAAAACACCTGCTAAGAAGGCAGCTGCAAAGACAACTAAAACGGCTGGTAAGGCAAAAGCTGCTGGTGGGGACGCCAAAACTTTAACTGCTCCGGCTGTAAAGGCCGCTCCTGCTAAGAAAGTAGCAGTAAAAGCGACAACTGCGAAAACCGCTACAGCTAAGACAACGAAGGCAAAGGCGGCGACGACAAAGGCCGCAACTGCTAAGACAGCCGCCGCAAAGTCAACAACAGCTAAGCCAAAGGTTGCAGCCGAGCCTAAAGCTGCAGCTAGCGCTAAACCAGTGACATTGACAGCGGCACGCGCTGGTGGTGCCGACGATCTGAAGCAACTTAAAGGTGTTGGTCCAGCTTTGGAAAAAACACTGAACGAGCTAGGTTTCTACCACTTCGATCAGGTTGCAACATGGAAGAAGAAGGACGTCGCATGGGTCGACAGTAACCTTCGTTTCAAAGGTCGTATCGAGCGTGATGGCTGGATCGCACAAGCTAAAATTCTTGCTAAAGGTTGAACAACAGAGTTCTCCAGCAAGGTTAAGAAAGGTGGCGTTTACTAAACGCCAATTGAACTGATGCAGAGCCAAGATAAATCATCAAAGACTGGACAACGCGTATCGTTGTTTATCGCAGGACTTGGGTTATTTTGGCTCTGCATAAATTTGGCAGGCATATACTTTGGGTGGTCCAACCGGACCCGCGCATTGTTTGACCTTGTCGTGTTGGCCGGATTTGGCGCAGCACTTTGGAATGTGATAAAACTCTGGCGTGCGCGCCAGTCAGATAGAGGCTAAGGGCGTATGCTTAAGGACCAAGACCGGATCTTCACCAACCTTTACGGGATGCACGACCGTACACTGGCGGGCGCTCAAAAGCGTGGCCATTGGGATGGAACTGCCAAGATCATCAAAAAGGGTCGTGACTGGATTGTCGATGAGATGAAAAAGTCCGGCCTACGTGGCCGTGGCGGTGCGGGTTTCCCGACCGGCCTAAAATGGTCCTTTATGCCTAAGGAAAGCGATGGTCGCCCATCCTACTTGGTTGTTAACGCAGATGAGTCTGAGCCTGGCACATGTAAAGACCGTGAGATCATGCGTCATGATCCGCACACATTGATCGAGGGGTGTTTGATCGCGTCCTTCGCAATGAATGCGAATGCTTGCTACATCTACATTCGTGGCGAATACATTCGCGAAAAAGAAGCGCTTCAGGCAGCCATCGACGAGGCATATTACGCCGGTCTGGTTGGCAAGAACGCATGTAAGTCTGGTTGGGACTTTGACATTTATCTTCACCACGGGGCCGGTGCCTATATTTGCGGTGAAGAGACTGCATTGCTGGAAAGCTTAGAAGGCAAAAAAGGCATGCCACGTATGAAGCCACCGTTCCCAGCGGGTGCTGGTTTGTACGGTTGCCCGACAACGGTGAACAACGTTGAATCCATTGCCGTGGTTCCAACGATTTTGCGTCGTGGCCCTGAGTGGTTCTCGAGCTTTGGTCGTCCGAACAATGCAGGTACTAAATTGTTTGCGATTTCTGGTCACGTCAAAAACCCATGTGTGGTTGAAGAAGCTATGTCTATTCCGTTTGAAGAATTGATTGAAAAGCATTGCGGTGGCATTCGTGGCGGCTGGGACAACCTGAAAGCGGTCATTCCAGGCGGATCTTCGGTTCCAATGATCCCTGGAAAAGATATGCGTGATGCAATCATGGACTTTGATTATTTGCGTGAGCAGCGGTCTGGTTTGGGTACGGCTGCGGTTATAGTCATGGACAACTCCACTGACGTGATCAAAGCAATCTGGCGTTTGTCCAAGTTCTATAAACACGAGAGCTGTGGCCAATGCACGCCTTGCCGTGAAGGTACAGGTTGGATGATGCGCGTTATGGATCGTTTGGTGACGGGCGAGGCTGAGCCAGAAGAAATCGATATGTTGCTAGACGTGACCAAACAAGTTGAGGGTCACACGATTTGTGCTCTTGGTGATGCGGCTGCATGGCCGATCCAAGGTTTGATCCGTCATTTCCGTGATGAAATCGAAGATCGTATTAAGCACAAGCGTACTGGTCGCGTAAGTGCGGTTGCCGCTGAATAACTGACCAACGGCTTAGGCCAAAGGATTGTTCGCTATGGAAATTTTTGACGCATACAGCCACGCGCTCGCTTCATTGGGCGGCTTTGCCTTGTTGATTTCGATCTTGGGTACGGTAAGTGGCCGTGGTCGGACCGCGGACAACCGTTGTGAATGTGGTCAGCCAAAACGAAATTACGATAACGCGGTTTATCGCAGCAACCGTGCGTTCATGAATGCAATCGAAAGCGCGGGTCCGTTTATTGCTGCGTTGATGGCAGCAATGTTGACTGGTGGTTCGCCGCTTTGGGTCAATATCTTTGCAACAGTATTCTTAGTTGCGCGGATCGCGACAGCAATCGTTCATATTCGGACAACCAATCAAGGGTTGCGCAGTGCGACGTGGGCCATTGGCCTGTTTTGTATTCTTTCATTGGCTGTTGTTGGTATTTTGGGGGCGTTCTAATGCGTTTGTTTACTTTGATCTGTGTTGTTTCATTGGTGGCGTGTACGCCTAGCAAACAGGTTCCTGCGTTTGATGGTATCAAGTTCCGTGCAAAGTTGTCGAAAGTAGATAAGCAGCGTGATCAGTTTTTGGTAACTGTTTATAAAACTTCACAGTCTTTGGCAGGCGCACGTGAAGCTGGGCGCTATGAAGCGACAAAATATTGTATTAACCAATATGGAACATCCGACATTGCCTGGATGTCTGGTCCAGATGTTGAAGATGGCGGTTTAACCATCACTAACGACGAACTTCAGTTGCGTGGGGCATGTAAATCTTGATCTCACTGGCGACATATTGGGTGTTGGTGGTCACTTTGACGGCTTTTTATTGCATAACAAGACTATGGGTACCCATTTCTCTAACAGTTCCCGTGCATGTTGTACGGTGCGGTTCTGAGAAAGGAACAACTCATGTTTAAGTTTGTGATTCCTGCCGTTGTCGTTGCTATGGTTGCGACTACTTCTGTAGCAAAACCAGCGTTGCGTGACGTCCCGGCCATCGATGATGCGCTGTTGGCGGTCGGTTTGGCCGATGAAATCAGAAAACAATGCCCAAAAATCTCTGCACGGTTCATCAAGGCGTTGCGCTTTGTTAGCGGGTTGCGCGATAAGGCACGCGACAAGGGTTACACCGACGCCGAAATCGACGCCTACCGTAAATCTCCTAAGGAGAAGGCACGCTTTCGCGCTAAAGGTGAAGCCTATCTGGCTGCTAACAACGTAACGGTTGGAAATATCGAAAGCTATTGTGCGCTTGGGCGTGCAGAAATTAAAAAATCGAGCCAAATTGGCGCGTTACTCAGGGTAAATTGATTCATGAGCGACCTTCGCAAGATTAACATCGACGGCAAAGACATTGAAGTGGATGGGGCGATGACCCTGATCCAAGCCTGTGAAGAAGCGGGTGTGGAAGTTCCACGTTTTTGTTACCACGAACGTCTGACAATTGCCGGCAATTGCCGCATGTGTCTGGTTGAGGTCGTTGGTGGCCCACCAAAGCCAGCAGCGTCTTGCGCCATGCAGGTCCGCGACCTGCGCCCTGGTCCAGAAGGCCAGTCACCTGTTGTGAAAACCAACTCACCTATGGTCAAAAAGGCCCGTGAAGGTGTGATGGAATTCTTGTTGATCAATCATCCACTTGATTGCCCAATTTGCGACCAAGGCGGCGAATGCGACTTGCAAGACCAAGCTATGGCATATGGTGTTGATTTTTCACGTTACCGCGAAGCTAAACGCGCAACTGACGATTTGGACCTGGGTCCATTGGTCGAAACACATATGACACGCTGCATCTCTTGCACGCGTTGTGTGCGCTTCACCTCAGAAGTTGCTGGCATCACACAGATGGGCCAAACGGGTCGCGGCGAAGATGCAGAGATTACATCTTACCTTGGTGAGACGTTGGATTCGAACCTACAGGGCAACATTATTGATCTGTGCCCAGTTGGTGCTTTGGTTTCAAAACCATACGCCTTTACAGCACGCCCTTGGGAATTGACCAAAACAGAATCTATCGACGTGATGGACGCACTTGGGTCCAACATTCGTGTTGACACAAAAGGCCGTGAAGTTATGCGCTTTATGCCGTTGAACCACGACGGTGTGAACGAAGAGTGGATTTCTGACAAAACCCGCTTTGTTTGGGACGGTTTGCGTCGCCAGCGTTTGGACACACCATACATTCGTGAAAACGGTAAGCTGTGCAAAGCAAGCTGGCCCGAAGCACTAAGCGCTGTTGCATCTGCGATGAAGGGCAAGAAGCTTGCCGGTCTTGCTGGTGATCTAGTTTCTGTCGAAGTGGCCTACGCTTTGAAAACTATGATCGAGGGGCAGGGCGGTGTTGTTGAATGCCGTACAGACGGCGCGAAGCTGCCTGCGGGTAATCGCTCTGGTTACGTCGGTACTGCATCGATTGAAGATATTGATATGGTTCAAAACATCGTTTTGATTGGCACAAACCCAGTGCTTGAGTCCCCAGTGTTAAATGCACGCATTCGCAAAGCTTGGACACAGGGCGCGAATGTTTCCGTCATTGGCGAAAACATTGATCTCACATATGAAAGCACTCACTTGGGTACGGGCCGCGATGCCTTGGCCAAATTGGTTGCAGCTGATCATTCTGCGACGAACGGTCAAGAAAATATCGTTATAGTAGGTCAGGGCGCTTTGACTGAAGCTGATGGCGCTGCCGTTCTTGGGACAGCGATGAAGTTGTCTGAAACGATGCAGGCTAAATTCATGGTACTTCACACGGCTGCAGGTCGTGTGGGCGCGATGGACATTGGCGCAACCAATGACGACGCGATGGACGGTGTCTCTGCGGCAGAGGTTATTTATAACCTTGGTTCGGACGAAGTCGAAATCGAAGCGGGTCCTTTTGTGATCTACCAAGGTAGCCACGGAGACCGCGGTGCACATCGCGCCGACATCATCCTACCTGGTGCGGCTTATACGGAAGAAGCAGGTTTGTTTGTTAACACCGAAGGCCGTCCACAATTGGCACAACGCGCGGGCTTTGCCCCCGGTGAAGCCAAAGAAAACTGGGCGATTTTGCGCGCATTGAGCGCGGAACTTGACGCTACGCTTCCATTCGACAGCATTGCACAGTTGCGCACTGCATTGGTTGAAGCCGTTCCACATCTTGGCGATATCGATGTTGTTGCTGAAAACGAGTGGAACGCTGAGAAAGCTGGCAAACTAGGCAAAACGGACTTCCGTAATGCTGTGACAGATTTCTACCTTACCAATCCAATTGCCCGTGCGAGTGAGTTGATGGCAGAACTAAGCGCCGGTGCAAAAGCACGTCGCGACGGAACAATGGCAGCAGAATGAAGGCTTGGGTGCTCAAAACAATGATGCCTCTGGCCGCATGTGAGCCTGCCTTTCCGACGGCGGAGCAATTCATCCCCGAATATTTGGGGGTGGAAACCGCGCTATTGGACCAAGAGTTGGTACAATTTAAAGTGCAGGTGACCAACGCAATAACGTCTGAAGACGTATCAAACTATGCGGAATGTGCTGCGGCACAGTATAAGCTGATACGCGGATGGGGTTTTGCACGTCATGTACGAACAAATGTGAACGAAGAGGGTGGCGTGTGGTCGGCAGATGCTGTTTACACCATCTCGCCTGCCTTGCCGCGCGGATCGCGCACGATCGACGCTGAAGTCGTGAATGCCGCATGCGTGGAGAAGGGTATACCGACGGTGTGAGGACCTATGGCTGATTTCTTTTTTAATACAAACCTTGGAATGTTGCTGCTGATTATTGGGCAGATTCTACTGGTTGTCGTGCCATTGCTAATCGCATTGGCGTTTCTAATGTATGCTGACCGTAAGGTTTGGGCTGCTGTGCAAATGCGCCGTGGACCAAACGTGGTTGGTGCCTTTGGTCTGCTGCAAAGCTTTGCAGACTTTGGCAAATACATCGTCAAAGAAATTGTCGTCCCTGCGGGTGCCGATAAGGCCGTGTTCTTCATGGCTCCGATGGTGACTTTGGTGATGTCCTTGATTGCTTGGGCCGTTATCCCTTTCAACGATGGTTGGGTTCTGTCCAACATCAACGTTGCGATCTTGTACGTGTTCGCAGTGTCATCGTTGGAAGTTTACGGTGTGATTATGGGTGGTTGGGCGTCTAACTCCAAATATCCGTTCCTAGGATCGCTTCGCTCTGCCGCGCAAATGATTTCATATGAGGTTTCTATCGGCCTCATCATCGTTGGCATTATCATTTCTTCTGGTTCCATGAACTTCAGCGCTATCGTTGAAGCACAGTCCGGTAGCTATGGTTTGTTCAACTGGTTCTGGTTGCCGCACTTCCCGATGCTGATATTGTTCTTTATCAGTGCTTTGGCTGAAACAAACCGCCCACCATTCGACCTTCCTGAAGCAGAATCAGAATTGGTTGCGGGTTTCCAAGTTGAATATTCATCAACACCATTCTTGTTGTTCATGATCGGCGAATTGGTTGCTGTTGTTCTGATGTGCGCTTTGATCACGTTGATGTTCTTTGGTGGTTGGTTGTCACCAATTCCAGGTTTGCCAGATGGCATCTTCTGGATGATTGCCAAAATCGGTTTCGTGTTCTTCTTCTTTGCAATGGTGAAGGCAATTACGCCTCGCTATCGCTATGACCAATTGATGCGCCTAGGTTGGAAAGTATTCCTACCATTTTCATTGATTTGGGTCGTATTCGTAGCATTCGCTGCTAAATTTGGTTGGTTCTGGGGCATCTATGCCCGTTGGACTGTAGGAGGTTAATTATGACACAGATCGACTACACACGCGCGGTCAAGTATTTCCTGCTGCAAGACTTTTGGCAGGGCTTTAAACTGGGCATGAAGTACTTCTTTGCCCCTAAAGCGACTTTGAATTATCCGCACGAGAAGGGCCCATTGTCCCCACGCTTTCGTGGTGAACACGCATTGCGCCGTTATCCAAATGGCGAAGAACGCTGCATCGCATGTAAATTGTGCGAAGCTGTTTGTCCGGCTCAAGCGATCACTATCGATGCGGAACCACGTGAAGACGGCTCACGCCGTACAACGCGTTACGATATCGATATGACCAAGTGCATTTATTGCGGTTTTTGTCAGGAAGCCTGCCCAGTGGATGCGATTGTTGAAGGCCCAAACTTTGAATTCTCAACCGAGACCCGCGAAGAACTGTTTTACGACAAAGACAGGCTTCTTTCGAATGGTGATCGTTGGGAAGGTGAAATTGCCCGTAACCTCGAGCTGGATGCACCGTACCGATGAACCATTGCTGCATCTCTTTTTATGACAAGAAGGACTGTGAAACATGATGGCATTTGCCTTTTACCTTTTTGCAATCAGCGTGATTGCAGGCGGTTTATTTACAGTAGTAAGCCGTAACCCAGTGCACTCTGTGCTTTGGTTGATCCTGTCATTCCTTAGCGCGGCTGGCCTGTTTGTACTGCTTGGCGCTGAATTCGTCGCGATGCTGTTGATCATCGTCTACGTTGGCGCGGTGGCGGTATTGTTCTTGTTTGTTGTTATGATGCTTGACATCGACTTTGCCGAGCTCAAAGCAGAAATGGCGAAATACATGCCATTGGCTTTGTTGATCGCTTTGATCATTCTGATGCAGTTAGTCATGGCTTTTGGCGCATGGGAAAGCAACGCAGCGGTCGAAAGCATGCTGGCGCAAGTGACTCCAACAGATCGTCACAACACCGAAGCCTTAGGCATGATCCTTTATGATCAGTATTTCCTTCTGTTCCAACTTTCAGGATTGATCCTGTTGGTTGCGATGATTGGTGCGATTGTTTTGACGTTGCGCCATCGTACAGATGTGAAACGTCAGGATGTTATCACGCAGATGATGCGTGATCCTGCCAAGACGATGGAACTGAAGAACGTGAAATCAGGGCAGGGGCTATGAGCCTGCGCTGATTGACCAAATGAATAGACAACCGTCAGTAACGTGACGCTGCCATGAATGAAAAGTTGAGACCAACGATGACCGAGGGACTGAAATGATCGGACTAGAACATTATCTAACAGTGGCGGCGACGCTATTTGTTATCGGCATCTTTGGACTGTTTCTGAACCGCAAGAATGTGATCATTCTGCTTATGAGCATCGAACTGATGCTTTTGGCGGTGAACATCAACTTGGTGGCATTCTCGTCATTCCTTGGTGACCTCGTTGGGCAGGTATTTACCTTGTTCGTTTTGACCGTTGCCGCTGCTGAGGCCGCAATCGGCCTTGCGATCCTTGTATGCTTCTTCCGTAATCGTGGCACGATCGCTGTTGAAGATGTAAACGTGATGAAGGGTTAAGAGCATGGAACTAACGGTACTCTTTGCTCCGCTAATCGGCTCACTTCTTTGTGGCTTTGGCTGGCGCTTTGTCGGTGAAACAACCGCACAATGGATCGCGACAGGATTTCTATTCTTAGCGGCGTTCCTATCTTGGATCATCTTCCTTTCTTTCGATGGTGTTACAGAGCAAATTCACATTCTTCGCTGGATCGAAAGTGGGTCACTTAGCACAGATTGGGCCATTCGTTTGGACCGCCTGACAGCAATCATGCTGGTAGTGATTACTTCGGTTTCCAGCTTGGTACACTTGTATTCCTTTGGCTACATGGCGGATGATCCACAGTGGAAAGATGGCGAGAGCTACAAGCCGCGTTTCTTCGCGTACCTGTCGTTCTTTACCTTCGCGATGTTGATGTTGGTGACTTCTGACAACCTGATCCAAATGTTCTTTGGCTGGGAAGGCGTTGGCGTAGCATCCTACCTTTTGATTGGCTTTTACTACCGTAAGCCTTCCGCGAATGCGGCTGCGATCAAAGCGTTTGTTGTAAATCGTATTGGTGACTTTGGTTTCGCGCTTGGTATCTTTGGCATCTATATGCTGACAGACTCAGTTAAGTTCGATGACATCTTTGCAGCTATGCCAGCTTTGGCGGAAATGAGCATTACTTTCCTATGGGCAGATTGGAACGCGGCAAACTTGCTCGCGATCCTTTTGTTCATTGGTGCGATGGGCAAATCTGCACAATTGATCCTACACACTTGGTTGCCAGACGCGATGGAAGGTCCGACACCTGTGTCTGCCCTGATCCACGCAGCGACAATGGTTACTGCCGGCGTCTTCTTGATGTGCCGTATGTCCCCATTGTTGGAATTTGCACCGCAGGCGACAATGTTCATCACGGTATTGGGTGCAACAACAGCATTCTTTGCGGCGACCGTTGGTTTGGTTCAAACGGATATCAAACGCGTTATCGCATATTCAACCTGTTCACAGCTGGGCTATATGTTCGTGGCCGTTGGTGTTGGGATGTATTCTGCCGCCATGTTCCACCTTTTCACACACGCTTTCTTTAAAGCGATGTTGTTCCTGGGTGCGGGTTCGGTCATCCACGCGATGCACCACGAGCAAGACATGAACAACTACGGCGCATTGCGTAAGAAAATCCCATGGACTTTCCGCGCAATGATGTTGGGTACCTTGGCGATTACCGGTGTTGGTATCCCATTCAGCTACGACATGTTCGGCTTCCCAATTGGTTTCGCGGGCTTTGTGTCCAAAGACGCGATCATCGAAAGTGCCTTTGCTGGTGGTTCATCCTACGGGTTCTGGATGCTTGTGATTGCTGCTGCAATGACGTCATTCTACTCATGGCGTCTTATGTTCATGACATTCTACGGCGAAGTACGCGGCGACAAACACACCCATGATCACGCTCACGAAAGCCCAATGGTTATGTTGATCCCACTGGGCGTTCTAAGCCTTGGTGCGATCTTTGCTGGTATGCTTTGGTTCAAACCGTTCTTCGGTCACGCAGATCAAGTCGCAACGTTCTACGGCATTCCATATGCTGAAGAGGGTGCGCACGGTGACGATCACGATGAGGCTAAAACTGATGATCACGGCACTGATGATGATCAAGGTGAGGCAAAAGCCTATGACCACGCGAAAGATGATGGCAAGAAAGCCAAACATCACTACGTGTTTACAGGCAAACCGGGTGAAGGCGCGCTTTATATCGCACCTGACAACCACGTTTTGGAAGATGCACACGCAGTTCCAAAATGGGTCAAGGCATCACCGTTTATTGCAATGTTTGGTGGCTTCTTAATGGCGATGTGGTTCTACATTTGGAACCCAACACTGCCTGCACGTTTGGCTGAGAACCAACGCCCACTCTATCTGTTCCTCAAGAACAAATGGTACATCGACGAACTGTATGACTTCTTGTTCGTGAACCCTGCCAAAGCTTTGGGCCGGTTCTTGTGGAAACGCGGCGATGGTAAGGTGATCGACGGGACGTTGAACGTTGTTGCTATGGGTATCATTCCATTCTTCACCAAACTCGCTGGGCGCGCGCAGTCCGGCTATATCTTTACTTACGCCTTTGCCATGGTGATTGGGATTGGAGTCCTTGTTACATGGATGACGATGAGCGGAGGAGCACACTAATGGATAACCTTCTTTCCATCGTCACATTCATCCCAGCAGTTGCAGCCCTTATTATGGCTGTATTCCTGCGCGGCGATGATGAAGCCGCCCGTAAGAACGCAAAGTGGATTGCTCTATTTGCAACCAGCGCTACCTTCTTCGTCTCGTTGTTCATTTTAGCGGGCTTTGACAGAAACAACACCGACTTCCAAATGGTTGAAGATGCCACATGGTTGATGGGCCTACAGTACAAAATGGGTGTTGATGGTATCAGCATCCTGTTTGTACTGTTGGCGACTTTCATGATGCCTTTGGTTATTGCCGCATCTTGGAATGTTGAAACACGCGTCAAAGAATACATGATTGCATTCTTGATGCTGGAAACATTGATGCTGGGCGTCTTTATGGCCTTGGATCTGGTATTGTTCTACGTCTTCTTTGAGGCAGGCCTGATACCAATGTTCTTGATCATTGGTATCTGGGGAGGTGCAAATCGCATCTACGCCAGCTTCAAGTTCTTCCTTTATACCTTCCTTGGTTCTGTTTTGATGTTGATCGCAATGGTCGCCATGTTTGCGGACGCTGGCACAACTGACATTGCTAAGCTTCTGGTGCATGAATTCTCTTACGGATCATTTGATCTGCTGGGTATTCACATCGTTGGTGGGATGCAGACCTTGATGTTCTTGGCCTTCTTTGCCTCCTTCGCGGTGAAGATGCCAATGTGGCCTGTACACACTTGGTTGCCTGACGCACATGTTCAGGCACCAACGGCAGGTTCTATTGTTTTGGCAGCGATCCTTTTGAAAATGGGTGGTTACGGTTTCTTGCGCTTTTCGCTGCCTATGTTCCCAGTCGGATCTGACGTTTTGGCACCAACAGTGTTGTGGATGTCTGCGATTGCGATTGTGTACACCTCTTTGGTCGCTTTGGTTCAACAGGACATGAAAAAGCTGATCGCCTATTCATCCGTTGCACACATGGGATTTGTGACCATGGGTATCTTTGCTGCGAACCAGCAAGGGATTGATGGTGCGATTTTCCAAATGATCAGCCACGGTTTCATATCTGGCGCGTTATTCTTGTGTGTTGGCGTCATTTACGACCGGATGCACACACGTGAGATCGATGCATATGGTGGTCTTGTGAACCGCATGCCTGCTTATGCGATGATCTTTATGTTTTTCACTATGGCCAACGTCGGTCTGCCTGGCACTTCTGGTTTTGTAGGTGAATTCCTCACATTGGTAGCTGTGTTCAAAGTGAACACATGGGTGGCTGCGGTTGCAACATCAGGTGTTGTCTTCTCAGCCGCTTATGCGCTGTGGCTGTACCGCCGCGTTGTGATGGGTGACCTGATCAAGGAAAGCCTGAAATCAATCACAGACATGGGCACACGCGAGCGTGTCATCTTCGCGCCATTGGTGGTTATGACGATCCTTTTGGGCGTCTATCCTGCATTGGTCCTTGATATCATTGGTCCTTCGGTGACTGCACTTGTAACAAACTATGAGACGGCCTTGGCCGCGGCAGATGCCGTTTCCCAAGCAGCCTCTCAATAAGAAGGACGGGGCCTATGTCCGCTGATCTGAACATCATTCTGCCAGAAATTTTGCTTGCACTGTTTGCAATCTTTGCGTTGCTCGGCGGCGTTTACACGGGCAAAGACGGGGTTGCATCCACTTTGGTCTGGCTAACCAGTGCAGCCATGGTTGCGCTTGCAGCATGGATTGGCCTAACGGGCACGGGGACAAATGTCGCCTTCAACGGCATGTTCAGCGACGATGGTTTCTCTCGTTTTGCTAAAGTCGTTATTCTTCTTTCGACAGCGGCAGTTTTGATCATGGGCGAAGGTTATATGAACAAACGCGGTTTGTTGCGCTTTGAGTACCCAATCTTGGTCGCACTTAGCGTTGTAGGCATGATGATGATGGTCAGCGCCAGCGATCTTATGGCGCTTTATATGGGCCTCGAGCTCCAATCATTGGCATTGTATGTTGTGGCATCTTTGCGCCGCGATAGCGCACGTTCCACTGAAGCTGGCCTTAAGTATTTTGTACTTGGAGCATTGTCGTCCGGTATCCTTCTTTATGGTGCATCGTTGATTTATGGCTATGCGGGTACAACACTGTTTTCAGGTATTATCCAAACTGCGGTTCACGGTGATGTTTCAGTTGGCTTATTGTTTGGTCTGATCTTTGTGATTTCAGGTATGGCCTTCAAAGTTTCTGCTGTGCCATTCCACATGTGGACCCCTGATGTTTACGAAGGTGCCCCAACGCCAATCACAGCGTTCTTCGCAACAGCACCTAAAGTCGCTGCGATGGGGTTGTTTGCACGAGTAATGCATGATGCCTTCGGCAACGCCATTCCTGATTGGCAACAAGTAATCGCGTTAATTTCATTGCTGTCCATGTTCTTGGGCGCAGTGGCTGCGATTGGTCAAACGAACATCAAACGCCTTATGGCTTATTCATCCATTGCTCACATGGGCTATGCTTTAATGGGCCTTGCTGCAGGTACCGCATTGGGTGTCGAAGCAATGCTGGTTTATATGACGATCTACGTCACGATGAACATCGGCACATTTGCCTTCATTCTTTCCATGGAAAAAGGTGGTCAACCAGTAACTGATATTGCGTCCTTGAACATGTATGCAAAGGCCCAGCCGGGTCGCGCGTTTGCTATGTTGATCTTGCTGTTCTCACTGGCTGGTGTTCCGCCAATGTTAGGCTTCTTCGGTAAACTGTACGTTTTGCGTGCTGCCTATGATGCTGGTTTGGCGTGGTTGGCGATTGCCGGTGTGATCGCGTCCGTGATCGGTGCATTCTATTACCTTCGTATCGTCTTCTTTATGTACTTTGGTGAAGAGCAAGCCGAAGGTCTAGATGCGAGCAAGTCCACGATCCTATGGGGCTTTTTGATGGCCTCTGCAGGGATCATGGTATTCGGTATCATCAACATGTTTGGTGTTGAGCCCGCAGCAACTGCAGCGGCAGCGGCGCTTGTCAACTAAACACACCCTAAAAGGTAATCTAAAATGAGTGGCTGGCCAGATAATTATGGCCGCCGCGTTTTGGTTTCTGTTGATTCCACATTAAGCGAAGCAGCACGGATTGCCCCTCAGTTGTCTGGGCCAGAATGGATATTAGCTCACGAGCAAACTGCAGCTCGTGGTCGCCGTGGTCGCGCGTGGATGATGCCGAAAAGTAATTTTGCTGCTACCTTGGTGCTTCCTATTTCTGGTCCGCCTGCTGCCGCAGCATTGCGTTCGTTTGTTGCTTCGCTTGCCCTGCGTGACGCGTTTGTTGCGGTGACCGGGCAGGACGATGCCTTTGCTCTGAAATGGCCCAATGACGTTTTGCTGCGGGGCGGTAAGGTTGCAGGCATCCTTCTTGAGAGCGTGGGCCAAAGCCGTGGCATGACCCACTTGGCTATCGGCATTGGTGTAAACCTGGCCGCTGCACCTGCTGTTGGCGATGTCGAAGAGGGCGCAGTTCATCCCGTATCTCTGCGTGGAGAGCTGGGGTTATCTGTGACGCCCGAAGATTTTCTGAACCCGCTAGCTAGTGCCTTTGCCCACTATGAAGACCAATTACGAACCTATGGCTTTGCCCCAATTCGGCGGGCATGGATGAGCCATGCAGCGCGTTTAGGCAAGGTTATCGTTGCGCGCACTGCACGCGAGGAATGGCAAGGTACGTTTCGCGAGGTAGACGAGACAGGGCAACTTGTTCTAGAGACATCCCAAGGCCGCATCGCCATTCCGGCAGCGGACGTTTATTTCTAAATAGTGGAGCTATGCTATGCTTCTGGCAATCGACTGCGGCAATACCAACACTGTCTTTTCAATCTGGGACGGTGAGCAATTCGTTGGAACATGGCGAACGGCAACGGATTGGAAACGTACAGCGGATCAATATTATGTTTGGTTGAGCTCGCTAATGGAGTTCCAGAGGATCGATGTGAACATCACAGATGTGATCGTTTCCTCTACGGTGCCCCGTGTGGTGTTTAATCTGCGTGTGCTGTCTGATCGTTACTTTAACACGCGTCCAATTGTTGTGGGAAAATCGGATTGCAAACTGCCGGTAGAAGTTCGAATTGACGCAGGTACAGCTGTAGGGCCTGACCGTTTGGTCAACACCGTCGCAGGTTTCGATCTATATGGTGGTGATTTGATTATGGTGGATTTCGGTACGGCCACCACCTTTGATGTCGTTGATACTGATGGCGCATATGTTGGTGGTGTCATCGCGCCGGGCGTCAATCTTAGCCTTGAGGCTCTGCACCAAGCGGCGGCTGCATTACCTCACGTTGATATTTCTAAACCCCAAGCTGTGGTTGGGACCAATACTGTTGCCTGTATGCAATCGGGTGTATTTTGGGGTTACGTCGGTCTAGTCCGTGAGATATGTGCCCGCATTAAGGCGGAGCGTCACCGCGACATGCGCGTAATTTCTACAGGGGGGCTGGCCCCCTTGTTTCAGCAAGCAGAGAACCTGTTTGACGACTTTCAAGATGATTTAACGATGCACGGATTGACCGTGATTCATCGGTACAACAAGGAAAATAACTAATCTCATGAGCAGTGAACGTTTAATCTACCTGCCCCTCGGTGGCGCAGGCGAAATCGGCATGAATGCCTATGTATATGGCTACGGCAAACCAAATGAAGAACGCTTGATCGTAATCGATCTTGGTGTGACTTTCCCAGATATGGATGGCTCACCCGGGGTTGACCTGATCCTACCAGACGTAAGCTGGCTGGAAGAGCGCAAAGACCGCATCGAAGCAGTTTTTGTAACTCACGCACACGAAGATCACGTAGGGGCGATTTCGCATACCTATTCACGTCTTGAAGCACCAATCTACGCCCGCCCATTTACTGCAAACATCGCACGTCGCAAGATGTCAGAGTACGGCTATCCGGATGAAGCAGTGACAGTCATGGGCTCTTGGCCTGAACAACGCGATTTTGGTCCGTTTAAGGTTGGCTTCCTGCCAATCTCACATTCTATCCCTGAAAGTGGTGCAATTGTCATCGACACGCCAGCAGGACGCATCGTGCACACAGGCGATTTCAAACTGGACGAAACACCAATCGTTGGCGAAGCATTCGATCCAGAGTTATGGGCTGAGGTTTGTAAAGACGGTGTTAAGGTCCTTGTCTGTGACAGTACCAACGTTTTCTCACCGAATGCTGGTAAATCTGAAATTACTGTTGGTCCTGAAATTGAAAAAATGGTTTCAGCTGCCACTGGTATGGTTGTAGCGACAACATTCGCTTCAAACGTTGCACGTGTGAAAACACTGGCCGAAGCAGGCGAACGTGCAGGTCGTTCTATTGTCCTTTTGGGTCGTGCAATGCGCCGCATGGTAGAAGCATCGATCGAGACCGGCGTGCTGAAAGATTTTCCAAAAGTTATCAGCCCAGATGATGCAAAAGCATTGCCGCGCGAAAAGGTAATGTTGTTGGTGACTGGGTCACAAGGCGAACGCCGTGCAGCTTCTGCACAGTTGGCACGTGGAAAATACATGGGTCTAACAATGAAAGAGGGCGATACATTCCTCTTTTCGTCCAAGACTATTCCAGGCAACGAAAAAGGCGTCATTCACATTATGAATGCGTTCTCTGAAAAGGGCGTTGATGTGGTTGATGACAGTTCTGGTCACTACCACGTGTCTGGACACGCAAACCGTCCTGACATCCAGCGTATGCACGATATTGTTAAGCCTGAGATCTTGATCCCTATGCACGGTGAGCATCGTCACTTGCGTGAACACGTAAAATTGGGCGCTGAAAAAGGCATCACAGGTGTATTAGCCGTGAACGGTATGATGATCGATTTGACAGGCGTTAAGCCGCAGGTTGCTGAATATATCGAAACTGGTCGTACTTACTTGGACGGTTCTGTTCAGATTGGCGCACTTGATGGTGTTGTTCGTGATCGTATTCGCATGGCTCTAAACGGCCACGTGATTGTGACGCTGATTATGGACGAAGATGACGAGCCATTGGGTGATCCGTGGTGCGAAGTCATGGGCTTGGCTGAAACTGGTACATCTAACACTGCATTGACCGAAGTTTTGGAAGCTGACCTTTCACAGTTCTTAGGTCGGGCAAATGCCAAAACTTTGCGTGACGATGCAAAGTTGAATGAGGCCTTGCGTAAGATCGTTCGCCAGACAGGTCAAAACGAAGTTGGCAAAAAACCTGAAGTGACGATCGTGGTTAGCCGTCTAAGCTAATCCATTTGGTTTGGTGAAGGGCTGCGTTGCGTCCCTTCACCCAAATGATCAAATACAAACAAAAAGCCCGGCACCTTAACTAAGGTCCCGGGCTTTTTTGAATTCTGTGATCGATGATCCTAGGCTTGTGTTAGCCTTCATTTCGCTCAGAAAAGCTTTTGCCGATGAACGTTGGGGTGTGATCTCCCAAACCTTGAACATGTCCACCTCGATCGTTGCTACGATCATTTGGGTTATTATTATTGTTATTGCGTCCACGTCCACCGCGAGTGCGGTTAGATTTCTTTGGTTCTTGTTGCGTTTGTGCTGCTTCTGGTACTGGTTGGGCAACAGAAGTAGGCACTGCAGCTTCGATTACAACATCCGTAACAGGCGCTAGTGCAACTTCAATCGCGGGTGCGTCAACAACGGGTGTTGTCTCAACAGGCTTGCGCGTGCGGCTGCGCGTGCGTTTAGATTTTGCTTCGCGCGGTGCATCTGTTTCTATAGCATCAGCTTTTGCCTCATTCGGGGCAGGTGCATCTTTAACCGCAATCACTTTTTTAGGAGCACGTTTCTTAGCAGGCTCAGCTGATTTCTCAGTTGGTGCCTTTTTTGCCAATGGATTTTCCAAACGTGGGATTTCTTTTCGAAGCAAACGCTCAACGTCTTCAAAATTCTTCTCATCGCGTGGTGAGCAGATCATGACGGCCTTGCCATCGCGGCCTGCGCGACCTGTGCGGCCGATACGGTGCACATAATCTTCCGCGTGGCCTGGAACGTCAAAGTTAAAGACGTGGCTTACGGATGGAACATCTAAGCCGCGTGCCGCAACATCAGACGCACACAAGAAGCGCAATCCACCGCTGCGAAACTTCTCAAGGGTTTTTGTGCGTTGTGATTGATCCAGATCGCCGTGGATCGGGGCCGCATCATAACCATGTTTTGTCAGAGACTTTGCCACGGTATCAACATCAACCTTACGGTTGCAGAAGATAATCGCATTTGTGCATTTTTCGCCCTCTAGGTCGATCAATTTGCGCAAAACGTCACGTTTTTCAGTCGCTTCGCGGTCTTTGCGAGACGCTTTGAACATTACGACGCTTTGTTCGATGTTCTCAGAGGTGGATGCCTGACGAGCAACTTCAACACGTGCAGGGTTAGACAGGAAGGTATTTGTAATACGCTCAATTTCTGGTGCCATAGTAGCTGAGAAAAACAATGTTTGGCGTGTGAATGGTGTCAGACCAAAGATGCGTTCAATGTCAGGAATAAATCCCATATCCAACATGCGGTCAGCTTCATCAACAACCATGACTTTCACGTCATTCAAAATCAATTTTCCACGCTCAAAATGGTCAAGCAAACGGCCTGGTGTCGCAATGAGAACGTCAACGCCTTTGTCGATCAGCGTGTCTTGCTCCTTGAACGAAACGCCTCCGATCAGCAGTGCTTTGGTCAATTTTACATGCTTGGCGTAGGTGTCGAAATTTTGGGCAACCTGTGCTGCCAATTCACGTGTTGGGCAAAGGACTAAGCTGCGGGGCATACGTGCCCGTGCACGGCCACGGGCCAGCATTGTGATTAGTGGCAACGTGAAACTGGCCGTCTTACCGGTACCAGTTTGCGCAATACCCAAAACGTCACGCCCCTCAAGGGCTGGAGGAATCGCACCGGCTTGGATCGGTGTTGGGCTTTCGTATCCAGCTTCAACAACGGCCTTGAGTACCTTGGGAGCGAGGTTCAGATCAGAAAATTTTGTCATGTATGTCCGAATGTTGCGGACAATATCGTCGCCCGCTGCAGCAATTTGTGTCGGCCCTCATGGCCCCAGGAGCGACCCAATCGTCGCAACACTCGCGGCGACATACCAAGAAGTAGCTGTCGGGTCAAATGCTCAGGTGAAGTTGGGGAAATGACGCGCCAATTTTGCATCTAAGTCTAGACCAACTTTGCGGAGTAGATCGTTATTTTTCAAGCGGGCTTGAAGCTCAGGGGTGCCGACAGCGACTTCGTCAAAGAAGCATCTCAAACCATCTGTACCTTCAGTTTTTTCAAGCATAACAAACATATCATGCAAAGATGAACCCCCCTTGTTTGCTGATCCGAGTGAAGCGCGGTAGGACCCTTGTTTAGGCGCTATCTGAAAAAGGTAAGCCATTCATCGAGAGGTTTTGTATGGCAATGAGCAAGAGTTAGGCTGCGCAGCTCGATCTGACTTGGGTTGCTTTCAGTCCCTTGATAGACGTTGTGAATGCGCAGCGCCAAGCCCTCGATGCCCGTACGCACAAAATACTTTCCTGCAACATGGCTAAGAAAGCCTCCTTTAACGAAGCTTCCAAACTCTGGATACAGATTTTCAACCAATTGCGTTCGATTTTGTCCGTTGGGAATAAAGGATTTGAAGATATCAGCGGTGCCCACCATCAGTTCTGTTGAGCGCATGCGCGCGTAAAGCTTTGTGTCAGGCACTTCAAGTATTTCGTCGATCCTTTGATCTGGGACAATAAACTCGTCCACATCAATGTGGGTCAACCAGTCAACTTCGACTTTGCGATTGTAAGCATGTGTTGCGTTTGCAGTTTGACGCCCAATTTCTTTCAATATGTATCATTATATTTTTTGACGCGAATTTTGGAATGAGCTTTGACGATGTCGTGAACTTCAGCGTCTGGATCATCGAGGTAGATATAAAGACAGTGTGCGCCTGCGTCCAAGTGGAATGCTACAAATCGCAGGACATCCACTGTAGGTGATAAGATAGTTGCAACCAGTCCCCAATGCATCATGTCCAATTTCCTTATCAATACGACAGGGAGGGATTATTGATCCACGCTCATGCTTTGTAACTACAGCATTCCATGGGCGCAAAAAAGATCAACCCGCTGTCTTAAACCATCATTTCCTTGGTCGCAGTTAGGCGTACATCTGGATAGTCGCGTGCTACGCGGTCAATGTCCCATTGCAGGCGGGTCAGGTATACAACGTCACCATCGTTATCAAGCGAAATGTGCTGTTTGTTTGCGTCGATGAATTTGTCAACGGCGGCCTTTTCACCATTCACCCAACGGGCAGAGGTGAATTGGGATTGCTCAAATCGAACGGGCAAACCGTACTCAAGTTCAATTCGGCTGGCGAGCACCTCAAACTGCAGTTGCCCGACAACACCAACGACAAAGCCGGAACCGATAGACGGCTTAAATACTTTGGCAGCGCCTTCTTCGGCAAATTGCATTAGCGCCTTTTCAAGATGTTTGGATTTCAATGGATCGCCGGCGCGGACACCCTGCAGTAATTCTGGTGCAAAAGAGGGGATGCCAGTAACGCGGATAGCTTCACCTTCGGTCAAGGTATCACCGATGCGCAATTGTCCGTGGTTGGGAATGCCAATGATGTCACCAGCCCAAGCTTCTTCAGCCAATTCACGGTCTGATGCGAGAAAGAGCACCGGATTGGAAATTGTCATCAGTTTTTTACTGCGAACGTGAGTCAGCTTTTGGCCACGATGGAAGTGGCCAGAGGCAAGGCGGACAAATGCTACACGGTCACGGTGCTTAGGGTCCATGTTCGCCTGAACCTTGAAGACAAAGCCAGTAACTTTCTTTTCTTCTGGTGCGATGTTGCGCGGTTGGGCCGTTTGGATTTGAGGCTCCGGGCCATAGTTGGCAATGCCTTCCATCAGCTCTTTAACACCGAATGAATTGATCGCCGAACCAAACCAGATAGGGGTCAAGGACCCTTCCGCCATCGCAACCTTATCCATACGTGGTAATAGTTCACGCGCCATTTCCAATTCCTCGCGCAATTGGGCAAGTTGAGCAGCTGGAACATGTTTTTCTAAACGTGGATCGTTTAAACCATTAATTTCAATAGACTCAGCTACTTTGTTTCGGTCGGCACGGTCCATCAATTCAAGGCGATCACGCAAAATATCGTAACACCCAATAAAATCTCGACCAACGCCGATTGGCCAGCTGGCTGGTGTTACGTCGATGGCTAGATTTTCTTGTATTTCGTCTATGATTTCAAATACATCGCGACTTTCGCGGTCCATCTTGTTACAGAAGGTGAGGATGGGCAGGTCGCGCATCCGGCAGACTTCAAACAGCTTTTGTGTCTGGGATTCAACGCCCTTGGCTCCATCGATAACCATAACGGCAGCATCAACAGCTGTAAGTGTGCGGTAGGTGTCTTCTGAAAAGTCCGAGTGACCGGGTGTATCAACAAGATTGAACCGAAACTCTTTGTAGTCAAATGACATTGCAGATGCAGAAACAGAAATTCCGCGGTCTTTTTCCATAGCCATAAAGTCAGAACGCGTCCGCCGCGATTCACCTTTTGCCCGTACTTGGCCCGCCATTTGGATCGCGCCACCAAATAAAAGAAACTTCTCCGTCAGAGTCGTTTTGCCAGCATCCGGATGCGAGATAATCGCAAAGGTACGGCGGCGCGCGATTTCTGGCTGCAAGGCGGGGCGGTTTGAGGCGTTATCCAACATATCAGCCCCTATAGATTGAGGGGTCTGGTCGCGCAAGCGGTGCGAGGTAGGTTAGTTACTCAGTGCGATGAGGCTCGGCGTAAAATGGCAGCCGCATCAGGGCGGTCAAGCAGCCCTTCTTGAACATCTAAACCAGCGTGCGGTCTGTTCGAATGACCAGGAATTACTTCGCCCATGTCTTTGGAAATACGTGCTGGCAAAACGGGTTTGGTGCGCGTGTCGATCAACATCGACTCCGCAGCGATGCCTTCAGCATAGATGATTTGGTGGCTGTCAAAAAGCAGCTAAAAGTAATCCACGTATCCACCAGCTTGAATGAATACAGTGTTGTCATTCAATAGGTAGCGCACTTTGACCAATAGTTCTGAGCGACCAACGCCCAATTTGTCAGAACATTGATATATGAACAGGCGGTGATCTGGGCTGACGACTAGGTCATTGTCGTTATTGAGCGTGCCAGCTTTGATGCAAAATGGGGCAAAGTCACCAATAGCGCGGACTGTGTTCTGTACTATCCACTTTGCCACTTGAGGCCCGTCGTCGCGGGTCAAAACGCGATCACCGACCTTAAGCCCTTCAATGCGACGCTGCTCACCGGAAGCAAGCGTAATATGCGTACCGCGCGAGAAGCTACCGCAAGCCACTTGCGCAAAAGTTTGCGCGGGGGTTTTTGTATTAATGCCCACAAGGCGGTAGCTGACGTTTGACGCAAGTGGAGAGAGCGGTAACAAAAATATCTCATTTATATCGCCCTGGTCGTCCACTTCTACCAGTACCATCGCATCGGTCGTGTGGCCGTCTGGAGACATGAAGGTTAGCGCACTGTCCAAATGTAGTGCAGCGCCAACTGTCCCAATTTCAGACCCGACAGCAACTTGAAACTTAACCTCTGAAACTGCATGAAGCGTTAGCCGCACTGCCTTCAACTGATTTGCTTAATTCGTAGGTGTCATCAAACAATAGTTCGGCTGCAAGAGACAAAGGGTCATCCAAATTTGCGCCATCAACAACAATGAAGTCAGTGCAGCGATAAACGGGCAAACTTTGGGCCGGAGCGGGTGTTGATGAGTGAGGTCGAGGCATTTCGTTACCGTTCAAGTGATGGCGTCCATAAGCAGGTTAAACTGTGATTGTGGCGGCAGCAGGCCAATCCCAGTTCTTTTAATGGCGCTTAGATGATTGATGGTGATAGTGCTATATCAAATTGAAAAAGGGCTGATCATGGATTTAGGAATTTCGGGTAAACGCGCACTGGTCTGTGCATCATCAAAAGGCTTGGGTTTGGGCTGTGCGCAGCAGCTTGCTGCGGCTGGTGTGAATCTTGTGATGAACGCACGCGGCTCAGAAGCATTGGAAGCCTCGGCGGCCTCTATTCGTGCTGAATACGGCGTAGAAGTTGTAACTGTTGCGACCGACGTGACCACGCCTGAAGGTCAAGACACCGTTCTTGCCGCTGCGCAAGGTGTTGATATTCTTGTCACAAACGCAGGTGGCCCACCTCCTGGTATGTGGTCTGATTGGACTCGTGATGATTTCATTAAAGCCATTGATGCTAATATGTTGACACCAATCACATTGATGAAAGCGCTATTGCCAGGCATGATGGACCGTGGCTGGGGACGGGTGGTCAACATCACGTCACAGTCGGTTAAAGCACCGATTGCTGTCTTGGGATTATCCAATTCTGCGCGCGCAGGTTTGACCGGTTATGTCGCAGGCACTTCGCGCCAAGTTGCTGGCCACGGCGTCAATATCAATAATCTTTTACCGGGTATTCACGACACTGATCGCGCAATTGCACTTGATACGGGTGTTATCAATGCAAAAGGGATCACGATGGAAGAAGCACGTGCAGAACGCGCCGCTACGATTCCCGCAGGTCGTTATGGTTCGGCCGCTGAATTTGGCGCCGCTTGTGCATTTTTGTGCAGCCAGCATGCTGGATTTATTGTTGGGCAAAACTTGCTGATGGACGGAGGCGCGACGAACGCAACTCTCTAATCATGGCAACGGCAAAAGAACGGTTCTCGTTAAAGGACCATCTGTTTAACCCACAGACAATTGGGCGGCTAGCGCAGGAATTTGGTGCTGGCATCCCATCCTTTGATGGAACGCGTTTCGAGAGCGAAGCCTTAGCGGGCTTCGCGGATCGCGAGCTGCTGCAGCGTCTTGAATGGATGGCAGATTGCATGGAAAGGCAGCTTGCGTCTGACTTTCCAACTATGGTGGACCAACTTGAGGCGGCGATGCCTAAGATGTTGAACCCAACCTTGAGTGATGACGACTTTGGCCATTTTACTCACGCGGTTCCCGGTATTTTGGCTGTTCGGCATGGACTTGAAGATCACCGTGAACGTTCCCTTGATCTATTGTATGAAGCGACAAAGCGCTTTTCGATGGAATTTTACATCAGACCCTTCTTAAATCGTTGGCCCGATGAAACGTTGGCACGCCTTTCCTTGTGGGCGCAGGATGAAAACTATCATGTGCGTCGTTTGGTGAGCGAGGGGACACGGCCACGTTTGCCTTGGGCTAAGTCGGTTACCTTGACGCAAGAGCAAACCATTCCATTTTTGGATGCGTTGCATGCGGACATTGCGCGGTTTGTAACCCGTTCAGTCGCAAACCACATGAATGACATATCAAAGATTAATGCCGACACAGTTGTTTCGCTACTGGCTGATTGGAAAAAACAGGGTCGCCA
This sequence comes from uncultured Paracoccaceae bacterium, assembly GCA_905182105.1. GTDB lineage: Bacteria > Pseudomonadota > Alphaproteobacteria > Rhodobacterales > Rhodobacteraceae > Ascidiaceihabitans. The sequence goes on from CAJJAR010000014.1 coordinate 29,091, forward strand.
ATCGGTTAAAGAGCTGGATTGGATGACCCGTCACAGCCTTCGGACCCTTGTAAAACAGGGGCATATGGGCGCGCTTGAGTTGCTGGGGTACAGTAAGGACGTGCCTATTTCTGTCGATGCACGAATACTCACTCCTGTTGTGATGGTGGGTGCTGCCGTTTCATTTGAAATTACGATTTCTGCACAAACGCAATGCCCTGTGCTCGTCGATTACCGGATCGAATTTGCGCGTGCCGATGGCAAACGTGCTGAAAAGGTATTCAAACTGAAGCAGGGTAAGGTTGGGCCAGATGCCCCGCTGAACCTGAACAAGGCACATAAATTGAAGGCGGATGCGACCACCTTTACTTTGTTTGAAGGCGCGCATCGCATCACAATTCAGGTCAACGGTGTCGATCATACGGTTTTGGATTTCCAGCTGACCTCCAATTAACACATCACAATGCAGTGTGTTGCACTTCGGTAGTGGCGCGAGTGTTACGAGGCTGCTAGAGCGATCACGATTTATTTGCCCGAGGAAATCATGCAAGCCACAGCCCTAATTGTTATTTTTGCACTTGTTGTCATCGCTAGTCTTTTTGCTGCACCGCGTCGTGCAACGGTCGATGGTTTCTTTGGTGGTATGTCTGTGAATGGCAGCGCACCTGGTCTTTGGGTTTTAGTATTGAGCCAAGTGACAACTTGGATTTTTGCGCGAAGCCTTATGAACGCGGCCATCTTGGGGTACTTTTACGGAATCGCGGGCACTTTGGCTTACGCGGGGTATTACGCTTCATTCCTAACTGGTGGCTTCATTGTCTTGCGTTTGCGCGAGGGTGGGGCAACGTCGGTTCAGGATTGGCTTGGGGCGCGCTTTGGCAAAGTAGGAACAACAACCTATAACGTGGTCATCGGTTTGCGCCTTCTCTCTGAAGTTTTTGCCAACCTGTTTGTCGTCGGGTTAATTGCAGCCGCTGTTTTTGGTGGATCCGGTACACTGGCGATACTTATCGTTGCTGTTTTGGGTTTTGCCTATTCCGCATGGGGTGGCTTAAGTGCTGCACTGCGCACCGACGTCGTTCAGATGGTTTTGTTCCTTGTTGCCTTTGGTGCAGCCTTCATAGCGCTGATTGCTGGTCCTGATTTTAATCTGGGTGCGGTTTTAACCGCTCCAGGTACTTCTGGGCCGTATAATGGCTGGGTTTTACTAGTGGTTGCCGCGCTTCAGGTGTTTTCCTATCCGGCACATGATCCTGTGATGATGGACCGTGGATTTATTGCGGACAAAGAGACAACACGCCGCTCTTTCCTGCATGCCTTTTGGATTTCAACACTTTGCATCATTGGTTTTGGATTCTTTGGCATCCAAGCCAGCCTGACAGGTGCCGAATATGAAGGTGAATTGATAGGCACGTGGAGCACCATGTTCCCTGCATGGGTATTTGTATTATTGATGGTGTCGCTGTTGGTGTCAGCACTCAGCACTTTGGACAGCGCACTTGCGTCTGCCGCACGTTTGGTTGTTGATGAGCTACGCTTAGCGCCGCGCAGCCTCAGTGGCGGACGCGCCGTGATGGTTGTCTTTATGTTGGCAGGTGGTGCTTTAACACTGTGGGGCAATAAGACACTGTTTGATGCTGTCGCCGTGTCAGGCACTGCATCTATGTTTCTGTCACCCGTCTTGATCGTTGGATTGGTTGTGGGGCGTCAAATCGCACTTTGGTCTTACCTTGTGGCTTTCACATCAGCCATTCTAGGCGCAATTGCCTATTTTGGTCGCGCTTGGCCCAGCATTGCCAGCATCCTTCCTGAAGGCCACAAATACGAACAGTTGTTAGTGATTTGTATTGTTGTTTTGGTTGTTGGCTTTACCGCAGTGCTTGCGGGGGCGCGGAAGGGCTGATAGCTGCTAATCCGACGCTTTTCATTGGATAACAAAGGCTGCATCGTTGAGCACTTCGAATGACCACACGCCACGGCTTGAAATCCGTAACTTGCGCCGCAGCTTTGATGGCCGCGCAGTTGTTGATGATGTTTCTCTAAAGATTATGCCGGGGCAGGTGACTTGCCTACTTGGCCCTTCTGGTTGCGGTAAGTCTACCACTTTGCGGATGATTGCTGGCGTTGAGATGCAAGACAGCGGCGAAATTTACGTAGATGGCAAACTGATTTGTGACACGGTCATGCGCGTTCCGCCTGAACGGCGTGAAATTGGCCTGATGTTTCAAGATTTTGCATTGTTTCCCCATCTTAGTGTGGCCGACAACGTAGCCTACGGATTGACTGGAGCTAAGGCCGACAAGCGCGCGCGTGTTGAGGAATTGCTTTCCCGTGTGGGGCTTTCACAATTCATTGATGGGTACCCGCATCAGTTATCTGGTGGTGAACAACAACGTGTTGCTTTGGCTCGTGCCTTGGCTCCACGACCACGCATTATGCTAATGGATGAGCCATTTTCGGGCTTAGATAACCGCCTGCGCGATGGCATTCGTGATGAAACGCTGAGTATTCTGAAAGAGGAAGATACTGCGGTACTTCTTGTGACGCATGAACCGTATGAGGCGATGCGTATGGCCGATGAAATCGCATTGATGCGCAACGGCAGGATCGTGCAGCAAGGGGCACCATACAACGTTTACACACGGCCGCTGGATCGTGCATCTGTGGCGTTTTTCAGCGATGCGAACATGCTAACAGCAACTGTTGAAGGCGCATTAGCAATGACCCCTTTTGGGCGGTTCTTAGCGCCTGGCATGCCTGACGGTACAAAGGTTGATATCACCTTCCGTCCACAACATCTGCGGATTGACTTCGATCGTGCGGGCGAGGGACCAAAGCCAACGCCTGCCGATGGAACCGCTGCGCGTGCCGTTGTTGAACGTGCACGCTTCATGGGCAACGAAAGCCTTGTGGAATTCCGCTTAGGCCACGATGATACAATGATGAAGGCCTCCGTGCCCAATGTTTTCTTGCCCAAGGTTGGGACTGTGATGTGGTTGACCGTGCCGCGCGACAGATGTTTTTTATTTCAAGCAGATGAGGTTGAGTGATGCGACTTTTGACAGAATTTGGAATGGGCACATCGCTGCGCCGTGGGGACTATACCCAAGCTGCAAAGCGTGCGGTTCAAGACGCGCTTTGGCACAATTCGATTAATTTGGCGGAACTTTTTGATTTCCCAAAAGACGCAATGCAGATCACTGTCGAGATTGCGGTTCAAAAACCTGAAGAGGTTGATGTTAAAGCTGTGGCCGAGGTGTTCCCATACGGGAAGACGACGTTCAAGGTTCACAAAGGTGGGTTAGATGTACCGCGCCCGGAAGGCACTGGAAACCCCACTATTATGGCAAACGTTGCCTTGTCAGTGGCCTTTGATATGGAGCGTTTGGATGACTGATAATGTTCAAGAGCAGCGTATTATAATCGAAATGGGCACGGGTAACGATTTACATGGTATGGATTATACTAGGGCCTGTGCACGTGCGATCGAGGATGCATTTCGCCACTCATCATTACCTTTGTTTGGAGCGCTTGAAATGTCCCATGATGTAATGCGCGTTCAGGTTACAGTTGGGGTTCAAGAGCCTGGCAAAGTTGATGTCGATACGTTGATTTCCAAACTGCCACGCGGTCGCGCCGAAGTAACTGCGGTGTTTGGCGGTATGAACGTTGTTGCTGAAAATGGTAGCGATACAATTGTCATTGCACAGGCAGCTGTGGAAGCGTTTTTGCCGCAACAAAAAGGTTGGAAGCTGAAAGGCTAATTTTTGCAATCACTTAAGCGTTTTCCAACTTCATCAACGAACATTTCTGGTCGGGCTTCTGCTGTTTGAATGAGATCAATACGGAAGACGCGGAATGCTGATTTGCGCTCGCACCATGCGGTCAATGTCCAGACACGGCCCCAATATTCGATCTGTAGCGGGCGCACAGTGCGTGTCGTGACCCTATCACCCTTAGAATTGTAGGTCATCTGTAGCTTCTGCTTGGCCTTAATCGCTGCACGGATCAACTGCATGTATGAGAACCCGCGTGCTGTGTCTGCAAAAGGGGAACGTGCAAACTTCCATGCATCTGCAGAGTTTATGCTGCGTTCCGGGAGTGCATTATCCAGTTTTTTAACAAGACTTTGGGCCGCTGCGCGAAAGGTTGGATCGGAAGCTTCGAGTACAATTGCCAATCCGAGATTCAAAACCTCAAGTTCGGCTTGCGTAAGCGACATTGGGGGTAGGGTGGTGACGTCCAATGTGAGATACCCTATGCCACGGGACCCCTCGATGGGTACGCCAGACGAGATCAGCTGATCCATATCGCGGTAGATTGTGCGCACTGAAACATCCATAGCATTGGCAATATCAGAAGCGCGATGCAGCGCACCACCTCGCAACATTTGCATTATTTTAAAAAGGCGATCGGATTTTTGCATGCTGTACCCTGTTTACGTTCAGCCATCCTAGCAAAGAACCCAACTGACATAAACCTGTCAGTTGCATCGTGTTTGACTATTTGATTGGCATAATTGCCAACCGGATCTTTGGCAAAATGCCTATTCTCGCTTTTCCCTGCCCAATTTGCTGACTAGAAAGGAAATTAATAAATGAGGTACGCCCTTGAGCGTATGGGAAATAAAAATAGGAGACACGTTATGTCACTAGGACCTTGGCAAGTATTGCTAATCGCTGTTGTTGTGTTGGTGCTTTTTGGGCGCGGCAAGATCAGTTCATTGATGGGTGAGGTTGGTAAAGGCATCACATCGTTCAAAAAAGGCATTTCTGAAGGCACCAAAGAGATGGAAGACGAAGCAGCTGACGTTGCTGAGACCATCAAAGACGTGACGCCTGAGGCTGACAAAGAGGACAAGGTTTAAGCCATGTTTGGAATGGGCGGGGTAGAGATGCTGGTGATCGGCATTGTCGCCCTTATTGTTGTCGGTCCCAAGGACCTGCCAATGTTGTTCCGCAATGTGGGACAGTACGTCGGTAAGGCCCGTGGCATGGCACGCGAATTTCAGTTCGCTATGAACAAGGCTGTGGACGATTCCGGGATGAACGACATCTCAAAAAGTCTCAAGACGGCGACAAATCCAATTGGATCGGCTTTAGACAGCGTTAAAGATGCCGCCGCCGATGCTACAAAGGATTTGAACATTGATCCTGAAAGCGAAACAGGCAAGTTGGCTGCTAAACGTGCCGAGCAGGCCAAGAAGATCCAAGCATCTACTGCACGCGCTGCTGCAACACGCAAAGCAGACGAGGCTGCTGCTGCATTGGCCAAGGCTGATGAGGCCGAGGCCGCGTTGAAACCCGCACCAAAGAGTGAAACATGAGCCAAGCTGAAGACCATATGGATGAAAGCAGCGCACCACTGATTGAACATCTAACCGAACTACGTTCGCGTTTGATCCGCTCAGTTGCTGCTTTCGTTGTTGCTATGCTTTTTTGTTTTATCTTCGCGGGTTACCTGCTGGATTTCTTACTATTACCGATCGAAAAGACAATGCGCGAATTGGGTAATCCCAATCCGGTCATGCAATATACAGCCCCTCAAGAGTATTTCTTCACACTGTTGCGGATTGCAATGGTCGGTGGGCTTGCCTTGAGTTTTCCGGTGATTGCGACACAGCTTTGGCGTTTTGTTGCGCCGGGTCTCTATCGCAATGAAAAGTCTGCGTTCTTACCGTTCATCGTTGCTTCGCCTGCGTTATTCATGATCGGGGCGATGTTTGCCCACTTAATTGTGACACCGCTTGCGATGCGCTTTTTTCTAGGCTTTGCTGATCTTCCGTCAATGTTGTCGCCTTTGCTAACAGGAGCGGAGAACATTTCTGAGAACAAAACGGGCATTGATATCGTTTTTAACGGTAAGGTTAATGAGACGCTTGATATCACATTGAAATTGATCGTCGCTTTTGGCCTGTGCTTCCAATTGCCCGTGCTTCTGACGCTTATGGGCAAAGCTGGCTTAATCGATGCCGATGGCCTGCGTCGCGTGCGCAAATATGCGGTTGTTGGCATTCTGACGCTGGCCGCGGTTGTGACGCCTCCAGATGTTATCACCCAAGTTATTTTGTTTGTCGCTGTTTATGGCCTGTACGAAATATCCATCCTTTTGGTAGCTCGTGTTGATCGTGATCGTGAAGCCAAGCTACGTGAAGATGGTTTCTATGAAGACGATGATGAAGAGTCTTTGGATGATGAAGACGACGAGGGTGACCTCAAGTGATTGACAATTCGATGGATCGTATTGCGCAAGCATTAGAACGTCTGGCGCCAGTCCCGCTGCCTGCGCCAGACTTTTCCTCAGCCACTGCGTTTGTATGGCACACGCAACCTGATCGGTTAGAGGCTGTCCCGAAAGTAGCACGTGTTGCCCTGAATCTATTGGTGGGTGTTGATCGATCACGCGACACTTTACTGGCCAATACGCGTCAGTTTGCAAAAGGCTTACCTGCAAATAATGCGCTTTTGTGGGGCGCACGTGGCATGGGAAAATCCAGCCTTGTCAAAGCCATTCATGCTGATGTTCAGACAGATCACCTTCAATTAAAGATTGTTGAGTTGCAGCGAGAAGATTTGCCATCGGTCGCCCGTCTGCTGAACCTTCTCCGCGGATCAAGCGATCGCTTCATCCTATTTTGTGACGACCTTAGCTTTGGCCAAGATGACGCGCATTATAAGTCATTGAAGGCTATTCTCGACGGTGGAATTGAAGGGCGTCCAGAAAACGTGGTTCTTTACGCCACTTCAAATCGTCGTCATTTGATGCCACGAGACATGATAGAGAACGAGCAGGGCTCTGCGATCAATCCAGCCGAGGCCGTTGAAGAGAAAGTGTCTTTGTCTGATCGTTTTGGTCTTTGGCTTGGTTTTCATGCCTGTGATCAGGATCAATATCTGGCAATGATTGATGGGTACTGTGATGCACACGGGCTGAAAATTTCGCCAGAAACACTGCGTGCAGAAGCCATTGAATGGCAAGCGACTCGTGGTTCACGCTCTGGACGGGTTGCTTGGCAGTTCTTTACCGACCTGGCAGGACGTCACGGGGTTAAACTGTAAATAGACTAGTACTAAGTGGACCATCGAAAGCCCACTTTAGCTAGTTTTATTGCAAAAATGGCAGCGGATCGACACTGTCAAAGCCATTGCGAACCTCAAAGTGTACATATGCATCGTCACCCGTGCGAAGGCTCGCGATGGCTTGACCACGGCGAACGTTATCGCCCTTTTGGACCTTAACATCGGTAACGTTGGCATAGACGGTCAGTAGGTTGTCTGGGTGACGTACGACGATGATTGGAATGCCATCTCCGCTTTTGGTGATTGCAGCGACTTTGCCACCATCAGCTGCCTTAACAGCTGTGCCTGCACCACCTTTGATGTTGATGCCCTCATTCTTGCCCTTTGAATAGGCACGAATGATTGAACCGTTGACAGGGTATGTCATTTTAGCAGCCTTTGCTGGTGCGCTTTGTTTGCCAACGTCTGCAACAGGTTTCACTGGTTTTGCCACAACGGATGCAGTTTGCGCTACAGGGACTTCGACTTCATTCTTTGGTAAAGGCTTTGCAGCGCTTGGTGGCGTTGGAGTTGGTGTGCCTTCGCCAGGTGCTTCAACCTTGGTTTGTTCTATTTGGCGTTTTGGAGGATTTTGCTTGGCAACTGGAATCAACAAAAACTGACCTTCGCGTACAGCAAAATCGCTGCCCAATCCGTTCCATTCAGCAAGTGATTTAGCGGAAATTTGGTAAAGACGGGCAACAGTGAATGCGGTTTCACCACGCTCGATTTTGTGACGAATTGGTTCAACACCTGATGGCGCTGAAGCGACTGAGGCTGGTAATTCAGCAGTTGTCACAGGTGTGGTATCTGGAGAGTTGTTGATAGCGTTTCCAGCCAATGCGGTCACATCAACAGTTTCACTGGTTAGGCCAGTCAGTGCAGATGGTTCTGTTACGCGGTTGGGTAGGGCGATTATTTCACCTTTACGCAACGGGGTATCTGCCCCGACACCGTTGAATTTGCTCAGCTCTGCAGCATCAAGGCTAAGGCGATTAGCAACATCGGTTAATGTGTCGCCACGATTGGCAACAACGACCTGATAATTAGGATAAGAGATTACGCCGCGATTGTCTGCTTTTGGACGCTCTGCCGTTGCGTTTACAGCGGCTTTAGCCGTGGAAAAACCACCTGCCATTCCACGTAGATCCACATCGAAAGGTTGATCGCCACAGGCTGTCAATGCGCCCAAGGCAACACTTGCCATCAAAATGCGTGCGCGCGTGCCTGCAAAGTGGGGTAAGATGCTCATCTGCTCGTCCTCTCATGGCTTCGTGTTATCCAAAGCTTCTGTGGTTTAATATTCTATTTTTACTTGTTTTACCAGTTGTGTTTAAGGGGAGGATTTTGTGCAAATCAGCATAAACTTGGCTGTTTTCACGCTAATGTAAGGTTAAGCAGATTGATCAGAGCTTGGACCGAACAAACTGCGCAGTCTATTCCTTAGCCGTCTTTGCCCAATCCTTCGAGAAGCGGGACGAAGCGAACGGGACGTAACTCAGAGTATTCCAAACCGTCTTCAGTTTTCTGGACCTTAATCAAGCTTTGTACGGTGTCAGATTGTCCAACAGGCACAACCATAATTCCACCCATCTTTAGCTGAGCGAGAAGGGGCCCCGGTGGGTCCTCTGCCGCTGCTGTAACAATGATGCGATCAAAAGGTGCCTGCTCAAGCAAACCAAAACTACCGTCACTTGTTAAAGCTGTAATGTTGTTCAGATCGAGGGTGTCGAAAATTTCACGGGCTTCGCGCACAAGGCGACGATGCCTGTCCAACGTATACACGCGACGGGCCAATTTGCTAAGGATTGCTGCCTGATATCCGGAACCAGTCCCAACCTCTAAAACCTTATCGCGAGGTGATACTTGCAGTGCTTGCGTCATTAGTGCGACGACTGAGGGTTGGCTGATGGTTTGACCACATGCGATTGGTAATGGCATGTCTTCGTACGCGCGGTCTGCGAACAATCCGCGCACAAACGGGCCGCGATCAATACTTTCCATTGCAGCCAGTACACGTTTGTCTGTCACTCCTTTGGAGCGCAAAGCATACAAGAACTGCATCTTGCGTTCTGCATCTGTTGATTGCTCTGGTGACAGATTGTCATTCATGAATTGATGCCTTTTAGGCTATCCAAGATTGCGTGATCCGTTAAGTCGGCGCGCATTGGCGTGACTGAGATGTAGCCATCCAAGTTTACAGCGGCATCGGTTCCATCCGCGCAAATTGCACGCTGGTTGCCGCCTTTGATCCACAAGAAACGTCGACCTGAAGGTGCATCATGTGGTTGAGTTGAAAAGCCTGTGTTTTGGCGACGGCCCTGCGTTGCAACGCGAATGCCTTTAACGGCATCTGCTGGAACAGGTGGGAAGTTTACATTGTAAAATAAAGAGTAATGCAGTGTTTCGTCTGGCGTCTCTGCCATAATGCGGCGAACAACATCAGCGCCGTGCTGTGCCGCTGCCTCAAATGGATCTTCGAGATTAAGGTTTTCGGGGCCATAATATTGAGAGAGTGCAATTGCAGGTAACCCCTGGAGCGCGGCTTCCATGGCAGCACCGATCGTACCTGAATAAAGTGTGTTTTCAGCAGAGTTGTTGCCACGATTAACGCCCGACAGAACAAGGTCAGGTAAGTTTTCTTTCATCACTTCATGCAAACCAGCTAGGACGCAGTCCGCAGGCGAACCTTCAACGGCATAGCGGCGTTCATTGACTTGATTTATCATCATAGGGCGTGTGTAGCTAATGCAGTGCCCCACACCAGATTGTTCAAAAGCGGGAGCTACAATCCAGACTTCACCGTCAGGACCAGCAATGTCAGTTGCGATTGTTTCAAGGACCTTTAGTCCTGGAGCCGTGATGCCGTCGTCGTTGGTAATCAAAATGCGCATTATAAGCCCCTTTGCGCTTTTGATAGGCAAGGGGAGGCCGTGCGGCAAGGGGGGGGAGCCTCCAGCGGGAATTTTTTTAGTAAGATGAAGAGAGGCCGTTGCGTTTAAGACTCAAGAAAGAGCTGCGAGGACCTTTGCAGCTTGGACTTGTGGGTCGTTCAATTTGTCGCGGTTTTCGCCGGGATAGAAGCGTGCGCGTGTTGCCGTTGGCATTGGATCGGGGGTCAGGATGTGTACCTCCGGTCCGTTTGTTAATGTTTCAGCCTGCCAGCTTCGGGCAAGTGCGATTTGGGCGGCTTTGGTTGCACCGTAGCTGCCAAAAAACTGTTGACCAGCACGTGGATCGTCGAAAAAGACCGCCTGTCCTGTTTGGCCAAGAAGAGGCGCAACAAAAGAAATCAACGTTGCAGTAGCTGTGATGTTTCCTGCAATGGACTTGGCCAAATCTTTGCTGTCGATATGGGATGTTGGTGTGAGCGGCGCGGCGTGGATCGAGGTATGGAGCCACATATCCAGCTTGCCCCAGCGATCATAGATGCTGCGGCAAAGTGTGGCCATCGCATCTGCATTGGTCACATCCATCGGCGCAAGCGTCGCGCTGCCGCCTTTGGCTTGAATGCTGTCATCCAGTTCCTCAAGTGCACCGGTGGTTTTCCCTACTGCGATGATGTGATGTGTGTCGCAAAGTGCAATTGCTAGTGCGGCACCTAGGCCGCGAGACGCGCCGGTGATGAGAGCTGTTTTTATCATGACAGCGTGATGCGTTGAATTCGCCCTAAGGTCAAGTTTTTGTACGGTGATATGTAAGCGTCAGATGGGCGCAGTGATGGAGCGCATCGGTTGGGAGGGGACAGTCAAGGGGCAAAGAAATAGCTCGTATGCCACCAAACTCAAAAGTTGTTGGGTAAAGGGTGCGCATTGTTTCAGGAAGCGTTGAATTGCAGTTAAGAAATAAACCCAGAGTTTTGGGGCGCTTTGGCGGCCAACTTGCGCGAAGAGTTGATCCAATACCGGATTTCTTTGGCAACCAGGCAGATTCACCCCACTTCAATGTTTCTGTAAGGCCACCAATTCCCGCAACCTTTGCCACATCGTGGATTATATAGGGTAGCGTACAGAAATGCGTTTGAGCGGCTTGTGGCCAATTGCTTAAAATGTTTTTCTGTGTTTTCCGTACCGTCAGCATCACATGAGGTGCTGACAGTATCTGGCAGTAGAATTGGTTTTTGTGAAAGAGCTTATTCAGCAGTTTTCATTTCAAACCCTTCTTCTATCTTATCCGTCGGTTTTACTGGATATTCGCCTGAAAAGCATGCATCGCAATATTGTGGGCATTTCTTGTTGCGGCCATTTTCTTCACCAACGGCACGGTACAAGCCGTCCAATGAGATGAATTTAAGGCTATCAACAGAAAGGTGATCGCGCATTTCGTCTTCGGTCATTGTTGCCGCTAGCAATTTGTCACGTTGCGGTGTGTCTACGCCGTAAAAACACGGCCAAGCTGTTGGGGGTGATGCAATGCGAAAGTGTACCTCGGCTGCACCAGCATCCAAGATCATCTCTTTAATCTTACGCGATGTGGTCCCGCGCACGACAGAGTCATCGACCAAGATAATGCGTTTGCCTTTGACCAAAGCGCGGTTCACGTTCAGCTTTAAGCGTACTCCCATGTTGCGGATTTGCTCTGTTGGTTCAATAAACGTGCGGCCCATGTATTGGTTGCGGATGATGCCCATCGCATATGGAATGCCTGACTCTAGCGAAAAGCCAATTGCTGCTGGCGTACCGCTGTCAGGTACAGGGCAAACAAGATCAGCATCAACTGGGGCTTCTTTTGCCAACTCGCGACCAATCGCTTCGCGGGTCTCATAAACAGAGCGACCTCCAAGGATACTATCTGGGCGAGAGAAATAAACGTGCTCAAAGATACAGAAACGTGGTGCGACGCGGCGGAAGGGGAAGTGGCTCTGAACGCCATGCTCTTCGCTGATGACAACCATTTCACCTGGTTCGATTTCGCGGACAAACTCAGCGCCAATGATATCAAGGGCGCAGGTTTCTGAGCTAAGAGCCCAGCCATCACCAACTTTTCCTAAGACAAGTGGACGAACACCCAGTGGGTCGCGAACACCCATTAATTTTGTGCGTGTCATAGCAACGATAGAAAAGGCACCTTCAACGCGGCGCAATGCATCTTCCATACGCTCTGGAATGCTGCGCTGCATAGAACGGGCCATCAAGTGAATGATACATTCACTGTCTGATGAACTTTGGAAAATCGAACCACGTTCGATCAATTCACGGCGCAGTGCGTTGGCGTTGGTAATATTGCCGTTGTGAGCAATCGCAGCGCCGCCTTGTGCGAACTCTCCAAAAAACGGCTGAACGTCGCGGATCGCTGTTTGGCCTTTGTTGCCTGAGGTGGAATAACGCACGTGACCTATTGAAAGTGGCCCTGGCAAAGTTTCCATTATCTTTTGGGATGTGAAGTTATCACGTACATAGCCAAAGCGGCGTGCAGAGTTAAAGCCGTGTTCTTCGTCATAACTAACGATCCCACCAGCTTCTTGTCCGCGATGCTGTAGTGCATGTAGGCCAAGGGCGACAAAGTTTGCCGCATCTTTCGTTCCTATGACACCAAAGACGCCACATTCTTCCTTTAATTTATCATCATCAAAGGGATGGGCGGGGGGCATATGTTGGGACAAAGGGTAGCTCCTGTTCCGTCAACTGTTATTGTGCCCCTGTTATCCAAATCTGGAGCCAGTGTCACGAAACTATCATCGATTGTTCGGTATTTTCGTGAGTTAATTTTGTGTCATCCCCAGATCAGCACGGTAAGTGGGTGTTTTTGCTTATTCTGCTACACCACAGCTGCCAACAAGGTTTTCGTATTGTTGTGTAATCCAGCCCAACGCCTGTTCGGGTTCTTGCTCTTGAATGTCTCCAGTGAAACGGCCAAAAACTGCAGCAGAGCGGCTTTCGTCCACAATTGTGAATTCTTGGCCTGTCATGATGGTGTCATAAACAAAGAAGGCGATTGCGACGAGAAGGAGGCCACGTACGACGCCAAAGAGAAAGCCCAAACCTTGATCCAAACCACCAAGCGCTGAGCGACGGATAAGTGAGGAGAAGAGAGGGGTGAAAAGTGACATGACGATTAAAGCAATTGAGAAAACAATTGCAAATGCGCCGATAACGCTTAGCTCGCAGCTGTCTGCAATGATGTCGCCAACAACTGGAATCTCGCGCACAAGCGGTTCAACGTGCGGGGCGAACATAAAGCCCAGAATGGCCGCTGCGATCCACCCGACAATGGCCATAACTTCGCGGACCAATCCGCGTCCATAGGCCAGTAACGCTGACAGAATAATGACTATGGCGACAACGCCATCAATAATTGTAAAATCCATAGTCTTCTGCCTTTCAACTCCGATGCTTAACCAGCACCAAACACTTCACCAACAAATGCTGTCAAATCGCCCATTTGATTGAGGGATATGCCATTCACGTCTATCGTTTTTCCACCGGTAGGTGCGATTGCCGACGTAAAACCAAGTTTTTGCGCTTCTTTCAACCTGTTTTCGGTCTGTGGGGCCGGTCTTAGGGCCCCGGATAGACTTATTTCGCCAAAAACAACGGCACCTTCGGGCAAAGCAGTGTCTTCACGCGCACTTACCAAGGCTGCAGCAACAGCCAAGTCAGCGGCGGGTTCGCTAATTTTCATGCCACCAGCAACGTTCAGGTACACATCAAGTCCCGTAAAGGGGATGCCGCAACGCGATTCCAGAACAGCCAAGATCATTGCCAAACGTCCACCGTCCCAGCCAACGACTGTTCGACGAGGTTGGGAATGGGGACTTGGGGCAACGAGGGCTTGAAGCTCGACCAAAACGGGACGAGTTCCTTCGACACCTGCAAATACGACTGAGCCGGGGCTGGGTTCGCCGCGTTCACTTAGGAACAGGGCTGATGGATTAGTAACTTGAGACAAGCCACGACCTGTCATTTCAAAAACGCCGATTTCGTCGGATGGACCAAAGCGGTTTTTTACGGCGCGAAGGATACGGAATTGATGACCTCGTTCGCCCTCGAAATATAATACTGTGTCTACCATGTGTTCCACAACACGTGGGCCAGCGATTTGACCATCTTTGGTAACGTGACCCACTAAAACGACAGAAATGCCATTTCGCTTGGCAAAGGTGGTCAGCTCATGTGCTGCACTGCGAACCTGACTGACAGAGCCAGGAGCGCTGTCGACGGTGTCAGACCACATGGTTTGAATGGAATCGATGATGACCAGTTGAGGTTTTTCTACCTCAAGGGTGGTCAGAATGTTGCGTAAGTTGGTTTCGGCAGCGAGTTTGACAGGTGCGTTGGCAAGACCCAAACGTTTTGCGCGCATACGCACCTGAGCGTTGGCTTCCTCGCCAGACACGTAAATGGTTTTCAAGCCAGCATTTGCGAACTGAGCTGCAGCCTGAAGCAAAAGGGTTGATTTTCCGATTCCTGGATCTCCGCCAACCAAAATTGCAGAAGACGGGACCAAGCCTCCACCTAAAACGCGGTCAAGTTCATTCATCCCAGAATGGGTGCGTGGGGGCGGGGCCTCTTCGGTAGCAAGGTCGGTCAGTTCAATGGTACTGCCGCGCCTTGCACCGATGGACTTACTTGCTTTGCCACTCGGGCCTGACGTTGAAAGGCCTGTGTCCTCAGAGATTGTATTCCAATCGCCGCAGCCATCGCAGCGCCCTGACCATTTGTTCGAGCTGGCACCGCAGGCGGAACATGTGAAGGTGGTTGTTAATTTTACCATAGGGCTTATGTGCCTGAGCTATCGCTTGGCGTCAAAACTTAATTGCCACTTATTCGGCCGTTTTGGGTGTCAGCTCAACAACGGTGTTGTCTGCACGAACAACAGTTTTGAGCCCAAGTTCTGGAAGCACATCTTTAAGTTCTTCGCGAGGGCGATCCAATTGGGCGGCAGTGACAGATTCTTCTAGCTCAATTTTGTGATGCCAGTGTTTCAATTCGATGCTGACTATTTTATCTTGGCCCAAACGGTCGTTAAATTGCTGTCACTCGAATTGGTGGTGCTCAAGAAAACCGCGGGCGCGTGCAACGCGATCATTTGAGTAGACCTCTGCCAGTTCTTTGGAAATGTGAGGCATCTGAGCGGCGACTTCTAGAACAGCTGGTTCAAGAGATGATAGCTCTGGGTGATCACGCAGATAGACGAGGCGCTCGCGTACGCTGTCAAATTTATTGCTGAGGCGAAAAGCATCACCGCGGTCTGCGGCGCGAACAGCGCCATAAGCGCGAGATACATTATTCATACCGATCGAAAACTGGCGGCGCGAATTTTCAAGCTGAATAATGCGGCTGTTGGACGGAAGGAAAAAGCAAATACCAACGGCAAGGATGGTTATGCCTATTTGAACAAACATCCCAGCATTTGGTATGGTTTGACCATTCCAGCGCAAGTTCACTTTAATCCAGGGCAACATGCCGAAGCTTGCGGCGATTGTAGCGCACAAAATTACCAGGGACGCACAGGCGAACACAAGCAAAGCAAGTCTTTGCATTAAATTTTGAACGACAAGGCCAAGGCCTTAAGTTGGAACACGTCAGACCCTCCCCCAGAAGCGTTAGACTGTTGATGAGCGAACGCACGCTTATTGGTTGTTTTCGCGAGGGGAAATTTACCTTCTTGGCTCATTGTTACTCTAAGAGCGGCCGAGTAATCACAATTGTTGCAAATTAGAGTTTAATCAAATGCTTGTGGTTCGGACTGTTTACTAAGCAGGGACACAAGAAGTGATGCGATGATACATGCGGTGAACAAATAGAGCCCCCATGCAGTTTCGATACGTCCGAACCCGATTCCCTCCGATAAGGTAATATACAACGCAATTAAAAAGATATCTGCCATCGCTAGTTTTCCAAGGATGTGTAGTGTTGGCAGCAGCCTTTGGCTCAGGAGGTTCCAATGCAGTAATGCCAAACCGATTGTCTTTGCGTAGGGAGCAAATAAAGCAAAAACTGTTACAACAAGCGCAAGAAACACATCTGTTTTCCATAATGATTGCAAACCACTCATTACGCTGATTCCTTTGAGGCCAAACAACGGGAGCAATCCAGCATTCATAAGTGGGGCAAACCATGCAATGGGATAAAGGATCAAAAGGAACAGATTGGTATAACGCAACATAGGAAACCTACTTTTAACACCGTATGTATATGGGCGACCTAGCGGACCGCTTCAATGGGGCCGATTGCGCGACCATGGATGAATTGGTCAAGAAAGGGGTCGCCTGACGTATCAATATCGCCCACAGGGCCAGACCATTGAATAACGCCGTCATGTAACATTGCCACATTGTCAGCAATTGCGCGAACGGAGGCCATATCATGGGTGATGGTTATGGCAGTCGCGCCCATTTCCACAACGATTTCGCGGATCAGATCGTTGATGACGCCAGCCATAATCGGGTCAAGGCCAGTCGTTGGTTCATCAAAAAAGATAATTTCGGGATCCGCTGCTATGGCACGGGCAAGGCCAACACGCTTTTGCATGCCGCCAGATAATTCTGCGGGCAATCTGTCTGCTACTTCTGGGGTCAACCCAACGCGCCGTAGCTTTTCTATGGCGATCTGTCGGGCTTCGTCCTTTGGGCGTTTGAGTGAGCCGCGCAGAAGACGGAAAGCAACGTTCTGCCAAACTGGAAGGCTGTCGAACAATGCGGCACCTTGGAACAACATGCCAAAACGAGCCAAGAATGCGTCGCGATCGGTCTGGGTGACATCCTGACCATCCACAGTTATTTTCCCTGCGTCAGGTGTGATCAAACCCAGAACAGACTTGATTGTGATTGATTTACCTGTTCCAGAACCACCAATAATTACCAAGGATGTTCCGCGATCTACAGTAAGGTCAACACCGCGCAGTACATGATTGTTTCCAAAAGATTTTGTGATGCCAATAAGTTCGATCATAGTGAGAAAAATACCCCTGTCAGAACGAAGTTCGCACCTAGAATCAAGACTGCGGCAGCTTCCACTGATCCTTTGGTTGCACTGCCAACGCCCTGAGCGCCGCGGCCAGAATTCATGCCGTAATAACATCCCATCAGTGCAGCAATAAATCCAAACATCGCACCTTTGGCGAGTGAAGACACAACGTCTTTCAGTTCTAAAAAGTCTAAGGTGTTACGAATATAGGCCGCAGTATTAAACCCTAGTGTGCTTGTTGCCACGGCGTATCCACCGAAGATGCCGATGATGTCACCAACGGCAACCAGCACTGGGACAACAATGGTAGCGGCCAAAACACGTGGAACGGTCAGGTATTTCATAGGGTGGGTAGACAACGTCACAAGCGCATCGATCTGCTCAGTAACCTTCATCGTCGCAATTTCAGCAGCGATTGACGAAGTTACACGCGCGGCAATCATCAGCCCAACCAGAACGGGACCAAGTTCACGTACCATGCCGATGGCTACGATTTGGGGAACCACAGCTTCTGCACTAAATCGGGCACTGCCTGCGTAGATTTGCAGCGCAAGTGCGGCACCCGTGAACAGAGAGGTCAGGCCAACAACGGGCAGGGACAACCAGCCGATGTTCAAAAAGGAAATGGCCAATTCACGTAGATAGAATGGTCCGCGTACAATATGACCAAGCGTTTGCCCTGCAAAAATGGAGATACGCCCAATTGCAGCAATTAGCCCAAGAAACGCTCGACCTATGGAAGCCAGCAGCTTCATTCTAGGTAGGTCCGTGCGTATCGATTGCCCATTGCGGTAAGGATTTCATAACCTATGGTTCCAGCAAAACTAGCCACAGTATCAACGGATTGATGCGCACCCAACAATTGCAGTGTAGCTGGAACCTCAGGCAGGTGGGACACATCTGCTGTTATTAGGTCCATAGAAACACGTCCAATGACAGGAACTTGGATGTTGCCAGCAAAAAGGCGTGCGCCGTCTCCCATCGCGCGGATCAGCCCGTCAGCATAGCCAGCGGCAATTGTTGCAACATTGCTATCCTGCCCGGCGACCCAGCGATTGCCGTAACCCACTGTTTCGCCTTGGGCGACTTTTCTGGTTTGGATCACTGGAATATCCAATGTGACCACGGCCTGTGAATCCTCATAAGGCATACCACCGTAAAGTCCGATTCCGGGCCTGGTCATGTCAACGTGATAGTCTTTCCCAAGCAAAACACCACCTGTCGCCGCCAATGAACATGGTACATCCAACCCATCGGTCATTTCCCGAAAGGCTTTGAGTTGATGGCGGTTCATTGGATGATCAGGTTCGTCAGCACACGCCAAATGAGACATGATCAGTGTTGGTTTCTGTGAAAGAGCAATGTCTCGCACTGCGGACCATTCTTCAGGCTCCATGCCCAGTCGGTTCATACCGCTGTCTAATTGGATACCAAATGGGGCCGCTGGTAATGCCTCGACGTGGCGTAGCATTTGGTCAACGGAGTTGATCATTGGCGTTAATTCTGAGCTACGAATGATATCGGTGTCGCCGTCCATATGGCCGGAGAAGACGTTTATTGTTGGGCCTGAACCAAGTGCAGTGCGTAAAATCACACCTTCTTCGGCGGCTGCTACAAAAAATGTACGTGCCCCTGCTTTGGCAAGAACCCGCGCCACAGAGGGTGCTCCCAAGCCATAGCCATTTGCCTTAACGACAGCCGCGGTTTCGCAGTTTGTCATTGCATCCAAAGCGCGCCAATTGTTGACGACGGCGTTTAAATCTATTGTTAGTCTTGCTGTACCCATAATTCGGTTTTGACAGGGCGGCGCGTGGGGTCAAGAGGAAATCTGTTTTATGCCGTTGCATAACGGCTGGAATTAGAATTCTTGATCGTTGCGTCCACTATCTTGCCAAGGCTGCGCGAGGTTGCCAAAGCGCGTGAACTTACCTTCAAAGGAAAGGTCAACAGTGCCAATTGGGCCGTGACGTTGTTTGCCAATAACAACCTCAGCGCGACCATGTAAGCGCTCCATCTCTTCTTGCCAGCGTGCCATGGCTTCAAGGTCGTGATCGCCAGGTTTTTCACGCTCTTTGTAGTATTCTTCGCGGTAAACGAACATAACAACGTCGGCGTCTTGCTCAATTGAACCAGATTCACGAAGGTCAGAGAGTTTTGGGCGTTTATCTTCGCGGTTTTCAACCTGACGCGAAAGCTGGGACAGCGCTATCACAGGGATCTGCAGTTCCTTGGCAATCGCTTTCATACCCATCGTAATTTCGGAAATTTCGTTCACACGGTTTTCTGAACGACCTGTGCCACGCACCAGCTGAAGGTAGTCGATGATCAACAAGTCTAGCCCATGTGTCCGTTTCAAGCGACGGGCACGCGCAGCCAATTGGCTGATTGGTAGGGCAGGTGTGTCGTCGATGAACAGAGGACATGCCTCAAGCGACTTTGCGGCATCAACAAAGCGACGGAATTCAGTTTCGGTCATGTCACCACGACGAATTTGCTCTGATGGCACCTGAGACGCTTCAGACAGAATACGTGCCGCCAACTGGTCGGCGCTCATCTCAAGGGAATAAAAACCTACAACGCCACCCTCGACAGCCCCCTCAGATCCATCGTGCTTTTTGCCTTTTTTGTAGGCTTTGGCCACGTTAAACGCGATGTTGGTAGCAAGTGAAGTTTTCCCCATAGATGGACGACCCGCGAGGATCAAAAGGTCAGACGGATGCAAGCCGCCCAGCTTTTTGTCCATATCTATTAAGCCTGTGGAGATACCAGACATGCCACCATCACGCTGATATGCGGTGTTGGCTAAATTCACAGCCTCGGTCACAGCCTTCAGAAAACTTTGAAAACCACTTTCTGCTTGGCCTTGTTCCGCAAGTTTGTAAAGCTGCTGCTCGGCTTCCACGATTTGTTCGAGCGGCTCCGAATCCACGTTCACTTGAGCTGCTTTGGCGCTGATATCACGGCCCAAAAGGATCAAGTCACGGCGCACAGCCAGATCGTAAATCATCTGTGCGTAGTCACGCAAAGCGAACGCGCTGACAGCAGCACCTGCAAGACGGGCAAGATACGCTGCGCCACCAAGTTCGTTTAGGCCCTCATCATCTGCCATGAAGGATTTGAGGGTAACGGGGCTGGCTAGGTTGTTTTTTGCAATTCGAGCAGCGGCGATGTCAAAGATGCGGCCATGAACTGGCTCATAAAAGTGTTTTTCACCAATGATCGAAGCAATGCGGTCATATACATCATTATTCGTCAGAATCGCACCCAACAATTGCTGTTCCGCCTCGATTGAGTGAGGCATAGTTTCAGCTGCCTGAACTTCAGGGATGCCGGATACTGGAATACTGCTAATTTCGTTCATGATGTCCCCGTATGCCGTACAGCGTTATTAGAGTTTGTTTTAAACGTCAAAGGTGGGGCAGCGCAATCTGGATATCTTGTGGATATGTTTCGCTTGGTGGGGAGTATACCGTATCTGGGATCAAAAGTTAACTCTGACCCTAGATACGGTGTTTTTCTTAAGGTTTTTTATTGGCTTCTTGCCAGCCACGTGGATCGTTTAGGAAGGCTTCGACGCCTTTGATCGTTTCGGCATCAAACGCACCGGAGTCCTTAGCTTCGGCCAGAACATCCCACCATGTGCAAAGGTAATGTAGGTCAACTCCATGATCGCCCAAGGTCTTTTCCGTTTCAGGAAAAATACCGTAGTAAAAAATCACAGCAGTGTGGGCACAAGTTGCACCAGTTTCGCGAATCGCATCAACAAATGACAGTTTTGAACCACCGTCAGTTGTTAGGTCTTCGACCAGCAAAACACGTTCGCCTTCGTTCATTTGACCTTCGATGCGTGCATTGCGACCATAGCCTTTTGGCTTTTTGCGTACATAGGTCATTGGAAGTGCCATACGTTCCGCAACAAGAGCTGCGAACGGAATACCTGCGGTTTCACCACCTGCAATGTTGTCGAAGGCTTCGAAGCCCGCGTTGCGCATTGTTGTGACGGTCAAGAAGTCCATCAATGTTGAACGGATGCGTGGATAGCTGATTAGTTTGCGGCAATCGATATATGTTGGGCTTGGTAGGCCTGAAGCCAGCGTGAATGGCTCTGCAGTGTTAAAGTGCACGGCTTTGATTTCAAGCAGCATGCGGGCGGTCAGGCGGGCCATTTCTTTTGCGTCTGGGTAGCTTGTCGGGATCATGTCGTGTCCTTTGTTTAGGCAGTCTTGATTTGTAGCAAGCGCGTGTTACTCAACGCGCCAATTCAGATCAAAGCCCGGATCGAAAACCGTGACGGGGCCGTCAGGTGTTTCAACATGGCTTGGGTAGGTGACTGGGTCACCCTTGGTCAACGTGATAGTATCCTCATTTGCTGGCAGGTCATAAAATGCTGGACCGTTCAGGGATGTAAAACGCTCCAATTTGTCGAGAGCGCCGTCTTCTTCAAACGCTTGAGCAAGGATCGACATTGTATTGAGTGCAGTAAAGCAACCGGCACAGCCACATGGCAACAGTTTGTTCGCATCGGTGTGTGGAGCGCTGTCGGTTCCTAAGAAGAAACGGGCCTCACCAGATGTAGCAGCATCGCGTAATGCAAGACGGTGTTCTTCGCGTTTGGCGACAGGCAGGCAATAGTAGTGCGGCTTGATCCCGCCAGCTAGGATGTGATTGCGGTTGATGACCAAGTGGTGTGTGGTGATTGTTGCACCCAATGTTTCGTCTTGGCTGCGCGCATAATCAACGGCGTTTGAGGTTGTGATGTGTTCCATAACCACGCGCAAACCTGGTGTGGTGCGGCGAATTGGGTCTAGGACGCGATCGATAAATACCGCTTCACGATCGAAAATATCGATATCGCTGTCAGTGACTTCACCGTGCACGCAGAGCGGCAAGCCAATTTCAGCCATACGCTCAAGCGTTGGACGAACACTGTCGAAATGGCTGACACCTGAGGCAGAGTTTGTCGTAGCGCCAGAAGGATAAAGTTTGACCGCTTTGATAAGGCCAGAAGCATGGGCCGCCGCCACATCATCAGGGTCAGTTTGCTCGGTTAAATACAGTGTCATCAACGGTTCAAACTTAGAACCGTCGGGTAGGGCGCCCAGAATGCGATCGCGATACCCTGCGGCATCTGCTGACGTGACAACAGGCGGAACTAGGTTCGGCATAATAATCGCACGTGCAAAATGTTTGGAAGTGTACGGCAAAATCGCGCGCAGCATATTGCCGTCGCGCAGGTGAAGGTGCCAATCGTCGGGGCGTCTAAGCGTGATCTTTAATTTCATGCCAATCGCGTTAGCACGCAGGGCGGTTCTAAGCCAGTCCTCAGCAGTGAGTTTTGCATCGAGCGCTTTTAATTTACGTTCGAAAGGTGGTGCCCTACCCGGTGCAATAACATGATTGCAAATCGCTTGCGTTAGATGATTACGTTCTTGCGCATCAACCTTTTGCATTAAATCGCGTAAATAACGTCTGTTGCCGCGGCGTGTGCGAAACAGCTTTGCAAACCTAAGATTGGTCAAATTATCGTCGCTTGCAGCAATTAGAAGCGGTTTCAAAATCTCCATCTTCATCATTTCGAACTGCAATGCCGAACCTATGTTTGGCATGCGTAACTTTTTGACATTTGAACGTGTGAACATGGCGGCATGCGCTGCATCCATTTGTTCGTAGGGATCAAAAATAACTTATGCTTGTTCAGCTATGACCAATACATCAGGCGCATAACCATAGCGGCTAGTGAAGTCGGCACGGCGCATCTTTCTGTGACGACTATCCCATACGGTCACCCGTGGGTCGAGTGTTGCCTGTGGTTGGACCGCGACCACTGTTGCACCTGGGGCAGCAACAGAAAATGCTGCAGCTGCGTAACCACAAGGACCTGAGCCGTAAAACACGACTTGATCCAATTCATCAAAAAAGCCGTAATCAACCAATCGATCAAAATAGGCCTAAACTTTTGGATCGCGAAACCAAGTGTTGCCATCGGAAACGATACACAAATGTGGCCAACCGTTTTCTTTGAACAATTCCCAGCCGAAAGGTTGGGACGTTTTCGATAGATCACGATGGTTAGGAACGGTCTCGAACGTTACCAAAAGGATTGGCTTGTCTTTTATAAAGGTAGCAAAATGCTGTTTTCCGAGCGGTTAAAAATAGCCATGGTCCTCCGAAATCTTAGAGGTTCTCTTAAGCCATGGCCCGTTAGGCAGATCGGCCAAAGACGTGTCGAATATGCTTAGATCGTCTTGCATTTACGTTATCCACAATTGTTCGCTTCCACCTTTTTTTGGCGGGTTCTTGATTGGGGATATTCCTAAAATATGGTAAAATTTTGTAGAACACGGTCCAATTGTCGGCCTTTTGGGAGGAGAAAACACGTTTTCTCATGATGGATTCCCCTAGTGAGTGTTTTTCAGTCTGGGATCGTAATTTGGTCGCGACCTCTTTGGTTCTGGTGGCACCATGAAATGAACGCGTGATTTAGAATCTAGGGTTGACCGATGCGTCAAGCAATGCGCCATTGTAAGATAGGGAGACCGCCAATGAATAACATTTCATCTATCGATGCAGTCCAAACCATGCTTGCAGAACAAGGATACATTTGCAGTCGCGCACTTGGGACGGTTGTTTTCCTTTCCCTCAAGCTGGATCGACCGCTTTTCTTGGAAGGCGAGGCTGGTGTTGGCAAAACGGAAATCGCCAAAGCATTGGCCGCGAGTATGGGCAAACGACTTATTCGGTTACAATGTTATGAAGGATTGGACGCCGCGACGGCCGTCTATGAGTGGAACTTCCCTGCCCAAATGATCGCAATTCGCACAGCGGAAGCCTCAGGAGGCACCGACCGCGCAGCACTTCAGACAGAGTTATTTAGCGATGAATTCTTGATTGAACGCCCGTTACTGCAAGCGATGCGTCCTGACGAAAACGGTGCGCCCGTGCTTTTGATTGATGAACTTGATCGCACAGATGAGCCTTTTGAGGCCTTCTTGCTAGAGGCACTTAGTGATTTTCAGGTGACGATCCCAGAACTTGGTACGATCAAGGCACCAGAACCGCCCATTGTTATTGTAACATCTAACCGTACCCGTGAAGTTCATGACGCCTTAAAGCGACGTTGTCTGTATCACTGGGTCGACTATCCGAATTTTGAACGGGAAATGGAAATCCTGACCGCGCAGGCACCAGAAGCTGCAGAAACTTTAAGCCGCGAAATTGTTGCTTTTGTTCAGCACCTGAGAACCGAAGACTTGTTCAAAAAGCCTGGCGTTGCAGAGACGATTGATTGGGCGAAATGTTTGCTGGCATTAGATGTGATTGCGCTAAGTCCCGAAGCAATTGCTGACACATTGGGGGCAATTCTGAAGTATCAAGATGATATTTCTAAACTGCATGGATCTGAAGCAAAACGAATTTTGGATCAGGCCAAAGCGTCCTTAGAGCAATCACAGTGATGGGCCCCAAAATAACCATTGCAGGAGGCTGGGGCTGATCCCTCAAGGCGTTCGTATATGGTTGAACATATCCCACTTGAACTGCCTGAGAACCCCAGACTAGCGGGTAACATAACGCATTTTGCTCGTGCACTGCGTCGAGCTGGGCTGTCGATTGGCCCGGGACGGGTCATAGATGCAGTCCGCGCAGTTCAAATCGCGGGATTTACGAACAAACAGGACTTTTATTGGACGTTACATGCTTGTTTTGTCAACCGGCCCGAACACCGTGTCGTATATGCGCAGGTCTTTCGATTGTATTGGCGCGATCCCCAATATCTTGAGCATATGATGGCTGCGATGCTGCCAGCCATTCGTGGGGTTCAAGAAGAACGCAGCGCGCAAGCAGCCGAAAAACGTGCGGCCGAGGCGTTGCTTGATGGTGCCGAAGCCACAGTCGATCAGCCAGAGAAAGAGCGCGAAGACAGCGAGATTGAGATTGATGCATCGTTTACTATCAGCGCTGAGGAAAGGCTGCGTTCACTTGATTTCGAGCAAATGAGTACAGCTGAGATGGCTCAAGCCAAACGCATGCTCGCGAGGATAAAGCTGCCCGTTGACCCGATGGTGTCACGGCGGACGCAATCATCTCAACGCGGTAGGTTAGATGCTGCTAAAACCCTGCGTGCTGCAATGCGAAAAGGGGGTGAGCTACACAAGGTGATGTACAAAACACCCCGTCATCGTTGGCCCAATCTGGTTGTTCTTTGCGACATTTCGGGCTCAATGAGCCAATATTCACGCGCTGTACTGCATTTCCTACATGCCGTAAGCAACGCAAAGGGTGCGGGGTGGGCCAAAGTGCATGCCTTTACCTTTGGAACGCGTCTGACGAATATAACGCGGCATTTGCATCAGCGCGATGTGGATGCTGCATTGTCTGCCGCTGGTGCTGAAGCGCAAGATTGGGAAGGTGGTACACGGATCGGTGAATGCCTCGAGGACTTTAATCGTGATTGGTCGCGGCGTGTCATGGGGCAGGGTGCAGTTGTGCTTTTGATCACCGACGGATTGGAACGTGCGGATACGGACGTATTAGCCAAACAGATGCAACGTATTCACCTCAGTTCAAAACGGTTGATCTGGCTGAACCCGTTGCTGCGATGGGATGAGTTTTCCCCCAAAGCACAAGGTATCAAAGCGATGTTACCACATGTGGACAGTTTTCGTGCAGGACACTCGATTGCATCACTTGAACAATTGGCTGCCGTGATTTCACGACCTGACGATGTGGGGGAAAAGGCACGTTTGATGAGCGGGTTAGCAGGCAAAACGTGATGGAAGATGCCGACTGTTAGACCGGCATCTAATTCTTGAAATGCTGTTTAAGCGACTGCGGCAGCAAAACTGCTGCGGTACACTTCAGACAGTTCTGACAATGGCGCGCTGCAATTACCCATCCAAACAGTGTCGCCTGTGAACTTACCGACAGAGTGCAACGGCACGCCAGCTTGTGCAGCTGCTAACATCAAACCTTCGGCCTGATCAAAGTTACAGGCGATCAAATAACGTGCTTGGTCTTCACCAAACAATGTTGGTGTGTCGTCACTGTCTAGCCAAACACCAACGTTGGATGCTTCCGCCAATTCGAACGCTGCCAAGGCAAGACCGCCATCGCTAAGGTCGGTACAGGCTGTGATCATTGCGCGGTTGTCACGGATGAACTGGCCGTGCTTTGCTTCTGCCTCAAGGTCCACGGCAGGAGCGTCGCCCTCAATGCGGCTGAACACTTCTGCTAGCAATGCAGACTGACCAAGGTGACCTGTTGTGTCGCCCAAGACAAGCGCCACATAGCCGTCACGGACCTCGTTGCCAATAATGTCATCAACGTGCTTGATCAGACCAACTGCCCCGATTGTTGGCGTTGGCAGAATGCCAGTACCGTCGGTTTCGTTGTAAAGGGACACGTTGCCCGAAACGATTGGCATGCCCAAAGCGGTTACAGCTGCTGAAATTCCTTGGATCGCCCCAACGAATTGCCCCATGATTTCAGGCTTTTCTGGATTGCCAAAGTTCATGTTGTCCGTGCTTGCCAATGGGGTCGCACCAACAGCGCTTAGGTTGCGGTATGCTTCGGCTACGGCTTGTTTGCCGCCTTCAACTGGGTTGGCTTTGACGTAGCGCGGTGTAACGTCGGATGTGAATGCCAAGGCTTTGTCGGTGCCGTGGATGCGTACTATGCCAGAACCAATGCCTGGTGTACGGGCGCTGTCTGCCATAACCATGGTGTCATATTGCTCATAAACCCATTGCTTAGCAGCATAATTTGGGCTGGAGATCAAAGCGCGAAGGCCATCAATTGGGTCGATACCCGGAACGTCAGCAAGTGGCTCAGCCGCAGGGGTTGGGACCCATGGGCGGTCATATTCAGGTGCCGTGCCAGCAAGGGTTTTCAGCGGCAAGTCAGCTTTGGTTTCACCGTTGTGAACGATGTGAAAACGATCTTCAGCGATGGTTTCACCAACGATAGCAAAGTCTAGATCCCACTTGTCGAAGACTGCTTTGGCTTCTGCTTCAAGTTCTGGCTTTAAAACCATCAACATACGCTCTTGGGATTCACTTAGCATCATTTCGTAAGCGGTCATGTGTTCTTCGCGAACTGGAACTTTTTCGAGGTGCAGACGCACGCCTAATCCGCCTTTGTCGCCCATCTCAACCGCAGAACATGTTAGGCCAGCGGCCCCCATATCTTGGATCGAAATAACAGCGCCAGTTTGCATTAACTCAAGCGTGGCTTCCATCAGGCGTTTTTCGGTGAAGGGATCGCCAACTTGGACAGTAGGGCGTTTTTCTTCAATGTTATCATCGAATTCTGCAGAGGCCATTGTCGCGCCGCCAACGCCGTCACGACCAGTTTTTGCGCCTAAGTAGACAACAGGCATACCAATACCAGAGGCTGCTGAGTAAAAGATTTTGTCAGCGTCCGCTAATCCAGCCGCAAACGCGTTTACAAGGCAGTTGCCGTTGTATGCTGGGTCAAAGCGTACTTCGCCGCCAACACAGGGTACGCCAAAGCAGTTGCCGTATCCGCCAACGCCCGCGACCACGCCGTTTACCAGTTGCTTAGTCTTGTGGTGTGAAGGTTCGCCAAACGACAATGAATTCATTGACGCAATTGGACGTGCGCCCATTGTAAAGACATCACGCAGGATGCCACCAACACCAGTTGCAGCGCCTTGATATGGCTCAATGTAGGACGGATGGTTGTGGCTTTCCATTTTGAAAACAACAGCTTGACCATCACCAATATCAACAACACCAGCATTTTCGCCAGGACCGCAAATAACCTGCGGACCAGTTGTTGGCAGTGTTTTCAGCCAAATTTTGGAGGACTTATAAGAACAGTGCTCGTTCCACATGGCTGAGAAAATACCCAGCTCGGTAAAAGTTGGCTCGCGGCCTACAATCTCAAGGATACGCGCGTATTCTTCGGGGCTGAGCCCGTGTTTGGCGATAAGATCTGGTGTGATTGCAGGCTCTGTCATGTGCCTAATTCCCTCGAATTTACAAAGATTGGGGGTTTCATACAGGCTGGTGAGGATGGGGGAAAGGGGCGTTACACTAAACAGTGGGATCAAGTTGTGAACCGTGCGTACGGAGCCAATTTTTAGTTCAAATGTACAGTTGAGCCGTTGATCTGTACTTTTATCACCCGTTCAAAAAACCCGCAAACAAGTGGCATTGTCCATAACGTACATTTTTGAATGTGAATTGTTCGTTTTGAAAGGCTTGTAGGCATTCGTGAGTTGTTAAGATCGTTGACGCGTTAAGGTTTTTCAGGATGTGTTAACTGTATAGTTAGGTTTGAAAACGCAGCCGCTCAATTCAAAACTGTCTGCTTTAAAATCCAAAGGCATTAAATCGATGTTGCAAATGTTCGAAAGAAACTTGAAGCAGTCAAAGGCACTAAAATCTGCGTTAAAAAAAGTCGAAAAAAAAGGCCGAGCGCAAAGCTCGGCCAAGTCCAACAGGGAGTTGAAGGTGGGGTACACCGATGTACCCGCCGCCTTCATTGTGTGGGATAGTGTTCCCACAACGCCCAATCAATAAACAATGTGCCGCACCGGGTGAAAACCCGATATGCGCCTAACGCATACCTAGGTATTTTCGTTATTTCTTCGGTGTTTACGGAATATAATAATTTCCTCTTGCACGAAGTCACGAAAGGCGGAAATGCGCTTGGAGTGCCGTAACTCCTCTGGATAGGCCAAAAACACAGGAACTTCAGCCGACTCAATTTCTGGCAGCACACGTACAAGGTCTGGAAAGTCTTCGATGACGTAGTCCGGAAGAATACCGATTCCCAAGTTGTTGAGGACGCCCTGAAGCACGCCAAAGTAGTTATTCACCGTTAAAGTCGATCTAACATTATGGGTCATCAGTTCTTGAACCAAGGTAACGCTGGCACCAACCTGTGCAGAACCTGTGTTTTGACAGATTAAACGGTGATCTTTGAGATCTTTTGGCACATTGGGGAAGTGATGGTCCTTGAGGTAGTTCTTTGTTGCGTAAGCGCGCATACGAACACTCATCAGGCGCTTTCTAATCAAGTCAGCTTGTGATGGTTCTTTCATGCGAATGGCCACATCGGCTTCGCGCATAGGAAGGTCCAAAACACGTTCCTCAAGCATCAGGTCTACGCGTAAGTCTGGGTATTTTTCGTACAGTTTGGGCAGGCGTGGGGCCAAGAAAAGTGTTCCAAATCCAGTTGTCGTTGTCACCCGAAGGTCACCGAACACTTCTTCTTCGCTGTCGCGAATACGTGCGGCTGCTGCATCAAGGCGTTTGGACATTGCGACGGTTGCGTCAAACAACAACTCGCCTTGTTCTGTCAGAATAAGACCACGGGCATGACGGTGGAACAGCGTCGCGTTCAAGGATTCCTCAAGTGCGCGGACCTGTCGGCTGACAGCTGACTGCGACAAATGTAGTTTGTCGCCTGCATGTGTCAGGCTACCTGCATCTGCAACGGCGTGAAAAATTCTTAGTTTATCCCAATCCATACCGAACACCCCTGAGTGACTGACAATGCATTATATTTGTTTCCATCATTATAGGCGAATCTGCGTGGACTGATACTGCTGGATCAGGATTTTTTTGTTTAAAGGTAAAAATATCTATACAGGTCAGTTTTTGTGACCTAACGTCAAAGAAACTGCACGACTGATCGACGCTGGGGAGGCCCTGATGAGCACGCAAAAAATATCATTGAATGACCGTTATAATCTGGAAAAAAGCCCTATTTTGCTGAACGGCACGCAGGCTTTGGTCCGTATGATGATGATGCAAAAGGTGCGCGATGTTGTCGCTGGTTTAAATACTGCGGGGCTGGTGACGGGATATCGTGGGTCGCCCTTGGGGGCTGTTGATATGCAGATGGAGCGTGCACTTAAGCCGCTTACGGAACATGAAATCACATTTCAAGTGGGCATCAACGAGGATTTAGCTGCAACCGCTCATTGGGGTGCACAGCAGGCTGAACTGCGCGGGGAGGGCAAATATGATGGTGTCTTCGGCCTGTGGTACGGCAAAGGCCCCGGCGTCGATCGTTCTGGTGATGTGATGCGTCACGCCAATATGGCAGGTACGTCGCCTGCGGGTGGCGTGCTGATGGCAATGGGGGATGACCATACGGGTGAGTCCTCAACCGTTTTGCACCAATCTGAATTCGCGATGGTCGATGCCTATATGCCGATTGTTAGCCCTGCTGGGGTGCAAGAGGTCATGGATTACGGGTTGTATGGTTGGGCACTGTCGCGGTTTGCGGGTGTCTGGGTTGGCCTGAAGACGATGAAAGATACGGTAGAGGTGACGTCGGTTGTGGATGGTGATCCGCATCGATTGTCCTTTGTGAACCCAGAATTTGAAATGCCTGAGGGTGGTTTAAATATCCGTCTGGTCGATGATCGCATCGATCAAGAGGCGCGCCTTATCGACTATAAACGCCACGCTGCTGAGGCGTTCAGCCATGCCAATAAGATGGACAAGCGGGTTTGGGGCACTGAAAAGGCCAAGATTGGTTTTGTCGCTGCCGGTAAGAACTGGTTGGACCTGATCCATGCGCTGTCTTTGTTGAACATCGATGAGGCAGAGGCCGAACATTTGGGCATCACTACATATAAGGTTGGTCAAACATGGCCGCTTGATATGCGCGGCTTTAATGCCTGGGCTGATGATCTGGATTTGATCATCGTGATCGAAGAAAAGCGCAAACTGATTGAGGTTCAGATCAAGGAAACCTTGTTTGATGATCTTCGGGGCCGTCGTGTTTATGGTGGGATGAAAGATGGCAAAGTGCTGTTTGGGGCCGCTTGGGCGCTTGATCCGGTTGAAATCGCCGAAAAGCTGGGCCAGATTTTGGTCGAAGAAGGGCGCAATACCGAAGGTGTTATGGCTGGACTTGCCGCAATGGACGAGGCGCGCCGTTCTGACAATGCTGAGGAAATAGCGGCTCGTTTGCCGTATTTCTGTTCTGGGTGTCCTCACAATTCATCGACCAAAGTGCCTGATGGATCGCGTGCTTATGCGGGGATTGGCTGTCACTTTATGGTTCAATGGATGGACCGCGAAACACTTGGTTTCACACATATGGGCGGTGAGGGTGCCAATTGGATCGGCGAAGCGCCGTTTTCGACCCGCGACCACGTATTCCAAAATTTGGGGGACGGGACGTACAACCACTCTGGCGTTATGGCGATACGGGCAGCGTTGGCGAACGGGACAAACATCACCTATAAAATTCTTTATAATGATGCGGTTGCGATGACGGGTGGCCAAAGCCATGACGGTGGCCTGCCTGCGCCGCAAATCGTGGCAGAGTTGAAGGCGATGGGTGTTGCCAATCTGGCTGTGGTTTATGACGACAACGAAGACGTGGATTTTGACGCCTTCCCGAAAGGCATCGAAATTCATGAACGGGCCACTTTGCAAACGGTTCAGGAAAAATTCGCCAAAGTTCAGGGTGTCAGCGCGATTGTATACATCCAAACCTGCGCTGCTGAGAAACGACGACGTCGCAAGCGCGGAACCTTCCCTGATCCGGACAAACGTATGTTTATCAACACGGATGTTTGTGAGGGCTGTGGTGATTGTGGTGTGCAATCCAACTGCGTGTCTTTGGTCCCCAAAGAGACAGAACTGGGCCGCAAACGTGCAATCGACCAATCCAGCTGCAACAAGGATTTCTCTTGTGTGAATGGGTTTTGCCCGTCTTTTGTATCCCTTGAAGGGGCTGTAGTGCGCAAAGAGGCCACGACT
Organism: uncultured Paracoccaceae bacterium; assembly: GCA_905182105.1. Classification (GTDB taxonomy): domain Bacteria; phylum Pseudomonadota; class Alphaproteobacteria; order Rhodobacterales; family Rhodobacteraceae; genus Ascidiaceihabitans. Next base: position 60,786 of record CAJJAR010000014.1, read on the forward strand.
GAGCTGACCTTGCCCGACCTGCCGATGCCTGAATTGCCGGTGATTTATGGCACATGGAACGTGGTGATCACGGGCGTTGGCGGCACGGGTGTTGTGACAATTGGTGCTGTCATAGCCCAAGCCGCGCATATCGATGGCAAAGGCGCTGGCATGATGGAAATGGCGGGGCTGGCCCAAAAGGGTGGAGCCGTGCATATCCATTGCCGCCTAGCCAACGATCCTCATGATATTTCGGCCATTCGCGTGGCGACAGGCGAATGTGACGTGTTGATTGGTGGTGATCTGGTTGTGTCGGCGGGCGCAAAGACGCTGGGATTGACCCAAGCGGGGCGCACAGGCGCTGTTGTGAACTCTCATGAAATCATCACGGGCGATTTCACCCGCGATACAGAGTTTAGATTGCCTACAGAGCGGATGACCTTAGCGTTAGAGGCCCGTTTGCGTGACGACGTGTCGTTGTTTGACGCCTCTGATCTTGCCAAAGCCTTGTTGGGGGATTCAATTTTCTCAAACATGATGATCTTTGGGGCCGCTTGGCAGCGTGGTTTTGTGCCCCTGTCACAAGAAGCGATTGTCCAAGCTATTACGCTGAACGGCACTGCGGTGGAGCGCAACCTGCGCGCTTTTGAAATTGGGCGTTGGGCTGTGCTGTTTCCAGAGGATGCCGCGGCCATTTTGGCCCCAAAGGTGATTTTACTGCCAACCAGCATGGCAGAAAAGATAGATTACCGTGCAGCGCAGTTGGTTGGGTACCAGGGCAAACGATTGGCCAAACGGTATCGCAAGTTTCTGGATGGCATTTCTGATGATGCGGTTCGAATGGCTGCGGTTAGCGGATACCATAAGTTATTGTCTTACAAGGATGAATACGAAGTGGCACGCCTGCTTCTTTATACCCGTAGCAAAGCGCGGGCAGAGTTTGATGGCGACTTTAAGATGACCTTTAATCTGGCCCCACCCATCCTGTCCAAGATTGGGCCGAATGGACGACCGGTTAAGCGCGAATTTGGGCCTTGGCTTGAACGCCCGCTGCGCCTGTTGGCAAAGCTGAAGGTTCTGCGCGGCACTCCATTTGATGTGTTTGGCTACACCGCTGAACGCAAGATGGAACAGGCGCTGATCACGCAATATGAGACGGATATGAAAACTGTCCTGAAGGTTTTGAATGATCAAAACCGCGATGCAATTGTCGCCTTGGCAGAACTGCCGCTGCAAATTCGTGGGTTTGGTCCTGTGAAACTTAAGAATGAGGGCGAGGCAGCCAAAAGGCGTGAGGAGTTGTTGATTGCCATCAGGATGGGTGCTGAAACGCTGAACAAAGCGGCAGAATAATCAAGATCGCTATATATTGGTTGCGTTCGTGTCATAAACACTGGGCATAGCTGATTTGAGGAATTAAATGCCCTTGTTGAAAGCAGTGGAGGCAGAGGTCATCAATGTCATTGAACACACGCGAAATCGCCCGCGAGATAAGTTATGCGCATTCCGTAAAAACGCGCAGTGGCCGAACAGTTGTGAGGTTGCTTGAAAACACGACGGGCCGATTGCGCCTGATCAAACGGGCAAAAGGGTATGAAGATGAAGTCGCGCAGGGGCGTGATTTTTGGCAGGTGATGGTCGATCGTTATGGTCTGAGCCTTGATCTCGTTGGTGGTGCGCTGTCCAATATTCCCAGTGAGGCACCCGTTATCCTGATCGCCAATCACCCTTATGGTATCTTGGATGGGTTGATGATGGGTCACATCCTTTCTCAAGCCCGTGGTGATTTTCGTATTTTGGCCAACAGCGTGTTTCGCAAGGCAGAGGATCTGAACCGTATTGTTTTGCCGATTTCCTTTGATGAAACGCGCGAAGGGGTTCAAACCAATATTGCGACACGTAAGACAGCATTGGATTACCTCGGGCAGGGTGGCGCGATTGGCGTGTTTCCCGGTGGCACCGTCAGCACGGCCGAACGTCCCTTTGGTCGCCCAATGGATCCTATGTGGCGCAGCTTTACCGCGCGCATGATTGCCAAATCTAATGCCACAGTGGTCCCTATCTATTTTGACGGCCACACCAGCCGTCTGTTCCAGATCGCCAGCCATTTGCACTCGACATTGCGCCTTGGGCTATTGATTAAAGAGTTTAAGAAACGCGTGGACACACCAGTGCGGGTCGTGATTGGGGAACCGATTGGGCGCGATGTGTTGAACCCGATTGCAAAGGATTCCAAACAGATGATGGATTTCCTGCGCAAAGCCACGTATGAGCTGAACCCAAATCCGATCAAATCATTTGATCTTGGATATGAATTTGAGGACAGGCATCGCGCCTGATGACGCATGGCAGTTGGTATTTTTGATAGTGGTTTAGGTGGGTTAACTGTGCTTGAGGCCGCGCAAAAGCGTCTTCCTGATGTTGACTTTATCTATCTGGCGGATAGCGCGCATGCGCCCTACGGCGTGCGCACAGCGGATGACATCTATGAATTGACCTGTGCGGCCGTGCTGAGGCTGTTTGATGCGGGCTGTGATCTTGTAATTTTGGCCTGCAACACGGCCTCTGCTGCTGCCCTGCGGCGTATGCAAGAGGGGTCGATTCCCGAGGGCAAGCGCGTCTTGGGTGTGTTTGTTCCGTTGATCGAGGCCCTGACAGAGCGTGATTGGGGTGACAATTCACCGCCGTGCGAAGTTGATGTGAAGCATGTTGCGCTGTTTGCGACCCCTGCAACTGTGTCTAGTCGTGCGTTTCAACGTGAATTGGCGTTCCGCGCGATTGGTGTGGATGTTGAGGCGCAGGCCTGCGGCGGTGTTGTGGATGCCATTGAAGACGGTGATTTCGTTCTAGCCGAAGCAATGGTGCGTTTGCATGTTGATGCGTTGATGCGTAAAATGCCCATGCCACAGGCGGCCATCTTGGGCTGTACCCATTACCCTTTGATGTTGGATGCATTCCAAGAAGCGCTTGGCGCTGATGTAAAGATATTCTCGCAGGCCAAATTGGTGGGCGAAAGCTTGGCAGATTATCTGACACGTCACGGCGATAAAATCGGCGTTGGCGAACCGGCTTACCTGACGACGGGCGATCCCAAACAAGTCAGCAACCGCGCTACCCAGTTCTTGCGACGACAGATCACCTTTAATGCAGCGTGATCTTTACCAATATATCGAGAAAAACATGACCTATTCTATCGCAATTTTGGGTGCCAGTGGCTACACGGGCGCCGAACTTATCCGCCTAATTTCTGAACATCCTTCTATGAAAATTAAAGCTTTAGGGGCGTATTCTAAAGCGGGCAAAACCCTTGCTTCCGTCTTTCCACACCTGCGCCATCTGGACCTTCCAGGCATGATTAAGTTTGATGAAATTGATTGGTCCGACATTGATCTGTGTTTTTGTGCATTGCCACATAAAACTAGCCAAGAGGTCATTCGTGACCTGCCAAAATCTCTTAAAATTGTTGATCTTAGCGCTGATTTCCGTCTGCGTGATCCTGAGGCCTACGCGGCGTGGTATGGCAACCCACATGGCGCTGTAGAGATGCAGGGCGAAGCTGTTTACGGCCTAAGCGAATTTTACCGTGAAGATATTAAGACTGCCCGTTTGGTGGCTGGAACTGGCTGTAATGCGGCCACGGGCCAATTCGTGCTGCGTCCTTTGATTGCAGCAGGGGTTATCGATCTGGATGAGATCATTCTGGACCTTAAGTGTGCCGTCTCTGGTGCGGGCCGTGCGCTGAAAGAGAACCTTTTGCATGCTGAATTATCTGAGGGCTATCACGCCTACGCCGTTGGCAGTACGCACCGCCATTTGGGGGAGTTTGATCAAGAATTCAGCGCTTTGGCAGGGCGAGACGTGAAAATCCAATTCACCCCTCATCTTGTCCCTGCAAACCGCGGTATTCTGGCGACGACCTATGTTAAGGGCGATGCGAAAGTGGTCTATGACACGATGGTTGCGGCCTACGCGGATGAACCGTTCATCGAAGTGTTGCCAATGGGCGCAACCCCAAGCACGCGTCACATTCGCGGCTCAAACTTTTGCCACATCGGTGTTGTTGCTGATCGGATCGAAGGACGCGCGATTGTGATCGCTGCACTCGATAATTTGACCAAGGGAAGCAGTGGGCAGGCGTTGCAAAATGCCAATCTGATGCTAGATATTCCTGAGACAACAGGGCTGATGATGGCCCCTTTGTTCCCCTGATCCCTAAGGACATGTAATGAAATCGCTTAAGAAACAACGCCGTATTCAGGTGATTGCGATCATGGCAGTTGCCTTGGCCCTTTCTACTGTTTTGATTGGCTATGCTTTGCGCGATGGCATCAATTTCTTTCGCTCCCCAACGCAAGTGGTCGAAGATCCGCCTAGCTCATCCGAGGTGTTTCGCATCGGTGGGTTGGTCGAGGTTGGCAGCCTTGTGCGTGGTCAGGGTGAGACAATTCAGTTCGTCGTGACGGATGGTGGCGCGTCTGTTCCTGCCATCTATTCGGGTGTTTTGCCTGACCTGTTTGAGGAAAATCAGGGCATGGTGGGTATGGGCCGTTTGATCAACGGTGTCTTTGAAGCCACTGAAATTCTTGCAAAACATGACGAGAATTATATGCCGACTGAGGTTATTGACGCCCTCAAGGCACAGGGCGTCTATGTGGAGCCTGAAGGCAGCTAACGTACGCTGCAGTTACCGGAAATTAACCTGATTTAATCATCCTCGTCTGGTCAGAAATGGCCAGAGGACATGGTGATGCAAACGGTACGACAGATTGCCCAACAGATTGTGGACCGCGAAGGCGGCTATGTGGATGCCCCCGAGGATCCAGGTGGGGCCACCAATTTTGGTGTGACCATTTACACCATGCGTCGCCTTGGTTTGGAACTTGATCATGACGGGAATGTGGACAAACACGATGTGCAGATGCTGAGCCGTGCACAAGCCGTCGATATTTTTATCAAACACTACTTTGAGGGGCCGCTGATCTCGCAATTGCCGCAGCCTCTGCAGGCGACAGTCTTTGATATGTATGTGAACGCTGGCGGCAACGCGGTTCGCATACTTCAACGGTTGTTGATTGATATCGGGTTTGAAGTTGTTGTTGATGGCGCCCTTGGCCTTCAATCTATCGCCGCGTTTAAGGCCACGTTCGAGAATGCGGGGGCTATTTGATTGATGCATATGGCATTGCGCGGCGCATTTATTACCTGCGCCTTGCTGATTGCCGTCCTGCCAGCCGCAAATACGCGCGCACGCTTAAAGGGCAAAAGGGCCGGTGGATACGGCGTGCTGAAGAGTTCATCGCGCCCAAATGCCATCTGTCACAGTCACAGTTTTAAAAGAGGGTCGTGTCATGGACATGATCGAACGAATGTTTCAATTGATGTTTGGTGGTGGCGACAACATGGTCCGCGACATTGTGGAGGTCTTTCGTGAGAACGCCGAGGCCGGGTCACAGCGCGACGCGCAGGTTCAAATGCACACCATGCGTGAATATGGTCGGGAGTTTGCGATCCCCCGCCAAGGTTGGTTTGATAGCTGTATGGATGGGGTGAACCGCTTGCCGCGTCCCGCATTGGCCCTTGGGACACTTGGATTATTCGTGGCGGCAATGATCGACCCATTGTGGTTTTCGCAACGAATGCAAGGTATTGTACTGGTGCTCGAACTGATGTGGTGGTTGTTGGGTGTTATTGTCTCATTCTATTTTGGGGCACGGCATCAGGTTAAAAGCCAGAAGTTTCAGCGTGAAATTGTTGGTACCATGGCGCACGTCCCGGAAGTGATGCACAATATCAAAGCACTGAAGGATTTAAGGGCAGAAAGCGTTGGCGTTGCTGATAGTGGCCCAGACGTCCGCCTGTCTGTGTCCTCAATTGCACCAGATGCCAACGTGGCACTTGAGACATGGCGCAAACGCAACCAGTGACCCGCGACAATGTGAACCGAAGTTATGTGCGAAAATCATTGGCGCAGTTTGGGGCAGGGCCTATAGTTGACTTAACTTTTCAAAATGGACGCCATTGATGATCACTGAACTTGGACACTTTGCCCTGATTTTAGCCTTTATGGTCGCGATCGTTCAGACCTTTGTTCCGTTGGTCGGTGCCCACAAGGGGTGGCGGTCATGGATGGCGGTCGCCGAACCTGCCGCGTCGGCTCAATTCATGCTAACGGCCTTTGCATTCGGGGCCTTGATGTGGGCGTTTATGTCTTCTGATTTCAGCCTGTTGCTGGTTGTTCAGAACAGCCACTCTGCCAAACCAATGCTGTATAAAATCAGTGGCACATGGGGAAACCATGAGGGGTCAATGTTGCTTTGGGTCCTGATTGTATCCCTGTTTGGCGCCGTGGCTGCATGGTTTGGAACCAATCTGCCACCCAGCTTGCGGGCCCGTGTTTTATCGGTTCAGGGCGCGATTGGCGTAGCGTTTTTTGCGTTTATTCTGTTCACCTCAAACCCGTTTACGCGTCTTGCCGTTCCGCCCTTTGATGGGCAGGATTTGAACCCGTTGTTGCAGGACCCTGGTTTGGCGTTTCACCCACCATTTTTGTACTTGGGCTATGTGGGTCTAAGCATGGCATTCAGCTTTGCCGTTGCTGCATTGATTGAGGGGCGTGTGGATGCTGCGTGGGGTCGTTGGGTCCGTCCGTGGACACTGGCGGCGTGGATTTTCCTGACCATCGGCATCGCACTTGGGTCATGGTGGGCCTATTATGAACTCGGCTGGGGTGGTTTTTGGTTCTGGGATCCGGTTGAAAACGCTTCCTTTATGCCGTGGTTGCTGTCTGCTGCTTTGCTGCACTCTGCTATCGTGGTTGAAAAGCGTGAGAGCCTGAAATCATGGACGATTTTGCTGGCCATCTTAGCCTTTGGCTTTTCACTGATTGGCACGTTTATCGTGCGTTCGGGTTTGCTGACTTCTGTACACGCCTTTGCCAATGACCCTGAGCGGGGTGTGTTTGTCCTAATGATTCTTGGCTTTTTCACAGGTGGTGCATTGATTCTGTTCGCGTTGCGCGCAGGTACGATGGAAGCAAAAGGCGTCTTTGGATTGGTGAGCCGAGAAAGCGCCTTGCTGACCAACAACATCCTTCTTGCTGTAAGCTGTTTCGTAGTTTTTGTCGGTACGATGTGGCCTTTGGTGGCAGAGATGTTCTTTGACCGCAAATTGTCGGTGGGACCGCCGTTCTTCAACATGGCCTTTACGCCGTTTATGTTGGTTCTGGGATTGGTTTTGCCAGTGGGCGCTATGATGCCTTGGAAGCGCGCAGAGATTAAGCGCGCTTTTTATCCGCTGCGCTATGCGTTTGTTCTGGCGCTTGCAATTGCGGGGTTGGTTTGGGTTATGCAGACAGGTCGTTCAATCTTGGGACCGATTGGCGTGTTCTTAGCTGCGTGGGTTGTCATGGGCGCTGTCATTGATTTGGCGTCGCGTACCGGACGCGGGGGCGGCCGTTGGGGTCGTTTACTGCGTTTACCACGTGCAGATTGGGGCAAGATGCTGTCGCATTCAGGTCTTGGGATTACCATGCTGGGCGTCGCAGGCATTACGTCATGGCAGTACGAGGATATTCGCGTGGCCCAGATCGGCCAGCCTTATGATGTAGGGGCCTATACGATCACGTTGAACGGGGTCGCGGATTCTGAGGGACCGAACTATTTGGCGACGATCGCCGATATCACATTGTCCAAAGATGGGCGTTTTTTGTCTGAAATGCGTCCAGAAAAGCGGATTTATCCTGTGGCCCAGATGCCGACGACAGAGGCAGCCATTGACTATAATTTGGCCCGTGACGTCTACGTTGTTATTGGGGATGAGCAGGTTGCGGGCGGTTGGACTGTGCGGACCTATGTGAAACCATTGACCAACTGGATTTGGATTGGATGTGCGTTTATGGCCCTTGGTGGGTGCTTTAGCTTATCAGATCGGCGTTTCCGCGTGGCCGCAGGGGCGCGTAAAATAAACGTCAAAGCGGTGCCAGCAGAATGAAACGCTTTGTTTTGGTTTTGATGTTGATAGCCTCGCCATTGTGGGCGGTTGAGCCAGACGAGATTTTGGCTAATCCCGCCTTGGAAGCCCGTGCGCGTGACCTGTCCAAGGGGCTGCGCTGTCTGGTTTGTCAGAATGAAAGCATTGATGAAAGCAATGCGTCATTGGCGCGTGATTTGCGTATTCTGTTGCGCGAACGGTTGGTCGCTGGGGACAGTGACGCAGCGGCAGTGGATTTCATCGTTGATCGCTATGGTGAATATGTCCTGCTGCAACCGCGTGCCAATGGGTCCACGTTGCTTTTGTGGGCGTCTGGTCCATTGATGCTGCTGCTTGCTGGTGGAATGGGGATCATTTATCTGCGTGGACGTGCCATGGGATCTACCACGGATGATACTGGACTGAGCGATGCGGAAAAAACGCGCTTGGCCCATATATTAGATAATGACTTCAAAGATTGACGTGCGGTTTTGCTTTTCCAGCGAAACGTGTTTGATATGCTTCGGCTAAGCCAGTCAAAAGGACAAGATGCTATGGATTACCAGACGATCAAATTTGAACTGAACGACAACATTGCTGTCATTACCTTGGATCGTCCTGATGTGATGAACGCGATGTCGACCCAGATGCGCGCAGAAATTCAACATGCGGTCAAAGAGGGTGGGCGCACGGCACGCTGTGTTGTCTTAACTGGTGCAGGGCGTGCGTTTTGTTCGGGCCAGGACCTGGGCGATAATTCAGGCAACAGCTTTGATTTAGAGCAAACCCTGCGTGACGAATACGAACCGATGCTGAAGGTGATCTATGATTGTCCTGTACCAACAATTGCGGCCGTGAACGGTGCAGCAGCGGGCGCGGGCGCGAACCTCGCATTGGCGTTTGATGTGGTGATCGCAACAGAGAGTGCATACTTCCTGCAGGCGTTTGCACGTATCGGCCTATTGCCCGACGCTGGTGGTACTTACACGATGCCGCGTTCAATGGGGACAGCCAAAGCAATGGGTGCCGCGCTATTTGCGGATAAGATCACAGCCCGCCAAGCGGACGATTGGGGCATGATCTGGGAAGCCGTTTCAGATGATACATTTATGGATCATTGGAAATCACGCGCTGCATATTTGGCAAACGGGCCAACTGCTGCGTTTGGATCCGTAAAACGTGCAATCCGTGGATCGTGGGACAACACGCTAGAAGACCAGCTTTCGCTTGAAGCATCAGAACAAGGTGAATGCGGTCGTACGCGTGATTTTAAAGAAGGTGTTTTGGCGTTTGTTGAAAAACGTGCTGCACAATTTGAAGGGCGCTAAGTGTTTTGAGGACCATGGCGGGCGACCAATACAACGTCGCCCCAGATGGTACCTTTGTTGAATGGCATGACATAACAGCCAGCGGTGCGTCGTCTGCTTTTAGCGTGACCAAGGATTGAGTGTCATTGATGTCCATTGTCACAACAGGTGGCGCGTTGCGGGCATTGTAAATCACAACTATCCGCTCTTGTTCGGTCTCTGGATCCTCAAAAAAGCACATTCAGTTCCGGTTGTAGACGCGTGCAAAAGGGCACCCCATTGTTCGTTTGGGAGCATTCCAGATGTGTCGTTCGATTTGGCCACCTTGGATGTTTACCTTGTCCGGCATTTGGTCTGAATATTAATGCGAGGCCCTTAAAGTGCCTGCTACCACTTCAGACATGGAGGTTACTTGGGCTGCAGTCAATATTTTAGCCGCCTCCAATCACGCACGCGAGCGCGGAATTGCTGATAAAAATCACAGCGTCTTTACCATCTTCCTCTGCAGTCATTATTGTTTCTGATTGGTCTACAGCTACGAGTGCAAGGAGGTCTTCAATAGGGTAAAAATTATGAATCACCTTGGGTGGGAGGGTAGTAGATTCGTTTGATTCCGTTCCATGGCTTGAGACGTTCGGTAGCGCGCTGGGGATGGCAAATTCCGTAGTATAACCGCCAAATACAAGTTCATATAATCCATACAAGGTTAGCAACGCAGACAGCGATACAGTCACTGTAAAAAACACACCAAACCCTAACACCAAGTTATCAAGCAGATATTATGCGTGTGTTTTGAAGGGCGTCAATGGTGTGATGGTTACTTAATAGCGCGCCAAGTTAGGCAAACGGCATTAGGAGTATGTTGTCTGCATCCAGAATAGCGCAGTCGACATTTTCGATAACAAGCGTGGCGTGGCCATCGACCATCATCTGGGCGTCGTCGTATGGACCATTTCCAAACGTAATGACGGGCGTTGGCACAGATGGGTCATATTGATACACAAGGACGTCTTCAGCCGGATCAAAGTCCACAACCTTGGCCGCTGCTAAGCCTTCCATCCAGACGCCAGTTATAAGGGTGTCTGTAACTTCACCAGTACTGACAATTTCATTGGCACCGGCGTAGATAGTATCTTCGCCGTAGCCGTCAAATATAGTGTCTGCATCACCTTCTTCGGAGACTGTGGTGACAGACAGTTGAAGGATGTCTCCGGATGGTCTTGCTTCAATCCATTGGTATTCATCCAATAGATAGGCACCCATCAAGATGTCGTGCCCCGCATCGCCATGTATATAGTCGTTTCTGCTGCCGCCGATGAAGATGTCGTCATCGTTGCCGCCGCGCAGGAAGTCACCACCAGCCTGACCAATGACTAAGTCGTCGTCTGAACCGAAGAGTGAGTCATTGCCAAGACCACCTAAAAGAACGTCATTCTTGTTGCGACCAAACGCTTTATCATTTCCATCGCCAAGTTCGAAAATATTGGCTTCATCTGTGCCTGTTTTGATCATCGAATTTGTTGGATCAGCCGTAACTTCATGGGGCGTTAAGAACACTTGATCAGGCGTCAGCTGGGTATAATCAACACCTTCAACGGTAAGGACAGCAGATCCATCGATCATCAGCTGCGCTTCGTCACTTGGACCGTTGATAAACTCAACTGTGGGCACCTCGTTTTCGCCGTCGTATAGATAGACCAAAACATCTTCGTTTCGTTCAAAATCAGTGACGTGAGCGGTTTCGCCGTCTTCCATCCAATAGCCGGTTGTCACAACATCGTTGCCTAGGCCAGTGTGAACAACGTCGTTTGAGCCAGCGACGATCGTGTCAAAGCCAACACCACCATGCAGTGTATCTGCTTCGCTGACCTCGTACATTGACGTCAACAAGAATGCAGGAAGTTCACCAGATCGGGTAGATTCCGCGACTTCCATTTCATTTAGAATGTCTGCGTCAAACAAGATATCATCGCCAGCGTCGCCGTGTAGGGTATCAGAACCCTATCCAACAACGAGTAAATCCTCACCCGCGCCACCGCGTAGGAAATCATTACTTTCTTAGCCAAACACGATATCGGCGTCATCACCTGCAAAAACAGCATCGTTACCTGCGCCGCTTGTAATCAGGTCTTCACCTGCGCGCCCAAATATCCGGTCGTGGCCGTTGTGGGTTTCAATAACTTTTGGACCAGCGGTGCCCGTCTGTTGCATATTATCCAAAGTTGTTTGGATGTCTGCGTCTTCATCAGTTTCGTCGCTGTTGCCCTTTAACATGTCAAAGGGGAAGGGCCCGAAAGGATACCAAGACCAAGCAAGGATAGTATGGCTAGTTTGATCATAGTTTTATCCTTCCTCTTACTCGTAACGGATTCATGCCAGTCTCTGTTAATGGTGCCATGATCGGGGTCAACCAACGTAGTTTTGAAGAAGGTCGGCTCTTTAGTTTTTGTATTTACAATAAAAAATGGCTCCATCCTTGTGGATGAAGCCATAAAAGCACTCTTTAAATAGAGTGGGTGAGCTAGCGATTTTCGATGTCGACATAATCTCGAACGGTTTCGCCAAGATAAAGCTGACGAGGGCGGCCAATCTTGTTTTGTGGGTCTGCAATCATCTCTTTCCACTGTGAAATCCAACCAACTGTACGAGACAGAGCAAAGATCGGAGTGAACATAGACGTTGGGAAACCCATCGCCTCGAGGATGATCCCTGAGTAAAAATCGACGTTCGGGAACAATTTCTTTTCTGTAAAGTATGGATCGGCAAGTGCTGCTTTTTCCAATTCTTTGGCAACTTGAAGGATCGGGTTGTTTTCAACGCCGAGCAATTCCAGAACCTCATCCGCAGATTCTTTCATTACAGTCGCGCGTGGGTCGTGGTTTTTGTAAACGCGGTGACCAAAGCCCATCAGACGGAACGGATCGTTCTTGTCTTTTGCACGAGCGATGAATTCTGGAATGCGATCTGGTGTACCGATTTCGTTCAACATTTCTAGGCATGCTTGGTTTGCGCCGCCGTGGGCAGGGCCCCAAAGACATGCGATACCTGCAGCGATACACGCAAACGGGTTTGCGCCAGAAGAAGACGCCAAACGTACTGTAGATGTAGACGCGTTTTGTTCGTGGTCTGCGTGAAGCGTAAAGATACGGTCCATTGCGCGGGCCAAGATTGGATTAACTTCGTAATCTTCAGCAGGCACTGCAAAGCACATGCGCAAAAAGTTAGAGGCGTAATCCAAATCGTTGCGTGGATATACGAATGGCTGACCAATCGTGTATTTGTATGCCATCGCAGCAATAGTTGGCATTTTGGCGATCATACGAATAGACGCAACTTCGCGCTGCCATGGATCAGTGATGTCCGTAGAATCGTGGTAGAACGCTGACATCGCACCAACAACACCGGTCATGATGGCCATCGGGTGGGCATCGCGGCGGAAGCCACGGAACAAATACATCATTTGTTCGTGTAGCATTGTATGGTTTGTCACGCGTGTTTCGAAATCTTCCAATTCTTTCGGGGACGGCAAGTTGCCGTACAACAGCAAATAGCAAACTTCGAGGTAATGCGATTTTCCAGCCAACTGATCAATTGGATAGCCACGGTGTAATAGCTCACCCTCGTCACCATCAATAAACGTAATCGTGCTGTCGCAAGACGCAGTAGAGGTGAAGCCTGGATCATAAGTGAAAACGCCTGCCTGAGCGTAAAGCTTGCGGATATCTAGTACATCTGGACCAGCTGTCGGTGAGTAGATCGGCAGGTCGTACTCCTTACCATCAATGCTCAGCGTTGCGGATTTTTTTGTATCAGCCATGTGATCCCCTTCATTATGTCTACGACAGGATTCTCCCGTCGATTTGTCAGGTTCGCCCGTTTTTGGCGGGAGCCCGTCATGCGTATCGTTATCGTTACGACCCTTACAAAGCGGTTAACCTTGAAACAGTCGTTTATGTAGCCGCTGTATCAACAGCGGCTTGCGTCAAGCGGGCCAAGGATTCTTCCTGTCCCAAGACTAACATCATGTCAAAAACCGAGGGCGTTACAGCGCGTCCTGCAAGGGCTGCCCGTAAAGGCCCAGCCAGCTTACCAAACTTAGTGCCCTTCACCTCGCAAAAGGCATTTAGGGCAGCCTCAAGGCTATCTCGGTCCCAACTAACAGCACTTAAAAGCGGCGTCAATTCACTCAGTATACCATGGGATACTGAGCTTAAGTTTTTTGCAGCTTTTTCGTCTGGCACGATTGGACGCTTTGATAGGACAAAAATCGCCTTTTCGAGCAAATCAGGAAAGGTTTTTGCGCGTTCTTTAAGGCAAAACATACCATTTAGCAGTCCATTCGACTGAGCGTCTGACAAAGCGGGTTGGCCTGATGCGTCCAAAAAGGCGATAAATTCTTTTACCAACGCAGCGTCATCTGTTTTTGCGATATGCTGTCCACAGAGGCTTTCAAGCTTTTTGAAATCGAACCGGGCAGGGCTTTTACCGATTCCTTTGAAGTCAAACCACTCCTGGGCCTGAGCATCAGTAAAGAACTCATCATCCCCGTGGCTCCACCCCAGACGCGTCAGGTAGTTGCGCATACCAGCAGCAGGATAGCCCATGACCTGATATTCTTCAGCACCGGTTGCGCCGTGGCGTTTTGATAGTTTTTTGCCGTCGCCGCCAAAAATAAGCGGGATGTGGGCCCAAACAGGCACGTCCCAACCCATCGCGTTGTATATAGTCATTTGGCGCGCTGCATTGTTGAGGTGGTCATCACCGCGAATAACGTGGGTTACACCCATGTCGTGATCGTCGACAACAACAGCCAGCATATATACCGGCGTGCCATCTGAGCGTAGCAACACCATGTCATCCAACTGATCGTTGCGGATGGTTACGTTGCCTTGGACTTTATCCTCAATGATTGTGGTGCCGTCTTGGGGCGCTTTAATACGTACAACGAAGGGTGCATCTGGTTCGCCTTCTGCCGGTGCGTCGCGCCATGGGCTGTGAAAGAGGGTACTTTTTCCTTCAGCTTTGGCCGCATCGCGGAAAGCCTGAATTTCATCTTGGGTGGAATAACATTTGTATGCTTTGCCTGCGGCCAATAATTCATGTGCGACGGCTGCATGGCGGTCTGCACCGTCAAACTGGCTGATGACATCGCCATCATGATCCAAGCCAAGCCATGCCATACCTTGCAAGATTGCTTGTGTTGCTTCGGGTGTGGAGCGTGCACGATCAGTATCTTCGATCCGCAAAAGGAACTTACCACCGCGCCCACGCGCATACAGCCAGTTGAAAAGAGCCGTTCGCGCTCCACCGATGTGCAGATACCCTGTTGGAGAGGGGGCAAAGCGGGTGACGACAGGTTTGGATGTGTCAACGGACATGGGGAATTTACCTTTCAGTAACCACGAGGGTCATAGAGTTTTGTCACTATCTATCTAGTGAGCAAAGCGGGGGCAAGCATGAGCGGTATCGTCCTTATGGTAACGGTTTTGCTTGCGCAACGTGGGCATATGTTTGGTCGGGTACCGGTCTGCTTAGCCGTGGGGATTGGCAATTACTTCTCCCCAGATTTGAACCGGTTACGCCACTGTACCTGGGTGCAGGCATTTGTGGGGGGAATGGGCCTGTTGTTCGCCAAACGATTTGGCGAAGTTTTATCCCCAATCGTTATCGGAATTTGTTTGGTCGGCATCGGATTTTCAATAGCGGCGTTGCGCACCCATTCTTTAGAGGCACCCGTTTTAGGTTGGCGATATTACAGGGCTATTGAGGGACGTGTGGTTGGCATGGATCGCAGCGCATCAGATGCGGTGCGCATAATCCATGATCAAGTATGCCTTGATCGTATGTCGCCATCACGCACACCGCAAAAGGTGCGCATTTCGCTACATGTGAAAGCAGCGCAAGGGATCGAACCGTTGCCAGGAATGCGCGTTAAGACCACTGGGCATCTTTCACCATCAAGCGGTCCAGCTGAACCTGGTGGTTTTGATTTTCAGCGCCATGTGTGGTTTGGTCAGTTGGGTGTCGTTGGGTATACACGCATTCCACTGATTGGCTTGGCGGTTGCGACTGAAAACTGGAACCTATGGGTGTTTCAAACCCGCATGACAATTTCTGCGCGCGTACGGGAGGTTATAGCTGGTGACGTCGGTGGTTTCGCGGCAGCTGTTACAACAGGTGATCGCAGTGGAATGGGCCAAGAGGCTTTAGGTGATTTAAGGGCCAGCCATACGGCCCACCTTTTGGCAATTTCAGGTTTGCACATGGGCTTGCTCAGCAGTGTTGTTTTGCATCTCTTCGTTCGGTTTTGATCTTACTGCCATATTTGGGCCCTAGAATTGCGGCACGCAAAATTGCTGCTGGTGGTGCTTTGTTCATTGCGGCCGCTTATTTGGCTTTGTCTGGCGGGAACATGGCCACCGAACGGGCGTTCATTATGGTGGCTGTCGCTTTGATAGCAGTCATGCTGAACCGGCGCGCTATCAGCCTGCGCGCCGGTGGCAATCGCTGCGACTGTCGTGCTGGTGTTGCGCCCTCAGGCGTTGCACGGCCCTGGATTTCAAATGTCCTTTGCTGACACGACAGGATTGGTCGCAGTGTTCGGGTGGATGCGGGGCCTTCACCACGTGTCCTGCCGATGCTTTTAATTGGCGCGCTTTGGCTGATCCTTTGGCAAGGCCGGTTGCGCTATATTGGCCTAATTATGATGGCCGTTAGTTTCATGATTTGGGCGCGCCATGACCGACCGCTGGTGTTGATTGCTGATAACAGATCATTGTTGGGTGTTATGACGGATCAAGGGCGCGCTCTTAGCAAGGAAAAGGGGGCAGGGTTTGTTGCGCGTAATTGGTTGGAAAATGATGATGACCCATCTTCGCAATCGGCTGCCGCCTCTTTGTAGGGAACAGGTTTGAAACGAACGAAAGGCGCCCAAGGGGGGGGCGTATGAATTTGTGTAATTGATCGGAAAAAAGGCGGTGTCTGAGTTCGACCGATGTCAATCGGATCAAATCGTCGTCGCAAGTGTTAAGACCCAACGCGACTTCGGCAACTGTACGGTTCACGATCCAAAGACGTTGCGCAATAGTGGGTCAATTGGCTTGTACCTGCAGGGAGATGAAGCTGTATTCTCATCACGGCCAGAGACATCAGTGGAGACCGCATTTGGCCCGCGTGGCCCAGCAACCAACCACCAAAAAAGGCGGATCCAAAGACTAGCCCAATTCTGGAGTAATCTTATTGTTCAGTAGGTGCGAATCAAACCAACCAAGCGACCCTGAACCTTAACCCTGTCGTCGGTGAATACGCGTGGTGGATAGGCTGGATTGGCGGCTTCCAACGAGATCGAATTACCACGCTTGATGTAGCGTTTCAGTGTTGCTTCATGATCTTCGACCAAGGCAACAACGATGTCGCCGTTATCAGCAATAGATGTTTCGCGAATAACCACAACATCACCGCTGTTGATGCCAGCATCAATCATCGAGTCACCCTTGACCTCAAGGGCGTAATGGTTGCCAGCGCCAGATAACATTTGGCCCGGAACAGCGACGGAGTGGGATAATTGATTGATCGCCTCGATTGGCACACCTGCAGCGATTTGACCCATCACTGGCAAATTAATTGCGTGGACTGCCTCAACCGGCAGCGCAGCATTAGGGGGCGTACTATCTGGACGATCGCCATCAATAATACGTGGCCTAAATCCGCCTGCTTGAGAGGTCATGCTGTCAGGGAGTTTAACAATTTCGATTGCACGAGCGCGGTGTGCAAGACGGCGAATAAACCCGCGTTCCTCAAGTGCTGTGATCAGACGATGGATGCCTGATTTAGACCGAAGGTCCAACGCTTCTTTCATTTCATCGAAGCTGGGCGGCACACCATCGCGTTGAACACGGTTGTGAATAAATGACAGCAAATCCAGTTGTTTTTTGGTCAGCATGTGTAGCCCTCAGCCCAGTTGGTTTGGGTTTGTTCTACTCATGTTCCTGTTTTGTGTCAACTGTTCCTTATATGTCCATTACGTTGACACACTCGCCAATGTCGCGAGTGGGATCATTGGGGGGACGTACAATCAAGACATTGGATTGGGACAGAACGCTTAAAAGTGAGCTGTCTTGTTGATCTGCACTGTGCACACCATTCGCGTCGGCAAACCCACGCATATAGTGTTCGCGTGGACCATTCGCGCCGATTGGGGCAGATAGGGCCACACTGCGCTGCGGACTCGCGCTTCGACCAAGGCCCAGCATGGCGCGGATCATGGGCGCGATAAAGATTGTGCCACAGACCATCGCAGACACCGGATTTCCAGGCAGGCCGACCATGGCCATATCGCCAAGCTTTCCCGCCATCAGCGGTTTGCCCGGACGCATGGCCACTTTGTAAAAGGACTGTTTCATCCCCAACTCTGCGGCAACGGGTGCCACCAGATCGTGATCGCCCACAGATGCACCACCGATTGTGATCACCAGATCTGCACCTTTGGCCAAGTCAAACGCTGTGCGCAGGGATGCCTCGTTGTCGCGGGCAATGGGCAAAATACGAGGATGCGCGCCTAAGTTTTCCAGCATCGCAGCAAGGCCAAATGTATTGGAGGCGATGATTTGATCGGGTTCAGGTGTTTGCCCGGGCATGACCAATTCATCCCCAGTTGATATCAACGCAACGATGGGACGGCGATAGACAGGAACCTGCGCGATGTTCATGGATGCGAGTAGAGCAATGTCGGCAGGTTGTAATTTGTGAGGGGCGGTCATTGGATTCCCCTCTAGAAAATCCACACCTGCTGGGCGGATGTTGTCCTTTTGGCCGATGTCACGACACAAAGTGATCAGATTGCCGCGCACTTTCACATCTTCTTGGATAACGACAAAATCAGCGCCCTTGGGGACTGGCGCACCTGTAAAAATACGCACGGCTTGCCCTGCGCCCACGGTTCCATCCCATCCATGACCAGCAGCAGATTCGCCGATCACTTTGAACATGCAGTCATCTTCGACCTCAGCGCCCTTGACGGCGTAACCGTCCATGGATGACGCGGCAAAGGGGGGCTGTGTGCGTGTCGCATACTGAGTTTGCGCAAGAACGCGATTGTTTGCGTCGCGCAACGCAACATGTTCAATGTGAAGCGGTGAGACCAGATTGAATAGTTCATCTAAGGCTTGGGATACCGGGATCATGGTGCCTCGTAGCGTCCAGATTTACCGCCGTCTTTCAGGATAACGTGCAGGCCACCGATTTCCATGCCTTTGTCGACGGCTTTGGACATGTCGTAGACTGTAAGGGCGGTGGTTGAGGCGGCTGTGAGCGCCTCCATTTCGACGCCGGTTTGGCCCGTGGTTTTCACCGTTGCCATGATCCGGATGCCGGGGAGTGTCGCATCGGGTTCTAACTCAACCGCGACTTTGGTGATGGGTAATGGGTGACACAGAGGTATCAGGTCTGCTGTGCGTTTGGCGGCCATGATGCCGGCAAGCCGTGCAACCCCCAAGACATCACCCTTATTGGCTCGACCTTCAATAATGATATCAAGGGTTTCCGGCTGCATCTTAATCCAAGCAGCAGCCTGTGCGATACGGTCTGTTACGGCTTTGTCCGAGACATCAACCATATGCGCGTCGCCTTTGCCGTCAAAGTGGGTCAGCGCCATTATAGGCCTCCGCCAGAGATGGTTGGGTTTGCGAGAAGTGTGCGCGTCGCTATCTCCACGTCGTCTTGACGCATCAGGCTTTCACCAATCAAGAATGTGCGCGCGCCGTACATTGCCATATCGGACAAGTCGGCTGGAGTGTTAAGACCGCTTTCACAAATAATTATGCGGTCCTCTGGAACCTGTTTGGACAGGATACGTGTGGTGTCCAGGGTGGTTTCAAAGGTGTTGAGGTTGCGGTTGTTGATGCCCATCAAAGGGCTTTTCAGCAGGTTAGCACGCTCAAGTTCTTTGGCATTGTGCACTTCGATCAAGGCATCCATGCCCCATGTGAATGCTGCGTGCTCTAGTTCATTGGCTTGCGCATCAGAAACAGAGGCCATGATGATGAGAATACAATCGGCGTCAAGGGCGCGGGCCTCAGCAACCTGATAGGTGTCGTACATGAAATCCTTGCGCAATGCGGGCAGGGCACAGGCAGCACGGGCTTCAACCAAGAAATCCTTGGAACCTTGAAAACTAGGGGTGTCGGTCAGCACTGACAAACAAGCGGCACCGCCTGCTTCATAAGCTACGGCGTGGGCCGCTGGATCGAAATCTCCACGGATCAACCCTTTGGATGGGCTGGCCTTTTTTATTTCAGCGATCAAGCCGTAACCAGTTCGTGCAGCGTCACGCAATGCGCCTGCAAATGGGCGCACTGGTCCTGCTGCCTTGGCTTCGGCTTCAACCGCTTCAATTGGTTTGGCCGCTTTGTCTGCTGCGACTTCCTCCAGTTTGTAGGCTTTGATTTTTTCGAGGATAGTAACGGTCATGATGCCTCCTGAGTGATACGAGCCACGGCAGTAATTTTATCGCGTGCTGCACCACTGTCGATGCTGGTTCGGGCCATTTCAACGCCCTGTTTAAGATCGGTCGCAACATCTGCAACAACAAGCGCTGCGGCTGAATTTAGCAATACGGCGTCGCGGTAGGCGCTTTGTACGCCATCAAGCAATACATTGAAGTCATGTGCGTTTTCTTCCGGCGTGCCGCCAATGATATCCTCAAATGGATGTATCGGCAGGCCTGCTTCTTCTGGGTGAGTTTCGAAATCGATGACCTGTCCATTTTCCAGAGCAGACACCCAGCTGACGCCAGTGATGGTTAATTCGTCAGTGCCGTCAGACCCGTGAACCAGCCACGCCTTTTCTGATCCCAATTGTCCAAGTGTTTCGGCCATCGGGCGGATTAAATCACGTGAAAATGCGCCAGTGAGTTGGCGCTTTACGCCAGCGGGATTGGTCAAAGGGCCAAGGATGTTAAAGATTGTCCGCGTGCCCAGTTCTGCACGCGTTGGCATAACATGTGCGATGGCAGGATGGTGCATCGGGGCCATCATGAAGCCAATACCGGCTTCTTTTAGTGCTTTTTCAACAACTTTAGGTCCGACCATAACGTTCAGACCCATTTGGATCAGTGCATCTGAGGCACCTGATTTTGATGACAGATTGCGATTGCCGTGCTTTGCAACAGTCACCCCAGCACCCGCGACTACAAAAGCTGTTGCGGTTGAGATGTTCAGAGTGTTTTTTCCGTCGCCACCTGTTCCGACAATATCCATTGCACCTGCTGGTGCTGACACCGCGTGACATTTGGCGCGCATAACTGCTGCAGCCGCTGCGTATTCATCAACTGTTTCGCCGCGTGTGCGCAGCGCCATTAGGAAGCCGCCGATTTGGCTTGGCGTTGCTTCACCTTCAAACAAGATACCAAATGCTGTTTGGGCTTGTTCACGGGTTAGGGGGCCATTGGCTGCCGCGTCGATCAGGGGTTTGAGTGCGTCACTCATGCTGGCACCACCATCTCATTTACAAAGTTCTGCAGTAGCGCATGACCGTGTTCAGAACGAATTGACTCTGGATGGAACTGCACGCCGTGGATTGGTAGGTCGCGGTGCTGTAGCCCCATGATTGTGCCATCGTCCAACTCTGCTGTGACTTCCAGAACATCAGGTAATGTCTCACGCTCAACAATCAAAGAATGGTAACGCGTTGCCTCATAAGGTGTTGGTAAACCTTTGAAAAGGCCTTCGCCCGTGTGATGCATCTTGCCCATCTTGCCGTGAACAATCTCGTGGCAGCGCACAACATTACCACCAAATGCTTGGCCGATGGATTGGTGGCCCAAGCAAACGCCCAACAGCGGTGTACGCGTCTCTGCTGCGGCTTGTGTCAGGGCAAGGCAAATGCCGGCTTGATCCGGGTCACAAGGACCAGGGGATAACAAGATCCCAGCAGGTTTCATTGCCATTGCTTCTTGCACATCGATGGCATCATTGCGCCGGATTTCAATTTCCGTGCCCAAGGTGCCCAGATAGTGGACAAGATTATATGTGAAGCTATCGTAGTTATCAATCAGGAGCAGCATCTTGCAAACTTTATGTTATTGAGTGTTTCAGTGCTGGCAGGTTGCCCCGTTGGCACTGTATAGTAGAAATATACATGTTCGCGCTTGGTAGCCAGCGTCAATTAAGACTGAAAGCCAAGGTCGGGACTATTTGAGACAGAAAAGACAGGCGGAGTAAGCGCAATGGCACGAGGTTTCTTAAGCGGAGCGATGATGGGCACAGTTGTGTCTGTGGGTGTAGCAGGCGTTGCGTCGATAATGTCCAACGGCCCAGCTGCGCCGAACGTATCAGATGCAGCCCCAACTGGGGTTTCTGCAAATTTGAACGAAAACGAAGTGGGTGTCGATGCCAGAACAGGCGATGCTGATTTGGTGCAGGATGGTACGAACACTACAAGCCAACCCGCGCCCGATGATGTGAGCGCTGTTACCGAAGCTGGGTCTGATTTATCTCAAAAACCGGTTACTGGTGGCACTGATGGCCTCGAAACCCCGGTTGCGAGTGCGGTCGATGGCGCCGTTATGGTTGATGGTGACGCGCCTGTATTACCAAGCCCGCAAGTGGTCGCACCTGATGAACCTGTAAATGAAGCAGAACTGTCGATTTTGACAGATCCTTCCCAACCTTTGGCACCGCAGGTTTCTAAAGAGGAAACTGCGTTTGAAGAAGCCCCTCAAGATGTAATTCCTGAGGAAGCCGTTGTTGGGGTCGCGCTGGAAACCGCAGCTGTACCGCAACCTGTTGAGGTCGCTCCAGTCGAACCGCAGCAGCCTGATGCCCCAAACGTTGAGGAAGAATCAACATTTCCACCAGTTGACACTGTCGAAAAAGAATTGCGCCCTAAGATTGGTCGCCCTGCAGGATCACTGGTTGATCGCGACGATGCTCCGGCTGAGCAACCTTCAGATCAGGTCGAGGTTGTTAACCTGCCCCCAATCGATGCATTCGCGGTGCCATTTGAAAATGCAGACGCTAAGCCACTTATGTCGATTATTTTGATTGATGCTGGGGCTGATTTGGAAGGAGCCGCGATTGGCCTACCTGCTTTGCGCAGTTTTCCAGCGCCGATTACCTTTGCCGTTGTTTCCAGTTTGCCAGATGCTGTTGCCCGCATGAACACGTATCGTGGTGAGGGCTTTGAAGTCCTTGCGATGATTGATTTCCCAGATGGCGCGACAGCTGGTGACGCCGAAGTCACATTGGATGCAGTACTCAGTCAAATGACCGAAGTTGTTGGGGTCCTAGAGGGCGTAGGCAACGGAATGCAAGCATCTCGCGAAGCATCTGACCAAGCCACTCAAATTTTATTATCGACAGGCCATGGGTTTGTGACTCAGGCCAAGGGCCTGAATACTGCTGCCAAATTGGCAGAGCGTGAAGGGGTGCCAACCTCTACGGTGTTTCGTGACTTTGACAGCGCGGATCAATCGCCAACGGTTATTCGCAGGTTCTTGGGTCAAGCAGCATTCCGTGCGGGGCAAGAGGGCGGCGTAATCATGTTGGGCCGTTTGCGCGCTGATACGATTTCCGCACTGCTGTTATGGAGTTTGCAGGATCGCGCAGCGCGTGTGAGCATGGCACCTATTTCAGCTGTCCTAAAACAGTAAATAGCAGGTTGTGCGATTAGGCAGGCGCTTAAGTGTTGCCGCCATCAAAACGTGCAGCGTCTTTTGCAGCTCTGCGAATTGCGCTAGACTTGTGAACGGTTTCCATAAACTCGGATTCGGGATCGCTGTCATAGACAACGCCGCCGCCCGCTTGGATGTATAATTTTTCATCCTGAATGACGGCAGTGCGTAGTGCGATACACATGTCCATGTCGCCGCCAGCGCTGAAGTACCCAACACCGCCACCGTAGACGCCGCGTTTCTCTGGTTCTAGCTCATCGATAATTTCCATTGCGCGTACCTTTGGCGCACCCGAAACGGTACCCGCAGGCATACCAGCAAAGAATGCGTCGATTGCATCATTGCCTTCATTCAACTCACCCACAACATTCGAGACGATGTGCATTACGTGGGAATAGCGTTCAACGATGAATTCTTCGGTAGGGCGCACGGTGCCAATTTTGGCAACGCGACCAACGTCATTGCGACCAAGGTCCAACAGCATCAAGTGCTCTGCCAGTTCCTTTTTATCAGCCAAAAGGTCGGCTTCTAATGCGCGATCTTCTTCTGGTGTTGCCCCACGTTTGCGTGTCCCGGCGATCGGACGAATTGTGATTTCGTTGCCGAATACACGGACCAAAATTTCAGGGCTTGCGCCAACAACCTGAAAACCACCAAAGTTGAAATAGAACATGAAAGGTGACGGGTTTGTACGGCGAAGGGAGCGGTACAAAGAAAACGGTTTTTGCGCGAAATCTTGGGTCCAACGTTGAGATGGAACAACCTGAAAGATGTCTCCTGCACGAATGTAATCTTTGGCTTTCTCAACAGCAGATTTGTAACCCTCATGGGTGAAGTTACTGACATGCTCGTCCGCCTCAATGGCTTCACCTAGGTTACGTGTCTCTGTTGGCATTGTACGTTCAAGATCACGAACTGCGTCCATAACACGTTCTGCGGCTTGAGCGTATGCGGCGCGCGCGGTCTGCCCATTGCTGACCCAAGCGGGGGACACAACGGTAACTTCGCCTTTTACACCATCCAAAACTGCAATGACGGAAGGGCGCAACATGATGGCATCGGGAAGCCCCAAAGGATCCGGGTTCACATTTGGTAGGTGCTCAACCAGACGGATCATATCATAGCCAAGGTAGCCAAATAGTCCCGCCGCAGATTGTGGAAGATCGTCAGGCAGGTCGATTTTGCATTCGCCAATCAGTGTGCGCAGCACATCCAGCGGATTACCGTCCTGTGGGACAAAGGCATCACTATCAAACCGCGCAGTGCGGTTGATTGAGGATGTTTCACCCTGACAGCGCCATACCAAATCAGGTTTCATTCCAACGATGGAATAACGCCCACGCACTTCGCCGCCCGTTACAGATTCCAAAACAAATGCGTCTTTTTGTGCACCCGTCAGCTTGAGCATTAGGGATACAGGTGTATCCAAGTCTGCGGCCAATCGTGTGTAAACGATCTGGTTTTCGCCCGCATCATATGCACGTGCAAAGCTGTCGAAATCAGGGGTCAGGGCCATCAGTTTAAACCTTAGGGGAAGTTAACGTGTACAGCTGCCAAAGAACGTGGGTCAATGTTTTGACCCGCACGTTGGACCGCGTCACGTGAGTAGATATTGTAAAGATCACGGGCCAATGATTGCTCAATTTGAGATTGCAGTTGTGCACTCAAGGCATCGGCATTTTCGTTTTCTTCAGTTGGGTTGATCGCATCAAGGCGCACAACCAACACAGTGCCAAAACTATCAACAACAGAAACATCACCAATATTCATTTTAAACACATCTTCCATAAAGCTGGGAGGAGTGCCGCCCACAAAGGCCGTGCGTGTTTGATCTGTTTCCTCAGTCGTGGTGAGGCCCAAACCGGCAAAGTCGGCCCCAGATTCAAGTTGCGGGACCAATGTGGCCGCTTGTTCATTTAGGCGCGTTTCAACCTGATTATTTTCCCAGCTTGCAACGATTTTCTCGCGTGCTTGTTCAAACTCTGGCGCGCGTACTGGCAGTACTTCGTCTAAGCGTAGAGCGAATACGCCCCCGTTTTCTAGGTTGCCAATTTGTGGGAAGTCTTCGTCAGTCACTGCGTGGGCTGCGTCAGCGAATGCAATATTTGCACCGATGCCATTTCCATTGCCGTCAAACCAGTCGAGGGTCCCAATTTCCATTTCGGTCTCATCAGCCAGTTCTTCTAGCGTTGCGCCACCCGCCAACAGATCATCAAAGTATTGCGCCTGTGTGCTTACAAAACGGCGTGCACGGTCGGTTGCAAGAATCTCCTGAAGACCAGATTTAGCGTCTTCAAATGTTGTTACCTGTGCTGGAAAGACGCCGTTCACACGAAACAGGGCAGGGCCCAAGTCTGTATCGAGTGGGCCAACAACATCACCAACTTCTGCGGCAAACACAGCTTTGCCTGCTGAGTCCAATGAAAGACGGTCAACATCGCCAAGGTCGATATCGGCCAATGCGAGGCCGCGCTCGTCAACAAGTGTTTCGAATGTTGTACCGGAAACTTCTAAAGCAGCGGCTGCGCGGTTTGCTTCTTCTTCGTCTAAGTAGACAAGGCGTTCGACCAAACGACGCTCTGGTGCGTTATACTGATTTACACGCGCATTAAACTCGGCACGCAAATCTTCTTCTGGAACATCGATGCTTTCGATCAGTGCGTCAGGAGAGAGCTGTACATAAGTAAGGCGCTTTGTTTCTGGCAACATGAAGTTTGCAGTGTTTTCAGCAAAGTAAGCCTGCAATTGTTTTTCTGTTGCTGTCGCACGTGGTGCGTCTAAGTCCGCAGAGGCGAGGCGTGCCCATGTAAAGTCGCGGGTTTCACCGATGTAATCGAGTAGCGTTGAAACATACGTAGTTGGCATGACAACGCCGCTGATCATTGCGCCCTGCAATAGAGTACGAGCGGTTTCTTCGCGCAGACGGGTTTCAAATTCTGCTTCAGAGGTGCCTGTGCGTTCCAATGCAAAAGTATATGCTTCGCGATTAAATGATCCGCTGATGCCTTGGAAGGCAGAGATTTCAACGATTTGGTCACGCAAAGCTTCGTCGCCAATGCTTAGACCCAATACTGCGGCTTCATGGTCCAGTGCGCGTTCTGAAATCAGGCGACCAAGCACCGCTTGATCAAGTCCGATTTCTTGAGCACGAGAGAATGGCAATGTTTCACCGGTTTGTGCTTCAACGGCGCGGATTTCTTGGCTCAATTGGCGGGCATATTCGCCCACGTCGATGTGCTTGTCACCGACGGTGCCGATGGTGCGGATCGTACCAGACAAGTTGGAGGCACCAAAACCACCCAATCCAAGCATGGCGAGGCCAATGATAATCCAAACGAATGTCTTAGAAATGTTTTTACCCGTGGCCATGAACGTCCTGCCTTATCCAAATTGTTGGATATGTTTACGGCGCACTGCGAAGGGGGGCAAGGGGTTGAACGCCTTATATGTTTAGGGCAACCAGCCTTTGATAAAGCTTGGTAATTCCAACGGTGTCCAAATTGGCAAACGCAATGCGCAAATGCTGTGCACCTGTTGGATCGTCCGTTGGGCAAAACATTGTTCCAGGAAGGCAAAGAATGCCAGCCTCTGACACCAGTCGCGGTGCCAAATCGGCGGATGAAATATCAAATGGATGCTTCATAAAGGCGAAATATGCGCCTGCAGACTTAAGTTCCCAACCTTTGGCCGCCAATGCAGGAAAGACGGCCTTGATTGCATCGCAGCGTCTGATGATTTCGTTTCGCTCTTCAGCAAGCCAATCTGATAGATTTTCGAGCCCCCAAAGCGCAGCTGCTTGGCCAATTTGCCCTGGGCAGATTGCAACGGTGTCTAGAAATTTCTCAATTTCGCCCAACCGCGCTTTGGATGTGATCAATGCGCCAACACGGTGGCCCGTAAGGCGGAATGCTTTTGAGAATGAATAGAGGTGGATGAAGGTGTCTAATGCATTTGGCTGGCTAAACAGCGCGTGTGGTGCGCCATCTTGGCTGTGATAGTCGCGGTAAGTTTCATCGACAATCAACGCAATACCATGTGCCTTTGCCAGTTCGTAGAAGTCTAGCAATAGTTCAGCGGGGTATTCAACGCCTGCAGGATTGTTTGGAGAGACCAGCGCAATTGCACGTGTGCGCGGAGTTATCAGTTTTGCAGCTTCGGCTGCACTTGGCAGCAACTTAGGGCCCGCGGGTAAGGGAACGGATGTAACGCCAGAAATATCTAACCACATTTTATGATTAAAATACCATGGGGTTGGGAGGATCACCTCATCTCCCTCAGCGCAAAGCGATGAAATGGCGGCGGCGAATGCCTGATTGCAGCCAGAGGTGATTGCGACGTTATCGGCTGTTACTGCACTATCATAATGTGTGGTTGTTTTTATTGCCAACGCTTGGCGCAATGCAGCATTGCCAAGCACAGGACCATAAAGATGAGCGCTATCGTCGTTTAGTGCAGCATCTGCCATTGCTTGGCGAAGTTCTTTCACAGGCGGATCAACGGGAGCCGCCTGTGAAACGTTGATTAAGGGCCTATCAGCAGGATGTATGACACCTTCTAACCAACGCCGTGCCTCCATTACTGGAGGAAAGAAGGTAGCGCTGGTGCGTGTCTTGGTCATTTGGTGGCCTATTTGGTTCAGTCTGTTCCGCGGTACGGTTCAACGTATTGAAGCGCCATGTCCCAAGGGAAGAAAATCCATGTGTCTTGGGACACACCCGTGATGAAGGTGTCGACCTGTGGTTCGCCTTTTGGTTTTGCATAAACAGTAGCAAAATGCGCCTTGGGATAAAGGGCACGAACAACTTCTAGAGTTTTACCACTGTCGACCAAATCGTCGATGATCAGGATTCCGGTGCCGTCACCCATCATGCCTGCGTCAGGGTGCTTCAGAACTTTGGCGTCCAATTGATCTTGGTGATCATAGCTTTTGATACTGATAGTATCGACTGTACGCACATCCAACTCGCGCGCGATGATCATAGCAGGAGCCATGCCACCACGTGTGATCGCGACAATTGCACGCCATGCGCCGTCATCAGGCCCTTTGCCATCCAAGCGCCAAGCAAGCGCACGGCTGTCTCGGTGGATTTGATCCCAGCTGATATGGAACCCTTTTTCGTGAGGCAAGCGATCTGACATAGTCTACATCCTAATAGCAAATTGAAGCCGAACCATTGAATTTTATAAATGGTTTGGAAGAAATTGTAATTAGTCTTTGCTCATATCCGGAGCATCGACAGCTTTCATACCAACAACATGGTAACCTGCATCAACGTGAAGGTTTTCACCTGTCGTACCTGAGCCAAGGTCTGACAGTAGATACAGTGCAGATTTACCAACGTCGTCGATTGTCACGTTGCGACGTAGTGGAGAATTGTATTCGTTCCATTTCATAATGTAACGGAAATCGCCAATTCCGGACGCAGCCAATGTTTTGATTGGGCCTGCGGAAATCGCGTTTACGCGAATGCCGTCTTTACCTAAATCTTCAGCTAAGTACTTAACGGAGGCTTCAAGTGCGGCCTTGGCCACGCCCATTACATTATAATGAGGCATCACTTGCTCCGCGCCGTAGTATGTGAGGGTGAGGGCGCTGCCGCCATCGGTCATCATTTTCTCAGCGCGCTGCATGATTGCAGTGAACGAGTAGACCGAAATATCCATTGTCATTACAAAGTTGTCACGGCTTGTGTCTACATAACGACCGCGCAATTCTTTTTTGTCTGAAAAGCCAATAGCGTGAACAACAAAATCTAACTGACCCCAATGTTCTTTCAGGCTGTCGAACAATGCATCCATTGAGGTCGCGTCGCTAACGTCACACGGTAGAACGATTTTGCTGCCCAATTGAGCGGCCAATGGATCAACACGTTTTTTCAACGCATCGCCTTGATATGAAAAGGCAAGTTCAGCACCAGCATCAGCACATGCTTTCGCAATGCCCCACGCGATGGACTTATCGTTGGCTAGACCCATTATAAGGCCGCGTTTTCCGGCCATTAGGTTGTTTGACATGCTCAGTCCCTCGCAAAGTTTTAAATTTTTTCTTTTCGACGTTTAGGCGATTGCGCAACGTGCATCAAGGTATCGTGGCATTAGAGAGTTGGCCAACTACTAATCTTGCCCTAGCTTATGGTCTAACAAACAACAACCTCAGCATTGTTTAGGAAAATCGATGACCGACCAAAACCCAGTATCTACTGGAAAATTCGCAGGCCAAGATCCGTTCGTTATTGCCCAGGAATGGCTAAAAGAAGCTGAGGCCGCAGAACTGAATGATCCTAACGCAATTGCACTGTCCACAGTCGATTCCAGCGGAATGCCAAACGTGCGGATGGTTCTACTAAAAGGCGTCGAGGAAGATGCATTTGTCTTCTACACCAACTACGAAAGCGCCAAAGCCCAGGAAATTGACGGTGCGGGTAAGGTGGCATTCGTCATGCATTGGAAATCTCTACGCCGTCAAATTCGCGTACGCGGTACAGTAGTGAAAGAAGATGGTACGACTGCTGATGCTTACTTTCAATCAAGATCCTTAAAAAGTCGAATGGGTGCATGGGCATCGAAGCAAAGTAGACCTTTAAAGAACCGCGCAACTTTACTGGCGGAAGTCGCAAAGATTACAGCAAAGCATGGCGCCAATCCGGAGAGACCCCCATTTTGGGGTGGGTATCGCATCTCTCCAACTGAGATAGAGTTCTGGGCAGATGGTGACTTTAGATTGCATGACCGTTTTGTTTGGCGTCGTGAAAATGACGGTTCTGAGTGGACAGTAAGTCGTTTGAACCCATGAATTTCACGTATGGTGAAATACTATTAATTGATTTTAGTAAATTTTTTTGACTTGAAAAGGGAAGGGGGAATCGACCAAGACTGCGTTACGGCTTAGGCTGGGAATAGAAAGAGTAGTAGTGACCAACGAGATGAATGACATAGAACGCGTAACCGGATTGGTTAAGTGGTTTGATCCGGTTAAAGGATTTGGGTTTGTAGTATCTGATACAGGTGGCCCTGACATCTTGTTGCACGTCAATGTTCTTCGGAACTTTGGTCAAAACTCGGTCGCGGACTCCTCTCGAATTGTAATTGATACTCAGAAGACAGATCGTGGTGCGCAAGCGTTAGAAGTTATTAGTTTGGAGCCACCTGTTGGCCTTGACGCTGAAATCTTTGGCGAGTTTTCTGAAATTGATATTCAAAACATCGAAAACGCACCGTTAGAGCCGGCCCGTGTTAAATGGTTCGACAAAGGCAAGGGCTTTGGATTCGCCAACCTTTTTGGTCAAGAAGACGACATATTTCTTCATCTCGAAGTTCTACGTCGTTCCGGCCTGTCTGATCTCCAACCAGGTGAGGCGTTAGCTATCAGAGTAATTGATGGAAAACGTGGTAAAATGGCTGTTGTTGTCCAGGCCTGGGAAACAGCACTGCAGAGCGCGAAGTAATGGTTCGCGCGGCATTGGCACTCCTCCTTATCTGGGTGACATCCAATGCTGCGATCGCTTCCTGCCGCGAAGACACCGTTTACCTTCGTGGTGAATGGGGGCAGGCCAGATTTTCGATAGAAATTGCAGATACACAATCATCTCAGCAAATTGGCTTAATGAATCGCCCTAGCATGCCTTTGGCAGCGGGAATGCTGTTCGTGTACGATTCTCCAAGCCCGCTTTCTTTCTGGATGAGAAACACCCTGATTCCGTTAGATATGCTGTTCATTAATTCTAAAGGAGTTGTTAGGCACATCCACCATATGGCAAAACCGCTAGATGAGACGCCGATTTATGGCGGAATAGGGATAGCGGTGCTTGAAATTAATGGTGGTTTAGCCAAATCTATGAGTATTTCCGTTGGAACGGAGCTGCGACATCAATCATTTGAAAAAGGTAACCCTTCTTGGTCGTGTTAGGGGTTTTCAATCCCGATCACCTTGTCTAAAGAGAGCCTATGGTTCGGGGCGTGGCGCAGCCTGGTAGCGCACCTGTTTTGGGTACAGGGGGTCGGAGGTTCGAATCCTCTCGCCCCGACCATCAACACTAGTTCGACTAGGCAGCAAGGCGGCACTTTTTGTGCCGCCTTTTGTTGTTTCGGCACACGCATACATAATATAGCGGTAGGGTGATTCATAGGTCAGCACCGCACAAAGACTGAATTCAGGACATTTTTATATGATTTTATATGTAGCAAATCTTGGGTTGTGACCTTTTTGCTGTGACACAAATTGTGGCTGGCTATTAAAACAGTTATCTTTTTAACCTGTGGATAACTTAAGAAATGACTTCACCTTTTTGCTCTAAATTAGCCAATACTCTCAATAAAACTCGATCACTCATTCGTTAACCTTTTTGATAACGACTGGGGACAGTTTTTGTATGAATCAATTGTTCCCTAAACCGTCGTTCGCGTCTAAATTGGTCAAGCCCCTAATCAACAAAAAAATCATAAAAATTGCGTTGACCAACTAGGCTCAAATACGCCAAGTTGTGCATTAAGTCAGAGGCACCACTAGATTTAGTGTATAAAAGCTAAAGCGTGCATATCGCGTGAAATCGGAGATCGGCGTTAGGTCGATTGAATTTTGGTTGGATTTGGCAGTGCCGGGACCACCATTCATTTCACTCATTCTGCTGTGAGTGCGGTAGCTCTTCTTTGGGTTGAGTTCGTTATTAGAATTGTTGGATTATAGGGTAGCGAAATGAAAATAGAACGTAAATTTACGATAGCAGGAAAAGATGCTTATGCGTCTTTAGATTTTATCACGACGGTTTCTGAGATCCGCAACCCGGATGGGACAATTGTGTTTCACCTCGACAACGTTGAAGTGCCAAACAGCTGGAGCCAAGTTGCCAGCGATGTGATTGCGCAAAAGTACTTCCGCAAAGCTGGTGTTCCGTCGAGTCTGAAGAAAGTAAAAGAGAAGGACGTTCCTGAGTTTCTTTGGCGCTCTGTCCCTGATGGTGACGAGGTTGAGTTTGGTGGCGAAACTTCTTCTAAACAAGTTTTTGATCGCCTTGCTGGTGCATGGACTTACTGGGGCTGGAAAGGTGGCTACTTCACCACTGAAGCAGACGCGCAGTCATATTACGATGAAATGCGCTATATGTTGGCGTCTCAACGTTCTGCGCCAAACTCCCCACAGTGGTTTAACACTGGTCTGCACTGGGCCTATGGTATCGATGGTCCGGCCCAAGGGCACCATTACGTAGACTACCAAACCGGTGTTTTGACAAAATCGACTTCCTCATACGAACACCCACAGCCGCACGCCTGCTTTATCCAATCTGTCTCTGACGATCTGGTGAATGATGGTGGCATCATGGACCTTTGGGTTCGTGAGGCGCGTTTGTTCAAATATGGTTCGGGCACAGGCACGAACTTCTCATCCTTGCGCGGGGCAGGCGAAAACCTATCTGGTGGTGGTAAATCATCCGGTTTGATGGGATTCTTGAAAATTGGTGACCGCGCAGCTGGTGCGATTAAATCAGGTGGCACAACACGTCGCGCTGCTAAAATGGTTATCGTTGATGCAGATCACCCCGATATCCAAGACTTTATCAATTGGAAAGTTATCGAAGAGCAGAAAGTGGCGTCTATCGTTGCTGGCTCTAAGATGCACGAACAGAAGTTGAACGCGATCTTTGCAGCGATTAAAGCATGGGACGGCGCAGTTGCCGATGCTTATGAACCAAAGGTTAACCCACAGCTAAAAGAAGCGGTGCGTGATGCAAAAAAAGTAGCGATCCCAGAAACATACGTCAAACGCGTGTTGGATTATGCAAAACAGGGTCACACTTCCATTGAATTTCCAACATACGACACCGATTGGGATTCCGAGGCGTACTCATCCGTTTCAGGACAAAACTCTAACAACTCGATCCGCGTGACAAACGCGTTCCTGACTGCTGTTGATAAAGACGCAGATTGGGAGTTGATCAACCGTAAAGACGGTAAGGTCACAAAAACCATCAAAGCACGTGACTTGTGGGAACAGGTTGGGCACGCTGCATGGGCTTGTGCCGATCCGGGCATCCAATACCACGACACTGTAAACGAATGGCACACTTGTCCAGAAGATGGCGCGATCCGCGGATCGAACCCATGTTCTGAATACATGTTCCTTGATGATACGGCCTGCAATTTGGCTTCTATGAACTTGTTGACTTTCCTTAAGGACGGTGAGTTCCAGATCGAAGATTACATGCACACTGCGCGCTTGTGGACAGTGACATTGGAAATCTCCGTAATGATGGCGCAATTCCCATCAAAAGAGATCGCGCAGCGCTCTTACGACTTCCGAACTTTGGGTTTGGGCTATGCAAACATTGGCGGTTTACTGATGAACATGGGTTATTCATACGACAGTGACGAAGGCCGAGCGCTTTGTGGTGCTTTGACAGCTGTCATGACTGGTGTTGCATACGCAACTTCCGCTGAGATGGCGGGCGAATTGGGCGCGTTCTCTGGCTACAAGAAAAACGAAGAGCACATGTTGCGTGTTATGCGTAACCACCGCAACGCGGCTTACGGCGCTGTGGATGGATATGAAGCACTAGCAGTTAAGCCAGTACCTTTGGATCACGCCAACTGCCCAGATACACGCTTAATCGATATGGCAATGTCCACTTGGGACGAAGCCTTGCGGCTTGGTGAAAAGCACGGTTACCGCAACGCACAGACTTCGGTTATTGCCCCGACAGGTACAATCGGTTTGGTCATGGATTGCGATACAACAGGGATCGAGCCAGACTTTGCTTTGGTGAAATTCAAGAAATTGGCTGGTGGGGGCTACTTTAAGATCATCAACCAATCCGTTCCAGCAGCATTAGAAAAGCAGGGTTACGGTTCTGCGCAAATCGAAGAAATCGTTGCTTATGCAGTTGGACACGGTTCCATTGGTAATGCGCCAGGGATCAATCACACCACATTGGCAGGTCATGGTTTTGGTCCAAATGAGTTGGCTAAAGTTGACGCGGCACTAGAAAGTGCCTTCGACATTCGCTTTGTGTTCAACCAGTGGACTTTGGGCGAAGAGTTCTGCACCCAAGTTCTGGGCATCCCAACGGCTAAGCTGAACGATCCAACATTCGATTTGTTGAAATCGCTAGGTTTCTCCAAATCTGATGTAGACGCTGCAAACAACCACGTGTGTGGGACAATGACCGTGGAGGGTGCACCGCACCTGAGAGAAGAACACTACAGCATTTTCGATTGTGCTAATCCATGTGGTAAAACTGGCAAACGCTATCTGTCTGTCAACAGTCACATCTACATGATGGCTGCAGCGCAATCGTTTATCTCCGGTGCGATCTCTAAAACGATCAACATGCCTAATGACGCGACAATTGAAGACTGCCAAAAGGCCTATGAATTGTCATGGTCTTTGGGTGTGAAAGCAAATGCGTTATACCGCGATGGTTCCAAACTATCCCAACCACTTGCGGCATCCTTGGTAGAAGATGACGAAGACGCACAAGAAATCTTCGAGAGCGGTTCAAATCACGAAAAAGCAACTGTTCTTGCGGAGAAGATCGTTGAGAAAATCATCGTCAAAGAGATCATCAAATCGCACCGCGAAAAAATGCCTCAGCGTCGCAAGGGTTATACGCAGAAAGCCAACGTCGGGGGCCACAAGGTCTACCTGCGTACGGGCGAATATGAAGATGGCAATCTTGGTGAAATCTTTATTGATATGCACAAAGAGGGTGCAGGTTTCCGTGCAATGATGAACAACTTCGCAATCGCGGTTTCTGTCGGTCTTCAGTACGGCGTGCCACTTGAAGAGTTCGTTGATGCCTTCACATTCACCAAGTTCGAGCCAGCAGGCATGGTCCAAGGCAACGACAGCATCAAATCTGCAACGTCGATCCTTGATTACATCTTCCGCGAATTGGCCGTGTCTTACCTAGATCGTACCGATCTGGCCCATGTCCAACCTGAAGGAGCGTCTTTCGACAGCCTAGGCAGCGGTGAGCAAACTGGTTCAAGCAATGTGTCGGAAGTTTCGGGCACAACGGCGAACAAGTCATTGGAAGTGCTAAAACAAATCAGCTCTACAGGTTATTTGCGCAAGCGTTTGCCACAAGACCTTGTTGTTTTGCAGGGCGGT
This sequence comes from uncultured Paracoccaceae bacterium, assembly GCA_905182105.1. Taxonomy (GTDB): domain Bacteria; phylum Pseudomonadota; class Alphaproteobacteria; order Rhodobacterales; family Rhodobacteraceae; genus Ascidiaceihabitans. The sequence goes on from CAJJAR010000014.1 coordinate 95,812, forward strand.
ATGGCTGATGCAAATGCACAGTTTTCTGACGTTGATCCGGTTGGTTCCCTTCAAACGCTGGTTCCAGAAGGGTCGACTGCTGTTTCAGTGGGATCTAGCACTGCGATCAGCAGTGGTGGCGTAGCTATGGACGCGCGGGTCAAAGCCAAAATGCAGGGCTATGAAGGCGAAGCTTGTGGCGAATGCGGTAACTATACTTTGGTGCGCAACGGTACGTGCATGAAGTGTAACACATGCGGCGGCACATCCGGCTGTAGCTAAGATATTAAGAATCTGGGGCGGGTGCGCTCGCCCCTGACGCTGACTGAGCCACAGGCATAAAACAAATAGAGCGGTATTCATAATTGAGCTCAGTAAGCGAACCTAGGGGCACCGACGCGGTGCCCCTTTTTTATTGACCTCAACGGTTAGAAATCGAATTTGAGTTGGCGTGATGACCCAAGCATATTGATTTTAGCGCCCATGACGGCTTCAGCCTTTAGCACGACCTCAGCAGCTGCGTGGGCATCTTCGCCTGCATCATGGTGGCGAAACTTTAACCCAAGTGCAGTTTTTAGATGTCCTAAGCCATGGCCACCATTGCCTTTAAACTCAGGCCACGCTTTGCGGGCGATTTTGACGCTGTCGAACCACACTGACTTTAAGATAGGTTGCTGGGTCAGTTTGCAGGCAGCATCGAAGGCCTTTTCATCAAATCGACTGTGTTGAACAAGGGGATGTGTTTCCATTGTTTGGCGCAACTGGGGCAGCATTTGCAAAAAATTGGGTGCATCAAAAACCGTGCTGGCATCGATGCCGTGTAAGCGCGTATTCCCATCGCTGAAAGGGGAACGGGGATCGATATAGGTACTGTAGGTGTCGATTGAGCCGTCGAACCCTACAAATGCCAATCCAATCTGACAGATGCTTGCGCTTTCATAACCCGCTGTTTCTACGTCAACAGCAATGAACCTGACAGTGCCTGGTGTTGGTGCCGTGAATGGCGGGTTTTGCGTGTCTGAAATGTTGGTTATTTGATCCATGCGCAACTTTGTCATGCTTTTGCATACGGCACAAAGGTGATGTTGGAGCTGAAGCCACAGATTACATATCAAAGGCTGGTACATACCTCTGAAACGGTCAATAGTTCGTTTCAAATGATGACGCGTCAGAACCCCTGCGCCCACACTATGCTAATAAAGAGGTGCGACCTTGAATATCCTATTCATAATGTATGACCAACTTCGGTTTGATTATCTAAGCTGCGCAGGTCACCAGCATTTGGAAACGCCAAATTTCGACCGTGTCGCAGCCCAGGGCGTCAGGTTTACCAACGCTTATGCTCAATCCACTATTTGTGGCGCTAGTCGGATGAGCTTTTACACAGGCCGCTATGTGTCCTCGCACGGAGCTGCATGGAACGGTTTCCCTTTGCGGGTTGGTGAACAGACACTGGGTGATCATCTGCGTAAAGTGGGTATGGAATGCTGGTTGATTGGCAAAACGCATATGAAGGCCGACGCTGAAGGGATGGCGCGGCTTGGTCTTGCGCCTGACAGTGAGATTGGCGCGCGCCAAGCTGAATGTGGTTTTGATGCTTGGATCAGGGATGATGGTCTTTGGGGATCTGGGCCTGATGGCTTTTACGACGAAAAACGTTCGCCCTATAACGAATATCTTAAAGACAAAGGGTATAAGTCTGAAAATCCGTGGGCTGATTTTGCCAATGCAGGGATTGATGACGACGGGAACAAGGCAACAGGTTGGATGTTCGATAATGCCGACAAGCCTGCCAATATTCGCGAAGAAGACAGCGAGACGCCATGGTTAACCCGTCAAACTATCGATTTCTTGGATCAAGCGCGCGACACCGGCAAAGGCCCATGGTGTGCGCATGTCAGCTTTATCAAGCCGCATTGGCCCTACATCGTTCCAGCCCCTTACCACAACATGTTTGGCGAACAACATGTGCCAGCTCCTGTGCGCGGTGACGCCGAACGGGTCGATCCGCAGCCAGTTTTCGGCGCGTATATGCAAAATAAGATCGCTACCGCATTTCAAAGTGAAGATGTCCGCAAAAAGGTGATTCCAGCCTACATGGGGCTGATCAAACAATGCGATGACCAGCTTGGTATCTTGCTTGATCACCTTGAGGATACGGATCAGTTGAAGGAGACGATGATTGTTCTAACGTCTGATCATGGAGATTATTTGGGCGACCACTGGTTAGGTGAAAAAGACCTATTTCATGACCCATCTGTGAAAGTTCCGATGATCGTTTTTGATCCGCGCAAAGAGGCAGACGCAACTCGTGGCACCACAAATGATGCGCTGGTAGAAGCAATTGATCTGGTCCCAACATTTGTTGACGCAGCTGGCGGGAAGATTGCGAAGAACATCCTTGAGGGGCGCTCGCTCGTACCATTGCTCAACGGCGAAACGCCTGAATGGCGTGAGGTTGCAATTTCAGAGTTTGATTATTCACCAACACCGCAAGGCGTGAAACTTGGCCTTGAGCCAAGTGACTGCCGTTTGTTCATGGTGTTTGATGGTCGCTACAAACTGATGCATGCGATGGGTGGATTGCGTCCAATGCTATTTGACCTGCAGGAAGACCCTGACGAGTTGAATGATCTTGCAAAGGGTGAAGGGCATGATGAAATATTCGAAATGATGTATGCACATTTGGCCCATTGGGGGCGGCGTAATGCACAGCGTGTCACCAAGACGGATGAGGATATTATCAACATGCGCGGCAAATCTCTGCGCAAAGGTATCCTGCCATTTATGGTGGATGGCAGTGAGGTTCCCGAAGAATTGTTGGAAAAATACAGCGGACCGGCAAAGCAGCGATACGTTGAGGACTAAATTTATCCATAGATTTTAATAATTTTGATCATCGGAGATATCTGAATTGTGATATCCCCGATGATCTTCACGCGGGAAATTTAGGGGCGGGGACGATTGTACCTACGCAGGTGCCAAAGCCGATTTGATACCCTTCACCTTGGGCTGCCCCATGAAGTGTAAGTGTATCGCCATCTTCGATGAAAGTTCGCGTCTCTCCAGTGTCGAGAGTGATTGGCTCTTTACCGCCCCACGAGAGCTCTAAGAGACTGCCACGTTCATGTTTTTTTGGCCCCGAAATGGTGCCGGAGCCAATTAAATCACCAGGCTGCATAGCACAGCCTGAAGAGGCATGATGTGTCAATTGTTGTGCTGCTGAGTAATACATTTGATTGTAATTTGTGCGCGTAATTGTAGTGGCCGATTTCCCTGCGGGTGCAATTGAGGCAGACAGATCAATGTCAAAAAGCATCGGCGTCGGTTCCGCAAGATAAGGTAATAAATCGTTTTTGCGATCGGGTGTAGATGTGCGGAACGGTTCTAGCGCAGCTTGCGTTACGATCCATGGGCTGATCGTTGTTGCAAATGCTTTGGCTTGGAAGGGACCCAAAGGTTGGTATTCCCATGCTTGGATATCACGGGCGGACCAATCGTTCAGCAAAACATAGCCAAAGATCATCTCGTCGGCTTGCGCAACTGTGATTGGTTGCCCCAATGGGTTTGAACCGCCAACGATGGCACCAATTTCTAATTCGATATCCAGACGCTGACATGGACCAAAGGATGGCATGTCTGCATCGGCGGCTTTCTTTTGACCGTTTGGCCGTGTGATTTTGGTGCCAGAAACTACGATAGACGATGCGCGTGCGTTATATCCAATCGGGATGTGCAGCCAATTCGGTGGAAGTGCATTTTCGGGACCTCTAAACATTGTGCCAACGTTTTGGGCGTGATGTTTGCCTGAATAAAAATCAGTGAATTCTGAAACGATAAGCGGCATGTGCATTTCGACATTTGCTTGGGGAACGAGGAATTGGCGAAGTGTGTCTTGGTGTTCGTAATCTTCTGATAGCAGCGTGGTCAATGTGTTGCGCAGCTCGTTCCAAACGGTGGGTCCAAGTTCCATGACGTCGTTCCAAAACGGCAGATCAAAGCTGGGTTCTTCATCAAGCTGCACCAGCTCGGCCTGTTCTAGGGCGGCCATATCAAGGATCCTGTCACCAATGGCGACGCCGCACCTTGGGTCATCCCCGTCGATCGAAAACACACCGTATGGCAGGTTGTTCAAGGGGAAGGGGGTCTTGGCACTGTTTGCGCTGTCCACCCAAGATTGCAGCAAGGTCATGCAATGTCCTTTGGTTCTGAAAATATGATTGAGTGAACTGGCAAACGGTTCTTCTTATAGCAGATAAGTGACGTCATTTTTTACCTGCTGTACCATCGAATTTCTTTTCCAAGTAGGCCCAACAGTCAATGTAGTCATCCTGTAAAGGTGCCTCGTTCGCTGCGAACTCTGTCAGGTGCTGCGGGAAACGTGTTTCAAACATGAATGACATCGTTTGATCTAACTTATGTGGGGCTAGCTCAGCGTTCGAAGCTGCCTCGAATGCGTTACGATCAGGCCCATGAGGCAGCATCATATTGTGCAGGCTCATCCCTCCTGGAACAAACCCTTTTGGTTTCGCATCATACTGGCCATAAATATTACCCATAAGCTCTGACATGACGTTCTTATGGTACCACGGTGGGCGGAAGGTATCTTCCGCCACCATCCAACGTTCACGGAACAAAACAAAGTCGATGTTGGCTGTTCCAGCTTGGCCAGAGGGCGCGGTCAGCACAGTGAAGATGGATGGGTCAGGGTGATCAAACAAGATTGCACCGACTGGGCAGAACGTTTTTAGGTCATATTTGCAGGGGGCATAGTTGCCGTGCCAGGCAACGACATCCAATGGTGAGTGCCCAATTTTGGTTTCATGAAATTGCCCACACCACTTCACGGTTACCGTGGATGGAACCTCGCAATCCTCAAAGGCGGCTACCGGTGTTTTGAAGTCACGTGGATTGGCAAGGCAATTGGCCCCAATTGGTCCACGGTCTGGTAGATTGAACTTCTGCCCATAGTTTTCGCAAACAAACCCTCGCGCAGGACCTTCTAAAACTTCGACGCGGTAAACTAACCCGCGCGGAATAATAGCGATCTCTTGTGGTTCGATATCTATTACCCCCAACTCAGTCGCAAAACGCAATTTTCCTTCTTGGGGGACAATGAGCATCTCAGAGTCTGCGGAATAAAAGTAACTGTCCACCATGCTTTTGGAGACAAGATAGACATGGTTGGCCATGCCTGTTTGAATGTTAACATCACCCGCAGTGGTCATCGTGCGCATACCACTAAGCCAGGTTAGGCCCTCGTCGTTGGCTTTAATTGCGTCCCAACGGTACTGTCCAAGGGAGGTCACGTCTTCAACAATATGGGGTGCCGTCTTCCAATAGGGTAAGTTGATCTTTGCAAAGCGATGAGTGTGTTTGACTGAGGGGCGAATACGGTAGCACCATGTGCGTTCTGGTGACGGCTGGGTAAAGGCAGTACCTGAGAGCTGTTCGCCGTACAGACCGTAATTCACCTTCTGTGGTGAATTCATGCCGTGGGGCAGGGTGTTTGGTAATGCTTCAGTTTCGAAATCATTCCCCCACCCAGACATATATCGCAGTTGGGTTTCGTCGACTTGGGTGCTTGGTTCTGTTGTCATGGGTTGCCCTCGAATGCTGCTGAAGCAATATTAGTTGAAAATGTAACTAACAAGGCGAGATTTGCAATGCTGATGTCTACTGAAATGGATTTGTCTAACTTTCTGCCGTATCTTTTAAACCAAGCGGCGGACGCCCAAGGTGCGGCCTTTAGCCCATCTTATAAGGACCGCTACGGAATGCTGCAGACCGAGTGGCGTATCTTGTATCATCTGGGGCAGTACGGTGACCTAACTGCAAAACAGATCTGCGATCGTGCTCATATACACAAGACCAAAGCCAGCCGCGGAGTGTCTGCTCTTGAAGATAAGCGGTTTGTTGTCCGAGAAGAGGTTGCTAAGGATCGACGCCACGCATTGCTAAGCCTGACCGCAGCAGGCAGGACGGCTTATGATGATCTTAGTATGGCTGCGGCGCACTTTGATCGAAAGTTACAAGATAGGTTGGGAGGAGATGATGTTCAGACACTCAAACGCTGCCTACGCGCTTTAATGAAAAATCCGTAAATCACGGCTTTAGCTCGCGAATGCAGCGCGATATTGCGTTGGCGTTTGGCCACGCGCGGCACGGAACCTTTTAGAAAAGTATGATGGGTCGCTGTAACCAAACTGATAACCGACCTCTGCAACGGGCATTCGTGTGAATGCCAATAGACGGCAGGCCTCATTCATCGTCGCCCGTTCAATGTATGCACCAGCACCGCGGCCGGTGGCCTCGCGGCATAACCTGCTAAGATGCCCGGTACTAACGCCAAGGAGTGCGGCGTAGTCAGCTGCGCTTAATCCCAATTTTTGATGTTGTAGAATGAGTGCATCAAAATCTGCAAGCCGTGGATCGGAGGGCATGAATTGATTGTTAGGGGCCAAGCTAGCGATCGTCCCGAGAACAGCATGGGCCAATCCAACTGCAATTTGTTGGCGAAACATCTGTGAAGTGTTCAGGGTCTCAGACAATGTGTTGGTGAGGCTGGAGAGCTGCGGCATTACTTTGCCTGAAAAGAACCGATCCAAGGCAGAGGGTAAGGCGTTTGACGTTGGGCCAATCGATGCAAGAATGGGTTGAGGGAATGACATGATCTTTCCATCAGTATGCGGAGCCACGTCAAAGCCATGCACGCATTGTGCTGGAACATACAGAAAATCACCGTCCGAAAGGTTTATTGTTGCATCATCTATTTTTGCCAAAACGGTTCCACTTGTTATCTCGAATAACTGAGCCATTTGGGTATGTCGGTGTTTTGGTATTATCCATTTATGTGTGGGTGCACGCGCAAGAAAGGTTTCACAATGCACCACGTCTGGGAAGTGCGTTGTCTCGCCCAGCAGGGTGAAGTTGGGTGTTTCAATCATGCACGAATGTTACCAGTCAATGCATGAGGCGTCCATTCAAAGGATACATCTGTTCTGTTAGTGTTTGGAAAATGACATTGAAAAGGTTCTGAACATGAAAACTCAAGTTGCGATCATTGGCGGTGGGCCATCTGGATTGCTGTTGTCACAGCTTTTGAACAAAGCAGGTGTCGCTACAGTGGTTTTGGAACGCTCATGCCGTGCACATGTTGAAGGGCGCATTAGGGCAGGCGTGCTAGAATCGGGTACTGTGCAGATGTTGCATGAAGCTGGCGTTGGCGATCGCTTGGATCGTGAGGGTATCCCACATGGTGGATGTTATCTGACAGATGACGACCTGATGGTAAGGATCAATTTCAAAGAACTGACTGAAAAACAGGTTATGGTCTACGGGCAAACCGAGGTGACGGCCGACCTATATAATGCCCAAGATGCGATAGGGGCTACGGTAGTGCACGATGTTAGCGATGTTGTGATCAATGATGCTGACAGCGATGCACCCTATGTTGAGTTCACCAAAGGTGGTGTGAGGCAGCGGTTAGATTGCAGCTATGTTGCAGGGTGTGATGGCTTTCATGGTGTCAGCCGGACTACTATACCAGAAGAAAAGCGGCGCGCTTTTGAACGTGTCTATCCGTTTGGATGGCTAGGCGTGCTGTCTCGGACGCCGCCAGCCAACCATGAATTGATCTATGCAAATTCTAGCAATGGGTTTGCATTGGCATCTATGCGGAATGAAAACTTAAGTCGTTATTATGTACAGGTTTCATTGACGGATAAGGTTGAAGATTGGAGTGACGATCGGTTCTGGGATAAACTGAAACAGTGTTTACCCTATGATATCAGTAGTTCGATGGTAACAGGTCCTTCGATTGAGAAATCGATTGCGCCGTTGCGTTCATTTGTGAGTGAGCCGCTGCGTTGGGGCCGTTTGTTTCTTGTTGGCGATGCTGCCCATATTGTGCCACCAACTGGTGCCAAGGGTTTGAACCTTGCTGTGTCAGATGTGTTCTATTTGTACCAAGGTCTGATTGATGTCCTGCAAAAAGGGGACGCTACGGGTATCGATGCATATTCGGAACGCGCCCTTGCAAGAATTTGGAAGGCAATGCGTTTCAGTTGGCAAATGACAACGATGTTGCACCAGTTTGAAGGGGAAGACAGCTTTGCTGCGCAAATGCGCAAAGCAACGTTGGCACAGCTTTCACAGTCGGAAACAGCACGCCGAGAGTTGGCAGAAAATTATATTGGCTTACCATACTGATCTGGGAGCGACGGTAATACCTCTAGGGCGTTTTTAAGACTGTTTTGGAGCCCAAAAATCCACGGCTAAATCAAATTCTGTGTTATAAAATAAAGTGTTGTTGGGTTCTTTTAATGTGCTCCTAAATGCCCCAAACTTCATGGCGCAATCGAAGAAACCGGATGCTGGTAATCCGTTTCGTGCTTTGCTTATGACCAGCGTGGCGATTAAAGGATGGCCATTTTCAGAATCTTCTTCGATGAGCTGTTCTAACACAACAGTTGCGCGATGAATTGTGTGTGGTGGCAGCAGCTTTAGCGCCTTTGCAAAAGCTTGGTATGTGATTGGCTCGCCTTGAGCGGCTTGGTCAATGAGAAGGCCGCGTGCGCGTTGTTGCAGTGTCATTTGAACATCTTGGTTCTGGTTTATGTATTCTGCCATCTGTTGACCTCCTAAATCATCTCATACCCGTTTAGTCGCGCGAAAATTTGTATTGTTCAATATATAGATTTTACCACTAATCTCATAAGGGACCTCTAATCAGAATAGATTTAGTTGATCGGGTGCTGGTTTTTGGCTCTTCGATTTGGCTGTGCGTTTGCGACTACCGTGCCTAATATACACAGCGTTCTTATTCATAAAGAAGGCGTCACTTTTGCGCACTGCCGCAAGTTTGTCTTTTGCGGCTTTTGCAGAAAGCGTCAGGTCGACGATTGGCGCAGGGTAGATGGCCTCATTTTGGTCGCTCGTAGCTCTGAATAGCGTTTGCTCCTGCAGCCATGGTTGGTGAATTGCCTCGCCCATGATGTGCCTTAGTTCTGGGACCCATTTGCGAACAAATATCCCGTTTGGATCCTGGTCCAAGCCTTGCTTTATAGGGTTATAAACGCGGATCGCATTGATGCCCGTTACACCAGATTGCATTTGAAACTGGCTGTAGTGGATGCCTGGTTCATAATCAGTAAATAAACCAGCGAGGTAGGGTGCTGTTTTACGCCAGTCGAGCCAAAGCTGGTAACTTGCAAAGCTAACCAACATCGCACGCATGCGAAAAGTAATCCAACCAGTGCTGATCAAATTACGCATACATGCGTCGACAAATGGAATGCCCGTTTTGCCCGTTTTCCAAGCTTCAAAATAATCTTCCCGATGTTCTTTTTCCCGCAACCCTTCAAACGCTGGGTGCATGCAATTTGTTTCGATGCTTGGCTGATCTTCGAGTTTTTGAATGAAGTGGCATCGCCATGCGAGACGTGATCCAAAAGCACTGAGGTTGCGCTCAAACTTACTTTTATCAATTGGGCTGAGTTGTTTGCGTCTGCGATCCAATGCTTGGACAACTTCGCGCGTGGACAGTGCCCCAAATGCCAAGTGCGCGGAAAGACGTGAACAGGAAAACTCGGACGCGCCTGGTGCTGAAATGTGTCGTAGATAGTTTGATGATCGCTCTTCCAAAAAACTCTGCAAGTCTTCGACCGCTCTATGGCGCCCGCCTTTTTGTGTGGTTCCAGGCAATTGTGCACCAAACATAGGCTTGTTTTTGGACGGTAGTGTCACACCCTCTACATTGGTTGCGGGTATTAATTTATTTGGCTTTGGAAAAACAGTGGCAGAAACCCGTTGGTTTCGAATAACGCTCCAATTGTCGCGGCTTTTCAGCCCACGGACCACACCGTTTGTTGGAAATTCTTGGACTTGAATGCCAAGGTTTGCGCAAGTTTTCCAAACCGCCTTGTCCCGCTCAAATGTCCAAAGATCAGCGGTTTCTTCGTGCGCCCAAAGTTTTGCCACTCCGCACTGATTATGTAGTTCTTGGATAACATTACTAGCCTCGCCGACCCTTACAACTAAGGGCTGGCCAAGTTGGAGAAGACCTTGGTTTAAATCGGTCAAACAGTCATGGATAAAACGCCAATGGCGTCGAGAGGCAAAAGGTTGTTTCCAGTAATTGGGCTCAACAATATACAAAGGAATGATCGGCGCGCTTTGTTGGGATGCATGCCAAAGTGGGGCGTGATCATGTCGGCGTAGATCACGTTTGAACCAGACGATGTGTGGGGCAGCGGTTCTCCCCTCAGCCAATGTTCAAAGCCTCAAGGATGCTGGGGATTTTCTTTTTTAACTTAAAGAAACCTTTTGTCGCGTTTGGCCAGACCTGAATGTCATAGGCTCGAGTGGACATGGTCAAATCAATCCCATGCCCTTTCAGGGTATTTGCGGCAACCGCCATGCCGTCAGAGACATGGCCGACTGGAATGTATGGAGTTATGACTTTTGAAGTCTGCGCATTCTGCGCTGCAAGGGTGATCTCTTTGCTCCAATGGTGGCCAACATAAGTGTCTCCGCCCAGTTTGGAGACGGTGTTTTGAACGGCCGTTTTGGCGAAATGCGAGGCTTCTGGTGAAACCAGCCCTAAAACGCCTGAAAACCGAGGATCAACTTCGAAACTGGAAAGGCAATCTTCTTCGGTGATAACCAATAGATGTGGTTTGTTGGGCTCGTTTTGTGCTGGTTCAAAGGGAACAAATAAATGTTCTTCGTTCTCTACAAGCGGAGCAGGGGCCTGGGCCAACTGTCCCGTTGGGCGAAACCTTCCATCGGTGAACTTCTCGATGTTATCCGCGCTCGCGACATAATTTTTTCCTTTGGTATGCAAGCCCGCAACCCAACGCCAACTGAGCGTATTTGAAGCAGGATCGCCATCATGAAGGTGTTCAAGGAAAAAGGCGGCACCCAATTCCCAAGGAAGTTTGAGAGTGAAAATCCAGATTGACGCAAACCACAAGCGGGCATGATTATGCATGTAGCCATCGTTTTTTAATGCATGGCACCAGTGGTCGAAGCAAAGGATGCCTGTTTGGCCCGCAGTAGCTTCGGCATAGCCGTGGCTTAGGTTCTGTTGGGCTTTGGCCAATTGCGACTTGTAGCTTTGCCAAACTGTAGGGTGCTGCTCGAGCCAACCTTTAAAATATCCACGCCAAAACACCTGCTGGACGTACGGAATCGCAGCTTCCAAACTGTGTTGGTTGCGGGCTGAGGTCAGCACCTCTTGTTCAGATATGAGACGATGGCGCAACCAGGGTGACAGTTGTGAAACTGCAGAAACTTGAGAGGCATCAATATCGAAGTTACGGCGCTCTTGATACGCTTTTCCTGCATATTGAGTAAAGGTTGCCAGCCGCGCCAAACCTTCCGCTCGTGTTGGTTTAAACTGCATCGCGGTCTTTCTTTATATTGTTTTGGTTGCGATTTCTTCTGCAAGCGTCAGAGCAATAACGAACTTCATCCCAAACTGTTTTCCACTTTTTACGCCACGAAAAAGGGCGGTCGCAAACTGCACATATTTTTTCAGGTAATTCAGATTTTCGCATTGTTGCTTTCCCAAGTGCCGCGGGTTCAATGAAACCTCGTGCGAGACCGCGCAACGTTATGGGATAGGTACGCATATACAGCTAATTCGGATCATAAAAATGGCTGTAATACGTGAACCAGGCTTTGAATATTCTTTGATGGCTAACATAAAATTCATGTTTCGCTACAAGGTCACTGTTATTAAGGTCATATTTACTCGGCAAACGAGCAAGCTGGCTATGAACTTGATTGCATCAACTTGGGCTGGCCTGTCTAATATCTACGCATATGGTTCCTACAAAACGCTTCTGAAAATCCCCTATTGCGCAGAATGTAGTTGTCGCCGCACAGCGTCCCAACGAAAGATGAAACTTTGGCCAAAGTTGAATCGCAAACTGTGCTAGATCGCAAACGCGCCTCCCCATTGATCGTTCCAAATATTCTGATTGCCATAATTGGTGGAGGGTTATTGTTTGGCTATCTTTCAACCAAGCAAAAGCGAATGCAAGATGAAGCGATGCTGGTAAATTCCAGAATTCATGCGTCAGTTTTAAGCAGTACTCAGGCGTTTTGTGAATCTGAAGTTTTGCCGCATGTCGATCCTGACAAAATAGAGATTACGCACAGTTTTAAAGAAAACGATAATTCGCTGCCTTTTCCTGCTACGCTTACAATCAATTTTGCGAAGTACTTGTCGTAGAACCGGACTAATTTTAGCGCAGCTATGCCCAGCGATTATCCATTTGAATAGCGCAGCGGGCGCTGCTGTATGAGTGTCGATCTCGACGGAGCGTGGTTCGTAACGCAGGCGTGCTTGCCCGATCAGTGGATACTGAAGTCGAAATGCCTTTGAAGGACCTCGCGGTATTGGCTGTTGATGATAATCACATAAACCGTATTGTGATAAAAGCATTCCTTGATCGCGCGGGAGCAACGACATCTCTTGCAAGCTCTTGTGGGGAAGCAATTGAGGCGATGTCAAAGAATGCATTCGATGTCATCTTAATGGACATTCAAATGCCTGATATGGACGGTTATGAAGCTGCGCATGACGTGCTAATTATTGCGCTCACAGCTTATGCGCTGGTGCAGGATATAGAACGAAGCACCAAAGAGGGCATGACAGGCCATTTAAGCAAGCCAGTGTCGAGAGAAGCACTATATAAAATCTTGGCTCCGTTCAAGCCTGTCGTCTAATTGAAGACGTCAGGGTTTCGAGGCCACTGTTGGTTGCTTAGGTAGTCTTTGCTTTGCTTGCGTAATTCGATAAGCAAAAAAGTCGATACTAATTAAAATGGGGGGCAAAAGATTTGCCCCCCATTTTAATTAATTTAGGTTTTTAATTCAGTTGGCTGTTTGGCGAGAGCGATTGAACTGGATTACAGCAATTGGGGTCATCAATATCAGACCAATCGCCATCGTGGTTAACCCAGGTGCAATGAACAAGAATGACACCAGTGCAACCCACCAGCGTTCCCAAGTTTTCAATGATGAGAGTAGATAGCCAGAGAAAGCCACACCGAGGGACGCAATACCCAGCATTGCACCTAGCAATGTGATCGTGAACAGCCACCATGTGAAGCCATCAGCAACCAACAGCAATGCTGGTGAGTACACAAACACGAATGGCACCAGTGCCTTTGCAATCCCAAGGCGGAATGCGGTATTACCTGTTTTGAAAGGATTGGATCCAGCGATGCCTGCTGCAGCATATGCAGCGAGGGCTACGGGTGGCGTGATATCTGCCAGAACGCCGTAGTAGAAGACAAAGAAGTGAGCAACGATTGGTTGAACCTCGAGCACAGCAAGGGCGGGGGCTGCTACAGCTACTAGAATGATGTAGGTTGCTGTTGTCGGAATACCGGCACCCATGATGATACATGCGATGGCGATCAATACGAGCGATGTGAACAGCGCCCATTGTGCGACAGTGAAGTAGCCCAATATTGGAAGCGAGCTTAGGAAGGTACCGATGTCATTTGCCGTTTGAACAACAACGTACCCCAAGCGAAACCCCACACCAGTTAAGGTCACAACACCAACAACAACGCCAACGGTTGCTGCAGCAGCACCCACGGCAAGTGTGTTCTTGGCACCTGCAGCTAAGCTGTCCCAGAGGTCTTTGATGCTTAGGCGGTGTGTCGGGTTTAAAAAACCAACAACAACGCATGCGATGATACCATAGACAGCCGCATAGTCGGGCGTTTTGCCCGATAGGATTAAATACACAAGAATGATCAAGGGGATCAGACTTAACCAATGATCCTTGAGAACCACGCCAAGTTTCGGCAGTTCTTCTGCACGAAGACCGCGAAGACCTAATTTCTTGGCTTCAAGATGCACCATTATGAAGATACCAAAGTAGTGCAGCAGCGCAGGGAACAGTGCAGCGGCAAGCACGTCGCGCAGTGGAATTTCCAAATACTCAACCATAATGAACGCGGCGGCACCCAAAATGGGCGGTGTGATTTGACCGCCTGTAGAGGCCGTTGCCTCAACCGCGCCAGCAAAGTGGGCAGGGTAGCCGACCCGCTTCATCGCAGGTATGGTCAGCGCACCGGTGGTAACAGTGTTGGCAATGGACGAACCTGAGATAGTCCCCATAAATGCGCTTGAGAAAATCGCAACTTTTGCTGGGCCGCCTGAATAACGTCCTGCAATGACCATTGCCATATCAATGAACAATTGACCCAAACCGATGCGTGTGGCCAGAACACCGAATAGGATGAAAAGGAACACGTATTGTGCCATCACGCCGATCGCGATGCCATAGATACCCTGGTTAGTCATATAAAGATGGTTAATTATGCCAAGCCATGATGAACCTCCGTGCTTAAGTGCACCGGGCATCCACGGGCCGAAATAAGCAAAGGCGATAAAGACCAAGCCAATTATAGGTAGGGTTGGACCAACACTACGACGAGTGGCTTCGAGGGTTAGCAGCAAGAGCGCGGAACCCATAAACACATCTGAAGGGGATGGATTACCAACGCGTTGCGCCAATGACGCTGCGGGCAAAAGCGGGAGGTACATGGCGGCACCAACGGCTAGAAAAGCGAAAATAATATCGATCATGGGAACGCCATCAAACCGGTACCATGCTTTTGGACCCAGTGTGTCGCTCTTACGAATACCAAATAGCAAAAACACCAAGCCCAGCACGAATGATAGGTGAATACCGCGGTGGACAAGCTCGCGCATTAGGCCAAAGCCCGAAGCGTAGAAATGATAGACTGACATCGACACCAATACTGCAGCAATCACAAATCCGATAATTTTCCCGGTGGGGCGGAATGTTGTTTCTGGATCAAACTGACGCTCAATCTCGGCCAGTTGTTCTGGCGTTAGCTCTGGAGTGGTGTCGGTAGACATTTAGAAATTCCCTGATCAAAAAATCAAAAGGCCTTGGGCGTTTGTACGCCCAAGGCCAAATTCATAAGCTTACTTGATTAGTCAAGTAGGCCAGCTTCACGATAGAAACGCTCTGCACCTGCGTGCAAAGGCACACCAACGCCGTTCAACGCAGTTTCTGGTGTGATTGTCTTGCCTTTAGCGTGACCCACATCCAATAGCTTGCGGGACTCATCGTTCCACAATGCTTTTGTGATGTTGTAGATCAGCTCTTCGTCTTGAGACGCCGAAGTGAACCACTGAGCACCAACTGCAACAGTTGTTGTTTTCGCAACGCCTTCATATGTGCCTTCAGGAATGTCTGAAATCGCAAAGAAGCCATACTTTTCAGTCAATGCATCTGCACCAGCACCGGAAATTGGAACCAGCTTGATGTCTGCAGCAGATGCCAACTCAACCAATGAACCAGTTGGGTAGCCTGTTACAACGAAGAATGCGTCGATCTTGCCATTGCGCAATGCTTCAGAAGCTGCGCCGCCTTTAAGAGCTTCGGCAGTTAGATCATCTGAAGTAAGACCGTTGGCTTCAAGGATCAGGTTCGCGTCAACGTATGTACCAGAACCTGGCTCGTCCAAAGAAACGCGCTTGCCTGCAAGATCAGCAACAGAATTGATACCGCTGTCTGCCAAAGCAACAAGGTGAATGTGCTCTTCAAACAAGGCTGCGATTGTACGCAAATCGGTTGCTGGCTCGCTGCCTTCCATGGTGCCTGTGCCAGTAAAGGCCCAGTACGCCACGTCTGATTGCGCAAAACCAGAGCTGCGCAAGCCGGAGATGATTGCGTTTACGTTGTCTACAGAACCGCGTGAGGAAACTGCAGACGCGATCAAGCCATCAACGCCGCATGAGCCGCCTTCTCCGCATTCGCGTGAGCCTGGTGGTTTGGAAATTGCGTTCGCGATTACGCCGCCAACTGGATAATAAGTATACGCTGTGCCGCCTGTACCGATTGTGAAAAAGTTTAGTTCTTGTGCGGACACGGTGCCGACAAGGCCAAATGCCATAGCTGCGCCAAGCGCGGCCGTCTTAAACGAATTAATCATTCGATTCTCCCTGATAGATTGGGCCAGCAAACGAGTGTTTGCGGCCATATACACGACATTTTGATGTTTCGTGCATAGTTTAGAAGACTTTGATAACGGATCAGGATAAAATAGCGATAGCTTTTTTGAAATATTATCGATGCTTATACGAGAGCCGATTGGCCAATCGCTTGATTATTCAAAATACCTAACCAGTGGGCTCGCGGACCGAAAGATCTCGATTATTTTATAAATTGCGTCGTCATCTAACAATTCTTCTTCGGTCACATGTGCACGACACTCCAAGCCAACCATTTTTAAATATTTTAAAGTTGGGGCTGTGACGTCAAAACCGTCTGGCACGACATTCAATGCCTTGCGTGTGGTAATGCCTTCAGGAAATGCAGTTTTGAAGTCAGTGTCGTTTTCAAGCGCAATGATCTCTTGAGGATCATCCATCAGACGTGAGCGCATCCTAGCAAGAGTTTCTTTCGATGGGCGACTAAGCCCAGCTCCGGCATAACAATTTCCAGGCTCGATATGTAAATAATACCCAACTTCTTCAAAGGGATTGCCTGCATTAGCAAACACGTCGATATCAGTGCGATACAAACCCGGGCCACTACGGTCGCGAGCTTCTTGAAAGAATTTGGTATAGCTTTGCTTTGGTTTGCTCTTTGCGGCTGCCACATTGTGATTGAAACGATCAGCGTAGTCATGAAGTGTTGACGCAATTCCGGTGAAATTACGGAGGGCGTCATCACGGTCCTCACGGTTTTCGTCCATCCAGATCTTGCGATTGTTTGCGGCAAGATCTGTCAGGAAGGTAAATGTTTCTGGCTCGATCATGTCGGGTACTCCTAGGTTGCAGTCTTAATGAACCGCGGTCCCCAAAACTCTAAACGGTTGGCTGATCCTTAGCCATGAATTTGTGGAGACGAATATTGCAGAGTTGGCCAATTTTAGCCTGCAATTACGAGCTTCAAGCCCCCGCGATCTATCAGAATGCATTTGGTGATCAGAGTTTATTAATCAAAGGATATCGACGCGGTAGCCTTCTCTGGGGAAGTGAACGCCTATGTTCCCAATGTCTGCATCCCTTCGGAGTAAGGTTATAGTGTCGGCACTGGTCGCCACTACTTCACCCTCAACCGGTTGCTCACCTCCGTCCAAGTCAGGTGAAACTGTTACACTCATACTGGGCTTCAATCCTTGTGGGTCAAAGGCATCAGTATTTTGTTTGGTGATTGGCTCGTTGCCCTTAGCGATTATGATTGCATCCTTTGGAGACATTTCACTCATTGTTCCATGCCCAATGGCTTCAACATTCTTTTCCCAACGGGCTAAATTCTCAAACTCTGATAAAAAGGTTGGACCTTGGTCCCAACGCCCACGAAGAAACCAAACGAGATGGTACAATTGGGCGTCGACCGCAGCAGGAGCCGTGCCCAACAGGAATTTCCGATTGTCTGATAATTGCTCATTCACCCACTTCAACGGCGCGCGAAATTGTGAAGCAAGGTGGGGAAGGGTTGCGTTGGCAGCCTTTAAACCGTCTGCCCAGTCTTGACCCAAATACAGCCGCCCACGGTCTTCAGCAAAATCTGCTGGTAGAGCATCGCCGGCCGAGCCTAGAATGATCTTCACAGTCAAGTCAAAAAGCGCACCATCAGTCCATCTGCTCAAACACCACATTAGTCCAGAATCTGAGCTTGGGAAAAACGTAGGCATTGGATACCGGCGCTCTAATTCTCTCAGTATGCATTGGGTGTCGCAGTAGATGTCAGCTCCAATTTGCATCACCGGCGTTCGACGATAACCACCTGTTAATTTTGTCAACATGGGCTTTGGTGTGAGGCGAGGTATTTCAACAGATTTCCATGACAACCCTTTGATGCCAAGCGCGATCCTTGCCTTCTCCGCGACAGGTGATTGTGGATAATTGTGTAAGATGATTTCTGTGGAGAGGTCTGACATGTGTTGATCTTTCGCCATGAGTTGGTCTTTGAATTCGTACGGATAAACTTCTATTTACTCCAGTTAATGTCATCGCATGCCACCTCTGCAAGACATTGAACTGAAGGCAGTTCCAAAACATCTATCTTGCAATAGTATGTGGGAACATCAGTAATGGCACTCAATTCTTATTCATATGTTCCACTAAATGTACCCGAAGCGAATACACCGAACTTGACTGTCCCGGCCATTGATCGGCCATCAATAATGCCTTTGAATTTTAATTTCACCGGCATCGGACGTTCAACTTTGGTCGCCCAAGAAATCGCATTTTCGTTCAATTGTAGATCTAACATTGGACCTTTGCCATTCTTTCCAGACATCGCACCGCTTGGTTCGTCTGCTGCAACTCTCAATTCCAGTGTTGCATCGAATGAACCAGTGGGGGCATCAATCGTAATGTTCCATTTTTCCAATTTAGGTCTCCAAGGTTTGGATTATTATTGTCTCTATCTTCATCACACATGGGATAATCATGCTATAGCAACCGCTAACTTGAGTTGTTAAGCTGGAAAACAACGCATTCCCAAAGGAACATTCTTATGATTCAGCCAACCGCTTCGTTCAGTGAGAATCTGCAACTTTTGCCCTCAATCGAAGGGATATCACGGATCGATTTGATTAATCCGGCTGGTGAGGTCGTTGAAGAGATAGAAAATGTTCCGGGAAAGCAGGGGTCACTTGTTGTCTACCATTACCTCGAACAGTGCTTTGGTAAGGTCGATGCCGTTGCTGCGGCACACGGTCTTGAAGTCTTTGCTGAGCACACTCTAGATGCAAAAAATCGTCATGGTGCCCATCCAAATATTGATCGTTTGTTTGAAATTGTGGGTGGAACAGTTCCGCTGAGTATCCGAATTATTGAAGCGTGACGGGAAGCACTTAACCATTGCCAGGGTAAGGTGCATTCTGTGCTATTCGCAGATGTTTTCTTTTATGAAGCAGTTTGTGCCGATGCACCTATTCCATCCTTCGTTTTTAACTGATTGGGATTTCTCATTGAACGAACCGTCAGTTACTTTCACGGTCCGTCGTCAGGGTTTTTGGAACCAATTGCGGCTTAAACTAAGAGAGAGTTAGGCTCATCTGGTTGATTGCATTATGCGGCGCGCTGCCTGTGATGCAAGCGGCGCGTTTCGAGTGTCTTTCGTTTGATCCTTTCCCTTTGTTTTAAGATGGCTTTGTCTCGTCCGAAGTAGACGTCAGACGGCGTGACGTTGTTCAGGCTCTCGTGGTAGCGC
>CAJJAR010000015.1 GCA_905182105.1 uncultured Paracoccaceae bacterium
GCATTGGGCAACCTGACACCGATGGAATTTTTGCAGAGAAAGGCGATGGACAAGATGGCGGCCTAACGCCAAAGATTTAACCCCAAGGACTCCGCGCAAAGCTGGAGGGAACTTGGGGCACAGGTCATCCTTAGCTTCTTATATTATCAGATTAACAGCCCTAGTCAGGCCAATGCCTAGTTCAGACATGCTTATGTAGTAGTATTTTTTTGGCTTTTGTGAATTCAATACATGATCATTGGTTCTTTTGATCTTTCTTGAATGTCGTGATTACTGAGTGCGGGCGCGCCAGGCGGACCAATCTTCTGGGGTGTCCAAATCTATGCGCGCGCGATCGCCTTTCAGGGCGTGGAGCATCAGACTGTCTCCCAACGCCGATAGTATTGCGTTGGCACCTTTGTCCCCAGTAAGCTTTTGAAACTGTTCAAATAAGTTCATGCCAACTAAGGTTGGGTGCCCCGTGGCACCGTCCTGTGTCGTTGCGCGCATTGCTGTTGCGTTCGTTACTACAAATGCGTCCAACATTTCGTTCATGTCATCTGTTGTAATATCGGGCATATCTGCTGGAAGGATCATAACCGCCTTGGCGTTGTTGGGCAGGGCCGCGACACCGCGTTGCAAGCTGTGCGACATACCAAGGTCGGCGTTGGGCACTTCAATCACCGACAATTCTAGTCCCGTTAAGCAAGCTGCGCGAGGATGGTTCAAACTGGGCATTGTTACCAATACCGGCTGGCCCGTTGCCAAAGCGCGTTTTGCCATAACTTGCAGGCATGGTGCGCCGTGCACGTCTTCTAACAGCTTGTCGCCGCCGCGCATACGCGACGCGGAACCCGCTGCCAAAAGTAGAATTGGTGTTGTCATCTGATAACCCTAACGCGGTCGCACGGGGTTAACCACGCATTCGCGCACCATCTGCATCAAATAAAGTTTCCACAATCACACGGGCAGGGCGCATTTGTCCCAAAATTTCAATCTCAACAGCCAATTCATCGGCAATGCTATCTGTCGGAAGAAACCCAAGGGCAATCGATTTCTCTGCATAATGGGAATATCCGCCAGAGGTACAAAAGCCCACGACCGTGCCATCCAGCCAAATAGGTTCATACCCCTGAACATCGGCATCCAGCGCATCGACCTCAAATGACACCAATGTGCGCGCAGATCCATTTGCACGCGCTTCTTCAGCTGCCGCGCGACCAATGAAGTCCGTGTTCTTATTGAAGCTGATAAAACGATCTAACCCAGTTTCGGCTGCTGTGTAGTCGGGGGAAAATTCGGACATCCAAGAGCCAAAGAATTTATCGAGGCGCAGTGACATCATCGCCCGCATTCCAAAAGGAACCATGCCGTGCTTTTGGCCCTCAGCCCAAAGCGTGTTCCACAAGTCGCGTTGCCCCATTGGATCACAGTAAATCTCGTACCCTAAATCACCGGTGTAGCTGACGCGCTGGACCAGACATTGGGTCATCCCAACGGTCATTGGGCGCACATCCATGAATTTCATTTCATTGACATCGCTCAGGGTGCAGTCCATCAAAACAGCCCGCGCATTAGGTCCTGCGATTTGAAAACCGTTCCGTTTATCGCTTATATTGTGGATGTTTACGCCATCATCTTGATGTTGTGTGAACCAGCGAAAATGATAGGCTTGTGATCCATAGGATGCGGTTAATTGGAATTCATCCTCTGCCAAACACGACACGGTAAAGTCACCAATCAACTTCCCCTTTTGTGACAGCATCGGGGTCAAACTTAGGCGTCCAACGTTGGGAATACGCCCCGCCATAATGCGGTCCAACCATGCGCGTGCGCTGTCGCCTTTGACCAGATATTTGCCAAAATTGTGCACCTCATTGATGCCCACAGCGCTGCGCACACCGCGTACTTCGCGCGCGGTTGCCCCGAAGGCTTCAGAACGGCGGAAGGACGGTGTTTCAAACTTTGGCTCATCACCAACGGCAAAGTAATTGACAACCTCCATGCCGAATTGCTGACCCCAGACAGCACCCATACCGCTGAAAATATCATACATCGGGGTTGTACGGTTTGGACGTGCAGCTGGCAGTTCCTCGTTCGGGTAAGAAACGGAAAAGCGTTTTTGATAATTTTCAATCACCTTGGGCAAGGTATAGCCCGGCGAAATCCAATCACCAAAACGGGCGACATCCATCGCCATCACATCGCGTTCTGGTTCTCCCTCAACCAACCACTGCGCCAACATCAAACCAACGCCGCCACCTTGGCTAAAGCCCGCCATCACACCACAAGCAGACCAATAGTTGCGCACGCCTGGAACTGGGCCCACTAGCGGATTGCCGTCTGGGGCAAAAGTGAAGGGGCCGTGGATCACGTTCTTAACGCCCACTTTTTCCAAATCAGGGAAACGTTTATAGGCAAAATTGATGCTGTCCTCGATCTTGTCGAAATCGTCCTGCAACAAATCCTGACCAAAGGACCATGGGGTGCCATTTACGGCCCACGGACGGCATGTTTGCTCATAAAAACCAATACAAAGGCCCTGACCCTCTTGGCGTAAATAGCTTTCGCCAGCAGGGTCCATGACGTGGGGATGTTCAACCCCTTCTTTCATCATATCAACGATCATCGGGACCTCTTCTGTCACGATATACTGGTGCTCCATCGGGTGCAGTGGGAAATAGATACCGGCCATTGCGCCCACTTCACGCGCCCACAAGCCCCCAGCATTTACCACATGTTCCGCGTGGATCGTGCCCTTGTCCGTAACCACATCCCATGTGCCATCTGCACGTTGGTTGGTTTCCTTAACCATCGTATGCGTTTCAATCGTCGCGCCACCCATGCGGGCCGCTTTTGCATAG
Organism: uncultured Paracoccaceae bacterium; assembly: GCA_905182105.1. Taxonomy (GTDB): domain Bacteria; phylum Pseudomonadota; class Alphaproteobacteria; order Rhodobacterales; family Rhodobacteraceae; genus Ascidiaceihabitans. The sequence continues at coordinate 2,844 of CAJJAR010000015.1, forward strand.
GCATGGGTGGTGCCCGAGGGGTCCAAATGCCCATCAAGGGGATCATAAAGCCCACCAATGATGCCCTCAATATTGGTCACAGGGGCGATCTTCTTGATCTCTTCGGGGCCCACAATTTCTGTTTCAAGCCCCATAAAGCGGTGCTTGGCGCGTTCTGCCAGTAGCATGTCAAAGCGATCTTGATTGTCCGCTAGCGTCACACCGCCCACATGGTGCAGGCCACAAGACATGCCTGTGATTTCTTCCAACTCTTTGTAAAGATTAATGGTATAACCCTGCAACGCGGCCATATTGGTGTCGCCGTTCAGCGTGTGAAACCCACCCGCTGCATGCCATGTGGACCCTGACGTCAACTCAGAGCGTTCCAACAATATCACATCTGACCATCCCAGTTTCGTCAGATGGTACAAAACAGACGCACCAACCACGCCGCCTCCAATCACTGCTACACGTGTTGTGGTCTTCATGGGGCGCACTCCTTGGCAAGATGTTACATCCAGATTGGGTTTCGCTGTCGTGTCTGGCTGGTCGAATAGCGACAAATATTGTCGCCTTGGTGCAATCAAACGATATTCAAGCTGCGAAGATCAAGGGTAATGAAACCTTATTTCAGGGCGGTGTCCATATGCGTACCCATGCACAAGCAGTCGTAATCGGTGGTGGAGTAATCGGATGTTCGATCCTGTATCACCTTACCAAATTGGGTTGGAAAGACGTTGTTTTGATTGAACGTGATGAACTTACCTCTGGCTCCACGTGGCACGCCGCCGCCAACATCCACGGTCTGCACGACAGCACCAACATCAGTCGTATTCAGCATTATACGATGGGGCTGTATAAGGAGCTTGAGCAGGAAACGGGCCAAGGATGTGGCGTGTTCCAACCGGGGTCTTTGTACCTTGCCCAAACTATTGAGCGCGAACACCAGCTTCGTCTGCAAGCGGCCAAGGCGAAGCTGTTTGGGATGAATTTCCATGAGGTCGATCGTGACGAGGCAGAGCGCCTTCACCCGCTGGTCGATTTTGACGGCATCCGTTGCATCATGTGGGAGCCGGATGGCGGTAACGTAGATCCATCAGGTGTGACACAGGCCTACGCGACAGGTGCGCGTCAAAACGGCGCTGAAATCATGCGGTTTAATCCTGTACTTGGGACCGAACAGCAATCCGATGGCACATGGATTGTGCGCACGGAAAAAGGAGACGTATCAACGCCTTGGGTGATTAATGCCGCAGGCCTATGGGGGCGCGAAGTGGCTGCCCTTGCAGGTATTGATCTGCCATTGCAGCCCACTGAACACCAGTATTTCGTGACCGAAACCATCCCTGAGATTGCAGCGATGGACAAACGTCTGCCATCGGTGGCGGACCGTGATGGCGAATATTACCTGCGCCAAGAGGGTCAGGGGCTATTGGTCGGAGCCTATGAGAAGAACATGAAATTCTGGGCCGAAGAAGGTACCCCCTTAGATTTCGCTCATGACCTGTTTGACGACGATCTGGAACGGATCGAAGAAAATATGCTGCGTGCGATTGATCGTGTCCCTGTTGTTGGAACCGCAGGCATTAAACGGGTCATCAATGGTCCGATGATCTGGTCACCTGACAGCAATGTCCTGCTTGGCCCTGTGCCAGAGAAAAAGGGCTATTTCTGCTGCAATGGCATCATTCCAGGCTTTAGCCAATCAGGCGGCATGGGCCTGATGGTGGCGCAGTGGATCATTGAGGGTGAAATGCAATACGACATGTTCCCATGGGACATGGCGCGTTTCGGAAGCTGGGCCACGGACGGGGCAAAGGGCAAGGCCTTCACCAAAGAACGGGTGCGCGACCAATATGCCAACCGTTTCAAAATCCACTTCCCGAACGAGGAACGCAGTGCAGGGCGCGCCGTGCGCACACGTCCCGTGTACCAGAGCCAAAAGGACATGGGCGCTGTTATGGGCCTGAACTATGGCTGGGAACACCCGCTGTGGTTCGCAGATGAACCTGACACCAAAGACACCGATGGGTTCACCCGGCAAAACTGGTGGGGCCCTGTGGGCGAGGAATGCAAAATGTTACGCGCCAAGGCGGGCATCATCGACATCTCCAATTTCGCCAAGTACCGCTGCAAAGGGGTAGGGGCTGCGGATTGGTTGAACAGCGTCTTCGCCAACACTATGCCCAAATCCATCGGGCGGTCCTGTCTGACGCCGCTGATTGGCAAGCGCGGCGGCATCGCGGGTGATTTCACCGTGACACGATTGGCTGAGGACGATTTTTGGATCATCGGATCAGGCATGGCCGAACGCTATCATAAACGCTTCTTCGACGAGGTGCCATTGCCGACGGGAACAACGTTCACCTCTGAAACCGAAGCAATGTGCGGGTTCAACGTGGCGGGCCCCCAAAGCCGTGCGATTTTGCAAAGCATGACCAACACATCCTTCGCCACAGATGATTTCCCGTTCATGCGCTCCAAATGGATCGAATTGGCAGGGGTTGAGGTGCTGGCGCTGCGGGTTTCCTTTTCCGGTGATTTAGGTTGGGAACTGCACTGCGCGACTGCAGATCAAGATCGCCTTTACGCCGCCTTGCTAGAGACAGGCAAAGCGTTCGGCGCGGGCCCCGTTGGCAGCCGTGCCTTGATGAGTTTGCGGATTGAAAAAGGGTACGGGTCATGGAGCCGCGAATATTCCCCCGAATATTGGCCCCAAGAAGTTGGGCTGGATCGCCTGTGCAAAATGGACAAGGATTTCCTTAATAAATCAGGGGTGGCTGAGACAATGGGCAACGTGGCACGCGAACACATGGTGATACTATCGCTGGACGCCGCCCAGACCGATGCGTCAAACGCGGATGCAAACGGGGGCGAGCCGATCTTTAAAGACGGCAAAGGGATCGGGCGTGTGACATCAGGCGCCTATGGCTACAACGTTGGACAATCCCTCGCGCTTGGGTTCGTTAAAGACGCGGTTGCTGGGGACGAGGTCGAGGTGTTGGTTTTGGGCGTGGCACACAAAGCGGTGATTTTGAAAGAGGCACCGTTTGACGCAAGTGGGGAGATTTTGCGAGGATAGAGTGAGGGCTAAATAGTGGTTTAGCAGGCAAAATTGCAGATCACAGAACCTAATACATGCCGTAGAATGTAAATAGTGTTAATAAATTATCCGAAAGTGGTATCGTCTGCGGTAATGGGGCACGCCCGATCGCCAAATGACATTTAAAGTTAAGGATTGGCAGGCATGGATGCAGAACATCTACTTCAAACATGTAATCGACCTTGGGTAACGAAGCGCCACACAGAACTATCTTAAGACGTATGGCAAAAGCTATCGGTCTCGACGGCAAGGAAATAACGTCCATTTATGGAATTTTAACGGAGTTTTCTGAGAAATTTGAATTCCCAAATTATTTTAGTTTTAACTTTAATGCCTTGGACAAAATGTTGGAAGATCTCTAGTGGTTTCCAAGGAGCAGCCACATCGGCGTTATTCTAAATGGCTACTATTTACTTCGAGATGAAAGCGAGAAGCTGGAATGGTTTCTATCTTTTATGAGTGATATTTCAGAGGAATGGAGCGTTTCAGTTGCTCAGGCTGCAATCTGGGACAGACCTTCAATACCATTTCATACCATCGTACAAACATCACTGAATCTACCACTGGAAGATTTTCCTGACGAAAACTTATAGATGATTGGTCGTATCCATTTTTTTGACCCATGCTCAAAGCGGCCATTACCTCCCCCCCGTCCCAAAAACTCCACGGTTACAATCCCGCCAAAAACCCTCTATGACCCAAGTAACTCCTGAAGGGACTTGAAATGCCTAAATCGAAAAAACCACGCGTCAAACGCGCTGATGCGAATCCTGTGAAAAAGCCTGCGGCTTATCAGGGGCTGCACAATGTTGCGCGCCAAGAAGGCTCTCATCCAAATAAAGCCGGCAAAAAAGCCGTCAACAAGGGCGCTTAATCTGGCGTGACCGTTGGGCGGGGTTTACCCGGCCACCGCGTCCCAAATATCCAAAGCTTACCCAACATTTAATGGCCCCGCGCAAAGGTTAACGTGCAGGCATTCGTTACCAAGGGGTTAAGGCCGTACAAGCGCAAAACTGTACAATTTACCTTCCAATCTGCACAGTTGCGATATATCCCTATCGAATACCACGTTTTGAGAGCCCCAAACTGTATAGATGTGGGGCCGTACTGTGCAGTTGTGCGTGCAAACGCCACCAAATGGGGCGTTAACTATTATCCTAAAGGGAGCGGATTTTCAGCTCTGTAATCCGATTGCCGTCGCGTTTGATCACCTCAAACCGGAAGCCGTGGAACGAGAACACCTGACCCACAGTTGGTATCATTTGCGCCTCGTGAATGACCAATCCCGCGATCGTGTTCGCCTCTTCATCTGGCAGGTTCCAATCGTTGGCACGGTTCAGGTCGCGGATGGTTGTGGCACCGTCCACCATGAACTCACCGTCACCCGTGGCTGTTACCTGATGCTCTGTCTCGGCATCAAATTCAT
>CAJJAR010000016.1 GCA_905182105.1 uncultured Paracoccaceae bacterium
GCCGATCAAGAACATCCAAGGGCCGGAATCATGCATCCACAGTACGGCACCAAACAGCATAAAGAAGGCAGCAACAGCGCCCAGCAATGGTTCAATGGATGGTGGTAGGATGTGATAGTCGTGGTTCTTTGCGTGGGCCATGAAGCGTCCCCTAGTTCAAGGTTGTGTCTGTGACTGCGTCTAGGGCTGCGAAGCCTTCGGGCAAATCAATTTCGTAGAATGTATAGCTAAGTGTAATGGTGTGCACGTATTTTGCGTCACGATCCGTCACAATTTCCGGGTCTACATAAAAGCTGACAGGCATCATAACGGTTTCACCCGGTTGTAACACCTGCTCTTCAAAGCAGAAGCAGTCGATTTTATTAAAGAAATAGCCGGCTTGGTACGGCGTAACGTTATAGCTGGCTTGTCCGGCAATAGGGCGATCCGTTGGATTATGTGCCTCATAAAAAGCCAATCCAGTCTCGCCAATACGCAATTCCATTTCATGAACTTCAGGTTTAAAATCCCAATCCATATCGCTGTGCAGTGAGGCGTCAAAGCGAACCTTGATGGTTTGCTCTAGCACATCGTCAGGCGCGACAGTCGAAATGCCGGTTGTTCCACCAAAGCCAGTAACTCGGCAGAACCAATCGTAAAACGGCACTGAAGCCCATGCCAGACCACCCATCAAAACGACAAGCGACACTGTTTGTGCGACTGTTTTTTGTGGTCCGGTCAACTTTTTCACTGGCTAATCTCGTTCGCTTTGGGCAATTCAAAATCACCACTAGTGATTTTTGTAAAGGTAAGCGCCAAAACTAGCACTACAAAAGCACCCAACATCAGGCCAACGCCAACATTGCGACCTTTGCGACGCTGATGAATTTCGTGTTCAACTTTAAGAGCCATTACCAGCCACCCAATCCCCAAGGACGCAACAGCGCCTCGGCCAAAATCGCACCAAAGTGCAAGAACAAATAAAGCAGTGAGAGTTTAAAAAACTTACGCTCAACGGCATAATCATCAACCTCTGACGCAGCTTCGTCACGGTTCCAGATATCGTATGCACCTTTGAGGAACAGCGTATTCAAAACCAATGCAGCCAATAAGTAGATAGGACCACCAATACTAGTAAAGCTTGTGCCTACAGCCAAGGCGAACAATACAATTGTATACCCCAAAATGTGACGGCGTGTGCTTGGACGGCCATGGGTTACTGTCAACATCGGGATGCCTGCGTCGTCATAGTCAGAGCGCATAAATAAAGCCAAAGCCCAAAAATGCGGAGGTGTCCAAATGAAGATCAATGCGAACATTAACCAACCCTCGATCGACATAGATCCAGTTGCAACAACCCAACCGATCAATGGAGGAAACGCACCAGCCGCGCCACCAATAACGATATTTTGCGGCGTTGAGCGCTTCAGCCACATGGTGTATACGACTGCGTAAAAGAATATTGTGAAAGCCAATAGTCCAGCAGCCAACAAGTTAGCAGACAGCGCCAGCATCATCACGGCCATGCCAGAAAGTGCAGTGCCCAAGTACAGTGCCTCACCTGCTTGGACTTTTCCCGCTGGAATAGGACGCTTGACTGTCCGCTTCATGATCACGTCGATATCCGCATCCCACCACATGTTCAGCGCACCAGATGCACCGGCACCGATTGCGATGAACAGAATCGATGCGAAGCCCACGACAGGGTGAACAGAAGCTGGTGCAGCCAACATGCCCACAAAGGCAGTGAAAATCACCAATGACATTACCCGTGGCTTAAGTAGGGCAAAGTAGTCACCCAAGGAGGCCTCGGTCTCTTTACTTGGGGCGGTATAGCTGGCGTCTGACATGCTGCTCGCTCGCAATTTGGGTGATGGGAAAACTGTGCTGAGGAAGGCGGGAACCTCTCCCGCCCTACCCTAATTTAGTTAGAGGCGACGTTTACAGGCAGTGGCGTGCCTGCATACTCGTCGATCGCACCTTGCAACCAAGCCTCGTAAGCTTCTTGGCTTACAACTTTTACAGTGATCGGCATGTAGGCGTGGCTTTTGCCACAAAGCTCAGAACACTGACCAAAGTAGATGCCTTCTTTTTCGGCTTTGAACCAAAGCTGTGCCAAACGGCCTGGTACAGCATCTTGCTTCACACCGAATGCTGGAATGGTCCATGCGTGTATCACATCCGCGCCAGTTACCTGGACAACAATTGTTTTATTCACAGGGACAACAACTGCAGTGTCTGTAGCCAGCAACCATTCGTTCCGTGAATATCCGGCATCAGCCAACTTGGCTTCCATATGCTCGTCAAGAACGAAAGCTGTTACGTTTTCGTCTTCTGAGCGTACCGATGTATCAAGCGTCGCGTCAGAACCGATAAGGTAGCTGTCGAACCCAAAGTCGTGTTCCACATATTCGTGTGTCCAATACCACTGATTGCCGATCGCCTTGATTGTCACGTCTGCTGTTGGGATCTCTTGTTGCTTAAACAAGATCGGCAATGAATAAGCGCCGATAAAGACAAGAACAACGATTGGAACAACGGTCCACAATACTTCAACCGTGGTATGGTGCGTAAAGCTTGCTGCTTCTGGATTACGTTTCTTGCTGAAACGGTAAATGCACCAAAGCATCAAAGCTGTAACGAATACTGTGATGATCGTGATCACGATCAAAAGCAGGTTGTCCAACGCGTGAATATCACGGGCCAGTTCAGTGGCTGCTGGCTGAAAGCCCATCTTGCCATCAATCGGAGCACCGATGATTTCAAGGTTTTCTTGGGCTAGCGCAGGGGCCGCCGCGAACGCAGCCAAAAGGCCGGTGGTGGAGAATAGGTTTTTCATGTGTCGTCCTGATCCAGTCATCACTGTTGGTTCGCATGGAAGGTAATAGTGCTAAACACGCTCGCCGCCCGTTGTATTATTCGTGCTTACAATCATATTCTGACTACAAGATAAAGATGTTCAGGCGCGGCAAACGGACGCTTTTTCACCAAATTCAGGATGAATGCTGAAAAAGCACCAATAAAATACAGGAACCAACAGATGTCAGACACCCACTTTTCGCCATTTGAGACCAATTTGGACCGCGAAGTCGCCCTCAAAACCCTACGCGAAGCAACCGCAGGTGCTGATGACGGCGAGTTATTTCTTGAACGCCGCCGTTCTGAAGCAATGGTTTTTGACGATGGTCGCCTCAAAACAGCCAGCTATGACGCCTCTGAGGGATTCGGCCTCCGTGCGGTTTGCGGCGAAGTCGTTGGCTATGCCCATTCAACTGAGATTTCCGAAAGCGCACTAAAGCGCGCAACTCAAACAGCGCGATTGGCTGTTGTAGATGGTGGTGGAACGTGGCCAGATGCCCCACAAGCCACTAATATTAAGCTATATACTGACGAAGACCCGATTGCTGGTGCATCTTTCCCAGTCAAATTGGACACATTGCGCGCTATGGATGACTTTGCACGCTCTCTCGACAAACGTGTGATACAAGTTACAGCCAGCATCGCCGCATCAATCCAAGAAATCGAAATTTTGCGCCCTGAAGGTGGGTCAGTCCGCGACATCCGTCCAATGACCCGCGTGAACGTCTCAATTATCGTCGAAAAAGATGGCCGTCGCGAATCAGGAAGTGCAGGAGGCGGCGGCCGTGTTGGCCTTGATGGCATGTTGGATCCCAAAGATTGGCAGGGCAAAACCCGCGAGGCCCTGCGCGTTGCCTTGGTGAACCTTGACGCCGTCCCCGCACCTGCTGGCGCTATGGACGTAGTTTTGGGCCCAGGTTGGCCGGGAATTTTACTGCACGAAGCGATTGGTCATGGCCTTGAGGGCGACTTCAATCGCAAAGGCTCAAGCGCTTTCGCAGGTCTTTTAGGTGAACGCATTGCTGCCAAAGGGGTCACGGTCTTGGATGACGGGACAATTCCTGATCGCCGCGGCTCAATCAGTGTCGATGATGAAGGCACGCCCTCTGCTAAAAACATCTTGATCGATGACGGTGTTTTAGTTGGCTACATGCAGGACCGCCAAAACGCGCGCCTTATGGGGGTTGTCCCAACCGGTAATGGCCGGCGCGAAAGCTATGCCCACGCGCCCATGCCCCGTATGACGAACACCTATATGTTGGGTGGCGATGTGGCCCCCGGTGACATTGTGAACGATTTGAAAGACGGTATTTACGCTGTTGGTTTTGGTGGTGGACAAGTGGACATTACAAACGGAAAATTCGTGTTTAGTTGTACCGAGGCATATCAAGTGAAGAACGGTGTGGTCGGCGCGCCCGTTAATGGTGCCACGCTGATTGGTGACGGCGCAACGGCCCTGAAACAGATTCGGGCCATAGGTAACGACATGGCGCTGGACCCCGGGATGGGCAACTGCGGCAAAGCAGGGCAATGGGTTCCTGTTGGCGTTGGGCAGCCAACTTTGATGATTGGTGGACTGACAATTGGGGGGAGTGCCACATAAAAACTGCTGATTAGCGATGTATCCAGCGCAAATGGAATCTTATCAAATTTTTCGCGAACCAAGGATCAAATAAAGGCGATTCCATTCATCCATCATTAACCAGCATCTCGCTATAACGAATCCAGCAACAGACGGAGCATAGGATAACTAAACAGGGATCGAATCCTTCTTCCACTCACCCCCACTCCCACCCACCTCGGAAGATGATCGGTTTTATCGCCTACGTCTGTTGCGATCACGCCGGGTCGGCATTTCAACGTATAAACGGTTGCTGATTGAACACGGCACCGCGCAAAATGCGTTGGCCGCGCTACCCGAGAAGGCGCGTGCCGCCGGTGTTCAAAGTTATGCTATCTGCCCAGAAAGGGTTATCCATGCAGAACTGAACAATGGACGTATGGCGGGTGCGGCCCTAATTGATGGCTCCTGTAATCTTTATCCAGCCCAGCTGCGCGAACTTACAGATGCTCCACCCTTTTTATGGGCCTTAGGTGATCTGTCACTATTATAACGTCCAGCTATTTCGATGGTAGGTGCGTAAAACGCATCCTCCCTCGGCACACGAATGGCAAAATCACTTGCAACTGAACTGGGACAAACAGGGTATGTAATAGTATCAGGACTTGCGCGTGGTGTAGGTGCTGCAGCTCACATCGCTGCACTAAATACTGGCACCATCGCGGTGCAAGCTGGCGGAGTGGATATAATGTACCCCGCGGAGAAAACAGAATTAGCGAACAACATTGCGGCCAAAGGGTTGCATATAAGTGAGATGCCGATGAGATTGCAGCCAATGGCACGCCATTTCCCGAGACGGAACCGGATCATATCAGGCTTATCTCAAGCGACCGTGATCGTCGAAGCAGCCGCAAAATCTGGCAGCTTGATCACGGCACGCGACGCGCTGGATCAAGGACGCGATGTTCTAGCCGTGCCCGGACACCCCTTTGATACATGCGCTGCTGAAGGCTATATGTTGATCCGCGATGGAGCCGTATTGGCCAGATATACAAGCGACATCATAGAAACGCTCACACCCATTGTTCCAACGCAAGCTACTTTACCCCTTAAAGAACCAACGACGAAACAACATACCCTGAAGGAAACATCAAAACTGCACATGAAAATTTTGTCGCGCCTTGGCCCGTCTCCAATTGCCGAAGATCAACTGATCTGCGACCTTAATTCGACACCTGCAAAAGTGACCCCAATCTTGTTGGATTTAGAGTTCACGAGCAGATTTCCCGCCATGCAGGGGGACTGTTAGCGCGCGTCATTTGACGCATTCACCAACTGAAATATTCAACACCTGTTGACAATTAACTCTTGCGCAACACATCTTGCGCAGCCATAGACGCCCAAAATGACCATATAAGGTGCCCCTATTTATGCCCGTAGTTGTTGTCGAGTCCCCAGCCAAAGCGAAAACGATCAACAAGTATTTAGGCGATAATTATACTGTTTTGGCCTCATATGGTCACGTACGTGACCTTCCTCCAAAGAATGGGTCTGTTGATACCGAAAACGGATTCGAAATGCTGTGGGAAATCGGTGCCGACAGTAAAAAGCACGTCAAAGCAATTACTGATGCGTTGAAAAACGACAACGAACTGATCCTCGCGACCGACCCGGACCGCGAAGGAGAAGCTATTAGCTGGCACCTGCAAGAAGCACTAACTAAACGTAAGGCTATTAATAAGGACACACCTGTTAGCCGCGTTGTGTTCAATGCGATTACGAAGACGGCCGTAACTGAAGCAATGAAGAACCCGCGCCAAGTCGATATGCCATTGGTTGAGGCATATCTTGCCCGCCGTGCGCTCGATTATTTGGTGGGCTTCAACCTTTCTCCCGTTCTGTGGCGCAAATTGCCGGGTGCAAAATCGGCAGGCCGTGTTCAATCCGTGTGTTTGCGCATCCTGACCGAACGCGAAATGGAGATTGAAGCTTTTAATGCGCGCGAGTTCTGGAGTGTGAAGGCCATACTTGCGACCCCACGTGGTCAAGAATTTGAAGCGCGTCTAACGCATTTAGCTGGCAAAAAGCTGGAACGCTACGATTTAGAGAATGCGACTCAAGCTGAATTGGCCGAACAGGCCATCAACAGCCGCGACCTGACAATTCAATCGGTTGAGGCAAAGCCTGGCGCCCGCAATCCATCCCCACCTTTCATGACCTCAACACTTCAGCAAGAAGCCAGCCGTAAGTTTGGCATGGGCGCGCGCCAAACCATGAGCACCGCTCAGCGTCTTTATGAGGCAGGTCTCATTACTTACATGCGTACAGATGGTATTGACATGGCACCAGAAGCCGTCACGTTAACACGTGATGCGATTTCTGCCCGTTACGGTGCTGAATATGTTCCTGACGCTCCACGCGTCTATAAGAACAAAGCCAAGAACGCCCAAGAAGCACACGAATGTATTCGTCCAACCGAGCTGTCTAAAGCCGTTGACGACCTCAAGATCATCGATGCGGACCAACGCAAACTGTATGATCTGATTTGGAAGCGGACGCTTGCGTGCCAGATGCAGTCAGCGCGCCTTGAGCGCACCACAGTCGACATCGGCAGCGAAGATCAGCAAGTCACTTTGCGTGCGACAGGCCAGGTTGTACTGTTTGACGGCTTCTTGAAAATTTATGAAGAAGGCCGCGACGACGTTGTCGTAGATGATGATGACAAACGCTTGCCACAAGTTGCCCAAGGAGAAACATCAGACAAACGTCTGGTTAAACCCGAACAGCACTTCACCCAGCCACCACCGCGCTATACCGAGGCCACATTGGTCAAACGTATGGAAGAGTTGGGCATTGGCCGTCCGTCTACATACGCTTCTGTCGTAACAACGATCCAAGACCGCGATTATGTACGCAAAGAAAAGAACCGCTTGATCCCAGAAGACAAAGGCCGTTTGGTTATCGCCTTCTTGGAAAATTACTTCCGCCGCTATGTTGGCTATAACTTTACCGCCAGCCTTGAAGAAGAGCTGGATGACGTAAGTGCGGGTGAACGCGACTATAAAGACGTGCTCGCAACCTTCTGGCGCGATTTCTCTGCTTCAATCGCAGAAACTTCAGAACTACGGATCACTGAAGTTCTAGAAAAAATCAACGATGTTTTGGCACCACACTTGTTTCCAATGACCGAAGAAGGTGGCGACCCACGTCTTTGCCCAAATTGTAATGTTGGTCGCCTCAGCATGCGCACAGCCCGTTCTGGCGGTGCATTCATCGGTTGTTCAAGCTACCCAGAGTGCAAATACACCCGTGCCTTCGGCCCTCCCGGTAACGAAGATCCAAATGGCATCCCGCCAGAGGGCAAGTATTTGGGTGATGACGCTGGGGACAAAATCTCAGCCTTCAAGGGCCGTTTTGGTCCCTACGTGCAACGCGGCGAAGTTACCGAAGAAAATAAAAAGCCGCCACGTCAGTCTATTCCTAAAGAATGGGTGCCAACAGAAGTCGACTTAGAGCAAGCTTTGCGCTTGTTGTCCTTACCTCGCGAAGTCGGACCACACCCCGAAGATGGCATCATGGTTTGGGCCAATATTGGTCGTTATGGTCCATACCTTAAGCATGCTGAAAGCACTTCGCACCGTGGCGGGACCAATGCCAACCTTGAAGACATCGAAGCTGTCTTTAGTGTTGGTATGAATCACGCCGTTCAATTGTTGGCCGAAAAAATCGCCAGCCGTGGCGGGCGCGGCGTTGCTGCTGCACCGCTTCGTGAATTGGGCGAACACCCTGACATGAGCGGACCTATTAATATCATGAAGGGTAAATACGGCCCCTACGTGAAGTGGGAAAAGGTCAATGCGACCATTCCATCCGAAATTGAGCCTGAAGATCTAAGCATTGATCAAGCTGTTCAATTGATCGAAGAAAAACTGGCCAAATCACCGGCCAAACGCACGGCAGCAACGAAGAAGAAGCCTGCTGCAAAAAAGAAGGCTGCACCTAAGAAAGCCGCCGCTAAGAAGCCTGCCACCAAAAAGGCACCAGCCAAAAAAGCTGCTGCAAAAAAGGCAGCTCCTACGGAAGACTAAGCTTAGGCTTACTCTAATAGACAGAAGCGCGTTTCGTGACATTGTGCTTCTGTCTGTTCTACTCCTTACAACTCATTGACTTTACTCTGGCTCATTGCCACAAATTTCCCAACCAGTTTTTGGAAGGGAGTTTCCATGAAGAAAGTCTATGGATCAGCAGCAGAGGCTTTAGAGGGCGTGTTGTTTGATGGAATGTTCATCGCCTCAGGCGGCTTTGGCTTGTGCGGCATCCCCGAATTGTTGCTTGAAGCGATAAAAGTTGCGGGCACTAAGAATTTGACCTTTGCTTCGAACAACGCAGGCGTTGATGATTTTGGCATCGGCATTTTACTGCAAACTAAGCAGGTCAAAAAAATGATCTCGTCTTATGTAGGCGAGAACGCAGAATTCATGCGCCAATATTTAAGCGGTGAACTTGAACTAGAATTCAATCCACAAGGCACCTTGGCAGAACGCATGCGTGCTGGTGGCTGCGGCATTCCAGGCTTTTACACTAAGACAGGTGTGGGCACGGTGATCGCCGACGGTAAAGAGCATAAAGACTTCAATGGTGAGACCTACATCATGGAAGAAGGCATTGTTGCTGATCTGGCCATTGTCAAAGCATGGAAAGCCGATGCAACTGGGAACCTTGTGTTCCGCAAGACTGCGCGCAATTTTAATCCACCTGCAGCGATGTGCGGCAAGATGTGTATCGTTGAGGTCGAAGAGATCGTGGAAACTGGTTCACTCGACCCAGACACTATCCACTTGCCCGGAATTTATGTGCACCGCATTTTCCAAGGTGATCATGAGAAACGTATCGAACAACGCACAGTACGGGAGGCCTAAGTCATGTGGGATCGCAATCAAATGGCGGAACGCGCCGCGCAAGAGCTGCAAGACGGTTGGTATGTAAACTTAGGAATCGGCATTCCAACCCTCGTGTCCAACTACATTCCTGAAGGAATCGAAGTAACCCTTCAATCTGAGAATGGCATGTTGGGTATGGGTCCCTTTCCTATCTCTGGTGAGGAAGACGCTGATCTGATCAATGCGGGTAAGCAAACGATAACTGAACTACCCCAGACCGCCTATTTCGACAGTGCACAGTCCTTTGGTATGATCCGTGGCGGTAAGATCGCTATGGCGATCCTTGGCGCGATGGAAGTGGCTGAAAACGGTGATCTGGCGAACTGGATGATTCCCGGCAAGCTCGTCAAAGGCATGGGCGGTGCAATGGATCTGGTTGCAGGCGTTGGCCGCGTAGTGGTGGTGATGGATCACACGAACAAGCACGGCGTCAGTAAGTTGCTAAAAGAATGCACCCTGCCACTAACCGGTAAGTCCGTAGTTGATCGCATCATCACCAACCTTGGTGTCCTGGATGTAGTCGAAGGTGGTCTGAAAATAGTCGAAACAGCAGATGGTGTTTCTGAAGGCGAATTGCGCGCTGCGACTGCGGCCACAATCGTCAAATGATCGGTCTTGCTGGCTGTGGGCGCATGGGAACGCCAATGCTTGCTTCACTGCGCAGCGTGGGCCTGCGTTCCAAAGGCTTCGATGTGGTAGATCACGATTCCGATTGGATCACGACAGATCCAAAACGTTTTGCACAAAACCTTAGAACATTGATCACGGTTGTGCGTGACATCGATCAAACCGAAGATGTGCTATTCAACACTCAGGGCTTTGTAACCTCCGCCCCAAAACTTGAGCGGATAATCGTCTGCTCAACTTTATCTCCCAAATACGTTTGCACCCTTCGCAAACGTGTTCCTGACCATATTACGTTGATCGATGCCCCAATGTCTGGTGCGCAAGTCGCGGCACAACGCGCCGAGCTTAGTTTTATGTTGGGTGGTACAACTGCGGATTTGGACGACGCACAAATGCTATTTGCTTCCATGGGGACCACCTTTCATCGCATGGGTGAGTTTGGTGCGGGAATGCAAGCAAAAGTATTAAACAACATGTTAGCAGCCTCACATACCGCCATGACGCGCATGGTTTTGGATTGGGCCGATGAAGCTGGGCTAGACGAAAAAGCCATGCTCGAGTTGATAGACACCTCATCTGGGCAGAATTGGCTAGCCTCTGGTTTCAATAAAATTGAATTTGCACGTGATGGTTACACCAATGAAAATACGATCGGCATTCTGGTCAAGGACGTGGAGGCAGCAATCGACGCAGCTCCAATTGGCGCAGATCTGACACCTGCCAAAATAATTCAGAAAATGATCTTTAATCTAAAACCTCGTCAATAGCGGTCAAAATCCTGCCTATAGAATTCCGAGGACCCCTAAATCAGGTTCATACTTCCGACTCACCGGAACAATGTCCCCGTTTGACAGCACTAAACAGGGGCGCCCTTTTTCTGTTATCGTCTCCACTATTTCAGCAAGAGCAACCCAGTGAGATCTATGGGCACAGATGCCTGTGATTTCTGAACCTTCATCGACCGTATCTGAAAACCGCATTCGTAAGTCAAAAGTTCCAACAATAGTAACAACCCGAACAATATGCCCATCAATCGCAAATGGACAATCTTTCCACAGAAATCTTCGGGTAGACGGCGAACTAGACGCGCAACCATCGGCTCATAAACCATTGTAGAGCTAGGCTGTATTAAGAAATTGGCTATCCCAAATCAAAAAATACTGGCCGAAACACAGATCGCAAAAACAACCAAAGTCATCCCAAAAACTGTGGGCAGATCGCCTAGTGGCCCTGGAATGTCTACAGCCACAAAAATGGTGTGAATAAAATTGTTGTCCCGAATATGACAGAGCCTCCTTTTAAAAGGGGATGCCAATCGCTTCGGTACTTCCAGACCAGATTTTGGAGCGAAAGTGCTATAAAAATGCTAACAGAAATCAATACAAACCAGTAGATAGAACGCTGTATCACTCCACCTGATCTATAGGTGCCAAATGGGCCTGACAAAGACAATAAAATGCCTGCGACAGTTAGCAACCCGAACCGGATCAATAAAGTTTTAAGGTGGGGAGATGTTCCAAAACGGGAAATCACTACTCTTAACTTTGGTAAAAACAATTTTTGGCTCAAGTTTTGAAAATCAATCAGTTGACGCACTTTAACGCCACCCTTAAAAATTATACCACAGGTAGTAATTTACAAAAAAGTTAAAGCAGAAAGTGGATGAAGCCTGTACTTGAGGAGTTTCGATAAAACCGCGTAAGAACGTAGCGCAGGGCAGCAATGCCGCCCTGCGCTACGTTCTTACGCGGTTAGGCCCTCTGGCTCAGCCAAGCCATTTGCACGGCAGCACGCCGTGATCGTATTTGCAAGCAAACAGGCAATCGTCATGGGGCCAACGCCACCCGGAACAGGCGTAATCGCTCCAGCAACAGCTGAAACTTGCGCGTAATCTACATCGCCCAGCAGCTTACTTTTGCCTGGTTTGTCGGGATGCGGTGTGCGCGTAATACCAACGTCAATCACAACCGCACCTGGCTTAATCCAATCAGCCTGCACCATCTCAGCGCGCCCCACGGCCGCAACTAAAATATCAGCACGTGCACAAACTTCTGCCAAGTTTCTTGTACGCGAATGCGCAATCGTTACTGTACAGTTTTCTTGCAATAACAGCTGGGCCATCGGTTTGCCGAATAAGTTTGATCGACCAATAACAACAGCGTTTTTGCCAGACATGTTTCCAACTTGGTCGCGCAATAGCATCAAGCAACCCAACGGCGTGCAAGACACCAAACCAGTCTCTCCACTAGCCAACAGGCCTGCATTGACGACACTCAGGCCATCAACGTCTTTGGAAGGATCAATACGCGCTACAACCGCGCGCTCATCTAAGTGATCAGGCACAGGGAATTGGCACAGAATACCGTGAACACTATCGTCATCATTTAATTTTTCGATAAGGTCGAACAAGACCTCCTCGGATACATCTGCAGGAAGTCTGTGCTCAAAGCTGTTCATTCCAACTTCAACCGTCTGTTTGTGCTTAGCAGCAACATAAACCTCAGACGCGGGGTCTGCACCCACCAGAACCACAGCCAAACCCGGTGTAATCCCGTGATCAGTTTTCAAGCGGGTAACATGTTCCCCAACTTGACCACGCACATCGGCCGCAAAGGCCTTTCCATCAATAACCGTTGCTGCCATTGCGTAATTCCTTTTGGTTTCTTTAGCCTAGAAGGCCCGCACCACCGGCAAGGGCAACCCAATTGGGCTCGTTCAGAGCGACAGGGGCTTTATAACCCTTATCGCTCTGAATTGTGACTTAGAACAAGCCTTCGACTTCACCTTTGTCATTCAGCATGATGTTTTCCGCTGATGGTACACGTGGCAAGCCTGGCATCGTCATAATTTCACCGCAGACTGCCACGACGAAACCGGCACCTGCACTTAGGCGCACTTCGCGTACTGGCACCGAATGACCAGTTGGTGCACCGCGCAAGGTCGGATCAGTTGAGAAGCTATATTGTGTTTTGGCCATACATACTGGCAGATGACCGTAACCTTGGTCTTCCCACTGCTTCAGCTGATCGCGGATTTTTTGATCCATCAATGCTTCGTCCGCGCGGTAGATGCGCTTACAAACAGTTTGGATCTTGTCTGCCAATGACATTTCATCAGGATAGATCGGAGCAAAGTTTGCAACATTAGCATCTGCGATTTCAGCAACGCGTTTGGCCAAATCAGCAGAACCTTCAGAACCAAGCTCCCAGTGACGTGACAAGACTGCCTCGGCGCCTTGCTCGGAGACAAAGTCTTTGATCGCTTGAACTTCGGCGTCTGTGTCCGTGACAAAGTGGTTGATCGCAACTACAACAGGCACACCAAATGATTTAAGGTTTTCGATGTGACGCCCAAGATTCGGACAACCAGCTTGTACCGCAGCGACGTTTTCTGGACCAAGATCAGCTTTAGCAACGCCACCGTTCATTTTCATCGCACGAACAGTTGCAACACAAACAACAACCGATGGGGCCAAGCCCGCTTTACGGCATTTGATGTTCATAAACTTTTCAGCGCCCAAGTCAGCACCAAAGCCAGCTTCAGTCACAACGTAGTCGGCTAATTTCAACGCAGTCGTCGTTGCGATGACAGAGTTACACCCATGAGCGATATTCGCAAACGGGCCACCATGGACGAATGCTGGGTTATTCTCGAGCGTTTGTACGATATTTGGCTGCATTGCGTCTTTCAACAGAACAGTCATTGCACCGTCTGCTTTTATGTCACGTGCAAAGACGGGTGTGCGGTCACGGCGATACGCCACAATCATGTCACCCAGACGTTTTTGTAAATCTTGCAAGTCATTTGACAGGCACAGAATGGCCATGACTTCAGAGGCAACAGTGATGTCGAAGCCAGTTTCACGTGGGAACCCGTTAGATACACCACCCAAAGAGGCCGTGATTTGACGCAACGCGCGATCGTTCATGTCAACGACGCGGCGCCAGACAACGCGACGTGTGTCGATCTCTAGAGAGTTGCCCCAATAGATGTGGTTGTCGATCATCGCAGAAAGCAATGAGTGCGCAGATGTGATAGCGTGAAAATCACCTGTAAAGTGCAGATTCATTTCTTCCATTGGGATAACTTGTGCGTAACCACCACCAGCAGCGCCACCTTTCATGCCAAAGTTTGGACCTAGCGATGCTTCGCGGATACAAACACATGCGTTCTTGCCAATGCGGTTTAGACCATCACCCAAACCTACAGTAGTTGTGGTTTTACCTTCGCCAGCTGGCGTTGGGTTGATCGCAGTCACAAGGATCAACTTGCCATCTTCGCGGTCCTGAACAGAGTTGATGAATTCCTGACTTACTTTGGCTTTGTCGTGGCCATAAGGTAGAAGGTCATCGCTGGAAATCCCCAGCTTTGCGCCAATCTCTTGGATTGGCAACTTTGTCGCTTCGCGTGCGATCTGAATGTCAGTTTTATAAGCCATGGGATTTCCTTAGGTCAGTGATACAGACGATAATGCTTAATCCCGCATACACCTCAGTCTCGCTTCAGGTAGGTTGCATTTCCGACATTTCCCAAGGTGGTTGCGGCGTCAGGTGCATTGCCAGTTTCTTTTTGAAGACCAAAGCAACCGAATTATTCACTTAATCCAAAGCTTTTCCGATCCGTGGCAACCGGGCTTTTTTGAACAAGCTGCGCATTTCCCAATCCTCACCAGACAGTCGGCGCGCGGTTTTAAGTACTCCATCCGCCACCGATCTGACAATTTCAGGTGACGCCTGCCAAACTTGGTAAAGGTAACTATCAGGATCGATACGTGTCAGACCTTCTTCAGCCAAGATATTGCGAGGAAAATCCTTAGCATTGAGCGTCATGATCGAATCTGCTGATCCCGTAATAGCGGCTGATAGCACGTGAATATCATTTGCATCAGGCAACCAAAGTCGCGCCTGAAGGCCTGGGTTTGGCATGATTTCGGCCCTTGGCCACGCTGCATTCAAAAGCGCAATTTCGCCGCGTGCAAATACTTCGGCCTCAGGCCCAATCTTCAAAGCTGCGCGGGCCCATTCTTCTAGAACGCGCGGTGACCATTGAGGTTCGAAAACCCCGGCGCGTGCGACCCCAAGCAACATCTCACGAGTTACGGTGGGGAATAATACGCACGCATCGAGGAAAATCTTCATAGACGGAAGAACAATGCCTTGAGGTATCCGCTTTCCGACAATTGCGGAAGCAAAGGATGGTCTGCACCGGCAAAGCCAGTGTGGATCAAGGATGCGCGGCGTCCACCGCGACCAATACCGCGAACCGATGCTGCACGGAACTGTGCAAGATCAGCAGCGTGTGAACACGAACAGAGACCCAAAATACCGTCTTCAGCCACCAATGGCGCAGCGAGGCGTGCGATACGCTCATAGGCGCGCAAACCAGCTTCTACAGCTTGACGTGACGGTGCGAAGGCTGGTGGATCGCAGATAATGACGTCAAACTTGGCACCTTCAGCGCGCAATGATGTCAAAACATCGAATGCATCGCCTTTGCGTGTGCTAAACTTGTCGCCAAATGCTGCTGCCGCAGCACCTTGTGTTGCGAGATCAAGTGCAGGTGCAGAACCGTCAACAGCCATTGCTGATGCCGCACCGCCAGCCAAAGCGGCCAAACCAAATCCGCCAACATGGCTAAACACGTCCAAAACACGCGCCCCATTTGAAAGGCGTGAAACAAATTCGTGGTTTGGGCGTTGGTCAAAAAACAGACCCGTCTTCTGACCACCAATTAAATCTGCCATGTAGGTTGCGCCGTTCATCGTAACGGGGATCGGCCCTTCTGGCGCGGCACCGATTACAACGCCAGATTCATCATCCAATCCCTCCAAAGCGCGGGTACGGCCAGCAGCATTTTTCAAAATGTTGCTGATGCCTGTCACTTCAGCCACCGCAGCTGCCAACATTGGCAAGTGCGTATCAGCCCATGCCGCGTTCGGTTGGATCACGCAAGTGTCGCCAAAGCGATCAATCACAACACCAGGAAGGCCATCTGCCTCTGCGTGGATCAAACGATAGAATGGTGCGTCAAACAATTGTTCACGCAATTTCAGTGCGCGTGCAATTTTGGCAACAAACCATTCATGGTCCAATTGTGCATCTGGATCCGTATCCAAAACGCGTGCGATGATTTTGGAGTTCGGATTTACCGAAACCAAACCAAGCGGCTGGCGCAATTCATCTTGCAAAACGGCCAAAGCACCAGGAGCCAATGCCTTAGTGCGACGGTCTGTAACCATCTCATTGGCATAAACCCATGGAAAACCATGGCGGATGGCACGTGCGTTTGCTTTGGGCATAAGCCGTACTACGGGGCGGGTGATATCATCAATAAGGGGCGCTGTCATAGCGCCCCCTCTAGTCTGCTTTCCCGCTTGGGGGAAGCTTAGATGTTGTTTTTGGTTTTCATGAAGCCCAATTTGGGGTTCTGGAAGCCTCCAACGCCACCAAGTTCTTGGCGGATAACCTCAGCCAGGTGTTGCGTGATACGATCTTTCTGAGTCAAAATAATAGATTTAGATTCGATCGCTTTCTGGCCGCCAAAGCCAGCTAAATCAGCTTTGATTGAGCGCGGCTCACCGATCACAGCACCTGTTGTAAGATCACGAATGCGAATCGCGAATGTAATCGAATGGATCCCACCAGTAGTATACCGTGCCCTCTGGGTCAGAGCATGAAAACGTTCCACCCGAACATCCAAACCAACATTTGCAAAACCCTCAAGGGTCTCAGTACCATGTGTGAAGGCCGTGTCAAAAATTGCTTTAACCTGCTCATGTCGGTTGCCCAGGGCATCTCCACGCCAGACAATATCACCGCCTGGAAGATAGCTAATCCGCTCATATACTTTGAGTGTTTTTAGAACCATGGCATTAATTTAGCCAACAGTTATCGAGGCAAAACTTGGACAAAGCTAGGAGGTTCTGGTTCAAATCCTGCGTTGCGCGTTGCTGTATCGACAGATGCACATGCGGACACCATTGTACCCAGACCTAGCATCATAACCAATTTCAGAATTCTCATGTTATCCTCCGGCCGAAACTCCACGGCTATTCTTGTTTTGTTGGGACACATTTGAGCTTCAATTGAGGCGGCATTGCGACGAGTTCACTGCATTTTTGTGAGATTTTCGGACTACGAAATAAAAATTTCAGCTGCAACCCCTTATATTTATGACCTTTAGCTTGGGCGAGTTCTCGAACGCCAACCACCGCGTCTGCGTGGCGCAGCCATTCCGACCAAGCCTTCACGCATCACCTCACGCATCGGATGACCAGGCGTTGGTTCACCGTATTGAACCAACAACAGTCTTAAGGTTTGGGCAGTATCTTGCTCCATTGGCAAACTGAGAGCCCAGTCCAAAAAGATGGTGCGGCACTCACTTTTGGTAATACCATCCATACGATAAGCCTCGAATATAAGACCTTTGGGATCGTTCAAATCACCTTTTTTCATTTATCTGCCTTACTTTCATTTGAGCCAATCACACGGTCAATCACATCTTTCGCCGCGTCAAAGTTAGTTACCAAAGCAAATTCCAAAGCGACCAAATCTTCATATCCCATTGTCCGACAAACAAAACCCATTGCACCTTCACCAATTTCTGCAGGCTTCAATGCTCCATCTGACAGCAGCCTCGAAGACAATTGAAGCGCCCAACACATGTCATAGCTTGCCTGCAAAACCTGTCTGTCAGCGTCATCGATTAACCCATGCACGACACAAGCGTCCAATCCACTGCTTGTCTCACGAGCTGGCGATCCATTAAGCAACGCACCCGCCTGTGCGAACAGCTCAATGTCCTGCATCCGACCAGCACCGATTTTAGGATCCCAGATACTTTCTGCAGGCTTTGCTTGCGCAATTCGCGCCCTCATTGCTTTAACTTCGGTTAAAACGTCCTGCGATTTCCGTGCTACATTGAGCGTACCTTGCCTAAAATTCTCAATATCAGATCCCAGATCAGTTGAGCCGGCTAGGTAATCAGCGCGAGTTAATGCAAGATGCTCCCAAACCCATGCATTATTTTGTTGGTAATCTTGGAAACTTGTCCAGCTGGTCGCAACTGGCCCTTGATTTCCAGATGGGCGCAGCCGCATATCGACCTCATATAAGCGCCCTTGGGCCATCGGCACTGTCAATGCCGTGATCATCGCTTGCGTCAGGCGAGCGTAATAAGCTCGGGTTTCTAGTCCACGTGGCCCTGTTGAAACGTCAACACCTGCTGGATCATAAATGACTATCAAATCAAGGTCGGAGCCCGCATTCAACATGCCAGCCCCCAATGACCCCATGCCAAGGACGACCGCCCCGCGGCCTGGGGGCGGGCCATAACGGCGCGTAAATTCATCAACCACTGCAGGCCAGATTGCTCCGACGACCGCCCTCGCAAGATCATTGTATTGAACGCCCGCTTCTTTTGCGTCGATTAAGCCACGTAACAGATGCACACCGACCCGAAAATGCAGTTCTTTTGTCCACCGCCGCGCGGCATCAAGTTTAGCCTCGTAATCACTCTCACGAATAAGCAAATCCATCAAAGCCGACTGCAAAAACGCTTGGCCAACCCATTCACTAAAAAAGTCACCGCCAATAACTGCATCAAATACAGACGCATTTCGTGACAAGTATTGGGCCAAGGCGGGTGAGGTACTGACGATATCGACCAGCAATTCAACCAGCTGAGGGTTAGCATCAAATAACGAAAACAATTGAACACCTGCAGGCAGCCCTCTCAAAAACCCGTCCAACGCCAATAATGCTTCTTGGGGTTTTGCTGCTTGAGCAAGGCGCGCCAGTATTGCTGGCTTAATGCGCTCGAACACAGCCGCCCCACGCTCGCTGCGCAAAGCAGGATAGGTCCGCCAGCGTTCCATAATCTCAGGATTAAGAGTTTGTTCAGGTACCGCAGCAACTGCATCCGGCGCAAAAAATCCCTCCGTCGCATCATGGACTTCGCTTAGTCTGCGATGAAGATCCTGCTCTAAATCGGAACGGTTCATATCCATCAATGCTGCAAGACGGTCAAACTCTGCTTCCGAAGTGGGCAGATTATGGGTTTGTGCATCACGCACCATTTGCAAGCGGTGTTCGACAGTTCGATGCACTACATAGTGATCC
Source organism: uncultured Paracoccaceae bacterium (assembly GCA_905182105.1). Taxonomy (GTDB): domain Bacteria; phylum Pseudomonadota; class Alphaproteobacteria; order Rhodobacterales; family Rhodobacteraceae; genus Ascidiaceihabitans. Next base: position 19,086 of record CAJJAR010000016.1, read on the forward strand.
GATAGGGCTTTTGCTAAATCTGGCTCGATCCAGCCCTTTTGTGCCAGCCCTGCCAATCCTTGGCGCGTTCCACTCATCCTCAATTCCGGATCACGCCCACCTGCAATCAGTTGACGAGTTTGAGTGAAAAACTCGATCTCACGGATACCACCGCGCCCCAGCTTCATATTGTGACCAGCCAAGGTGATTGGCCCACCCAAACCTTTGTGATGGCGAATAGCCAAACGCATATCATGTGCATCTTGGATGGCAGCAAAATCCAAATGTCTGCGCCAAACAAATGGTCCCAATGTTTTCAGGAACCGATCACCCGCCTCTATATCGCCGGCAGAAGAACGCGCCTTGATAAATGCGGCACGTTCCCAAGTGCGCCCAAGACTTTCATAGTAGCGTTCAGCCGCTTCCATAGCGATACACACCGGTGTCGCCGACGGATCAGGACGCAGACGAAGGTCCGTGCGGAACACATAACCTTCTCCCGTAATGTCGCTAAGTAATGCGGTCATCGCTCGGGTTGCACGCACAAAGCCCATTCGGGCATCCGCAAAATCACGAGCGTCAAACCGAGTTTCGTCAAACAAGAAGATCAGATCGATGTCCGATGAGTAATTCAATTCATGGGCACCCATCTTGCCCATGGCCAAGGCAACCATGCCGCCAGCAATCTCGATGTCATCCTCACCCTGACCAGGCAATTTTCCCCTTTTAATTTGCTGAGCGATGGCGGCACGCATCGCAGTTGTACAAGCCGTATCGGCAAACCGACTAAGCGTTCCTGTGACCTGCTCCAAAGACCAGACCCCGCCAAGGTCAGCCAGTCCAGTCAACAGGGCGATCCTCCGTTTTGCTTGACGAAGGCGTGTGCCGACAACGTCATAGCCACAGGACAAACATTCGGCAAATTCGACCTCGACCGCGACTTCCGGGCAATCAAAGGCTGCAGCGAGCCAATTAGTTTCTTTCGCAACTAAATTCGCCAGATACGGACTGCTGCCAGCAGCACCTTTTATCAAGTCTAAAATAGAGGGCGAAACCCCGTGAACCAGGGCAGCCGTTTCAGCACCCCTATCATGATTAAAAGGGCGCGGGCATTGGGTCAGATCAGCTTCAAAACTCATACTCCTACCTTGACCGCAATCATCAGTAGGTCAATGGCCCTCACAAGCCCCAGAACAAGGTTTCAAATTGTAAACATGAGCAAGATCTTAAAGCTAGTACGCGCTACCCTAGAAAACCTATGGGCTGACATAACGATTCTTAAAACCAATCTGGCCCACACTGCAGCTGATGCTGTTTTTGCGATTGGATGTGACAAAGACCAGATTATCAAGTCCTGCATCCTCAAAGGTAACGTTAGTGGTGAAGCGATCCTGTTCATCACAACAGATGGCAATAGAGTGGATCCAGTTAAGGCGGCGCAACTTGGCAGTGAGACACTTGGCAAAGCAAATGCAGCACTCACTCGCGAACAAAGAGGCTTTGCGATTGGCGACGGTTCCCCAATTGGCTATTTACACCCCATTCGAGCGTTTTCCGACCCACGACGCAAAGAATTCGAACAGATTTAGGCTGCTGCAGGCACGCCAATTCACGGTTTCAGCTTTATAGATGAGAACTTAGAAAAGTCTCAAGTGAAACAAGGTTATAATTTTAATACATAAAAAAGTTAATGTACCCCGCGTTAGAGTAATTCAATGACCCATCTTCCAGATACAATCGCTCAAGCCGCATTCTATGAAACCGTCCCAACCAACCGGTTGTTTGTGTGGATTTTGGACGCAGCTATTATCTTGGGAATTTGCCTTGTTGTCCTTAGGTTTACTGGGTTTTTAGGCATCTTCTTTTGGCCACTGATGTGGTTGGTCGTTGGTTTTGCTTACCGCACAATTACAATAGCAAATCGGTCAGCCACATGGGGCATGCGGCTTGTTTCGATCGAACTACGCAATCGTACTGGTGCACCCCTCGATCTGACCAAAGCAATTCTTCACACACTTGGCTATACCATAAGTATTGGGATATTTTTGTTGCAAGCTGTCTCAATCGTATTGATCTGCGCCAGCATGCGTGGTCAAAGTCTAATCGATCATGCTCTTGGCGCCGTAATGCTGAACAAGCAAGCTCGGCGATAATTGTACGTGAATCAAAAGTTTACACGTAGTGGTAGCGCAGCTAGGATGAACCCAAGTCTTAAGGAATTGAATGCGCCACACTCTGCCCATAGCGCCCCAGTTTTATGTGACGGCACCGCAACCTTGCCCTTATCTTGATGGTAGGACAGAACGAAAGCTGTTTACAGCGCTTCAAGGTGAGAACGCTCAAGACCTCAATAACAGCCTATCACAACAAGGGTTTAGACGCTCTCAAAACGTGCTTTACCGCCCCTCCTGCGCTGAATGCTCAGCTTGTTTATCAGCTCGTATTGATGTCAGCCGGTTTGCCCCGACCAAAAGCCAAAAACGGGGAATACGCCGTAACGCAAATGTTAAGCGACGCGCGACGTCCCCCTGGGCGACCGAGGCGCAATATGATCTGTTTCGCACCTACTTAGATGCACGGCATGCAGATGGTGGTATGGCGGAGATGGATATTTTTGAGTTCGCAGCTATGATCGAAGAAACACCAATCCGCAGCCGTGTGGTTGAGTATACCATGGATGAAGAGCTCATCGCAGTAGGCCTGACGGACGTCTTGGCCGATGGCCTCAGCATGGTCTATTCGTTCTTCGATCCAGATCGAGAGCGGCACAGCCTTGGAACCTATCTAATCCTTGATCACATCCGTATCGCCCAAGAAGCAAATCTACCTTACGTTTACCTAGGATATTGGGTCCCTGGTAGTCAAAAGATGGGCTACAAAGCTAATTTCGCAGGACTAGAGATCTTTACTGGCGGTCGTTGGAAGCGAGTTCCAGATCCAAGCAAGATATCAGCTGACACACATCCCTTATCAAATGACCCAATTTCAGAGCAAGTTGCCAACATCTGCTTGCCGGGTATTCAATCTGCGCGCTGATTTAAATCTCTTTCGCATAATACTCAAAATTCTTGTTTTGCGTCCAGCTATCTGCTCACCATCTTTTTTTGCCTCATAGGCAATCGAAGCGCTTTTAGAAAAATATGCGGGATCAATCATCGTTTTGCTGTTTGGGTCGACAATAGGGATTGAACAGCGACTATAACCCTATGAATTTAAAAACCTATGTCTTGTCGAAGCCAAGCGGCCAGTGCTCCACTGTTCTAAAAGATCACTGATGTTGCGTGCAAAAGTGCCTTCGATGGACAGTGCCGCGATCTAATCACCAGCTTTGTGCCGAACCTGAAGTCCGCCATTATTGTCCTGCAACCGTATAGTCGACGCACCAAAATTCAAATGCGCCGCTGCACCAAATCGTGTGGCTCTCATATCAGTACCGTTAGGCTTTGAATAATAAACCAATTGCCCAGGAGCCAATGGCACCTCGTATCCGACATCAAAAAAATCAACATCCTTGCCCAACCCTGACGCAATCGCCTGCGCAACTGAACGCACAAGTTCGACCACAGTCAAGTTGAAGGGCATCAGATCGTCACGAAATTAGGAGCTACAACATCTGGCCATTGGTTCTGTGCAACCATCGCAAAACCTGCGTTCAAATAAAGGACACCTCTTTTGCATCATAGGCTGTAGCTCCTTCCAGCTTGGTAATACATTGAGTCACCCAATCACGTTGGGTTTGGTCAACGGAAATATTGGATTTTCCGTCTGTGGCAGCTAAAAGAAGTCCTTAGACGTCTTAAAAGTCTGAGACATCAGCTCCGGCCCAATTCTGCGCTCATTGAGGTAAAAAAGCCTACGATTTCTGCCGCCTCAACAATTTATGCGCCAATTCGTAATTTTTCTTCCGCCGATTGTATATCGGTTAGGTCAAAGGTTGGGACCTCACTCACATCAGCATCTTTAGCACAACTGTACTCTGGAAACTTGTTACCCATCTCACCACGTCTTCCATGCGCTGATGATTTGTAGCGAACACCAAAAAGGCCATCCGATCAAGGATGGCCTTTTCAATTTAGACTATTGTGAAGATCAATTCGGGATCAAATCCGGGAGGAAAGTTACCACGCTTGGGAAGGTCCACAACAGGGCCAAGCCTGCAATTTGGATCAACACAAACGGGACAATCCCACGATAGATGTGACGCGTCGTGACCTCTTTTGGTGCAACCCCGCGCAAGTAGAACAACGCAAAACCAAATGGCGGTGTTAGAAACGAGGTCTGCAAGTTGACCGCGATCATGATCGTTACCCATTTAGGGTCGAACGTGCCGCCATAAATAACGGGACCTACGATCGGAATGACGATGTAAATGATCTCTAAGAAATCAAGGACAAAGCCCAAGACAAACAATACCAACATCACGATCAAGAACACCGTGATCTCGTTATCAAACGATTTGAGGAATTGTTGAATGTAGTGTTCGCCCCCAAAACTAATAACGACAAGGTTCAACAACTGAGAACCGATCAGGATCGTGAAGACCATCGATGTCACCTTGGCAGTCTCACGCACAACAGGGGTCAAGACACCTGATGTGAACAAAATCCAGCACGAGAACAGCAAGCCAAACATAGCATACAGATAAGCACCGTAGGCTACGAAGAAGGCAAACCAACTTTCGAAGCTTACGTCATCCTGATTGATCCGTAGATCAAAGTTGATGCCGACAAGGATACAAACCCCAATTGCAACAGTTGACCAGATGATCACCTTCGGCGAACGATCAGTGTCAGACAACTTGCGATAGGCAGCTAGCATGATTGCGCCCCCTGCCCCAAGTGCAGCAGCGGGTGTCGGATTGGTGATCCCCCCTAGGATTGAACCAAGCACGGCAACGATTAGCATCAAAGGTGGGAAGACAACGCGGATCAACTCGTTCTTCGCACACATCGCAGCAGCATGAACGACCCCGTACAAGACTGCCACAAAAGGCAAGAACATGATCACAACGTAGGAGCCAGCGGAATTGGATGAGCCCAATACAACAATGTCCACCAACAAAGCCACCAAGACACCAATTCCACCGATGATAAGTGGCCGTTTATCAGCAGACGGGGAAACCCCACGACCGATCACCATCACCAAACTGAACAACAACAGCAAGATTGCCGTGCCTGTCCCGATGGGTGCCGCCCCATCAATCTTGGCTTGTTGTGCAAGGGCGAATGCATCTTCTGAAAGGCGTTCAGATTGAACTACACCACCAGCAGCCTCAATAGCCACTTGCTGTGCGATTGCAGCATCCCATGCTGGGAGGCCATGCAACTCGATCATTGCAACCTTACACGCCTCAGACACATTGGTCCGCAGTGATGCACTTTCCCCAATGTCAGAGAAGGCTGAAATTACGGTGCTTTGACCGCCTATGATCCCCAAATTACCCAAGAGAACTGTTCCAACAACCAATGCGATTGGCACGAATAGGAAAAATGTCATCGCTTCACTACGTGTGACCGGCTCAGAGCTTGTTGTCCCCATTTGAACCGCTGGTGCTTTGTCTGGGTTCAGCAAAGCATAGCCAAACGCATAAAGCGCATAAAGAACTGCCAGCAAGATCCCAGGTACCAATGCCGCTTGGAACAAGGTACCAACAGACAGAACCGCAGGCTCCCCAAGATAGCTTAGGGCATCTGTACAGCCAACGGAAATTGCGCGGGCTTCTTGTGCCGAGGAATACAAATCCCCCGCTAAAGTGCCAAGTAAAACGATCACGATTGAGGGTGGAATAATCTGCCCCAAAGTACCTGAAGCCGCAATGACCCCTGTCGCAATCTCGGGACTGTACCCATTGCGTAACATTGTTGGTAGGGCAAGCAATCCCATCGTCACAACAGTTGCGCCCACAATGCCAGTCGACGCGGCAAGGAATGCACCAACAACAACAACGGACACAGCCAAACCACCTGGTAAAGGGCCAAAGACACGCGCCATCGTGGTTAGCAAATCATTTGCAATTTTTGAACGCTCCAGTGTGATCCCCATAAGAACAAACATCAAAACGGCCAAAAGGGTTTCAATGGATTGCCCTGCCAGAACACGCTCGTTCATGCGATTCACAACAAAGGATACATTGCGGTCCATCGCCACTTCCCAGCCTTTAGGGAATACAGCTTCGGCAACACGCGGCAGCTCAGGATACCTGAATATACTGATCTTATCCGCACCAACCCCTGCAGTAATCAAATCCTGATACATCTGACTGGAGTCGTCGATCGCTTGGTGGACCAATAGGCCCGCGCTGTCTAAAGACGCGATAATACCGAAAGAAATGATACCAGCACCACCAATGGCAAAAGCCACTGGAAAGCCAGAAAGAATACCACCGAACAGGGTGATAAAGACAATGATCAGGCCAACTTCTACGCCATCAAGTCCAAACAACATCAGTGCGTCCCCTCATAGGCTTCTTCACCTTCACCCAAGGTATCCTTGTCGAGGTATTTGTTTTCACTCTCTTCGCCCTCTTTCCACTCAAGGAAAGAGCGATAGAAGAACGCGATTGCGTGGATAAAGACCATAGCGGTGAACGTCACCAACAAGATCTTAAACAGGAAGTATCCGGTAAATCCATTTGGACTAAATCCGATGGTTTCGACGTTCCAGCGCAGTGCACGGGCCTTGTTGACCAGACGGTCCAAACTGTCGGATGCGGATGGATTTGGTACGATCAGATGCCGCCACAAGAAGTACCATCCATACATCCATGTCAGCACAGCAGAAGGCACCATAAAGATAAGTGACCCGAACATGTCGATCATCTTTTTGGTACGGAATTTGACAGCTGCATAAACCAAATCAACACGCACGTGGCTGCCTTGCACGAAGGCATAGGTAACACACATACAAACGACTAAAGCATTGTACAGCTTCAGTTCTTCGGCGAACCAACTGATGTCAAACTGTAGAGGAATACCAAAACCGATAGAAATGTCGGGGCGCGTAAAGATGCGCTGTAAAAATACGATCATGATCTGTTGCAGAACCATCAAAAGACCAGCCCACGCAAAGAAACGGCCAACTGTATTGGCAAAACCTTCTAAACAGCGAACAACGCCCCACATAAATTTGTTATTCATCAGGCCATAAATGGTCATGCCCAAGATGAGCGTCGCGAGAACAAAGAAAAATTCGACAGAACCTCCGTAATAAACAAACCGCATTAGCGATTGTTTATCTTCAAGCGTGTTTTCCCATGTCAGCCAGTCCAACCACATCGATGCGTTAATAATCGCAACCGGAACGTTGTACAAAGCTTCTAAAAAATTACCCGAGATGAATTGCAAAACGCCACTGGATTGAAACTGGTCCAAGCAACTGATGTCACCCTTGGCTTCTGTCGCAGCACGGAAAAATCCGGTGCATACTGTTTCGTCTGTCATTGTGCCCCCCAAACCGCAGAACGCGGCGCAACATTTTTAGGCTGTGCTGGCCCTAGATTGCGATACTGTTCAAAAAGGCCCCTTTCAAAAGGGGCCTTTCCAATAGATTTTCTAAACGGCTTAGTTGCCCAGAACACGGTTGCGTTGCTGCACGTAGTAGCCATCTGATTTGTCGATCCAAGAAGAAGATGACGCCATGGAAGCTTCGAATGATGCGCGTGTTTTTGCGAACAATTCGTCACCCATGTTTTCGTCCATAACTTCTTTGGAAGCCGCACCAAATGCGTCCCAAACATCATCAGAGAACTGCAGCGTTTTAACACCTTGTGCTTGTAGACGTGCCAGTGCTGCGCCGTTGTTTGCCAATGTCTCAGCTAACTGAACGTGTGTTGTAGCACGTGACGCACCTTGCAAGATTGCTTGGTGTGCTGGTGTTAGGTCGTTCCAAACGTCTAAGTTGACGGAAGACGCCAACGCAGAGCCCGGTTCGTGGAAACCAGCAGTGTAGTAAACTTTCGCAACTTCTTGGAAGCCAGCGCGTTCGTCGGCCATTGGGCCAACCCACTCTAGACCATCCAAAGCACCTGAAGACAATGCTTGGTACAATTCGCCACCTGGGATGTTTTGAACAGATGCGCCCAATTTACCCAAAACTTTACCACCAAGACCTGGCATACGGAATTTCAAACCGTTGAAATCAGCCGCTGAGTTGATTTCATTGCGGAACCAACCACCAGATTGAGAACCAGAGTTACCTGACAACAAACCTTTAAGATTAAAGATTTCGCCCAGTTCATCATGCAGTCCTTGACCACCACCGTGCTCATACCAATTGATCACTTCTTGAGCTGTGCCGCCGAACGGAACTGCTGTGAAGTAGGCATATGCAGGGTGCTGACCGATGAAATAATAATCGGCAGAGTGGTACATGTCAGCTTGGCCAGAAGACACCGCGTCAAATACCTCAAGTGCGCCAACAAGCTCGCCCGGAGCTTTTTTGTCGATGGTCAAGTTGCCATCTGACATTTCGCTAGTGAACTTTTCTAGGTATGACGCAGCATCATCAAGAACCGCGAAACCGCGTGGCCATGATGTAACCATTGTCAAAGTGCGTTTGCCTGTTGCGTAAGCAGGTGCAGCCAAAGTTGTCGCAGCAGCGGCGGTACCGCCCATAGCAGATGTCTTCAAAAATGAACGACGATCCATAAGTTATCCTCCCAGATAATAGTGTCCCACACGTTGCAATAGTGCGCGCGTGCTTGTTTCGAATTTATAACTTTAACGCCACATTTTCTTTTGGGAATACCTATTACTGCGTAGGCCTTCTGTTTCCATATCCGCGCGCGAACTGAAACTCCTATTAAACAGGGGCTTGGGCATCCCATGCATCGAAGACTAAGACGGCATGAGTTTTGCAAATTGCGATATCAGCCCTTTGATTCGGACTAATTCCCGCGTATCGATTCGGTTATGACCAGCCTATTTCCATTTCTTCGACTGACTTACGGACTGAAACTGTCACTTGTTGCGGCTGTTCCTTTGATCCTTGCAGTGGCAGCGATTTCAACACTTGTGACCGTTCAATCGCGCACACTTGCAGAGCGTGAAATCAAGTCATTGGAGACGCAGCTTTTAGCAGCGAAAAAAGAAGAATTGCGTAATTACGTGACACAAGCCCGCAACGGTTTTTACTTTATCTACGGCAACGCGGCGCCAAATGACGAAGTTGCAAAGAGACGCGTCCGTCAAATTTTGTCCGCAATGATTTACGGGGATGACGGGTTTTTTTTCGTTTATGATTACGACGGCACAAATCTTGTTAGCCCACGCCAAACAAATCGCATCAATCAAAACTGGTCAGGTGAAACAAACCGCGAAGGCGTTGCGGTGGTAGATGACTTAATTATGATTGCACGCCAAGGCGATGGATATCTAACCCACCTCTGGCCAAAACCCTCCACGGGCGAAGAAGGGCGCATGATCACTTATGTAACCTCGTTCCCATCATGGCGGTGGGCAGTCGGAACAGGCGTGTTCATCGATGACGTGCTATCCTCTATAGCAACGGCCCGCGCCGAAGTCGAAGCTCGTGTGAAACGTACCTTCGGATATATTTCAGTTATTACATTAACTGCGTTGGTCATGGTTTTTGGTTCAGGAATGGTCATCAACTTCCGCGAAAGACGGTTGGCTGATGCCAAACTAAAGAAGCTAACCCAGCGCGTATTCGATGCTCAAGAAGAAGAACGTGGGCGTGTAGCCCGCGAACTGCATGATGGTATCAGCCAAATTCTCGTTGGTGTGCGGTTTTCTTTAGACAGTGCGCGCCGTCGATTGGCCCAAGGAGCACCTGACGCCGACAGTTCGCTTGAGCAAGGTATCGAAAATCTTGGCACGGCGATTACCGAAGTCCGCCGCATTAGCCGCGATTTGCGTCCTAGTGTGCTGGATGATCTCGGATTGGGCCCTGCTTTGAAGACTTTGGTTGAGGATTTTGAGGAACGAACAGGAATTAAGACAGAGTTTCAAACCGTCGTATTTCGCAACCGTTTGGACTCCAACGCAAAAACTGCTCTTTATCGTATCGCCCAAGAGGCTTTGACAAATATCGAACGACACGCCAACGCTACACGCACCGCTGTAGATATGCGTGGGCACAAAAACGGGGCCACTCTGAAAATCAGTGACAACGGGTGCGGAATTAACGCGACCACGCGCAAACGCGGGGCAGGAATTGGACTGCGTAATATGGAAGAGCGTGTCGAACAATTGGATGGTCAACTCACCATTCGTTCCTCTCATGGACCAAATGGTGGAACAGTCATCCTTGCAACTGTGCCCTTGACCCGCCTGCTTTCCCCAGAGATCAAGGCGCAACCCAAATTCGAAGGCGACACATGACCCTGCCCATCCGTGTATTGATTGTTGACGACCACCCAATGGTTGCCCAAGGCATCCAATCCGTTCTGGAGCGTTATTCAGAACTCGAAATTGTGGGCTCCTTAAACAATGGCCGCGCTGTTGTTGAACAGCTTGGGACACTGAACCCGGATGTAATCCTGATGGATCTGAACATGCCAGAGATGGGTGGACTAACTGCAACAGAGTTGGTTCTTGAACAAAGGCCTGAAACTCGCGTTCTGATCCTATCGATGCACGACAGCCCAGAATATATCGCCTCTGCCCTTTCTCACGGTGCCATGGGGTATATTTTGAAAGACGTACCGACCAACGAAATCAAACTAGCTATTGATGCTGTAATGGGCGGCGAACGGTACTTATGTACAGGTGCTGCGGGATCTTTGAAGCCAAAAACTGATGATGCGCGCGAAGCCTTAACTGGGCGTGAGCAGACTATCCTGTTGCAAGTCGCCCAAGGAAAATCCAACAAAGATGTGGCTGCAGAATTGGAAATTTCCGTTCGCACGGTGGAAACTCACCGTAAAAACATCAAACGCAAATTGGGCATCTCATCAACCGCCGGTTTGACGCGTTATGCAATTAAACATGGGGCCCTGCAGTGACTGGAGCCGTTCTGTAGCGGGCCATGTTGATTCTGAATTAACCCTATCAACGAATTCACTTCTGTAATTTTCATAAGTGTCTTTAAAATCACTCATTTTGAAATTTAATGTCCCAAAATGCGAACTTTTTGATACTTATTTCACACAGAGCTGTTGACGACCCACAAATCGGCCAATATTGTGAACTTCAGTAAATGAGGAGCCCTTAAGGTATGACACATGTCGTCGTCATTTTAGGAACACAGCGCATGGTCCGGTAACGGAACGCCATTTAGGTACCCATGCGCCCCCGCCAAACGGGGGCTTTTTTTTGCGCCATATAAATTACAGATTTGAAGACGGAGCCTAACAGATGACACGCCAAATGACCGGAGCGGAAATGGTTGTTCAAGCCTTGATAGATCAAGGTGTGGATACAATCTTTGGGTACCCAGGTGGTGCCGTCCTCCCAATTTACGATGCGATCTTTCAGCAAAATCACATCAAACACGTTTTGGTGCGCCACGAACAAGGTGCTGTTCACGCAGCCGAAGGGTACGCCCGTTCCACAAATAAACCTGGCGTTTGCTTGGTAACATCTGGTCCAGGTGCCACGAACGCCGTTACTGGCCTAACGGACGCCCTGCTCGACAGCATTCCAATCATCGTTTTGACCGGCCAAGTACCGACATTCATGATTGGTACCGACGCTTTCCAAGAGGCTGACACCGTTGGCATTACACGTCCTTGCACCAAACATAATTGGCTGGTGAAAGAAACTAATGCGCTGTCTAGCGTTTTGCACGAAGCATTCCACGTTGCCACCAGCGGTCGCCCTGGTCCTGTTTTAATCGATATCCCAAAAGATGTTCAATTCGCGAGCGGTAATTATAACGCACCACAGCCATCAACTTCCCATTATCAGCCAACTGTTAAGGGCGACATCACTTCGATCACTGAACTGGTTGAAGCCATGGAAAAAGCAGAACGCCCACTGTTTTACACAGGTGGGGGCGTTATCAACTCTGGCCCTGCAGCCAGCCAATTATTACGCGAACTTGTTGGTGCAACAAACTTCCCCATCACATCCACCTTGATGGGCCTTGGCGCGTATCCGGCTTCTGGCGACAACTGGTTGGGAATGCTTGGCATGCATGGCTTGTACGAAGCAAACATGGCGATGCACGGCTGTGATCTGATGATCAACATTGGTGCCCGTTTTGATGACCGTATCACAGGCGTAATCAGTGAATTCAGTCCGAATTCAACCAAAGCGCAAATCGACATTGATCCTTCTTCGATCAACAAAGTCATTCGCGTAGACATTCCTATCGTCGGAGATGTTGGTCACGTGCTTGAAGACCTCATGAAAGTTTGGAAATCTCGCGGTCGCAAAACTAATTCTGCAGCCGTTGGAAACTGGTGGAGCCAGATCAAAGAATGGCAGGCAATTGAGTGCTTGAAATTCACGCAACAAGGCAAGGTTATCAAACCACAGTACGCCCTGTCCCGCCTCGAGGCTTTGACCAAGAACCACGACCGCTACATCACAACCGAAGTTGGCCAACATCAAATGTGGGCTGCCCAATACTTGGGCTTTGAAGACCCTAACCGTTGGATGACTTCCGGTGGCTTAGGCACAATGGGTTACGGCTTTCCCGCCTCCATTGGTGTTCAAATGGGTCATCCAGAATCTCTGGTCATTAACGTGGCTGGCGAAGCAAGTTGGTTGATGAACATGCAAGAGCTGGGAACAGCAATGCAATACAACCTGCCCGTTAAGCAATTCATCCTGAACAACGAACGTTTGGGAATGGTACGCCAGTGGCAAGAATTACTCCACGGTGAACGTTATTCTTCCAGCTGGTCTGAATCTTTGCCTGACTTTGTAAAGTTAGCTGAAGCGTTTGGTGCTAAAGGTATCTTGTGCTCTGACCCTGATGATCTCGATGAAGCAATCATGGAGATGTTAAACCACGATGGCCCAGTTTTGTTTGATTGCTTGGTTGAAAAACACGAAAACTGCTTCCCGATGATCCCCTCGGGCAAAGCACATAATGAAATGTTGCTTGGTGATGCTGACACTCAAGGTGCTATCGATGCCAAAGGATCAGTTTTGGTCTAATGTGCGCGGGGCACTGCATCAGGGGCCCTATCGGCCTACCTTCAATGGTTCAATCGCGAACCGATCAAATTTGACGAATGGAATTCGATATGTCTGACCTCAACCTGAAAAAAGGTACCTCCGCCAAGTCCGCATATAACTTGCGCCCAAATTTTTCTGACATCGTTGAACGCCACACACTGGCTGTTATGGTCGAAAATGAACCCGGCGTTCTAGCACGTGTTATCGGTCTGTTTGCAGGACGTGGCTACAATATCGAAAGCCTTACCGTTGCTGAGATTGATCACGAAGGTAAGTTGTCGCGTATCACAATAGTGACCACTGGAACTCCACAAGCGATTGAACAGATTAAAGCACAGTTAGGCCGCATCGTTACAGTACACGATGTACATGACCTAACGGTCGAAGGACCTTCCGTTGAACGTGAATTGGCTATATTCAAGGTTGTGGGAGATGGCGATAAACGCGTCGAAGCCCTCCGGTTGGCTGACATTTTTCGCGCAAACGTTGTAGACAGCACACTGAAAAGTTTTGTGTTTGAAATCACTGGGGCGCCAGAAAAAATCGATGCATTTGCAGATCTTATGCGCCCCCTTGGCTTGGTCGAAGTGGCAAGAACTGGCGTTGCAGCACTATCGCGTGGCATCTGAACTAGAAAAAATTAGCAGGCGATCACTTGCCTGCTAATTGTTGTGTTTCGGATCTCAGTACAAATTGAGGCCCGTTTCGTCCGTTTGAGATTTGAAGCGAGATTCGTTGTAGCGTAGCCATCAATGACTACAAATGTAGTCACGATGCGAAAATTACCCTCTAAGTTAACATCAAATTCGATGAGATCTCCAGCGTCCAAGGTCCACTTTTCTTCAGGTAAGTTATATGTTGGTCTAAGAAATGATCGCTCTCCATGGTCATCGCACCACACGACAGCCTTGCGAGCAACAGCGTAGCTCCAGATGATAACACCCATCATAAAATCTACCCTCCAGTTAAGCTAATTCAACAGAAATCTTGGGCGTGTGAAAATATTTATAGCCACAACTTTTGCTTGTATTTTGCGTCCTATTAAGTATTATTATGATACTTAATAGCTTTAAACTTGACGCGTGTTGAAACCAATCGCCTGTAGTTCGCATTGTTTGTGCACCCGATGCTCCCAAATTTGGCAAAACCAATTTGCAAGGAAAATATGAGCGAAACCAAAGAAATCGTCCGAACTTCGCAGCATGTTTGGCGCAAATCTTTGTAGCCTTGCAAAAGGCTACCCTTCGATATCCGAATTATCGCGCCAGCTCGGCATAAACTGCACCCAATTCAACAGATACTTGTCCGGCCAGAGTTTTCCCCACCCCGATGTTCTTGCACGCATATGTGCACTTTTTGACATCGACGCCCGCGTCTTACTTGAGCCTGTTCATCGCATTCAATCGATGCCCGATCTGATTTCTGGTAATTTCATCACTGACTTTGTCGGTACCGGGACCCAAAATTTGTCCACAGAGACCTTTCCAAATGGGTTTTGCAAGTTTTCTCGCCGCAATTTTTTGGAAGCAGACCAGTTCCTCCAGGGCTTGGCCTATGTCAAGCGTTCAAAGGGAAACACCTTTATCAGTGGTTACGAAGCCAAAGCAGCTATGGGTGCCCAAGGCCTGAACGAAACATACCGAGCGCGTGAATTAAAAGAACTAATCTTGCAACAGGAAGAAGGTTTTGCAGCATTTATTTCACGTCACAATTCAATAATATCATCATTCAATTACCTTCACGGCGTCACATCCTTTGAAAACAATTTCTGGGTTGGCTATGCCACTCGAACAGTTCGAGAACCCATGATGGGCGATCGCGTGATACGCCCTATTTTTGAACATTTAGGACATGATTCTGGGAAAGCGTGTGAAGCCACCACTAACACAGGGTATTGCAGTGTTAGTGGTCTCAATGCATTTCACAGACGCCTACTTCAGCCAGATGATCCATTCAGGCAATCACCAAACCCAAGTGTGTCGTATGCGGGAAAGTCAGGTCGCTGTTGCACAAGCAGTGCGCCAACAATTTTCTTAGCTTGAAAGTAACAAAGCTAAGGAGAAGTAGATGGATCATGCCACAAATATAGACGCCGTGCGCCGCCCTATCCACGAGGCAAATGGCCTCCCGAACGCACATTATATTGATCCATCCGTTTTTGACGAAGAAAAGCATGCCGTTTTATTTTCGCAGTGGGCTGGTCTTGGGGTTGGTGCCGAGGTGCCAGAAATCGGTGATGCAGTTCCACAAACTTTTCTAGGCATACCCTTGCTTATGCTACGTGACAAAACAGGCAAGGTGCGTGTGTTCCAAAACACTTGTCGCCACCGTGGCATGATTTTGGTTGAAGAGCCCCGTAAAATTGAGGGCGCAATACGTTGCCCCTATCACAGCTGGTGCTACTCAACTGAAGGCCGCTTGGTCAGCACGCCACATGTTGGTGGTCCGGGTCAAAACACCCATGACGGAATTGATCGCGCGCTACTGGGCTTAATCGAAATACGCAGCTACGTCTGGATGGACGTCGTTTGGATTAACATTTCTGGTGATGCGCCAAAATTTGTAGATGCCAATGCAGAACTGGTCGCCCAATGGGCCAACTTTGATAAACCGCTGTTTCATGGCGGCGAAAACAGTACTTTCCAGCTCACCCTTGATTGCAATTGGAAGCTGGCGGTTGAAAACTACTGCGAAAGCTATCATCTGCCTTGGATCCACCCCGGCCTGAACAGCTATTCACGGCTTGAAGACCACTACCACATCGAAGTGCCTGAAAAATATTCAGGCCAAGGAACATCAGTTTATCGTCAACTCAAAGACGACGCGGGCAATACTTTTCCAGATTTTGCGGACATAGATGAAAAATGGGACACTGCAGCTGAATACATTTCGGTCTTTCCGAATGTTTTGATGGGTGTTCACCGTGACCACACATTCGCAATCATCTTGACGCCTGAAGGGCCTGAAAAAACGATTGAGAATATCCATCTCTATTACGCCGCGCCCAAAACGGATTCTAACCTTCGTGCACAAAACACAGAACAATGGAAACTGATCTTCAACGAAGATGTTTTTGTCGTTGAGGGAATGCAACGTGGTCGTCATGCCCCACAATTCGATGGAGGCCGCTTTTCACCAGCGATGGACGGTCCAACGCACCTGTTCCACGACTGGGTCGCCTTAAAGCTTCAAACTCATAGAAATTCGAAAATGGTCGCTGAGTGAAAACGTTAGACCGCCAGCTCCTAGAGGCCCATGATGCAAACAATGCCGACGCCTTGGTCTCTCTCTACACGCAAGCAGCAAACCACACGGACGATATTGACGCCGCCTGCTTCTACCTCACGCATGCCTATGTGTTCGCATTAGAACGCGGCGACAAAGCTGCTGACGCGCTTCGCAAGCGCCTTGCAGCCCATGGGCGGGAACCCTCACACGACTAAAAGGCAGGTGGCCGCTTTTCTGGCCACAAGGTCGCCTCATGCCAAGTTTGCGCCATGCGCAGCAGTTTAGCATCTGATCCACGCTTACCGATCAATTGCAGACCCATCGGCATATCGTTTGGCCCACCAAAGCCGATAGGTACATTAACGACAGGCAGACCCAATAGACCCGGCGCAATCACAACTTCCATCCAACGGTGATAGGTGTCCATCTGTTGTCCGTTGATCGTCGTTGGGTTCACAAGGTTTACATCAAACGGCCACACTTGTGCAGATGGCAAGACCAGAACGTCATAGGCCCCAAACAACTCACTCGCGCGAAGGAACCAACCCGACCGGGTCACGCTTGCCTTGTGTACATCAAGCGCCGACATCACGATGCCCCGCTCAATCTCATAAATGACAGCAGGTTTCAGCTTTCCGCGTTTGGCAGGGTCGTCATATAGACCTGCCATGCCCGCCCCAACAGCAAAGCTGCGCAATGTGATCCAGCTGTCCCAGATCGCAGCCGCTGAAAACGGGGCAGGAACCTCAGAAACGTCCCAACCCAAATCACCCATCTGCGCCAATGCAGTTTGGGCCATAGTTTCGATGCCCTCTTCATACTGCAACGCACCTCCCCAGTCACCAAGCCAGCCGATGCGTGCGCTAGAAACCGGTTCCTTGAGAGAAGGTAGAGTGGCATCTTGATCAAAGCCCATTGGTTGGCGCGGATCGTGACCAGACATGGTGTCCAGCAACGCAGCTAAATCCTTGGGGGTGCGCGCCATCGGACCGTTGGTCGCCAAATGATGCAGAAAAGTGTCCCCTTTAGGTTCTGATGGAACCAAACCAAATGTTGGACGCATCCCATAGACATTGTTCCATGCCGCAGGATTGCGCAACGAACCCATCATGTCAGACCCGTCTGCAACGCTGATCATACCAGAAGCCAACGCAGCGGCCGCACCGCCAGAGGAACCACCCGCAGAACGTGTTTGATCATAGGGATTCTTTGTCGCGCCAAAAACGGGGTTGAATGTGTGGCTGCCCAAGCCAAACTCTGGCGTATTCGTTTTACCAATAACAATCGCACCCGCCGCTTTGAGGCGTTCAACTACGATGTCGTCCTTTTGCGCAACTTCTCCTGCAAACAATGGCGACCCCATTGTTGTGACGAAACCTTCTGCATTCGCCAGATCTTTGATTGCAATCGGAATACCATGCAGCCAACCTTTTCGCGGCGAAGACTGCGCTTTTTGCGCCTCAGACATCAGTGTATCGCAATCACCGATTGACACGATGGCACTCACTGCACCGTTCACCTCATCAATTCGATCAAGAGTTGTTTTCATCAGCTCTGTGATGGGTAAATCACCTGCTTCAATTGAAGCAGACAAAGAGAGGGCGGAAGTGTAATTTGAATCTGTCATCTTCACACCAAAGCCGCCGCAATCCAAAGTGACAAGGACAAACTGCCCAAACTAGGTGTCAATTAGGCCACCCTAAGGGGACCATGATCGCTGATCTGGAATGTGAAGACGCATGACGTCACCGATTTCCAACAACCCTTCGCGCTCAACAGATGCAGTTACACCACGTTTCCCAACAGCAGCAGGCTTGAATTTCGCGCCAAACCCTTCGTGTTCCATCTCAATCTCTCGACCTGGTAAAACGCAGGGTCGGTTGACCATATCAACCATCAATGTCGCACCTGTTGTGGCTGATTGTAGGCGTGAAGATGGCGGTACATGCGTAAAATCAGCTATGCCCTCAAGGATCAAAGAAGCTCCCAGCAATGTTGGATCGATATCCTCAAGGCCCATCTTTTCAGCGATATGTGCGATTTCCTCAGCAGACATTACGCTAAGTTGGCGCACGTTGTTAATTGTGGTGCCTTGCTTATGCTGCGATCTAACCCGCACACACGACGGACGCGTAACGCCAAAATGTGATTCACCCACAAACCCACCAAACACAGCCATTGCTTCATCCAACGGCTCTGAGCGCATAGTGCCATTTTCGGCCACAACCCGACCTAACCACGTAATGCGGGCCGTATATTCAGTTGGCATAAGTGCTGGCATGGGAAACTCCTAAAGCGATCATTCGAATTGAACATAACAAAAAAGAAAAGGCCCCGCATATAGCAGGGCCTATGATTTTTGTAGATTTCCGATCAATAATATTGATCAGGAAGGTGTTTGCTCGTTATCGCCATCATCCGTTGGCGGTGTCTTCTTCGCCTTGACCTTTGTTTTTGCCTTGGGGATCGCTGTGACACTTGGTGCAGCTTTATTTGCCACATCGTCATCGCCATCTTCTGGCTCATTTGGTAATTCACCCGCAATTACGCGTTTGATTTCTTCACCAGTCAAAGTTTCGTACTCAAGCAGACCTTGTGCCATGCGCTCAAATTCAACTTCTTTTTCTTGGATAATTTCCAAAGCCCAGTCATATCCGTCTTGGATGAACTTCTGAACTTCTTCTTCGATCATCTCTTTGGTGTTGGCAGAGACAGAAAAACCACCAGTGCGACCGGAATAGCCCTCAGCAGCTTCTGAATAATCGATGTTACCGACCTTGTCCGACATACCCCAACGCAGAACCATCGCACGGGCCAATGAAGATGCCTGCATGATATCGCCAGCCGGACCGTTGGACACTGAATCTGGGCCATATTTGTGGATCTCGGCCGCCTTACCCGCCATGGTCATCGCCAAACGCTGGTGACATTCGTCTTTGAACATGTTCAGACGATCCATTTCTGGAAGGCTCATCACCATGCCCAAGGCACCACCGCGTGGAATGATCGTGGCTTTATAGACTGGATCACATTTTGGTAAAGTCATTCCAACCAATGCATGACCAGCTTCGTGATAAGCAGTCATCTCTTTTTGCTCAGTCGTCATGACCATGCTGCGACGTTCCGCACCCATCATGATTTTATCTTTGGCGGATTCAAAATCATCCATTGCAACAAAGCGACGACCAACACGGGCAGCGGTTAACGCCGCCTCATTTACAAGGTTCGCCAAATCAGCACCAGAGAAGCCCGGCGTACCGCGTGCAATGATGCGCAGATCAACGTCTGGACCAAGTGGCGATTTACGTGCGTGAACGCCCAAAATCTTCTCTCGGCCTTTAATGTCTGGATTACCAACGGTCACCTGGCGATCAAAACGACCCGGACGAAGAAGCGCTGGGTCCAAAACATCTTTACGGTTTGTCGCCGCGATGATGATGACGCCTTCATTGGCTTCAAAACCGTCCATCTCAACCAGCAATTGGTTCAATGTTTGCTCACGCTCATCGTTGCCACCACCGTGGCCAGCGCCACGCGCACGACCAACTGCATCAATCTCATCGATAAACACGATGCACGGTGCGTTCTTTTTGGCTTGTTCAAACATGTCGCGTACACGCGATGCACCCACGCCAACGAACATCTCAACAAAGTCAGAACCAGAGATGGTGAAGAATGGGACGCCAGCTTCGCCTGCAATGGCACGGGCCAAAAGCGTTTTACCCGTACCTGGAGGGCCCTCTAACAAAGCACCTTTTGGAATTTTGCCACCAAGACGAGAGAATTTCTGCGGATTGCGCAAAAATTCAACAATTTCTTCCAGTTCTTCCTTGGCCTCGTCGATGCCAGCGACGTCATCAAAGCTAACGCGACCTTCTTTTTCAGTCAGCATCTTGGCCTTGGATTTTCCAAAGCCCATCGCGCCACCCTTGCCGCCACCTTGCATACGATTCATGAAAAAGATCCAAACACCGATCAGCAATAGAACGGGTAGGATCGTCATAATGAACGCTGAAAAGCCTGACTGCTGTTGTTGCTCCGCACGTACTGGCACCTTGTTTTGCAGCAATATTTCAGTCACTTTTGCATCGCTTGGGATGATCGCGATAAAGTCTTCTGTCCCTTTGCGGAACAGAACCTTCTCACCATCTAGCGTGACATTGCTGACAGCGCCGTTCTCAACATCCGTTACAAATTCTGAATAGCTTAGTTCACGGCTCTGCATATTGCTGTTTGAACCACCAAAGAGGTTAAACAATGCGAGGACCAAGAGGAACAAAACCACCCAAAAGGCGATATTACGTGCATTTCCCAAGGAAACTTCTCCTAAAATTCGACAGCGCCAACCAAATCGGCGCTCTTTGGCATAAGATAGTGATCAATTGCGCAGGTTCAATGCGATAATAGTGTCGCATTGAAGGTATCTGCACCTCTTTCTAGAGTGGCTGCCCATTCCAGGTCATTTTCAATCAATGGAGATGCAATTAACTCACCGCCAGACCAAACAGCGGGTAGCGACAATATGGCCTCTCTTGGGAGACCCAATTCGCGCCACGCTTCACTCCTGCGCACCCCCAATTCACCCAACGGAGCGACACACAATTCTTTGCGATCAGAGGGGCCAATGACACGCCACCGGCCATCCCAGAGGCCGTCCATTGGGCCAATCACTTCACGCACAGCGTTCAACTCGCGGCACACATAAACACGCCCTTGCTTATAGACGATTTGGCAGCCGTCCAAAGTGCTAGAAACTCCATTATTCATAGCAGCTTGCACTTGTGAAACACCACCACGGCGCGGAGAGTAGTTCGCCCCATTCACCCACCTAATCGCCCGGACCAGAAGACGACGGGCAATTTCAGAAGGCAAGGCATTGTATCGATCAAGGTCAATTCGTACGGTTCCAAGGGTCACTTCACATGCGTCTTTCGCCGCCAGTGATGTCTGCCACTCAAGTGCCGTACGCGCATCAGACATGTTGCTAGCAACCACAGCCAAGGCCTGCGCGTTCAAGCCAAGAGGAGCTAGTGCTTTTAGCGCATCGCGCATCCTAATACGTTCAAAATCACGATTTTCATTGCTGGGATCTTCGACCCAAGTCACGTTTTCTTGACGCAAAAAATCGCGCAAATCTTCGCGCACTGCGCCTAAAAGTGGTCTTATCCATCTCACACCATGGCGTTGGCTCTCAACCGCCATGGCAGCCAAACCATCAACCCCTGCGCCACGTGCCATGCGCATCAGCAGCGTTTCCGCCTGATCATTGGTGGTGTGACCCAAAGCCACAACATCGATGTCGTGGGTTTGGGCCCACTTAGCGATCAAATCATAACGGGCGTCACGGGCGTTGCTCTGTAGGTTGCCTGCGCCATCCCATCCCGTCCAATGCGCCACCGAATGTGGAACATCCAACTCAGCGCATTGGTCAGAAACCAACCGAAGCTCAGCATCAGTGCCGTCGCGCAGTCCATGATCAACCGAAATCGCAAACAACCTGATGCCAGCGGTTTTGGCATACTCAGCCATCAACACCAGCAACGCCACAGAGTCGCCACCACCGGAAACCGCCACTCCAACCCTCTCAAGGTCGTGAGATGACATCTGCTGTGCAATCAAATCAGCGAGTTGGGTTTTCGTCATTTGGTTAAATCCAGATACGGATCACGAGCATCCAATGTTGAGCATTTGGGAATTGGCTTCCAATGCAGAACCCGAATTTGGAAAGCGTACAGACACCTCGCCAAGCGTGACACAAGCTTCACTGGTCTGCCCCAAACGCCCAAGTGCACCGCCAAGCTTGAACAAAGCAAACGGTGCATTAGTGCCTGTTTGGTCAGCACTAAACGCCTCGAGATAGGCGCGCGCTGCAGAACGTGTGTCACCAAGACCCTCTAGCGCGTCACCACGCATAAGGTCAGCATCCACGCTTAGTGGACCACCTGGATAGGTCTGATTAAAGGCCGCAAACTGGACTGCAGCGCTTTGAAAATCACCGGATGCAAGCGCCCCCGACGCCCGCTCAAAGTCTGCAGATTCTTGGGTCGCCAACTGGCTTCCTGTTTCGGGTTCAACTGGCACTGCAATTGGGGAGGTCACTTGCTCTTCGCCGCCCAAAGTTGATGTTTCGCCGATCGCACCAATGTCTCCACCCTCAAGCTCAACAAGACGGAACTCAAGATCACCAATACGGTTGGTGCCATCGGCAACAACGCGACCAATCCGGAATTCCAATTGCTCAGTTTTGCCAGTCAGACGTTGCAGTTCACTTTCGATCCCTTCGACACGATCCAACAAAGAACCGCCAGTCGTGCCACCACCGGCCGCGCCTGTTGTAGACAACTCACGCTTTAGCTTTTGTATCTCTACATTTAAAACCGTCAGTTCCTGACGGACATCAGCCAATGTTTGATCGCCTTGTGCTGCGGCCGCTAAAGGCCACAAAACACAACAGATCACGACACGAAAGACATACTTCATAGGTTTTTACCCTGTCAGGCCGCCAGCCAACACTGTGACTGCGCGACGGTTTTTTGCGTAACACGCCTCTTTGCTGCATATCTCGATTGGGCGTTCCTTGCCATAGCTTACGATTTGCATGCGCGAGGATGGAACACCTTTGGAGACCAAATAGCTGCGCGCAGCATCCGCACGGCGGTTGCCTAATGCAATGTTATATTCACGCGTGCCCTGCTCGTCTGCGTGACCTTCGATAATGGCAGTGTAATCCGCATTGGTCAGCAACCAAGTTGCCTGACCGTCCAAAGTGGCGCGACCCACTGCAGACAACGATGATTGGTCCACTTCAAACGTCACACGATCGCCGACAGCCTCCTGGAAGTACGCGGTAGACGCTGGGTCAGACGCACTGCCAGCAATCACACCAGAGTTCCCGGCAGCATTTGGGTCAAATGCACCGTCACCAGCACCTCCACCCAATTTGCCTGCGTTTGTACAAGCAGCCAAAGATAGCGTGCCCATCATCAGAATTACTTTGGTTGTCAATTTCATCCGCTTCGCCTCATTTTTTAGGTCTAACTATTATTTAAGTTCTTTTATCATGGTTGTGGCAAGCTGTCATCGCACGCCACATTTCAAATTTTTTCGGATCACTTCTGCAGTGGGGACCACGATGGATCGGACCCGCCCTCAGGGGTACGCACAGGACGCAAGTTACGCCCAGTAATGTCCACAGAATACAATGTTGATCGGCCACCAGCCCCTTGGGTCTCGCGATGGAACATGATCACACGACCATTTGGCGACCATGTTGGCCCCTCATCTAAAAAGGACGCAGTCAAAAGACGCTCTTCACTTCCATCAATCCGCATAACGCCAATGTGGAAGCGCCCTTTGGATTGCTTTGTAAAGGCAACCAGGTCTCCACGCGGGGACCAAACAGGCGTACCATAGCGACCTTGCCCGAATGAAATACGTTTTGCCTCTCCACCATTAGCGGACATAATGTACAACTGCTGCGCACCAGAGCGGTCGCTTTCAAACACGATACTGTTGCCATCCGGGCTGTAACTTGGCGCAGTTTCGATAGATGGTGCCGACGTCAGGCGCGTTGAGCGGCCTGATGAGATGTCCATAGTATAGATGTCTGTGTTGCTGCCTGTGGCTTGGGAATACACAACCGTTTGGCCGTTTGGTGAAAAACGCGGAGCAAAGCTGATCGAGCCTTCGCCGCTTTCCAACACGCGGTGCTGGACGCTGCCTACATCCAAAACATAAATGCGTGGGAACCCTGTCTCGTATGAGGTGTAAAGGACCCGATCACCTGTAGGGCTAAAACGCGGTGCCAAAACCAGTGAACGACTATCAGTCAGATATTTCACACCAGCCCCATCATAATCCATGACGGCCAAACGCTTTTGACGCTTATTTTTTGGACCCATCTCGGAAACGAAAACAACGCGACTGTCGAAATATCCACCTTCACCAGTAATCCGACTGTAAACAGCATCAGACACCTTGTGTGCCATGCGACGCCAGCCCTCTGTCGTACCTTGGAACTGCAGGCCATTACCCAGTTCTGCACCAGAAAAGATATCATACAGGCGAAACTTCACCGTAAGACTATTTCCCGAAACATTCACTGCACCTGTAACCAAAGCTTGGGCGTTGATTGCTTTCCAGTCAGGATACTGAATGGCAGAACCAAAATCAGTTACGTTGCTTATATAAGCTCTAGCGGGAATTTCACGAAACAATCCAGTATTTTGCAAGTCAGCGGCCACGACACGGGCCAACTCTGTCCCCATCTCGGTACTGCTTCCGTTTTCTGCCACGAAGTCGGGCGTCGCGAATGGCAACGGCTCGATAACACCTTCAGTAATTTCGATGCGCAACGGGCCCTGTTGTGCCAACGAGAGTGTCGCAGTCATCATCAAAGCCATCAGAGTTGTAAAAATTCGAACCATCATTTGATGCGCATCCTTTCGGGATTGAATGTCATTTCAATGTCTTTCCATTGATCGTATTTGTCGCTGGGTAATTGGAAACCACGTGCCCCACAGCGGATAATCGCTCGCCTTGCTGTCTCAAAAGCTTGTTTTACTGACGCACTGGTGCCGCCTTCACTATCCACTTGGCGGACCGAAGACACGATTGGTTTGCCGTCTTTAGTCAAGGACACGGCAACAACTACGGTTGTTTCCAAGGCCAAGCTAGAAAGCGAACCAACGTTCCAGCATTGCTGCACAGCCACGCGCAATGCATCCTTTTCACCTGCAGACAACGGCGGCCCTCTTGGCGCAGATGGTGTCTCCGAATCTTGGCCCAAGGCTTCGGCGAATGCGTCATCAACTGCAGACGATGTATTTGGTTCTTCAGCTGCTGGTTCCACAGCTGGTTTTTGGGTCTCAGCTGCTAACTCAGACGTTTCTGCAGCCTGAACCGCAGACCGGGTCGGACGGAGCGGCGGCGGGCGTAATGAAGTCTCTGGTGCGGCTGAAGGTTTTTCAGCCTCAGTCACAATCTCAGATGCCGCTTCTTCTGCCGCGGTCGCTTCTTTAGGTTCTGCAACCGTTCCACCTGTTACCATTTGCTGAACCGCTTCTTGTTCAACCAGATCTGGACGCGCCTCGGGATCAGGTGCGATCACAGGTTCTGGTGCCACACGAATTGACGCTTGCGGCACAGGTGTTTCATTGCTCTCTGGTGCCTCGACAGCAACGTCTGGTTCTGGAGTTGGCAAGACAGGTGTCTCGACCAACACTTCGGCATTCGGCAATGGACTTAGCTCACTTACATCAGGAGCATCATCGGCGGCTGGGGCGGGTGCCGGTTCCGGAATCTCTTGTTCTGGCGCCGTCTCAGGATCTGGAACAGCACCTGTTTCATTATCAACAACGGGTTGAGCAGGTTGAGTAATTTCACTTTGAGACGTAGGTGAATCTTGGGCTGCCATCAATGCTGCAAAGGCTTCACCAGAGATCACAGAGACCTCTGTTGCTTCTATAGGTAGCTGTTCGGTGCGGAAAATTCCACCGAACACCATCCAACCTATCAAAGTCGCGTGCCCTGCCGCCGATATGACCTGCCCTGTTTTCACAGCTTGCGCCCCTCGACCTTACTGATCCGACCCGTCAAGCGCGGGGCCACCGATATCTGTCACCAGACCAATGTTGGAAAAGCCACCAGCGTTCAACGCGCCCATCACTTGCATGACTTGCAAGTAAGGAACCGCACCATCAGCACGAAGGAATACACGGTCGCTCTCGCGTTCCGCTGCAATGCCACGCAAGCGTGTGATAAGCTGATCACGCGGTGTTTCCGTGGTTTGAATTTGGATCGAACCCTCGGCGGTAATCGTCACTGTCAATGGCTCTTCCTGATCCACTGACAATGCACCCGCAGCCGTCTTGGGGAGTTCAACAGGCACACCTACTGTTAGCAATGGGGCTGCGACCATAAAGATAATCAGCAACACCAACATAACATCAACAAAAGGTGTTACGTTGATTTCCGCCATTGGCCGTGCGCTGCCGCGACGACGACGACGGCGTCCGCCCCCATCGTCTTTTTGTACTGTTCCCGCACCCATGGCTTAACTGTCCAACTGACGACTAAGGATGGTTGCGAATTCATCAGAGAACGCTTCGTAGCCAGAAATAATACGATCGCTGTCCGCGCTTAGCTTGTTGTAAAATACAACGGCAGGGATTGCGGCCAACAGGCCAAGACCCGTGGCCAACAAAGCCTCAGCAATACCCGGTGCTACTACGGCAAGGTTGGTATTTTGTTGTTCTGCAATTTCGATAAAGGCGTTCATGATTCCAATCACTGTCCCGAACAAACCAATAAACGGAGCAGTGGACCCCACGGTCGCCAAAACTGTCAGACCCTTTTGCAGACCTTCCGCTTCCTTATTGATTGCAACGTCCATGCTTCTATCAATGCGTGCGCTTGCACCTGCAATCAAACCACCATCGTCACGGTGCGAGCGACGCCATTCGGTCATGCCCGCGGCAAATACCTTTTCGGAATGTCCATTTGGGGCCGGCCCAATTTGGTCAAACAAAGCGTCTAAAGGTTCGCCCGACCAAAACTTCTGATCAAATACCTGCGCCTCAGTCCGCGCATTTCCATAGCTAATCATCTTTTGAACAATGATGGACCATGCCCAAAAGGAGGCAACGATCAGCATGATCATAACAATTTTAACGGTGAGTGTCGCGCGTGCGAATAATGCCCACATAGAGAAATCAATCTCATGCGCTAGGGCTAGCGTTTCTGCTTCCATGTGCCTGCTCTTTTGTTGCGGTCAGTTTTTTGACCATCATTGAGCATGCTTATAACTTAATAACAGGGGGAAAGCCATCACTATGGCGTAAGGTGATTCTTACGCCTGCTTTAATGCGCGGATTTCCGCAGGAAGCCGTGTTGGTTTTCCCTCAACAGTCATGCAGGCCGCCGTTACTTTGGCACGAAAAATAGGTTTGCCATCTAACTCGACCGTTTGGTCAAATACCCACCGGACAGCGCCTGAAGCATAGTGCGTGGTCACAACCTTAATCCGGTCGCCCAATCGTGCAGACCCAAGGTAATCAGCCTCAACCCGCGTAATGGCAAAAACAATCCCCGCATCGCGCATTGTACGCTGATCGATGCCCAACTCCTCAACAATCTCAGAACGTGCACGCTCGATATAGCGCAGGTAGTTAGCGTAATAGACGATACCTGCCATATCGGTATCTTCGTAGTAGACCGTGACTGGGAAGCTGTGAGGGATCATTGCATGACACCGATACGCGCCGACATGCGCAGCGCATGTGTTGGGTCTTGGGACGATACGGGCAAGATGGGATCATAACTTGCGGCAATCACTTGGCCAATTTCTGGGCGCAAAACAGTTGTTTCACCGACCAGTGCTAATGGCGATTGGGTTTTGAACGCCGTGTCAGACCACAGCAACATAGATTGGGTCGCTTGGCTTAACGCCAATGTATCGGCGGGCAACGCGGACAGACTGCCATCCATGCGCAAAAAAACGAAGCAGGCTTTAATCGCGCCTGCATCATCAAAACGAAATGCACGATACTGGTTTGCATCTGCCTCTTTAAGACGGCCCACCAATGGCTCCAGATCAGGGACCATATCGCCAAGGCGCGGCACTTCTAACAATTCATCCCAATCGCGGAAAAAGAACCACATAAAGTTGCTACCAAGTTCGGCATCACCATCCGTCATTTCGTGGCCTGCCAATCGGCACACCGCATCAATGGCACCTTTGATCACGCCTAAGGTTTCGTCTTCGACACCAAACACCACCGGCGCAATACCACGTCCCCAACGGGCAAACGCAAATGATCCATCCGCGCGAGTAAACAACTGTTCTACGTCCGTAACATCCATTTCCAGTGTCCTTCGTCATAAATCGTTATGCTATTGGCCAAATAGGTCCGACGCTTTCGCCGGTGATGCCATGCCCAAATGCGTCCAAGCCTTCTGCGCCAACATCCGGCCACGCGGCGTGCGCTGGATTAGACCTTGTTGAAGCAAATACGGTTCGATCACTTCTTCCAAGGCATCACGGCTTTCGCTGAGTGCTGCACTTAACGTTTCAATTCCAACAGGACCACCCTGATAGTTTTCAGCAACCAATCGCAGATATCGACGGTCAGCGTTATCAAGCCCCAAACGATCAACGCCCAGACGCGTCAGCGCACTATCAGCGAGTTCCTGCGTGACGCGGCCATCGCCCTCAACGACTGCAAAATCCACAACGCGGCGCAACAAACGGCCTGCAATACGTGGCGTTCCACGGGCGCGGCGCGCGATTTCACGCGCACCACCTTCATCAGCGGGAGCACCCAATTTGCGAGCATTTCGTCCAACGATGATGAACAGTTCATCTTCAGTGTAAAACTCAAGGCGAGTCGGAATACCAAAACGGTCGCGTAGCGGCGTCGTCAGCAGACCCATGCGGGTTGTCGCGCCAACAAGCGTGAAAGGCTGTAATTCAATCCGAACAGTACGGGCCGCTGGCCCCTCACCGATCACCAAATCCAGTTCGAAATCTTCAAGTGCTGGATATAACACTTCTTCTACCGCAGGATTGAGGCGGTGAATTTCGTCAATAAATAGAACATCCCGCGCCTCAAGATTGGTCAGGATTGCCGCCAAATCGCCTGCCTTGGCCAAGACGGGGCCAGATGTCATTCGAAAATTCACGCCCAACTCACGTGCCATGATCTGAGCCAATGTCGTTTTCCCCAAACCAGGCGGTCCGTGGAATAAAGTGTGATCCATCGCTTCACCACGCTGTTTAGCGGATTGGATAAAGACACGTAGGTTTGCACGCGCCTCGACTTGGCCCACGAATTCGTCCAAACCCTGCGGACGCAAGGCGCGGTCAAAGTCTTCGGGCATTGGCGCAGGGCGCAAGGTTGGGTCTGGTTCACTCATAAATCATCTATGGCGCAAGGTGTGGCGTTCTTCCAGAAGAAGGTTCGACCACAACCGCCCTTAACCTTTCGGAGCCAGTAATTTTAACGCAGCACGAATAAGTGTAGGCGTTTCAGCATCAGGGTTTTCGCCTGCCACTTGGGCAACTGCCCCCGCAGCATCACCCGGCGCATAACCAAGATTGCCAAGCGCAGACAATGCTTCGGCCTGTGCCGACTGGTTTTGAACCACTGCGTTTGAAATAGGGCCTTCAATCACTTCGCCATCATCATCGCCCATCGCTTGGGCCATCGTGCCACCCATCGCCATGATTGAAGGGGCCTTATCTTTCAAATCCAAAACCACACGTTGCGCAATCTTAGGTCCAATACCTTTGGCCGCCTTGATCGAATTCCAGTCTCCCAGCGCAATAGCGCGACTCACACCATCAGTGCCCAAGGTGCCAAGGATTGCGAGGGATGCTTTGGCTCCAACACCTTGAACGGACGTAAGTAAACGATGCCATTCCTTTTCAGCCAAGGTTGGAAAGCCAAACAACTGCATCAGGTCCTCGCGCACAACCAAATCAGTAAACAAAGCGCAAACTTCGCCCACCCCGGGCAAAGTCGCCATCGTCCGTTCCGAACAATACACGATATAACCAACGCCACGCACATCTATCAGAACATGGTCTGTGGTGCGGTAGTCGATACGTCCTGTGAGTTTCCCAATCATACCAATGCCTTTTGTAATGCTTCTGCCAACCCACTAGCCCCGCCATGATGGGCGTGACAAATGGCGATCGCCAATGCGTCCGTTGCGTCAGGTCCCGCCAGCTCAACACCGGGCAATTGCAACTTAACCATATGCGCAACTTGGCCCTTGTCGGCGTGGCCAACGCCAACAACGGTCTTCTTTACTTTGTTCGGGGCATATTCACCGACAGTCAAACCGCCCTGCGCTGGCACCAACATGGCGATGCCCCGTGCTTGGCCCAGTTTCAGCGTTCCCGCGCCATCTTTGTTTACGAAGGTTTGCTCAACCGCAGCCGTGTGCGGGGCATAGCGCACCATCACCTCAGTTAGGCCACGATGCAGCGACAAAAGGCGAGCCGCCAAATCCGCCCCTTCAGAGTGGATAACGCCGTTCGCAACATGGCGAATACGCGGACCATCAACATCGATAACCCCCCAGCCCATATTCCGAAGCCCCGGATCAATTCCTAAAACGCGCGCCATTGCGTGACCTGCCCTACATTATTGTTGATTTTTTCACAGATAGCACGAAACAAGAACATTCGCCAAGAGGCAACATAGCAGGGTACAAAGCTCTGTGACTAGACAACACAAAACGATACGTACGAGGTCGCAAATAACCCCATATTTTCATGGCCTATACGACTGCATTTACCTATGCGCAAAACGCATATCAAACATGCATTCTTAGTTATTGTTGGATATGATCTTTGGCTCTAAACGCCTCTACACAAGACCGGACGATCCCGGCCAACATTTATAAAGGACTGCGACGATGACAACATACAACACAAACAGCACTACATTCGGCACAACTTTAGTTGCAGCCCGTATCTCAGGCGCCGTTCACTCAGCTATCGATGCTGCAGTATTCTGGAACAATGCACGCCTAACACGCAATGCACTTACATTACTTAGTAACCGCGAGCTGGAAGACATTGGTCTTTCACGCGGCGACATCGAAACTGTTGCCCGCACACGCTAAACCGAATTCTAAGAGGCACTCTTCCTCGCCCTCCCTCGGGGGATGAGAGCCCTTAGACGCAAAAACCGCGCATTCCCATTCCGGAATGCGCGGTTTTTTTATGTTTGCTTGAGACCTGTTGATCCCAAAATAGACCAACGCGCCTAAACAAACACTGGAGGGTCTCTATATCAACGAAAAATCGGACCTATTACGGTCACAAAGTACTCTGTTGCTGGTTCCACTTGTATGGCCCATGCACCGCCTTGTTAAACAAAAGTGTCCTCACCCAGCTTGGCAACGCGTTCGTCATAAAGGTCTGGTCCGGCTGCTGCTAAAATAAATGCTTTGAAGAACAACAATCCAGCAAGCAGCATTACGTTGCCTGCAACTGGAATACTGACCCCGCGGCGACGTACGAAGGGTTTAACAACGATCATTCCATCACTACAGGTTTCGGTTGTATACCCACGAGTCATCGCTGCATGCTTGCACCCGATTGCGTTCAGAAGTTCATCAAAATTTTTCCTTGGACCAGACATGGCTACACCTAATTATTAACGATCAGTCTCCGAACTGATCCACGGCTGTGAATAGTCCTGGAAAAAGTCATTTCTTAGGCAAATGCTTCAAAACCCCGTAAAATAGGGCTTTAATTATGTCTTTTTCTGCAAGGTTAGCGTTGTCCATTCAACAATCTCTTCGCGATGAACAAGATTGATGCCGTTCTGTGCATAAACTGCAATTACGTCATCAGCCTGCTCATTCAGAATTCCAGAGAGAACCGCGTAACCATTATCCGCCAGATTCGTGGCCATGTCCGGTGCCAATGCAATCAAGGGCCCTTTTAGAATGTTTGCAAAAACCAAATCATACGGCGCTTTGGCCAAAAGATCGGGATGGTCAAAGCCAGCAGCTTCGACAGCAACGATGCGTCCGACCAAGTTATTGGCCTCAACATTGGCATTGGCCACATCAACAGCGACCTCATCAATGTCACTGACCATAACAGGGTTCGGCCAAATACGTGCCGCAGCCATACCCAAAACAGCAGTACCACAACCGATGTCCGCCACATTTTCACCTTGGAACCCACCCTCCGACAGGCGGTCCACAGCGCGCAAGCAGCCCAAGGTCGTACCATGATGACCCGTACCAAACGCCATTGCAGCCTCAATCAGCAGTGGTTCGCAGTCTGAAGGAACTTTGTCAGCATCATGACTGCCATATACAAAGAAGCGTCCCGCCTCGACTGGTGCCAATTCACGGCGCACGTGGGCGACCCAATCAGTTTCTGGCAATTCAGAAACCGCAAAATATTTCGCACCCATTGCAGTCGCCAACAAAGACAGAGCTGTTTCATCCGGATGTTCTGTAAAATAGCCGCCCACTTCCCAAAGGCCCGAACCATCCTCAACTTCAAAAACGCCAATGCCTGTCGGTTCAGGGATCAATCGCTCCATTGCCGTGCCCAGCGCTTCGGCTGCAGGTTTTCCCATAAGGGTCGTCAGCGCAGTGAATGTCGGCATTATCGGCTCCAATATAACGTTTATCGTGGTTCAGCCCGCATATTAAATCGCACATCCACGGCCACTAGGTTCAGCTTCGCTGACATAGCGCCAGCCCCGCAATGCCGCAAGGGCTGGTTAAACTCAGGCCGCCGCTTCAGTCAGTGCAGGCTTAAATATAGTCTCATGCCCAGGCCCCGGATGGCGCGGGATCAAAAGTGCGAGGCTTAGGGACACGCATGCCATCCCAGCGGCAATCAAAAACACCAAAAGTGGTGACACCAACCAAAGCAATCCAAGTATCACAGGCAGAACAACTGCCGCAATATGATTGATGGTAAAGGCGACAGCTGCGGTTGGTGCGATATCTGCAGGGTCTGCGATCTTTTGGAAATAGGTTTTCAATGCCAATGCCAGCCCGAAAAAGATATGATCAACCACGTACAAGAAGGCAGCAACCAGCACCCCCCAGCCAAGATAATAGACACCACCGTAAGACAAGAAGACCAACGCCAAACCAACGTATTCAAACACCAACGTGCGCCGTTCGCCAAAGCGTTGAACGATACGACCCAGCAACGGTGCCACCAACATATTGATCATCAGGTTAATCAGGAACAGCGAGGTCAGCTCGTGAACCTCAAAGCCAAACTTCTCAACCATCATGAACCCTGCGAACACGACAAAGATTTGGCGACGGGCACCCGACATGAACTGCAGCGCATAATACAGCCAGTAGCGTTTGCGCAGCACCATGCTTTTATTCTGAACTGTGGGGCCTTCAAACTGCGGATAGGCGACCATCGCAAAGACGGCGATGATGGCAGTCGCAGCACCGCCGCAGACATAAACGATATTATAGCCCAACCCCAATGGTTCCCACAGCAGCAGGATGATCAAATAGACAATGAAGGTGGCGGCAGAACCTAAAGCCATCATGCACCCCATGATCCAAGGGGCATTTGCAATCGGCAGCCACTGCAGTTGCAGTGATTGGTTCACGGTCTCGTAATAGTGAAATCCTATTGAACTAAGCATTGTCAGCGTTAAAATCCCAGTCAGTGATGGGAAGTAAGCTGTGACAGCAGTGGCCACACCAAGCAGAACAAGTGACACCAATCCCAACACTTGTTCACGCACAAAGATAATGATCGCGATCACGCCAACAGCCAAAAAACCAGGTATTTCGCGCACCGTGTGCAGCAATCCAATGTCGGAACCATCAAAATTAGCAACTTCAATTACAAAGTTGTTCAATAAGGCAGACCACGTATTGAAAGCAATCGGCATGGCAAAAGCCATCAGGAACAACAATACGATAGGACGGCGCCAGCGCGGTAGTTTTTGCGCTTCAGCAAGTGTGACAGTTTTCAACATGCTCCTGACCTACGCCCAAACATTGAGAAGGGAAATAGAGGAATGGTCCGTGCTAAGACGGTGTCTCAAGTTGCGAAAAGACAAGCGCGTTAATAGAAGTTCTGTGGATCAATATCGATTGCCAGCTTCAGATCGCCCTTTAGTTTGACCTGCGCGGCCCAGCGCGACAAGGCACCTTGCAACACTACTGTCTTTTCAGCCTTCACCAACATACGCACGCGATGACGTCCACGCACACGGGCAATCGGTGCAGGTGCTGGCCCAAATATCTGTGCGCCAACTGCACGTAGTGGTCCATCCATACGGGCCAAGTGGTTTGCCAAATCAAAAACTTGCGGCAAGTCAGTGCCACTGACGATGATTCCAGCCATACGGCCATAAGGCGGCACGCCTGCAGCTTTGCGTTCAGCGGCTTGGGCCCGCCAAAAACCCTCTTCATCCTCTTCAAGGATCGAACGGATCACGGGATGCTCTGGCTGGTAGGTCTGCAACATCGCGGTACCCGGTTTTTCGGCACGCCCAGCGCGACCAGCAACCTGACGCATTAATTGAAAAGTCCGCTCAGCCGCGCGTAAGTCAGATCCCTGAAGCCCTAAATCCGCATCAATCACACCCACCAATGTAAGGTTAGGAAAGTTGTGCCCCTTGGCAACCAACTGCGTACCAATAACTATATCCGCACCACCAGCAGCAATCGCTTCAATCTCAGCCTTCAACGCGCGGGCTGATCCGTACATGTCTGAACTTAACGTCGCGATCCGGGCATCTGGAAACAGCTCAGCCGCTTCCTCACCCAACCGCTCCACCCCCGGACCAACAGGGGCCATGCGCCCTTCCGCATCACATGAAGGGCATTTGGTTGGCATTTCTTTGCTCTCACCACACTGGTGACAGACCAAACGATTCTGAAACCGATGCTCCACCATTCGCGCATCGCAATCATCACATCCAACCTGATGACCGCACGCGCGACACAACGTGATCGGCGCATAACCACGACGGTTAATAAACAGCATCGCCTGCTCACCCACATAGATACGCTTTTGCACCTCGGATTTCAGGACCTCAGACACCCAACGGTTGGCTGGCAATTTGGCGTCGCGCATATCAATCGTCTTCATTGTCGGCATAACGGCGGGACCAAAGCGCGAGGTCAGCTCAAGACGTTTGTATTTACCACTTTCCGCATTGGCCCAGCTTTCCAAGGACGGCGTGGCAGAGGCCAGCACCACATGCGCCCCACAAATCGAGGCACGTAAAACAGCCATATCACGGGCATTATACAAAACGCCCTCTTCTTGCTTGTATGAAGTATCATGTTCCTCATCGACCACGACCAGACCAAGGTTCTGATAGGGAAGGAACAATGCAGAGCGCGCCCCAATTACCAACTGTGCCTGCCCTTGCCCGATCATACGCCAAATTCGACGACGTTCGGTCATGGTAGCGCCAGAATGCCATTCTGCAGGCCGATGGCCAAAACGTTCTTGAACCCGCTTAAGGAACTCAGCCGTCAGGGCAATCTCAGGCAACAACACCAGCGCCTGCCGCCCAGCTCGCAATGCGGCGGCGACGGCCTCCAAGTAAACTTCGGTCTTACCCGACCCCGTCACCCCGCGCAAAAGCGTTGTACCGTAGTTACCTGATTGAACCGCATCCGCGAGGTATGCAGATGCCGTTGCCTGATCCTCTGTCAGTTCTTTACTTGGTAAGCTCGGATCAAGGCGTGGGAATGGTAGATCGCGTGGGCTGTCTTCTTCAGCCACAGCCCCTTGCTCAACCAACCCTTTGACCACCGAGCTTGTGACCCCTGCCAACTCCGCCAATTCTTTCAGCGTAAATGACAGATCACCATATTCAGCCAGCGTATTCAGGACCTTCTGGCGGGCATCAGTCATGCGCTCCGGCTCGGACGGTCCACGTCGATAAATTTTGCGCATGGACGGAGGGTCACCCAACCCCGGTGCACGTGTCGCCAATCGCAGCATCGCGTTCATCGGTGTCAGGGTGTAATCAGCGGAACGGCGTAAAAAATCACGCATTTCCAGCCGCATAGGCGCGGCATCCAGCACACGGCAGGCAGCACGCACTTTTTTGATCTCCCAATCACCTTTACCAGCACCCCAAACCACACCGATCACCTTGCGCGGCCCCAACGGCACTTCAACAAATGCACCCAGATGGCAGCCACCCTCAGGTGCCTTGTAATCGAGAATCCGGTCCAAAGGTTCAGCCGTCAGCACCCCGATCAGGGCACCTTCATCAAAATATTCTGGCGCGGTCTGGGATTGGCGCACGTCTTTGCTCCAGCTTCGGTTCTAAGGCTTCATTTTCTACAGGGTGGGGTACATGCAAACGCATGACAACACTACAGTACAATCTGTTCAGTTAACCTAGCTTATCAAATGAGTGAAAAGAGTGCACTAGCTCAGCTGAGAAACCAAAACATTCTGAAGACCATGGCCTGAACTTAGCTCAATCTTCGTCGCCTAATTTGTCGGAGACACCGGCGATTGGCACGTGCATCCCCCAAAAACCCGCAATGGCGGAATACTTGAACAGCGCGAGCTCAAATATTTTAACCGTAAGGGGCAAATATCGCATATTTTTGCATCACTGCGTTGTAAAAATCCGGCTATTCGCCGCATTGACGCGAAAACGCGCCACTTTTGCAATTTTTCCGCCTATCAAAGTGAAAATTTTTAGATTTAAGACCGCGCACATGTTATACAAGCGCAAAATACTTAGAGGCCAACATGAGCAGTAGCCCGAAAATTGATGATACGCTGCGCGAAGCTATTATTTCGCAACCAAACGTGATTCTGGATGACAAAGACCTAATGCAGGCGTTGATCGCTACAAATGAGCGTGCAATGGGCGGCAATATTGTCGACCTACGCGGCATTGCGATGGATCGCCTCGAAAGCCGCCTTGATCGACTTGAAAACACACACCGTTCGGTGATCGCAGCCGCATACGAAAATCTTGCAGGCACAAATCAGGTGCACCGCGCTATTTTGCGGATGCTGGACCCGATGGAGTTTGAAGCATTCTTGCGCGACCTCAATGGTGCCGTCTCAGAAATTCTACGCGTCGATGTCACGAAACTAGTTCTTGAGACCGTGCAAGCCGACTCTGAAACCACAGTGAAGCGTTTAGGCGAAGCTCTAAGCGTTGCCGAGCCCGGGTTTATTGATAACTACTTGTCAAATGGACGTGGGGGTCAGGTTCGCAAAGTGACTTTGCGCCAAGTACAAAATTCATCTGAAATGATCTATGGCGAAAATGCTGAATGGATCCACTCAGAGGCCTGCCTTAAGTTAGACTTTGGCGATGGACGCCTGCCAGGCCTATTGGTCATGGGTGCAGAAGATCCGCATATGTTTGGACCACAGCAAGGCACTGACCTATTGGCCTTTTTCACGGGTGTCTTTGAACGCGCCATGCGGCGCTGGCTGTCTTGATCATGATCTCACCTGCAGCGCGTGATGCGCTACAGGAATGGCTCGACCACCAAAAATCGCTCAAAGGGTCCGCAGAAAACACAGTCACCGCCTATGCGGGCGATGTTTCAGAATTTCTTGTGTTTATAACTAGTCACAAGGGCGAATCCCAAGGCTTAGGGGCCCTTTCCAAAATCACAATCAGCGATATGCGTGCATGGATGGCCAACAGCCGTGGTTCTGGCGTTGGGCCTCGTTCCTTAGCGCGCAAACTGTCTGCCGTTAAGGTGTTCTATCGTTGGCTTGCTGCGCGTGAAGGGTTCGAACCTACCGCCGTTCTGCTCACGCGCTCTCCTAAGTTCACCAAAAAACTACCCCGTCCACTGGCCATTGATGCCGCGCGAGACATGATTGAAACCGTTGAAATGCAATCGCTTGAGCCGTGGGTCGCAGCCCGAGACGCTGCAGTGGTGACATTGCTGTGGGGCTGTGGCTTGCGGATTTCTGAGGCCCTTGGGTTAAAAGGGATCGACGCCCCCCTACCCCAAGTCATGCGGATCACAGGTAAAGGCGGCAAAGAACGGATCGTACCCGTCGTGAAAGCTGCCCGCGCCGCGGTTGATGCATATGTCAAAGCCTGCCCTCACATTTTGACCGACGATGGGCCACTATTTCGAGGCGTGCGTGGTGGCGTTTTGTCGCCGCGGGCCATTCAAAAAGCGATGGCATCAGCACGGATGCAACTGGGCCTTCCAGCCACGGCAACACCACACGCCTTGCGCCACAGCTTTGCCACGCACCTATTAAACGCAGGTGGCGACTTACGCACGATCCAAGAATTGCTAGGGCACGCATCACTTTCGACCACGCAAGCCTATACCGCAATCGACACTGCGCGATTGTTGGATGTGTATGACAACGCGCACCCCAAGGCCTAATTCAGTCAAACAGCGCCACATCACGCAAACGTTAATGCCCCGTTATCACTGAAACTGTCATGGTAGATGCTCAAACAATAAATACCATCACTCACGGGGACCTTAACCTTAACATGAACACATATACTCGCATCGATGACGCAGCATTCGGCCTTGCACTTACAGCCACAACAGCCTTCGCCGAAGACTGTGCAACCTTGACGGTTGAAGGCCGCTTTGACCTAGAAGGCGAAGACATTGTCGCACTTTATGACTGCCTGTCTTACAAGCTAGCCGCAGGCTATGCAAAAGAAGGTGACGCAGTTGGCGCGAATTACCGTTCATGGGCCCCAACAGCCACACGCGCAGCGATCCAAGGATCACATGGCACACGCATCCTAAACACCTTCGCCAACGATATCGCAGCTGAGCTTATCTAAAATTTGAAGAAGAAGGTGTGAACATGACCGTTGGTTCTATTTTGGCCAAAAAATCCATTAGCCTATCTATTAAAAAGAAGAAAGTGCGCCCGGGCCCACTGTTCATCATGACCAAGATGGACACCAGATCGATCCCAGAAACCAACGATCGGCTATACCCTGGCCTACAGCCAAACGGCAAAGTTATGAAAATCAAAAAGTCTTTCTGCCATGATTGCCATGAAGCATTTGAAGTGTCTGATTATCTGGCCTACCCAGTCGAAGAAGTCCGCTTGGGCCAAGATCAGTAATAACTGGACATCACCTTTGAATAGCCTTTTAGAAACCCGTAAATCCAATTGGCGGGTTTCGCTTTGCATTTCTCGCAACCTTACGGCATGTAAGCACCATGACACCAAAAATTCGTGCCCTCTCCGTACACCTATTGACCGCCACTGGCGCAGTTTTCGCAATGCTAGCAATGCTGGCCGCAGTCGATACCAGATGGGACCTGATGTTCCTTTGGTTGGTTGTTGCCTTCTTTGTCGACGGAATTGATGGGCCGTTGGCACGTCACTACGATGTCAAAAAGAACGCCGCTGAATTTGATGGTGTGCTGCTTGACCTGATCATCGACTACCTGACTTATGTCTTCATTCCTGCATTTGCTTTGTTCAAATCAGGGCTGATGGACGGCTGGACAGGTTGGTTTGCGATCATCCTTATTACATTTACATCCGCAATGTACTTTGCTGATACACGCATGAAAACTAAGGATAATTCATTTTCTGGCTTCCCAGGATGCTGGAACATGCTGGTCTTAGTTATCTTTGCGCTTGAACCAAACTTTTGGGTATCACTGGCACTTGTTACGATCTTAGCCGTTGCAATGTTCCTCCCGCTTAAATTCGTTCACCCTGTGCGCACAGAACGCTGGCGCGTGGTAACGTTGCCAGTGGCGATCGCTTGGACGTTCTTTGCAGGTTGGGCCGCTTGGGTTGATTTTCACCCAGAAAGCTGGGCACACTGGGGTCTTGTAGTCACCAGCGTTTATTTGCTGGGTGCAGGCGTCGCGCAACAAGCTATCCCAGAACGCACAGCCAAAGCTTAGTTGCTAAATCAACAATCCTGCCGCGCCCTCATGGCGCAGCAGCGCAACCTTGGTTTCGACACCACCTTCACCTGAAAACCCCGTCAGCCCCTTGGCACCCATCACGCGGTGGCAAGGAATGATGATTGGGATCAGATTTCCATCACAGGCTTGTCCCACCGCTTGGGCTGGAACGCCCAAATCCTTGGTAATTTCGCCGTAAGTTTGGGTGTAGCCAAAGGGGATCGCAAACACCACAGCTCACACATCACGTTGAAAATCAGTGCCTTTTACGTTCATTGGCAAATCAAACGTCTCTAATTCACCACGCGCATAGGCCAGCAACTGGGTTTCGGCAGCAGGTAGAACATCGCTGTGATCATCAGCAGAGATGCCCCAATCAAGGCGCGTGATCTCTCCCGCTTCCTCCACAATGCACAGCAGGCCAAACTGTGTTTTAACACTGCGCCGTCTGATCTGTGACATGTGGAACCCCTTAGAACGACGGACCAATCCTTTAATAGAAAAACCCCACCCGATTAAGGGCGAGGCTAGGGTAATTGTCGGCAATCGCCAAGGTGGCTTAGGCTGTCGCCATCATGCCTTTTTCTTCAGCCAAGGCACGCATGCGCTCCT
The DNA here is from genome assembly GCA_905182105.1 of uncultured Paracoccaceae bacterium. Classification (GTDB taxonomy): domain Bacteria; phylum Pseudomonadota; class Alphaproteobacteria; order Rhodobacterales; family Rhodobacteraceae; genus Ascidiaceihabitans. Next base: position 59,384 of record CAJJAR010000016.1, read on the forward strand.
GAAGCTTTTCAAATGCACGCACTTCGATCTGGCGAATACGCTCACGGCTCACTTTGTATTGTGTGCTCAGGTCTTCCAGCGTGATCGCTTCGTCACTTAGGCGGCGTTGGGTTAGGATGTCTTTTTCTCGGTCGTTCAAAACATCCATTGCTTCGGCCAACATTTCACGGCGCACGGTTAATTCGTCATTGGCCTCATAATCGCCAGCTTGGTCGGCACTTTCGTCCTCAAGCCAATCTTGCCATTGCATGGTCCCCTCGCCCTCAGAGCCAACGGTCGCATTCAATGATGCATCCCCACCACTCATGCGGCGGTTCATGCTGATCACTTCGGTTTCCGTTACACCCAAATCATTGGCAATACGGGCCAAGTTTTCTGGACGCAGATCACCTTCTTCGAGTGCACCAATGCGGTTCTTGGCTTTGCGCAGGTTAAAGAACAATTTCTTTTGCGCAGAGGTTGTTCCTAGCTTCACCAAAGACCACGAACGCAGGATGTATTCCTGAATGCTCGCGCGGATCCACCACATGGCATAGGTCGACAGACGGAAACCCTTTTCAGGATCAAACCGCTTAACTGCCTTCATCAAACCAACATTTGCCTCTGAAATCACTTCAGCTTGGGGCAGACCGTAACCGCGATAACCCATCGCAATTTTAGCTGCCAAACGCAGGTGGCTGGTCACCATTTTATGGGCCGCGCCTGTGTCTTCTTTTTCAACCCAAGCTTTTGCCGCCATGTACTCTTCCTCAGGCTCCAACATTGGGAACTTGCGGATTTCTTGCATGTAACGGTTCAGGCCACCTTCTGGAGTTGGTGCCGGTAGATTTGCATAATTAGCCATTGTCAGTCCCGCTCATTTGGGTGCCCATGTTTATGGGATTAACATTAATATGGGTGCTACACAGAAAGGTTTCAAGAGGTTGCCTGTGCGATAATTTCAATATGGAGACGCCAATGGCAAAGGCCAATGCTATGTCACAATCCTCACGCCTATGTGCACCATGTGGCATTAGCGTAGCAAATAAAAGCTTCGTTATTTGGCTGGAATCTCAAGTGCTGCAATCAAACGGGACATATCCGAAGGCATATCCGCCTCAAAGCGCATCATCTCGCCAGTCACTGGGTGTTTGAACCCCAAAACAGCCGCGTGCAAGGCTTGGCGCTTGAAGACACCAAGTTCACGCAGACCATCATCACTGATTGATCCCTTGGGCAGCTTGCGCTTGCCGCCGTAAACCGGGTCACCAACAAGGCCGTGACCGGCATGGGTCATATGCACGCGAATTTGGTGCGTACGACCTGTTTCCAACCAACATTCCATCAAGGCAATCACTTCAGGCGCACCAAAGCGCTGAACCGTACGGGCGCGGGTCACAGCGTGACGGCCCCCTTGAAACAACACCGCTTGGCGTTGGCGATCTGTCTTGTGACGGGCCAGTTGTGTGGTCATGCGAAGGATATTGCTGGTTTCAAAGCTTGCGCCTTTAACTCCTCGCAACCTTGGATCATTCGCATCAGGCACACCGTAAACCAGAGCTTTATAGTAACGTTCAGTGCTGTGGTCTGCAAACTGTGCTGCCAAACCATGGTGCGCCGTGTCCGTCTTGGCCGCGACTAAGATTCCAGATGTTTCTTTATCTATGCGGTGCACAATTCCCGGGCGCTTCATGCCACCAACGCCAGACAGAGTATCACCACAGTGGTGCATCAAGGCATTAACCAATGTGCCGTTCGGCGTACCAGGTGCAGGATGCACAACCAGGCCCGCAGGTTTGTTCACCACAATCAGGTCATCATCTTCATAGATCACATCCAGCGGAATGTTCTCTGGCAAGATATGGCTTTCTTCGGCCTCTGGCACGTCGATTTCGACATCAGCGCCTTCAAGAACCTTAGCCTTGGGGTCAAGAACGACAACGCCGTTCACTTTCACCGCGCCATCCGTGATCAAACGGGACAAACGGGTGCGCGACAGCGATGCATCCTCTGGCACATCACGTGCAACCGCCTTATCAAGACGTGAGGGCGGTGCTTCGCTAATACGGAAACGAACTGAGGTGATCGACATGACAGATCCTGTTGAACCCGCGAACTTGCGGTTTTTAAGACGATTGGTGACTGTACTAACCGCCACCATGTTGATCGGCGTTGTAGTCGTGGTCGGCCTGCTTGTCACCCGCCTGTCGTCAAAAGGCCCAGACTTGCCCCAAATGATCACTTTGTCAGACGGATCAACCGCCACAGCCTTCACCCAAGGCGATACATGGTATGCTATTGTGACCAGCGAAAACCAAATCCTGATCTATAATCGTACAGACGGCGAACTGCGCCAGACCATCGAAATAAAATAAGCCAGGTTTAGGTTTGTTGTTTTTAAAGGGGGAGGCTCACCGGTGCCCAGTACAAGGGTCTAGGCGAGAGGGTCCTGCAACCCCAGGCTAGGTTTCATGTAGCGAAATGGGGAGTGTTCGTTATTATATGATGCGGTAACGTCTCTCGTGCGATGTTAAGCAGCTTTGCCTGACAATGCCTCAGATGTTAACGGGCTAAACGTCTCGAAATTATCTTTGTAAATAATCATAAGCCCCGCTACGGCAATAACATACAACGGGATAGTGATCATAAACACAAAAAAATGTGACTCATCAAGCAAATCTTTTAGGTCCGAAAAAAGAATAGTATTATCAATTGTACTGTTAAGCACATAAACTAAAATAACAAGACAAACGGCCTTAAACCCAAAATTGAAATAGGCGGTCATGTTGAGAAATACAAGAAGCCAAAACAGCACAAAAATCCGCCCTTCTAAGACAATTAAGAACTCTTCGGTGCGTGAATTTGGATCTAGTTCAGCAACTTGGTTAATTTTTAGTAAAAAATACAAAACTATAAACAATAAAACATATAAATTGATAAAACAGAATAAAACCCTAAACGATGATGACTGGCCAGTACGATCAGTTACTTTAGGCTGACTATTGGAAAAGGCTTCCAGGATGGCTTCAATTTCAAGATCAGTTATTTTCTTATCTACCATACCGTCAATCCGTAAGGTGAGGACTAAATATGAGTTCAAAGCACATCCAGATTAAACTTATGATAAGAATTGGACGAAGCGACTGTACTAAGGCAATTACTCCCTCTTGGGGGTATTCAACCATATTGTACAAAACGAAGTGGTCATCAACGTACATGGCGATAGCCCATACAGTTAATGCCACAGTTACGTACTTGGCGTACATTAAGGAATATTTAAGCGTGAACGAGATGCTAAACAAACCAAACGTTAAAATCGCCAAACGAATACCAGTGAGCTTTGTTACCGTATGATTATTTAATACTTGACTGGGAGCAAGAAGGTCTAAGCTTGCGGTTAACAATACAAAAAATGTCAATAAACAAAAGGCATAACCTATAATTATAGAGACCCAGAACGCTTTGGGGAGCTGCAAGCTTTTAAACATGTATCCCTCACTTTTCATACACTAATTTCAAATCATACAAGATCTAAATCAAAAAGCTAAGCTATCCTTGAGAAGACTAACCTATCCATGAGTGTAGTCCCCCCACCAACAACCCCTCTAATAAATGGACCTAATGTTCGCAAAATTCTTAGTAAGTTAAATGTAGTTTAAGACTCAAAAATAATTATATAATTTTGAGTTTTCAGCGGATTTTAATTTATAAATAACGTTCCCCTAAGATGAATTCAGAGCAGTACTACCTCCAGCATAGATATTAGTTTGGGCATTGTTTCTGACAACAGCAAAAATCCACTTCGTAAAGGCACCCGGAGTGCTTTGGTCAGCCAAAATTAGTAATGAATTGATGATGCGGTTCTGCCTATACTTTAATTAAATAGCTTACACGCTAATAGGATTAAGCATCTTTGATATTATCTTTATGAACAATGGCGACCCATATAAGGCTAATTACCAACAAAGGCCTGGACAGTTGAAACGTTGAAAAATATGGCCTTTCAGCTGCAAGCGCGAAGTTTGAAAAAAGAATGTTGGTGTCAATTGCGCTGTTGAGCATGTACACAAACAAAATTAGGCTCAAATACTTAAATCCATAATTGTAATAGGCAGATATATTCATGACCATGAGAAACACCAAAACCACAGTAGTACGTATATTAAGTACAGAAAAATATCCTTGATCGAGGAAATCTATATTAACCCCATCAATAAGATTTCCTTTTACTAAAAGATACAACACAAAGCCTAAAATTATGTATAGATTAATAAAACCAAGCAGTATTCTAAACGTCGAAGACTGGACAACACGACCATCTACTATGGACTGCTCATCAGTGGTATTAGACAATAAAAAAGAAATTTCATTATCATTTTTTTTTCGAAACATACCGTCAATCCCTAGGCTGAGAACTAGATGTGAGCTCAAAGCACATCCAAATCAAACAAAGTATATAAATTGGACGAAGCAAGTGTACTGTGTCAATTAAACCCCCGTGGGGATATTCAATTAATCTGTAAAAAACGAAGTAATCTTCAATGTACATGATGAAGGCCCATGCAGTTAATGCCACTGTTACGTACTTGGCATATTTTAAGAACCTGCTTAGAATTAACGGATACGCGATTAATCCAAAAACTATAACCACCAAACGAACAGCAGTGAGCTTCATAGCAAAATGATATTGTGTGGCAATCTCGGGGTTAAATATATCTCCAGGTGAGATCAAAAACACATACAATACGAATAAAAGATAAGAATAAACTATACTTATCGTGATCCAAAACGCTTTAGAGAGTTGTAAACTTTTACACACAGGGCAGCCCCTTTTAACCATGCAAAATTCGCAGGAGGTATTCTGCAAATTAACTGTACACCAATAATCAACATTAAGACAAATTTTCATAAAAGAAACACTTTAAAATGAACACTTCTTGTATTTAATCTGGCACATGATCTTTCAAGATTTTTTATAATTACCACAAGACAAATATTGGAGGCAATGAAGGCAAACTAAAACT
>CAJJAR010000017.1 GCA_905182105.1 uncultured Paracoccaceae bacterium
GGTTAATTCCAAAATAAATAGTATCAATATGAGATATTTTTGATTATGGAGCTTTGATTATCAAGGGGACTTTGTACACATGAGTAAGTTTAATACGTTTACGCAACTTAAAGAGTTGATGTTTGCAATGGAGCAAGACTTGGGAATCAGCGAATTGTCTGAACCTGAGAAGTGCGTATTCTCCTGCATCATACAAGCTACAGAAGCTGGTAGTTCAATCACTACGAAAGCTATTGAGAAACACATACTGACTTCAAACTTATCGCGACCAACCTTGTTTAGAGCTATTAAGCAGCTACTTGCCAAAGACATCATTACCCAACCTAGTCACGGTAAATACATAGCTATCACTTAAGGTCTGCCAAACCTTTTTTCTTACTCTAAAGCTCATACTGGATATGAGGGCCCTGCGATTTATCTCCCTCACAAACTGGAGGGTCCCATTGCCCGTACGGACCCTCACAGCACACCTAAGAGACAATCCGGGTGATATGGCCACGAGCCAGTGGCCATGAGTGACGCCCTCATAGCGCCTAACAACGTGCCTTCATGCGCTGTATTGTAGTGGCTTGTCAGACTGTTGAACGTCCTGATGGTGTCGTCGCCCCACGCTCTGTCAGGAACCTTGCCAATGACTTAGCTGATGCCTCTGGTGACATGTCACAATCCTAAATGAACTGTTTCATATAAGTTGGCTTCACTGGCACTTATGCCATCGCTGAAAAGGCAAACGACCTGTGACAGAATGCCTACGCCTTTGTTCTTGAATGCTTCATTCGACGCACCATTTCCATTCATACGTCCTATGGAGAGATCACGCTTCGCTCATCGCGTCGCTGACATCAACTCGTTTCAAACAAATTTGGAGTTACAATATGAAAACCTTTCTTTCCGTTTTAACCACCTTCGCCGCAGTAACTGTTTTTTCTTCCGCAAATGCAGCGGACACAACTGTCGAGATGTTGAACAAGCGCGATGATGGAGCCAAAATGGTTTACTCGGAAGACATCGCACGAATTGACGTGGGCGACACCATTACTTGGGTACCAACATCCAAAGGTCACAACGTCGAATTTATCGCTGGTCCAGATGGGTTTGCCATACCCAAGAAATCAAAAAACAGCAAAGAGGTTTCAATTACTTTCGATGATCCTGGTATCTACTATTACTGGTGTACGCCACATAAGGGCATGGGCATGATTGCTCTAGTCGTAGTTGGAGGTGATAAGTCTAATATCGAAGACATCGCTGGCGCAAAAGCAGTAGGTAAGTCAAAGAAAAAATTAGCCGCATTACTAAGTGAATTGTAAATCAATTAAAAAATAAAAGAGAGGGGTGGTCGAAAAGCTATCCCTTTTCTTGTTCTGGTGAACACTTATTTCGAGACACTTCAAAGTAGTGTAATTAAGCTCGTATGTTGTGAAACAGTCGTTGGAAGTACCAAGGCTGAAAACGCGCTTACCTTAGCCAACACGTACCTCATCCCCTGGCTCGCCCAGACACCTTAGCCACGCCCAAAAGTCACGTGGGCAACTGTCACCGCATATTGTTCAACTTTGAGGCTAGCTGCCAATTACACGGCGGACACGCAGCCACACAGCATACTTGTTTCGTACTAGAGGAAACTGTTGGACGTAAGTGTGGCTCGAGTGGAACCATAACCATCGCATTGGCAATCACGTAACTACAGGTCGCGCTTGTTGCTTTGGTCATTGATCTGAGATGTGGCTAAAAGCTAATAGGTCACTACTTTTGTCACTACTTTTGTCACTACTTTTGTCACTACCACACCCAACACACCAAAGCGAGCTTCATGGACGAAATAAGAGTTTAAATAATATAATACAGCTACTTATAGGGTGTGGTGAAATGGTATCACGGCAGCTTCCTAAGATTTAGTTACGAGTTCGATTCTCGTTACCCGCTCCACTATTTTACAGCGATCTACAATCGAAAACGGCGCGTCCAAACTTTGGTCGCGCCGTTTCGCCATTTGCGGGCTGGGTTACCCCAATAAGACATTGCCAAATTCATCACGCAAGTTTCGCTTTAGCACTTTTCCTGTCGCGTTACGGGGCAAAAGATCAGTAAAAACAACACAGTCAGGAATTTGCCACTTTGCTATTTTGCCTTCAAAAATAGCAAGAACCTCTGCCTCTGAAGGTGCTTCGCCTTCGACAGCAACCGCAATCAAAATTGGGCGCTCATCCCATTTTGCGTGAGTTGCACCAATAACAGCCGCATCGGAAAGTTGTGGATGGCCAATAGCTATGTTCTCCAGGTCAACAGACGAGATCCATTCTCCGCCCGACTTGATAATGTCCTTTGAGCGGTCCTTGATACTAAGATATCCATCTGGATCTAGCGTCGCGACATCACCCGTATGAAACCAATCATCGGTCAGGGTTTCATCACGGGTTTTCTGAAAATAGCTATCTAAAATCCAATGGCCACGCACCATCAAATTGCCTTGGGTTTCCGCATCGTTGGGCAACTCGCCCCCCTCTTCGTCAACAACCTTCAATTCGACGCCCCACATTGGGCGGCCTTGGTTTTCACGAAGTTTGTGTTGCTCCTCAATCGGTAAATCAAGATGTTTGGCCAGTGGTTGATTAGCGGAGCCCAGCGGCGACATTTCCGTCATGCCCCATGCGTGAATGGTTTCAACATCGTATTTCTCACGGAACGCCGTGATCATTGAGGGTGGGCAAGCAGAGCCACCAACAACCGTTCGCTTCAGGGACCCAAGTTGCGACCCCGCTTTCTCAGCCTCGCCAAGAAGACCCAACCAAATCGTCGGAACACCTAGAGCGGTTGTTACCTTATACTGGTCAATTAATCCAACCAGTGAAGCACCGTCCAATCCCGGTCCCGGCATTACCATTCTTGCGCCAGTCATCGCGCAGGCATAGGGCGTGCCCCATGCGTTGACGTGGAACATCGGCACGACTGGTAACACAACATCCATTGCTGAATACCCAATACAATCCGTCAAATTAGACGCCAAGGCATGTAATACGGTAGAGCGATGAGAATATAGAACCCCCTTTGGGTTTCCAGTGGTTCCTGAAGTATAACAGAGACTGGAAGCCGTGTTCTCGTCAAATTCAGGCCATACATATGCTGGATCACAAACCGTGATCAGCTCATCATAAAAAACCAAACCGTCAATAACTTCTGCGGCACTTTCATCACGGCCTTCCATCAAAACGATGTGCTCAAGGTTGGGTAGTTTGTCACGGATAGCAGCCACAAGCGGGATAAAGGTACGGTCTACAAACAGCACTTTGTCATCCGCATGGTTCAGGATGTAGACCAATTGTTCGGGGAAAAGACGCGGATTGATTGTGTGGCAAACAAAACCAGCACCTGAGACGCCAAAGTAAATTTCCAAATGGCGGCGATTGTTCCACGCAATCGTGCCACAACGGGCCTGTGGTTCCAGACCCAGCTTGGACAATGCCTGCCCAAGGCGGTGGGCGTTGGCACCAACTTGGCCCCAAGTGGTCTCTTCCACCCCGCCACCGGTATTGACAGAATATACCTCAGTCCCCGTGTGATAACGAGCGGCATGATCCACTAGGGATTGTATTGTCAAAGCGGACGTCATCATCTGGCCAAGCATCGGCACCTCCATATTTGATATGTAAAGGCGCGTCATAGGCTGCGCGTCCTCTGATAAGAGAACCCTGCCAAGCGTTAGGTGATCTGGCAAGCCCTGTGCGCAAGGCTTGCCAAATTACGTTATGTAAAAGTGATTAAGCGCGATGGCGCTGTACGTAATCCACCAGACCGCGGGTCGATCCATCTTTATCGTTGGCTGACTGCGTGCCAGCGACGACTGGTTCAAGTGCTGTTGCCAGCTCTTTACCCAGTTCAACACCCCATTGATCATATGAATTCAGGCCCAAGATGACGCCTTCAACAAAGACACGGTGCTCATAAAGCGAGATGATCTGACCCAAAACGAACGGATCCAGTTTTGGATACACAATCGTCACCGACGGACGGTTACCAGCAAAGACGCGATGTGCGGCTTGGCGGTCAAGTTCGTCACCAGTCAGGCCTTTGGCAGCCATGATTTCTCGTGCTTCATCCAATGAGCGGCCACGCATCAATGCCTCTGACTGCGCTAAACAGTTCGCGACGAGCAATTGGTGGTGATGCGCTAGGTCCGGTTCATGCCCTTCCGCCGCAACCATGAATTCACATGGAATGACGCGGGTGCCTTGGTGGATCAACTGGTAAAATGCATGTTGGCCATTCGTGCCAGGCTCACCCCAAACGACAGGACCACTGTGGCGCGGCAACTGCGTGCCATCCATTGCAACGCTCTTACCGTTGCTTTCCATCTCAAGCTGTTGGAAATATGCAGGAAGTAGGTCAAGGCGTTGATCATATGGCAAAACAGCACGTGTCGCATGGCCACAGATTTGGTTGTGCCAAATACCAACAAGCGCATGCATCAACGGCATGTTCTCTGCACCCTCAGCAGCACAGAAATGTGTGTCCATAGATTGGCCACCACGCAAGAACGCTGTGAACGCTTCACGACCGATGCCAATCATCAGGCTAAGGCCAATTGGGCCCCACATAGAATAACGTCCACCAACCCAGTCTTCAAAGCCAAAAACGCGTTCCGCTGGAATACCAAAAGCTACTGTGCGTTCTTCTGACGTGCTGAGGGCCGCAAACTGTTCATCCGGCTTACCACCGTTTTCAAGCATCCAAGCGCGCGCGGTACGGGCGTTTGTCATCGTCTCGATTGTGCCAAACGTTTTTGAGGCAACAATGACCAAAGTTGTTTTAGCATCCAGGCCGCGCAACGTGTCAGACACATCTGCGCCGTCTACGTTTGATACAAAGTGAACGCGTGGACCATCGTGGTATGGGCTCAGCGCCATAACCGCCATAGCAGGACCAAGGTCAGATCCACCGATACCGATGTTGATCACGTCGGTGATTCCGCTTGAGCGGACCAAATCAGCGTAATCACCCATGCGGTTCAAGGTTGCGTGCACCTCTGGCATGACATCAGCGCCGTCTACCAAAACTGGATCGCCATCAAGGTTGCGCAGTGCGGTATGAAGAACAGCACGCCCTTCTGTTTCGTTGATGACAGCGCCACCAAACATCGCAGCGCGACGTTCAGTTACCTTGGCGGCGTCGGCCAATTCTAGTAACGCTGCCTTTGTAGCGCCATCAACGTTGGTTTTTGAGTAATCCAACAACATATCGCCAGCGGTGCATTGGAACGTATCCGCACGTGACGCGTCGGCTTCAAACAAACTAAGCATATGGCGGTCGTTAACGCCGGTTTCCAAAGTTTCGAGTGCAGACCAAGCAGCGTTCATTTTATCAGTCATTTATACAGCCCAGTGAATTGTTGCACCGTCCAGAACGGCCGCAACGGGTGCAACCTCTGGCAAAGATCCTTTAGCAACATCAAGTGCTGCACGTTTGTCATCACCAAAGATGACGATGTGTTTGGAAATGGCGCTGTTCAGAACTGGGGCGCTCAGTGTGACGCGCTGTTCTTGGCCTTCTGCCTGAATTGGCAATAATGCATCAGCATCCGCGCTCAATGCGGCATCCAAACCGTTCGCCTGCGGGAACAATGACGCGGTGTGCATGTCAGCCCCCATGCCCAATACCAAAACAGAAATCGGCCACTCAGACGTCAGCTTTTCTGACACATCCTTACAAGCATCAGCTACTTCAACATCAGGCACATAGAACGGCGTAAACTTTGCGGCCGCCGCGCGATTGACCAATAGACGATCACGCAAAAGCTTTGCGTTTGAGCGGTCATTGTCGTCCGGCACCCAGCGCTCATCACTCAGCATGACGTGCACGCGGTTCCATTCGATGTCAGCGGCACACAGAATATCAAAGATTGGGCCTGGCGTCGTACCGCCGGGGACAACAAATGAAACATTCTCTTGGGTCAAAAGTGCTGTCTTCAGATCGCCCACAATTTTCTGGGCAACTTCGATGATCAGCATCTCGCGGTCAGAATATTCTTGAAAACTCATGATTTAATCGCTCCCCATGAACGGCCATCGCGGGCCAACATTGTTGCTGCGTCCCCTGGACCATCGCTTCCAGAGTCATAGGATTTGGGCACATCGCCGCTCTCTGTCCAACCATTGATGATTGGATCCGTCCACTCCCATGCAGCTTCGACTTCATCGCCACGCATAAACAGGGTTTGGTTTCCACGGATAACATCCATGATCAGGCGTTCATAGGCATCAGGCGGATCGCCGCCTGCGTCGCCCAATGCTTCGGCAAAACTCATGTCCAGCGGAACATCGATCAAACGCATACCGCCTGGGCCCGGTTCTTTAATCGTAACGCCAAGGGTAATGCCCTCGTTGGGCTGAAGACGAATGGAAAGAACATTGCGATGCCCCCCCTCGTCGTCATCAAAAATAGAGTGGTTAAGCTCTTTAAAGACAACGGTAATTTCGCTGGCGCGTTCCGCAAGTTTCTTGCCAGTGCGCAGATAGAACGGTGTTCCTGCCCAACGCCAGTTGGAAATTCCAACCTTCATTGCCACATAGCTTTCGGTTTTTGAGCGCGGATCATTCACACCCTCACGATAGCTTAGGTCCTCATCATCAGCCAAATACTGACCACGCACGATGTGATGCGGTTCGACCGGATCAAGGGCGCGGATAACTTTTAGTTTTTCATCACGCACGGCACCTGGCTCAAACTTGGCAGGCGGTTCCATCGCGATCAAGCACAGCAACTGCATAAGATGGTTCTGCACCATGTCACGCATTGCACCTGATTTGTCGTAATATTCGCCCCGCGTGCCGACACCAACCGTTTCAGCCACCGTGATCTGGATGTGATCCACGTATTGTGAATTCCACAAAGGTTCGAACAACATATTGCCAAAACGAACAGCCATCAGGTTTTGGACAGTCTCTTTGCCCAAATAGTGATCGATGCGGTAAATTTGGTCCTCGTTGAAGTGCTCAGCCAAAGAAGCATTCAACGTTTGCGCAGTGGCAAGGTCGCGGCCAAATGGCTTCTCAACAACGATACGGCTGGCTTTGTCCGATAGCCCGTAGTGATGAAGACGTTCTGCCAAATCACCAAATAGACCTGGCGCAACGGAGAAGTAGAAAGCACGCACAAACTTACGCCCCTTAACCTTATCCGCCAACTCTTCCCAACCACCAACTCCGCGTGCATCGATTGGAACGTAGTCCAATTGCTGTAAAAACGCCGATAATTTTTCAGCGTCACTTGCAACTTTACCGCCGAATTCAGCAATCGCTTCTGCGACGAATTCGCGATACTTCGCGCCATCCATCTGAGAGCGAGCAGCCCCAACGATGCGGGATTCGGCAGGCATTTGACCTGCACAAAAGCGCCGGAACAAGCCCGGCAAAATTTTACGGCGAGCCAAATCGCCCGTCCCACCAAAGATGACAAGATCAAAAGCTTCGACTGGAATTACGCGTGAGACCATTGGGTTGTTCCATTTGATTTTATGTTAGCGCAAACATGACGCTTTTTGAGCCGAATCACAAGGTTGTCACATGGCAAAAACGTTCTTTTATTGCATTCACAGACATCCTATCACCAATAAGCAATGTTCAACCAGCAAGGTACACGTGGATTATGAAAGATTTAGCGCAAGCAAACATTGGAAAATTCGCTGATCCGACCCTGACCGCTAAGGGCGAAGATCGCGCAACCGTCGCGCTGAATAACCCTGAGACCCTGTGGTTTAACACCGGAACGCTTTGCAATATTGAATGCATAAACTGCTATATTGCATCAAGCCCTAGCAATGATGCACTCGTATACATCACAGCCGATGAAGTTCAGGACTACTTAAACCAAATCAAGGAACGGAACTGGCCGATCAAAGAAATCGCGTTCACTGGCGGTGAACCATTTATGAACCCACAGATGATTGAAATCACGCGCGCCTCGCTTGAGGCGGGGTATCAAGTGCTTATCCTTACAAATGCCATGCGCCCAATGATGCGCAAGTCCATTCAAAACGGCCTCTTAGACCTGAACACCACCTACCCAGGGAAACTAACGCTTCGGATTTCAGTTGATCACTATGACCCTGCCTTGCACGATGCCGAACGGGGTGCCGGCGCATTCGCAAAAACAGTTATTGGTATGGATTGGCTACAGAAAAACGGCTTTAGAATGGCTGTCGCTGGGCGCAGTATTTTTGGGCATTCAGAAGCAGACAGCCGTGCAGGATACGCGGCTTTTTATACTGAACACGGTTATGAAATAGACGCGAACAATCCAGGAATGACAGTTTTGTTTCCCGAGATGGATGAGACCATCGAGGTTCCTGAAATCACCACCGCTTGCTGGGGAATTCTAAACAAGTCGCCCGATTCAATAATGTGCTCATCGTCGCGCATGGTGGTCAAACGTAAGGGGGCAGAAAAGCCTACGGTATTGGCCTGCACCTTACTGCCTTACGATGCAGAGTTTGAGCTGGGAACAACCCTTGAGGACGCCGAAAAAGACGTCGCCCTTAACCATCCCCATTGCGCCAAGTTTTGCGTACTGGGGGGCGCGTCATGTTCTGCCTAATATAACCAACTGACGACAGAATCGCCTTTTGTGGTGCAAGAACTTTGGTCGCAATTACGGGCAACTCTGGCAGCAATATGAAGTGCTGCGCATCGCGCTTGGACTCGTGCGCGTTCGCGGTTGAAAGAACCACCCCCAATGCGCCAAGAGCCAAAATTCCAAGTCCATTTGCCTTTTGCATACCTTCGCTTCCTTACTGCTAAATCTATCACGCAACAGGCTGTAGAGCGTCAGGATTAAGGTTCGGTTACGAGGGGCTGAAAATCTGCATTGTGGTCCTAAAGTCTGGGCAAAATCAGAGCAATACCAGCTATAAGCATTGCACAGCATGTGCTACTTCTGATATGAATGGACGCAACATATAGAACCCTAAAACAGAATGGGCCACAACGTGAACGACACGCCACAACCCCCTGAAAATGATGATGAAAACCTGCCTACGCGCCCAGCGTATGATGGTCCATCCGTTTCAATCGAACATGAAATGCGTACCTCCTACTTGGACTACGCCATGTCTGTTATCGTCAGTCGGGCGATTCCTGACCTTCGCGATGGTTTAAAACCGGTTCACCGCCGCATTCTTTATGCGATGCACGAGACCAACAATACGCACGACAAATCCTACCGTAAGTCCGCTCGTGCGGTTGGCGAAGTGATGGGTAAATATCACCCGCATGGAGACTCTGCCATCTATGATGCGCTGGTGCGTATGGCTCAAGATTTCTCTATGTCGTTGCCCCTGTTGGACGGCCAAGGCAACTTTGGTTCCATGGATGGCGATAATGCGGCTGCAATGCGTTACACCGAAGTGCGCATGGACAAACCAGCGGCATACCTGTTGTCAGACATCGACAAGGACACCGTTGATTTCCAAGACAATTATGATGGTAAAGATCGCGAGCCTACAGTTCTCCCTGCGCGCTTCCCAAACATGTTGGTGAATGGCGCTGGTGGTATTGCTGTGGGTATGGCTACCAACATTCCGCCGCACAACTTAGGTGAAGTTATTGAGGCCACTTTGGCCTTGATAGAAGAGCCCGATTTGTCCTCTGAGCAATTAATCGAATACGTACCGGGCCCCGATTTCCCCACCGGCGGTATCATGCTGGGCCGTACTGGTGCGCGTAAGGCCTATCTTGAAGGCCGCGGCAGCGTAATCGTTCGCGCCAAGACCCGCGTCGAAGAGATTCGCAAAGATCGCTACGCCATCATCTTGGACGAAATTCCATACCAGGTGAACAAAGCGACTATGATCGAACGTATCGCAGAAGCGGCGCGTGACAAGAAGATCGAAGGCATCGCTCACGTTCAGGACGAATCTGACCGCAATGGTGTACGTGTTGTGATCGAACTGAAGCGCGATGCGACAGCAGAAGTTGTCATGAACCAATTGTTCCGCTTCACGCCAATGCAAACCTACTTTAGCTGCAACATGCTGGCCCTAAACGGTGGCCGTCCAGAGCAGCTGACATTGCGCCGGTTCCTAACGTCCTTCATCGACTTCCGCGAAGATGTCGTTGCACGCCGCACAGCGTATAACTTGCGTAAAGCCCGTGAGCGTAGCCACGTGTTGTGTGGCTTGGCTGTTGCCGTAACAAACATCGATGAAATCGTTGCTGCTATTCGCTCATCTGCTGATGCGTCAGAAGCGCGCCATAAATTGATGACACGCCGCTGGCCTGCGGCTGACATCCTGCCCTACATCGCCTTGATTGATGATCCGACCCATACGGCAAATGACGACGGTACGTATAACCTGTCCGAAGTCCAAGCGCGCGCTATTCTTGAATTGCGTCTGCAACGCTTGACCCAAATTGGCGTTAAGGAAGTCACCGACGAACTCGAAGAACTGGCCGCAAAAATCAAGGAATATCTTGAGATTTTGGGCAGCCGTGAGCGCATCATGGGTATCATCGCAGATGAGTTGATCGAAATTCGTGACCAATTTGCCGTTCCACGCCGCACCCAGATTGTTGACTGGTCTGGCGACATGGAAGACGAAGACCTGATCGAAAAAGAAGACATGGTCGTGACTGTGACTTCTGGTGGCTACATTAAACGTACACCACTTGTCGATTTCCGCGCCCAGAAGCGTGGCGGCAAGGGTGTTGCTGGGATGCAGACCAAAGAAGAGGATGTCATTACCACTCTTTTCGTTGCCAATACACACACACAGCTGTTGTTCTTCACGACAGACGGCATGGTCTACAAGCTTAAGACATGGCGCCTGCCCCAAGGTGGTCGCACGTCCAAAGGTAAGGCCATCGTCAACATCCTACCAATTCCAGTTGGCGTCTCAATCGCGGCAATCATGCCGGTAGATCGGGATGAAAAGGAATGGGACGACTTGCAAGTGGTCTTTGCCACATCCGCAGGTACGGTTCGTCGCAACAAATTGTCTGACTTCACCAATGTGAAAGCAAACGGCAAGATTGCGATGAAGTTTGAGGATGAACACGCCGAGACAACAATGATTAACGCGCGCATCGCGTCAAATGATGATGATGTCATGTTGATCACCAACTCCGGTCGCGCCATTCGCTTCCCTGCGACAGACGTGCGTGTGTTTAACAGCCGCGCCTCTGTTGGTGTTCGTGGGATCAAATTGAATGGTGACGACACAGTTGTATCCATGTCGATCATTCGCCACTTCGATGCGACATCCGAAGAGCGCACAGCCTATCTAAAAATGCGCCGTGCTATGGCGGGTCTCGCTGATGAAGCAGACGCAGATGAGGAAGACGCACCTGCTGATCCTAACTTCTCAACCGAACGTTACGCAGAAATGTCCGCTTGTGAGAACTTGATCCTGACGATTACATCTCAAGGCTCTGGCAAACTGTCCTCTAGCCACGATTACCCCGTTCGCGGGCGTGGTGGTATGGGCGTCACAGCAATGGACAAAGCAATGCGCGGTGGCGAAATCGTAGCATCCTTCCCTGTCGAGCTAGACGACCAGATCATGTTGGCCACGTCTAAAGGCCAATCGATCCGCGTACCGGTTCAAGGCATCAGCTTCCGCTCACGTAGTGCAGGTGGTGTTAAGGTCTTCAACACTGGCAAGAACGAAGTTGTTGTGAGTGTTGCATGGATTGCTGAACAAAATGACGAAGATGGTGACGCTGAAGGCGGCGAAACCACCGACGAATGATGCTCTTAATCTAAGAGTAACACGCCTATGACATCCTGCGCTTTGACATCAACAGTCGGAGCGCAGGATGAACCTTTACCACTGCATGATAGACCTGAAACAAGCCGCAAAGGCGTTGACGTTTTCCATCGCGGTCGATGTTTGGATGACCCACCTGAAAGAAGCGGGTAAGATCAACCGTTGGCGCATGTTGCGGCGTAAGCTGAACCTTGCCTCTGAAAATCACGGCGACTTTTTACTTGAGATTGAGGTCCGTGACCTTGCGCAACTGGACCTCGCCTTTCGTGAAAGCGGACGGCAAGACGAGGATGTTGCGCGCCTACATCGTGCAGTGCATGACCTCATTGGGCAAAGTTCTGTTGGCCTCTAACACTCCTACCCTGATCTAGAACGGTCAGAAAGAATGGCACTTATTTAATTGTAGGGTAATTTTCAAACTTCTCGGCCGGACCATTCCGTTTGGCCTACTTCTAAAATTCTATCAATGGCTTCCAGCGCTGGTTGAGTGTCCGATTGCGCTAGCAAGACATTGGCAGCAACGATGCCAATTGAAACTATAATAACAAACAACTTCACAGCAAAACTCGCCACACCATCCAACACATATCTTCTGGCAGTTTTATTTCGAGAATTTTATGGGAAGTTTTTCATTCAAACATCAATTTGATATTCCTTTTTTTCGGTATAACGCGCACAAAAAAGGCTGCGCAAACTTTATAATGCGCAGCCTTTCAGCGAGTTGAAATTTAGTGTCACAGCTTATAAATATCGCTGAACTTCGCCTTGAGATACTTGATCAAAGGCTGTGGATCAGGCGTACGCCCGCTTGCTTTTTCAATAACCTTGCGTGGTTCATACAATCCACCGTGTTTTTGCACGTTGTTTTGAAGCCATCCAGTAGCACGTGCAGTATCGCCCTGTGCCAACTGCTCATCCAATTCAGGGATCGCTTCACGCATCGCCTCGTTCAAACAACCAGCATAAACGTTGCCCAATGAATACGTAGGGAAATAGCCGAACAAACCAACAGGCCAGTGCACATCTTGCAGCACACCATTGCTTGCTTTGTCCACTTTATAGCCGAAATCAGCCTCAAACCGATCGTTCCATGCTGCCTCAAGGTCACCGACCTGAAGATCACCAGCCATCAACGCCCGCTCTAGGTCAAAGCGCAACAAAACATGCAAGTTGTACTGAACCTCGTCGGCTTCCGTGCGGATATAGCCGTCGTTCACGCGATTGACTGCACCGTAAAACGCTTCTGCGTCTGGAATTCCAAAGTCGCCAAAGGTCTCGCGCATTTCGGTATAAAGCCAGCTGGTGAACGCCCGGCTGCGCCCCATTTGGTTCTCGTAAATGCGGCTCTGACTTTCGTGCACACCCATCGAAACGCCATTGCCCAGCGGTGTCAGCAGATAGTCACGGTCAATTCCTTGCTCATAACAAGCGTGCCCAACTTCGTGGATGGTTGAGTAAAAGCAATTGAACGGGTCAGCTTCGTTGGTACGGGTCGTGATACGTACATCTAAGCCACTGCCAGAACTAAATGGGTGAACCGCTTTGTCAATGCGCCCGTGGCTCATGTCATAGCCAAATGTCTTTGCCAGATGGCGCGTCAGCTTCATCTGTTTGCCAGTGTCAAAACTACCTTTCAAAGGTGCAGGTGCGTCAGCGCCGCGGATTGCTGCACGTAGCGCCGTCAATTCAGGGCGTAACGCGCCAAACATTGCTTCCAAGTCAGCGGCAGTTGTCCCCGGTTCATAGTCCGCGAGCATTGCGTCATAGACATCTCCACCTGCAGCCAAGGCTTCACCTTCTTGGCGCTTGAGGTTGATAACCTCTTCAAAGGTTGGCGCGAAGGCTGCAACATCATCATCTTCACGTGCAGCGGCCCATGTGCCTTGCGCTGTTGACGTTACGCGGGCAATCGTAGCGGCCAAATCTGTAGGTACTTTGCTCGTGCGGTCAAAACTGCGTTGGATATGGCGCACTTGTGCTTTGCCAACATCACCAATCGTGCTTGTGTCAATCGCCGCCAACCAATCCCCAACACGTGGGTCCGTGCGACGCCCATGCAAGACACCTTCAATCGCGGCCATCTCTTCTCCACGCTGCGGCGCAGCACCTTTTGGCATCATCGTTTCTTGATCCCAGCCCAAACGGCCTGCGATTTCACCAAGCGCAGTTGTTTCGCGCGTGAACGCCATCAAGTCATCGTAAGCAGTCATTGGATCATTTTCCTCTTAGGGACGTTGTTATTGGATAAGCGCTCAGGAAACGTGCACGAAGTATCGTAACCCACAAGACTACGGCCAACAGCTGATGTACAATGGCGATCTGAACGGGCGCGCCGTAAAGCACGGTAACAATGCCAAGAACGATCTGTGCACACAGCAGCACAAAGGCCATGTTGAAAGCAGCTTGGGTCCGACGGTGCGCTGACTTCCTACCCTTCAACCAAACAAAGATGGCAAATGCTAACAACACATAACCAACAATGCGGTGCACAAATTGCACCAAACCAGGGCTTTCGAAAATATTGCGCCACCATGGCTCAAGTACAAATGCAGACGCGGGGAAGAATTGCCCACCCATTAACGGCCAGTCTGTATAACTTCGCCCTGCATCAATCCCAGCAACCAGTGCACCGATCAAAATTTGTAAAAACGCGAAATGCATAAGCCCAGTGGATAGGCCAAACAGCTTTGCCTCTTTCCCACGACGTGCCTGCATCAGCTCGCGTTCGGGGCGCGACAGCATCATCATGTACCATGCGATGAAACCAAGGATGACAAAAGCCAACCCTAAATGGGTCGCCAAACGGTAGCTGGCCACATCAACCATGCTTTCGCCAGATGTTACACCCGATGAAACCATCCACCAACCAATAGCACCCTGCGTACCACCAAGAACGCCCAACAATAGCAAACGTGGTGTCCAGCCGGTTGGGATTTGGCGGCGCAGCAGGAACCAAAAGAAGCCAATCGCCCATACTATGCCAACAACGCGGCCCAACTGACGATGGCCCCACTCCCACCAGTAAATTATTTTAAAGTCAGAGAGTTGCATCCATTGGTTCTGAATACGGAATTCATCAATCGCCTGATATTTGGCAAACTCTGATTGCCAATCAGCGGCATTCAAAGGTGGAATCGCGCCAGTAAACGGGCGCCATTCTGTAATGCTAAGGCCGCTGTCAGTGAGGCGGGTAAGCCCACCAACCAATATCATCAGCACAACCAGTCCAAATAGGATCACAAGCCAAACACTGATTGCACCACGTGCGCCATCGCGGCCTTTGTCAATCATACCAGGCTGTGCGGCGGGCGATTGGTCGACGCTGCCGACCTCTTCAAAAATAATGCGTTTGGTGCTCATCTTGATCCTCATGTCACATTAAAGGGCGGCTGTTGGTCGCAATTTAGGCCGCGCAAGCCGGATCGTCCAGCGGATCAGTCGTCGCGTTCCTTCCAACGGACCATCTGCCGCAGGATACCATGAAACATCTGCACATCTGCGCGGGTTAACGGCATACGGCTCCACATGTTGCGCAGGTTTAATTTCATACTCGTAGCTTTGTGTTCTGGGTAAAAGAAGTTAGCCACATCCAAACGGTCTTCAAAATGGCGCGCCAAATGTTCTGTCTCTTGTCCAGTTGCCCAGTCAGTTCCTGCCATCTCAACAACTTCATGCTCAACTTTACCCTGCTGGCGCATCCACTCATAACCTAAGAGTAGTACACATTGAGCCAAATTAAGTGACGCAAAATTCGGGTTAACGGGCACAGAGATAATAGCGTTCGCCTGCGCGATGTCTTCATTCTCTAGCCCTGCGCGTTCAGGACCAAACAACACAGCGACCTTACCACCAGCCGCAATTTTTTCGGCGGCCAATTTCATCGCAGCCTCGGGCGAATAGACAGGTTTGGTCAAATCACGCGACCGCGCGGTCGTAGCAAAGACATATGTGCAGTCCGCCAAACTGTCGGGCAGATCATCCGACAACTGCGCATTATCTAACAAGCGCCCCGCACCACTGGCCAAAGCCACCGCAGCCTGATTTGGCCAACCGTCACGGGGGGCCACAATGCGCATGCGATCTAAGCCAAAGTTATACATCGCCCGCGCTGCAGAGCCTATGTTTTCGCCCATTTGCGGACGCACGAGTACAAAGAAAGGAATATCAACCATGCCCGTTCCATACCCAGAGGACGCGGGGCACACAATCACCCTACCCTTGTTTCTGTCAAAAATACGCGCTCAATCAAACAAAACCAGCGGCATAAAAGTTTCCTTTTCCTACAACATACGCTAGTTCTGCCCCAAGTTTAGACAAAAGGACCAAGCCAATGGCCGCCAAAGACAAACAACCCGACCAACCACAGCTGTATCTTATCACTCCTGCAGAATTTGAGTTGGACGTTTTTCCCGACCTATTGGCAAGCGTTTTAGACGCACACCCTATCGCCTGTGTGCGCATGGCTATGGCCTCTCAAGATGAGCAACGCCTGTCCAAAGCGGCAGATGCCCTGCGCGAGATAACACATGCCAGAGATGTTGCACTGGTAATCGAAGACCATATTCCATTGGTTGAACGCCTTGGCCTTGACGGTGTTCACTTGAGTGATGGTGCTCACCAAGTGCGTTATGCCCGCAAAGAACTGGGCCCTGATGCTATTGTTGGTGTTCACAGCTCAACGTCACGCCATGACGGCATGGGTGCTGGCGAGGCTGGTGCGGATTACGTCTGCTTTGGCCCTGTAAGAGAAAGCACATTGGGCGACGGCAGTTTTGCCGAAACCGATCTGTTCAAGTGGTGGTCAGAAGTTATTGAAGTACCCGTGGTTGCTGAGGGTTTGCTAAACCTTGAAATGATCAAGACGCTCACCCCAATGACAGACTTCTTTGCTATTGGTGATGAGATCTGGCCAACGGATGATCCGGTTGCGGCCCTCACGACTTTACGCGAAGCGATGGCCTAAGCCTTAAAAGAACACGCGCTCTACACACCAATATGCACCAACAGCTGCAATGATGCAGGATGCAGGGATCGCGATTCCTGCCCTGTACCATGATTTGCGTGCAAACCAGCCAACGGCTAGGAATGCCAGCGCGATAACTGTGAGTTGGCCCAATTCCACACCAATGTTGAACGCAATTAATGCGGGAATAAATTGTCCATCAGGCAAACCAAACTCGCCCAATACAGACGCAAAACCAAGTCCGTGCAGCAAACCAAACCCGAAAATCACAAACGGACGCCACGGGTTCAATCCTTTGGCAAAGATGTTTTCGACAGCAACGTAGACGATGGACGCAGCAATAAGTGGCTCAACAATACTACCGGGTACGTTGACCCAGCCCATCGCGCCCAATGCGAGCGTAACAGTGTGCGCAAGCGTAAAGGCACTGATCTGCCAGACCAGTGGACGCATTCGTGTGCTTAGAAAAAACACCCCCAACACAAACAGGATGTGATCAAGACCTTTGGGTAAAATATGGTCAAATCCGACGGGAATATATGCGGTGAATGTTTCCCACGCGGTCGCCTCGCCGCCACCTGCGATCAATATCGATGGGCTAGAAGTACCCGGATCAACGTATCCCGTGAAGGGTGCCTCCACTCCTTGTTGACGCAATACCAATGCACCGCGTCCAGTTGGCCAATTGATAATCACCTCACCTGCGCTTGCCGGCACAACCGCGCTCAGCGCAAGTGTGGAAATACGGGGTTGTTCTAAATCAGGCATGACCGCCATCTCAAAATTTAAAATAGTGAGCGCAACTGCCTGACCATCGACCGCAACCAACGGTGTCGCGTTGAAGCCATTGATAAGCCCAGACAAACGCCCCTCGATCTCCTCAGCGTTCAATGCACGCAGCGCGTCGTAACTTTCGGCCTCGTCGGCTTCATCAGTATCTGTAACTTCATCAAGGTTAATACCAGCCAAGAAAGCTTCTACATTCACACGCATCGAAAACGTAAGATTACCTTCCACAACCTCTAGGTCTGCAATGGTTGGCACTGTCTCGTGCGCACTCACAAATGTGGCACCTGAGACCAGTAAGCTTGACATCAGCACCACAAAGCGCAGCTTAAGTGTTAACCAATAGAAAGCTCTTGTCATGAAGTTGTCCCGTCTTGTTCTTGCTGTAACCCTCAGTCTATCCACGACGAGCGTCTTTTCACACGAGTTTTGGATTGAACCGCAGAAGTTTCAAGTGGAAAACGGCGAGATTATGGAGATTGACCTAAAGAATGGTCAAAACTTTGTTGGTGCAAAGCTTTCGTATTTTGAAAAACAGTTTTCACGCTTTGAATTGGCACAAGGCAATATGTTGACGCCTGCGCAAGGACGCTCCGGTGATCAACCGGCATTGACTACAAACGCTGATCAAGATGGATTGCTGGTTATCCTACACGAAACAACACCAGCGGCGATAAAATACAAAGAATGGGCAAAGTTCGCAAAGTTTGCAGCACATAAGAATTTCCAGAATGCGGAGGCTGATCACAAAGCTGCTGACTGGCCAAGCGAGAACTTCAGAGAGAGTTATACCCGACACGTCAAAGCACTGATTGCTGTTGGTACCGGAGAAGGTGTGGATCAAAACTATGGTATGGAAACCGAGTTTGTCGCCCTAAGCAATCCCTACGGCGATGGTTTTGATGGCAAAATGCAGGTCCAACTTCTCTTTGAAAACACGCCACGCCAGAATGCACAGGTTGAAGTTTTTGAACGTGCACCTGACGAAACGGTTTCGATCACCCTGCACCAAACTGATGACAACGGCATCGCGGAGGTTCCCGTGAAACCAGCGCATACCTACCTATTTGACGCCGTTGTTCTGCAGCCTTACACCAAAGATGACAAAGCTGTTTGGCAAACGCTTTGGGCAGCACTTACGTTTCAGGTCCCAAAATAAGCAGATCGCCTTGCGCCTGTGGGCGTCACAGTCCAAGACTATTCATATGAACAAACAACCTGATATCTTATGCATCGGCAGCGTTCTTTGGGACGTCATTGGCCGATCTTCCCGCGCAATGCGCCAAGGCTCGGATGTGCCCGGACGTATAACCCGCCTGCCGGGCGGCGTTGCAATGAACATCGCGATGACACTGGCACGCTTTGGTATGGCGCCAGCGCTTCTGACCGCACTTGGGCGTGACGCAGAGGGTGATGAACTGATGGCCGCTTGCGTCGCACGTGGGATGATTACCGACACGATCTACCGATCAGAGGATTTGCCCACTGACAGCTACATGGCTGTTGAAGGTGCCAATGGTTTGATCGCAGCCATCGCTGATGCGCATTCGTTAGAGGCCGCTGGTGCAAAGATTTTGCGCCCCTTATCCGATGGAACCCTGGCAGACGCAGATCACCTCTTTAATGGGTTGATCGCACTGGATGGAAACCTCACAGTTGAGCTGTTATCAGAGATTGCCAACGATCCCGCCCTTGTCAAGGCAGATTTACGCGTTGCCCCTGCCTCTCCTGGCAAGGCAGAACGCCTGTTGCCTTTCCTCCACGCAGGTCGCGGAACACTCTATGTGAATTTGGAGGAAGCAGGCCTTCTTTGCCAAACGACATTCACGTCGTCTCGTGACGCAGCCACTGCACTGCTGGCAAAAGGTGCCGCACGTGTTCTGGTGACCGATGGTGGATCAGACGCCAGCGAAGGCACGGATGGTGAAATAATCAGTCAAACACCACCACAAGTGCTGGTAACCCGCATAACAGGCGCAGGCGATACATTTATGGCTGCTCACATTGCCGCAGAATCCCGTGGCGCGGACCGCAAGACTGCATTAACCGACGCCCTTAAATCAGCCGCCACCTATGTTTCTGGAGAACCTATATAATGACACTATTCACCCCATCTGCTGAAGTGGCAAAGGCGCAGGCCGAAGGAACTCCGATTGTCGCGTTAGAAAGTACGATCATTACGCATGGGATGCCCTACCCCCAAAACCTAGAAGTTGCGCGTCAGGTCGAAGCGGATGTACGTGCCGCTGGTGCGGTTCCAGCAACCATGGCTGTTTTAAACGGCACACTTCGTGTTGGGCTAGATGATGCTGAACTTGAGGCATTGGCCAAAGCCAAAGGTGTTGCAAAACTTTCACGTGCAGACATGGCCGCGTGCATCGCAACTGGCGGCACTGGCGCTACAACAGTGGCTGCGACAATGATCGCGGCCCGTTTAGCTGGTATCCATGTATTTGCAACAGGTGGTATAGGCGGCGTTCATAAAGGCGCAGAGCTTACGTTTGATATCTCGGCAGACCTGTTAGAGTTGGCGCAAACACCCGTGACGGTCGTCGCCGCGGGTGCCAAGGCTATTCTCGATATTCCCAAAACGCTTGAGGTGCTCGAAACTCAAGGCGTCCCAGTCATCGCATATGGCCAAGATGACATGCCCGCATTCTGGTCTCGCGAAAGCGGATTGCCAGCCCCCTTACGTATGGACGATCCAGCGCAAATCGCTGCGGCCCATAGGCTACGCGGTGAAATGGGAGTGCCTGGCGGTCAATTAATTGGGAACCCTATCCCGAAAGGCGCAGAGATCAGTGCCGAAATTCTGGCACCTATCATTGCGCGCGCTCAGGCCGATGCGGACGCTTTTGGGATTTCAGGAAAAGGTGTGACCCCATACCTGCTGCAACGCATCTTTGAACTGACTGAGGGCAAATCTCTTGAGGCGAATATTGCACTGGTGCGCAACAATGCTAAGTTAGCAGCAGGAATAGCCAAACATTTAGCCGATTACTCTGCAAAATAACTCAAAATTGCAGCCAACCATTGTAGCATCAGATCAAAGCGCCTACCTAAAACGACGAATTATACCGGACACACCATGAACACGCCATTCGATTTAGAAACACCTCGCCGCGCTAGCTTACTTGCACGCCTTCGATCTTCGTTTTTGACCGGATTGGTGGTTATTGCCCCCGTTTGGCTTACGGTTTGGTTGATCTGGAGCGTTGTTGGTTGGATTGATGGCGCGGTTCTGCCGTGGGTGCCGAACTCTTATCAGCCAGACAAAATGATCCAAGACCTTCTGGGGCTTGAGCGTGACGTTCAAATCGATGTGCGAGGCATCGGCGTTTTCATCTTCTTAGTTTTTACAATTGTCGTTGGCTGGATGGCCAAGGGTTTCATGGGCCGCTCCTTAATCCGCTTTGCTGAAGGCATCGTTGAGCGCACGCCAGTTGTTCGTTCAATCTATTCTGGCATCAAGCAGATCTCTGAAACTGTATTTGCCCAGACAGAGCGGTCCTTTGAAAAGGCCTGTTTGATCGAATATCCACGCAAAGGGATTTGGGCTATCGGCTTCATCTCGACCACTGCCAAAGCTGAAATTTCGGATCGTGCAGGTAAAGATGGTGGCGCAATGTCGATTTTCTTGCCAACGACTCCAAACCCTACTTCTGGGTTCTTGCTGTTCGTCCCTGCAAAGGATGTGATTGAGTTAGACATGAGTGTGGAAGACGCCGCAAAGTTGGTGATCTCCGCAGGCCTGGTCTATCCCAATGCAAAAGACCCGACAGAACCCGAAGTTTAAGGTGCCTCCTGTCGAGCTTTTTGAATAACGCCGTCCAAGACTGAAACCTTATATGTCGTGAACCGGACCTTCCGCCTCACGCCGATTGGCAATTGCGCGGCTCAAGCATCTTGGTTGAATTGTACTCAACCATAATTCCGATAAGCCAAAAAAAACGCCAGCACGAAGCTGGCGTAAAGTTATTGAGGCAGGTTTCATACAGGCAAGAAACCTATCGAGCAGTGAGATCTTTATAAACCTTTGGCGGTGCTTGGCCAAGCTAAAAATTTCGGCTTGCATGTAAGTGCAATTGCGCCAAAGGTTAATAAAACAAAGGAATAAAGGGATTGTTGCACAAATGAGATCAGTATTTTTCCAAAAATTTAGAGGGGTTTACGCAGCCTCAATACTTACAACGGCAGCGATTCTTATCGATTCTGCAGCGCATGCAGAATCGGCTCATGGCATAGCTATGTATGGTGAACCTGCCCTACCACAGGATTTTGTGTCCCTACCCTACGCAAACCCTGATGCACCCAAAGGTGGTGCAATTGTTTTGGGAAATACCGGCGGATTCGATTCGCTTAACCCGTATATCGCCAAAGGAACGGTCCCTTGGCAGCTTCGTTTTTTCACACATGAATCGTTAATGGGGCGCACACAGGACGAGCCTTTTGCGCTTTATGGCCTGATTGCCGAATCGATTAACACAGATGAAGACCGCACTTGGGTCGAATTCACCCTCCGCTCAGAGGCAAAATTCGCCGATGATTCTCCGATTACAGTCGAAGATGTCATATGGAGTTTTGAGACTTTGGGAACCGAAGGACATCCACGCTATCGTGGTTTGTGGTCCAAAATCTCAAGTGTTGAACAAACTGGACCGTCTAGCGTTCGCTTTACCTTTGGTGAAGAGAACCGTGAATTGGCCCTTTTGGTAGGCATGCGCCCGATCCTGCAAAAAAGCCAATGGGAAGGTAAAGAGTTTGCCGATGCTAAAATCGCAGACATTCCTATGGGTTCTGGCCCATATGTGATCACCAAGTATGACGCTGGCCGTTCTGTACAGTTAACGCGCAACGAAAATTATTGGGGGGCCGACCTTCCACTGCGCAGAGGCACAAATAACTTCGATCAGATCACTTTGGACTTCTACGGCGACTCTACCGCGCAAGACGAAGCCTTCAAAGCTGGCCAAGTATCCGCACAACGCGAATTTAACGCAGAACGTTGGAACAGCCGCTACGATTTCCCACGTGCCCTTGCTGGTGATGTTGTCAAAACGGAGATCCCGCACAAAAAGCCATCAGGTATGACCGGCTTTGTTATGAACTCGCGCCGTGCGCCGTTTGATGATTGGCGTGTACGCGAGGCGTTGATCCAAGCCTTCAACTTTGAGTTCATCAATGGTGCCCTCACAGGCGGCGCACAGCCACGTATCACGTCCTACTTCTCCAACTCCCTCCTTGCCATGCAAGAAGGACAAGTACAGGGCCGCACAGCAGAGCTGTTGGCACCTTTCGCAGCAGATATGCCTCCGGGCCTGATGGAAGGTTACGTACTTCCTGTATCTGATGGTTCTGAACGCAATCGTCAGGGCCTTCGCAGCGCAATTGCTTTGCTCAAAGAAGCCGGTTGGGAGCCAGTTGATGGCATGATGCAAAACGCTGATGGTGAAAGCCTAAGCCTGACGATCCTACTTGCTCAAGGTAAGTCTGAGCATAAAGCCATCGCTGATCTGTACCTTGGTGCACTGAAACGTCTGGGCGTCGCAGCTGAAGTCGAAACAGTGGACAACGCTCAGTACGTGGAGCGCACGGGTAAGTTTGACTTTGACGTCACATATTACCGCCGCTCACTCTCCCTTTCACCGGGCAACGAGCAGCAGTTTTATTGGGGCAGCCCCTCTGCTTCAATGGAGGGCAGTCGCAACCTAATGGGCGCACAAAGCCCAGCAGTGGATGCAATGGTCGATGCAATGCTTAAAGCCGGATCACAAGACGATTTTGTTGCAGCTGTGCGTGGTCTTGACCGCGCATTGATGACGGGTCGCTATGTGATCCCGTTCTGGCAGTTTACAACAGGCCGTATCGCACATGTGAAAGAGATGAAGTACCCAGAGAACCTGCCGATCTACGGCGATGGCCCGTACTACATGCCGGAAGTATGGTGGTGGGAAGATTAATCTCCCTCCCCACTATTGAAGTCACAAAACTTTTACGACAACGCGCTAGGGGTCACAAACCTCTGGCGCTTTGCGCTTCACCGATCAGGACGAACACATGATACGTAAAATTGCTGCCGAAGGCTTAGGAACTGCTCTTCTTCTTATTGGAGTTGTTGGTTCTGGGATCATGGGAGAAAGCCTGGCTGGTGGGAACACTGCCATCGCACTATTGGCCAACGCTATTGCGACGGGCTGTATGCTTTACATCATTATAACAGTCTTGGGCCCAATATCGGGCGCGCATTTCAATCCTGCAGTAACCTTAGCCTTTTACTTGCGCGGCGACTTGGATCGCGCTACGGCGCTTGCATACGTTCCTACACAGATCATTTGTGGGATTTTAGGCGTTTGGGCGACACATCTCATGTTCGATCTGCCAATATTACAGGCCTCTAGCACAATGCACCGCACAGGCATTTCACAGTGGTGGTCTGAAGGAATTGCGACTTTTGGCCTGTTGTTCGTCATTTTTGGCGGGATCAAATCGCGCCCAGAGGCCGTACCAGCACTTGTCGCAATGTACATCACTGGGGCGTATTGGTTCACATCATCGACCAGCTTTGCCAACCCGGCGGTCACAATTGCACGCGGTTTCAGCGACACCTTCGCTGGCATCTACCCCGGTCACATTGCGGCATTTATTGTTGTTCAGGTTATTGTGGTATTTATCGCCCACAAGATCTTGGTCGCGCTATTTTCTGAGGACTAATTCAGCGAAGTGACCCAAAGGATCGATGCGTCTTCATCACTAAGAGACACCACATTGTGCCCCATGGTCGCGTCATAATAAGCGCTGTCGCCACGACGCATTTCAACGGGTTCGTAGAACTCAGTGTACAGTTGCACAACGCCCGTAAGCACATACATAAACTCTTCACCGTCATGGCGCACCCAGCCGTCGAACTCATCCATAGAGCGGGCACGGACGCGCGCGCGGTAAGGCAACATCTTCTTCTGCGTCAACGTCTCAGCCAACAACTCGTGTTCGTACGTCACAGTGACAGTAGCATTGCCTTCACCGCTTTTAGTTACAGCCATGCGGCCCCCCACTTGGCCTTGTGCCGGTGGTGTAAACAACTGCGGAACAGAAATCTCTAGACCGATGGCCAGTTTTTTAAGCGCTTCATAGGTTGGCGACATCTGACCGTTTTCGATCTTAGACAATGTTGAGCGGGCCAAACCTGCCTGCCCTGCAGCTTGTTCAAGCGTCCAATCACGCGCTTTGCGCAATTCGCGCACGCGCATACCCAAATCAAGCGGTTCCCCAGTTTCGGTTGCACCACCTTCACGGGCGATCTTGATAAGCGATTTGGGATCTTTTGATGTCATGACCATTCTATAGATGTCGCGTGCTGGCCATGCAACGTGCGCCTTGTGCGGCACGCAAGCACAGGCTAGCAAATGACATGCAGTCGATTTTTGATAACGGCCCACAAGCGCCCTGCCCTAAGCCATTTAATATGGCGGCACATGTTTTGTCCCAAAGCCATATTTGTCCTGACAAGATCGCGCTGCAAATTTTACACTCAGATCACTGCGAAGATTGGACGTACCGAGACCTTGAAGCCGCTGTCTTAGGTATTGCGGCTGGCCTTTTAGAGAATGACGCGCAAATCGGCGATCTAATCCTGATGCGTCTTGGGAATACGGTGGACTATCCGCTGACCTATCTTGGAGCATTGGCTGCTGGATTGGTTCCAGTGCCGACGTCTGCGGCATTGACGCTGCCAGAGGTCGAACGGATCATTGAAGAGTTGTCACCGACATTGATCGTCCGCGATGCCGCCGTAACCTGCCCCGAAACCAGCAATCAAATCCGCCTACCGCAGTTGCAAGCCATGCGCGACCTGCCACCAGTGGATTATCACATGGGTGACCCTGAATGTTTGGGCTACGTTGTTTACACATCTGGTACATCTGGCAAGCCACGCGCAGTTGCGCATGCCCACCGCGCGATTTGGGCCCGCCAAATGATGTTTGAGGGATGGTATGGGTTGCGGACCGACGACCGCGTTCTGCATGCTGGTGCATTCAATTGGACCTATACGATGGGCACTGGACTGATGGACCCTTGGACCATCGGCGCGACGGCGATGATCCCCGCTGCGGGCACACAGTCTGATGCACTTCCAACATTACTGGCCAACAGCGATGCAACGATCTTTGCTGCCGCACCTGGTATTTATCGCCAAATGTTGCGCGATCACAAAAAGCTAACCTTACCAAAGCTGCGTCACGGATTAAGTGCAGGAGAAAAGCTACCTTCTGCTACCCGCACAGCTTGGAACAAGGCAACCGGAATGCCAATCTTTGAAGCATACGGCATGTCGGAATGTTCAACATTCCTATCTGGCAGTCCTGCGCAACCCGCACTTGGCGACAGATTGGGGCAGCCCCAGACGGGCAGACGGATTGCGATCCTTGGACCAGACGGACCGGTCCCGCGTGGTAGTGAAGGGACCATAGCGGTGCACAAGAGAGACTGTGGTCTGATGAAAGGGTATCTTAAAGCGCCGGAAGAAACGGCAGCTAAAATGCAGGGTGACTGGTTTCTAACTGGAGATCAGGGGATCATGCATGACGATGGCCAAATCAGTTATCTTGGGCGCGATGATGATATGATGAATGCGGGTGGCTATCGGGTTTCGCCCATAGAGGTAGAGCAGGCCTTTAACAGCTACTCAGGCATAGACGCCGTCGCCGTGACACAGATTGAAGTCAAAGCTGATACATATGTAATCGCTGCATTCTATACTGGGCTTGCCACACTCGACGAAGCTAAAGTCAACGATCACGCATCCAACCATTTGGCGCGATACAAACAACCGCGGCTATACATTCACATTGACGCATTACCATTGGGCGCAAATGGCAAGATTCTTAGAAAAATTCTGCGCGATAGATATGCACAAGAAAACCACTGATCCCTCGCGCCTGCCAGAAATTTAAGATATGTCAGCGCAACAAACACAATCTTCGACCAGATGAGGCTCAAATGACAACTCAACCGATCAAACTTGACATCATGTCAGACCCAATTTGCCCGTGGTGTTTCATAGGTAAGGCTCATTTGGACAAAGCGCTGTCAGCACATCCGAACCATCCGTTCTCAATCGAATGGCATCCGTTTCAATTGAACCCAGATATGCCTGCAAATGGCATGGGACGACGCGAATACCTTGAAGGTAAATTTGGCGGCAAAGAAGCTGCGGTGCGCGCCTATGCTCCCGTTGTAGAAAGCGCGAAAACCGCTGGTATCGCAATCGATTTTGAAGGCATGAAACGTACACCAAACACAATCAACGCTCACCGTCTGATCCATTGGGCAGGCATTGAGGGCCGCCAAACAGCAGCTGTCTCTGCCTTGTTCAAAGCATATTTCACCGATGCGCGTGACATTGGTGACGCGGATGTCCTGATCTATATTGCAAAAAGCGTAGAAATGGACGCCAACGTTGTAAAACGTCTTTTGGACAGCGACGAAGATTTGAAATTAATCCAAGACCGTGACAAGCACAGCCGCAAGATGGGCATCAATTCAGTCCCGACGTTCATCATTGCAAACCAACATGCTGTTCCCGGCGCGCAACCACCCGAATTGTGGGCACAAGTGATCGCTGATTTAGCGGCACAAGCGGATGCAGCACAATAATTCGAACCATCAATGTTGCGCTAAAGTACACATGTAGAAATTAGCTATTTTCAATCATAGGTAAAAAACTCACACATCACATTGACGCGCAATAGCGTCGAAACAGGACGCAACAATGCCGATAGCACCAAGTCAAGTAATGGGCCGAACAGAATTCATCTCCCTAATGGCGATGATGTTCGCAACTGTTGCTTTCTCGATGGATGCAATGTTGGCCGCTATTCCCGATATCGCGGACGAAATAGCCGATGGAAGCGTTTCACACGCCGCATGGATACTGACATCATTTGTCGCTGGCATGGGACTTGGTACCTTCTTTGCGGGCCCACTCTCGGACGCGTATGGACGCAAACCCGTCGTGTATGCTGGTGTCGTTATTTATATTTTAAGCGCGATGGCCGCGTGGACGACATCATCACTTGAATGGATCCTGTTTGCACGGTTCTGTCAGGGCTTAGGGGCGGCAGGGCCACGTGTAGTGTCAATGGCAATGGTGCGTGATCTATTCTCTGGTCGTGAAATGGCACGAATTATCTCAATCGCTATGGCAATTTTCATCCTTGTCCCAGCTATCGCACCCGCAATGGGACAAGTGATCATAAATGCTTTTGGATGGCGCAGTATTTTCGGTACCTTCATCATCTTTTCTCTGATTTTGGTGATTTGGGTGGGCAGTCGCTATAACGAGTCACTGGCCGTTGTAGATCGCCGCCCATTACAGATGGGTTTGATGCTAGATGCCGTAAAGCAATTACTGACCCACAAAACAGTACGCTTATCTATCCTAATACAAACCTTTATGCTCGCAATGTTGTTTGCAACACTCATCTTGATCCAGCCGATCTATGACCAGATCTATGATCGTGGCGAGACATTTCCGTTCTGGTTTGGAGCCGTTGCCTTATTTTCAGGGGCTTCAAGCCTTCTTAACGCTCATATCGTCACCCGTTTTGGAATGTATCGAGTGGTGACACGGACCTTGTTCATACAAGTAGTCATTGGCGCTACAGTGCTGATAACGCTGATACTGTTCCCTGCAATCAGCTTTCCATTGTTTGTGTTTTGGCAGTTCTGCCTTTTTTCTCAAGCGGGACTGACAATGGGCAATCTCAACGCGATTTCGATGGAACCAATGGGCCATATCGCTGGCATGGCAGCATCAGTCATTGGTTCAATCTCGACCCTTGGTGGCGCGTTAATCGCATCCCCAGTTAGCTTACTTCTAAGCGACACGCCTGCACCGCTCATAATAACGGTCTTGGGTTTTGGTCTTTGCGCTATGTTCTTGATGAGCCGAATTAATCGGCAAGTTACGAAAAACTAACTTTTCTTCCGCTTTTTTTCCGCGACAACCCGTTCCGCCAAATCACGTGCGATTGAAAACGCGCCTTTGATCTTGTCTGCGTCCTTCTTCCAGTCTCGCAGCACAACAATCTTGTTGTCCTTTAGCTTCGCCGCACCGCCCTCGACCCCAAGAAAATCGACCAACCCAGCTGGCGAGGCGAATTTGTCATTGTGGAATTGGATCGTGACACCTTTTGGTCCACCATCCAATTTAGAAATACCCGCCTTTTTACACATTGCTTTGATACGAACGATCAGCATCAAGGTATTCACTTCGCGCGGCAGAGTACCAAATCTGTCGATCAACTCGGCAGCAAAGCCTTCTAGCTCTACTTTTGTACTCAGCCCGCTAAGACGGCGATATAGACCCAATCGAACATCCAAGTCTGGAACATATTTCTCTGGGATAAGGACTGGCACGCCCAGCTTGATTTGTGGTGCCCACTGATCGTCATCATCTGAAAGACCTT
This sequence comes from uncultured Paracoccaceae bacterium, assembly GCA_905182105.1. Classification (GTDB taxonomy): domain Bacteria; phylum Pseudomonadota; class Alphaproteobacteria; order Rhodobacterales; family Rhodobacteraceae; genus Ascidiaceihabitans. The sequence continues at coordinate 28,976 of CAJJAR010000017.1, forward strand.
CAAACTGGCCCGACTTAATCTTGGCAATCGCCTCTTCGAGCATGGATTGATACAATTCAAACCCAACATCACGCATCTGCCCAGATTGTTCTTCGCCCAGCAGGTTCCCTGCCCCACGAATATCAAGATCTTGGGAGGCCAAAGTAAAGCCCGCGCCCAAAGTATCGAGCGAGCCAAGAACGCGTAAACGCTTCTCTGCCATCGCTGTCAACTTAGCTCGCGGTTTGGTTGTTAAATAGGCATAGGCGCGTGTTTTTGAGCGCCCCACACGACCACGAATTTGATAAAGTTGCGCAAGACCGAACATATCAGCACGGTGCACAACCATCGTATTGGCAGTTGGGATATCCAAGCCAGATTCAACAATCGTAGTCGCCAGTAGAACATCATATTTACCGTCATAAAACGCATTCATCCGGTCGTCTAACTCACCCGCAGCCATTTGGCCGTTGGCAACGATATAGGATACCTCTGGAACGTGTTCTTTCAAGAAATCTTCGATCTCTCCAATGTCGGAGATACGCGGCACAACATAGAACGACTGCCCACCACGATAGTGTTCGCGGAGCAATCCCTCACGGATCGTAATTTTGTCAAATTCACTCACATACGTGCGGATTGCCAAACGATCCACTGGTGGCGTGCCAATGATGGATAGATCGCGAACACCTGTTAGGGACAATTGTAATGTACGTGGAATTGGCGTGGCTGTCAGCGTCAGGACGTGAATGTCGGAACGCATCTGTTTGAGGCGTTCTTTGTGAGTAACCCCAAAGTGTTGTTCTTCATCTATGACCAACAAGCCGAGGTTCTTGAAACGAATGTTCTTTGTCAACAATGCATGGGTACCAATCACGATATCAATCGTCCCACGTGACATGCCATCACGCGTCGCATCCGCATCCTTCTTGGACACGAAGCGACTAAGTTGACGTACTTCGATTGGAAAACCACGGAAACGTTCAGCAAAAGATTTATAGTGCTGACGGGCGAGCAGAGTCGTAGGCGCAACAATCGCAACCTGCGCACCCGACATAGCGGCAACAAAAGCGGCACGCATAGCGACTTCGGTTTTACCAAATCCAACATCACCACAGACCAGTCGGTCCATAGGTGAACCGCTGGTTAGATCATCAACGACATCGCCAATCGCGCTTAGCTGGTCATCCGTTTCCAAATATGGGAACCGTGCGCTAAAGGCGTCCCACATGCCTTCTGGCGGATCCATGACTGGCGCACGGCGCAATGCACGTTCTGCAGCAACACGAATAAGCTTTTCAGCCATCTCGCGAATGCGTTCTTTGAGACGCGATTTCTTAGCCTGCCACGCACCACCACCTAAACGGTCCAAGAACCCTTCGTCACGGCCATATTTGGAAAGCAATTCGATATTCTCAACTGGCATATACAGCTTGGTTTGCTCAGCATACTCAAGCAAAAGGCATTCATGTGCAGCGCCAGCAGCAGTGACAACTTCCATGCCTTGATAACGGCCAATCCCGTGATCAACGTGAACGATCAAATCACCAGGGCTAAGCGACTGCGTTTCGGTCAAGAAATTCGCCGCACGCTTTCGTTTTTTAGTGGAGCGGATCAGTCGATCGCCCAAAACATCCTGTTCAGAAATCACTGTCAGATTGGGCGTTTCAAACCCGTGCTCCAACGCCCATACTACCAAATGCAAACCACGCCTACCGATGCGCGATGCATTGCTAATAGGCAAGACTCCGGACAAGCCTTCTTCTTCGATCAATCCAGTCAGGCGTTCCCGCGCGCCTTCTGAATAACTAGCAATCACAACAGGATTATCTTGTAGCTTCGCCTTAAGATACACTGCTAAAGATCCAAAAAGGCTTATACTTTCCTGCTGACGCTCAGGTGCAAAGTTACGCCCAATCCTTCCACCAGCATCAGTTACATTAGGACCCGTTGCTTGAGGCAAGGCCGCGAATTGGATCACGCGGCGCTCAACAACTGATGCTTCCCAAGCGGCGTCATCCATATACAATCCATGTGGCTTGCACGGTTTGTAGACGCTGTCGTTCTTTGAGCAATTATCCATCGCAAGTTTTCGCGTTTCGTACTGATCCTCTATTCCTTCCCAACGGGCCAAACGTGCACCCGTCATCTGGTCATCAAGCGTGATGGAGGCCTTTGGTAGGAAATCAAACAACGTTTCAAGTTCAGCATGAAACAATGGCAACCAGTGCTCTGCCCCTTGATGTTTACGCCCTGCGCTGATCGCCTCATACAGCGGATCATCCGTACCAGCAGCACCAAACTCTAGGCGATAGTTCTGGCGGAAACGCGTCACTGCCGGCTCATCCAAGATGACCTCAGACACAGGTGATAATTCTATGACATCCAGTTTTTCGGTAGTGCGCTGGGTGGCGGGATCAAAACGACGTGCGCCATCTAAAACATCCCCAAATAGATCTAGGCGGATCGGTCCCAAATCACCAGGCGGATAAATGTCTATGATACCGCCGCGGACCGCATAATCGCCAGGTTCCATTACGGTAGGACTTTGGACGAACCCCATACGTACCAAAAAGTTACGCAATCCCTTTTCATCAACACGACTACCAACAGTCGCAGAAAACGCCGCCTCTTTTAGCAAAGCACGTGCTGGAACGCGCTGTGTTGCAGCGTTCAACGTCGTTAAAAGTACAAACCGTTCAGGCATCCCATGAACAAGTGCTGCCAAAGTCGCCATACGTTGAGCTGAGATATCAGCGTTGGGCGAAACCCGATCATACGGCAAGCAGTCCCACCCCGGAAAAACAATGACAGGCAGATCTGGCGCAAAAAACCGCAAAGCGTCCTGCATCGCGACCATACGCTTATCATCACGGGCAACGTGACAAACTGGCTGCCCACTTTTGTCCAGCTCCTGTATGATCAGCTGGGCGTCAAAGCCCTCTGGCGCGCCAGAAATAGTAATTTTGGATTGAGAACTCATCGGACGACCTTGCATCTATTCTTGTGTAGGGACCTATGTCAAACAGCGCCTCTGTCAACGGCCCAATGTCAGTGTAGCAAAATCAAATCACGCATGTTCCAGAACATTCCCCATAGGGCTGTCACGAAAATCGAAACCATTCCAATGAATTGGGTAAACATGCGGTGACGGTTCAACAACTTATGAAGCGCCGAACCTGTGCTTTGCTCCAATTGAAACCGGCGTGCGGTTGATACGTTCAACAAGCCAACTAAGCTCATTGGAAAAACCAACAAAAATACAGCTTGGGCGAATTCAACCCAATAGAAGAACCCCATGATCGCTAGGCCCGTCAAAAAGAAACAGCCGAATGCCGAGAGCCAAAGCCCTGAGATGCTGCTGATATACATCAGACGGTTGCAATTAATCCGAACGAGTTCTGCAAGATCGGCATCTGCATTCCCACCATAGCGCCGGGCCCTTTGGATCATATCATTTGGAACACCCAAAACCCAGTTGTTGGCCAAAGACCAAACTACAACCAATCCAATCCAGAACCATGGGTTCGAGAATGAGCGCATATCGATAACTTCGAAGAGAGTTTGCGTAAGGTTCAACGCGGTAGCCTTTTATTTTGGTTCACAATTTGGATATTCAAATTGTTCTAACCTTGCTTTGCGACAATTCCTACCCTTGCAGGGTGCAAAAAACCGTGTCAGCAACGCTATGTATCGGAAAGGTGATCCACTATGCGCCCCACAATCAGCCAATTCCCTGCGACTCGTTTGCGTCGCACCCGTCAATCACCAGCTATTCGCGCCCTGACGCGTCAAAATGACCTTAGTGTTGATGACTTTATTTGGCCCGTATTTGTGCGCAGCGGTGAAGGCATTGAAGAACCAATTCTCTCCATGCCGGGTGTCTTTCGGCGCTCTGTTGATAAAGTTGTAGAAGCCGCGCGTGAGGCTGCAGATATTGGCATCCCAGCCATCTGCATCTTTCCCTACACTGGAATTGAAGAGCGTACCGAAGACTGCGCGGGCGCTTGGGATCCAGAAAACCATGCAAACCGTGCAATTCGTGCAATCAAGGCTGCAGTCCCTGAAATTGCAATCATGACTGACGTGGCTTTGGACACCTATAACATCAACGGACATGATGGATTTGTTGAGAATGGCGAGATCGTCAACGATCGCACCGTTGAGGCGCTTGTTAAAATGACACTGGCCCAAGCTGACGCTGGCGCTGATATTATTGGACCGTCTGATATGATGGACGGACGCATCGCAGCAATGCGAACAGCGCTTGAAGAAGCTGGACATCAAAACGTAATGATCCTCAGCTACTCTGCCAAATATGCCTCTGCATTCTATGGCCCTTTCCGCGATGCAGTTGGAGCATCCGATGCATTGATTGGGGACAAGAAAACTTACCAAATGGACCCTGCCAATTCTGATGAAGCGCTGCGCCTTATTGAACGCGACCTATCAGAAGGTGCTGACATGGTGATGGTAAAACCTGGAATGCCCTATTTAGATATTTGCCGCCGTGTCAAAGATACGTTTGGGGCCCCCACTTATGCCTATCAGGTGAGTGGCGAGTACAGCATGATCAAAGCAGCGGCCCAAAATGGCTGGATTGATGAAGAACGCGTGATGATGGAAAGCTTGATGGCATTCAAACGCGCAGGCTGTAACGGAATCCTGACCTATTTTGCACCAGCAGCTGCACGCCTTTTGGCCTCAAAGCGGTAAGTTACCCAAAACGTCCTTGCGACGTGACAAAGCACCACAATAGGTGTATGAATGCCATCAAGACCGGAAAATCCGGCGAGCAGTATTGAAAATTACAGGCGGTTAACATGACCAACACAAATTTCTCGCGCCGCGCATTCGCGCTTGGCGCTTTGGCAGCAACCACAGCTGTAGCAGCTTGTGGCAATGGTGTTGGTGGGCGCGGTGCACCCACCATCGATGCACGAGTTCAAGCAACTTTGAACGAAATGTACAGCAGTTACCCAAACACAGCCGATCTAGCGAGCAAAGCTAACGGCATGTTGGTCATGCCTTTGGTCACAGAAGCTGGTCTAGGGTTTGGCGGGGCTTACGGTCGCGGTGCACTCTTGAAAGGCGACACGAATGTCGATTACTACTCGGTAACTAAGGCGTCTGGCGGCTTCCAAATTGGTGCCCAGCAATACGCTCACGTTCTATTTTTCATGACAGAACAAGCGCTAGATGACTTCCGTCGTTCACGCGGTTGGGCAGCGGGTGCTGATCTTGAGTATGTTGTAAACTCAACAGGCGACAGCGTGGCTGCTGACACGACAACCGTTTTGTCCCCCGTTTTGGCTGCTGTCTTTGGCCGCGCAGGCTTACGTATTGGTGCAACTCTTGAAGGCACAAAATACACGCGGATCATACCGTAAACACACCTCGATCATTCATAAATTAAGGCCGTCAATTTGTGAACGTTGGCGGCTTTAATGCATTTAGGTCATCGATACGTCATCCACCCAATTTTTATAGGCGTTTGATCAGACTTGAGGTATCCCAGCGACCACCACCCATTTTCTGAATATCCTTATAAAACTGATCAACAAGAGCAGTGACCGGCAAAGACGCCCCTATTTCGTCTGCTGTGCTAAGGCAGATTCCCAAATCCTTGCGCATCCAATCTACCGCAAACCCATGATCGAAGTGGTCATCAAGCATCGTCTCGTTGCGATTGGCCATTTGCCAGCTTCCGGCGGCTCCTTGACTGATCACCTCAACAACCGCACGTCCATCAAGACCGGCTTTTTGCGCGAAATGTAGTGCTTCAGACAACCCTTGAACCAGACCAGCAATCGCAATCTGATTGCACATCTTTGTCATTTGACCAGACCCAGACGCACCAATACGGCGGCAAATTTTGGAATAAACCTCCATTATCGGCAACGCGCTATCAAATGCAGCTTCGTCCGCGCCACACATGATGGAAAGCACAGCGTTTTCAGCGCCTGCTTGCCCGCCGGAAATCGGCGCATCGATGAATGCAATTCCGGCATCTGCAGCAACGGCATACATTTCAGCTGTCACTTTGGCAGACACGGTCGTGTGATCCACAAACACAGATCCTTGGGCCATCCCAGCGAATGCCCCATCTGGCCCTAAGCAAACCGAGCGCAGATCATCGTCGTTCCCCACACAAGCCATTACAAATTCAGCGCCTTGCACTGCTTCACGCGGTGTCGCGGCGGATGTACTTTTGTACTTGTCCGCCCACACCTTTGCTTTGGCTTCAGTTCTATTAAAAACCGTCACATCATGGCCTGCGCCCTGTAAATGCCCTGCCATTGGTGCGCCCATGACGCCCAAACCCAAAAATGCTAGCTTAGTCATGTTGTTTCCTCGTGATGTGGTGTTGCGTTCAGCTTAATCCATACCTAACAGTCATACGAAAGGGGTCAACACGGGAGGGACGCAATGGCACATGTGTTTCAATGGTTGGTACGGCTTGCTGCTGCTTTAATTGGGCTGGCAGTTTTTAGCGCTTTTATGGCCTATTACTTGGCTTCGCGGTCCCTACCCGATTATGATGCAACGCTAGAGCTCGCAGGCCCAAATGCGCCCATCGAAATTGTACGTGACCATGCAAACGTTCCCCACATTTTGGCAAAAACTGATCATGACGCCTTTTTCGGCCTTGGCTTTGCACACGCTCAGGATCGTCTATGGCAAATGATTGTGCTGCGCCGCACCGCTCGGGGACGTTTGTCCGAAATATTTGGCCGTTCAACAGTTGAAACAGATACGTATATGCGTCGTTTCGATATTTATCGTTTGGCTCTTTCATCAGTCAATGCACAAGACGCACAAACCATTGCAGCTCTAGAAGCATATTCTGACGGCGTGAACGCACAGTTTCAGCAGATCAATCGTGGTTCTTCTGGGCGTGGTGCACCTGAATTGTTCGTGTTCAAAACCCCCTTCGCGCCGTGGCAGCCAGCAGACTCACTTGCGATTCTCAAACTGATGGCCTTACAATCCTCAGGCCATTTGGCAGATGAGGTGCTGCGAGCACGCATGTCGCTAGCACTTCCAGACACCGAACGGCTTAACGACATTCTTCCTGATTCACCGGGCGCTGGGGTTGCCAGCCTGCCGCAATACTCCAGTTTGACTCCAAACGTTCCACAGTACGCATCAATTAGCTCCACCCAAAACCACCCACTATCACCGTTCAAAGCGCGTGGTTTCAGCGGTGCATCAAACGCGTGGGCAGCAGCCCCCAGTCGTTCAACAACCAGTAGCACCTTGCTGGCAAACGATCCTCATATGACCTTCACAGCACCATCTATTTGGTATTTGGCCCGTCTTGAACTACAACTGGGTGGTGTTATTGGCGCAACCGTTCCCGGCATCCCATCCATCTGGTCTGGCCGGAGCGCCAAACTGGGTTGGGGCGTAACCACAGCTTATGTTGATGATCAGGATGTTGTGATTGAACAGCTAAACCCTGAGAACTCCGAAGAGTATCTAACGCCAACAGGCTTCAAAAAGTTTCAAACACGCCCAACAATCATAAAGATTAAAGACGAAGCACCGATTACGCTTACACTACGCTGGTCTGACAACGGGCCAGTCCTGCCCGGTAGTTTCCAAAACCTGCGAACTGTAACGCCTACAGGTCACGTCGCGGCCTTGTCATCCACGGCTCTGAGCCCGAAAGACACAACCCTAAGCGCCAGCATCCGTCTTATGCAATCAACCACTGTGGAAGATGCCATTTTGGCCGGCTCACTTCATATGGCGCCAGCACAGAACCTGACAGTTGCGGATCAAACCAAGATCGCTATGAAAACAATCGGTGCTATTCCAAGCCGTAGAACAGATCACCAAAGTCAGGGGAGGATGCCCAGCCTTGGCAGCGACCCCCGCAATCTTTGGGACGGCATGATGCCATATGCCTCAAACCCAGAGTTTATCGAACCATTGGGTGGTCTGCTTGGTAACACAAACAACAAAACCGTCGAACGTCCCTTCCCTAACCATATCTCGTTCACGTGGGGTGACACTCAGCGGGTTCAGCGTTGGCAGCGTCTTATGCAAGTGCGCCAAGTTCATACACGTGACAGCTTTGTCGAGGCACAGCTGGACACTGTCAGCTTCACCGCTCGCGCATTGTTGCCGTTAATTGGTGCAGAGCTCTGGTTCACAGGCGAAGCCGCTCCTGAGGGCACAGTTCAACGCCAACGCCAACGTGCCCTGACGTTGCTGGCCAGCTGGAACGGCGAAATGAACGAACACCTTCCAGAACCCTTGATCTACGCAACTTGGGTTCGCGCGCTGCAATCGCGCCTGATCAAAGATGAACTTGGTCCAATGGCTGCTGAAATTACCCACGTTGAACCACTGTTCATCGAACGGGTGTTCCGCGATATAAATGGAGCCTCTGAATGGTGCAATATCCTACAAAGCGCTCCAGTCGAAACCTGCGCAGATATGGCGCGCCTGGCATTGGATGACGCACTTCTCGAAATCGCAGAAAACTGGGGCACTGCCTTTGAAAGCTTGCGCTGGGGCGATGCACATCAGGCAACCCAAGACCATGAAACATTGGGCGATGTGCCTTTGCTGCGTTATTTCGTAAACATCCGCCAATCGACTTCGGGCGGCGACAACACCCTAAACCGTGGTCTCACTTCAGGCACTGGTACAAACCCGTTCCAAAATGTACATGGTGCAGGTTATCGTGGTGTCTATGATTTCGCCGACCCTGACAGTTCAGTATTTGTGACCTCTACAGGCCAATCTGGCCATTTTCTATCACGACACTATGACGACCTTGCGCAGCTATGGCGGCGCGGCGAATACATCTTAATGTCTCTTGATACAGACCTTGCACGTGGGGCTCCTGTTGGGATCACCACCTTAAATCCGGTGAACTGATATGGCACGCGTTATCCTTTTTAATAAACCTTTTGGCGTTCTGTCGCAGTTTACCGACAAAGGCAGCGATGGCTCCCCTCGCCCAACCTTGTCGAGATACATCAACGTACCACGGGTTTATCCAGCAGGTCGTTTGGACCGTGACAGCGAGGGCTTGATGGTCTTGACCGACAATGGTGCCCTACAGTCCAAAATTTCGGACCCAATAAACAAGATGACCAAAACCTATTGGGTTCAGGTTGAAGGGACGCCAAGTGGTGCAAGCTTGGCTAAACTCAACAATGGAGTCCTACTGAAAGACGGCAAAACGGCTCCTGCAAAGGTTCAGCAAATTGATGAGCCTGATGATCTGTGGGAACGCAATCCACCTGTACGGTTTCGTCTATCAGTGCCAGATACATGGATCAGCATCGTGATCGCTGAAGGGCGCAACCGTCAGGTTCGCCGCATGACAGCGGCCATTGGACACCCAACCTTGCGGCTGATCCGTGCGGAGATCGGCGAATGGAAACTTGGTGATCTTGCTTTGGGGAAATGGACTGACGTCTAATTAGACTTCAGTCACACAGCACTTAGTTTTGCGCTTCAGCGCGACTTTTGCCCGAAACGTTCAAAGCCAAGGTCGCACCCATCAATCCATCTAAGTCGCCGTCCAACACACCTTTTGTATCAGAAGTTTCATAGTTGGTACGCAAATCCTTAACCATTTGATATGGCTGCAGAACGTATGAACGGATTTGGTTGCCCCAACCCGCATCGCCTTTGTTCTCATGCATCTCATTCACAGCAGCATTGCGACGATCCATCTCCATTTGATACAAACGGGATTTCAAAGCCTTCATCGCAATGTCACGGTTTTGGTGCTGTGACTTCTCAGATGAAGTCACAACGATACCTGTTGGCGCGTGTGTGATCCGCACAGCTGAGTCAGTCGTGTTAACATGCTGACCACCCGCACCCGATGAACGATATGTATCAATGCGAATATCAGACGGGTTCACTTCGATTTCGATATTGTCATCGACAACCGGATAAACACCCACAGAGGTAAAGGACGTGTGGCGCTTCGCAGCAGAGTCAAAAGGTGAAATACGAACCAAACGGTGTACACCGGATTCCGATTTCATCCAGCCATAGGCATTTTGCCCACTAATGCGGTAAGTCGCAGACTTGATGCCTGCCTCCTCGCCGGCGCTCTCAGCCTGCAATTCAACTTTGTAGCCCTTCTTCTCGGCCCAACGCACATACATACGCGCCAGCATCGAGGCCCAATCACAGCTTTCTGTACCGCCAGCACCCGAGTTGATTTCAAGGAAAGTGTCACTGCCATCGGCTTCGCCATCTAGCAATGCTTCCAGCTCTTTTTGGGCAGCTGTAGTGGCCAAGGCCTTCAAGGCAGCTTCGGCTTCGCCAATGACCTCTTGGTCCTCTTCCATCTCGCCCAAATCGATCAATTCGATATTGTCGTTTAGATCAGTTTTGATACCCTCATACGTTCCAATTGAATCTACCAAATTTTGGCGTTCGCGCATCAACTTTTGCGCAGCATCTGGATCATCCCACAGGTTTGGATCTTCAACGCGCGCGTCGAATTCCTCTAATCGATATGCACAGGTTTCAACATCCAAACGTTGCCCGAGCAACTCCAGTGATTTTTCAATCTCTGTAACGATATTTTGGATTTCTGCGCGCATGGTGCACCTGCATTGAGAACTGAATAGAAGTAAGTTGATAAAGCAGCACTGTAAGCACAGCAAGCGTGTAAGAAGGGCTTTGCGCCCCCCTTAACCGATATTGCTAATAAAGACCGCCAGAACTCAGTGTTCCAAAGGTGGCTTTTGGTCCCACGACGGCTTTCTTGCCCGTAGATGTGGTCACTTGGCGGGATGTAACGCCCACCTCTTCAAACAATGGCAAATCTGCACCCATCGCAAAACCGCCATCAATGGCGATGCCAAACACTGGCTCCTCGCCATCGCGGAAATACTCTGCCACAACGTTATCGCCTGTTGCATCATCGCTAAGACGTGCGCCAGTGAAACGGTCGATCTTCAAAAAGAAGCCACCCGGAGGAACGTCAAAATCACCGCCGCCATATTTCTTGGTCGCTTCCTCCATGAACGTATTGAACACAGGCCCACACATGCCACCACCAGACGCACCACGCCCCAAGGATTTTGGTGTGTCGTATCCAATGAAACAACCCGCAGCGATATTCTTGGTAAAGCCAACAAACCATACGTCTTTGGCGTCGTTGGTTGTCCCAGTCTTACCGGCTGTTGGGACTGACAAGTTAACCGTTTCACGCGCCGTGCCACGCTTAACAACGCCAGTCATCATCGATGTCAGCTGATAAGCAGTGATTGGATCCATGACCCGCTCACGGTTCGAGATAATCCGCGGGGAAAACCCAGGCTCAAGACTGGCAACCTGGCACTCATCGCATGCCCGTTCATCGTGGCGATAAATCGTTTTACCATAGCGGTCTTGCACACGGTCAACCAATGTAGGCTGAACACGCTCACCGCCATTTGCAAACATCGCGTAAGCGGCGACCATCTGATACAGTGTAGTTTCCTCTGAGCCCAACGAGTTGGCAAGAAAACGGCCCATATTGTTATAAACACCAAAGCTTTCAGCATAATTTGCGACCGTATCCATCCCCACCTCTTTTGCTAAACGAATGGTCATAAGGTTACGTGACTGTTCGATCCCAGTACGAAGCGGCGTTGGGCCGTAGAACTTGTTGGATGAATTGCGCGGACGCCATAGCCCTTGCGGTGTGTTAATCTCAATCGGCGCATCCACAACAATCGTAGCAGGCGTATAGCCACTGTCGAGCGCCGCAGCGTAAACAAACGGCTTGAAACTAGAACCTGGTTGGCGTTTCGCTTGGGTTGCGCGGTTAAACACGGACGCTTGATAGCTGAAGCCACCCTGCATCGCGATCACACGACCTGTATCGACGTCCATAGCAACAAAGCCGCCCTGCACTTTTGGCACTTGGCGCAACGTCCAGCCAATAAAGGAACCATCATTGTCCACAGTCATACGGCGCACATGGACAACCTCTCCCACTGCAACAAGATCGCCTGCAACGCGGGCTTTCTTAGCCAACGAACCATCATTGTTGCGTTTGCGGGCCCATTGCACATCCTTCGCAGGCACCCAGTGACCGTCTTCGTCTTCCTCAACGCCTTCAATCCCAAGGCGCGCTTCATTCTGACCGACCTCTAGAACAACGGCAGGGTACCACTTATTTTCAAGGCGAATATCGCGCGCGATGCGGATGTTAGACAGCGCTTCGCGCCACGTTGCCTCGTCACCAAGTTGATCAACTGGAATTGTCTTTCCAGTGCCGTGCCAGATGCCTTGAGACCGGTCATAACTTTCCAACTGACGTTGTAGGGCAGTGGCCGCGATTGGCTGCATTTCATTATCGATTGTCGCCCGTACAGAAAGACCACCAGTGAAGAATTCGCTTTCACCAAAATCATCACTCAACTGGCGACGAATTTCATCAGTGAAATAATCACGCAGCGGCAATTCTTTTCTAAAGCTCTCAAAATCACCATTTTGCACTGATTTCAGCTCAGCCTCACGTTCAACCTCATAAGTTGCCTCCGTGATATGCCCATTCTCCATCATCTCTTTTAAAACAAAGTTACGACGCTGAAGAAGACGATCCTTGCGACGTACTGGGTGGAACTGAGACGGCGCTTTTGGAAGACTGGCAAGCATTGCAGCCTCGTGAGGTGCCAATTCATCCAAGGTCTTGTTAAAGTACGTTTGACTAGCAGCCGCCACACCATAACTGTTTTGGCCCAAGAAAATTTCGTTAAGGTAAAGCTCAAGAATACCCTCTTTATCAAGAGTTTCCTCGATCCTTGAGGCCAGAATGATCTCTTGAATTTTGCGCTCAGCTTTACGCTCCCCACCGAGCAAGAAGTTTTTCATAACCTGCTGCGTAATGGTCGACGCACCGCGCACGTCGCGACCACGAGTACGCACAGCATCAAAGCCAGCAGAGGCGATACCGCGCAAATCATACCCATCGTGTTCGTAAAAATTTTTATCTTCCGCACTAACGAAGGCTTGCTTAATCAAATCAGGGATCGTGTCAGCCGGCGCAAACAAGCGACGCTCTTTGGCGAACTCATCTATAATGCGGCCTTGGCCCGAATAAATTCGGCTGATCGTTGGAGGCGTATATTCTGCCAAAGATTCGTGGCTGGGCAAATCACGACCATACATCCAAAAGATAGCACCAACGGTGAGGGCAATCATGCCCAACCCCATTGTTATGGTTGTGAAAATTCCACCAAAAAATGATAGTATAAATCGAAACATTCCGCGCGCACCCCTTCAGGATGTTCTTTTATTAGCCCAGCTATATGATATGGGTCCGCTAGGGTCAAAACACGACTTGGTGCATGATAGGCAGAAACTTGCGTGACGCTATTGGCGTACCAATGGACGGGTCGCCAAGTCATCCGCTTTCCATGCGATGATCGCCTGCACCAATGCTGAAACAATCAGGTTACGCCATTCAGGGTCAAGTAGGTTTGCCCGATCACGCGGGCTAGATAGAAAACCAACTTCGATCAATACAGACGGAATATCTGCGCTTTTCAACACAGAAAATCCCGCTTTTTTCTGACGTTTATTACTCAGAGGCGCACCCACATCTCCAATCATCTCAAGCAAAGCATTGGCCAATGCTTCGCTGCGGGGCCCTGTTTCTTGGCGTGCTAGATCGATCAGGACATTTGCAACTTCGTCGTCAGACCCATTCAGGTCAACGCCAGCGATAATGTCAGCGCGATTGTGTTGTGATGCCAATTGTGCAGACGCTGCATCACTTGCGTCATCAGACAGCGTGTAAACGGTTGCCCCCTGCGCCTGCCCGTTGGAAAATGCATCAGCATGTAACGAAATAAACAGGTCAGCACCCACTTTATGCGCATTCGAAACACGCGCGGGCAAAGAAACAAAGCTATCATCGTTACGTGTTAGAAATGCTTTAACCTCGCCTGTACGTATCAATGCTTCGGCCAATCCACTTCCCAGCGTCAGCATCAGGTCCTTTTCATTCACACCGTCACGCACAGCGCCGGGATCAATGCCACCGTGCCCTGGATCGATCATTACAACAAATTCGTCGTCGTTTTTTTCAACTGCTGTTGTGCGCGCCTGTTCAGGTGCCCAATTTGCATTGGGGGGAGATCCCACATTTGCGGCAAATCTCTCTGCGCTGACTGGACCAAGCGCTATGCGCAAAATTGCCTGCCCTGTCACCTGATCAACGGGCATCCCAATTTCGATCGGCAACATAGGTTCGCTCAAGTCCAAAACCATGCGTGACCAGCCCGCTTGAAAGCTGCCAAACCGTGCAGCGGTGATACGCCCATCTACTTCCAGAATGTCGCTGGCACTTACGCCAGTCCAATTGGCTTCTTTGAAATCGACAATAAGCCGCGCAGGTTCATCCAGATGGAACACCCGAAATGGGACTCCTTGACTGAGGTGCAAAGCGACACTGGATTTGCCGAACCATCCATCTTTAATCTCGCTCGCAACAGGATCAACACGCGCAATAACACCAAAATCTTGGGCATTTACCGCATTGGCTAATGTCAAAATCATCGCTGCTGTTTGAATTACCCGTCGCATACTGCTCAGACCTTTGTTGTTTCTTTTGATCAACTTAACCCAGTCAGTCGCGAATGGGAATTCAGCCTAACCTCTCTCAGCCATGAACTTTTGCAAACGGGCCAATCCCTCTTCGAGATCTGCCGTACCGCGTGCATAAGAAAACCGCAGTGTTTGGTGCCCACGTATCGGATCAAAATCAAGACCGGGTGTCACAGCAACCCCAGCCTCCTCCAATATTTCCGCGGCCAATGCGCGACTGTCATTCGTAATCTCGGACACATCTGCATAAACATAAAACGCCCCGTCAGGCGGTGCTATGCAGTCAAACCCTGCTTTTGGCAGCCCTTCCAGCATCAACAAGCGATTGCGCGTATAAACGGCCAAGTTGGCTTGTAGCTCGTCACCAGCGTCCATCGCAGCAAGGGCCGCAACCTGACTGGCATGGGGCGCACAGATGAACATGTTTTGCGCTATCCGCTCAACCACACGCACATGATTTTCTGGGACAACCATCCAACCAACGCGCCACCCCGTCATGCTAAAGTACTTGGAGAACGAGTTAATGACATAGCATTCATCGGTCAATTCGAGGGCAGTGACCGCTTTGGCCTCATACTCAATACCGTGATAAATCTCGTCGCTGATTAATGACGCATTTTGCGCGGACGCTGCATCGATCAATGCACCCATTGCTGAGCGATCCAGCATCGTGCCCGTAGGGTTCCCCGGTGAGGCCACCATAAGTCCCGCTAAATCCATTCCCGCAAAATCAGCCCCAACAGGTTGAAAGCGATTGGCAGGATCAGTTTGCAGATCAACAGGCTGCAAACCCAATGCATGCAAGATTTGTCGATAGCTAGGGTATCCCGGTGCGCCGATACCGACGCGATCCCCACTGTCGAACAGTGCCGTGAATGCCAAAAGGAAACCACCAGACGATCCGGGCGTAATCACAACACGTTCCGGGTTCAGGTCAACGTTATACCACTCACCATACATTTGTGCGATCCGCACCCGTAATGCCGGAAGGCCAAGAGCCACGGTATACCCAAGGGGCCCCTGCTCCATGGCGCGTGCCAAAGCATCCGTCGCAACCTTCGGTGCACCGGTGCCCGGTTGCCCCACCTCCATATGGATAATGTGACGTCCTGCCTCTTCTGCACGGCGAGCGGCCTCCATCACATCCATCACAATAAAGGGATCAACTTTGGAACGGGTTGAAGTTCGCATGAAAAACCTTCCTAATGTTTCCATGACCTTTCATCGTTTCTTTGCCCACTCGTCAATAGTTGCCGCTGTTATGGCGACGTTGATGGTACTAACCACCGCCACTGCCCATGCAAGGGGGTTGTTGCGCGACGCTGATGCGGAATATGCACTTCAACAGATAGCAGCACCTGTTTTACGCGCCGCAGGCCTTAGCTCAACACGGGTCAAGGTTTTGATCTTAAACGATAGCAGTTTAAATGCTTTTGTAGTCGGTGATGATGCGATCTTCATCAATTACGGCCTGATCAACAAAATGCAGCGTGCTGATATGTTGCAAGGCGTGATTGCGCATGAAGCAGCGCATATCGTCAACGGCCACATCACGCGCCGTCTATCTAACCTTGAAAATTCGCGCACGATTGCTGGCCTTGGTATTGCCCTCGCCATCGCTACGGCGGTTGCTGGTTCATCTGACGGAGCGGTTGGTATTGCATTGGGCAGCCAAAGCCTCGCACAACGAACTTTCTTTAAGCATACGAGGGCAGAAGAAGCGTCAGCCGACCAATCAGGCGTGCGTTTTCTGCGCCGTGCTGGCATTAGTACCAAAGGCATGCTGGATGTATTTGAGATTTTTCGCGGCCAAGAGCTGCTCGCCGAAACCCGCCAAGACCCCTACACCCGCAGTCACCCGCTATCGCGCGATCGTATTCGCAGCTTAGAGGGGTTTGTGGCAACGGAAAAAGGACCTGTAAAAAGCGATGCCGACTATTGGTTCGCCCGCCTCAAGGGCAAAATAACCGCTTATACCCGCGCACCAAAATGGACGCTGAGACGTATTGGCGAAACCGGGTACAAAGATGTTGCTCTCTTGCGCGAAGCTGTGGCCCACCACCGCAACTCCAATACGAAAAAGGCCCTTAAAGCTATCGATGGTGCTATTGCACTGCGCCCCAAAGACCCGTTTTTACGTGATCAACGCGGTCAAATTCTGATCGAGACACGCAATTTCGATGCTGCGAAAAACGCCTACGCCCGTGCTGTGAACCTTGCGCCGCGCAATTCATTGTTGCTGGCAGGTTATGGGCGTGCCCTTCTTGCCTCTGGGAACATAATCAAAGCAAAATCGGTGCTAGAGAAATCCCGCAGCATCGACTTTCGCGATGGCAGCATGCTGCGAAATCTGGCAATGGCCTATGCCAAATCAAAACAACCAGGTATGGCTGCCCTGACCACTGCAGAGCGTTATGCTCTACTTGGGCGCATGGCTGATGCAAAAATTCATTCAAAACGGGCAGTGGGAATACTTCCGCGTGGCTCTGGCCCTTGGCAACGCGCACAGGATGTGTTGATTGCTTCTGAACTTGCTACCAAAAAGAGGAAATAAATCATGCGCCTAACACATCTGTTTTCCGCAGCAGTTCTAGCCTGCACTGTTTCGCTACCTGCGTCAGCACTAGATCTCACAAACATGAGCGACGAAGAACGCGTCATCTTCCGCGAAGAAGTACGTGCATATTTGATGGACCAACCCCAAGTGATCATGGAGGCCGTTGGTCAGTTAGAAGCACGCCAGCAGCAAGAAGTGGCTCAGGCAGACCAGAACTTGGTCAGCGACAACGCTGAAGCCTTGTTCAACGATGGTTACTCTTACGTCGGTGGCAATCCTGATGGCGACATCACATTGGTTGAATTCTTGGACTACCGCTGTGGCTACTGCCGCAAAGCACACACCGAAGTCGCCAAGATGCTTGAAACAGACGGCAACATCCGCCTAATCGTCAAAGAATTCCCTATCTTGGGTGAACAATCCGTACTGGCATCGCGCTTTGCCATCGCTGTCAAATTGGCCGCCGGTGATGACGCATACAAAGCGATCAACGATTCCTTGATGACCTTTCCAGGTGAACTGAGTATGAACAGCCTAAACCGTTTAGGCAATACATTTGGATTGGACATGGCCGCAGTTCAAGCGCAAATGAATGGCCCTGAAGTTGCTGAACACTTGGCAAAAACCAAAGAGTTGGCACAGATTTTACGGATCACTGGCACACCAACGTTTGTGCTTCAGGACGAAATGCTGCGTGGGTATTTACCGTATGATCAGTTGATGACGATTGTGAGTGACAAACGCGGTTAATCCTAAGGATCACCCAAAATGCAAAAAGGGCGGTGAATTCAGTTCACCGCCCTTTTTATAATATTAACAGATTGTTGCAACTTATCATTCGAGTGCTTCAATCTCTGCTTTGGCAATCATTTCAGCGCGCGCTTCGACTTGCTCAACGATGTGTTCAACCATGGATGCGTTGTCTTGTTTGTGGCTTTGTTTACCTGCCAGATAGACCATCCCAGAACCAGCACCGCCGCCGGTAAAGCCAACATCAGTCATCAACGCCTCGCCCGGTCCATTCACCACACAGCCAATAATACTTAGGCTCATCGGCGTTTTGATATGAGCCAAACGGTCTTCCAAAATCTCAACCGTTTTGATCACGTCAAACCCCTGACGGGCGCATGAAGGGCAACTAATAATGTTCACGCCACGGTGGCGCAGACCAAGAGACTTAAGGATTTCATAGCCGACTTTGACTTCCTCAACCGGATCAGCAGACAAAGAAACACGGATAGTATCGCCGATACCCATCCAAAGCAGATTGCCCATCCCAATGGCCGATTTGATCGTGCCTGTGGTAAGCCCACCCGCCTCAGTGATCCCAAGGTGGATCGGTGCATCAGTCGCCTCGGCCAACTGCTGGTAGGCTGCTGCTGCCATGAATACGTCAGACGCTTTACAGCTGATCTTGAATTCGTGGAAATCGTTGTCTTGTAAGATTTTGATATGGTTCAAGCCACTTTCAACCATCGCATCAGGGCATGGCTCCCCGTATTTTTCCAACAGCTCTTTCTCAAGGCTACCAGCGTTCACACCAATACGGATGGAACAGTTATTGTCTTTAGCGGCCTTAATGACTTCTTTGATCCGCTTTTCGTCGCCGATGTTGCCTGGGTTGATCCGAAGGCACGCAGCCCCCGCTTCAGCAGCTTCAATGCCACGTTTGTAATGAAAGTGAATGTCGGCCACGATCGGCACAGGGCTTTCGCGACAAATCTCCTTCATCGCCGCAGCGCTTTCAGGGTCAGGTACTGAAACGCGTACAATATCAGCACCAGCCTCTGCCGCTGCAATGATCTGTTTGATCGTAGCAGAAGGGTCAGTGGTCAACGTATTGGTCATCGTCTGTACCGTGATCGGGGCATCGCCACCAACAGGCACGTTACCAACCATGATCTGACGGCTTTTACGACGGTAAATATTGCGCCAAGGACGAATGTGATTAAGCGACATGAGCTAATGGCCTTTGCATAACGAATTGTTATTTAGGAAATAGTCCGCTCATCGCCCCGCTGCAACCTTTGGGAGCAGGATTAATCGACACAAATGTCAGAGATGCGAATAAAGGCTTAGTTGGCTTGGCACGGCACAGCAGCCAGTGGGTCAATCGCTGATAAATCAGCTACCATACGACCCAATGTTGTTTCGCTGGTCAGGGGAGCTGGTTCAAACAATTCTACCAACGCCGCTTGCATCAATGGCAAATTCGATGTCACACTTCCAGGTGCGCCAGCAGGACCATAGCAGTCCCCCGCCATCACAAAGTAGATCGCACCACTTTCGCCAGTGCGCAGCGTTGCAGGTTCAACAGTGGACGGTACAGTCCATGTGTCACCCTTTTCCATAACCGTTTCAAATATCACGGTGCCTTCCGCAGACCGAACACGGACCCAAGATGGGTATGCTGCAACCATTTGCAAAGCTGGTGCGGGACCCTCCACAACCTGTGGCACAGCAATACCGTTGGCTTCAGCCAGGGCACCATTGATACCTGCAATCAGATTGGTATCAGTGTCATTGAAAACTGGTGCCGTGAAGCTCCCAATTAAGCGTGGATCAATGTTTGCAATCGGTGCATCACGCGCGACCAGTACAGGTACATCCAAGGCCTGAGGACGATACAAACGATCAAGCGCATTACCGCGTGGGTTGTCTATGACTTGTGGAGCGACAGAGTTTGTGATTTCAGCAGACGGCTGTACGATTGCAGCACCGTTCAATGGGTCAAGATCAGCCAAAACAACGGGTGTCTGATCAACAGGCGCAACCTGGACGCGCTGTACTTCTTGCAACACGGAATAGCCACCAAAGCCAATCGCGCCAATCAAGCCAAGTAGAACCAGCATCGAACCAATCGCGCCCGGTTCAACCCGAGACAAGAAAGTTTCACCAGCAGGTACAAATGGCGTATTCGGAGATGCGAAGATATCACCGCCAGCAATGCGCGACAATCGATCTACACGGTCTGATTTATTGATAACAGATGCTTCGGCCGACATACCGTGTGCAACTGAGAACCCGCTTTCGGTGCAAAATGCAGCAAAAGCATGATCAGGATCCATGTTCAAATAGTTGGCATAAGAGCGGACATAGCCGGCGATAAAGCCAGGTGTATCAAACACTTTTGGATCTGAATTTTCGATGGCGGCGATGTAGCTGGCTTTGATACGAAGTTCACGCTGAACGTCTAACAGGCTTTTACCCAAAGTCGCCCGCTCACCACGCATCATATCTCCAAGCCGTAGCTCGAAGTCATCAAACGCTTTCGGTTTGACTTTTTCTTCAATGACCTTGGAGTATCTCCGACCGATCATAACCCTACTCCGTAAAAATTCTACCACGAATTCGCCCCAACGATTCGAGTATGTTCTTTTCTTAGCGCAGATGTAGCATAGCGCAGCGTAAATTGCACTACTTAGGCCTTCTAACCCGTTAATTCGGCACGATTCAGCGCACATTGGGACCACAGGGCGTCCATTGCTTTGACCAGAGCATCCATTTCAAGCGGACCATGAACTGGAGAGGGTGTAAAACGCAGTCGCTCCGTGCCACGCGGCACGGTTGGGAAGTTGATCGGCTGAACGTAAATCCCATGTTCTTCAAGCAGCATGTCAGACAGCAACTTGGTGTGAACAGGATTGCCTACCATCACAGGGACAATGTGGCTGCCATGATCGATTATTGGCAGACCTAACCCTTTGAGGCGTAGCTTTAAAATCTTAGCTTGCAATTGCTGGCTGTCGCGCAACTCTTGGGCTGTTTTAAGGTGTTTCACAGATGCCGCAGCACCAGCAGCAACGGCTGGCGGCAGCGAAGTTGTGAAGATAAAGCCCGGCGCGTAAGACCTGATAGCATCACACATTTTCGCACTTGCTGCGATGTAACCGCCCATAACACCGTATGCTTTAGCCAGTGTGCCATTGATGACATCAAGGCGATGCATCAGGCCATCGCGCTCAGCAACACCTGCCCCGCGCGGGCCATACATGCCCACAGCGTGCACTTCGTCGATGTAAGTCAGCGCGCCAAATTCGTCCGCAAGGTCACAAATCGCTTCAATTGGGCCAAAATCGCCATCCATTGAATAGATTGATTCGAAAGCAATGATCTTCGGCGCAGCAGGATCATCCGCCGCCAAAAGTTCGCGCAAGTGCGCAACATCATTGTGACGGAAAATACGTTTTGCTCCACCATTGCGGCGCACGCCTTCAATCATTGAGGCGTGGTTCAAAGCATCTGAGTAAATAATCGCGCCCGGAAACAGTTTGGGTAAAGTGCTTAGGGTCGCGTCGTTCGCGATGTAGGCACTTGTGAAAAGTAAGGCCGCTTCTTTGCCATGCAAGTCAGCCAATTCAGCTTCAAGACGCTTATGATACACGGTCGTGCCGGAAATATTGCGTGTTCCGCCAGAGCCAGCACCGGTGTTATCAATGGCTTCGTGCATCGCGTTAATCACGACAGGATTTTGACCCATGCCAAGATAATCATTGCCACACCAAACCGTTATATCTTTTTTAGTCCCGTCTTCACGGGTCCACTCCGCATGAGGGAATCGACCTTTTTGACGTTCAATATCGATGAAGGTGCGGTAGCGCCCTTCTTCGTGCAAACGTTCAATCGCTAGATCTAACTGTTCAGTATAGTCCAAGACATCGCTCCGTGCTGTCTTCTTTAGATACGTTCTAATATAGCCTCTTTTCTTTCCATTCAATGCACATAAATGTGCGCAGATGGTCGCAGCCTTGTGCGCTAGGGCTGGACAGCAAGTTTGCAGCATATACGCTACTTTTTAACTAAGCCTTCATTCCAATATTCGGAGCCTTTCCATGAGCCTAGATAAAGTTCTTTCCAAGATTGATGCAGATCTTCCAGACGCCACAGAACGCTTGTTGGAGCTGCTGCGCATTCCATCAATTTCGACCGATCCAGCTTTTGCAGATCACTGCCAAACGGCAGCCGACTGGTTGGTCGCAGACCTTCAAAGCCTCGGCGTCCCGGCCACAAAACGTCAAACACCGGGCCATCCTATGGTGGTTGGACATGTTGAGGGCGAAGGGCCACACATTCTGTTCTATGGCCACTACGACGTTCAACCTGTTGATCCACTTGATCTTTGGCATAACGATCCGTTTGATCCACAAATCGAGGACACAGCTAAGGGCAAGGTTATTCGAGGTCGCGGTTCATCCGATGACAAAGGCCAGTTGATGACGTTTGTCGAAGCCTGCCGTGCGTGGAAAGAAGTGAATGGCACCCTACCGTGCCGCATCACGTTCTTCTTCGAGGGCGAAGAAGAGTCGGGTTCACCAAGCCTTGTGCCCTTCATGCATGAAAACGCAAATGAGCTGCGCGCCGACATTGCGCTGATCTGCGATACTGGCCTGTTTGAAAGCAAAACACCCGCGATCGTAACCATGTTGCGCGGTCTACTGGGCGAAGAATTCACCATCACTGGCCCTACGTTAGACCTACATTCAGGCATGTACGGCGGGATCGCGATGAACCCGATCCGCGTAATATCCAATGTCATTGCATCCCTTCACGACGAGAACGGGCGCGTAACAATCCCTAACTTCTACGATGGCGTTCAAGACCTTTCCGACGAATTGGAAGCACAGTGGCAGGGCCTTGCATTTGACCACGCCACTTTCTTGGGTGATGTTGGGCTGTCCAAACCAGCGGGCGAACAAGATCGCACGCCACTTGAAATGATCTGGTCACGCCCAACCTGTGAAGTGAACGGTATCTGGGGTGGCTATACTGGTGACGGCTTCAAAACCGTGCTGCCATCCAAAGCCAACGCCAAGATCAGCTTTCGTTTGGTCGGGGATCAAGATCCAGACGCCATTCGTGCCAACTTCCGCCAAATGGTACAGGACCAACTACCAGAAGACTGTAGCGTGGAATTTCATGGCCACAGCTCTGGCCGCGCATCAGTGACCGAAACCATTGCCCCTGCCTTTGAACAAGCACGCGCGGCACTGACAACGGAATGGGGTGTTCAAGCTGCCTATGTTGGATGCGGTGGTTCAATCCCTATCGCCGGGCACTTCCAAAACATCTTGGGCACGACACCGATGTTGGTTGGCTTTGGCAAAGACGATGATGCCATCCACTCACCAAATGAAAAATACGACGTGTCCAGCTTCCACCATGGCATTCGCTCATGGGCACGCATCTTGGACGCTTTGACCTAGGACATAAAAACGGAGTTGGGGGCTGTCCCCAACTTCACACCACTTTGATATTTAGGAGAACTGCGCATAGGTGCGCCACTTTTCAACCAATATTGGGAAAGTGGCGCGGTTGACGGGACTCGAACCCGCGACCCTCGGCGTGACAGGCCGATACTCTAACCAACTGAGCTACAACCGCGCATACGGGCGGGATAGACCGCCTTCACAGGGGCGTCAATAACAAATGACACCCCTGAAAATTCATTTAGATCAGCGGGATAGACCGCTAGCTTGACGCGCCAATTCTTCGATCGCGTCCCATTTTCCAGCGTTGACCAAATCGTTTGGTGCAACCCAGCTGCCGCCAGCACATACAACATTGGACAGCGCCAAATACTTAGGGGCGTTTTTTGGGTTGATGCCGCCGGTTGGGCAGAATGAAATCTGTGGAAGTGGACCACCAATGCCTTTGATCGCGTCAACGCCACCAGAAGCCTCAGCTGGGAAGAACTTAAGCATATCATAGCCACGCTCAAGAAGGCGCATCGCTTCAGACGCAGATGCGGCACCCGGCAAGATTGGCAAATCAGCCGCTTCACATGCGTCTAGCAATGTATCTGTTGCACCTGGCGACACACCAAAAGTTGCGCCAGCCACTTTAGCCGCTGCAACGTCTGCAGGTGTAATCAATGTCCCTGCCCCAACATGGCCACCTTTGACAGTCGCCATCGCAGCAATCACATCAAGTGCCGCAGGTGTACGCAATGTAACCTCAAGAACCGGCAAACCGCCGCGCACCAGTGCCTCGGCCAATGGAACAGCATGTGCAACATCATGGACAACCAACACAGGGATGATTGGGGCCAATTCACATAAGGCGCGTGTACCAGCAGAACGGGATTGAAAAGTCATATCTTAAACTCCAAATACGCTGGCACCTGATTCAGCAGGACCAACAGCAGAACGAAACACTTCGAACATTTCGCGACCAGTACCAGACTGGTTCGCAGTGAGATCAACCTGTGCAGGGGCACGTTCCAGCGCACCCTCTGTCAGGATTTCCAATGTGCCCTCAACCGCATCAACACACAGCATGTCGCCGTCGTTGATATAGGCGATTGGCCCACCGTCTAGGGCTTCTGGGCACACGTGAATTGCAGCAGGCACCTTACCAGATGCGCCAGACATGCGACCATCCGTTACCAATGCAACCTTTTTTCCTTGGCCCTGAAGGATCGCCAGCATTGGGGTCAAGCTGTGAAGCTCAGGCATACCGTTGGCTTTCGGGCCTTGGAAGCGCACAACAACGATTGTGTCACCAGTGAATTCACCAGCCTTAAACGCGGCTTTCACTTCATCTTGACCGTGGAACACTCGCGCTGGTGCTTCGATCACGCGGTGCTCAGGGGCAACCGCAGAAATTTTCATAACGCCGGTGCCAAGGGAACCCGACAAACGCTTAAGGCCACCTGTTTCTTGAAACGGCTCTTCTAGCGTGCTGATAATTTTAGCATTTAGGCTCACCGATGTGCCATCGCGCCATACCAATTCTCCATTTTCCATGAACGGCTCTTGGGTATAGTGATGCAGACCAACACCAGCGATAGTTTTTGTATCTGGGTGCAGCATGCCACCGCGTAGCAATTCACCAATTAAGTATCCCAAACCACCAGCCGCGTGGAAGTGGTTCACATCCGCCAAACCGTTTGGATACACACGTGCCAACAATGGCACCAAATCAGAGATTTCAGAGAAGTCTTCCCAATCAAGGATGATGCCACCCGCACGCGCCATAGCCACCAAGTGGATCAACAGATTGGTCGATCCACCCGTCGCCATCAGCCCAACTATACCATTAACATAGGCTTTCTCGTCGAGGATCTCACACACAGGCGTATAGTTGTCGCCCAGTGCACTTAGCGAAAGTGCGCGTTTCGCACCCTCAGCTGTCAATGCAGCACGCATTTCAGTGTTGGGCGTAACAAAGCTGGAACCGGGCAAGTGAAGACCCATGAATTCCATCAACATCTGGTTGGTGTTGGCTGTACCATAGAAGGTACATGTACCCGGACCGTGGTATGCAGCCATTTCGGCTTTCATCAATGCATCACGGCCAACTTCGCCTGCAGCGAATTTCTGACGCACCATGGCTTTATCATCATTTGCCAAACCACTGGTCATTGGACCCGCAGGAACAAAGACGGCTGGCAAGTGACCGAATGCTTGAGCGCCAATGACCAAACCTGGGACAATTTTATCGCAGACACCTAAATATGTGGCCGCATCAAAGGTGTTGTGGCTTAGCGCGATGCCTGCGGCCATTGCGATCAAGTCGCGTGAAAACAGGCTTAGCTCCATGCCCGCCTCGCCCTGCGTGACGCCGTCACACATTGCCGGCACACCGCCTGCAACCTGTGCAGTGCCACCAACTGAACGTGCAGCTTCGCGCATCACAGCCGGAAAGTGCTCAAAAGGTTGGTGCGCAGAAAGCATGTCATTAAAGGCAGTGACGATGCCAAGGTTGCCACCAATACCAGTCGCCAACTCGTTCTGATCCTCACCTGAAGCGGCAAATGCGTGGGCCTGACCACTACAAGACAAGTGCCCACGTGAAGGGCCTTTTGTCTGCGCCGCTTTCATACGAGCCATATATTGGCCACGGCTTGTCGCACTGCGGGCAGTAACTCTATCGGTCACGGATTGTAGTGTGGCATGTATCGGCATTTTGGATTCACCTTAGCAATTTATGTTAGCGCTAACTATTTACGGGGTGAGTAGACCAACAATATGCAACAATCAAATAAAAAATCAGTTTTTTTGAGTATGGCTTGCCATTAAATGGAGATGTTTAACAATGGCGCGGTTGACGGGACTCGAACCCGCGACCCTCGGCGTGACAGGCCGATACTCTAACCAACTGAGCTACAACCGCGCAGCATTGTTGGGGCTGTAATAGGTTGACATGTTAGGCGCGTCAAGCGGACAAATCAACAAAATCGAAGGTTTTTCAAATGACCTTATTCTGATACCCTTAAGCTAATAATTCACCCAAAAGGACGGACCATGAGCACGTTTGACGAAGATCTATTTTTAAAGGGTTTAGAGCAACGCAAATCGACCCTTGGCGCAGAATACGTCGAAGGCAACTTGGCGGCCGCAGATGATTTTACCCGCCCCTTTCAAGAAGCCATGACTGCATGGTGCTGGGGTTTTGGTTGGGGCGACGATATCATCGATGCAAAAACGCGTTCGATGATGAACCTGTCTATGATCGGTGCCTTGGGCAAAATGCATGAATGGGAGTTACACCTGCACGGCGCAATCACCAACGGCGTGTCCAAAGAAGAAGTTCGTGCGATCATCCACGTCATCGCCATTTACTGTGGCGTGCCACAGGGCGTTGAGTGTTTCCGCATCGCGCGCAAAGCATTCGAAGAGATCGACGCAGCCACTAAGGCCTAACGTAATGGCGTGCGCGCGTTCCAAAACAATGTGTGCACAAGCCAAAAGATCACTTAATAGGTCCATCCAAAAATGGTCGTCCAACTAAGGCAAGAATAGATATTTTGGAATCATTTGTAGCGGCCGCTTAAGCAGCAGCCACAGGGATAGGATTTAGGCAGAAATGGGATTCTGATGAGGAGCTACCATTTCATTCGATTCTGGATGCAATATTTAAACTGTTGTGTTTAGATACTATTTCGGTCGATGGGGACATGGACGTCAACATGGAACGGCTGCTAATGTAGCATGCTCGGTTACAGAATGGCATGCCACGCGTCCTTGAACTGAAGCCAAACCACCCAATTGTTAAAAAATTGGCTAGGCGCGCTAAAGCGGATGAAGCGTCTTCGGATGCTCTGCTAAAGGATGAAGCTCATTTGTTGTTAGACCAGGAGCGGATTTATGAAGGTTAAATTCCAACTGATCCAGCGGATTTTGAGCGTCGCCTAAGTGCTA
>CAJJAR010000018.1 GCA_905182105.1 uncultured Paracoccaceae bacterium
TCTTCAGCAACCATCATTGCTCGAGCAACATCTGATGTTTGACAGCTTCTTCTGATGTAGCCGGTATGGCCATCAACCTTTGCTCGAAAGTAAAAGTTGTCGTTATCCAGATCCACTCGCCGATGAATGATCAGCCGAGAGCCGTAAAGCTTACTGTCTTGTCGATCTTGATACTGGCCTGCCATGAACGAGAACTGAAACCTTCACATGAGAACTGCAAGGTTAACGTGACTGGATCGTGACTTCTTGGCAAGAAAAACCGTGCAAAACATGCGTCGGGAGTCATTCGTGACACAAAAAAATGGCCCGCAATTTCTTGCAGGCCATTGAATTTATTGTATTTTCTGTAAAACAGAATTAACGCTTAGAGAACTGGAAGCTCTTACGCGCTTTTGCTTTACCGTATTTCTTACGCTCAACAACGCGGCTGTCACGTGTCAAGAAGCCAGCTGCTTTCAACGCACCGCGAAGGGATGGGTTAAAAAGTTGCAATGCTTTGGAAACACCGTGCTTAACCGCACCAGCTTGACCAGAAAGACCGCCGCCTTTGACAGTGGCAACCACGTCAAATTCGCCTTCAACACCAGCAATAGTGAAAGGCTGTGCTAGGATCATCTGCAAAACAGGGCGTGCAAAGTATTCGTTTTGCGGCTTGCCGTTTACAGTAACTTTACCTGTACCAGGCTTGATCCAAACGCGTGCAACCGCGTCTTTACGTTTGCCTGTTGCGTATGAACGGCCCAATGAGTCGATCACTGGCTCACGTGGAGTCAATTCGATTGCAGGTGCTGTGGCTTCGCCGACAACAGCTTGCAAGTCTTCGAGTGTGTTGATTTCGTCAGACATGCTCATGCGCTCCGTGTGTTTTTAGAGTTCATGGATGCAACATCCAAAACTTCTGGGTTTTGCGCTTCATGTGGATGCTCAGCACCAGCATATACACGCATGTTTGTCATGATTTGACGGCTCAGGCGGTTGCCTGGCAACATACGTTTCACAGCCAAAGTCAGAACGCGCTCTGGGTATTTACCCTCGAGGATTTCTTCTTTTGTGCGTGACTTGATGCCACCTGGGTGGCCAGTGTGCCAGTAGTGGTGCTCTTGACGTTTGTTACCAGTCAACTGCACTTTTTCAGCGTTGATGACGATAACGTTGTCGCCGCAATCCATGTGCGGTGTGAACGTTGCTTTGTGCTTGCCGCGAAGGCGCACAGCAATAATCGAAGCCAAACGACCCAACACGATGCCTTCAGCATCAATGATGATCCATTTTTTTTCGATATCTGCTGGTGTTGCAGAAAAGGTTTTCATGGCAGGATAGTCCTGTTTTAGGTGAGTGAGCAGGTCGAATGACCAACCCAGGTAAGTGATGAACGGCTTATATAGCAAGCGCGAGCGTGATCAAGCACAACAATCATGTTTTAAACATTTAAAAACAACGCTTTAAAAATAAGGTATCAAAATACCCCATTAAATCAGAGCTGTCTAAACCCAATAACGCCTCTTGCAATCAATCCCAATGGCTTGCACATATTTTACAAACTTCAATTTAACGCTTTAAGTAAGTTTTACATTTCATGACGCCCCTGACCTCACCACTCCTTGCCGCAGTAGCCTTCATGATAGCTGCAACTTTTGTGGGGATGCTGCCTGTAGTTGAACTGATCAAGGTTTATGAGGGCCAACACGAGTTAAAACAGGGATCAGCAGGCTGGATTCGAACGATAGCTGGTTGGTCAATGATTGCGTTTTGGTTGATAACCACTTGGTTTGTAGCAACCATCATTGGTGTTTGGGACGTATCTGGTGATTTACAGAGTGCCGTGGACCGCCCGTGACTTCGCCTTCGCATCCTGATTGAAATTGCGGCTGCAATCGCGGACTCTGATTGATGGACACCACCAACGCCACACAGTCTGATCTTCAATGCCCAACTTGTGCTGGACAGTGCAGCTATTCCCCAACTTATCGCAGACTAGAATGTGCCAGCTGTGGCAATGTCCATGATTTGAAAACAGATGATGATTATAAGGCGGCGGAAGAACTAGGCTATGATCCAAACTTGACTGAGGCGGATCTGCCAGACCTTAGCAAAACCCGTGCACATCACTGTAATACATGTAGTGGGGATGTTTTATTCACGGGCCCTGCCCTGTCTGAACGCTGCCCTTATTGCGATGGACCCGTAGTTTTGAGTACGCAAGACAACGGTTATGAAACGATGGCTTTGATCCCGTCTGAGATCGACTTGATGTATGCCCAACACCAGACCCAAGACTGGGTAAAACGACGCATTGCCACCCCCAATGATTTGGAGAATATCGTCGCAAAGGCACGGTTTGTTTGACTATAAGCGCCGTTCTGGACCTTTGATAGCGAAGAAGCCGTTGAATATTGGGCTCAATGCACCGTTGGCAGCAGCAACAACCGTCGGGCAAAAACGACCAAGGGCAAAATAAAGATCAGTTTTAATGACCTCCTAATGCCCGCATCACCCCACGTGACCCCACGTGACCCCATTGATTCGCGATGGAATTTGCACGACCTTGATCCAAGTGCACTGCGCCCATGCCGCGAGGGTTATCTTGCGGGATTTGCAGCAGAGCGCCACCACCAAAGCGTCGCCGACGGTTTGGATGCGAATGAGGCTGACAAGCGGTTGTTGATCCGCAACCGGATCAAACAACATAACAACAAACCAGGCGTGAATAACCTTGGGTACCATACTCACACATCGGGCATTCATTATCGCCGTATCCTCTTGCCCGTATGGTTTTTGCACTATGCATACAAAGGTAAGCCAATGAAAGTTGTTGTGTCAGATATCAACGGACGGACCTATGGGAAGCGCTCATTTTCCATTCCAAAGATAGCAGCCTACTCTGGGCTGCTTTCAACCATTGTGATTGTCATTGTTCTAGCTTGGGGTGCTGGTGGCTTGCTTTGAAGATCAAACGCCAATCTGTTCTTGTGGATTGTCCAATAGATGACGAAGACGGCCAATAGCCGCCTCAAAGCTCTCTAAACTCACTCCAGCATTGATGGCAAATCGCACCGCATGGGGCACACGCGCATCGCGACAGGCGAACTCTTCAGCAGGACGAATTTGCACGCCAACAGCTTCAGCTGCCTGACAAAATGCACCTGCGCGCCAACCCTCTGGCAACTTCAGCCAAAGGAACGGCACATCTTTGCGCCAGTGGAGGTCATAGCCGCCAAGAATATTTACAGCGATTTCAACAAATGCATTGGTTCCCATCCGTGCCTTTGTCGTCAGTAAATCCAGCTGTGGATGAACAAGAAGACGGGCACAAAGATCAGTGATAGGTGTCGCCAACCCAAAGAATGAGTGCTCTGCCGCGCGGCGCAGTTTAGGGCCCTTGCCCTCAGGGGCTACGGCAATACCAATGCGCAAGGATGGCGTGACCGTTTTGGAAATCGAAGACACATACCAACCACGCTCAGGTGCAATCATTCGATAGGTCGGTGCCTCAGCAGCACCCATTCGATAACAATCGTCTTCCAATATTTGCAGATCGTGTTTGCGCGCAATCTCAACAATCTCTTTTCGCCGACTTTCAGGTGTGAAGCCACAGGTGGGATTGTGAACCTCTGGCGATGTGCATAGAATTTGCGCCTCGTAGGCATCACACGCGGCAGCCAGCGCTTCGGGAATGATCCCGTCCTTATCCATTGCAATTGGCACAACATTTACGCGCAGCAATTCGGCGGCACGGCGGAACCCAGGATAAGCAAGTTCTTCAACCAATACAGTCGGACGTCGCCCCTTTAGAACCGCCTGCATCACAATTAAAATTGCGTTTTGTCCGCCATTAGTTAGGGTCAGGTCCCCCTCACGAAACCCACCCAGCGGTGCGTTCTTTAACCAGCTTACTGCAGCTTGACGCGCAGGCAGTGAATTTTGACGACTAGGGTAATGCATCATGCCTGACGGAGAACCGTGGGCAATGTCTGACAGCAATTGACGGATCAGGCTGGCCTGCCCCACGTTTGGCAAGTGCGGAGAAAACAGGTTTACCTGATAGGTTTGCTGCTCTTCATCGTGAATCGCTGAATTGGCCTCAATCGGCACATATAGCGGCGCAAAGCTGCGTTTGGACGCCACAAATGTTCCACGGCCAACTTCGGCTGTCAGCATCCCCTCGTTAGTCAAGATCGTATAGGCGCGCGCAACGGTCCCCGGCGTTATGCCCAACCTCCACGCCAAATCACGGACAGGTGGCAACTTCGCACCTTCCACCAATTCGCCGCGCGCCACACCATCGCGGATGGTCTGCGCGACTGTTTTGTACTTGGGTCCTGCCACATCAGTGAGGGTTGGCTGCCAAATTGTATCCATTACAATGTTTCCATAGGTTCTTTGTACCAAGATATATATCAAAACTTATGACGATACCGTCAAATTGTGTCAATACAATTTAGGAGATTACCACAAAATGGACAATATATCATAATATCGATATGTTAATTTACCTACGTGGAAAAAATGCCCTACCGATTGTATCGGTCTTGGCTGTTCAATTTGCTGTCACAGTGTCTAAATGGACCCTTCGCCACCGCACCCGAAAGGCCCTGGGCCAATTGACGGAGACGCAGTTGCGCGATGTGGGACTAACACCCCTGCAGGCTCGTCGTGAGGCTGCACAATTGTTCTGGCAAATCTAACTCTTCCATCACCTTGCCGACCTCTCCCCGTGTGTATGCAAGGTCTGCCAGACCTCCTCCTTCCCGCCGGAGTTGTTCTGACGGGCTTTTTGTATTCTGACGTTATTTAAGCGGGATAGCGTAGGTCAGGCTAGCGCGCGCCACTGGTTTATCTAAACCTTCCGAATAGACCAGCACATCAGACACTGCCAACTGCTTGCCCAACTTCAACAAGCGGCCTTTTGCAATCAAATCGGTGTTCGAAGAAGGTTTACGCATGAAATCAATTGCGCAGTTCGTTGTTACAGCCAATGCCTTGGGGCCAATCATCGCCAATGTCCCAAGATATGCGCAGACATCGGCTAGCGCGAACATTGACGGACCAGATACCGTTCCACCCGGGCGCAGATGCTTTTCAGTAACCAGCAATCGAACTGTGATTTCGTTGTCAGCCACGTGTTCCACTTCAAATTCATCGGCAACTTGATAAAACACCTCACGCATGAATGTCATCAACTGCGCCTCATTCATTTGAAGACTTGGTGTTTTCTGCGTCATGGCTTTACTCCCCTGCCCATTGTCGTATTGTTTTCGTGGAATTGATCGGAGAGCAAGATGGCAATTTTAGAACGTCACGACACAGGCGCCGTCACACGATTGGTGATGAACGCGCCTGAGCGACTAAATGCACTTTCAGATGAAATGTTGGCGGCGTTGCATACATCATTGGATGAAATCGCCAACGATCGATCTATTCGTGCGGTTATCATCTCCGGAAACGGCAAAGCGTTTTGCGCAGGTCATGATCTGAAACAAATGACCACTGGGCGTCAGGCAGAGGATGGCGGCAGAGCATATTTCAAAGATCTGTTCGATCGATGCGCAGCCATGATGGCCCGCGTTCAATCATTGCCACAACCAGTCATCGCCCAAGTACACGGCATCGCCACAGCCGCCGGATGCCAACTGGTTGCCACTTGTGACTTGGCCATCGCGGCACAGGGCACGAAGTTTGGAGTGAATGGCGTCAACATTGGGTTGTTCTGCTCAACACCAATGGTGGCTTTGTCACGCAACATTGGCCGCAAGCAAGCGTTTGAAATGCTCACAACCGGTGCGTTTATAGAGGCAGAGCGGGCCGGAACGTTGGGTTTGATTAATCGTGTGGTTGCTGCTGAGGCGTTAGAGAATGAGGCAATAGCACTTGCCAAAACGGTTGCATCGAAATTGGGCACGGCCGTGAAGATCGGAAAAAAAGCGTTTTACAATCAAATCGAGATGAATGTGGCGGATGCTTATGCCTATACGGGCGATGTCATGGTCGAAAACATGCTTGATCGTGACACATCTGAGGGAATTGCGGCATTCCTAGATAAGCGTGATCCGACGTGGGAACAATAATCACTTTGTGTAACAATCTGTAAAATATACCTTAAATTTACAAGGCCTCACTGTCTCTCTTTCGCAAACGCACAGTTTCTAACTTTTTTCTAGCAAATTAGGCGCGAATAAGGCACAAGTGGGGCACGAGATAAGGATTTGTCCCTACACCTTTTGGGTCGCCGATAGCGGAAAGTCCCTCCAGGTCAACTTCACTGATCGACCGTCCCTGCTCTGCGACCTCCAAAACTCCCTACATCAAAAACTACAGACGCTAAATTGGGTGTTGTTTGTATGGCATCCCTGCCCTAGATCACCCATATGACAGATATTCTTCACATCGTGGGCGGCGGCATGGCCGGCTCAGAGGCTGCATGGCAAGCCGCAAACATGGGCGTAAAAGTGGTTATCCACGAAATGCGGCCCAAAGTTAAAACTTTCGCGCATCAGACGGGTTTGATGGGGGAAATGGTTTGCTCCAACTCCTTCAGATCAGATGATGATGAACAAAATGCAGTTGGCCTACTCCACTGGGAAATGCGCCAAGCCGATGGTTTGATTATGCAAACCGCAGACAAACACCGCCTTCCTGCAGGCGGCGCATTGGCTGTGGATCGCGATCACTTTGCCCAAGCAGTGACTGATGCGATAAATGCACACCCAAACATTTCCGTTAAGTACGGTGAGATAAAAGAGCTGCAGACAGACGGCCACTGGATCATTGCAACCGGCCCCCTCACCTCTGGTGATCTGGGCAAATCCATCGCAGCACACACTGGCGCAGACGCCTTGGCCTTTTTTGATGCTATCGCCCCAATCGTCTATTTCGACAGCATCGACATGTCCAAGGCGTGGATGCAATCGCGCTATGATAAAGGCGAAACCGAAGAAGAGCGCACCGCTTACCTCAACTGCCCAATGGACAAAGACCAATATGAGGGATTCATCGATGCGTTGATGGAAGCCGACAAGGCAGAGTTCCATGAGGATGAAACCGCCGGATATTTCGACGGCTGCTTGCCCATCGAAGTGATCGCGGAACGCGGCCGTGAATCCTTGCGTTGGGGCCCAATGAAGCCCGTCGGCCTCACAAACCCACATCAACCAGACGTCAAAGCACACGCAATTGTACAGTTGCGCCGCGACAACAAATTAGGGACACTTTACAATATAGTAGGGTTCCAAACTAAGATGAAGTACGGCGCACAAACAACTGTTTTCAAATCCATTCCCGGACTTGAAAACGCAAGTTTTGCTCGTATGGGTGGCATCCACCGCAATACATTCCTGAACTCACCCACGATGCTAGACGATCAAATGCGCCTGCGCTCGCAGCCAAACCTGCGCTTTGCCGGACAGATCACAGGCGTTGAAGGATACGTTGAAAGCTCTGCCATGGGATTGTTGGCTGGCCGTATGGCTGCGACAGAAATCCTTGGTGGTTCAATCTTTGCCCCGCCAAACACCACCGCGATGGGCGCATTGATCACGCACATCACTGGTGGCGCCGACGCGAAAACGTTTCAGCCGATGAACGTGAACTTTGGATTGTTCCCTTTGGTTGAGGGTTTGAAAGGTGGACGTCGTGGTCGCAAAGATCGCTACAAAGCCTACACAGACCGCGCCAAACTGGATTGGTCTGCTTGGTTGGAAGCATCAGCGCTGGACGAAGCGTAAAGGCAGACGTTAGCGTGGCCTATGATGTTTAGAACGCGATTTGCTCCATCACCAACTGGCCCTTTGCATCTGGGTCATGCCTATTCGGCTATATTTGCCTATGACATGGCCAAACGCTTGGGTGGTGAGTTCTTGTTGCGAATTGAAGACATTGATCAATCACGCGCACGTGCCTCTTGGAAACAACAAATCTACGATGATCTAGAATGGCTTGGGTTGGAATGGCCTGAGCCTGTGATGGTGCAATCGACCCGACATTCCGCATATCAGAAGACCCTCGACGCGCTTTGGAAACAGGGTTTTCTGTACGTATGCCACTGTAATCGAAAAGATATTTTAGCTGCTGCCTCTGCACCGCAGGAGGGATCGCCAATGATTGGACCGGACGGGGTAATCTATCCGGGGACCTGCCGTAGCTTGGTAAATGATATTGCAAACCCTCGGCCGCAAGACGCCGCTTTGCGGCTCAAGCTTTGTGGCCAGCCGAACCAAAGCTACAACTTCGATGAAGTTGGTGCAGGGCCAGACAGAGAAACTGGCCTAATAGTTTCATCCAGTACTCAGATGATCGCAGAGGTCGGGGATATTGTTCTGTCGCGCAAAGATATGGGCACTTCATACCACTTGTCCGTCGTTTTAGATGATGCGGCCCAAGGCATAACCCATGTTGTACGGGGCCACGATTTGTTTGAAGCGACCAAAATCCACGTTTTGCTTCAAGACCTTCTTGGTCTTCAAACACCCATTTACCATCACCACGACCTAATCCGCGACGATCAAGGGACACGATTGGCAAAACGCGACGACGCCAGAGCCATCGCAAAATTTCGGGATGAGGGGTATACGGCGGATGATATTCGAAAATTGGTCGGCTTGCCGAGTTAGTCTAACGGTTTCATAAGTTCGACTTCGATACCATCCAATACAGACGTATAAAAGCAATTACGGCGCCCAGTGTGACATGCGGCGCCGACTTGGTTGACCACAGCCAACAAACAATCGCGGTCACAATCTAGGCGCAAATCAACCAATTCTTGGGTATGACCTGACGTTTCGCCCTTAATCCAAAAGGATTGCCGCGAGCGGCTCCAATATGTAACCCGCCGTGTTTCCAAAGTTTTTTCCACAGCATCGACGTTCATCCACGCCATCATCAGCACTTCACCTGTGCTGGCATCTTGGGCTATTGCAGGGATCAAACCGGCTTCATTGTATTTTAAAGTGGTGGGATCAAACGTCATTTTATGAAAACCTTTTTGCATCTGGTCGGTTGAAGCTTATGTATAACACAAGGGCGAATGACCAGATACCAAGGAATGAGACGATGGCCAACGATACTGATCTGATCAAACTATATTCGGCCCGTATTCTGGCCCTGACAACAGACATCCCGCACCTTCAACGCCTTGAAGCACCACACGCGAGCGTCAAAAAACGGTCCCCACTTTGTGGTTCAACTGTTTTTGTCGACGTCGAAGTGACAAACGGCGTTGTCACCAAGTTTGGCCAAGACGTGAAAGCCTGCGCCTTAG
Source organism: uncultured Paracoccaceae bacterium (assembly GCA_905182105.1). GTDB lineage: Bacteria > Pseudomonadota > Alphaproteobacteria > Rhodobacterales > Rhodobacteraceae > Ascidiaceihabitans. Next base: position 9,254 of record CAJJAR010000018.1, read on the forward strand.
GTCAAGCAGCAGCAGCTGTTACAGGTGGCGCGATTATCGGTTTGACCTTGAATGAAGTCGAAATGGGCCGCGATGCTTTGCGGGACATGTTAAAGAACAATGGCCCGGTCCCAACGGCACCCTTTGGTGGATTCGAAGTACTAGAACCTGCGCGTGAGTACAAAAATCGCCATGCATCGATCCTTTTGGCAATAGAAGCGACAGCTGAAGCAATACAGCAAGCGGCCCAAACAGAAACCGCCTGATCCCTTCCCCACAAACGACAAAAAAAACGCCGCACATCCAAAGGGATGGCGGCGCAAGTAAAGCGTGTCTTAAGGGAAATCTGAGCATTTAAATAACGAGGGACAGGCAGTGTATGTTATCGCACCAATTTGGGACGGGTGCAGGAAATGGTCAGCATAAGATCGCAGGTAGAAAATCAGACAGAGGATGGAAGGTGCAGACCAACAACCAGCATAACGATCAAAGCAGCCGCACCTAAGGCGTCGTGCAACAAGGTTTGTTGCGAGCGAACTGCGATTATTTTGATTTGATTAAGTGTTGTCATGTCAGTGCCTCATATTCCTTATTCGTCCTTTGTTCTCATTTTTAAAACTCAAAGTAAAGAACTAAATAGGAACATATGTGAACAAAATGGAACAAAATATACTAACCTACTGAAATAAAACGAATTGTCTCGTCCTGACGCGTTAACCATAAAAGAACACGGGCCGCCTGCCCGCGTGGTCCCAACAATTCAGGGTCATTTGACAACAATGCCCGCGCATCAGTTTGGGCAATTGCCATCAAGGCCTCATGTTTTTCCATATCTGCTACGCGGAACCGTGGAACGCCAGATTGCGCCACACCGATCACATCGCCCGCACCGCGCATCTGCAAATCGGTTTCCGCAATGCGAAACCCATCTTCTGTCTCGCGCAAAACTTCTAACCGCCGCTTCCCCGTTTGGGACATTGGAGCCTGATACATCAACAAACATGTTGAAGCGGCATCACCCCGCCCAACGCGTCCACGCAACTGATGAAGCTGCGCAAGGCCAAAGGTCTCAGCCCGCTCAATGACCATAATAGTGGCATTTGGCACGTTCACACCCACCTCAATCACAGTTGTCGCAACCAGCACCTTCGTTTCGCCCGTCTGAAATTTTGCCATCGCGGAGTCTTTATCCGCCGGTGGCATCTGCCCATGCACCATCCCTACGAAGCCCTCGCCTAAAACAGCACGCAGATGTTTGAACCTCTCTTCTGCTGCAATGAGGTCAAGGATTTCGCTTTCTTCAACCAACGGACAGACCCAGTAACATTGCCGCCCTTCGGCCATTACAGCACGCAGACGTTCAACAACTTCATCCATACGGCCCGTACTAACCAATGCGGTCCGGATCGGTTTACGCCCGGGTGGCTTCTCATCCAGAACGGACACATCCATATCGCCGTATTGTGCCAAAGCAAGTGAACGCGGGATCGGCGTGGCTGTCATGACCAAAACATCTGCATTGCGCCCTTTTTTGCCCAACTCAAGCCTCTGACGGACCCCAAAGCGATGTTGCTCATCGACAATCGCAATGCGCAGGTCTTTAAAAATCACGTCAGGCTGGAACACGGCATGCGTCCCGACCAATATCTGAATGTTACCACTCTCAAGGGCTGCAAGCTTTGCAACACGGTCCTTGCCCTTATCCCGCCCAGTCAGCAACTCCAGAACCACGCCAGCGTCCTCTGCCAAGGGCTGCAGTCCTTCTAAGTGCTGGCGCGCTAGGATTTCGGTTGGGGCCATCATCACGCCCTGACCGCCCGCCTCGACTGCGACCAACAGCGCCATGAAAGCCACAAGCGTCTTGCCTGACCCCACATCCCCCTGAAGCAATCGATTCATGCGTTCTGGTAACGCCATATCATTGGAAATTTCAGTTATCGCCCGCTGCTGTGCACCCGTTGGTCGATACGGCAATTTGGCCAAAACCTTAGACTGCAATTTACCCGTGGCTTGACTGATCTGCCCGTGAACACGCCGTTCCTTGTGACGCGCAAGCGCTAAGGTCAATTGGTGTGCCATCAACTCATCATAAGCTAGTCGCTCACGCGCAGGAGATGCCAAACCTAAGTCTTTTTGGCCCATCGGTGTATGTGCAATAGTCAGTGCATCTGCGAAATCGGGCCATTCACTTTGCTTTTTCTGATTGGGATCAATCCACTCATCCACTTGTGGCATCCGCTCCAGTGCGCCACGCGTGGCCTTGAACATCAACTTTTGGGTCACGCCAGCAGTGAGTGGATAGACCGGCTCAAAAACTGGAATTTCAGACGCTTCATCTTCGGGCACTGCATGATCTGGGTGGACCATCTGCGCAATGCTGTCGAAATTCTCTATTCGCCCTGAAATCACACGGCGCGATCCAGTAGGCATTATTTTCGCAAGGTAATCACCACGCGCATGAAAGTAGACAATTTGGAATGAGGTTTGGTCGTCCTCGACGTGAATACGATAGGCCCCACCCCGATTGCGCGGTGGGCGGTGTTCGCCAATGGTTACTGCAACTGTCACAACAGCAGGTAATATGGCGTCTATTATTGAACCACGCAAGCGGCGATCAATTCCCGTATGGGGAAGCGTGAACAATAGGTCACGGGGTGCCTCGATGCCCATCTGCGGAAAAAGTTTCGCAGTCTTCGGGCCGACACCTGTTAATGTCTCAAGCCCAGCAAACAAGGGAAATAGTGAGGCAGGTCTGCCGCTCATAGCTCTTTAATCAGGTCCAACCACCCCGCCTCGTCTATAGTCTTGATTCCTAAATCAGAAGCTTTTTTAGTTTTGGACCCAGCACCATGGCCAGCCACTAAAATGTCAGTCTTAACACTGACGGAGCCAGAGACCTTCACCCCTAGGCTCTCGGCCTTTGCTTTCGCCTCTGCGCGACTCATCAATTCTAATGTTCCTGTAAACACGACTGTTTTCCCTGCCACGGGGCTGTCAGAGGTGTCGAATGGTATCACCTCAGAAATATCTAAATGCGCCACTAAACGGTCAATCGCAGCACGCTCAGAATTTTGACAAAACGCGTGGACCAGTGAACTCGCCATCACACTCCCAACGCCATCGATGCCAATCAGTTCATCCCATGCCTCACCCTCTAACAGGGCCGCCTGATCCATCGCCGTCTCTAACGCCTGCCATGTGCCATAGTGGGCTGCAATCAGGTTTGATGCAGCCTCGCCTATATGGCGAACGCCAAGAGCGAACAGAACGCGCCCAAAACCAACTTTACGTTTATCATCGATGGCATCGAACAGCTTATTCGCTGATTTATCACCCCAGCCGTCGCGGTTCTTGAGCTGCTGCAGACCCTGACCAAAACGATCCCTTAATGTGAAGATATCAGCGGGTTCAGCGACCCAGCCATCGCCATGAAACTGTTCAACCTGTTTGGCACCCAGCCCGTCGATATCGAATGCGCCACGGCTGACAAAGTGTTTGAGATTTTCAATCGCTTGCGCAGGACATATAATGCCACCCGTACACCGACGTACAGCATCCCCAGCGTCACGTGCTGCCAAACTGCCGCATTCTGGGCAAACTGACGGAAATTGGAAAGCAACGGCATCATCAGGGCGCTTTCTCAGATCAACATCCGCAATTTTTGGGATCACATCACCTGCACGATAGATTTGGACCCAGTCGCCCAAACGCACATCGCGCCCACCACGAATGTCTTCGCCCTTGGCCCCGTGGCCTGCAATGTAGTCCTCATTATGCAATGTCGCGTTGGAAACAACGACACCACCCACAGTTACAGGCTGCAACCGCGCCACGGGGCTTAGCGCGCCTGTGCGGCCAACTTGGATATCGATGCCTTCAAGACGGGTCCAAGCCAATTCTGCAGGGAATTTATGTGCAACAGCCCAACGCGGAGTGGTTGAACGGAAGCCAAGACGGCCCTGAAGGGCAAGATCATCTACCTTGTAAACAACACCATCGATATCATACCCTAATGAAGCGCGTCGTTGTTCGATCTGGCGATAATGAGCGATCATTGCCGTTGGTCCGTCACACAACGCCGTCAAAGGGTTCGTTGAAAACCCAAAGCTGTCTAATCGGTTAATAGCACCTTTTTGGGTGTCTGAGAGTGGTGTGGAGAGCTCACCCCAAGCATAGGCAAAGAAACGTAGCGGACGGCTACGTGTAATTTCGCTGTCCAACTGTCGAAGTGATCCCGCCGCTGCATTGCGGGGATTAGCGAATACTTTAGCGCCCCTTGCAATTTGTGCAGCGTTGAGAGCATCAAAATCAGACTGAGCCATATAGACTTCACCGCGCACTTCTAAAACATCAGGGGCATTTTCCAGCACATGCGGAACATCTGATAAAGTACGTGCGTTAGCTGTGACATTTTCCCCTACATAACCATCACCACGGGTTGCCGCCTGAACAAGCGTTCCATTTTCATACCGCAATGATAATGAAAGCCCGTCAATCTTTGGCTCAGCCGTAAATGCGAGCGGTTCAGAGGAGCTGATTCCCAAGTACTTTCTGATACGGGCATCAAACTCTTCAACGTCAGTGTCCTCAAATGCGTTTGATAAAGACAACATCGCAACAGAATGGGTCACCTTTGAAAACCTATCGGATGGCGCGGCACCAACCTGAACAGATGGGCTGTCTGCCCGCACTAAGTGAGAGAATGCAGTTTCAAGCGCCGCATTGCGCTGCTTAAGACGATCAAACTCTGCGTCATCAAGTGTTGGCGTGTCTAACCCGTGGTAGTCCATATTAGCCTTCGCCAGCAGTGCTGACAATTTCTCTAACTCAGACTTTGCATCCGCGTCCGTAAAACCAACGATATCCGTATCAAAACTCAAAGACTTGCCCTCATATTTGTCCCGAAGGAATAAGCAGATCTCTTAACTACGTCCAGTTTGTTTTCTGCAACAACCAATCAAAATGGTGACTAAACAAAAGCCCATCACACCAAAAATGGCAAATTACCAATTGTTTAAATTCGCTTTTTTATGCGCTTATTGATATGCGTTGTCCACTGACGGGCTATGGATCACACAGCACATATCCACGCCCCCAAACTTTTTCGATATTGTTTTCGCCATTCGTTGCGATGCTTAATTTTTTGCAAAGTTTGCAGATGAAAACATCGATAATCTTCAACTCGGGCTCGTCCATTCCACCGTATAGGCAATTTAGGAACATCTCTTTGGACAACGCAGTGCCTTTGCGCAAACTCAACAATTCAAACAATTGATATTTTTTACCGGTTAAATGCACCGTTTTACCTTCGACACTCAGTTTTAGCATTAAGGTTAACAGACACCATACCCGTTTCAATCACGGACTGTGAATGCCCTTTGAACCGCCGAATAATCGCATGTATTCGCGTAACTAATTCTTCGCGATGAAACCGCTTTGTAAGATAATCGTCGACGCCAAACCCGAAACCCTTGATTTTACTTTCGGTATCATCTGATCCCGACAAAATTAAAATAGGTGTTTGAATACGAGATAAACGCAGTTGGCGCAGCACTTCATGGCCGTTCATATCTGGTCGATCTAAATCCAAAAGGATCAAACCGTAGTAGTACAACTTTGCCAGATCGATCCCCCCTTCGCCCAAATCTGTGGCATAAACGTTCAAATTTGTATGAGTGAGCATCAGTTCGATGCTCTTTGATATCGCGGGATCGTCTTCAATAAGTAACACCCGCATTTTCAGTCTCCACATCGGGCTGGGTTTCATCGTTGCCCCACACTTGACCGCAAATGGTTAACTATCGGTTACCTATATTACGAAGATAGGCGGATAACCTCAGGTGTATATATTTTTGAACAGCTGTAGCTCGTACTGCAGCTTCGCCATGCAAACTAACTGCTTTCACCCATTCTTGAAATTCGTCGTTGCTAAAACCGTAACGCTCTTGCGCTGCTTTCGCGCTAATCAGTCGATATAGTACACCACGCACAACTGCAGCTTTAGGTGATGCCACCAATCGCATTTTGTTCCTTGCTGGTAAATCCGCCAACGTAATCACTGACCCATCCTGCAACGTTACAGCACGTGGTCCATCAAATTTTTCAAAAACATCATTCACCCCATTATAATGCCACCGCTGGCACATTCGCGTAATCGCGCTTAAAGAGGGAGAAAGCCGCCCCCTTGAGAGTGATTAGGATTTTCCTATATTGCTATTCAACGCTAGGAGAACCTTCATGGCACTTGATCAAAACACCCCTTTGAATTCTCTTGGATTTCGCAAATCGCCTACAGAAACACGTGTTGTTGTGGCGATGTCTGGCGGCGTCGACAGCTCTGTTGTCGCGGCGATGCTTGCGGAAGAAGGCTATGACGTCATCGGTGTTACATTGCAGCTCTATGATCATGGCGCTGCCCTTGCAAAAAAAGGCGCATGCTGTGCTGGAATCGATATTCATGATGCACGGCGCGTGGCCGAAACCATGGGTTTTCCTCACTATGTTTTGGACTATGAAACCGTCTTTAAGGACGCTGTAATTGATGAGTTCGCAGATAGCTATTTGGGCGGTGCCACACCGGTTCCATGCATTCGATGCAATGAAAGAGTAAAGTTTAAAGATCTTTTGGAAACCGCCAAAGATCTTGAGGCAGATTGCATGGCAACGGGACATTATATTCAGCGCATGGTCGGCGAAAACGGACCTGAATTGCACAGCGCCGCTGATTCCAACCGCGATCAAAGCTATTTCTTGTTCTCAACTACGGCTGAACAACTCGACTACTTGCGCTTTCCACTTGGTCATTTACCGTCAAAGGACGCCACACGTGCGCTTGCCGCAAAATATGACCTCAGCGTTGCTGACAAACCCGACAGTCAAGATATTTGCTTTGTTCCTGATGGGGATTATGCGTCTGTAATCCGCAAACTACGGCCCGAGGCTGCAGCGCCTGGTGAAATAGTTGATGTAGACGGTAAAGTATTGGCACAACATGACGGCGTTATTAATTACACCATCGGACAACGCCGTGGATTGGGTATTGGCGGACTAGAGGACCCACTTTACGTGGTCAAACTAGACGCCGATACAAAGCAAGTTGTTGTCGGGCCAAAATCTATGTTGGCGACGCGTATTGTTCCCCTAAAGGAAATCAACTGGCTGGGTGATGAGCCGATCACGTCGCGCGAAGAATGGGTTGTTGGGGTTCGTGTTCGGTCAACTCGCCCACCAACAGAAGCTATTATACGCCCAATTTCAGAAAACGAAGCAACAGTTGAACTGGTTGCGGCAGAGCAAGGTATATCGCCCGGACAAGCATGTGTGTTTTATGATCGTGACAGCAGCCGCATCTTTGGAGGTGGGTGGATTCACAAAGGCTGATCGCAACACCAAAAAAAATGTCGTCTGCGGGTTTAGCGCAGGCTTTAGGGTTCGGATTTATGGTTGGGCATTCGCGCAAGAACTGCAAGTGCAGCACGTAAACCTGGGTTTTCGCCATCCTGTCCCAACTGATTCATCGTATCGACCATCGCGTCTAATTGTGACTGTGGGTTTAAAATCAATTTTTCTAAACCCTCTGAAATTAGATCAGCACGGCATTTTTCACCAATAAATTCCGGAACATGGCGTGTGTCTGAAACAAGGTTGATTAAATTCCCAGTGTCGATTTTCACCATACGCTTGATGACAATCCGACTTAACCAATTAAGATCATAGGCGCTGATCATTGGCGTACGTGCAGCCGCCAGCTCAAGCGCAACTGTTCCGGATACGGCAATCGCAAAATCCGCTGCGGCAAAAGCAGCCCGTTTTTCGACCATGACTTCGTCCAATTCTTGGCCACGCGGATCAAGAAAAATTGGAACGATCGGCCACTTTTTCGTTTCCTGCTCTACCAATTCAGCAACTGGTCCCGCTGCAGGTACAACCACGCGCATGTCAGGGTGTTTTGCCAAAATTGTTTCTAGGGCTTCACCTAAAACCTTGGCCAGACGTGTAACCTCGCCTTTACGTGATCCAGGTAATACCAGCAGCAGTATCGCAGCCTTTTTGAGGCCATATTTTGCGTGAAAGGCATCTTTTTCATCCTCAGAAGCAACAGGTTCTGCCACAACTGGGTGCCCAACAAAATCGCAATCCATCCCTTCAGCTTCCATATAGGGTGGCTCAAACGGGAATAGCGCAAGAACATGATCGATCATCTTCGCCATCTTTGCCGCACGTTTTGGTCGCCATGCCCAGACCGTTGGTGCCACATAATGTACACATCGAATATCACTCGATTTCTTAACCAATTTTGCAACACGCAACGAAAAATCAGGACTATCGATTGTGATTAAAACGTCAGGATTAGTGTCAATCACAGCTTGAGCAGTTTGAGCTATACGGCGTTTGAGATGACGATATTTAGGTAGCACTTCGGCTATTCCCATCACGCTCAATTCGTCCATTAAGAAACGACTGTTTAGGCCTTGGGCTTGCATCATAACCCCACCTACGCCGTCGAACTGTACATCCGGACGTAAATGACGCAGCCCCGCCATCAATGCACCACCCAGCTTATCTCCAGAAGGTTCGCCCGCAATAATAAAGACGCGCAACTTTTATTCCCCCGTCCGCGACCAAAGGACCAAACCCGCAGCGTTAGCCAAAGCAATACATTTCTCAGAATCAAGCAAAATCACATCGCCCGCATCAATTACGATGCCAGACAAACCAGCTCTTTTCACATTTTTGATCGTTTCAGGACCTATGGTTGGCATATCTGCGCGGGTGTCCTGCCCAAGTTTAGGTCCTTTGACCAAAACGCCCTGTGCTAGAAGTGACGTGTCAGGAAGATGGGACAGCATAAAATCTGTGCCCCCGATCGTTTCCATTCCTATCAGCTGCCCACCACCCGTTACACACGCTTGGCCAACATCCATTGGTGCTAAGGCAGCCAACACATTGGAACCTAGCTTTGCATCTTCGCGCATTTGGGAGTCTGGCCATTTTTCACTCAAAACGCCTGGAGGAGCGACAAGGTCCGGAACCAACTCGTGCGCAGCACGCACAGTAAAGCCGCTCTGTTCAAACAGACCCATTACAGCACGCAGTGCACCATCATCACCTGAGGTCAGCGCGCCTGCTATTAGAGGGATAAGGGGTGCTGTTTGTTCGTCCAGCTTGCTTGGATCAAGGCTTGGGCGATCAATCGCTCCACATAGGCAAACGTCAGTTACACCGTGCTGCCCTAATTGGATCAATAAAGAACCCAACGTTTCAAGACGAAAGTTAAGGTCGGCTCTCAATCCATCAGGTGCAAACCCTTCCATTACACAAACCAATGGCTTTTCAGGCTGTGCATTAGAAACTTGAGCAGGCAACGTACCTGCTCCACAAATAAGTGCAAGCATCAGCGCGGCGTCAAAAACGAGCGGTCAGTATCACCCGTTACAAAATCGACGATTTCTTTGACATATGTGCTTTCAGTTTCTACACCCAGTCGTTCAATACGATTGTGGAATGTCCCCTCGCCCTGTGCCAGCATCTGGAAAGCGGCGCGCAATGCAGTTATGTCGGCCCGCGCGACCCCGCGACGCTTCAATCCTACAAGGTTCAAGCCATCCAATGCACCTCTCGGCGCTTGGACCAAACCGTATGGGATCACATCATTTGTCACCATTGTCACCGCACCGATAATAGCGCCGCGCCCAATGCGCACAAATTGGTGAATACCAGAAAGACCACCAACGATTACATCGTCCTCTAGGATACAGTGGCCAGCAACAGCCGCAGAATTCACAACGATTACTCGATCACCAATGATAGCATCATGGGCAATATGACAGCCCGCCATAAACAGGCAATCGTCGCCAATTTTGGTCATTCCACCACCGCCTTCGGTGCCAGCATTCATTGTCACGTGCTCGCGAATACGATTGCGCTTACCTATCACCAATCCTGATTGTTCACCTTTGAACTTAAGGTCCTGTGGGATTTCGCCAATCACAGCGAACGAGAACACAACCGTCCCCTCGCCGATCTTGGTGCGGCCTTTGACGACGACATGACTTTTCAGCTCAACGTCAGGACCGATAATAACTTCAGATCCAACTAAGCAAAACGGACCAATGACGGCACTTGGATCGATCTGTGCGCCGTCTTCAATCACGCTAGAAGGGTGAATATTGCTCAAGGCAATTACTCCTTTGGGAGATCCATCATGGCAGTAAACTGTGCTTCAGCGGCCATTTCACCGTCGACTTCAGCAATGCCGGAGAACTTCCAGACTTTGCCGCCAGGTTTGCCACGAACCGTTGTCAGCTTTAGCTCAAGCACATCGCCCGGTATAACTTTACGACGGAATTTGCAGCCATCAATCGCCATGAAATAGACCTGCATTTCTTTGTCGCCCATATTCAACGCCGTGCCAACCATAACTGCAGCAGTTTGTGCCATCGCCTCAACAATAGTGACACCTGGCATAATCGGGTTGCCAGGGAAATGACCCTGAAAATGTGGTTCATTCATAGTTACGTTCTTAATTCCACGTGAGGACTGTGTTCCGTCGATATCCAGAACTTTGTCTACCAATAGAAATGGATAGCGGTGCGGCAAGATGCGTTGGATTAGATTGATATCAGCGGTTAGCAGCTCGGAACTCATGGGCCAGCTCTTTTCTTGTCATTAGAGGGTTGTGGATTAACAGTTACTTATGACTACCTTGCCAACGCATGCGGGGCAAGGTCGTGGTCAATCAACAGATGTTGCAGGTTGCGATCCATCGCCGAGAACGTCATCTATTTGCACAATCGCGATCGCGGTGATGTCAGCCGTATTGGTGCTCAGAACTACATTTCTACGTTCCAAAAGTACTGTTGCACCGACTTCAAGCATCAAAGCCTGCAAAATTGGAGCTGCTGCATTCAAAAACGTATTACGCTGGGTTTCGATCTGCGTGCTCAGCGCCTGTGTCTTGGCAAGCTGCTCCTTGCGTGTCCTTTGAACTTTTTGGTCAAACTCATCTGCTAGAATACGAAATTTTTCGGCAGTTATTGTAGCACGCAACGTTGTCAGTTGCTTTTCTTCTTCGGAAAGCGCAATTTCTTTGCTCTTGTTCTCTTCAGCCAGTTGTACCCCTTGGATTTCAAGCCGCTGTACGGCACTAATGCCAAACAGACTTTCATTAAAGAGCTGGAGGGTATCTACAACCAATGTGCGCCCGACAGCAAAATCAATTTGTTGAGCATTGACTTGCCCGATAGAATAAAGGGCCATCGAACAGGTTAATAGGAGTGCGCGCATAAACATCTAATGATCAGAATGATGTCGACAGAGTAAAATCAAAGTCCTGTTTGCGGTCATAATCTTCCAATTGTAATGCTTTGGTAAAGTTAAAACGAAGCGGACCAATCGGAGTTTTCCACAGAACGCCAAAGCCAATGACGTGACGCAGGCTGCCACTTTCACCCTCAGTGCCACCCTGAACTCCCTTCAATCCCCAAAGGTTTCCAACGTCATAGAAAAGTGCACCACTGATCCCATATTCCTCAGGTAATCCAACTGGAAATTCAGCTTCAAAACGTGCGACGGCATAAAGGTCGCCGCCCAGCGTATCTTTTGTAGCAATATCACGAGGCCCGATACCACCGGGTTCAAAGCCGCGCAGAATTCCTGGACTCAATACAAATCGATCGATCGTACGGCTCGTACCACCATTGAGGGATAGCGCTTGGCCTTCAATGGTAGCGCGCAAGACGACTTCATCTTGTAAAACACGTCGTTGACCTACGGCTTTAGCCCCCGTTTTCGTATATTTTTTATTACCACCAAGACCTGAAAATTCTTGAGAAAACTCTAATAAAACACCTGCATCTGGGTTTAAGCCCGATATCCGAGTGTCATAGCTATATTTATAACTGATGGAGGATGAAGTCTGCTTTCCAAGCGCAATATCGCTCCTAATAAAGCTTCCGGCAGTCACACCGATACGTTCGAAAAGCTCATCTTGTTTCGCAGTATAACTCAATTTCACACGACCATTTTCCGAAACTGGAAAATCCAACATTGGCTGGAAAATCATTGTTTTAGAATCAAAAGACGAGAAAGAACTATCTTTTTCGACATAATCTAGATTTAGGCCAAACCGAACGTCACGTTCAAGAAAATTGGGTTCAACAAATTTTAAGCTATACTGGCTGGAATTTTTAGCAGTATTCAAAGTAAGATTAATACCTTGGCCACGACCAAGAAAATTTCTTTCTTTAAGTGTAATTGCAACACCAAACCCATCATTGCCAGAAAACGACCCGCCAAAGCCAAATGAGCCTGTTGGTTGTTCTTCGACATCGACATCAACGATTACGCGGTCCGGTGATGATCCTTCTCGTGTATCGATGTTCGCGTTAGCAAAGAACCCCAACGCTCTGATACGCTCTGCAGATTCACGAATTTCACGTGGATTGAATGGGTCGCCCTCAGCAGATTTGAACTGGCGACGGATGACACGATCAAGAGTAGTCGTATTGCCTTCAATATCAATCCGTTCAACAAACATGCGCTGACCACGAGACAAAACAAATTCAATATCAAGTGTTAGGTCACGATCATTACGAGTGATGCGTGGTTCGACCCGCAAAAAATCTACGCCTTGACGAATTGCCAATCGCTCCATGCGTGCGATTTCTTGCTCAACCAAGGTCGGGGAATAAACGACGCCCGGACTGATTTTAATGACTGCCTGATATTCGTCACCGTCGACATCATTTAGTTCACTGCTGGTAGAAACGCTTCCGAATTTGAATTTCTGTCCCTCACGGATGTTAAAAGCGATGAAATGCCCATCACGTTCTTGGGCCAATTCTGCGTTTACAGAATTTGTCCTGAAATCAATATATCCGCGTGATAGATAAAACTCGCGCAAAACCTGTTTGTCGAACTCGATGCGGTCTTCAACAAATGTATCGGCCTTTACCAAAGCACGGAAAAGCCCCGCCTGCTTCGTTCCAAGGACACGGCGTAAACGACGGTCAGAATAAATGCGGTTGCCAACAAAGCTAAGGCGCTCGACCTCTACTACATCACCTTCAAAAACTTCAAATACGACATCAACGCGATTGTCGCTTCGTTTAATGATTTTAGGCGATACACGGGCAGCAAAACGACCACCGTTTGAATAAGCTTCGGCAATTTTTGCTGCATCTGCCTCTACGACGTTGGGATTAAAAACCAGACGTTCGGCGGATGAAACCAAAGCTTCCAGCACGGAATCTTTCTTGCGACGGTTACCCTCAAAGTTCACACTATTGATTGTTGGACGTTCAACCACCGTGATTTTCAGGATATTTCCAACTGGAAAAATGGTAACACTTTCAAACAAGCCACTGTTCTGAAGTTTTTGAAATGCGTCTTTCAGCTGGCCAGCGCTAACTGTTTGGCCGCGTTCGATTCCAGCTTGGGATAGAATTGCTGAACTTTCGATCCGCACATTTCCGTCGATCACAACCTTATTGAACGAGTAATTTTGGGCATCAGCAGGCATCGTCACCGCCATCCAAGTAGATGAAACCAATAGGAAAACACCAATCAGACGTTTGACTGCCGTTAATGCAACCCCGGATGCATGTGTTTCACCGTGCTTGCTAGAAAACCGCAACTTCATGGTTATTACCCAATCTTAAGACAAAAGTTGCCTTTATGAGTACCGAGTATAGGCTGGGTTGTCAAAACACGAACGTACTAAATCTGCCCTATGCGACTGATTTTTTTTCCTATTTGGCGGGAAGCAGACCTCCTCGATACCAAAGACCCAAATACCAAGCAAAAGACCGGCAGATAACGTACCTAATACAGCCCACGATCCCAGTTAAGATCGACCAAAAGGCGTAGTGCACGGTAACCAGTCAGAATCGTTTGCATGCTAATATTCCTTGTTTCAACAGGGCATTACAAAATCAATAAGACCTCAAATTGGTCGAAATGTGGCATGAGCATGGCAATCGTACGTGACACCTCTTACGCTGGGTGAACCAACTGCATTTGCCCTGCCTACTCCATAGATTCCAGAACCTCATCCAAAGAAAGGCACGCACCATTTTGCAGATACTCCATCGCTCTCAAAGAATACCAGTGGGCATCTAAACTTGATCCCCCGGTACAATCTTAAATGATGCGGCAAAAATAGTCTGATTGGTGTCCGTCGAAAAAAATATAATGTACGCAAACGTCCGTGAGACCGCCACACATCAGCAGTATGTCCACTTGTAAACCGCGCAACAGAATTTCAAATTTGGTCCCAAAGAATGCTGAATAACGACGCTTTCGGATCGGGTAATCTTCTGGACGAAAATCCATTTCTTTGATTGCGATATCCGTCTTAGAATTATGTTCGAGGCAATGAATGTCTTCATCGCCGTCCAATTTACGTCCGAAATCTACTAGGTTTGGACGATGAACCTCTTGGATGAAGATAACAGGTATGTTGCAAGCGCGCGCTTTATCAACAGCGACACGCGCCTTTAGCATACGTTCATTGTAGCCCGGCATATTGTCGATTGAACTAACCAGACTGTCTTCAATGAATGTGCTGGCTTGGATATCAATCATGATCAACGCCGCACGCCCCTCGATCAAAGCGCGTTTGTTATTTTTAGCATTGGCCATAACGGACTCATGTAAATTTGTGGCTTATGGGCAGAACAAGTCATTCCCCAAAGCAAACGCCATTAGTGTCAACACCATTGCAAGGCCAATGCCCATCAATATGCGCAATGCGCCATCGCTTGGTGGACGTTTAGTTACAGCTTCGTAGGCGTAAAAGACTAAATGGCCACCGTCCAACGCAGGCACAGGGAACAAGTTTAGCAAGCCGACAGCGGTGCTTAGAACGGCAATGAACCAAATAAAGCTCTGCGCCCCTTGTGATGCCATTGCACCAGAGGTTTGTGCAATGCCGATGGGTCCCGACAGGTTGCATGTGCTGATCGCGCCAGTAATCATGTGACCAAGTCCAGAAATCGAGCCCTCAATAATGCGGCCAACTTGGCGCACACTACGCGTCAAAGCAGTGACAACTGGGACTGTCTCAGTCGCTGGCTCAAATGCCAAGCCGTTCATAATACCGATCCGCCATTGAGTGCTAAAGCCCCCTCCTGGCACAGGTTCGTCGACACGTTTTGGTGTCAGTACCAACTGTTCGACGTTTTCGTCACGCCAAACACTTAGGTCAAGATCGGCCCCATTGGACGACTCAACGATGTTTTTCATGTCAAGAAAGGCAACGATAGCATCGCCATTGATATGGGTGATTACATCACCACGACGCAAGCCAGCATCAGAAGCGGCACTTTGCGGCACGATGTTTCCAATGCGTGCAGGCGCAAGGAACGGACCTGTTACGCTTAGTCTTTCGCCATCGCGCTCGATATCATAGTTCAGGATGCCATCACTCGGAGGCGGTGTCGTTAGTGCCCAGCTAACCGCGTCTTCAAAAAAAGTATATTCCTGACCTTCGATGCCAAGAATACGATCACCTTCGCGCAACTGTGTTTCCTGCCCCGGAAGTGCTTTAAGAGAGGCAACTGTCAGTGGGTCACTGGGTTGACCGGCGTAGACCATGACACCAAAAAAGATGATTATCGAAAAAACAAAGTTGAATACCGGACCCGCCGCAACAGTCACTGCGCGCGCCCAAAGTGGCGCACCATGCATAGTTGCCCGTCGTGCGACAGGATCGTCGGCCACTTCAGCCATCGCCTGCCCGTCAACACCAGAGGCAGCATTTGCATCACCTGCAAACTTTACATATCCGCCAAAAGGCAGCGCTGCGATCTGCCATTTTGTGCCACGCCTATCTAAACGCGAATACAAAACAGGACCGAACCCAAGGCTGAAAATATCCGCGTGAATCCCCGTCCAACGGCCTACGATATAGTGACCATATTCATGGATCGCCACGATCACACTTAAAGCTACTATAAAAGCAATAATCATCCAAAAGAAGCCACCAAACTGGCCAATCAGCGTCGCAATATCCAAGTGTTTATCCTGCCCGTTGTTTGATTAAGTGTTGCGCGGTCCTACGTGCTAAATGGTCAACATAAAGAACATTATCAAGGGTCATAGTGTCATCAATATGGCCACCTTTGCTGTCCATATCAAAAAGGGTTTGATCCACAATCTCTGACATTTCAATGAATTTGAGCGCGCCTGAAATAAAGCCATCAAGTGCTGTTTCTTTGGCAGCATTGAACACGGCCCCAGCCAATCCGCCACGTGCCATCACTTCGCGCGCAAGACGCAAAGCTGGCCACCTGACCTCATCAGGTGCACGGAAGGTAAATGAACCAATTTTTGCCAGATCCAATCGCTCAACAGGCAACGTCTGACGTTCGGGCCAGTGAAGGGCATAGCCTATCGCATGACGCATATCTGGTGGACCAACATGGGCCATCAATGCCCCATCGTTAAATCCAACAAGAGCGTGAATCATAGATTCCGGATGAACCAAGACCTCTATTTGATCAGAACAAACATCAAAATACTCATGCGTTTCAATCACTTCCATCGCTTTGTTGAACATCGAGGCGCTATCGATCGTAATCCGTTGTCCCATATCCCAATTGGGATGGGCAGACGCCTGCGCCAGTGTGGCGTTTGCCAAATCTTCAATTGGCCAATCGCGGAACGCACCACCACTAGCAGTAATAATTATCCGCTCAACAGCAGACATATCTTCGCCGACAAGTCCTTGAAAAATGGCTGAATGTTCGCTGTCGACCGGTAGAATTCTAGCGTTGTTATTTTCGGCTGTCTGAAGGATCAAACCGCCCGCACAGACCAAAGATTCTTTGTTTGCTAAGGCCAGTGTTGCGCCTTGTTCAAGAGCCTTGAGACCGGGTAAGAGGCCTGCAGAACCAATGATTGCTGACATCACCCATTCAACTGGACGCGACGCGGCTTCAGCCAGTGCAGCCTTGCCCGCAGCAGCCTCAACGTTACTGCCCGCCAATGCGGTCCGCAATTCTGTCAGCAAATGATCGTGCGCAGTCACAGCAATTTTTGCATTCAGACGAATTGCATCTTCAGCCAATTGCGTAATGTTTGAAGCTCCAGTCAGGGCAACAACTTCATAACTGTCGCTTTTGCGTGCGATCAGATCGATTGTATTTTGTCCAATGGAGCCTGTGGCCCCAAAAATACTGACACGCCGTCGGTTCATACCAATCTCACACAATACCCGGTGGGAAACCGATGAATTGGCCAACCAGCAACAAGAAAACCGCGGCCCCCAACATACCATCAAAGCGATCTAAAACGCCGCCATGTCCCGGAATAAGCGTCGAGCTGTCTTTAACGCCCATCATTCTCTTGATTGCGCTTTCAGCAATATCGCCCATTTGGGAAGCCATTGCGACCGCTATCGAAATACCAATCAGCTCAAAGGATGCGCCTGTGTAGATTGTAAAAATGAAACCCACAATTGCGGCACCAACCCAGCCAAACACAGTCCCAGACCATGTCTTTTTGGGACTGACAGCGGGCCAAAACTTTGGTCCACCGATTAACCTACCTGCAAAATAGCCTAAAACATCCGTAGCAATTACAACAACGATTAACCAAGTCATCCAAGTAAATCCCAGGTCATTCCGCACCGACATCATTCCAAAACCGGCCAACAAAACCATCACGCTAAAAATCAGGTAAATAACGCGGTTCTTGGTTAATTGGGCAAATCCAATGAATGCTGGTACCAGCAAAAGCGGCAAACCGAACCCTGTTGGAATGTAGATGGCAACAAAACTAGCAAACGCGCTCAACATGCCAAGTTGCAGTGCAAGTGGAGCGTTCAGCGGCGTGACCATTCGCACCAGTTCCCACATCATCAGACCGCAGATAAGTGCAACTAAAACGTGGAAAACATGTCCGCCGAATAATAATCCAAAAAGACCAACGATGACCATCAAAATAGCAGATCCCAAACGGATTGTCAGGTCAGACCACTTAGATGCCTCGCTCATTTCTTAACTCCCCCAAAGCGGCGATCACGCTCGCCGTATGAGGCACACAAGCTCGCGAACTCTTCACGACTGAAATCAGGCCATAGAGTATCGATGAATTCATATTCCGCATAAGCTGATTGCCAAAGTAAGAAATTAGAAATCCGTGCTTCACCACTGGTGCGGATCACTAGATCAGGGTCAGGTAAGACACGTGTATCCAGATACCTAGATACTGTTTCTTCATCTACATTTGCAGGGTCAAGAAGGCCGCGCGCGACATCCTCAGCTAGTAACTTGGTCGCCCTAGAAACCTCATCACGAGCCCCATAATTCAGAGCAACAGTGAGGTTGACTTTACTATTCCCAGCTGTTGCTTTTTCAAGCTTTTCCATCAATTTGACAAGCTTTGCATCAAGGCTCTCGCGATCACCAATGAAACGGACACGCGCACCAAGTTCTGCGAGGGCGCGCGTTTCTTTAGCAATATAACGGCGAAACAGGTCCATAAGACCGGCAACTTCGACCTGAGTACGTTTCCAGTTTTCAGTGGAGAACGCAAAAATCGTCAAATACTCTACGCCAACATCTGGGCAGCTTTCAACAATTTCTCGAACGCGTTTGGCACCTGCATGGTGTCCAAACAAGCGTGGCCTACCCCGCTGGGTGGCCCAACGGCCATTGCCGTCCATAATAATCGCAACGTGACGTGGCCCAGTATGGCTGCCGTCATCCGCGCGTGTATCAAGGCCTTGGCTCATGATGTTATCCACCAATAAATAAATTTACTAAAATACTAAATACTTAATCATTTCAGGGGAACAAGCCCACACTTGATTTCAGAATTACACTTGCATGATTTCAGTTTGTTTTGTCTCAAGCATTTCGTCAATGATTTTGGTTAGGCGATTGGTCATATCTTGAACCTCACCTTCCCAGATTTTTTGATCATCTTCAGAAAGGCCATCAGTCTTGCCCTTCTTAATCTGATCCATACCATCACGGCGAATGTTGCGTACTGAAACCCGTGTGCTTTCTGCATAGTGGCCGGCAACTTTGCTCAATTCACGGCGGCGTTCTTCATTCAACTCAGGGATCGGCAACATAATGATCGTGCCGTTTAGTTGTGGATTGATGCCCAGCCCGCTTTCGCGGATAGCTTTTTCGACCGCGCCAACCATCGATTTATCCCAAACGTTGATCGTTACCATGCGTGGCTCTGGAACGTTCACTGTCCCCACTTGGTTGATTGGTGTGCGCTGACCGTAAGCTTCGACTACAATGGGGTCGAGCATGGAGGACGAACCACGCCCTGTGCGCAATGATGCAAATTCGGTACGTAGCGATGCTATCGCACCATCCATACGGCGTTGAAGTTCATCGGTATCAAGCATGAAGTCATCGGACATGGCTTTTCGCCCCTTTATTTTCAGTCACGTTTGCGCAGGCAGTACGACAAGCACCCACCAATACGCTAGTTTATCAATTAATCTTGAACTCTTGTATAGGTGCCCTCACCCGCCAAGATCCCACGGAAACCGCCCGGCTCATCTAATGAGAAGACAATAATAGGCAGGTTGTTGTCACGTGCCAATGCAATCGCAGACGCATCCATAACGCCAAGGCGCTTGGCCAAAACGTCATCATAGCTGACTGTATCATAGCGCACAGCGTCATCATGTTTGGCAGGATCTTTGTCGTAAACGCCATCCACCTTAGTACCTTTAAAGATCGCTTCACATGACATTTCGTTCGCACGAAGGGTCGCAGCAGTATCTGTAGTGAAATACGGGTTACCCGTACCGGCAGCAAAGATGCAGACCCGCTTTTTCTCAAGGTGGCGCACTGCACGACGACGAATGTAAGGCTCTGCAACCTCGTTCATCGTGATAGCGCTAATCACACGTGTGTGAATACCCAGCTCTTCCAATGCAGATTGCATGGCCAAAGCGTTCATAACAGTTGCCAGCATCCCCATGTAGTCAGCCGTTGTACGTTCCATTCCTTGCGCACTGCCTTGTAAGCCACGGAAGATGTTACCACCACCGATGACCATACAAATCTCAACGCCCATTTCCTGAACTGATTCCACCTCTTTTGCGATACGTTCAACAGTTGGTGGATGTAGACCAAAACCTTGATCACCCATCAGTGCCTCACCGGATATCTTTAGCATGACACGTTTGAAGGATGTTTGGGGTTCTTTGGCCATAGGGCGCTCCAGTTTTCTGTTGCCAATTCTAAGGTGCCGTGTGTGGCAATTGTCATTGGGTGTTTTATCTCGTGTTAAAATGTCGGAAAACAATCCAGAATTCAATGCACGACAACCGGAACTGCAAAAGAAATGAACAAACTTGCCAAATACGGGCTCTCGCAGCTGTCGCCAGAGCAACCGGTGCTAATTGCGGGGCCGACGGCTTCTGGCAAATCCAGCTTGGCTTTGACCATTGCAGAGACGCAAGGCGGCATCATCGTGAATGCTGATGCCAGCCAAATTTACGACTGTTGGCGGGTCATAACTGCCTGCCCTTCCAAAGACGAAGAAGCACGCGCTCCTCATGCCCTTTACCGTCATAAGGCATATAATGCCCCGCACTCGGCAGGCCATTGGTTGCGCGACGTTGCGCCCTTTTTATACGGTGTACAACGACCGATTATCGTTGGCGGCACTGGTTTGTATTTTACCGCACTGACCAAAGGCCTTGCTGATATCCCGGCAACTCCACCTGAAGTGCGATTACAGGGCAATGCACTGGATTTAGCTTTTATGCTGGATCAGCTCGATCCGGATACGGTTTCGCGCATTGAAGTAGCGAACCGCGCGAGGGTTCAGCGTGCCTGGGAAGTGCAGACTTCATCTGGGCGTGGCCTTGCCCAATGGCAAGACGAAACGCCGCCCCCACTGGTCGATCCAGAACACAGTTTCAACATTATATTGGATGCAGAAAAAGAATGGTTAACCCCTCGGATCGAACAACGCTTTGATTTGATGGTCGGAGGTGGCGCGATGGATGAAATTGCAAGCATGGATGCTCACTATGACCCATCCTTGCCAAGCTGTCGTGCGATCGGCGTTCCCGAACTAATAAAGTGTCATCGAGGCGAGCTTGATTTGCAAACTGCACGTGAAGAGGCGTGCATCGCAACCCGCCAATATGCCAAACGGCAACGGACATGGTTCAGGTCAAAGATGAAGAAATGGAACTTAATCAACATAAAAGAAATGTTATAAAACCATCATTTATCAACTAATAGTAAATAAGTAATTTGAAAATTTGGCCTAAACGAACAAATTTGTCAATTCCAATGCCATGATTGATACTCCGCAAATCAGATCTTTGGCCAACTTCACGGGAGGTCACGATTGGCGTCTTGCACTTTTGCATGACGACCCTTCTGATCTTTTAATTTGGGTCGCACGTGGACAAGGGCTATTGCACACGGATGGCTCAAGACGCGGTGTCGGTGCACACAACGCGATTCTTATTCCTCATAGTCAGGTTTTTGCACTTGATCTGGGTCGCCAAGCCAACGGACTGGTTGCCATCATCCCACCAGCTCATAATAGTTGGAATCTAGAAACAGCCCGCCAACTGCGGATCAGAGATGCCAAAGCCATTTCCCAACTGTCAGGTTTCATTGAAGCTGCACAGCGTGAAGTGTCGGATAGTCAGCCTATTTTAGATGCGGCATTGAGTGCCCATCAGCGCTTGATCGAAGTTTGGGTCCGTCGCCAAATTACCCCTCCTGAACATGCACCAGCAAAACAGAATGCCTCTATTCGACTGATCAGGCGTTTTTTTGCCAACTTACCACAGCCCAAAATGAAGGGAGCTACTATGGCCGAGCACGCTGAGCAGCTCGGCGTAACGCCAACCCACTTAGCGCGTGCAAGCCGTACAGCTACAGGGGTGACCACAGCCGACCATCTGACCGCGCGCCTACTGCACCAAACACAAACTGCGATGGTTGATACAAAAACGTCTGCCAAAGATATCGCGACACAGCTAAGATTTAGCAGCGCCACCTACTTCACGCGTTTTGTTCAGCAACAAATGGGTAAGACACCGACCCAATTGCGCCAACAAACCTGAACTACTTTCTGAATAGCCAACAAGCGCCAATCCCGTGTTCAAAATGATTTTTTTAAACCTAACGGATTGACCTGTGCTCAGATCTGTAGCCTGATGCCCTAATGAAGACGCGTTACGACCACTAAAACGGTGATAACCACCGAGTGGCAAACGCAAAGGGGGAATTTTACACGGGAGTTTAGGGCTGCGCCAATGACAGCCCAGCAATTAGCAAGAGCCGCAAAGGCCGCCAAATCTAATTATCAGCCTACCAACAGGGGCATCCATGGGAACCTTTATCATCAGACGTCTGGGACAGATGTTGCTGACGGCATTATGCCTGACGTTCATCGTCTTTTTCATGACGAACTTAACACCCAACCTTGAAAAACTTGCAAAAACGCAAGGCAACTTTCGCATGTCCGACGAGGCCGTTAACAGCTGGCTATCAGATCGAGGCTATTTAGCGCCCCTTCCCTATAAGTTTGGGCAATGGGTTGGCGTGGTGCCGGGCTGGACCAACGAAAAGACAGATAATGATGGCCAAACAGTCGTAACCGGCCGCTGCTTCTTAGCTGCAACACCTGTTGAAGACCGGGCACGGTTCTGTGGGGTGTTACAAGGGTTCTGGGGTTATTCTTCAGTATTCAAGACCGATGTCGATGCACTGGTCGCCAAGCGCCTGTCCGCAACAGGTAAATTGATGGGCTTTGTTTTATTGCTGATGGTTCCAATGGCTTTGATTGTTGGCATTCTGGCTGGGATGCGTGAAGGATCAAATTTGGACCGTACACTGTCAACGTTCTCTATTGCCTCTACCGCAACCCCTGAATACGTATCTGGCGTAATTTTTATCGCCCTCCTCGCATCCTCTAAATTTGGGATATCCCCCATTCTTGCTGATTGGGGATGGATAGATACAAAGACACTATTCCTTGGCTCTGCTAAGAAAGCTGTTGAAGACGCGACTTTCAGAAATTTCTTTTTGCCCGTATTGACAATTTCCCTTTACGGGATGGGGTATATCGCTCGCATGACACGTGCATCAATGGCTGAAGTTATGACAGCACAGTACATCCGCACCGCACGCCTAAAGGGCGTTAATTTTCGCAATGTCGTTATGAAACATGCCCTTCGCAATGCGTTGATCGCTCCATTCACTGTCATCATGCTGCAAGTGCCGTGGTTATTGAATGGCGTTGTGATTGTTGAATATCTGTTCGCCTACGATGGCTTTGGTCGTTTGTTGGTTGAAGCGGCACGTGGAAACGACATCGAACTGCTCATGGCCATCTCGGTCGTCTCCGTCATCTTGGTTTTGTTGACCCAACTGATTTCTGACATCGGTTACGTCTTCTTAAACCCACGCATTCGCATTTCTTAGGGGAGGGTCGAGACAATGGCACCATTGACATGGACCGGAAGCCTTAGCTTTTTAAACCTCTTTTTCGGACTGGCCGTTGGCATCTTTGCCGTCATGGTCATTGTCCAAATCATCACATCTCTGTTTGCAAAAGAGCAGACGATCCACATAAGATCGGATGGGACCGCAGCCACCAGTGCAGGCATTGGTGGGCTGATCAGCTTTGCAGTCAAAGTAACTTTTTTTGCCATATTGGCGATTGTAATTATCTATCTGCTGGCTGGGATCGTCATGGGCACCAATGCAGGTATCTTTGGCGGAATGGCTCAACAGCTTACGCCTGTCTGGGTCGGTATGGTTTTGATTTTTGTGGCCTCAATCAAGTTTAAACGCAGTTTGGGCCTGTATGGTAAGTTGTTTGATAGCACCGTCGGTATGATAGGCTTTGCCCTTGTCTTGTTCTGGGTCTTGGCCGGTATCATGGCCGGTGTCTTTGACATGATCATCACCCATGACTCCCTGAGCCAAGCATCTGGCATGAAGAACAAACTACCCGGCACGCCACTACGGGGTGCCGAAGATGATGAATTTCAGTGGTATCTACTGGGTGGTGACAACCTTGCACGCGACGTGTTCAGCCGTTTGTTCAAAGGTGCATGGACAGTGGTTTTGATTGCACCGTTCGCCACCATCTTCGCGTTCATGGTTGGCATCACACTAGGCCTTCCAGCAGGATACTACGGCGGACGCTTGGATACGTTTCTGTCTTTTGTTGCGAACCTTATCCTCGCCTTCCCTGTCATCCTTTTATTCTACCTTCTGGTCACACCAGAGATCGTAGCGACGGGTATTCCAAACTATATGGCAGCCGTGTTGTTCGTGTTTCCTGTGATCTTCTTTGGGGTGCTACTGAACTCGCGCTATCACACTCAACCAAAGGTACGCACACCGCTGTTGATTGTGGTTCTAGGCGCATTGGCGTGGATTTACCTAGCGTTGATAAGCAACAACGGCAATATTATTTCAACTAAGGAATACAACATTTGGGGCCTGCCAGAGTTCTTGGACTTTTACGATATGGACCCAAGCATCTTGGTCGTATTTGTATCTGTGGTCTTCGTGAACGCTCCGACTGTTTTCCGTATCGTTCGTGGCCTCGCCCTTGACATCAAAACGCGTGACTACGTTGCGGCGGCGCAAACCCGTGGTGAAGGTCCATGGTACATTATGCTTTGGGAGATCTTGCCAAACGCACGTGGCCCACTGATCGTCGATTTCTGCCTGCGCATTGGCTACACAACGATCCTACTAGGTACCTTAGGGTTCTTCGGACTTGGGTTGGAATCAGAAAGCCCTGATTGGGGCACAACGATCAACACCGGTCGCACCCTGATCCGCGCATATGTGCATCCCCTCCTTCCGCCAGCAGTTTCATTGCTGACCTTGGTATTAGGCCTAAACCTATTGGCTGACGGCCTGCGTGAGGAATCATTGCGAGACTAATACTGAGGGCGTGTTGCGTCCTCACAGATAGCCATGAACACCGAAGTCGGACATTTGATACCGGCTCAACCTCCGAACAGGGAGATGACGACAATGACGACGCAAGACTACGACGGACCTATCCTTGAGATCGAAAATTTATCGATCTCATTCTTCACGCGCCTGCGTGAGATTCCAGCGGTCATGGACTTCTCAGTTACTGTTCAACCTGGCGAAGCGGTTGGATTGGTTGGTGAAAGTGGATGTGGTAAGTCCACTGTAGCCCTTGGCGTCATGCAGGATTTGGGCAAAAATGGTAGCGTTGTTGGCGGTACAATCAAGTTCAAAGGCCAAGATTTAGGTCAAATGACGATGAAAGAGTTACGTAACATTCGCGGCTGCGAAATCGCAATGATCTATCAAGAACCAATGGCATCACTGAACCCAGCGATGCGGATCGGTAAGCAGCTGATGGAAGTGCCAATGATCCATCAGGACACGTCTGAAACAGATGCCCATAAGCGCGCGTTGCAGGTTGTCACAGATGTGAAGCTGCCTGACCCTGAACGCATCCTCAATTCATTCCCCCACCAGCTGTCTGGTGGTCAACAGCAGCGTATCGTCATTGCAATGGCTTTGATGTCTGAACCATCCCTTCTTATCTTGGATGAACCGACAACTGCACTCGACGTGACGGTTGAGGCCGCTGTTGTGGAACTGGTCAAAGATTTGGGTAAGAAATACGGCACATCCATGCTGTTCATCAGTCACAACCTTGGCCTTGTCCTGGAAACCTGTGACCGCATTTGCGTTATGTATTCAGGTGAGGCCGTTGAGACAGGCCGTATCGAAGACGTCTTTGACAAGATGCAGCATCCATATACCCAAGCGTTGTTTCGTTCGATCCCATTGCCAGGTGCGGATAAGAATTCTCGTCCACTGGTGGCAATCCCCGGGAACTTCCCCCTGCCCCACGAGCGCCCAAAGGGATGTAATTTTGGACCGCGCTGCGACTATTTTGAGGAAAGCCGCTGTAACTCCAGCAAGGCGATCCCCATGTCACATGTGGAACACGGTGACCGCCACGAAAGCCGTTGCCTAAAGTTTGCAGAGATCGATTGGGACGCGCCCTTGATTGCGGCAGAAAAGAAAGAAAAGGGTGCGATTGGCGAAGTCGTTCTGAAAATCGACAACCTTAAAAAACACTATGAGGTCGCTGCGAATGCCATCTTTGGTGGCGGCAACAAAAAGGTCGTCAAAGCCAACGAAACACTATCTTTTGAAGCGCGTGAATCCGAAACGTTGGCGATTGTTGGCGAATCTGGCTGTGGTAAATCCACATTCGCAAAGGTCCTTATGGGATTAGAAACCGCTACCGACGGCGAAATTTTGTTGGACAACAAAGCAGTTCAGAACACTGCAATCGAAGACCGCGATACCAAAACAGTGGCTGACGTTCAGATGGTGTTCCAGAACCCGTTTGATACGCTGAACCCATCTATGACGATTGGCCGTCAAATCATTCGCGCGCTTGAAATCTTCAAAGTCGGCAACAGCGAAGCGGAACGCCGCACACGCATGTTAGAATTGCTTGATTTAGTGAAGCTGCCGCGCGAATTCGCAGATCGCATGCCGCGCCAACTGTCTGGTGGTCAGAAACAACGCGTCGGAATTGCTCGTGCATTTGCAGGTGACGCAAGGATAGTTGTGGCAGATGAACCCGTTTCTGCTCTGGATGTATCCGTTCAGGCAGCCGTCACTGATCTGTTGATGGATATTCAGCGCGAACACAAAACCACACTACTGTTTATCAGCCACGACTTGTCGATTGTCCGGTATCTATCTGACCGCGTGATGGTGATGTATCTAGGACACGTCGTTGAAATCGGGACCACAGATCAGGTGTTTTCACCACCCTACCACCCCTACACAGAAGCGTTATTGTCTGCCGTTCCAATTGCCGACACTTCGGTGATCAAGAAACATATCGTGCTTGAAGGTGACATTCCGTCTGCCATGAACCCACCACCAGGTTGCCCGTTCCAAACGCGCTGTGGTTGGAAATCAAAGGTTTCAGGTGGTTTGTGTGACACTAAAATGCCACCCGTTCGCGAAATAGCAGACGGGCATCAGGTTAAGTGCCATCTCAGCGACGAAGAATTGGCAGGCATGGAAGCCGTAATCAAAATCGCTGCTGAATGACTTAGGCTGTCATGGTGAGGTAAAAATAGTACCACGCCATGGCCTTCGCCGCGATTGAACCTGCACTGTACGACCACCAAAACTGAGATAGACGTGGTTTTGTATCGCCAAAAATTTGAAACGCGATCGAACAGACGGGTCCAGCCAGCATTGCAAGGCAAATACCGGCGATCATTTCGTTGGATTCGATAATCGAAAAGAGAACAGGCACCGTTTGGGAAAAGAACATTTCAATTCCAACGCTGGTTTTGAACATGTGCCCCGCGAGTGTATCAAGTCCGCCACCAATCGTAATAGATGTCCAATAAGCGCGTTTAACTTTGGGCTTTGCGCAGATCAGGTTCGCAGATTCATATTCTTGAGGCGTTTCATTACCCGCATACAATTTGACTGAGTTGGAAGCTAAACGCGTTAGGCGTTCTGCAAAGGTGGTTGATGAAACTGACATATGGTGCCCTCATAAATACAGGACACCCATGGCGTGAAAAAATGGCAAAAGATTGAACAGTGAATGGCGAAATGAAGATGAGGTTAGTTTCCCCAGATCACTTTGACGTAGTTGCGCGTCTCTTTGAATGGAGGAATACCTCCATATTTTTTGACGGCTCCCGGCCCCGCGTTGTAGGCTGCCAATGCCAAACGCCATGATCCAAATGTGCGGTATTGTTCTTTGAGATAACGCGCACCGCCATCAACGTTTTGATATGGATCACGAATATTCACCCCCAAATAGCCAGCGGTTGATGGGATCAATTGTGCCAATCCATAAGCACCCACATTCGATTTCGCCGTTGGGTTCCAATTGCTTTCTTGCTGGATCAAACGCAGGAACAAATCTTCAGGAATACCATGGCGGCGTGCCGCTTCACGTGCCAATGGAAGGAATTTGCCTTTGTACTTTCCGTTAAAGCGAGGAGATGCACCATCACCCCATTTTGACGGTGTGTTTACAACCACTGGCTTTAATCTGACTGACCTGCTGTATTGCTTTAACGCGCGCGTATCCAAAATCCTCGTTTGCGATGAAAATAGTGATTTGCGATTTCTGGAAGAGAATCCATCAGCCAAGGCAACCTCACCCACAAACGAAAAAACCATCGTCACAACTATACCTATGCGCATTCTGCCCTAGCCCCACGACATCTGCCTCACGCAAAATATAGACACTTTTAACGATCAAACCAGTGATCTGATCAAATTAGCTGTCATGGATCATGTTTTACGATGTTTTAACCAAAGCGCTGTCGGTATAGGGTCTGTGAAATTGATGTGCTCCGGATTCGTATTTGCGATTAGGATGTGCAGTGTCAAAAGATTTAAAAAACGGGGGATGCCATGGCTGGCTCAGTGAACAAAGTAATCCTAATTGGCAATTTGGGTCGCGACCCAGAAGTGCGTTCATTCCAAAACGGTGGCAAAGTTTGCAACCTTCGCATTGCGACATCTGAAACGTGGAAAGATCGCAACACAGGCGAGCGCAAAGAAAAAACTGAATGGCACTCTGTCGCGATCTTCCAAGAGGGACTTGTGCGCATCGCAGAGCAATACCTCAAAAAGGGCAGCAAAGTTTACATCGAGGGTCAACTCCAGACCCGTAAATGGCAAGATCAAGCTGGCGTTGACAAATACAGCACCGAAGTTGTTTTGCAGGGCTTTGGCGGTACTTTGACAATGCTAGACGGCCGCAGCGAAGGTGGCGGCGGTGGCAACTACGGCGGTGGCAGTGGTGGCGGCGGATCAATGGGCTACGATTCAGGCCCATCTGATAACGGCGGCGGCTACGGTGGCGGCAATCCTGGTGGTGGCTCTGGTGCGCCAGTTCCGTCACGCGATCTAGATGACGAAATTCCGTTCTAAGACGCAGCGCTTAATCGCGCGTCTCACGCGAAAAAGAATAACGGGGCTCATTCATTTGAGCCCCGTTATTTCGTTTTGTATCAAACAAAATACCGATATTAAGACTTTAGCGCGTCTTTCAACACATCAACGATCAAATTACGCGACACATCGCTGGTGACGAATGACGTCCCAATGCCGCGTGTCAGAATAAACCTAAGCTGACCATCAAGAACCTTTTTGTCCTGCCCCATAAGATCAACCAATACTTCAGCACTTGGCAGATCACCGTCGATGTCTGAGAGGTCCGTTTTCATACCCATATTCCTCAGGAGCGCCCGCAAACGACTTGGGTCTTCTTGTGAACACAGTCCCATCTTGGAAGAGACCTCAAACGCTAGCGCACAACCGATAGCAACGCCTTCGCCATGCAACAGACGATCAGAATAGCCCGTTGCCGCCTCAAGGGCATGACAGAAGGTGTGGCCAAGGTTCAAAAGCGCACGATCTCCCTGCTCTGTCTCATCTCGCGTTACAATCTCTGCTTTCATCTCAACAGAGCGACGCACAACATGAACACGCGCAGCAACATCACCTGCTGCCATTTTAGGGCCATTGGTTTCAAGCCATTCAAAGAATTTTGCATCCCTAAGCAAACCGTATTTGACGACCTCACCGCAACCCGCCAGAAAATCGCGCGGGGTCAATGTTCCAAGGACATCAATGTCAGCCAACACAAGGCTAGGTTGGTGAAACGATCCAACAAGATTCTTACCGTGACGGGTGTTGATACCTGTCTTGCCACCAATCGAGCTGTCGACCTGCGCCAAAAGCGATGTAGGAATTTGTACGAACCGTACGCCGCGGCGCAAGATTGAGGCGGCAAATCCAACCAAATCACCAATCACACCACCACCAAAGGCTACAACCACATCGCGCCTTTCGACCTTTTGGTCCAGCAGCCATTCAACACAGGTGCACAGGTTGTCCCAGTTTTTGGTTCCCTCACCCGGTTTCAGCACTAAGGATTCCATTGTGATGCGAGAACGCGCCAGCCCTGCACCCAATGTTTCCAAATGCAGCTCACCAACAGTTTCGTCTGTGATGACACGTACGCGTGGCTGACTTAACAACGGCGCGATAAGCGTTCCCGCATCTTGCAGAAGACCCGGACCGATGTGGATATCGTATTCTCGACCTGGCAAATTTACAGAAACGATATCACGCATTGTGAATCTCCAAAATTTCATTGCGGGCAATTAATGCATCAATCACTTGATCCACCATATCTTCAATCGAATACTCAGGAGCTGAAACAACAGTCAGGTCTGCCAAGGAGTAGATTGGCACCCGTTGATCATACAGTTTTTTCAAAGTCGCCTTCGGATCTTCAGTGCGAAGCAAAGGTCGTGTGTCCTTGCTGCGAACACGGTTCCATAACAACTCAATATCGGCATTTAGCCAGACAGAGATGCCTTGGGCCGATATATTCTTGCGATTTTGCTCACTCAGAAACGCACCGCCACCTGTCGATAGGATGCAGCGCTTGTCGATCAACAGACGTTCAATAATTTGTGTTTCTTTGCCACGGAAGAACGCTTCACCATTGCGCTCGAAAATTTCAGGTACGGTCCGATTGGCCGCGACTTCGATTTCGGCATCACTGTCTAAGAAGGCAACGCCCAGCCTTTGGGCCAAGGCGCGACCAACAGCCGTCTTGCCAGCACCCATCATTCCGACCATGACAACCGTCTTTGGCAAGGTGTAATGCACCTTAGGATTTGGCGTGTCGGCCATCGTTTGCTCAATTTCGTTCATAATCGACTGAATGACGTGATATTGTCAGAAAGGCCATATATAAGTTATTAAAAGTAAGAATCTAAAAAGGCAGTCGAATTCATGGGAAAATTGATTAAACTGTTGTTTTTTTTCGCTATTTTGGCGTTCAGCGGGCTCGTAGGATATGCATATATTGGGCCGTTTTTTGGTGCAGATTTTTCAGCACCCCAAGCTGAAGTCCGCCAACCACTGATCCTGAATGCAGACTAAGCTCTTTTGTCACGCCGTATTGATTGCGGTGAGCTGTGCCAGCACCACCTTGGCAAAGGGCACAATTTCAGAACGTCCTTTGTCTGCCATCGACTGGCTGGACAGTTTACCACAATCTGCACCTATCCAATTGGTCCCCGATGAGCCGAAGGTCAGCAACGGTGCAACACTATCAGGCGTAACTGTGACAACACTGGATGGACCAACAGCTAAGATCATCGGTTTAGTTCCTTCGACCCTATCAGGTTTACCTGTCAATCTATGGGCAAAATCCGATGCTGAAACGTTGGCGCAAACCCTTCTGGACATGCCCGCACTGACGTTGCCAGCAGCGCAAGCGACACTATTCACCCTGTTATTGGCAGTCACTGATCCCGCAGGCGGTAAAGCTGAACAATTTAACTTGGCCCGTGTCGATGCACTGATAAAAGCTGGTGCCCTTGATCCAGCTTTGGCATTAATCGAACAAATTGGCCCATCCCGTAGCCAAGCTGTTGCACAACGGTTTATTGATGCATCCCTGCTAAACGAAACCGAAACCGCAGGATGTGCACTGATAAATACCTCCCCATTTTTAGCTCCTGATTTTGCTTATCGCATTTTTTGCGCCGCCCGATCAGGAAATTGGAACACCGCTGCATTACTTTTTGGCGCCGCGCGAACATTGGGCACGGTTACACCAGATCAAGCTGCTGTTCTTGAACGGTTCTTAGATCCTGACCTGTTTGAAGGAGACGCACCGCTTCCACGCCCGACTACGCCAAGCCCCCTATTGTTTCGGATGCACGAAGCCTTAGGCCAGCCCATATCAACCCGCAGTTGGCCATTGGCATATGCCAATGCTGACCTGAGAGATATTGCCGGATGGAAAACCCAAATCGAAGGTGCCGAACGGCTCGCGCAATCTGGCGCATTGCCAGCAAATCGCTTGCTGGGGATATACTCACAACGCAGCCCTGCAGCATCTGGCGGCATCTGGGACCACGTCGCCGCTGTTCAGCGGTTCGAGACCGCCCTGAACACCCGTAGTGCAGCAGCTATTGCCAAAACCATGCCCACCGCATGGTCGCTCTTGCAATCTGCCAACCTATCCGCGCCATTCGCTACCCTTTTCGCAGAAAGAGTATTAAAAACTGAACTGCCGCCACAACTACACGATGATGCGCTCGATATTATCCAGTACAGCTCCCTCTATGAAAGTGCCGCACCAACATTCCCTGATGCGGCCGATAGGCACCCCTTCCGCACCGCCATTGCACTCGGTGATATAAGAGAAACCAACGCGGACAGCCCGCTGAAGATAGCAATAAAAATAGGGTTTTCGCCCAATTCAGCTGACCCAAGCTTGCTACAGCAAGCAAAAAGCGGCGAATTGGGCCATGCATTGCTCAACACTCTGATAATGCTTCAATATGGCAGCGACGGCGACATGGGCCAACTTAGCGCAGCTTTGGGGACATTACGCGCGCTTGGGTTAGAGGACATGGCACGCCGTGCAGCCCTACAAATATTGATTGAGACACCAGCCAGATGAGCAAATGGATATCAACATTCTTAGAGGCACAAGCGGCTGAGCTGGGCGCGGCAAGCAACACATTACTGGCCTATGGACGCGATCTAAAGGATTTTGAGGCATGGCTGGCCCGTAAACCTGTCGATTTTCTTAAGGCATCCCAAGACGACGTCGAACATTACCTTATCTATTGTGATGCCCAAGGGTTGGCCAAATCAACACGGGCCCGCCGCCTGTCGTCAATTAAACAAATCTACCGGTTCGCTTTTGAAGAAGGCTGGCGGGAGGGCAATCCTGCCATTCAGATTGCCGGTCCTGGCCTTGATAATAAGCTACCAAAAACCCTTGATATAGAAGAGGTTGATCGGCTTTTAAGCGCCGCACGTGTCCTTGGCCGCGATACACTTCGCAACACCTGTTTGATGGAGCTACTCTACGCCACAGGAATGCGTGTGACCGAATTGGTCAGCTTACCGGTGTCAGCAGCACGTGGTGATCCACGCGTTCTTTTGATCCTTGGAAAAGGGGGCAAAGAACGAATTGTACCGCTGTCACCCCCAGCCCGCGAAGCGCTTGTTGCATGGCTGCCTATACGCGATGCTGCGAACGATTTGGCAAAGTCCAAGGGAAAGGCAGCATCCAAATATCTGTTCCCTTCACGCGGGGTTGCAGGATATCTGACGCGTCACCGATTTTATCTGTTGATCAAGGAGTTAGCCGTTGCCGGAGGCGTCATGCCCAGCAAAGTAACACCCCACACATTGCGCCACGCCTTTGCGACCCACCTGTTGGCAGGTGGTGCGGATCTGCGATCTATCCAAGCGATGCTGGGACATGCAGATCTCGCAACCACAGAAATCTACACCCATGTGCTAGATGAACGTTTGGCCGAGCTGGTGTTAGAGCATCATCCGCTTACTCAAAACGATAAACGCAAGTCCTGAGGCAATACGTCTTCAGACGGCCAAGCACCTGAAACCAAAGACTTATCATATCCTTGGATTAATCCCGCTTGCTGCATATCTGCGACGGCACCCTCAACATCATATTCAAGCTCGCAAATCGAAACCGCACCGTTTTCGATCATCGCATAGCGTGTGGAATGTCGTTGATCATGCGGTGGCATTCCGATCACGCCTGCGTTGATCCAGCGCCCATTGGTTGTTTCGCGCACAAATGGAATTCCGCAGTGGCCTGATATGATGTGACCGACGGGGCCAATCGCAGCCTCTACAGCCCCCCATTCCTCATTAAACATAACGTCATCAGAGGTGGACCAGATGAACCGCGCCACATCCGTAAAACCGCCGTGGATTACCGCATACCGCGCCCCACAGTGATCAAAGCTAATGATATCAGGGCATTGGCCCATCCACTCACAATCAGAATGCGGGACATGTTTGCTCGCGTGCGCAAACCAACCAGCGGATAAAAGATCACACGCTGTGCCGTCTTCGAATCCACACCCACAGTCCATCGCGCCAGCTGCCAATTGGATTTCGCAATTGCCAGCAACAACAACACAGCCAGAGGCACGTACCATTTCAACGGTTGCCAAAGGTGCACCACAATAAGCAACAACATCACCGGTACAGGTCACGTTTTCACGCGCGATTCCACGTTTTTTTACCTGTTTAAACAGCGCCTTAGTCGCCTGCGCGTTTGAATACGGGCCACCAAAGGCAAGGATGGGACCATCCAGAATTCCGATGTGTTCATGTCGCATTTTATACCCTCTGCTTCGGTTGGCCTTGAATGAACTGAGCAGCCACCCCATAACCTATTATAGCTAAAGGATATACTCACAAATGATGGAAACATTGGCATCCCTAGACAGCGCGTTCTGGATCACCTGCGGCGTGATCTTGTTACTCCTTGTTTTATCTGGCTTTTTCTCGGGCTCAGAGACGGCCCTAACAGCCGCATCTCGCGGAAAGTTGCGCGCCCAGGCCGATAAAGGGTCCGTTGGTGCACAGCGTGCTTTGCGCATCACTGAAGACAATGAACGCCTGATTGGCTCTGTCTTGTTGGGCAACAACCTTGTGAATATCCTTGCGACGTCTTTGGCCACCGGCATCTTCTTGCGCGCCTTTGGGGAAAGCGGTGTTTTGATCGCCACAGGTGTGATGACATTGCTGGTTTTGATCTTTGCAGAGGTACTGCCAAAGACCTATGCGATCATCCATGCAGAAACCATGTCAGCTAAGGTTTCTGGCCCTATTGCACTAATAATTAGGGTTTTTTCACCCATAGTTGCCGCCGTTCGTTTCCTTGTGCGTGGTGTTTTGCGAGTGTTTGGCGTGCGTGTTGATCCCGACAGCCACCTGCTGGCTGTGCGCGAAGAGATTGCGGGTGCGCTGCAACTTGGGCATTCTGAAGGTGTTGTGGAAAAGGAAGATCGCGACCGCATTTTAGGAGCCCTTGATTTGGGCGAACGCATTGTTGAGGAGATCATGTTGCACCGTTCTGACATTGAAATGGTGAACCTTGGGGATGCGCCTGATGTCATCCTTCAGCAGTGCATCAAATCCCCGCATACGCGCCTACCAGTCTATCAAAACGACCCAGAGAACATCATTGGTGTCATCCATTCCAAAGACTTGTTGCGTGCAATTTATAAAGCCATTGGCGAAGCCAATGATGAAGATAGTGCATTGAAAACATTCGATGTTTCCGAAGTGGCCGTACTGCCGTATTTTGTGCCTGAGACGACAACTCTTGACGATCAAATGCGCCAGTTTTTACGCAACCGTTCGCATTTTGCGCTGGTGGTTGATGAGTATGGCAGCCTTCAAGGGCTGATCACTTTGGAAGATATTTTGGAAGAAATTGTTGGTGAAATCACCGATGAATTTGATGCCGAGACAGAGCATCAGGTAACAGCCACGGGTGACGGTGAGTTCATGGTGGACGGTGCCACAACCATCCGCGACCTGAACCGTGCCAACGATTGGAACCTGCCAGATGAAGAGGC
>CAJJAR010000019.1 GCA_905182105.1 uncultured Paracoccaceae bacterium
GCTATTGGCAAAAATCCTACTCGTAAGGATTTGGTGCGCGATCATGAGGTGTTCGGTGTTGAAATCGCAAGGACGATCATAGTGGAACATGGCCCAACTGGTATTGATGTTGAGGCTGTTCTTGCAATCATCGACGGGCACGACACGGACAAAACTGCGCGTTCCATCAATGATGCCGTTGTCAAAGATGCCGACAAAGGTTGGCGTACGACCGTACATGGGATGCGCATTATTAGGGAGTGGTACGACCAAACCGTCACAGAATATGTTGAAACGCTTGAGAAAGTCTCGCTGCCGTTCATGTTAACTGATGCTGGTCGCGCGATGTCACACTGCTTTATTGCGGCATTACGTGCCGAGGCAAAATTAGAACCCCTGATGAAAGATTCCCTCGATGTCTGAACTGAACTTGAATGCAAAACGTGTGATCGTTACGGGCGCGGCGGGCGGTCTGGGACGCGCCTTTTGTGAAAGGCTTGCGGCGGCTGGGGCACATGTCTTTGCCGCGGACATCAATGATGTGGGTGCCGCACAAACAGCAAAAAACATAACAACAGCAGGTGGGTTTTGCGTTTCTGGCAAAGTTGATGTCTCAAATCATGAAAGCTGTGCAGCACTTATCGGGCTGGCAGAGGAAAAGCTAGGTGGGTTGGAGGTACTTGTGAACAATGCAGCACTTTACGGTACGCTGAGCCGTGCCCCGTTCGAGGACCTGAAAGAGGACGAATGGGACCGCGTTTTTTCGGTCAATGTGAAAGGTGTCTGGCAAATGACACGTGCCGCCTCGGGTTCATTGAAGTCGTCTGGCAATGGATCAATCATCAACATCGCTTCGGCTACGGTTTTCTCAGGATCACCGCAATGGATGCACTACGTCGCCTCCAAGGGGGCAATCATTGCGATGACTCGCGTGATGGCGCGTGAGCTTGGCGGCGACAGCGTGCGTGCGAACGTCATTGCGCCGGGTATTACATTGACTGAAGCAAGCCTGAATTTGATGGCTGACGCAAAAACCTACGGTGCAAACCGAGCAGCCCTTTTGCGCAATGGTGAGGTGGATGATATTAGCGGTGGGGTGCTTTATTTCGCGTCAGACTTGTCCAAATATACGACTGGACAAACTTTGGTTATCGACGGTGGAAAGCAGTTTATCTAGCAGCTGCCTCATTATTTTACGGGTTCAGGAAAGTGTCTGGTTTTGTCAGATTAAACCTGCTTGAAGCGGGCAGGGCGGTTTTGTAATGTGCGTGAATGACGAAACATCCTGCATTTCGCTACATCAAACCTGGCTCAGGGTTCCTGGACCAACTGCCTAGGCCCGTGGACGGGGAACCAAGAATTGGGGCTCTATCGGAAAACAGAGCACGCACCTACGTCCTGCCTCCAGTGCTGCCTAGGCTCAGTTGGGGTTGGTTTGTCTAAGTCAATGGACTGGTAGCAGGGGTTACTGAGCCCAATCCAAACAGATGCATCACGCCAGGCTCACCCCGGACCCCGCTATCCTAGGGCCCTGCGTCTTGGATCGCGGCCCTTTAGTGTTGGGGTTGTAGATTCATTTGGGGGTAATTTCGTTTGGATGCATCGCTACCCACACACTAATTTCAAGCTAAACTGTGACGCTGCTCTGGCTGAGTGGCTACAATTGTTGAGCGCATAGATTTCGATTGCCCCATCAATCTGATGTTTGTTTTCATTAAGTTGACAGTACCCGTGCGACTTCTCATTAGCCTGATGGCACCTTCAGCTGTCTACGACCTCATTAACTTTGAAGCTAATCTAGGTCAGCTAAGGAAAGTGGTGAGCGCTACTGTTTGTATTATTGGCTTATTCCCATTTCTCTTACTTTTCGTGCGATCGCATTGCCGATCGCTGCATGCGCCGATTCATCCAAATGTACTCCATCACATGGGCTGACGGCCGCAACATCGCCCGCGTTAAAAAACTCGCATCTATGGAACGCACATTCTTCGGCTAAGGCCTGTGGCAATTCCAATTGCTTTGCCTCTGCCCCTCGAAAGTTACCAGCGGCATATGCCACTTCGCTAACAGGTACAGGTGCTATGGCCAAAATATGATTTGTCATACCACTGGTCTTTGCGAATTCGATCAATCGTCCAACAGATCTTGAGATTTCTAATCCAGTCACAGAAAATCGGTTCTTTAAGTCGTTGGTCCCCAGCATAACGATGAACAGATCCACAGGACCATGGGCGTACAGCGAAGATTGTAAAACGGTAAGCCCATTGCGCATTCCACCCTCAACCGAATCATCATGGACAGTTAAGCGCCCCGGAAGAGCGTCCGTCACAACATCCCAATCTGGCCCTAATTCTGCGGCCATAACTTTAGGCCACGCAGTATTACCGGGCCAAACAACCGTTTCCCCACGTCGCCATTCTGGCGGCCAGCCATAACTATTACTGTCTCCAAAAACCAAACATCTTGGCATTGCAAATGCTCCCACTTCTTGAAATTTCCATCAAAGAATCCTTGGACATGCAATCAATCTCCGGCGTGTCAGATAGCCCTGCGCTTGCTGTGTTCACGCCGATACACCCGTACCTCGCCGTCCAGTATCAGGTACGTGTCATCACGCAGCTGCCGCATGTCCCACTCCTCACAGCAACACTACGGCAGGGTGGACCAACGAGTCCATCAAAGTGTGTGTTTGGAAGGCATAGTTTTCTAGAGTTCCTAGGTGGATAATTCGCACTAGCTTGCTAAACACAATCGAGTGGCAAAAGTCCCTCCTTTTACTTCGTATGTACGTCACTCAGAATTGAGGAACCTTCGTTGCTGCGCTGATAGGCTTGAGGGGTACTGTCAGATTAAACTAGCTTGAAGCGGGCAGGGCTGCTTTGTAGCATCTTTGGATGACAAAACATTCTCCATTTCGCTACTTTAAAACCAGTCCAGACATCATCCGACTTGCAGTAATGCTGTATGTCCGTTTCCCGCTTTCGCTCCGTAATGTGGAGGACCTTCTTCATGAACGGGGTGTGGAGGTAAGTCATGAAACAGTTCGGTTTTGGTGGAACCGCTTTGGGCCAATGTTTGCATCAGAGATTACTAGGAAACGACGTAATCAGGCACGAAGTCATTCTAATTGGCAGTGGCACCTAGATGAAGTCTTTGTGAAGATCAACGGCGAACGGCACTACCTTTGGCGTGCTGTAGATCACGAAGGTGAGGTGCTTGAGAGTTATGTAAGCAAGCGCCGAGATCGCAAGGCTGCATTGAAATTCATAAGAAAATCGATGAAGCGCAGTGGCCAGCCTAGAATTATAGTGACTGACAAACTACGTTCCTACCGCGCAGCGATGGTGATCATAGGAAATTCTGACCGGCAAGAAACAGGTCGCTGGGTAAACAACAGAGCTGAAAATTCTCATTTACCGTTCAGGCGACGAGAGAGGGCGATGCTAAGATTTCGACGAACGGCAACGTTACAGAAATTCGTCTCGGTCCACGCGTCTATTCAGAACCATTTCAATCAGGAACGCCATCTCTATTCACGCACCAATTTCAAGCTAAACCGTGCCGCTGCTCTGGCTGAGTGGCGTCAACTATTGAGCGCATAGATTTCGATTGCCCCATCAATCTGATGCTTGCAATCATTAGTCTGACAGCACCTCTTTTAGGTGTGCTGTGAGCGCCGTAACGGTAAAGGCTGTACTACTCAGCACCCTCAATGATCATCAGGTCTGTGTCTGAACATGTTTCACGTACAGCTTTTGCAGCTTGATATTCTGCACTGAAGTAGAACGTTTCAGCAGCGTGCTTGCTCTCAAACTCAATCATCACAACAGTGCCTGTGAGTTTACCTTCGTGCCTATCGGCTAATGGGCCTCTAGCTAAAACCTTGCCACCATATTTTTTAATAGCTGGTGCTGCCATTCCTGCAAATGCTTGGAATTTTTCAGCGTCAGTGACCCTAATATTGGCTACTAAATATCCCTTTGACATGTTCCTGATCTCCTTTATTAAAGTTTTACTCATTACCCGGCATTGGGTAACCGCCAACTGTTCTTGCGACATTCAAAGCTTTGTCGATATCCATGGTAGGCAAAAGTAAAAGTTCGTCCCAGCCGCCAGAAGCCATCATCACTGCTTGAAGTCCAGAAGCAGTTTCATATGAATCAACCTCAGCATCAGCAATTACATCGAATGGACCCTGTAGGTAATCAATGGACCCGAGTTTTGCTCCAGCTTTTTTGACCATAGCACTTACTGCTTTGACCCGAGCATCGTAACTACTTGCCATCATCCCTTCACGGCCTTTGTCACTGTATGCTCCTAAAAAGAATACTTTCATTTTCATTTCCTTTGGTTCTTTTAAATAAGAGTATCTAAAAGTTTACATAAAAACTTGAATATAACTAGTTTAAATCTTGAAGCAGAAGGTCCCATTAACATCACAACCCAGGAGGTATTCCAGAGAGCCAGATGCTATAGCTGTGGCGTCAAGGGTAACATTACGTATCAACTCGTACTGGCGGGGTAACACAGGTGGTCTGAGCTTGGTAACAAACGACCTAGGGAGGCTACGTCTCCTTGATGTTGCGATGGATGGGGCTGGGGTTAGCTAGCCAAGGGTGCTGACTGACTGATCTTCACAAGCACACACAGCCTCACTCATGGCCAGTAGCTCGTGGGTAACATGACTTAGGATTGTCTCTTAGAGATGTTGTATGTCTCTACAGGCGGTGAGCCCCTTCAGATCATAGCTGAACGAAACCGTCTGCAGGTTATCGCCACCTGAATCCAAAGTAAGAAATTACTTTTGAGTATTAGCTTAGTATCCGCATTTCTTATAGCCGCTATTCATGCACTCTTTGGCCATAGATTGAGCTTTGATGATGTCTTCAGTGTTCATTTGAGCTGCTCTATCAGCCATGTACTCAAAAGCCTGCTTATATCCATTATTAGCGGCCATTTGATACCATGCGTGAGCCATCAAGTTGTTTTGAGGGAGGCCAAGACC
The DNA here is from genome assembly GCA_905182105.1 of uncultured Paracoccaceae bacterium. Lineage (GTDB taxonomy): Bacteria > Pseudomonadota > Alphaproteobacteria > Rhodobacterales > Rhodobacteraceae > Ascidiaceihabitans. The sequence continues at coordinate 4,985 of CAJJAR010000019.1, forward strand.
ATACTCATAAATAAGCCCAAGGTTTAATTGAGCATTTGAATTGCCTTGTTCAGCAGCTAATCGGTACCATTTTACAGCGGTTGCTAAATCTTGAGTAACTCCAAGGCCGCTACGATACATAATCCCAAGATTTAATTGAGCATTTGAATTGCCTTGTTCAGCAGCTAATCGGTACCATTTTATAGCGGTCGCTAAATCTTGAGCAATTCCAAAACCACTGCGATACATTATTCCAAGATTAAATTGAGCATTTGAATTATTTTGTTCAGCAGCCAGTCGGTACCACTTCACAGCCTCTATGTAATTTTGAGGAGTTCCTTGGCCGCTAAAGTGCATCTTTCCAAGATAATTTTGTGCTTCTATAAACTCTTGATCTGCAGCCAATCTATACCACTTCACGGCTTCGACAAAGTCCTGAGGAACACCTTGGCCATGATAATGCATCAAGCCAATATTGAATTGTGCTTCTGCTATTCCAGTCTCTGCAAGTGGTTTCCACTCTCGGAAAGCCACATCATAATTTTCAGCCTGATAAGCATCGTTACCAAGCGAAAAATTAAAATCATGTGCTGCAGCAGCTGCTGAGAGTGTCGTTAGGAACGCTAAGGCGATTGTTGCGTGCTTCATTCTGACTTCTCCAAACGTGAAAGTTTCGCATATGCTACATCTACATCTCTCAGTATTCTCGACACTGCAAACTTAGACAAGCCTACCTGTCTGGTTACCTAATTAATTTTAATCTAGAAGCCTGAGCATTGACCCTAAGTGCTTTGCTATTTTCACGTCAAAAAGGGGAATAATTTTTGTAATTCTTTGCCCCTAAAACGACCCTACATTGGAACCTATATTGGAACCTATATGTGGAATAATTTAATTAACTAAATTGTTTTTTAACATAGGCTTAATCTAATATCATTGAGAATACCTGTTCCTCCGCCATCACCCCTAAACAGCTATTAGATTTATTAGTCGTTTAGGTGGTGTGGTAGTTTTCGACTTTTAATCACCTGCTGCCTCGCGGGAGGAGACAAAGCGTAAAACAATTTTGATTTTTTCGTTCAACACATGCAGTGCGATTGCAGTTCGCGGTTCAACTCTCGGAGTTGATTGAAGATGCTCGGTCCACTTTTTGGACAAAGGCACAGCGCCAGTAACGTTTCTAATCGTTGGTTTTATGTTTGTACTTAGGTAACGGCGTTAGGATTTCGTCCCACTCCAAGTAGTCCAACTTAACCAAGGCATCATATAGGTCTTCAGGTGTGGTTACCCCGTTACGTTCCATCAGGATGCGAAAAGTTATGCGTCCTCTGTGTGTCTTGAGGTGCTTGGGGTGTATTTGGAACGCTTCTTCACCCCGCTCGAGTAATGCGGCGCGAAGCATTGAATGTAGGAATTTTTTCCTAAGGTTGCTAATGGGCTTGTCTGCAGTGTTTTTTACGGGATTACCCCTGAAAGTTTGCATCAGTCATCCATTGATCGGTTCGTTAAAGGGAGCGATGTCGCAGGCAAAGGTTGCATAAGCTGGCAGATGGGCATGTTGATTTTGAGCCACGATGGCCAACCATCTCAGTAGATCGCTGCTCGAAGCTTATCTACTTTTTCTTCTGTCACGTCACCTGCGATCATAGATCTGACTGTGCCGTCTTGTTCTACCAATGCGACATAGATTTGAGACATCGTCGGGATCTCCATCGCGCGGTTAAATGCTCTACGGTTTGAATAGATTGTTATTGTGCGCGCACGCATCTTTTTAGACGTAATGCCTGAGCGCATACCGTTGTCGATATAAGTACGGATGAGCGCAGCGCCTTGTCCAACGACAGGCAATTCGACCCATGCTGGGCCACCCTCATCTTGCAACCCAAGACGATTCACCCAAGCGTTGATCGAAGGTTGTTGGTTTTGTTTGAAAGCAATGAACACGATTGTTGGGTTTCCAGGCAAATCTGAGGGCAGCTCAACTTCTTGTCCGTTGAGGTCGTTTGTGGACAGCTTGGGCAAAACGGGCTCTGCGTGAACCTGTGTCACGACAACAAGGGCCAGCAAAGCGGCAAAGATTTTGTTGATCATTGGGTGTTCCTTTTCATGTCTCGCTTCAAAAGTATTCGCATAAGATGGACTTTTGGATCACTCGCCGGTTTGGCAGTGATATATCGGCTCCTGATGAATGGCCGCTGAGGACGTGGGGTTTTCCTCAAATCGTGGTTCGAGTGACCTGAATAAATTCCAACTTCAGGCTTTTTGCAGTTTGGGTTGGGCCGAGCATGCAGTCGAGTGCATCGAGTTACCTATGGCTGTCGACATTGCGCCGATCCAAAGCATTGTTGCGCAAATGGCTGGTAATAAGTTTGTGCGGGATCTGATTGTTTCGGTTTATTGCCGCCCCCGACTTTGCAATGCGTCCAACAGATACCTACAATCTTAGGAAAGCGAATGTGGTCGTTTGGGTCGGTGAGGGGCTTACACCATGGTTTGAAGGGCCAATTGATTACCTTTCACCTACAGCGCGCCAAATTGAATTATTAGGATCGCCAGAAACGCAGATGCCTGCATTCCGCGAGGGTGCAGGCTTTGGCAAGCATTCGCATAGTGTGTATGCTCCAGAAGAGAAGCACGATGACCATCGAGGCGAACATGAAGATGAACATGTTCAAGGTGATCCTCATGTTTGGTTTGATCCCTAAAATGCAATTACGTGGGTTTATGTGATTGCGGATGCGTTGGGTAAAGAGGACCCACAAAATTCTGCTTTTTATGACGCAAACGCAAAAGTGTTCATCCGACGAATTACGGTAGTGTTGGGTGAAATAACTCAGCAGCTGGGGGTGTTCAAAGATCTGTCGCTCATTGTATTTCACGACGCATTCCACAATTTAGTACAAAGGTTCGCGATCGCAGTAGTTGGAGCGATTTATGATTAAGAAGTGGTGTCACCTAGCCCTAAATGTATCGCGCTGGTGCGTGATCTGGTTGCGGCGCATAAAGTTCAATGTGTTTTAGCCGGTCCGTTGCAAAACAAGGGGTTGGTTCGTGCGGTAGCGGTAGATTTACAAATTGTAGAGGCGATGAAGCAGGTGCTGGATTCGACCTTGATTCCGAATTCTATTACAATTTATTGGGTTCGGTAGGTATTGCCTTGGCTGCCTGCCTTACAAAATAGCCGTCGTGAAATCACAATTGGGGGCGGGCATTATCTTTTGCCCATACATTTGATGACCCAGCCCCCTTGCAGACCCTTCTTAGCGATAATATGATTTAAGTAACGTCTTGGTGGGTATGGTCCTTCCAGAGTATAGCAAAGCAGGTCTATGATGAACGATCCAATCGACACATATATGAACACCCTTGTCCCGATGGTCGTTGAACAGACCAGCCGCGGCGAACGTGCCTACGACATTTTTTCACGTCTGCTTAAAGAGCGGATTATTTTTCTAAGCGGCCCGGTCCACGACGGCATGTCTTCTTTGATCGTTGCGCAGTTGTTGCACCTTGAAGCTGAGAACCCTTCAAAAGAAATCAGCATGTACATCAACTCTCCAGGTGGCGTTGTGACATCTGGTTTGTCGATCTACGACACAATGCAATATATTCGTCCAAAAGTATCGACACTGGTTGTCGGTCAAGCGGCGTCTATGGGTTCATTGCTTTTGCAGGCTGGTGAAAAAGGCATGCGTTTCTCGCTGCCTAACAGCCGCGTCATGGTTCACCAGCCATCAGGCGGGTACCAAGGGCAAGCAACGGATATCATGATCCATGCGCGTGAGACACAAAAATTGAAAACACGTTTGAATGAAATCTACGTCAAGCACACTGGCAACACGCTCGAGCAAGTCGAAGAAGGCCTTGAACGCGACAACTTTATGTCGCCTGAAGAAGCTAAAGACTGGGGTTTGATTGACGAAATCGTTGAGAACCGTGCGAAAACTGACGACGTAGACGCCTAAAAACTAGGCCTCGATCTGTCCTCGCGAACTTTTGCGATTGTGGACATGTCGGGGCTGGCCTAAGTTAGTGTATCTTGCGCCCTTAGCGCATAGTGAAACGTTAAAACCTGAAAGGGTTATCATGGCATCGAACTCCGGCAGCGACAGCAAGAATACCTTGTATTGTAGCTTTTGTGGCAAAAGCCAGCATGAGGTTCGCAAGTTAATTGCGGGCCCAACCGTGTTCATTTGTGATGAATGCGTTGAATTGTGCATGGATATTATTCGCGAAGAAACCAAAGCTTCCGGTTTGAAGTCTACCGAAGGTGTCCCAACGCCACGCGACATCTGCGGCGTTCTTGACGACTACGTGATTGGCCAAGCAATGGCGAAACGTGTCTTGTCTGTCGCTGTGCACAACCACTATAAACGTTTGAACCACGCTCAGAATGACGGTGAACTAGAGTTGGCAAAATCTAATATTTTGCTAATGGGTCCAACGGGTTGTGGTAAAACGCTTTTGGCACAAACTTTGGCACGTATCCTGGACGTTCCGTTTACAATGGCGGATGCGACGACGCTTACTGAAGCGGGTTACGTCGGTGAAGATGTTGAAAACATTATCCTCAAGCTGCTTCAGGCATCTGAGTATAATGTTGAACGCGCACAACGCGGCATCGTTTACATCGATGAAGTTGATAAAATTACTCGCAAGTCTGAAAACCCGTCCATCACCCGTGATGTTTCTGGTGAAGGGGTTCAACAGGCATTGCTGAAATTGATGGAAGGCACAGTTGCTTCCGTCCCTCCACAAGGTGGCCGTAAGCACCCGCAGCAGGAGTTCCTGCAAGTGGACACAACGAACATCTTGTTTATCTGTGGTGGTGCTTTTGCAGGTTTGGATAAAATTATCGCTGCACGTGGTAAGGGTTCTGCAATGGGCTTTGGTGCGGACGTCCGTGACAACGATGCGCGCGGAATTGGTGAAATATTCACCGATTTGGAACCAGAAGATTTGTTGAAATTCGGTCTTATTCCAGAATTTGTGGGTCGTTTGCCTGTTTTAGCAACGCTTGAAGATCTGGACGAAGACGCCTTGGTCACCATTCTGACGCAACCAAAGAATGCGCTGGTTAAACAGTACCAACGTTTGTTCGAACTCGAAGATACTGAACTTAAGTTTACTGATGATGCGCTTAGCGCAATCGCAAAACGTGCAATCCAGCGTAAAACGGGTGCTCGTGGCCTTCGTTCAATCCTTGAAGAAATCTTGTTGGATACGATGTTTGAATTGCCAGGTTTGGATACAGTGAAAGAAGTGGTTGTGAACGAGGAGGCTGTCAACACTGATGCAGCACCGTTGATGATCCATGCCGAAGTCAAAAAAGAATCTGCAACTGCAGGTTAAGCTTTGAGTGCAAGCTATGAATAAAGGGGCGGGCCAAAGTGCCCGCCTTTTTTGTTGTTACTATCAGATGAGGGACAAATGAAACGAATTTACTCTGGTGGCCTATTCGAGGCCAAAATTGGATATTGTCGTGCTGTAGTTGTGGGCGGATTGGTTCATGTCGCTGGTACAGTAGGGCAGGGAGAAACTGTCGAAGAACAATGCCAATCTGCGTTAGATGTTATTGAAAACGCTTTGATCGAAGCGGGAACAAGTTTTACACACATCGTGCGCGTGACCTATATGTTGCCCAAAGCTGCAGACTTTGAAGCGTGCTGGCCGATTTTGTCGGATACGTTTGGTGAAAATCCACCAGCGGCAACGATGATTGAATGTGGGTTAATTGATCCGAAGTATAAGATTGAAATTGAAGTGACAGCAATCTTGCCGAGCTAAGTAAATGCCGCGCTTGTCTCTGGACTGCAAGGCCAGGATGCGGCATACCACTCGCAAACGTCGGAGGCGGATTAATGGGCATTTTGAATACATTGTTGCGTGCAGTAACATGGTGGAACGGCCAAACGTTGAACACGCAGTTGTTCACTTGGCGAAAAGGCCTAAAGGTAGGTACCGATGCGCAAGGTAACAAATTCTATAAAAATAAAGATAATTCAAAGCGTTGGGTAATTTTCAACGGTGAAGCAGAAGCAAGCCGTGTTGATCCAGAATGGCATGGTTGGTTGCACCGCACTTGGGATGAACCACCGACAGAAAAGCCAATGATCAACAAGCCTTGGCAGAAACCACACCAAGAGAATCTTACAGGTACGCCGATGGCATATGCTCCATCTGGATCTATCCGTCGCGCTCAACCGGCACCACGTGCTGACTATGAGGCATGGACGCCAGAATAGGGCTCAAAAATGGCTGAAAATACGACAGAAATGGTTGTAGGCGGCGTTGTTTTAGCCGCTGCAATTGGCTTTGGCATCTATGCAGCCCAGATTGCTGGTATCTCCAGCGGTGGTGATAGTTACACACTGAATGCGAGCTTTCGCAGCCTAGAAGGTGTAAGTGTTGGCACTGATGTTCGTCTTGCTGGGGTCAAAATTGGAACGGTTACATCCGTTGAACTGAACCCGCAGACATTTCGGGCAGATACCATCGTGAGTGTTGCCAAGAATATCGAAATCCCTGATGACAGTGCGATCGTAATTTCTTCTGAAGGTTTACTTGGCGGTAATTTCGTTGAAATCATGCCAGGTGGTTCACCATTCAATCTAGAAGAAGATGCGGAAATTACTGACACACAAGGTGCTGTTAGTTTGATCTCGCTTTTATTGAAGTTTGTTTCGGGTGGTGACACTAAGTGATCCGCCATTTTCTTTTTGTTTTTCTTTTAATGTTTTCTTCTTCAGTTTGTGGGCAAGAGATAACAACAACTGTTTTGAATGCAAAAAAGGAGTTGGTGAGTGAAACGATAGATTTGGTTGATCAGGATATTAATTCTGCAATTGGTCTTGCTTTGGGCAACGCACTAACACCTGGTCTTAATCGTGAAGAAACCAGTAATGGTTCAGGAGCTGTGTTGCGTGGACTTGTGCGGATCAATGGTAAAACCAATGATTTCGCATTACAGGCAGGCTCTTTTGCGAGTTTTGGAAACCTCAGTATTATATTGCGTGAATGTCGCTATCCTAACGGTAACCGTGAAGGCAATGCATTTGCATCAATAGAGATTAGTGAGACTGGCCATGATGGAACATTATTCTCAGGCTGGATGATTGCTTCGGCTCCTGCTTTGAACGCAATGGACCACTCACGCTATGATGTTTGGGTTCTGCGTTGCACAACCTCTTGAGGTTGTAGGGGCGTTAAGAACTGCGCAGGTTTAGCCTGTGCCATATCCAACAGCTGATGGTATTTGCCGCGGTCAATTTCAAAGCCACCAAGGCTGGCTAAATGATCGGTTGTAAATTGAGTGTCAAACAATACGTAACCACCGCGTCCAAGCATCTCAGTTAAGCAAGCTAACGCCATCTTTGACGCATTTTTTCTGCGCGAAAACATGCTTTCTCCAAAGAACGCTGCGCCTAGTGATACTCCATAGACACCACCGACCAATTCGTCTTTCTCCCATACTTCTAGAGAGTGCGCTTGCCCTTCAGTATGTAGGGCCAAATATAGTGCGCGAATTTCGTCGTTAATCCATGTGTCTTCACGATCGGCACAGCCATCTACTACGCCAATAAAATCACGATCCACACTCATTTGAAGTTCGGTTTTGCGCATTCGTTTTGTTAGCGATTTTGAGATATGAAATTCAGCTATAGGCAAGATGCCCCGCTTTTGTGGGTCGACCCAGAAGATCTCTGGGTCGTCCCGACTGTCTGACATTGGGAAAATGCCAATTGAGTAACCGTGAAGCAGGATGTCCGGCGTCAGGGTCATTTTGGCATTACTCAGCGCCTAGGTTTGTTTCTAACCAATGTTCAAGCCAGTGGATGTTATATGTACCATCCAAGACGTCTTTTTCTTTCAGCAGTGCGTGGAATAAAGGAACAGTGGTGTCGACACCATCGACGATCAACTCACCTAAAGCGCGTTTAAGGCGTGCCAAAGCTTCTGGACGATCACGACCATGCACGATCAATTTTCCAATTAAGCTGTCGTAATAGGGTGGGATTGAATAGCCAGCGTACAATGCCGAGTCCATCCGAACACCTAAACCACCTGGTGCATGAAACTGGATAATTTTTCCAGGGCAGGGCGTAAAGTTTGGTAGCTTTTCAGCGTTAATCCGAACTTCGATTGCGGCACCTGTGATTTTGAGGTCATCTTGACCAAAGGACATTGGTTGTCCTTGGGCAACAAGGATTTGTTCACGCACCAGATCAACGTCAAAGATCGCTTCTGTCACAGGGTGTTCCACCTGCAAACGTGTGTTCATTTCGATAAAGTAGAATTCGCCGTTTTCATATAGGAATTCGATTGTACCAGCACCGATGTAGTTGATGTTAGCACATGCATCCGCGCAGACCTTACCGATTTTCGCGCGTTCGTCTGGCGAAATGGATGGACCTGGTGCTTCTTCGAATACTTTTTGGTGGCGGCGTTGGAGAGAGCAATCGCGCTCGCCCAAGTGCACAGCCTTACCTTTTCCATCGCCAAAGACTTGAATTTCAATATGGCGTGGGGTTGTAAGGTATTTCTCGATATAGACTTCGTCGTTGCCGAAGTTGGATTTGCCTTCAGCACGTGCTGTTCTGAATGCACTTTCCATGTCTGCAGCGGTTTGCGCCACTTTCATGCCTTTACCACCACCACCAGCAGTTGCTTTGATGATGACAGGATAGCCCATTTCTTTGCCGATGCGTTGCGCTTCTTCGAGGGTTGGAACGCCACCGGCAGAACCAGGAACACATGGAACGCCAAGGGCCTTCATTGTATCTTTAGCCGTGATCTTGTCGCCCATGACGCGGATGTGTTCCGCTGTTGGACCGATGAAGGTCAGGCCATGATCTTCGATAATTTGTACGAAGTTGGCGTTCTCAGACAAGAAACCATAGCCTGGGTGAATCGCTTCAGCGCCCGTGATTTCGCAAGCTGCGATAATCGCTGGTATCGACAGGTAGGACTGTTGAGACGACGGTGGGCCAATACAGACACTTTCGTCGGCCATGCGAACGTGCATGGCGTCTGCGTCGGCAGTGGAGTGAACAGCGACTGAACCGATGCCCATTTCACGCGCAGCGCGAATAACGCGCAAAGCGATCTCTCCACGGTTTGCGATCAGAATTTTTTTGAACATTTTTAGCGCCTTATTCGAGGATCACCAAAGGAGAGCCGAATTCAACAGCGGAACCATCGTCGACCAAGATACGTGTCACTTTACCCGCGCGTGGAGCTGGGATGTGGTTCATTGTTTTCATTGCTTCAACGATTAGTAAGGTATCACCTTCAGCGACGACGGTGCCCACAGATACAAATGCTGGTGCGTCTGGCTCTGCTGCCAAGTAGATTGTTCCAACCATAGGAGAGGTCACTGCACCCGGATCAGATGCAGGATCTGCACTCGCTGCTGAGGCTGCAGCAGGTGCCGCAGCGATAGGTGCCGCAGCGACAGGTGCCGCAACGGCGGCGGCCATCACTTGCTGTGGTTGTTGTCTGCTTACACGAACGTCAAGACTGTCATCTTCACCGTATTCGCGCTTTACTTTTACTTCCGTCAGATCGTTTTCGCGCAGTACTTCGGCCAATGCCTGAATAAAGGCGACGTCTGCGTCACGAGTGTTTTTTGTCATAGTTTCCCGAGCCTTGTCCCAACGGTGCTTCTAAAAAATCACACCGACATCTTGTTATTATAGCGTCCTTATAAGCGATGGCTTGACCTAAGGAAAGCACCTACATTTTGATCGTCTGTTGGTGTATCGTCTCTCAATTTTCAAGTCTTAAGTTCGCGAGATTGGAACCATTCGGGTAAGTGAGTGTTGGCTTTGAATCTTAGACTTCGGGCGCTCACAATACCGCTGTTTTGTTCACGAACTGGATCGACGCTGAGTTGGCGATAGGCCTCGTTGCATACGGTTTCCAAAGGAATATTTCGAAAAGACCTAAATCTGCTGAAAAATCTCTGATCTTCGACGTGTAGTGAGGCCCATGCTGTTCCGGGCATTCCAGCATCTTCTGAACTTGCCACTTCTTTGCGGTGTGGGTTTGCTTTGGCCAATGCAGTGGTATCAGCGAACTTTAGGTGAGCTAAATAAACCCCTTCTGGCATCGCAAAGTTTGCTCGATTGGCGCGTCTTTTTCCGACTTCCATACCGCGACGCAAAGCTCGAGCGTCTTGCCTGAATGCCCATGCTTTTGAATAATGGCCCGTGAATAATGCGGCTGTGCGTTCGTCAAAAACGCATGTGTCCATCGGGACAGGCGTTTGGCCTTGTTTTTCCACCAGTTCGAAACCTATCACAAAAACAGCAGGACCCCATCGTGTGGATAACAGTTCGGCAAAAGAGGAATAGTGTCAAGGATTTAGGCAGATCAGTTCATCGGCTTCGGTGCGTATAGTCCAATCATATCCCTCGTAAGCGTCGAATGAAAGTCATTCATTATCTTTGCTCGAGCGTAGTCAAACCTGTCCAATTCGTCGCGGGGAATTTTGATAACATTAGCCTCTGGGCAAATGTTTGGAATTTTGTCGTCACGGCCATGGGCAATAACGAACAGGTTCTTCGCACCCAGCTGGCTGGAGTAGTGCACGTACCATAGGGAGAGCGCCCAGTGATTATGGTAAACTATTGTCAGTGGGCAAATTTTCATACTCATTTTTAGATTGTAAGAGTTTGTGATGATAATCCGTTTAATGCGCTAGACGCAAAAAAGGCCAGTTCTAAAGAACCGGCCTTTGATTAATCTAAGGTATAGCTGGTTTAAATGGCCAAATACTCTTCGCGTAGCTCTTTGTTGTCTAGAACTTCAGCAGCAGTTCCGTCAAAGACGATTCCACCAGTGTCCAAGATCACTGCTCGATCTGCCAATTTCAGCGCACGAACTGCGTTTTGCTCTACAATAACAGTTGTGATGCCTTGGTTTTTGATGATGCGAAGCGTCTTTTCGATCTCATCAACGATGACTGGGGCCAAACCTTCATAAGGCTCATCCAAAAGCAGCACTTTGATATCGCGACACAAAGCACGTGCGATTGCGAGCATCTGCTGCTCGCCGCCTGATAGGGTGACGCCTTCTTGGTTGCGGCGTTCTTTCAGGCGAGGGAATAGTTCGTACACTCGTTCGATCGACCAGCCGATAGGTGGTGCGATTTGCGCAAGCTTTAGGTTTTCCTCAACTGTTAGGCCCGCGATGATGCGCCGGTCTTCCGGGACTAGGCCCAAACCAACTTGAGATGCTTCATAGCTGGACATGTTGTGAAGTGGCTGATGATCCAACCAAATTTCACCACGGTTCACTTGTGGGTCGTCTAGGCGTGCAATTGCGCGCAATGTTGATGTCTTACCCGCACCATTCCGACCGAGAAGGGCTAAGATTTCCCCCTCATGAACGTTAAAGCTGATGCCTTGAACGATGTAGCTTTCGCCATAATAGGCATGCAGATCCCAAATAGATAGAAATGCTGGTGCCGAAGCGGCTTGATTGGCGTATGATGTTGTCATGTTCTTTTCCTTACGCCGCGTCTTGTGTCTCGCCCAAATACGCTTCGCGCACTTTGGGGTGACCTTTGATGTTGTCAGGCGTGTCTTCGACCAATGGTGTGCCCTGAGCCAAAACGGTAATCCGTTCAGCCAATGAGAATACAACGTGCATGTCGTGCTCAATGATGGCGATGGTGATGTCACGTTCGTCGCTAATTTGTTTCAATAGATCTATGGTGTTGTTGGTATCCGCGCGGGCCATACCAGCAGTCGGTTCATCTAAGAGCAACAAGCGCGGCTCTTGCGACAGGCACATGCCAATCTCAAGACGACGTTTGTCACCACGTGACAAAGATGCGGCATTCATGCCGTGTTTGTCTGCCATCTTCATCTCTTCCAGCATATGTTGCGCTCGGTCGATTATTTCTTTGTCGTCCAACATGTTTTTGAATGCACTTAGGTGAAACGCACCGTCACGTTTTGCAAAACAAGGGATCAGCATGTTTTCCAAAACGCTGAGATCACCAAAAATCTCTGGCGTTTGGAAAACACGTGAAATGCCCATCTGATTGATTTCAAATGGCTTACGTCCCAGTACAGATTGCCCATCAAACATGACAGAACCGGTGTCTGGAATTAACTTGCCCACTAAGCAATTGAGCAAAGTAGATTTTCCAGCACCGTTCGGGCCAATAATCGCATGGACCGAGTTTTCAGCAACGCTAAGGTTTACATCGCCAAGCGCTTGCAGTCCGCCAAACCGTTTGCCTACGTTTTTAACTTCAAGGATACCCATTTTCGTTTCTCCTTATTCCGCAGGTGTGTTGTTGCTGTCAGACCCGTCGTCAGTCTTCTTGCGTTTGAACATTTTGGCAAGTCGTTGACCGCCTTCAACCAATCCACCTGGCAGGAAGATGATAACCATCATGAACAACAGTCCAAGTGTCAGGTGCCAACCTTTGCCCACAAAATAGTGCAGAATGCCAACGATGAAGTTCTCTAGGCCGTCAGGTAAGAAGGACAACCATTGGTGCAGAACACCATCGTTGATTTTTGATAGGATGTTCTTGAAGTATTCATTGAACCCCGCGCCAACGATTGGCCCGATCAATGTACCAACACCACCCAAGATCGCCATAATCACGATTTCACCTGATGCGGTCCAGTGCATACGCTCAGCACCTGCAAGTGGATCCATTGAGGACAGCAGCCCACCAGCTAGACCAGCGTACATGCCTGAAATAACAAAGGCTGCTAGTGTGTATGGCTTTGTGTTTAGGCCAGTGTAATTCATACGTTGTTGGTTGGACTTTACAGCCCGCAGCATCATCCCAAAAGGGGAACGGAAGATGCGGATTGAGATGTAGAATGAGATCAGCATCAAGATGCCTGCGACATAGTAGCCAACGTTGAAAGTGAACAACCAGCCGCCAACGTTCAAGTTATAGCTGTCGCGCATCGCCAGACCAAACAGTTTCGTTACGGGCAGAGCACCATTGGCGGCAGCTGCACCATCCAAAACACGTGGATCATTCAGCGCCAGTTGCAGGCCCGTTTCACCGTTGGTCAAATTGTAGTTTGATGATGGGTTGCCTAGAACTGAGTAGGCAAGGTTGTAAGACATTTGAGCGAAGGCCAGGGTTAGGATCGAAAAATATATCCCTGATCGACGCAAACTTACGTATCCAATAACAAGTGAGAAGATACCAGCAACAATCATCGACAAAATGAGGGCTGGGATAATGTTCATGCTGAGCAGTTTGAACATCCATACAGCTGAATATGAACCTATTCCGAGAAAGGCCGCGTGGCCAAAGGAAAGGTATCCTGTGAGACCAAAGAGGATGTTGAAACCGATGACAAGAATGCCAAAGATTACAAATCGTTGCATCAGATCAGGATAGCCTGCATTGAACATTTGAGCCATTGAAGACCCTTGTGGGAAGGGGTTCAGAAGGAATGGAGCAAGAAACACCATTGCTGTTACGATGACGAACAACATTGTGTCGCGTTTATTAAGTTTCAACATGTTCTTATTCCTCCATCACGCCACGACGGCCCATTAGGCCACGGGGACGCGTCAGAATGATGATAATTGCGACTAGGTAGATGATGATTTGGTCAATGCCTGGGAAGATTGCTTTGACTTGGTTCATAGATGCGAACGCTTCAAGGATGCCCAGCATAAAGCCCGCAAGCACAGCACCAGGCAAGCTGCCCATGCCTCCAACAACAACCACAACAAAGCTTAGGACCAAGAAATCCATACCCATGTGATAGTTAGGCGAGTTGATCGGAGCATACATAACGCCCGCCAGGCCAGCCACACAGGCGGCAATTGCGAACATGATTGTAAAGCGTTTGTCGATGTTGATACCAAGTAAACCAACCGTTTCGCGGTCTGCCATACCTGCGCGGACAACCATCCCAAAGGTGGTGAACTGGAGAAATGCAAAGACAGCGGCAATGATGACTGCCGAGAAGGCAAAGTAGACCATGCGCCAGTAGGGATAGATAATCGCATTGGCTTCATACCCTAGATAGGTGCCAAAATCGAACGACCCACGGAAGGCTTCTGGCGCGGGGGTTGGGATCGGGTTTGCACCGTAGAAGGCCTTGATGACCTCTTGTAAAACGATGGCCAAGCCAAAAGTCACAAGGATCTGGTCAGCGTGGGGACGTTTGTAGAAGTGCTTGATTAGGCCACGTTCCATAATGAAACCGACGGCTGCCATGATTGGGATCGCAAACAGGATCGCCAATGGTACGGACCAGTCGATAATGCTTGCGCCCATTTCGGGGCCAAACCATGTTTCAACGACGGGCGTTTTAATCGTAGCTGGATTGCCTAAGAAGTCAGTCTTCGTTGGATCGGTAGTGACTGTTGAGATGTTCAAAATACGCTGCAGCGTTACGGCGCAGAATGCACCAATCATGAACAATGCACCGTGTGCGAAGTTAACAACGCCCAATGTGCCAAAAATGAGTGTCAGCCCCAGCGCGATCAGCGCGTAGGCAGAGCCCTTGTCGAGCCCGTTTAGAATTTGAAGAAGGATTTGATCCATGGTCCCACCGATAACCTATGTAAGAGGTTTCCCCCAGAAAACCGGGGGAGCCAATGAATTGTTTTTATTGTGAAATGCAAATTTGCAAAGCCTGTCGTGACAGGCTTTGCAATATGCGATTACGCGCCCGGGTTACATGAACCCAAAGCACCGCCAGCAAACATCGGGTGATCAGCTTCATAGATGACCTGTGATGTTGGCGTAACTTCGACAACTTCCAAAAGATCGAATTCGGATGTTGGGTTTTCTTTACCGCGTACTACCAAGACGTCTTTGAAGCACTGGTGATCGTCTGCACGGTACAATGTTTTACCATTGCCCAAGCCGTCGAATTCATAGCCTTCAAGCGCTTCAACGATACCGCAAGGGTTAAATGTACCCGCACGTTGTGCCGCATCTGCGTAAAGCATCGTTTGGCAATATACAGTGTGTGCCGCCTGAGAAGGTGGGAAGCCGTATTTTGTACCAAAGGACTTAACGAATGCTTTTGAGCCTTCGTCTTGCAAAGACCAGTGCCAGTTTGTGGAACCGTGGATGCCTTTAACGTTTGCGCCTGCACCTTTCGCCATCAGGCGAGAGTACAACGGAACAACGATTTCGAAGTTCTTGCCGTTTACGATCTTGTCGCGAAGGCCAAACTGAACAGCGTTGGTCAAAGAGTTAACCATGTTCCCGCCGTAGTGGTTCAGAACCAAAACGTCAGCACCCGAGTTCAATACTGGAGCAATGTAGGAAGAGAAGTCAGTAGACGCGAGTGGCGTACGTACTTTGTTCACTGTGTTCCAGCCCATAGCTTCAGTTGCTGCGGCGATAGACTCTTCTTGTGTCCAGCCCCATGTGTAGTCAGCTGTCAGGTGGTACGCGTTACGGTCAGAGCCGTACAGGCTTTCCAACACTGGCGCCAAAGCAGCAGCAGACATGTAACCGTTAAAGAAGTGACGGAAGCCATTGGCTTTCTTATCTTTACCAGTTGTGTCGTTTGAGTGCGTAAGACCGGCCATAAAGATGACGCCAGCTTCTTGGCATAGACCTTGTACAGCAATCGCAACACCAGAAGAAGATCCACCAGTGATCATCACTGCGCCATCTTTTTCAATCATGGATTTCGCAGAAGCACGCGCAGCGTCAGATTTAGTTTGTGTGTCGCCTGTTACGAATTCCACTTTCTTGCCCAAGATGCCGTTACCGGTCAACTCTTTGGACGAGAATGTGTTCATCATGCCGCCGTCGCCGCCACCGTTGAGGTGCTCAACAGCAAGCTCATAAGCGCGCAGTTCGTCTGCACCCTCGTCAGCATACGGGCCCGATTGTGGAACGTTAAAGCCAAGCGTTACAGAACCGCCAGTTGGCTCGTTTGTGTACGCAGCTGCAGAAGACGCAGTGAAGATCGTAGGTGCAGCAAAGCCAGCGCCAGCGATGGCACTGTTCTTGATCAACCCACGACGTGTCAGGTTTGATGTGGACATAAATATCCTCCCTTATTGTTTGAAAACACGAATGAGTCTCCTCAGCCTCAGCCGCGCCACGCATTTACATGCAAATTTAGTATCGCGTTGTTTTGGAAAATTGCGCAATAACGCCCTTGAAAATCACAACTATTTTGTAAATAAATACACAAGAGAAACAGCCGTCTGTAAAGTTTTTGCGTCTTATTGTGAAAGGACGTTGAAAACGCTGTGGATTATGGATTGGACGGGGAGGTCCGAAGCGATGAGAGAAGGGCTAACAGGCACTCGCATTAGGGAGCGACGCGCAATGACGGGTCTGAAACAAGCCGAGCTCGCAAGCCGAATTGGCATTTCTGCTTCCTACTTGAACTTGATTGAACACAATCGCCGTAGAATCGGTGGTAAACTTTTGCTCAACATCGCTTCCGCTCTCGGAGTGGATGCCTCAGCGCTGACAGAAGGTGCCGAAGCTGCTTTGATCGCCAAATTGCGAGAGGCTGCGTCTGCTGCAAAGTTGCCAAAAGTAGATGTAAATACAGCAGATGAATTCGCGGGTCGCTTTCCTGGCTGGGCAGAGGTTTTGGCTGCTGGGTATCGCAGGATAGGGGCACTGGAGCGGACGGTCGAAACTTTATCTGATCGGCTCGCTCATGATCCCAGTTTAGCGGCTTCTGTGCATGAATTGTTGTCTACCGCTGCCGCCATCCGTTCAACAGCTTCCATCCTGGCAGACGACAAAAAAATTACAACTGAATGGCGTGATCGGTTTCATGTTAACCTTGATCAAGACAGTCGGCGTCTTGCTCAAAGTTCTAAGGCATTGGTCAATTATCTAGAGAATCAGTCTGGTGATCAGGGAGGGTATACAATTGGTTCGCCCCAAGAGGAGGTCGACGCATTCTTTTCCGAACACTATTATACCTTTGAAGAAATTGAAGGTGGAACAATTACTGCTGAGGAGCTTGTTGATCAATCTGAAGGGCTAGTTTCAGGATCTGCGCGGCATATTGCACGAGGAATTCTTCAACAACTTGCCTTGGACGCAGAGGCAGTAAGTTCACATAAATTACAGGATCAAATTCAGAGCGTAGGCATGGATCCAATTAGGCTTGCAAAACATTTTGCGGTGTCGGTTTCAACGATATTGCGGCGCTTGGGCTCGCTGAAAAGCCTGAATGCGGGTTTAGTGGTTTGCGATCGCACAGGTAGCCTTTTGTTTCGCAAGCCAACCAAAGGCTTTACGATTCCACGCTTCGATGCGCCATGCGCATTGTTGCCCCTGTTTGATGGGTTGAGTAGTGTCGGCCAAATTTCACGTAACAAGATTGCCGTTGCTGGTCGTTCTGAAATGGAGTTTGAGGTTTTTGCCGTGGCAGAGCCAGTTTCAGTACTTTTATATAATAATGCTCCGTTGGTGCAGGCGACAATGCTTGTAGTACCTTTGAAGTCTAACGAACTGTCTGACTTATCAAAGCCTATCGAAATCGGAGCAACTTGTCGTGTTTGCCCAAGAGAGTATTGCCCAGCACGACGTGAACCTTCCATTTTAAGTAGTGGTTTCTAATGTGAGTTTTGACAGCTCTTGCAAAAGCGTGGATAGTTGGGGGAAATTTGGACGTGAATAAACAGGTGGCACGACGACCGCCTGAGTTACGCCCAAACAAGGGGGACGATTGAACATGAAAAAACGTGTTCTATTGGTTGAAGACGAACCAAATATTATCGAAGCGATTACATTCTTGTTAAGTCGTGAAGGCTGGCATGTTGATACCCAAACGGACGGGGCGACTGCAGTAAAGCGTGTGCGGGAGCTGCAGCCTGATTTGCTGATGCTGGATCACATGTTGCCGGGCAAAAGTGGTTTAGATATTTTGATTGAATTACGTAGCGATGATCAATTCCTAGCTTTACCAATCTTAATGCTTACTGCGCGTGGGCAAATGCGTGATAGAGCCGAGGCCGAGGCTGCAGGTGTTAGCCGTTTTATGACGAAACCGTTTTCTAATACGGAAGTCTTGGCTGCAGTCCGCGATCTTACGCGGAATTAGATAATGCAACGACTTCCAGCTGCACCAGTCTTTTTAGAACGTCGTAGTTATCGACAGCGACGGATGATGGATGCGATCCGATTATTGCCGCTTGTGGGGTTGTTGCTTTGGTTGCTGCCGACTCTTTGGGCCACATCGGATGGTGCCGGAGTTGAACCAGTTCGGATGTCACAAGCGATTGTCTATGTTTTCGGTGTTTGGATTTGTTTGATCCTGTGTGCTGGTTCGTTATGGCATTACCTTAAAGATAGTTCCGAAAATGCGGTTGATGCGGAACTTGGTGTAAAAGCGGAGCCAAAATAATGGCCTCAATAAATTTGCTAATTGCGGTTTGCCTAACCTATGTAGCCTTCCTTTTCTTGGTTGCTTTTGCTGCTGAACGCGCCGCAGCGCGAGGGCGTGGAAACTGGCTACGTTCGCCGCTTGTATATACTCTCTCATTGTCAATTTATTGCACCGCTTGGACATTCTATGGTGCGGTAGGGTATGCCGCACGCTCGGGCATGGAGTTTATAACGATTTACCTTGGTCCTTCGCTCGTAATGATTGGTTGGTGGTGGTTCTTACGAAAGCTCGTACGCGTTGGGCGCACCCAGCGTGTAACATCAGTCGCGGATTTGATTTCATCGCGATACGGTAAGTCTAATGTGCTGGCTATCGTTGTAACTATCATGGCCGTCATTGGCGTGACCCCGTACATCGCGCTTCAATTGCAATCGGTGACGCTGTCTTTGTCTATCTTTTCTGACCCAACGGGAACTACGGACGGTGGGATAAATTTAGTTTCGGCAGGTTTTTGGGTTGCGCTTGGTCTTGCCCTGTTCACAGTCTTGTTCGGAACACGCAATCTTAACGTTAACGAGCGCCACAATGGCATAGTAATCGCAATCGCAGTAGAAGCAGTCGTGAAGTTAGTTGCTCTTTTGGCTGTTGGCATTTTTGTGGTCTGGGGAGTGGCAGGTGGCATCAGTGAAATGATGGTGCGAATTGATAACTCTGATATCGGTCAATGGCAGGTGGACGGTAGTCGCTGGACAGCGTTGACTGTATTGTCGGGTGCTGCATTCCTGTGCCTACCGCGAATGTTTCAGGTCCTTGTCGTTGAGAACGATGATGAACGGCATCTCCACATCGCATCATGGGCATTTCCCATTTACCTTATGATGATGAGCTTGTTTGTGGTGCCGATTGCGGTTGTTGGTCTTGATCTGCTGCCTGAAAACTCAAACCCAGATTTGTTCGTTTTGACAGTGCCTTTGTCTCAAGGTCAGGGGGGGCTAGCGATACTAAGTTTCTTAGGTGGGTTTTCCTCTGCAACATCAATGGTGATTGTCGCGACTCTAGCGTTGTCGACGATGGTTTCAAACCATGTTGTTATGCCGATCTGGCTTTCGTTTCAGGGGCAGGGTGCAACAGTGTCTGGAGATGTCAGAAACGTTGTAATTTTTGCACGGCGGGTATCTATACTGGTCATTATTGCATTGGGATACCTCTATTATCGTGTCTCTGGGGGTAGCGGTGCACTAGCTGCGATTGGCTTGATTTCGTTCATCGGTGTTGCTCAGTTTTTACCAGCAATGATTGGGGGCATTTTCTGGCGTGGTGCAACGCGGGTAGGTGCCTTGACCGGTCTTTTGGTCGGCTTTGCAATTTGGATTTACACCTCGTTGTTGCCAAGCTTTGGCGCTGATGTCGTTTTGAGTTCTACTCTATTAGAGCAGGGTCCATTTGGCATCGAATGGCTGCGCCCACAGGCATTATTTGGGATCAAGGGCATCGATCCCACTGTTCATGCTGTTTTATGGTCTTTGCTGTTAAACACGAGCGGTTTTATTTTTGGATCATTAGTTTCATTTCCTAAGCCGCTCGAACGTTTGCAAGGTGCGCAGTTTGTAAATGTTTTTGCTAATTCTGGTCACGCTTACGGATGGAGTGGATCAGCAGCACAAAGCGAAGACTTGATGGTGATGGCACAACGAATTCTAGGCGGGGCCGAAGCGCAAAAACTGTTTCGCCGCGAGGCTCAAATTCAAGGCCACGATCGGTATTTACCAGAACCAACTCCGGATTTCTTACAACGGGTAGAGCGTGAGATGTCGGCATCTGTTGGTGCTGCGACAGCGCATGCGATGATCAGCCAACTTGTAGGTGGTGCATCTGTTTCGGTTCAGGATTTGATGGCGGTCGCAGATGAGTCTGCGCAAATGTTGGAATATTCAAATCAGTTGGAAGCAAAGTCATCAGAGCTTTTGGATGCGGCAAGGCAGCTACGTGACGTGAATGCAAAACTTACACAAATTTCTGTTCAGAAAGATGCATTCTTAAGTCAAATTTCACATGAGCTTCGGACACCGATGACATCGATCCGTTCTTTTTCTGAAATTCTACGCGATGGGCACGAATTGAAGGCATCGGAGCAAACAAAGTACGCGTCGATTATTCATGTTGAAGCTATTCGCCTGACACGGCTGCTAGATGACTTGTTGGATCTGAGCGTCCTAGAAAATGGCCAGGTTAGTCTGAATACTGAAACTGGTTCTTTAGCTGACGTGATTGGGCATGCGGTCACAACCACACAGGCAGGAGCCATAAAGCAGATTAAGATTGATGTGAGCGGCTTAGACACATCAATTGAATTGGACACTGATTTGGATCGACTTGCTCAAGTCTTTATCAATTTGATCAGCAATGCTCAAAAATATTGCAAGTCGTCGGAACCAAAGTTGTTAATCAAGGCAACTAAAACAGACAATGAAGTCTGCATTTTCCTTACCGACAATGGGCTGCCCATCCCTGTGGAAACCCATGCTTTGATCTTTGAAAAATTTTCTCGCATTAATGATCAAGATGGCAGCGGTGCAGGGCTTGGGCTTACTATTTGTCGCGAAATTATGATCCGCTTGGGTGGTGAAATTGACTATGTTCCCGCTTCTACAGGCAATCGCTTCGTTTTGCGATTACCTGCCTGAAATTAGATTGCTAGATTTTAAGTTTCGTATAAAATCGAAGACATAAAGCGATTGGTAACCGTTGCGGCCCTAAACATCTTTTGAATAGTGTATGGGAAGTATTACAATAATGGTTCCAAACGAAGCCAAAAAAAATCTTGCAAAGAATGGTATCGCGCGGTGGGCAGCAGCGTGATGCGCAGATAATGTGCTGTCGCAAAAGCTATACGGCTTTCAATTCCAAAAATTGGTAAAGAACTGTTTGACATGCCAATATCTGCAATTATTATTGAGAACCGTAATTCAGATTTGTTGGCTGAGCTTGTGACCGAAGGTGCACTATTGTGCTTGCTGGAAGGTGATGAGGGGCGGATAGGTGCAGCGCTGATAGTCGGAGAAGTCGTAAGTGGTTTTATCCAGCAACAGACCATTGGTACTGTAGGTTTGCCTAAAGGTACCAAACGACCATTGACACAGACTGACGCAGCCATGTGCACACCACTGGTGGATAAGCTGTTTACACAGGTCGCGCTGATGCTTGAAGGAGATAACGATCAGCAGACAATTCCAGGATTCCGGTATGGAGCGTGTTTTGTTGATGCACGTGCGATGTCGATCGCATTGGATCAAAATGAGTATTTGATTGCCCGCCTTACTTTGGATCTGGCATTGGGGCAGCGACAAGGGGAGATAATTTTAATCCTACCGGTTGTGACCGTCGCAGGTAAGTGCTTGGACGGGACCCAAATGCAAGAGCCAACGGCTGAACCATTGGGTGACATAGTTTTGGAATTGGCAACGGAGTTGAATATGATCCTTTGTAAGTCTTCATTTGAGCTTTCGCAGTTGGAACAACTTTCGATTGGTCAAAAACTGCCTCTTCCAAACGATGTTTTCCAGAAACTGATATCGTGACGCAAACAGGTGAAAAAATTGGAACTGGGACTTTGGGCCAGACAGATGGCATTCGCGCATTGCGTCTAAATCGGGAACCGATACACGCAAGCCACCCTAGACGTCGAGAGGCTGACTTAGTTGATTTGGATCTTCTAATTTTTGATGCGTTGCCACGAAACAAGTCGAACATGCAAAGAGCAAATAGGGAGAAGGAGGACCAAACTGTTGGCCCAGGCCTTGGGTACGCCCATCAAATACAGATGTTCCATTGCCAAATTTAGGAAGCAATGAGACAGGTTTTCATCAATCTGGCCAAAATAATACAGAGGATGTGGCGCTGCCTGAACTTAGTGACTTTCCCGATTTGAACGGCCTTGTAGAGCTTGAGAAAAAGATATCCTGACGGATGGCCATTTCGAAAAAACTAACGCTGGTTCACAATCGCATCCAAAGTCGGCCTTAAGCCTTCCAATTGATAGCCAGCAGCCTGTGCAACAGACAAGATGGCATCAACCTCTCCACCTTCATTTGCTGAGCCAATAGCCCATGCAACAGTGCAACGTGTGCCCGTCGCGCAATAGGCCAACACAGGACCAGTCAGACGTGAAAGGGCCATCTGTTGCGAAACAATTTCTGTAGTCATAGTTTGGTGTGTCAAAGGTAAAGTATAAAACTCAAGGCCAGAAGCACGTGCCGCATTTTCGAGCGCTGCGGACTGATGACTTGGTGGGACCTCTGAATCTGGGCGATTGCAAATTACTGCTTTAAAACCAGCTTGCACAATTTCTTGTACATCACCGGTACTGATTTGTGCGGCCACGAAATAATTAGTGGTTATTTGGTGCATATTCATACAAGTTGTTTATTTGGTGGTGTCGAAACTGTCCAGTAGTCCATTTAAGAGTGGAGTTATACGCATTCCAACAAGCATCGATATCAAGAAAATAACACTGGCTGAGCCACTATATCTAAGTGAAGCAAATGCCGCGCCTGGAATGAATCCACTTAATCCCCACCCGATGCCAAAAAGAATGGCCCCAACTATCAATTTGTAGTCAAAATCTTCGGTTTGCTTTTGCGAAAAAATCCCACCGGTAAGTGGTTGTCTGCCAGGTGCAAATAAGACGCTGGCCTCAATATAGACAACTGTCGCGACAATGCCGCGCAATTAGAGCCCAGAAACGCCAGAAACACCGTGGCCAGAAGTGCAGCCTTTTGCCATTCGTGTTCCAATACCTACACAAATGCCTACTGCAATTAGATAGCCTGTAACTTGGGTACTGTTTGTCGCTACGGGTATTATAATCTGAATTATTGCTGGTACGACAACTAGACCTGAAATAAAAGCCAGTCATTCTGGCCAAGCCTGATCTGAGGAGCGGTCGGCGATCCTTCCTAGGACTCGACTTGACTTCCTGGGATACGACTTGCATCTAAAATGCGCCCATTTCCTAATAGTAAGACCACTCCTGCAATACTAATCAATAGACCGCCAAGGAAACCATTAATCCACTCAATGGGCATGCTATTATCCTCCTGAAAGCAGTATCCCAGTCAGTTTCTCATTAAGAAAAGGCGATGCCAACCCCAACGATCATCAAACCCAGGAAAGACATGAACAATGCACCTAAATTGAGCGGTAACACAGTCTTTAGCACGTCTTTCATTTCATCATCTGTCAGGTTGGCACGCTTTGAGTGGGACACACGAATGATGCACCAAATTATGCCGATAAGACCAATCACCGAAACGACTGCGCCGCACCAGATTATCATATCAAATATCGAAGTTGTTTTCTGTTCCATATAGGTCAGCTAACTTAATTTATAAATTTCGACAAGATGGGGCATTGCGACATTTATGATCGGAAGGTATCTGAGGGGCCTTGCTGATCTAGATAGGAGCTTTGAAATGACCGAAACTGCAACAAATGCTGAAAGCTACCGCGTAACTGCTGATGAATTGCGCCAGTTCATCGAACGGATCGAGCGCCTAGACGCCGAGAAGAAAGATCTAGCTGAGCAACAAAAAGAAGTTATGGCTGAGGCCAAAGGCCGTGGCTATGACACCAAAGTAATCCGCAAGGTTATTGCGCTACGTAAACGTGATCAAAATGACATTGCAGAAGAAGAAGCCGTCTTGGAGATGTATAAAGAAGCTCTCGGAATGTAACTCAGTTATCTCAACCTTGGTCGCGTGGATTAAGGCGCGATCAAGGTGATGCCTGGAATGCGCTGAACTTCCAACATGTCCTCGTCATAGACGTCAGTCATGTCGTCCATTAGGTCTTTGGTCCAGCCGGCGAGATCCAGTTCGTCCTCAATTTCTTCTTCTAGTGCGAATTTGTCTAAGAATGCAGATATAACACGGCGCTTTTGAATTTCCGTCATATCAGGATGTGATTTTAGGTATGCTGCAAATCGCTGCATTCCTTCTTTGCTCATGATGTCATTCAGAAGATCAAACTCTCCAACAATCTCTTCACCTAATTCAAGGCCTGCAATCTCGCGAATGACTTGAGGCCAAATCAGAGGGGTATCTTCATATGCACCATACTATTATGGAAATGTAAGGAAATGCATCGCGCACAGCATAAATCGCGCACAGCATAAAGCGTGTCTGACCATCGAATTTCGTACGGATCATCAACGCCCAAGTAATTTGCCATGCTTGGCTTAGGAGATTGTTCGTACATTGCAAGTAAAAGGGTCGTGGGATTGCAAAGTGCCATGAACATCTCAATCTCATCATCTGGAAAGAGTTTACGAACTTGGATCGTACGCTCTGCTGCAGAGGGGTACAAAATCCCTCCACGAACTGCAGCACGGGGAGCAACAAAGAAATGCGCGTTGCTAAGAAGCAAGCGATCCGCATCTTCCTCGTCCATAAGTGCATCTAAAAGTACATCACGATCGCCGTCAGCTGCGGGCGCAGTTCTTAGCGCATCAAGTGTTTGCTTTAGCAAACGACGATACTTCCGAGGCCCGGGAACTGCGATGCCTTTTTTGGAAAAGCTATCTTTGTTTCGAAGCAGACATTTCATCAGCCGTTCTTCTTCCGAGAAGTGCGCGCCGGTGTGAATCACAAGCTGCATATGTCTTTTATTCCCTGAAAGACTTGGTTTTCCCGTATGTCAATTTAGCAAAAGAAGAAAACCTTAATGAAGGGTCATTTTTCGTCTTGCACCAACAGAAAAATCTCATTAAACGACCCCCAATGCCCCTATAGCTCAGCTGGTAGAGCAACTGATTTGTAATCAGTAGGTCCGCGGTTCGAGTCCGTGTGGGGGCACCACAATCCTTAGGTAACTGCAGCTAACCACCTGATATCAAGCGATATTCATTGTCGTCTGATGCAGGAGGCCACCATATGGTCCACCAAAGTTGCTCGTATCTTAAGCTCAAGGGAAGCACCTACTACTTCTCTAGACGTGTCCCCAAGCCCCTCCAGAGGCACTTCAAGACTGACCGTGTCGAAGTCTGTCTGCATACTCCTCAGCAGTCGTCTGCTGTTCGTCAGGCTCAGGTGCTGGCAAGTGAACTTGAAGACCATTGGTACATCCTCAGGCGACGAGAGATTAAGCATCGGCTCTCTAGGGTCTTTGGTGACGGCAGCTATAACCAAGGACAGACTGCTGGTGTGACAGGAGTAGGGCCGCAGCTGTCTACAGCACTGGAGGTCTACCTGTCGCTCAAAGGCGCTGGGCGACCTAAGACCTTTGAGACGGGCGCAAGAC
>CAJJAR010000020.1 GCA_905182105.1 uncultured Paracoccaceae bacterium
GAATTGCTAGACAATGAGTTGGTGGTCAGACTTGGGGCCTGCCCTCTCTCTTAAGAGTATTACTTGTTTGTTGTACTTTATACCCGAAATCCAAACAACCGTTTAAATACAGTAAGTTATAGAGATACCACAAATGGAGCACTTCTGTACAACTAAGGTATTTAGAGGTGCGGCCTCGTTAGCTAACGTACCGTTTGGCGTACCAAACTGAAGATAGGCATAATGAATACTGAAAAGATCAGCGATATACGTGTGACATGAGAACTAAGGGTATGGCTACAGGTGAGGCAACACTGAAGCGTTTCATTCAGAAAAACTGGGTACAAACTGGGTACAAGTCGATATAAATACTCAGTTAACTATATGAAAACAAACAAGTTTAGGGTGGTTGGCAGAGACGAAGGGATTCGAACCCTCGAGACCCTCACGGGCCTACTCCCTTAGCAGGGGAGCGCCTTCGACCACTCGGCCACGTCTCTACTGAACCGTTTAGCAATGAGTTCACAGGGGGGCAAGAGGCAAAAGGTGCAAAAATGAATGTATGTTTCACGTCAGTATTACGTCGGTATTTGGTCGGTGCACTTTATGCTCAAGTTAGATCATCAACTCACCTAAAGGCAGGCCCATGCGCCCAGACAGTGATCGAGTGGCGTGTGCCTTTGGTAACCGGTGTAACCTGATGTAACGCAAAGCTTGGGAACACACTCACGCAACCCTGCGCGCGGCTGGCAGATAAGACCTGCGCACTGGGCATAACTTTTAGGTCTCCGCCTTCATAGGTACTTGGTTCGCTCAATTGTAAAACAAGTGTCAGTTTGCGTTTACCTGCGGCCACCCCAAGGCCAATATCTGAGTGCCACGCAAAGTGTCCCCCTTCGGTAGATTTATACGTTGCGGCTTGTGGACTTTCAGCAAATTCCCGTAGGTCAAAATCAAATTTTTCCCGATTTGATATGCGCACAAGATCGATCAAACGATCCATCACCCATCCCAGACCATCAACATCATCAATCCAAACCAGTTCCGCATTGCGCAGATTGTGGTCACGGGTTTTGCCAACCAGCAGAGCATCGCTGGCAGGAGCCATGGAAAGGAATGTTAAAATACGTTCACACTCACTTTGGGTGAATGCATCGGGCGTGGAGTGGACTGACAGCAAGGTCGTCTCTTTTTCTGGAAAAAGGTTGGGAGCGCTTAATTGATTTTTGCAGGTGCTTGAAATTGCGCTAAAACCATTTGTTTGATTTTTGTCGATGATGTGCGTGGATTGTAGCGCACTTGCGCAATCTCTTTACCCATCTCTTTCAAATACGCGTCCACATCTAAGTTGTGTGCGTTGGTCCCCCAGTCTTCGCCAATAACGAAGATATCGGCATGAACTGCTTTGCAGCCAGAGACGTATTCAAGTTCATGATAGGGGCGCACAATGTCGACACAACTAAGTGCCTGAAGCATCTCAACCCGTTGTTCCAATGGGACAACAGGAACATTGGGTTTATACATGTTCACAACCTCATCAGAGGCGACGCCAACGGCGAGTATGTCCCCTAGTGACTTGCAGTGGTTCAGCAAGGCCAGATGCCCCACGTGAAGTAGGTCGAACGTGCCGACGGTATAGACGATCATTGTATGCTTTGTCCTTTTAACCACCCCAAAACGATGGTAGCAAGCAGCATCTGAATGCACACCAACGTAAAATTTTTCATTAGTTTCAAACAATTAGGCCAGGACGACCCCAGACTTTCAGAAGCCTAGGTTCGTGTCGTGTTTTGAAACTACGCGTTTCAAATGCACTTAGAATAGGAAGCAGAGATTGCCTGTCAAACATTGACTAGGGTCCTGATCCCCTAACTCAAAGGACCCGCTATGACAACTAAAAACGCTTCTGCGCAAGAGCAGGCAAACCCACCGATCCTGTCGTTCATCAAAGATCTTCCAAACATATGTTCGCTTGCCGGCTTGGGCTGTACCTTACTGGCAATCTACTTTCTGATCATTGGTGTACACACTGCTGCGATGATCGGAATGATCTGGGCGGTCGCCTTTGACTGGGCTGATGGATTGGTCGCGCGCCGCATGAAAGGTCGCACTGGCACCGACAGTAAATTCGGTGGCCAACTTGATCTGTTGATCGACATTGTAAGCTACGGCGTCACCCCTGCCATTCTGATTCTAAGCTATGGTAACTTCCACCCAGCCTTCTTGCCTGTCGTGTTCATCATGCTGGTTTTTGGTGCGATCCGCTTGAGTTATTTCAGCACCTTCGGCCTAAGTGGCGGTGCCAAATACACGGGTCTGGCGATCGACAACAACAGTATCATTTTGGTCTTTGTCTTTATGTTTGCTGGATTTTTTGAACAACCGACCTTTGCGATTGTGCTGGCGGTCTGTGGTCTTGGCCTTGCTGTATTGAATGTGTCCCAGATCAAAACGCCCAAGCTGTCGGGCAACCCGGTCAACGTCGCCATCTTGGCGATCTACACGCTAAGCGTCACCGCGATCTATGGCGCAACCCTGATTTAAGAAAAGCCGCGCATAGCCGATCAACGGGTCGGCTGTGCTCGAAAAATCAAGCAAAATGACTGGCTCAGTTTAAACGTTTGGACCGTCAAAACGTGCAAAAATTAACATATGTTTCACGTCGATATTACGTCGGTATTTGGTCGGTGCGATGTCAGCGCCAATTTCTGGCAGAAACAGGGGGCATAGTTGTTTGCCCCCTGCCCGCCTCAAGACCTAAATGATCAAAAGGGCTAGATGGACACATAGGGTTGCGCAAAGCACCAGTCGCATTGGCGCTACAATCAATGCAAAGGCGCAAATACACGCCATCGCAATATTCACTCCGTCAGGTGTTGCCAGCCACTGCGCCAAGACGCAGGGCGCTAAAAATTACCTTCAGTTGTCAGAGTTTGTGAAAAGTTGATTAAAGTTTCCCCAGAAGACCTCAAAGCCTTTGGCCTAGCTGTCAAACACGCACGGTCCTTGAAGACGTGGACCCTTGATGAATTGGGGGCCACAATCGACCCGCCTGTCGGAAAATCGTTTATTTCCAAGATTGAAAAAGGGCGCAAGGGCGCGCTGAACTCACGCACTGTCGGGCGTTTCATCAAAGCGCTTGAAATGGATGAAGCTTGGATCGACAAGTTTCTGGACACTGACACGACAGACGAGAGTGACGAAACGCCAGCAGAGCGAAATACTGACCCGTTGATCCAGATGGTCACAAGATATGAAACCATACCGCAGAGCAGCGAACACCTTTTGATCCTACTGGCAAATCAGCATGCCGAAGGACACTACACAGATCAAAGCACCACTTTTGTTGGCCTTACCAAAGCACTTGAGGCAGCCGAAAGCATTCGCAAACGCGGCAAGATGTCTCCCGACAATACGGGCAGTCAGCTGAATGCTGTTATGGCGGAAGTGGCCAAGTTGAATGCCGAGGGGGCATTGGACGAAACAAAGGATCTGTTAGACGACGAAGAAAAAGGATGCGCCAAGAACACAAAGCAGTCAAAGAGCGGTTAGACCAAGACCGTTTGCGCAATGATCCGACAGCAGCGGCAGATCGTTTGATCAGCGATTTGATGCGACAATCCCCCTCAGGTCGGGTATTCGCAGCGACTAGCAAAATGATTGTTAGATGGACGGAGAACGGCGAAAGCCAAGGAAACCCTTATGATCTAAATGTGGCGCTAATGTTGGCAAATCGGAATATGAAGCGCGCTAAGAAATTCCAGAAGGCGACGGCGTTTTTTCTACCTCGGTTACTGTCGTCGTGTCAGTGGTAATCGCAAGACCGACCTGGGTTTTCTTCAATCGGCTGAAAAAGCATTTCGGGCAGCGCTAAAAGCCACATCCAAAACTAAATCACCCAGGAATTGATCACTAATCCAAGATAGTCTTGCACGTGTCATAAGTTCACTTAGTGAGCGGAAAAAAGAACCGAAATTATTGCGCGACGGAATACTCGTTCACGAAGCAACGCTTAGCGTTTTGGACCGTGACGCACACCGAATAGAGTGGTGCGACGTCACTGAAAATTTGGCTGATTTCTTGTTCAAGTTAGGAAAGTTAGAATAAGATTGGACTTTGATTGAAGGCGCTATTTTTATGACAAATGCGGCATTCTCATTTCGACCTGAGGATAAAACCAATCAAAACAACGCAATGAGCAATCTAATTCTTGCAATTTACAAGCGTGGTTTGTGACTGCTTGCAAAAAAGGTGATCCTTTTAGATGAGGCGCACAGCCATTACGAAGAGGCTTTGCGCGTTTGGCCCCCGGAAAAAGCATTATTCGACTGGGCAAATATAATTGGTGGCTTAGGCGAATTGGCGCTTGCTCGTTTTGCACTGGATCAAAATTCATATCATTTGGACGAAGCTGAAAGACGCCTGTTAGATGCGAAACCCGTCATGGAAAAGGGGCATGAACCATTTGTGGAACACTGCGACGACCTGCTTGCGCAAATCGCCGCTGCTCGTGCATCTATAGCTTAATTATTAAACAAGAAGTGCAGCACGTCGCCATCTTTGACGATGTATGTTTTGCCCTCTGCCCGCATTTTACCAGCTTCTTTGGACGGCTGTTCGCCGCCCAAGGTCACGAAGTCATCATAGGCGATGGTTTCGGCGCGGATGAACCCTTTTTCAAAGTCACCGTGGATTACGCCAGCGGCTTTTGGTGCGGTTGTCCCTTCGGGGATCGTCCATGCGCGTGCTTCTTTTGGACCTACGGTAAAGTAGGTTTCAAGGTGCAGCAGTGCGTAGCCTGCACGGATTAGGCGATCTTGGCCAGACTCGTTCAGTCCCATTTCCTCAAGAAACATAGTGGCTTCTTCTGGCTCTAGCTTGCTGATTTCTTCCTCGATCTGGGCAGAGATGATGACGGCGCTGTTACCTTGGGCCGTGGCCATTGTGGCCACTGCAGCGGAATGGTCATTGCCCTCAGACGCTTCAGCCTCACCAACGTTACAAACGTAAAGCACAGGTTTTGATGTCAGCAGTTGCAGCATCTTCCACTGTTTTGCGTCGTCTTCGTCGATTTCCAGAACACGGGCAGGTTTGCCCTCTTCCAGTGCCTCAAGCGCCATTTTCATCAGGCGTTCTTGATCCACTGCGTCCTTGTCACCGCCACGCACCTTGCGGCCCATGTTTTGCAGACGCTTTTCAAGGGATTCGATATCGGCCAGCATCAGCTCGGTTTCAATTGTTTCGGCGTCTGAAACTGGATCAACGCGCCCCTCAACGTGGGTCACATCGCCGTCTTCAAAACAGCGCAGCACGTGGGCGATCGCATCCACTTCACGGATGGTGGCAAGGAACTGGTTACCCAGGCCTTCGCCTTTTGACGCGCCCTTGACCAAGCCCGCAATGTCCACAAAGATCATGCGTGTTGGAATAATCGTTTTAGAACTTGCGATTGCAGCCAATTTATCAAGACGCGCATCAGGAATGCCCACTTCACCCACGTTGGGTTCAATGGTGCAGAACGGGAAGTTAGCAGCCTGTGCAGCGGCGGTTTTTGTCAAAGCGTTGAAAAGTGTGGATTTGCCCACGTTTGGCAAGCCGACGATGCCCATTTTGAAACCCATGATGTTCTCCTGCGCGTTGCATATACTGGTTTTCGCCGCTTCTAGTGCCCCTATCAACGCGGTGCAAGCTTCGTGGTGAAAATGCATGTTGATATATACAGTCACTGCCCTGTGCACTTGTCCGCGCTATTGCGATTGATTTCTTGTCCCAGAATTGGCATTGCAGGCTGACCAATTTGCAAAAGGCCATATCATGACACGTATCGACGCAAAATTCGCTGAACTGAAAGCCGCCAACAAGAAGGCGTTTGTTTCTTATGTGATGGCTGGGGATCCTGACTTTAACACATCCCTTGAGATTGTGACGGGCTTGCCCACTGCAGGTGTTGATATTATCGAACTTGGTTTGCCGTTCACCGATCCAATGGCCGATGGCCCAACCATTCAGTTGGCCGGTCAGCGTGCACTTGAGGTCGGCATGACCCTGACGCGCACCCTTGAATTGGCTGCTAAGTTTCGCGAAACAGATGACACCACGCCGATCGTTTTGATGGGATATTACAACCCAATCTACAGCCGCGGCGTCAACAAATTCCTGGTCGATGCGAAAGAAGCTGGGATCGACGGATTGATCGTTGTGGATTTGCCACCCGAAGAAGACACAGAATTGTGCATCCCAGCACAAGCTGCTGGATTGAACTTTATCCGCCTTGCAACACCGACAACGGATGCCAAACGCCTACCTCGGGTTTTGCAAAACACCTCTGGTTTTGTGTATTACGTTTCAATCAACGGCATCACGGGTGCGGCTGAAGCTGAAGCAACCAATGTTGGTCCAGAGGTTGCGCGCATCCAAGAAGCGTCTGGCCTGCCTGTAATTGTTGGCTTTGGTGTGAACACCCCGGAAAAAGCCGAGGCAATCGCCGCAGTTGCCGATGGTACGGTTGTGGGCAGTGCAATTGTGAGCAAGATAGGTGCTGGCGAAAGCGTTGCTGATGTTCTTGCGTTTGTGAAAACACTGGCAGATGGTGCGCACCGCGCCTAAGCCGACAGCGGCCAATCTGCCAAAGCAGTAAATCAAAGTTGCGAGCCCGCTCAGCAGTTGCTACCAAAAGGTAATGGAACACTGAGGGTGAAACATGCCAGTCATTACCAACATCAAAGATCTCCAACGTCTCCACGAACGCCGTGTCCCACGGATGTTTTATGATTATGCTGAATCTGGCAGTTGGACCGAGCAAACCTTTCGTGAAAACACCACTGATTTTGATCAGATCCGCCTACGCCAGCGCGTAGCAGTTGATATGACGGGACGCAACACTGCGACCCAGATGATCGGTCAAGACGTGGCTATGCCTGTCGCTTTGGCTCCAGTTGGCCTGACGGGCATGCAACATGCAGACGGCGAGATCAAAGCAGCCCGCGCAGCCGAAGCCTTTGGCGTTCCTTATACCTTGAGCACCATGTCGATCAATTCGATCGAGGATGTAGCCACCGCCACAACAAAACCTTTTTGGTTCCAGCTTTATACAATGCGCGACAGTGACTACATCAGCCGCCTGATCCAACGCGCAAAGGATGCGAATGTATCCGCCTTAGTCATAACGCTTGATCTTCAAATCCTTGGACAACGCCATAAGGATCTGAAGAACGGTTTAAGCGCTCCGCCCAAGTTAACCCTCAAGACCATGGCGAACCTTGCCACCAAATGGTCATGGGGCGTTGGAATGTTAGGTGCAAAGCGTCGCGGGTTTGGCAATATCGTGGGGCACGTTAAAGGCATCAGCGACACCTCAAGCCTTGGGTCATGGACGGCAGAGCAGTTTGACCCAAGCCTGGATTGGGACAAAATCGCTAAACTCAAAGAACAATGGGGCGGCAAAGTTATCCTAAAGGGTATCTTGGATGCAGAAGACGCAAAGATGGCCCTAAAGGTTGGGGCCGATGCTATTATTGTGTCCAACCATGGCGGGCGTCAGCTTGACGGTGCGTTGTCTTCTATCCGCGCACTACCTTCCATTCTGGAAGCCGTTGGTGACCAAATTGACGTTCACTTGGACAGCGGCATTCGCTCTGGTCAAGATGTGTTAAAGGCGATGGCGATGGGGGCCAAGGGCACCTACATCGGGCGCGCATATATCTATGGCCTTGGGGCTATGGGCGAAGCGGGTGTGACTTCTGCATTGAACATCATTCACCGCGAACTGGATACAACGATGGCTTTGTGTGGTGAGACAAACGTTGAAAATTTGGGGCGTCACAACCTACTTGTCCCAAAATATTTTGAAGGCCGCTGGCAAGAGTAAGTTGGGGCTGGAAACGTCCAAAAGGTATATAAAAAGTGTCATGTTAGTATTTTCCAAACAGAACCTTGTCTTCTTGGCCGTACCAAAAACGGGCACAACAGCTATTGAAATGGCTTTACGTCCGAAAGCAGACATTGTCTTTGCGAAACATCGCTAACACAAAGCCGGTATGCGTTATCGAACGAAGATTAAGCCGTTTTTAACCGATTCCTATGGCATGACTCCAAGTTCGTTTGCCGTTATACGTCATCCGATTAACCAAATCGCCATTTGGTATCGTTATCGTCAAAATGTGAGTGAAGCCAATTCAGAGCGGAGCACAGAGGGCCGAAGCTTCGACGAATTTGTTCTGGCGGTAATTGAGGAATAACCTTCGGTATTTGCTGCGATTGGCAGCCAACATAATTTTCTGTCGACGAGGCGAGGTCGCGTCGCTATAATTCATATTTTTTTCTTACGAAAAAATGCAACTCCGGCTGGATTTTATCGCTGAGCAATTTGGTGGAAAATTGGCCTTCAAACAAAAGAATGCTTCGGCTTATGCCTATACGACCTTGTCACCAGACTTTGAGGCGATGCTGAGGGTAGCGCGCGAAAAAGAATTAGCTTTATATGATCGGCTGATAGCCGGAGGCGGATATCTGAAGAACCTTCGCGCCTGACGTCGTGGTCAATTAAGCGTGGTTGCGCAGCTTCACCGACAACATTGGAATCAAGATCGCAGCAACAATAACAAGAAGCACTGCAATTGTGAAAAACGATGTTGCCAAGCTGAACCATTCGGACACAAATCCCATTAGCGACGGCCCCATAAAAAACGCACAATAACCGATTACGGTTGCTCGGCTAATCGCAATTGTGCGTAATTTCCCCGGGACAGCGCGTCCAATCAGAGCCAACGCCGTTGGTGCAACAATCGAAATCCCCAAGCCCCCAAAGGCAAAACCGACGTAGGCCATCAAAACCGTGCTAGCTCCCGCCGCAATGGCGATACCGATGGCTGAGAGCAAACAAGCCAGTGCAATCAAAACAAGATCAGAAAAATATCGGGTCAGAACGTGACCACTGAGGCGACCAATACCCATCGTTAATCCAAGGAACGCAGGACCAAGCGCGCCCTCACCTGCCCCACCACCAAGCGTGCGTTCAATGTGGAGTGCCGACCAACCTTCGGTCGAGGACTCTGCCAAGAAGGCGATAAACACGATCGCACCTATGACCCAGATTAGGCCTATCGGCAGGTTCGCCGAACTTGCCACCTCGGCGTCAGCATCTTGATCGATGTTGGGGCCATACATCACGATACACAACCCAACGATCATCACAGCCAAGACAGAAAACACCTGTATCGGCGTCCAGCTCGCTTCACGTGCCAGCCCAGTCAAAAGCGCCCCGCCCGCATAACAAAACGAATAAGCCGCATGATTAAGGTTCATCAAAGGTCGTTTATGTTGCGCTTCAATACCGGCAATGCGTGCGTTGACCAGTACATCCACAATGCCTGACCCAGCAGAAGCAATTGCCAGCGCAAACATCAAACTAATAGCGTTAGGCGCAACCCCAACCCACATAAAACCGGCAGCTATCCCAGTGGCAGCAAAGACCAAAGCAAATGGACCTGCAAGGCGTTGGGCCAATGGCGCAAGGAACATCGCCCCAACCGCTCCCAATGACGACACCAAAACGACCAAGCCGTAGGTGGCATCTGACACATCCAAAGATGCTTTGATAACAGGCATTTGCGCAAAATATGTTGCCCATGCCATACCAATGACCGTGAAACCTGCTAAAGCTTTGCGTGATAGATAAAGATCGTTCAATATTCCCATGAGCGAGTGGTGCCAGAGAGCATGAGCCACCACAAGTCACAGGGCTGTTAAAAAGCGCTTTTCTCAGGTGCGAATCCGGTCTATACGCGCCTCTTCACGCGGGACGACAGCCTTGGAGGCGTCCTGCCCTTAAAACATTGGAGAATTATTATGGCTGGAGAGATCCCTGATCTTGAAGTTCTAGCACGTACGGGGACAGGCAAGGGCGCCGCTCGTCAGGCACGCCGCGATGGCATGGTACCGGGCATTGTGTTTGGTGGCGACGTTGATCCACTACCGATCAACATCCCGTTCAACAAATTGCTGAAGCTGGTAAAAGCTGGCCGCTTTAAGTCCACACTTTTCAACCTAAAAGTTGAAGGCCACGACGACGTTCGCGTTATCTGCCGCGACGTTCAGCGCCATGTTGTTAAAGACTTGCCAACGCACGTCGACTTCATGCGCCTTAAGCGCTCTACAACAATCAACCTGTTCATCCCAGTTGAGTTCATCAACGAAGAAGAATGTCCAGGTATCAAGCGCGGTGGTCTATTGTCCGTTGTGCGCCCAGAAATTGAACTAAACGTTCTTGCTGGCGATATTCCTGATGGATTGACTGTTGATTTGACTGGTTTGGAAGTTGGCGACACCATCACCATCTCATCCATCAAATTGCCAGAAGGAGCAAAAGCCACGATCGACCGTGACTTTGTTGTTGGCAACATCTCTGCACCATCGAGCCTTCGCTCTGCTGGTGACGACGATGACGCAGAGGGCGAAGCGGAAGCTGAAGCTGAAGCACCTGCAGAAAACTAAACCCAGCTCGCAAGAGTTTGAGGTAATGAAACGGGGCTCCTTTTGGGCCCCGTTTTTCGTTTCATCAAAAGATGTATCCACCGTGGTGGAGGTCTGGTTGCAGCCTGTGCTAGTCTGACTCAAAGACAAGTATGAATTGAGGAAACACCATGAAGTTGATTGTTGGTTTGGGAAATCCCGGCGCGAAATACGCCCGTAACCGCCACAATATTGGGTTTATGGCCCTCGATATGATCGCCTCAGATCATGGGGTTGGCCCATGGAAGCAAAAGTTCCAAGGTTTGGTAACAGAAGGCAGGTTTGGGTCTGATCGAGCGGTTTTGCTAAAGCCCGAAACCTTCATGAACAATTCAGGTCAATCTGTTGCGGCCGCAATGAAGTTTCACAAAATTGACGCCAAAGATGTTGTCGTTTTTCATGACGAACTGGATCTTGCTCCGGGAAAAATCCGTTTCAAAATGTCTGGTGGTCATGCAGGACACAATGGCCTGCGGTCTATCCATGCCCATATTGGTGCAGATTACGGCCGGATTCGCATCGGTGTTGGTCATCCTGGTCATAAGGATCGTGTTGCCAGTTTTGTGCTAAGTGATTTTGCCAAAGCAGAACAAGATTGGTTGGATGACGTGCTGCGTGGTTGCGCCGATGGGGCCCCATCTTTGGCCTTGGGTGATCCACCCAAGTTCATGAATGCAGTTGCCCTTCGCGTTGCGCCGCCTCGTCCAAGCACAGGCAAACGCCCGCCAGAAAAGGTTGTGACAGAGCGACCAAAAAAGAAGCCTGTCGAACCTGTGCCAGACACCGACAGCAGATCCGCGATGCAGAAACTGATGGATCGCTTTAAATGACTTTGCGCGCAGCCTTTGAAGATCAAGCCGTTTCATGTGAACGTCTAGACTCCCCATTCATGGATCACTTGCTGCGCATACTTTCCAAAAACTGGCGATCAAACACCAAATTGGGCAAAGCGATGGCTATCTATACAGGCGACATTGGTCCCACTGGCCATTCGTTACCATTGCGTATTACCGGTGGGCTTCATGCTTTGGTTCTCTCAGGTCAATCGGATGCGTTGATTGCATCATATCCACCAAACGCGTTTGACCATAGCGCCCTCGAAATTGCGGTTTCACATGCACTTGTTGCACATGATGATTTCATACTTGAATGGACCCAAGCCCCCCCCACAAAACAATGAGGTTCGTCGCTCTGCAGCTTTGATCGCCGGTGCACAAGTTGCGCTCGAACACTTCCAGCGCCCAATTGTATTGTCAGAACTCGGGGCAAGTGCAGGCTTAAACC
The DNA here is from genome assembly GCA_905182105.1 of uncultured Paracoccaceae bacterium. GTDB lineage: Bacteria > Pseudomonadota > Alphaproteobacteria > Rhodobacterales > Rhodobacteraceae > Ascidiaceihabitans. The sequence continues at coordinate 11,773 of CAJJAR010000020.1, forward strand.
TGATGTGGAAACATTATGCCTTAGACATCGCGTGTCAGGTCACTGGCCCATAGACGCCTACGTTGACTTTAAACCCCGATTGGACAGGGTACCTTCCCCCGTCCAATTTAATCAATATTGCTGAACGGTCGGGTGTAGACCTTAATCCACTTAACCCGTGCCTTGCGCCTGACTTATTGCGCCTCACGGCATATTTGTGGGCGGATCAACCGCACCGATTGGCCCTAACCAAAGCTGCGGCGGCGACCATCAACGTCGAGGTTGAAAAGGGTGATGCGATTGAGTGGTTGGAAACGCGTTTGGCGAATCTACATACAGGGCATTTGCATCTGATCCAAAATTCCGTTGCATGGCAGCTTTTCCGGAACTCAGTACAAGCACGTGGTCTTGAGCTGATTGAACAAGCAGGGGCGCGTGCGACGGCTGAAACGCCTTTGACGAGGTTGTTAATGGAGATTGACGGAGACGCCACAGGTGACGCTGGAGCAGCTCTCACGTTGCGTTTGTGGCCCGGGGACATAACCCTTTACTTTGTTCGTGTTGATTTTCATGGGCGTTGGGTTGATTGGCGTCATACCAACTGACCCAGCCTCTCTGACAATTTTAAGTATTGGTGAAGCCATCCCCACGAGCTAGGTTATGCTCAAACAACACACCTCCATGGTAAAGGATTGAGCATGGAACCTGATGAAAGCGTAAATGTCCTTGGCACTCCACTTGGCTTATGCGGGGTTGATCCAGTCACTGGGTTTTTCCGTGATGGGCACTGCAACACATGTGTTCAGGACCAAGGCAGCCACACTGTCTGCGCTGTGATGACTGCCGAATTCTTGGCTTATTCAAAATATGTCGGCAATGACCTAAGCACACCGCGCGCAGAGTTCGGGTTTCAAGGGCTCAAAGCGGGTGACGCGTGGTGCCTGTGCGCCAGCCGTTTCCTTCAAGCCCATGATGAGGGATGTGCCCCAAGGGTCAATTTGGCCGCGACCCACAAACGCGCGCTGCAGACGGTGCCCTTGCGTATATTGACGCAATACAGCGATCAAACTGCTTAAGGCAAAACAAAAAAGGCACCTCCGTGAGGTGCCTTTTCTAATTCGATGCGATGTTGATTTAGACGAATTCACCCATATCAAAATCTAGTGCACGCGCGACGGTAAAGATGTCTTTGTCGCCACGACCACACATGTTCATGCACAGGATGTGATCCGCAGGCAATGTTGGTGCCAGCTTCATCACGTGCGCAAGCGCGTGGGATGGTTCAAGCGCTGGGATGATGCCCTCAAGCGTACAGCAAAGCTGAAATGCCTCTAGCGCTTCGACGTCTGTGATAGATACATATTTCGCTCGGCCAATTTCGTGCAGCCATGCGTGCTCTGGTCCAATGCCTGGGTAATCCAGACCAGCAGAGATAGAGAAGCCCTCGAGGATTTGACCATCATCGTCTTGCAAAAGGTAAGTACGGTTGCCGTGAAGTACGCCTGGGCGACCACCCGTCAATGAAGCACAGTGCTCCATCTTGGCATTCACGCCTTTTCCGCCAGCTTCGACACCAATGATATTCACTTCTTTGTCGTCAAGGAACGGGAAGAACAGACCCATAGCATTTGAACCACCACCGATTGCGGCAATCAACGTATCAGGTAGACAACCTTCGGCTTCCATCATTTGTTCGCGGACTTCTTTGCCGATGATGGATTGGAAGTCACGGACCATTGCAGGGTACGGGTGTGGGCCAGCCACAGTACCGATGCAGTAGAATGTGTCGTCAACATTCGTTACCCAGTCACGCAAAGCATCGTTCATGGCGTCTTTCAACGTACCACGACCAGAGGTCACAGGGATAACTTCAGCACCCAACAGGCGCATACGGAATACATTTGGTGCCTGACGCTCAACATCATGCGCGCCCATATAGACCACACACTGAAGGCCAAACTTTGCACAGACCGTCGCCGTTGCAACGCCGTGCTGACCAGCGCCCGTTTCAGCGATAATGCGCTTTTTTCCCATGCGGCGTGCCAAAATGATCTGGCCCAGCACGTTGTTAATTTTATGCGCGCCAGTGTGGTTCAGCTCGTCACGCTTCATGTACACTTTGGCACCACCAAGGTGTTCGGTCAGGCGCTCAGCATGATACAGTGGGCTTGGACGGCCAACATAGTGCTTCCACAGAAAATCCATCTCTGCCCAAAAACTGTCGTCCGTTTTCGCCTTTTCGTATTCTTCCTCAAGGCTAAGGATCAATGGCATCAAGGTTTCAGAGACGAAACGTCCACCGAAATCACCAAACCGTCCCTGCTCATCAGGTCCAGTCATAAAAGAATTGAAAAGGTTGTTCATCTGAGTGCTCCACTTCGCTTCATTCGGATGTAGCTTATGGATTGGGACGCGTAAAGCGGACACCGCACCGCACCCCTAATCCCGTTTTGAAATTATAAGGTTGGGATCTTGGAAACCCCTTGGGACGCATCGACAAAGGCGCGGATCATCGCGGTGTCTTTGACACCCGGCGCGCTCTCAACGCCGGAGCTGACATCCAATTGACGGGTCCCCGTCATCTGAACCGCTTCGGCTGCGTTCAAAGGTGTCAAACCACCGGCCAACATCCATGGCACAATCCAGCGACGCCCCGCGATCAGACGCCAGTCAAATGTTAGACCATTGCCGCCAGGCAAGTCCGCATTTTCTGGTGGTTTTGCATCAACAAGGATCTGATCAGCGGCCTGCATATAGGCGTCAACTGACGGTAAATCGGCAGCACTGGCAACGCCGACTGCTTTCATAACCGGCAGACCGTAACGTGCCTTAACCTCCAAAACCCGCTCTGGCGTTTCAGAACCGTGTAACTGCAGCATATCTAGGGGCACTTGTGCCGTCAGCGCATCTAGGAACGCATTGTCAGCATTCACCGTCAGCGCCACCTTACCCAAACCAACGGGGGCCTCAAAAGCCATTGCTGCGGCCTGCTCAAAAGACACGTTGCGTGGTGATTTCAAGAAAAAGACAAAGCCACAATAGGTCGCCCCAGCCTGTGCAACCGCGTGCACCTCGCTTGGCTGCGTCAAACCGCAGATTTTTACCGCTATAGATTTTGACATTCAGATCAGCTGGCTTTGTCTAGCAAGGCCAAAACATCGTCTTGGTTATCTGCGCTTTGGCCTTTGAGACGTGCAATCTCGTGTTCAAGTCGGCGCACGCTGCGACTGGATTTGGATGCTTCAGCGCGCATTGCATGCTCACGGAACCATTCCCAAACAAATCCGACCAACAGACCAACAATGATACCGCCAAAGACCACGACAAAAAGCGGCATGTTGATGGATGGGTTCACCGAAAACAGGCCAGCAACCTCGTCAGGCAAAACCTTGAGGGTGACGACAGTTCGGTTGGCCAAAGAAACAGCGATCAACGCAACCGCAAAGGTTGTGATGCAGGCATAACGAATGTAGCGCATTTTTAGACGTTCCCGTTCAGACGATCGCGAAGTAACTTACCTGTCTTAAAAAACGGCACATGCTTTTCGTCAACGCTGACTGTTTCGCCAGTACGGGGGTTACGGCCCACACGCGCGTCACGTTTTTTTACAGAGAACGCGCCAAAGCCGCGAAGCTCAACACGATCACCGCGTGACATAGCAGATGTCACTTCGTCAAAGATCGTATTCACGATACGTTCGACATCACGTTGATAAAGATGTGGGTTTTCGTCTGCAATTTTCTGTATCAGTTCAGATCGGATCATCAGATAGCCCCCGGGTATTTACTGTTGGTTTATTTGTTGATTATAGGCACGTTTGACGAAAGCTAAATAGTCTTTCCAGAGCAAACTTTGATTTTACTAAGTATTTCTGGGTATTTAAGGCCCAATTAATTTAACGATAGTGTCCCACTGGCAAAGTTTCGCCTGAAACTTCACCAACTGAACCAACGATTCGGTAATCAACGATCTAGGTAGGCAGCGGTTGCACGCGCCACTAATGATACGAATTGAACGACCCCCTTGGGATCACCCTTTAACAAACGTCGCGGTAATTGCTGGAATATCAGCGCGACCAATCCTTGTAGAACTGCCACCTCTTCACCAGCGACAGAAGCAATTACGCCACCTTGCGCACTGTCAAAAGCATAGGCGATGCTGGTGGAAGATAACGCCGTACCATCGATTTTCAAAGCATCCTCTGCCACATTAAAGTCAACGATCTGAGCGGCGACTTGCTCTCGGGCAAAGTCTCTGGCCACAGCAAATTCATCATTTCCATCACCACCGGTCATGACTTCGCTATCATCACCAATGAGTGTGTCGTTGCCTGCTCCGCCACTCAATGTGTCTGTCAAGCAGTACTCAGCTACAGAAACATTTAACTCGACATCTGAATGCCCATCAGTCCCATCCAACACGTCGTCACCTTGATCACCAAACAGTTGATTGGATCCAAAGTTATCGTCGATCACATCACCGCCAGTACCACCATGGATCTGATCATTGCCAAAATTTCAGACGGTCCGTCCGATGGAGAAGCACCTGAAATATCGTTATCTGCTCCAAGGAATACTGTATCAATACCAGCGCAACCAAAGACGGATCTTCGCCATCGTTGCCGTATAGAATATCATCTCCGTCGTTGCCTGCAACGAAATCAGTCCCGCCAAGTGCCACGATTGTATCATTGCCACCAGCGGCGCTGATCTGGTTGTTCGAATCGTTAGCTTGAACTTCGACGCCCGCGTCAGTGCCCACATAGCTCAATTGAGCGTCTGCCAAATCGATGATGTCACCTGTCGTTTCACTATATCCATCAGTTGAGCCAGATTCGTCATAGTGGACAACGCTCGATGAAATATTAAGAATATCTGCAGCTGTAAGATCCTGATTAGTGCGATTTCTTCTGATGCAATTGATGCAATAACGCCGCTTCTAGCTTAATCAAATGTAAAAATAATGCCTTCAGAAGTTTGCGCATTGCTATATAATGTAGCACACCTTCTTTGACGTCAAAATTCGTAATCTAAGCAACCGCTTGTTCTCGCACGATATCCGTCTCAACAACAAATTTACCTGCGCCAGTTCAGACGATCATGACATCGCCATCATCCCCAATCAAGCGATCATCACCTGCACCACCTTCATGCGTATCAACAGTTCCAAAGTCGGCTTCATTTACGCTCGCATCAGCTGCAGAATGTCCATCTAAGGCCAGAATGGTATCGTCATCCGAATCTCCAAGTAGGAAGTTTGAGCCAAAATTATTGATAATGATGTCATCACCTGCACCACCTCGAATAAAGTCGTCTCCATCCATATCAGAAGGGCTGTTGGATGATTTCCAGCCGGTTATAACGTCACCAGTACCTAGAAAACCGCTACCATTACCGACACCACCAGTTACCGATTCGCCACCATCGTTGCCATATAGGACATCATTGCCCGCATTTCCCTCGACCCAATCATTGCCACCCAAAGCAACCACAGTGTCATTGCCGCCTTTAGCATAGATGCCATTGTCAGAGTCGTTCGCTTCAACTTCAACGGAAGCGCCGGTCCCTATATAATGAGTGTGATAATTTTCAAACTCTACCAACTGGCCATCATCTTCAGAGCCTAGCTCAAGAGTTTAATCAGGATCATTCTCCGCACCTTCGTCCATGAAAAATGCAGCCCCAAAAGCATCACTAATATCAAAAGTCCAAGCATAAAAAAATCCCACCCATTAATTTTGGAAATTCTCGCATAGCAATAAGTTAACGACAGCCAATAAGTGTAACTGTTCAAAACAAACACCTAACGCCAGTAAATCCGGATACCGTTTTCATTTAAGAAACACTCACCAAAGGTTGAATGCGGCAGAGGGATCACCTTGCCTAGCTTAAAAACAAAAAAGGGCCCCGCAGTTGCCTGCAGGGCCTAATCTTAAAACGTTAAGCGGTTAAGCTTATTCGTCGCCGGTGTTCAAAGCTGCACCAAGGATATCGCCCAAGGATGCGCCTGAGTCAGATGAACCATACTGTTCAACGGCTTCTTTTTCTTCAGCAATTTCACGTGCTTTGATGGAGACACCCAAGCGGCGTGTTTTTGCGTCGACGTTAGTGATACGTACGTCCACTTTATCACCAACTGAGAAACGCTCTGGGCGCTGCTCTGCACGGTCACGAGACAGGTCGGAACGACGGATGAAGGATTTCATGCCTTCATATTCGCATTCAACACCACCTTCTTCGATGGCTGTCACTGTCACAGTTACGATGGAACCGCGCTTAACGCCGCCCACTGCTTCTGCGAACTTGTCGCCGCCCATGCCTTTGATAGACAAGGAGATGCGTTCTTTTTCAACGTCAACTTCGGATACAACAGCCTGAACCACGTCGTTCTTGTGGTAGCTCTGAATCGCGTCTTCGCCACGTTCGTCCCATGATAGGTCAGACAAGTGAACCATGCCGTCGATGTCGCCTTCAAGGCCAACAAACAAACCGAATTCGGTGATGTTTTTGACTTCGCCTTCGACTTCAGTGCCTTCAGGGTGTGTTTCTGCAAACACTTCCCATGGATTGCGCTGTGTCTGTTTCAGACCCAAAGATACGCGACGCTTGGTGCCGTCGATTTCCAGAACCATAACTTCGACTTCTTGAGACGTAGATACGATTTTGCCTGGGTGTACGTTCTTCTTAGTCCAAGACATTTCAGAAACGTGCACAAGACCTTCAACGCCTGCTTCTAGCTCAACGAATGCGCCATAATCAGTGATGTTGGTCACGCGACCAGTGTGTGTAGACTCAAGTGGGTATTTCGCAGCAACCAGATCCCATGGATCCTCTTGCAATTGCTTCATGCCCAAGGAGATACGGTGTGTCTCTTTGTTGATCTTGATAACCTGAACTTTGATCGTTTCACCGATTGTTAGGATTTCAGATGGGTGGTTCACACGACGCCATGCCATGTCAGTGACGTGCAACAAGCCGTCAACGCCGCCCAAATCAACGAACGCACCGTATTCAGTAATATTCTTAACAACACCGTCAACGTTTTGGCCTTCAGTAAGGTTGCCAATAACTTCAGCGCGTTGTTCTGCACGTGATTCCTCAAGGATAGCACGACGAGAAACAACGATATTGCCACGGCGACGGTCCATTTTAAGGACTTGGAATGGTTGCTTAAGACCCATCAATGGACCCGCATCACGCACTGGGCGAACGTCAACTTGAGATCCTGGAAGGAACGCAACTGCGCCGCCAAGATCAACGGTAAAGCCACCTTTAACGCGGCCGAAGATCGCGCCTTCAACGCGTGCTTCACCGGCGAAGGCAGTCTCAAGACGATCCCATGCTTCTTCACGACGAGCCATCTCACGTGAGATTACTGCTTCGCCTTTAGAGTTTTCGACCTGACGGAGGAATACTTCAACAACATCGCCAGCAGCGATTTTTGGAGCTTCACCGGGATCTGCGAATTCTTTAATGTCGACGCGGCCTTCCATCTTGTAGCCTACGTCGATAATGGCTTGGCCCGCTTCAATCGCGATAACCTTGCCTTTAACAACGGATCCCTCTTCAGGGGTGTCCATTTCGAAGCTTTCATTCAAAAGTGCTTCAAACTCGTCCATCGTGTTAGCCATGTGGCGTATATTTCCTAATCTACATATTTGATTCTGGCCGTGCGGTTGTCTCCGCCGGTCTTTGGGGTTTCATTGGTCGAACGGTTCAGCATCGGGAAATACAAAAAAGGGTCGGCAAAAACCAAACCCCGTAAATAACTTGCCCAACGGTTAACCCGCCTTTTCGACAAATGCGTAATTATGCGGGATTCTGTAAAATTGCAAGGGCTGTTGACGATCTGAGCGTGATCCACCACCCCTTGCAATACTGACGCTGAGAGTCGGATTGGCTGGCCTTTTCCCCCAATGGGAAACGCGAGGTCAGCCATGTGCCATCCGCAGGTCGTCCTTAGCCGACAGTGCGCAAAACGATCACCATCAACAGTGTGTAAAGCGCTATACCGCCGCCAATCAGTACTATTGGCCAATTCTTAAACACAGTCGCAGACGCGATGGCTTTCATTTGATAGATTAGGTCCGGCCACGTGTAGGAAACGAAATCACCTTGAGTAAACACGGCTTTGATCCGCCCTTCGTCATCAACCACTGGCAAGCGACGAAACCGTTCGTTGGACATAATGCGCAGCCAATCGACCATGTCATCGGTCTCGCGCGCGATACGAGGATCAGGCGTCATTATATCAGACAAGACCGCGGTTTTGGAATCCAACCCTTTGGCCACAAGTTTGTTCATCACGTCACGCTCTGTCACAACACCCAAGATCTTGCGTTCATCATCAATCACAACGACAGATCCAAAATTCTTCTTGGACATATCCAAAACTGCATCAAACACCGTCGTTTCCGCAGTAGCGGTTAATGGCTTTTGCTTGGACGCATATTCCGGGCGGTCCATAAGACGGTTGCCAGCACGGGTTGCTGTTTTCGGCATAACTTGAAGCTCCTTAATTAATGGCTTGGATCTGGGACATAGGGCCGAATCAGAAAATTTCCAGCCCTGCTTGTCATGTTTTTATGCGGTGAAAATCACCTTATCGACTTGGCTCCGGTAGCCAAGACAGCCGCAAATAACAAGGGTTCGGGCACGTCGCCCAGCAAAGCAGAAAGTAGGGAACTTTCACAAAGTTGGGTGATATTCAGACACAAATCCGTGCGCTATTCCTTACTGACAATTACACCAAAACTTCACCCATAAGGAATACCTATATGACCATTTTACGACGCAAGTTCATTTCATCTGGCTTGACAGTGTTGGCAGCAGCCAGTGCCCCTCTTCAAGCTTTCACTAACGCACGCAAAGCAGGTGATAACCCAATCGAGTACATGAAATTGGATATGAGTATTAAGAGCAATGGTGCCCCAAAACCAATCCAAATTAAAGTCCCCGATTGAAAATGAGACTATCAGAAAATCTCCAAAATCATCATTTCATCCCTTCGCAAGGGTTCTGGTGGCGAAGATCGCCTTGCTGAAAATGTGTCCCTGAACTTTAAAAATATGGGAAATGCCCTTCGGAAAGCTAACAACGGCGAGGGGCTTGTTGAAGGTGAAAACATAGTAAAAGCCCAATTAAAGAACCCCAAATGGAGCATCACGATCAGAGTCGTGATCAGGTTCTAAGACTTACATAAACACTGTCCTGCGAAACTTCTGAAAGAACCCACAGGGCAGTGGCAGCTACGACAACTTTTGTGTAATTGCAGCGATCGCTTCCGCCACGGCATCGGAAATACTTAGCGCTGATGTGTCCAGAACATGCGCATCTTCAGCAGGCTTTAGCGGTGCCTCGACCCGCTCCATGTCACGTGCATCACGGGCGCGCACATCTTCAATCACGTCGTCTAGAGTGATTGTATCCCCCCGTCCAACCAATTCATCATAGCGACGCTTACCGCGCACTTCGGCGCTGGCTGTTACGAACAGTTTCACCTCAGCTTGTGGGCAAATTACCGTACCAATATCACGCCCATCCAGAACCGCGCCCCCTGCCCGACGCGCAAACGCGCGCTGAAAGTCAAGGAGGGCCGCGCGGACCTCTGGGATAACCGCAACTTTACTGGCAGCTTGGGCAACTTCGGCTGTGCGCAAGCCGTCGACCTCTAAGTCTTCGGCGCGCAATCCAACGGTGGCTTCAATCGCATCGCTGCCAGTCATGACCTTTGCACCAATAGCGCGGTACAGCAGCCCTGTATCAAGATGGGCATATCCGAAATGTGCAGCAACTGCCTTGGAAATCGTGCCTTTTCCTGCTGCGGCGGGTCCGTCGATTGCAATTGTAAATGGTTCGGTCATGCCTGTGTCCGTCCTTGTCACCATAGCCACAACACCACTGCCAAAGACATTACTGTGAAAAGCCATTTTAGTTGTGTCATATCACTCGCACGAGAAACCGTTTAAGTGTCGAGAGTGGTTGCTTGCAAAATTTTTCCGACCAATGCGTTCTCACGCAAGTCGGCAGTCACATAGATCAGAGGAAAAACGACCTCAGTGCGCCAAAGGGTTTTACCCAGCGTCCAAATGATCGCGGCAAAGGTCGTGGCCAACAGCGGAGGGACGATGGTGTCCAATGCGCGGAAAGGGCCGATGTAAACCTGACTATTTTCAGCAGACAACAGCCCTAGATATCTGTTTACAGCTTCAACGTCGTAACCGTTAAGGCGACCATCAAGCAGGCCAAAGCCAACACTTAGATAAATTTCCGACAAAACAACCAGCGATCCAAATCCGATCGCCGAAGCAATCGCCAAGATCGCAATCGTTTCTGTCGTAATCGCCATTACCCGTCGCGTCTTATGTCAGCACCTAGACCGCCCATCAATCCCTCAAAGATCGGGAATGACGTTGCGATTGGTCCACCGTCGTCAAGTGATACAGGGTTTGATGCTGCCATGCCCATGATCATGAAGGACATCGCAATGCGGTGATCAAGGTGGCTGACACATGTGGCCCCACCCTTGACGTTGCCATGGCCCAAACCATGCACGGACCACCAATCTGGCCCCTCGTCGACGTCAACACCGTTGGCGCGCAAACCCGTTGCCATTGCATCAATACGGTCGCTTTCTTTCACGCGCAACTCTTTGACGCCCGGCATATGTGTTTTGCCTGAAGCAAAGGATGCAACGACGGAAAGCACAGGGTATTCGTCGATCATGCTGGCCGCGCGTTCCACTGGAACCTCAATACCGTGCAGATCAGGTGAGAAACGTGCGCGTAGGTCAGCAACAGGTTCGCCACCTTCTTCGCGTTCATTTTCATAGGTAAGGTCTGCACCCATTTCACGTAGGGTTGTAAACAACCCAGCGCGTGTTGGATTCAAGCCGATGCCTGGCACCAAAACATCCGAACCCGGAACGATGACCGCTGCACATACTGGAAAGGCAGCGCTGGATGGATCGCGTGGAACTGCAATGGTTTGTGGCTTCAATTCTGGCTGGCCGGTCAGCGTGATAACACGGCCTTCATCAGTTTCTTCAATCGTGATTTCAGCGCCAAAGCCAGCAAGCATACGTTCCGTATGATCGCGCGTCACTTCTTTCTCGATCACAACCGTTTTGCCGGGCGCATTTAGACCCGCAAACAGAACTGCTGATTTTACTTGCGCGGACGGCACAGGAACCACGTAGCGCACAGGAACTGGATCTGCGGCGCCAACAAGTGTCATCGGCAAACGGCCACCTTTACGGCCAACGCTTTGGCAACCAAATTCAGCCAACGGGTCAATAACACGTGCCATTGGACGGCCATTCAGGCTGGCATCACCGGTAAAGGTCGCTGTGATTGGAGATGTCGCCATAACGCCCATGATCAGGCGCACGCCAGTTCCAGAATTGCCGCAGTCGATGATATTTTCAGGTTCTGCAAAGCCGCCAACGCCAACGCCGTGCACAGACCAATTCCCCTCACCCAGATCAGTAACCTCGGCCCCAAAAGCACGCATGGCTTTAGCGGTATCAAGGACGTCTTGACCCTCTAACAATCCGCTGATTTTGGTTTCGCCGACACTGAGCGCACCCAAAATCAAAGACCGGTGAGAAATTGATTTATCACCCGGCACTTCAGCGTGCCCATTAAGTGGCCCACAAGCGCAGGATGTCATCGGAATTGGGGTGTCGTCGCTGGACATATGCAGTCTTTCAAATCGTCTAAAGTTAGCGCCAGACCTATCGTCTACGCAGACTTTGGTCCAGTCGAAAGGCAAAATGCCTATTTACGGATAAAGGTCATGTAATGCGGTGTACGATCTTCGCGTAGCGCTTTTTGTTCGTAACGCGTGCTGATCCAATCACCCCACGGTACGCGCCAATCTTCTGGTCCCTCAGCCGTCCATTCAAACGGCTGCTTTGGGACTTCCTGCATGGTTTGACGCACATAGTCAGGAATGTCAGTCGCAACGCGAAAAACTGAACCCGGTCTTAAAACGCGAGCAAGGGGCGCAAGATGTTCTTCGGTTACAAAACGACGACGATGGTGGCGCGATTTCGGCCATGGGTCCGGATATAGTAGAAACGCGCGATCAATTGAGGCATCAGGCAATACGTCGAACATATCGCGCACGTCACCCGGATAAACAGCTAGATTTTTGACACCCGCTTTTCTGATCTTGCCCAGCAGCATCGCAACGCCATTGATGTAGGGTTCGCATCCGATGATGCAAACATCAGGATTTTGGCCACATTGGTGCACCATGTGTTCACCACCACCAAAGCCGATTTCAAGCCACGTGGGCTTGCCATCAAACAAGGCGTTCAGATCCAGATTATTACGATCGGGGTTCACATCCCAATCAACTGCCCCCGGGGACAATGCATCAAGGTCTTCGGTCAAATAGCCCTCTTGCGATTGCTTGAGGTGCTTGCCTTTGAGCCGGCCATAAAAATTGCGGTGTGGGCGTACAGGTTGTGTCATGGGCGCGGTTTATCCAGCCCAGCGCATCAAGGCAAGCGTATGCTATGGAACAGATCGATTAATACCGTTAGTTAACACGTCGCAAAAATGAAAACGGGCAGCGTCAAGATTGATCACTGCCCGTCAAAATGTTACATTAGTAGACTTAAACGGCTTTTTTCAAAGCCTCTATTAAATCCGTTTTCTCCCAGCTGAAACCACCATCAGCTTCAGGCTTACGTCCAAAGTGGCCATAGGCTGCTGTGCGCTCATAGATCGGCTTGTTCAAACCGAGGTGCAAGCGGATGCCGCGTGGCGTCAGGTCCATAACACTGTC
>CAJJAR010000021.1 GCA_905182105.1 uncultured Paracoccaceae bacterium
ATAACCTCTACCTTTATCAAGGTCAGGTTGTCACTTAAGCTATTTACATCCTAGTTAACTGTCCTAATTCTCCGGACAACTTCACTTAGATAAAGTTAATTTACGCTTTGCCATATTGCCCCCACATTCGCCCTCACAAATTTGTTGGAATGCATAGGAATTATATGGCACGCTTTGAATTGATTGAAAATCATTAACCAACTTAAGATAAACAATATTGCGATTTTATAAGTTGTTATCAAGAATAGTTATACGGACTTTAGATCCGCCATTACCTCCTTTTTATGTTTTGCTCTGATGTCGTACTTTAGTCTTGGAACTAAGGATGCTTGCGCCGTGAATACGATTGTAGTTGCGATGGAATAGTCATTCGCTGGCTAACACGTTCTGTATTCAGTTTTAATTAACCAACATCGACATAAAATCAGGTTGCTCTGCAACAGCTACTTTGCAGGTTGCTAACAATTTACTTGAAATGTTCTGCTTTTGATCTTATTGAGAACACAATAGGAACATAATTGAAATACCCTAGATGTAGGTGAGGTAATCATTGCCGCCATATCATGGGTGTGACACTAAGGGATGAACGCAATGGCAACGGCAGATCTTTTAACTATGACAGACAAAAAATCAGCAGATAAGCAAAAGGCGCTAGACAGCGCATTGGCACAAATCGAACGCCAGTTTGGCAAAGGTTCGATAATGAAATTGGGCGCAGAAGGCGCCATTCAAGACATCGTAGCCAGTTCAACTGGTTCCCTTGGTCTGGACATTGCATTGGGCATAGGCGGCCTACCAATGGGGCGAATTATTGAGATCTATGGCCCTGAATCATCGGGCAAAACTACGCTGACACTGCATTGTATTGCAGAACAACAAAAGAAAGGCGGCGTATGCGCATTTGTGGATGCTGAGCACGCGCTTGACCCACAATACGCTAAAAAGCTTGGCATCGATATCGATGAGTTGCTGATTTCACAACCTGATACAGGTGAGCAAGCGCTTGAAATCACTGACACGTTGGTGCGCTCTGGCGCGGTAAACATGGTTGTTGTGGATTCAGTTGCTGCTTTAACGCCGAAATCAGAACTTGAAGGTGATATGGGTGACAGCTCTGTTGGTGTTCAGGCACGCCTTATGTCTCAGGCCATGCGCAAACTGACGGGTTCTATCAGCCGTTCCAACTGCATGGTTATTTTCATCAACCAAATCCGCATGAAAATTGGCGTTATGTTTGGCTCTCCTGAAACGACTTCAGGAGGCAATGCGCTAAAGTTCTATTCATCTGTTCGTCTAGATATACGCCGTATTGGCGCTTTGAAGGACCGTGAAGAAGTGGTCGGTAACGCAACACGTGTTAAAGTTGTCAAAAACAAAGTGGCGGCACCGTTCAAGAAAGTTGAATTCGACATCATGTATGGCGAAGGCATCTCAAAAATGGGCGAACTGCTTGATTTGGGCGTTGTAGCAGGCATCGTTGATAAATCAGGTGCTTGGTTCAGCTATGGTGATGAGCGACTGGGGCAAGGGCGTGAAAACTCTAAAGTCTTCTTGAAAGAGAACGAGAGCATAGCACTAGAGATCGAAGATAAAATCCGCGCATCGCACGGTTTGGATTTTGACACGCCAAAGCATGAGAAAAAAGAAGATGATGGCGTTCTTGAAGGTTAAGAACCTGTTCATCGACCAATTTTGGTCACCAATCGTTTGATAAGGCGTCCCAGAGTGGGGCGTCTTGTTGCATTCTATGTCCTGTACACTGTGGACAGTTGTTGGGTGGGGCGGTATTTCTGATCTCAACAGAATAATAACGCAATATTTGCCATAAGGCGCACGACATATGCCCACGTTAAATGATATCCGCTCGACCTTCTTGAACTACTTTGAAAAACAAGGGCACCAGATCGTGCCTTCCAGCCCATTGGTGCCGCGCAACGACCCAACGTTGATGTTCGTCAACTCTGGCATGGTGCAATTCAAAAACCTGTTCACAGGCGTTGAAACCCGCGACTATAACCGCGCAACATCCGCCCAAAAATGCGTACGTGCTGGCGGTAAGCACAACGATCTAGACAATGTGGGCTACACCGCACGTCACCACACATTCTTTGAAATGCTTGGTAACTTTAGCTTTGGCAATTACTTTAAAACGGAGGCCATTCCATTCGCGTGGGAATTGCTGACCAAAGAATTCGACATCCCAAAAGATCGCCTGTTGGTCACCGTTTATCACACAGATGACGAAGCTGCGAACATGTGGAAGAAGGTTGCAGGTCTTTCTGATAACCGGATCATTCGGATTCCAACAGATGATAATTTCTGGCGTATGGGTCCAACAGGTCCATGTGGTCCATGTACTGAAATTTTCTTTGACCACGGCGATCACATTTGGGGCGGCCCTCCCGGTTCAGCTGATGAGGACGGCGATCGTTTTATTGAAATTTGGAACCTCGTGTTCATGCAGAACGAACAGTTCGCTGACGGCAGCATGGTTCCGCTGGATATGCAGTCTATCGACACGGGCATGGGTCTTGAGCGTATTGGTGCGCTTTTGCAAGGCAAGCACGACAACTACGATACTGATCTCATGCGCAGCCTGATTGAGGCTAGTGCGGATGCCTCCAGCTCTGATCCAGATGGGCCGGGCAACACGCATCACCGTGTGATTGCGGACCACTTGCGTTCGACATCATTCCTGATGGCCGATGGCGTTATGCCGTCCAGCGAGGGCCGTGGTTACGTGCTGCGCCGCATCATGCGTCGCGCTATGCGTCACGCGCATCTTTTGGGTGTCAAAGACCCGATGATGCACCAGCTGGTGCCAGAATTGGTTCAACAAATGGGCGCTGCCTATCCCGAGTTGGGTCAGGCACAGTCCTTGATCACTGAGACGCTGCATCAAGAAGAGACACGTTTCAAACAGACGCTGGATCGTGGTTTAAAATTGCTAGATGATGAAGTTGACAGCTTGGCTGAAGGTGCCTATCTTTCCGGCTCTTCCGCGTTCAAGCTTTATGATACATACGGTTTTCCGCTGGATCTAACCCAAGACGCTTTGCGCGAAAAGGGTCGTGGTGTGGACACTGAAGGCTTCCGCAAGGCGATGGCAGAGCAAAAGGCCAAGGCCCGTGCGGCCTGGTCTGGTTCTGGCGAAGCGGCAGACGCAACCGTTTGGTTTGAAGTCGTTGACGAGGCTGGAACGACTGACTTCCTTGGTTATGACACTGAAACAGCGGAAGGCCAGATCGTTGGCTTGGTCGCTGATGGTGCTTTGGTGGATAAGGTTGAAGAGGGTGGCAAGGTTCAAATCGCATTGAACCAAACACCGTTTTACGCTGAAAGTGGTGGCCAAGTTGGTGACACTGGTGTGATCCGCACCGAAAGTGGAACGGCCCGTGTGACCGATACTCGCAAGTCTGCTGGTGTATTTATTCACATATCAACAGTCGAAAAAGGTATCATTTACAATGGTCAGTCGGCTGTTCTTAATGTAACTAATACGCGTCGCACGTCCATTCGCTCTAACCACTCTGTGACCCACTTGCTGCACGAGGCGCTTCGCGGTGCTTTGGGCGATCATGTGGCACAGCGTGGATCTCTGAATGCAGCGGATCGCCTTCGCTTTGATTTCAGCCACTCCAAATCCCTATCCATTGAGGAACAGCGCAATGTCGAGGAAGAGGTGAACGCCTACATTCGTCAGAACACTGTTGTCGAAACACGGATCATGACGCCAGACGATGCGCGTGAATTGGGTGCACAGGCTTTGTTCGGTGAAAAGTATGGCGACGAAGTGCGTGTTGTCTCTATGGGGACCCAAGTTGGTTCGGGCAAAGGGGCTGATGGTCAAACCTACTCACTTGAGTTGTGCGGCGGTACGCATGTACGCCAAACGGGCGACATAGGTGCCTTTGCATTGCTGAGTGATAGCGCATCCAGTTCTGGTGTACGCCGGATCGAGGCGCTGACGGGGGCGGATGCGATTGCATACTTGCGTGGTCAGGATCAATTGTTGACAGATACTGCGGCAGAGTTAAAAACTGCCGTTTCTGATGTTCCTGTAAGGGTCAAAGCCCTGATGGAAGAGCGTAGGTCGCTTGCCAACGAAGTGGCACAGTTGCGCCGCGAACTCGCGATGTCTGGCGGTGCAGCTGCACCTGCTGAGGCGGAAGACGTGAATGGTGTTGCCTTCCTTGCGCAGTCATTGACTGGTGTGACGGGTAAAGACTTGCCAGCCCTGATTGACGAGCATAAAACACGTATCGGTTCTGGCGCGGTTCTGTTGATCGCGGATGCAGACGGCAAGGTGGCTGTGGCTGCTGGTGTGACGGCGGATAAGACTGACAGCGTCAGTGCTGTCGATCTGGTCAAGGCGGCAGTTGCCGAATTGGGCGGTAAAGGCGGCGGCGGTCGTGCGGATATGGCCCAAGGTGGGGCCAAGGATGCAACAAACGCAGCAGCAGCAATCAACGCGGCTAAGGCCGTCATCAAAGGATAAGTATCATGGGCGCACTTTGGATCGCACACGTCACCGTCACCAATGAAGAAGCGTATAAAAAATACGCCGCTGGTGCGACAGTTGCCATTGCAGAGCACGGCGGCGAATTCATCGCGCGTGCAGGTCGCTTTGTTCAGCTTGAGGGCAAAGAACGTCCACGCAATGTGGTGGCACGGTTCCCAGACGTTGAAACGGCTGAGAAATGTTATCACTCAAATACATATCAAGCCGCACTCGAGTTTGCGCGAGACGCGTCAGAGCGAGAGCTAATGATTATCGAAACAATTGAATAAGAAAAAAGAAAGGGCGCTCCAAATTGGAGCGCCCTAATTCGTTAAGCTTTTGAAAGTTGAAACATATTCGCCCAACTTTCAAATTAAATTTAACCAGCTTTTGCCATGCGCTTACGCTCGTTCGGATCCAAGTAACGCTTACGCATCCGAATGTTGTTTGGCGTAACTTCAACCAACTCATCGTTGTCGATGTAGGCGATAGCCTCTTCGAGTGACAATGTGATTGGCGTTGTCAACTTAACGGCTTCATCTGTACCAGACGCACGAACGTTAGTCAGTTTCTTACCTTTAAGCGGGTTCACTTCCAGATCGTTTTCACGGCTGTGCTGACCTATGATCATGCCTGTGTAAACTTCTGTTTGTGGGCCGATCATCATCCTGCCGCGATCTTCCAAATTCCACAATGCGAACGCCACTGCTGTGCCGTTTTCCATTGAGATAAGAACACCTTGGCGACGACCAGGGATGGCACCTTTGTGTGGTGCCCATGCGTGGAATACACGGTTCATAACGCCAGTACCGCGTGTATCTGTTAGGAACTCGCCGTGATAACCAATAAGGCCACGTGATGGAACATGGGCAACGATGCGGGTTTTGCCTGCACCGGCTGGCTTCATCTCAACCAATTCACCTTTGCGCACACCAGTGATCTTTTCGATCACAGCGCCGGAGTATTCGTCATCAACGTCGATTGTTGCTTCCTCGATTGGCTCCATACGAACGCCATCTATTTCTTGGAACAAAACCTGTGGACGCGAGATCGAAAGCTCAAAGCCTTCGCGGCGCATGTTTTCAATCAAAACACCCATCTGCAATTCGCCACGACCTGCAACTTCAAACGCGTCACCACTTGGTGTGTCGCTGATTTTAACAGCTACGTTTGATTCTGCTTCTTTCATCAAGCGGTCACGGATGACGCGTGATTGAACTTTTTTGCCGTCACGACCCGCAAGTGGAGAGTCGTTGATGCCAAAGGTCACTGTGATCGTTGGCGGATCGATTGGCTGTGCCTCGATCGCCTCAGTGACCGATACATCGGCCAATGTGTCAGCAACGGTTGCTTTGGTCATTCCAGCGATGGAAACGATATCGCCTGGTTCAGCCGATTCGATTGCCGTTTGCTCTAGACCGCGGAAACCCAAGATTTTGGTGCAGCGGAAGTTTTCGATCAAAGTGCCATCAACTGACATTGCTTTGATCGTTTGACCGGCTTTCAACGTGCCAGATTCAACGCGGCCTGTCAGCAAACGCCCCAAGAATGGATCGCCACCAAGTGTTGTGGCCAGCATTGTAAATGGCTTGTCACCCTCAGTGATTTGGGCAGGGGCAGGAACGTGCTCAATAACCAAGTCGAACAACGCGTCTAGACCGTCGCGCTTGCCGTCCAATTCCATATCAGCCCAACCGTTACGGCCAGATGCGTACATTGTTGGGAAATCAAGTTGGTCGTCTGTGGCGTCCAAGTTGGCGAACAGATCGAAACATTCGTTCAAAGCGCGATCAGGCTCAGCGTCTGATTTGTCTACTTTGTTCACAACAACGATTGGACGTAGGCCCAATTTCAAAGCTTTGGACGTCACAAACTTTGTTTGTGGCATTGGGCCTTCAGCTGCATCTACCAACAAAACAACACCGTCAACCATGGACAAAATACGTTCTACTTCGCCACCAAAGTCAGCGTGGCCTGGCGTATCAAC
The DNA here is from genome assembly GCA_905182105.1 of uncultured Paracoccaceae bacterium. GTDB lineage: Bacteria > Pseudomonadota > Alphaproteobacteria > Rhodobacterales > Rhodobacteraceae > Ascidiaceihabitans. Next base: position 6,489 of record CAJJAR010000021.1, read on the forward strand.
TATATTGATACGTGTGCCTTTCCACTCAACCGAAGTCGGCTTGGCAAAAATAGTAATGCCGCGCTCGCGCTCGAGGTCGTTGCTGTCCATAGCGCGCTCAGTCGTCGCTTGGTTTTCACGGTACGTACCGGATTGTTTCAACAGTTCGTCAACAAGCGTCGTTTTGCCGTGGTCAACGTGTGCGATAATCGCAATATTGCGAATGTCCATATTTCTAGCCTCTCGTGCGTTTGGGGGCGCATAACTTGCCACGGCGCAGAAAGCTAGGGGGAAATGCGTGTCCCTAGTGGGTCGTGTTGTTGGAAAACATCTGAATGACGATAATGCCGACTATAATTAAAGTTAACCCAGCAATAGCTGCTGCATCCAGCCGCTGTCCGAAGATCACAAAGCCGATGATCGTAATTGTGATAATCCCTAGACCTGACCACAACGCGTATACAATCCCTACGGGCATGTATTTAAGTGTTAATCCCAAAAAGTAGAACGCCCCCATATAGGCAACAATTGCTATGAGGGTTGGCCAAAGGCGTGTGAACTGCTGGCTAGATTGAAGAGCCGTCGTGCCAATAGTTTCCATCACAACTGCGACAAATAGGATGATATACTGCATTGACGGCCTTTCGGAGCATTTGAAGCACTTTGGCCCAGTACTTTTTTGTCGTCTACCTCAAAGCGTCAAAGCGGTGCTGTCTTTAATTTTTTCCATTACAAAACTGGCGGCAATGTCTGCAATGGAGAGGCGCGTGATCAGTTGTTGATATAGGCGGTCATAATCGGCCATGTCACTCACGCGCGCACGGATCAGGTAATCAAGGTCCCCAGTCATGCGATAGACGCTTAGAATGCCCGAAATCGCGTTTGTTGCGTTTGAGAAATCTAGCTGCCACTTAGGATCGTGGCTGTTGGTGCGTACCTGCATAAACACCATCAGGCCAAGATCGACCTTAATGGGGTCAATCAAAGCCACGCGTTTGGTGATGATACCTGATGTTTCCATCGCCTTAACGCGGCGCCAGCAAGCGTTGCGCGACAGACCGATGGTTTCGCCCAGCTGATCAAGCGAAATTGCAGCATCTGCTTGTAGAACGTTAAGTATTTTACGGTCAATTTCGTCCAATTTATTCATAATGCATTAATATCCGGGATAATATCCCAACGCAATGGTCGGAATGCGTGTATTTTGGGACCGATAATAAATAGATATCTGCGATAAAGACCTCAACTCAATATTAGGAGATGGATTATGTTTGGTCGCTTGTTTATGGATCACCCGCGCAGCGTCGGTGAAAGCTACTTTGAGCACCTGTTGTTTGCAGGTGGCTTTGCGCTGCGTTTGCTGGGGGCAGGACTAGCGGCGCTGGTGCACGCGTTGATCCCATGTTTGTTCGAGAAAACAGCCAGCAATATGATAGCAAAAATGTATGCTAAAACTTCGAATAGGAGCAACTGATGTGTCGCTGGGCTGCCTAGAGTGTTGCACTGGTGTTTCTACAAGACATCATTTCCGAGCTGCAGAATTCGTTGATGGTGCAAAGCCAATTTGCCTCAGAGTGTAAAACGGCGATTAATGGCGATGGTTTCGGAGTTGCTTGGTATGCGCATCGTGATGCGCCAAGTTTGTTTCGTGATGTTAATCCGGCATGGTCGGATTCTAACCTGCCATGCATTGCCGCGCAAATACGCTCCACAATGTTTTTGGCGCATGTGCGCGCAACAACAGGGACCGCTATTAGCCGCTATAATTGTCACCCGTTTGTGGTTGGCAACTGGAGTTTTATGCACAATGGGTAAGTCGGGGGCTTTCAACAGTTTCGCAAAGCTACTTATATGTCAATCCCAGATGAGCTCTATAGCCACAGGAAAGATGCGACCGATAGCGAGGTCATTTTCTTAAAAGCGCTTAAATATGGTTTGGATGAAGATCCCATCGGAGCGATGACAAAAGCGGTGTTGGAAATGGAACAATTGCCGCCACGTCTTGGTACAACTCCGCACATGCGGTTTTCCGCAGCGTTTTCTGATGGGAAAAGGTTGTTTGCGATGCTATGTGCATCTGACGCCTTTGTGCGGTCGTTATACTATCGATGGAGTACTGAGCGGTTGGGATACACGGTTGTTTCTGAGCCTTTGGGTCAAGAAGAGTCTGGTTGGGTCCAACTCCCTGCAGGCAGCATTGTGAAATCACGGATGGAACGCTTACGCAGCATGAAATCGTGCCAGTTATGGCCATCGCCTAGTTTATTCAAGGGAATTTAGGATGCGCCTTTGAAAAAGGCAGAAATCTTGGAACGAGCGTAATCCCAAAGGTCGGGCGCGCCGATTTTAATTTTTGAACCAACACGGTCCTCGATCATTTCCTCAGTCACGTTGTAGTCTGTCCAACTGCCACCACCGGCGGCAAGGTTGAGCATCGGAGGTTGGAATCTATCAAGGGATTTGGCGAACTTTGCATCATCAGTTTTTGCAGCTTCGAATTCCTCCCAAATAGAACGAAGTTCATCACGTAGATCATTAGAAAGTAATTTAAATATACGATCTGAGGCTACTTTTTCTGCGGCTTCCATTGCGGCCACATCGACGTTGTCAAAGATGGGATTGTCACCTGCATCGATCTCAACAAGATCATGTAGGATCAGCATTTTAATAACGCGCGAGGTATCCACGCCTAATTTTGCCTGATCCGCGAGCACAATCGCATAAAGTGTAAGGTGCCACGAATGTTAGCACTGTTTTCAGCACGCGAGCGGTCTGCAAGTACAGTTGCACGATCAATGGATTTGAGTTTGTCCGCCTCATTAAGAAAGGCGATCTGTTGGTCTAGGCGGGCTGTCATTAAACTACGCCCGCCATGATCATACAGCTTTCTTGGCGCGGTGCGCTTTTATCTGTTTTATCAAGAAGTCGCGACCATGAATTTCGGCCATCCGCGTGCGGATAGCCGTCAAGAATGCTTATTCCAACGATTGACTTGATGCGCCCAAAACTTCGCCAACCTTCATGAACAGTTGATCTTCACCGACCTCTTTTTGGACGGCAAGACACTTAATGGCTAATTTGTTGGCCATTTCTGTGACGGCTGGATCAATCATTAGCGGGTGTTCTCAGTCAAGCGGCGCTTCACGTAATCAGTTGTATGACCGATCATCGTGTCTAAGTGCGGCTCTTCAAAGAAATGACCCGCGCCTTCAACTTCGGTGTGCGTCACAGTGATACCTTTTTGCTCATGCAGCTTGCCGACAAGTGTGTGGGTATCAGCAGGTGGTGCCACGCGGTCAGCCGTACCGTTGATAACCAACCCAGAAGCCGGGCAGGGCGCAAGAAACGAAAAGTCATACATGTTAGCAGGTGGAGCAACAGAAATGAAACCAGTAATTTCTGGACGACGCATCAGCAATTGCATGCCAATCCAAGCGCCAAACGAGAAACCAGCAACCCAGCAATGCTTGGAGTTGTTGTTCATCGATTGAAGGTAATCCAGAGCAGTCGCCGCATCAGATAACTCGCCAATGCCCTGGTCGTATTCGCCTTGCGAACGGCCAACACCGCGAAAGTTGAAGCGAAGTACCGTGAATCCCATATTGTAGAAGGCATAGTGCAAGGAGTGCACAACCTTGTGATTCATAGTGCCGCCAAATTGCGGGTGTGGGTGTAAAACGATCGCAATCGGTGCGTCACGTTCTTTTTGAGGGTGGTAGCGGCCTTCAAGGCGGCCTTCGGGTCCAGGGAAAATGACCTCGGGCATGAGCGTCCTTGCATTTTTGAGTTCAACGGGTCGTGGTTCAATTCTTGACGAATATAACCGGTTACCTTAGAACGTTTCTAAATTACATGCGCGCAGGGCTTGCGCGTTTATTGCGATGTATGGCGTTGCGTGTGAAACGTCAATCAAATCTAGCGAAAGCAAGGGATTTTGAGATGAAACTGTCGACGAAAGGACGCTATGCAATGGTTGCGTTGGCTGACATCGCCCTGCAGCCGGAGGGGAATCTTGTTAGCCTTGGCGATATAGCCGAACGTCAGAGCATCTCACTACCATACCTTGAACAATTATTTGTAAAACTGCGTCGTTCTGAATTGGTTTCGTCTGTGCGTGGTCCGGGTGGTGGTTACCGTCTGGCCCGTTCGCCGTCCGAAATTCGGGTTGTGGACATCTTGTCCGCTGTCGATGAATCCGTAGATGCAATGCACAAGGGCGCAGGTGCCTCTGGTGGCGCTTCTGGTTCACGTGCGCAGTCTTTGACCAATCGTTTGTGGGAAGGCTTGAGCGCAAATGTTTATGTTTACTTGCACCAAACGCGTTTGTCTGATGTGATTTCCAATGAATTGGCGCCGTGTCCTGCTGTCCCAAATCTGTTCGATGTTGTGGATGTTTGACCTGTTGAAAGGGGGCCAGTCCCCGTCCTGTGAATTCCCTCGGAGTTTGTTTTGTAAGATGAATGTGGATGTGTCGTGAGCCGAGTTTACTTCGATCATAATGCGACGACGCCTTTGCGCGAAGAAGCGCGTGCGGCTATAGTGGCTGCTATGGATGTTGTGGGGAACCCCTCGTCTGTGCACTCTGAGGGACGCGCAGCCAAGATGTTGGTCGAACGTGCCCGTGTGCAGGTTGCTGAGTTGGTGGGCTGTTTGCCTACGCAAGTGGTGTTTACGGGATCGGCAACTGAGGCGGCTGCTTTGGCGGTTGCGCAGAAAGATCGTCATGGTGGGCAGTTTGTATCGTTGCAGACCGAGCATGATTGTTTTTTAGCTTGGGATGAGGCGATCATTGAGGGGCCTGCGTTACATGCAATTTCGGCGGCCAATTCTGAGACTGGTGTCATGAAGCCAGCAGTTGTTTCAAACGCGAGCGTATCTGGAGCAGTGGTTTGCGATGTCACGCAGATCGCGGGAAAGATGCCTGTGGTTTATGATGAAAGTGGCAAACCGTCTTACATGATCCTCTCGGCGCACAAGTTGGGTGGTCCAAAGGGTGTTGGTGCATTGATTAATTTCACTGCTGATGATCCGCAGGCGATTTTGCGTGGTGGCGGGCAAGAGATGGGCCGCCGTTCTGGGACTGAAAACGTTATTGGCATAGCTGGATTCGGGGCTGCTGCAGTCGCGGCAGATCAAGATGTAGCCAATGGTGCATGGGGACGGGTTGCGAAACTTAGGAATATTCTAGAAAAGGCCCTTGAGACTGCGTCAAAGAAGACTATTTTTGTCGGGAATGACCAGCAACGCTTACCGAACACTTCTTGCATCCTCACCCCAGGGTGGAAGGGAGAGACGCAGGTGATGCAAATGGATTTGGCTGGCTTTGCCGTTTCTGCGGGTTCTGCCTGTTCATCGGGCAAAGTGCGCGCCAGTCGCGTCCTGACGGCGATGGGCTATGAAGATGAGTTGGCAGCTTGTGCGATACGTGTGTCGCTGGGGTTGTCAAATACAGAAGATGAAGTCCTGCGCTTTGCCGATGTTTGGGCGCAAAAACTTAAGAAACATGAGGCACGCGCGGCGTAACGCTGTGAGCCAAAAAGAGGAAGTCTGAGCATGGACAATATGGTCAAAGATGGGGTCGATCAGGATACCGTCGACGCAGTACGCGAAGTTGGTGGAGCCTATAAGCACGGCTGGAACACTGACATTGAAATGGAATACGCCCCAAAGGGTCTTTCCACAGATATCGTGCGTTTGATTTCTGAAAAGAATGAAGAACCTGAGTGGATGCTGCAGTGGCGATTGGCCGCTTATGATCGTTGGTTGAAGTTGGAAGAGCCGGATTGGGCGATGGTCGACTACCCAAAAATCGATTTCCAAGACCAGTATTATTATGCCCGTCCAAAATCGATGGAAGTAAAGCCAAAGTCATTGGACGAGGTTGATCCTAAATTGTTGGAGACCTACAAAAAGTTAGGCATTCCCTTGAAAGAACAGGCTTTGCTTGCTGGCGTTGAAGCCCCTGAAGGCGAACGTAAGGTTGCTGTGGATGCGGTGTTTGACTCAGTTTCTTTGGGTACGACCTTTAAGGACGAGCTGTTGAAAGCGGGTGTAATTTTTTGCTCAATCTCAGAAGCAATCAAAGATTACCCTGAATTGGTTAAAAAGTACCTTGGGACCGTTGTTCCTGTTTCAGACAACTACTATGCCACTTTGAACTCTGCCGTGTTCTCTGATGGGTCGTTCGTCTACATCCCGCCAAACACACGTTGCCCAATGGAGTTGTCCACGTATTTCCGCATTAATGCAGAAAACACGGGTCAGTTTGAGCGCACGTTGATCATCGCCGACAAGGGTTCTTACGTTTCATACCTTGAGGGCTGTACAGCACCGCAACGCGATATCGCGCAATTGCACGCTGCTGTTGTTGAGTTGGTTCTGCTGGATGACGCTGAAATCAAGTACTCGACTGTTCAAAACTGGTTCCCAGGTGACGAGAACGGCAAGGGCGGCATCTATAACTTCGTGACGAAACGTGCTGATTGCCGCGGTGATCGTTCCAAAGTAATGTGGACCCAAGTTGAAACCGGTTCTGCCGTTACTTGGAAATACCCGTCCTGTGTATTGCGCGGCGATGACAGCCAAGGCGAGTTCTATTCAATCGCTATTGCCAACAACATGCAGCAGGCCGACACGGGCACCAAAATGATCCATTTGGGCAAACGCACCAAGTCGCGGATTGTGTCCAAAGGTATCTCAGCAGGCAAAGCCCAGAACACATACCGCGGTTTGGTGTCTATGCACCCCAAAGCCAAGGAATCGCGCAACTATACACAGTGCGACAGTTTGTTGATCGGCGATAAATGTGGGGCGCACACGGTGCCGTACATTGAAGTGAAGAATAACTCATCACGCGTTGAGCACGAAGCCACTACATCCAAAGTGGATGACGATCAGCTGTTCTATTGCCGCTCGCGCGGGATGGATGAGGAAGAGGCGGTTGCCTTGGTTGTCAACGGGTTCTGTAAGGATGTGCTTCAGGCGCTTCCGATGGAATTCGCGATGGAAGCACAGGCGCTTGTAGCAATTTCGCTTGAGGGGTCTGTTGGCTAATCATGTTCGAGGCTGCCCTTCAACGTCCAGATCTCACAATGCCGGTGGTCGAAGCAGAGCTTTTGCGCCAGCATTATGAGGACGCGGATGCGATCCTTGAATACGGATCGGGCGGTTCGACGCTTATGGCGGCCGAAATGGAAGGCAAACACGTCACCAGTGTCGAAAGTGACAAGGCGTGGTGGCAGATGATGATGGAATGTTTTGAAGCCAATCCGGCATCCAGAGGGTCTACCGTCGACATGCTTTATTCCGGAATCGGACCAATGCGAGAATGGAGTTACCCCAAGGACGAGCGTTCTTGGAAACAGTTTGCACAGTATCCATTGGCTGTGTGGGAGATGGATGAGCTACGCGCCCCAGACGTTGTTTTGGTTGATGGGCGTTTCTGTGTCGGATGTTCTTAGGCCACCGCATACTACATCAAACAGCCTACAATTCTGCTGTTTGACGACTATACGCCACGCAAGTGGATGCACGAGACTGAGGACTTTCTTGGTCAACCAGAAATTACGGGCCGCATGGCCACGTTTAAACTTGAACCGCAGCCGTTCCCAACGGGACGTATGCTTGAAATTATTGATTACATGCTGCGCCCATGATTGGGTAGTGAGGGAATAAAATGCTGAAGATTGAAAACCTGCACGTCAAACTTGAAGACGAAGAAAAGCAAATCTTGAAAGGTGTAAACCTTGAGGTTGGCGCGGGCCAAGTGCACGCGATCATGGGGCCAAACGGTTCTGGTAAATCCACGTTGTCCTATGTTTTGTCTGGCCGCGAAGGTTACGAAGTAACGGACGGCGAAGCCCATTTGGGTGACGTTGACTTGCTTGACATCGAACCAGAAGAACGTGCGGCAGCTGGCCTGTTCTTGGCATTCCAATACCCTGTAGAGATCCCAGGCGTTGGCAACATGACCTTCCTGCGCACAGCTGTAAACGCACAGCGCAAAGCGCGCGGCGAAGAAGAAATGTCTGCCGCTGAATTCCTCAAAGTTGTTCGCGCAAAAGCGAAGACGCTGAAAATCGACGCTGACATGTTGAAGCGCCCAGTCAACGTTGGCTTTTCCGGTGGTGAGAAAAAGCGCAACGAGATTTTGCAGATGGCGATGCTTGAACCAAAGATGTGCATCTTGGACGAGACAGACTCGGGTCTAGATGTTGATGCGATGAAATTGGTCTCTGAAGGCGTGAATGCTTTGCGTTCTGAAGGTCGCTCTTTCTTGGTCATCACGCACTACCAGCGTCTTTTGGACCACATCAAGCCTGACGTGGTTCACATCATGGCAAACGGCCGTATCATTAAATCTGGTGGCCCTGAGTTGGCTCTAGAAGTTGAACAGAACGGTTATGCCGACATCTTGGCAGAGGTTTCCTAATGAGCGCTGTTGCTGAAACGATGAATGTCACTGATGAGCGTTTGGCGGGTTTGACCCTGCCAGCGGGCGGATGGTCTGACGTGGCGCGCAAGGATGCGTTGTCACGTGTTCAGATGATGGGGTTGCCAAGCCGTCGAGATGAATATTGGAAATACACACGTCCAGATACATTGACCCAAGCGGTTGCTGTGCCTGCGGCCCTGTTTCACAATGACGAAGCAGCACTTTTTGACGATGTTGAACGCCTCAAAATCGTATTTGTAGACGGTGTATTTGATGCGGATGCCTCTGATGACCTGTCCCTTGAGGGTGTAAGCATCGAACACCTTGCAACTGTGGATGCCGATATCCACTGGGCTCGCGATATTTACGGTGTGCTAGAAACCAACGGTCAAAAGCCTGTTGAACGTCCTTTGGCCGCCTTGAACACTGCTTTTGCAACGGATGGTGTTTTGATCCATGTGACGGGTGCAGCAAGCAGGCCGATCAACATGATCTACCTTCACAACTCAGAAACATCTGATGTGATGTTGCACAACGTGATCAAACTGGACGCAGGCGCTAGCCTAACTGTTCTGGAAACAGGACCAGCAGCTGCACGCCTCAATATGGTGACTGAAGTTGAAGTCGCTGACACCGCAGCGTTCCATCACATTCGTGCTCAAGGGCGCGACCATGAACGCCGCGCAGCCACGCATATCTTTGCACGTTTGGGCACTGAATCAGTGTTCAAATCCTTTACGCTTACTGCAAATGGCGTAATGACGCGCAACGAATGTGTGCTTGAGTTGACAGGTGACGATGCAAAAGCAACCGTCGGTGGCGCATGTGTAGGCGACGGTGATTTTCACCACGACGACACGGTGTTCATCACCCATGACGCAGAAAACTGTGAAAGCCGCCAGGTGTTTAAAAAGGTTCTGCGCAACGGCGCGACAGGCGTTTTTCAAGGCAAAATCTTGGTCAAAGCCGGTGCACAGAAGACAGATGGCTATCAGATCAGCCAATCATTGCTTTTGGATGGTGACAGCCAATTTTTGGCCAAGCCTGAGCTTGAAATCTACGCCGATGACGTGATCTGTTCACACGGATCTACCTCTGGTGCGATTGATGAAACCGCATTGTTCTATCTACAATCACGCGGGATCAGCAAACCAGTGGCGACTGACTTGTTGACCTTGTCGTTCTTGGCTGAAGCTGTGGACGAGATCGAAGATGAAACACTGCGCGAGCAAATCAACGAACGCATGGCGTCTTGGTTGGAACGGCGTCGCGGCTGATGTCTGTTACTGCAGATATTCGGGCCAGTTATCGTGGACCGGGTCGCGTGGTTGCGCGGCTTTTGGGGCAGGGACGGCGTGAAGGTTTCGCGCTGAACATCCTGCTGTTCGCATGCATCATGATGTTCATCGCGCAAGCACCATATCAAGCACGCGAAGCGTATTTCGATCCAGACGTTCCTTTGATGGCGCGGATGTATTGGAGCGCTTTTTTGTGGATCTTCTTGGTTCCGCTGCTGCTGTATGGCTTTGCGGCCTTTATGCACGGCCTCGCACTTTTGGCAGGACGCAACATCACAGGGTATGGCGTGCGCCTTAGCTTGTTTTGGGCTCTACTTGCCAGCAGCCCGATGTTTTTGCTGTTGGGGTTAATTGCAGCCTTCATCGGTCCAGGTGCTGGTTTGCAATTGGTCGGCATTCTATGGCTCGCCAACATCTTATGGTTTTGGATCGCTGGGATGCGCGCAGCAGAAAGCGTCGAACTATGAAACTGGACGTCCAATCACTTAGCATGCTTATTTCTTTGACCCTTCGTGATCCCGCCAATGCGGCAAGATTGGTTATCAACTCAGGTTATCGCCGTGATGTTTTATGGACATTGCTGTTACTTGTCAGCATTGCAAATGCAGCCCTTGTATGGTTGTCCAATGCGTTGACTGGGCCAACCCCAGAACAATTGGCGCAAATGCCAATCCAAATTCCGCAGATCATCTTTAGCCCACTATTTGCGTTTGTGTTTCTGGCGGGTGCCTTGGTGATCACGGTCCATGTTTTGCATTGGATCGGCGCTGCTATCGGTGGGAAGGGCAGCTTGGATGACATGTTGTCCGTCTTGGTGTGGCTACAGGCCATGCGTGTCTTAGCCCAAGTTGTCTTGTTGGTTTTGCTAATCGTTGCGCCAACAATTGCCGGCTTGTTTGGCTTGGGTGTTGCTTTGATTAGCCTTTGGATACTGGTGCACTTTGTAAATGAGGGTGCGGGCCTTGGCTCAGTTTTCAAAACCGTTGGCGTTCTGCTGTCCGCAACCGTGGGCATGATAATGGGCCTTAGCTTTATCCTGACCGTTACTGGTCTTGCCTCAATGGGAATTTCTCCGAATGTATAATGTTACAAAAGTACGTGCTGACTTTCCAATCCTTTCACGAGAAGTGAATGGTAAGCCACTGGTATATCTAGATAATGGCGCTTCAGCGCAAAAGCCGCAGATCGTGATTGATACGATCACGCGCGCTTATGCTGAAGAGTACGCAAATGTGCATCGTGGCCTTCATTTCTTGTCGAACCTCGCAACAGACAATTATGAGGCTGTGCGTGGAAAAATCGCCAAATTCATGAACGCGGGTTCAGAAAACGAAATCGTTTTCAATTCAGGCACCACCGAAGGTATCAATATGGTTGCCTATGGTTGGGCTATGCCGAACCTAAAATCTGGTGATGAAATCATCCTAAGCGTCATGGAGCACCACGCCAATATCGTGCCTTGGCACTTTCTGCGCGAACGCCACGGTGTCGTAATCAAATGGGTGGATGTTGATGCGACTGGTGCGTTGGACCCCCAAGCGGTTCTTGATGCGATTACGCCAAAAACGAAATTAATCGCGATCACTCATATGTCCAACGTTTTGGGCACCAAAGTGGATGTAAAAACCATTTGCGCGGGCGCACGTGCAAAAGGTGTGCGCGTCTTGGTGGATGGATCACAAGCAGCGGTACACATGCCAGTAGATGTTCAAGACATCGATGCAGATTTTTACGCAGTAACGGGGCACAAATTATACGGTCCATCAGGTTCTGGCGCGATCCACATCAAACCTGAACGGATGGCTGAGATGCAGCCATTCATCGGCGGCGGTGATATGATCCGTGAAGTGTCCAAATCAGGTGTCATCTATAACGACGCCCCGATGAAGTTCGAAGCTGGCACACCGGGGATCGTTCAAATGATCGGTCTGGGCACGGCCGTTGATTACATGATGGATACCGGAATGGACGCGATTGCGGCCCATGAGAATAGCCTACGTGATTACGCTGTTTCGAAACTTGCGGGTTTGAACTGGATCCAAGTCCAAGGGACAACCGCGGACAAAGGAGCCATCTTTAGTTTCACAATGGATGGTGCAGCGCATGCGCATGACATCTCAACGATTCTTGATAAAAAGGGCGTTGCGGTGCGGGCAGGGCAGCATTGTACAGGTCCATTGATGGAACATCTTGGTCTCAGTGCAACCTGTCGTGCGTCTTTTGCGATGTATAACACGACTGATGAAGTTGATGTTTGGATCGATGCGTTGGAACTTGCACACGATCTTTTCGCCTAAGGTGCAAACTCATCGCGTCATTTAGCAATTGCAGCGCAACAGCTGCAAAGCTATACCGCGCATGAATGGTCCCATAGCTCAGCTGGATAGAGTACTCGCCTCCGAAGCGAGGGGTCGCTGGTTCAAATCCAGCTGGGACCACCATTTTCCATTCGTAACAAACGAAAAAAAGCGCCCTAAAAGGCGCTTCCGTTTGTATCCTCATGATCCCAGTTTAAAAGATCAGCTTCCCCATGTGCGGACAACGCCGCAATCCATGTGGACGAAATTAGAGCCAGAATAACGGCCAACACCACCACCACGACATGCAGATGCTGCACGGGCCATTTGGCCAACAGAGCGGGTGGACAAACGTAAATCAGCAGCTTTTCCGCGCATATGTAATGAATTTTTAGCAACGCCTTTTAAGCGTGAACGCAGCATAGCATTGGTATTAGGGCTGCGGTAGCCAGACAACAACATATATGGTTCGTTGGCATCCATCAGATTGTGGGCGGCAGCCATAACGTCGATTGTACGTAAATCGATGGATTTCACACCACCAGTCCGCCAGTCACGCATGAAGTAGTCTACTTCTTTTAAAGCGTCCTTGACGTATTTGCCTTCGATCCAATAGATCATATCGATACGTTCACCGGTTCGACCCGAAAACATACGAATACGGCGTATATCGCCAGCACCACGTAAAATACCTGCTGCATTGGAGAGAGTAGGGGCGGCTGTTAGTGTCGTCGCGGCAAATGCCCCCAACAACGCGCGGCGGGTCAAAGAACCCGAGTTGCCATTAATAGTCATAGTATAACGTGTCCCGTTTGCCTGTTTCCCGTGGTGTAAGCACGGGCAATTCATCTTGTCCCCAGATGCGCCATTCTTATTGCATAAGCCGAATCGTTAACCAAGCAATGAATCGCCAGCACCAAAACTTTCAATAATTTTAGGCGATTTCCTGCGCAATTTATTGATATTCGGTCGAAAAAGTCGAAACAGTGACGGCTCTGTGCAACAGACTGTTCTAACCATGATTTTCTTAAGCTTGTGCCATGAAAGTGAATGGACAACCCATGGCGCATCTAACATTGTGCGGCCAATCAATGAGTCTGCATTTTTCCTATGGGGGTAGATATGTTGCATCGCATATTCAAAATGACTTCAGTTTTGACTTTGTCATTTGTCGTAATGGGGCTTTTTGTAGCGCCAAAATCTGCTGATGCGCAAGTCACTGCATTCAAGCAAGCTGTCGCTGAAGCAGCCGCGCGCGATATAGACATTGCAGCATTCTATCAGGCCTATGGTTATAAGAGCGTTTGGACTGGGCGCTCAAGTCGCGAACGCTCTCGTCGTCGGGCTTTAATCAAAACATTGGCTAACGCTTCATCACACGGTCTGCCAGCTGGGCGTTATGATTCTGCAGGGCTTCAAGCGAAGATGAAAGCCGCGCGTGGCCCACGGGAGCGTGGTACTGTTGAAGTCGAAATCAGCCGTGTCTTTTTGCAATATGCGCGTGATCTTCAAACTGGTGCCTTGATCCCCAGCCGTGTGAACAGCGCAATTGTACGTAAAGTGCCCTACCGCGATCGGACTTCGTACCTTGTCAATTTAGTCAAATCTTCTCCCTCGGAATTTTTCAAAGCCTTGGCTCCCAAGACCATGGAATACGACGCGTTGTTGAAAGAAAAGCTGCGTCTTGAACGTCTACTTGGTAAAGGCGGATGGGGTACTACTGTTCCTGCTAAGTCATTGAAACCAGGACAATCTGGCGCGTCTGTTGTGGTGCTTCGTGATCGTTTGATGCTAATGGGCTTTATGAAACGTAGCTCAATACAGACCTATGATGACGACATGAAGTTAGCGGTTCAGAAGTTTCAAGCTGCTCATGGTCTGTCTACAGATGGCATTGCTGGTCCAGCCACGATGCCAGAGGTAAACAAAAGTGTTCAAATGCGGCTGCGATCCGTTATCGTTGCGATGGAACGTGAGCGTTGGTTTAACAGAGAACGTGGCGGGCGTCACATTTTGGTAAATATTCCAGACTTTACAGTCAAGATCGTCGATAACAACGAAGTAACGTTCAAAACGCGCTCTGTGGTTGGTGCAATTGGAACAGATCGCTCAACGGTCGAGTTTTCTGATTTGATGGAATATATGGTCATTAATCCAAGCTGGTACGTCCCACGTTCCATTGCGACACTGGAGTTTCTGCCTGCACTGCAAATTGACAGCAGCTCTATTCCTCAGATTGAAATTACAAATGAGGAAGGCCTGGTAGTCGACAGTGCTAACGTGAATTTCTCTTTGTTTAATGCAGATAACTTCCCATTTACTATGCGACAACCTCCGTCCAAGGGGAACGCCTTGGGGTTGGTCAAGTTTATTTTCCCTAATCCTTACAACATTTATTTACATGACACGCCCGCAAAAAACCTGTTTTCGCTTGAAGTTCGTGCGTTCAGCCACGGTTGTGTTCGTTTGGCTGACCCATTTGATTTCGCCTATGCATTGTTGGCAAAAGAAGTTGGGAACCCGAAAGAGTTTTTCCAAGAGCAGTTGGCAACGGGGGAAGAACAGCAGGTATACCTAGAAACCTCTGTTCCTATTCACATTATCTACCGAACAGCATTTACCACTGCTGAAGGCCACACACAGTATCGCCGCGATATTTATGGCCGTGATGCACAAGTCTGGAAGGCTTTGGCAAAGGCAGGGGTAGCATTGCGCGCCGTACAAGGTTAATTCAGGTCCTATAATTTACGGGACGCTGATCACATGTATCATTCCATTAAAGACATCGCAGCGGCGCTCGGGGCACAAGCCTTCGGCGCCGTTGATCGTTTGATCACATCGGTTCAGGAACCAGCAAGCGCAGGACCTGACGACCTGGCTCTTGCGATGGATGAAAAATACGCTGAAAGCCTTTCAAGTGGGAATGCCCGCGCCGCCATGGTCTGGGAGGGTGCTGATTGGCAAGCGATGGGGCTTGAAGCTGCGATCGTTCCAAAACGTGCCCGTTTCGCAATGGCACCCCTGACGGCCTTGATGGATCAGGGGCAGGGCTTTGGTGCAGGCATTCACCCAAGTGCGGTTATCGATCCATCTGCTGAACTGGCTGATGACGTTTCTGTTGGACCGCTGGCTGTGATTGGCCCACGCGCCAAGATTGGCGCAGGCAGTGTAGTTGGACCGCAGTGTTATATTGGAATGGACGTAACGATCGGTAAAGATGCTTATTTGCGCGAACAGGTCAGCATCGGCGCACGCGTCCGGATCGGTGCGCGATTCATCGCTCAGCCGGGTGCTAAGATTGGTGGTGATGGATTCAGTTTCACCACTGCTGAAAAGTCTGACATCGAAGCGGTTCGTGAAAGCCTTGGTGACCAACAAGAGACCGAGGCGCAATCATGGACCCGCATCCATTCTCTAGGCTCTGTTGTGATTGGTAATGACGTCGAAATCGGCGCGATTACAACCGTGGACAGCGGAACCATCCGTGACACAGTTATTGGCGATGGATGCAAGTTCGACAACATGGCCCAGATTGGCCACAACGTGCGTATCGGGCGCGATTGTATGATTTGCGGTCACGTTGCCGTTGCTGGCTCTACCGTAGTTGGGAACAACGTGGTTCTTGGGGGCATGACTGGGGTGACCGACAATATCTTTATTGGTGATCGCGTGATCACTGGCGGCGCAACCAAAATCCTAAGCAACGTGCCTGCGGGCCGTGTGATGTTGGGCTATCCAGCCACACAAATGGACAAACAATTAGAGATTTACAAACTAATCCGTCGTTTGCCACGCCTGTTCCGAGATGTGACAGCGCTTAAAAACCGCACGTCTGATGACAGCAAAGACTAAAAGGTAAAATCATGAGTGTGACTGATAAGATAATCAAGATTATTGCAGAGCAAGCAGTTCTTGAAACCTCCGATGTGACAATGGAAAGCACGCTTGAGGATCTAGGGATTGATAGCCTTGGTCTGGTAGAAAGCATTTTCGCCATTGAGGAAGAGTTTGATATCACAGTTCCGTTCAATGCAAATGAACCGACCAACAGTGATTTTGACATTTCAAGCATCTCAAAGATTATCGAGGGCGTAGAACGCCTATTGAAAGAGCAGGCAGTTTAACCTGATGAAACGCGTCGTCATCACGGGTGCTGGGACCATCAATGCGTTAGGTCACAGTGTGGCCGATACGATGACAGCTATGGCAGAGGGTCGCTGTGGCATTGGTCCTTTGGCGTTTCGCGATGTCGGACGGCTGTCAATCCAAATAGGCGGACAGGTGCGTGGGTTTGAGGCCGAAGGGCGTTACAACCGCCAGCAAATGTCGCTGTATGACCGTTTCACCCAGTTCACCCTTGCCGCTGCTGCTGAAGCGATTGCCCAATCAGGTATTATTTTCAGCGGTGAAATGGCCGCTAAATCTGGTGTAGTCCTAGGGACCGCTGGTGGTGGCGTGAGCACATGGGACGACAACTATCGTTCGGTTTATGAGGACGGTAAAAACCGCGTTCACCCCTTTGTTGTGCCCAAACTGATGAACAACGCAGCGGCCAGCCACGTCAGCATGGAATATAACCTTAAGGGTCCGTCCTTTACCGTTTCCACCGCCTGTGCCTCATCCAACCATGCAATGGCGCAAGCCTTTCAAATGGTACGCACGGGGATGGCGCCTACAATGGTAACGGGTGGATCTGAATCCATGTTGTGCTTTGGTGGGGTAAAAGCGTGGGAAGGTTTGCGCGTCATGTCAAAGGACGCTTGCCGTCCGTTTTCGGCCAATCGAAATGGTATGGTTCAGGGCGAGGGCGCAGGCATCTTTGTTTTTGAAGAATACGAACACGCACGCGCACGCGGCGCTGACATCTTGTGTGAAGTTGCAGGTTTCGCTATGTCATCAGATGCAACCGACATCGTCATGCCGTCTAAAAACGGGGCCGCACGGGCGATTTCGGGTGCGCTGAATGATGCACGGCTCAATCCAGAAGACGTCGGCTATATCAACGCTCACGGAACTGGAACAGCTGCTAATGACAAAACAGAATGTGCCGCGGTGGCCGATGTGTTTGGACCGCATGCGGATAAGCTGATGATATCGTCAACCAAATCCATGCACGGTCACTTGATTGGTGGTACGGGCGCTGTAGAGCTGTTGGCTTGCATCATGGCGCTTCGTGATGGCGTGATCGCACCAACCATAGGCTATGAAGAAGCTGACCCTGAATGTGCCCTTGATGTGGTGCCCAATGAGGCGCGCGATGCGAAGGTCGATGTGGTTCTTTCCAACGCGTTTGCCTTTGGTGGAATGAACGCTGTCTTAGCTCTTCGCAAAGTCTAGAAATGCAAAAGGCCGTCTGTGAAAACAGACGGTCCTTCGTTTAAGTTATGTTTGGATTACGGCTCGACGATAGATGCGTTGTCATAGGCAGCTGTGAAACCAGTCAATGACAAGACCAACTCAACCTTTTGATCTGGTGCCAGTGCCGGAACGATTGTGACCGTCGCAGCATTGCCGAGTTTGAAGCTTGCTATATCCTCGGATGTAAACCCAACCCGTGCATAGCAACCAACTTGGCTACAGAACGAATACGGGTATCTGCGTGCTTTGCCACCATCAACTGAAAGTGTGATCTGTTGTGGTAGGGCAGTTTCAAGCGGCACGACGATTGTTGCGCCTGCTTTCGCGCGACCACCGTCTTTTAGACGAAAGATTGAGACCTCAGCGACGGGTGACCCTTCGCCGTCGTCCATCAGTTGATACATCTGACAAGGGTCTTCTGTGCCTTCTTCGCCTTTGACGCAGCGCATTAGCCAATCGCCAACCGCTTCCTTAACGTAAAGCTGCCCAACCACTGGTTCTGGTTGCGCCTCTTCACCAAGGCTTAAGTCTGTTTTATTTTCTTCAGTTGCTGTAGCTTCGCCACCATCAGATTGTGTTTCAACAGCTTCGGCTTCTACGGCTGTTTCAGTTTCTGCTGGTGTTGAGGTTTCTTGTGCAAAGTTTGCACCAGTGGTCCCAAAAACAAGTACTGTGCTTAAAAATACTGCATTGCAAAAATTGGTCATTAGATATCCATTATTCATTGTTTTGTAGGCGTTTCTAACATGATAAAATAAGCATGTCTGTCACGAACCACATCAGAATTTTCTTATTTGGGCAAATTTTTGCTGGTTTAACTGTGTAAACTAACCGGTTTATACAAAAAAAGAGAGCTTCATTGAGCTCTCTTTTCCAATTTATTCTCCCCATCGGACTAAGCCGATTTCATAAATTATGGTACGAAACGATATGATGTCGGTCAATAGATAGTTTTGAACAAAATGGCCAAAGGACTACGGGGTCTTTACAGTAAAAAGGGCCATACCCTAGGGCGCGGCCAGTCTGACAGGGAGAAAGTGTTCCAAACCCGAAGGACATTTAGGTTTGGAACAAAAACGATATGACCCCCAAAGCTTAAGTTTGTATGGTGGGTACGAATAAAGATTTTGAATAAAAGGTTAACGCATGTGACATCCGAACTGTTTTTTGGCGGCAGCGGTGATGATTGCGCGGTTAAGGAAGGCCTTGGGCTAAAGTATGCGAACCGCCATGGTTTGATCGCTAGCGCTACAGGCACTGGTAAAACGGTTACGCTTCAGATCCTTGCCGAAGGGTTTTCCAATGCTGGCGTTCCAGTATTCTTATCGGATGTAAAAGGTAGTCTTTCTGGACTCGCTAAATCAGGTAGTGCGGATCACAAGTTACACGACGCATTTATGAAACGCGCAGGCATCATCGGCTTTGACGACTACACGTACGACAAGTTTCCAGTAACATTATGGGATTTATTCGGTGAATAAGGTCACCCAGTACGCACAACCGTCGCGGAAATGGGGCCGTTGTTACTGTCACGCCTCTTAGAACTAAGCGAAGCTCAAGAGGGCATCATCAACATTGCCTTCCGGCTGTCGGACGAAGAAGGTCTACCATTGCTTGATCTTAAAGATCTTTAAGCGCTGTTGGTTTGGATTGGAGAACACGCCAAAGATCTGTCGCTGCGTTATGGCAATGTCTCGAACTCTTCAATCGGTGCGATCCAGCGCCGTTTACTTTTGTTGGAAAACCAGGGTGGCAACAACCTGTTTGATGAGCCTGCGCTGGAACTTTCTGATATCATACGTACTGATGCAGACGGCCGCGGGGTCATCAATCTTCTAGCAGCCGATCAACTGATGTCATCCCCAGGCTTATACGCAACATTCCTATTGTGGCTGTTGTCCTAATTATTTGAAGAACTGCCAGAAGTCGGCAACCCTGACAAACCAATATTAGTATTCTTCTTTGACGAAGCCCACTTGCTGTTTGAAGACGCACCAAAAGCGCTTGTCAACAAGGTTGAAAAAGTTGCCCGCCTAATCCGTTCCAAAGGTGTGGGCGTCTATTTTATCACGCAAAACCCTGCAGATGTGCCTGACTATATTTTGGGCCAACTTAGATATCGTTTCCAACACTCTTTGCGTGCCTTTACAGCTAAAGACCGCAAAGAACTGCGTCTTGTGGCCGAAACCTACCGCGAGAACCCGCGCTTTGACACCGAAGAAACCATTCGCGAAGTTGGCGTTGGCGAGCCGTTACCTCCAAGCTGCAGAAAAAAGGTATTCCGGGGATTGTTGAGCGCACTTTGATCCGTCCACCATCGTCTCAACTTGGTCAGATCACCAAAGCGGAACGCGCAGATATCTTGGCAGTCTCGCCGATGGCGGGTAAATACGACGAAACACTAGATCGTAAATCTGCATTTGAAATTCTATCCAAACGGGCAGAATCCGCAGCGCTTGAAGCTGAACAAGCAGAGGCAAAGGCCTTGGAAGAATAACACCCAACAATCCACGAATTCAATGCAGGGCGCCGTTACGATAGAACACGTGTTTCACGCTCAACCTTGCGCCCAACACGTAAACGCAAACCTGACGGTTTGGGTGCGGCCGTGGTGTCTGTCATCTTGAAGGAACTCAAAGGGACAACAGGGCACCACATTGTGCGCGGTATCTTGGGTGGTCTGTTTAAGGGGCGCTGATTATGATTGTTGTAGACGCAAACGATCTGCGCGGCAGAGCGCGCGAGGCCTCTGGGCCAGGGTGGAGCAGTATACGGATGTTGATGAAATCCAACAACACGGGCTTTCCCATGAACGAAACCATCGTGCAGGCGGGTGCTTCGCTTACCTTGGAATACAAGAACCACTGCGAGGGCTGTGTTATTGCGTTTCAGGCACGGGACGCGTGACGGATCATGCCAATGGCAGCGTACATGAAATCATGGCGGGCGTTTTGTATGCGCTGGACCAGCACGATAACCACACGCTGACGGTGGATGATGGGATGGATATGTTTCTAATCTCTGTCTGCAATTCTGCCTTGCAGGGGGATGAAGTCCACGGTGAGGATGGCAGTTACTCTGCCTAAAACACCTAAACTCAAAAATGAAAAAAGGCCCCGCAGTTTTCTGACGGGGCCTTTTCTATGTCTTGTAATCTTATCCTATTTCTCAGGGATCAAACCACGTGGGCTGAACCTAAGGACCAGCAACAAAACCAGACCCATCGTCAAAAGGCGCATGTGTGCGACGCTTTCGAGCAGGTGATCTTTCAACCAATAACCATCGGTCATTCCATATGTGACAAAGTTCATCAAAACACTGCCCATCGGTTCAACCATGACCCACAGCCACCAGATCAAGAAGCCACCAAGGACAGAGCCAAGGTTGCTCCCAGATCCACCAACGATCACCATAACCCAGATCAGGAAAGTAAAGCGCAGCGGCTGATATGTGCCCGGCGTCAACTGACCGTCCAGCGTTGTCATCATCGCACCAGCGATGCCGCATACAGCAGAACCAAGCACAAAGATTTGCAAGTGACGGGCGGTGACGTTTTTGCCCATAGCTTCGGCCGCGAACTCGTTGTCACGAATAGCACGCATCATACGGCCCCATGGGCTGTGCAACGCACGTTGTGCCATGACGAACAGGATGACCAAGACGACAGTGAACAAGCCCGCATAGATCAGTTTCACCCATAAGGTTGAGGCAGTCACTGCGTCCAAACCCAGTCCATTTGCACGCTCAATAAAGGCCGTGTTGCTTTGTAGATCAACCTCATATGGGGCAGGGCGTGGCAAGCCGACAACGTTCTTAACGCCGCGTCCCAACCAGTCTTCGTTCTTCATCACAGCAATGATAATTTCCGAAATACCCAAAGTTGCAATCGCCAGATAGTCAGAGCGAAGACCAAGTGCTGTCTTACCAATCAACCAAGCAACAGCAGCTGCCAACAGACCACCAGCAGGCCATGCGAATAGGATGGGCAAGCCAAGACCACCAAGGTAGCCAGTAGCAGCGGGGTCAATGTCCTCGATCAGACCAACCGCAGGATCAAACAATCCGCGATAGACGAAAAAGCCAACAACCAACACGCCAAAGACGCTAAAGCTGCGAAGCTTGCCGGCTTTCATTTTGGTCATCAATATTACTGCAGCCACAACAGTAGCAGCACCCAACATCAACGCACCTATTACAGGTGCGCCGCCCGCTTGCCATGCGCCTGGCGTTGCAGGCATAGACACTAACACAGTTGCCAAACCACCAAGAGCCACAAAGCCCATGATACCAACGTTAAATAGGCCAGCAAAACCCCATTGCAGGTTCACACCCAGAGCCATGATCGCGCTGATCAGGCCAAAATTAAGAATGAACAAAGCAGTGTTCCAGCTTTGGACAAACCCAGTGATGATGATCAGTAGGGCAACGCCTGCAAAATATATCGTGTTTCTGACTGAATCGCTCATACTGATTTCCCCGCGAACAAGCCTGTTGGCCTAAAAAGCAGCACGATGATCAAGATCACGAAGCTGACTGCGAATTTATAGTCGGTAGACAATAACTGTACCAATGTGTCCGGTGCCCAAGCTTCTGGCACCACATAGGTCGCAACCTTTTTCCACGCATAAGTGATCATCACCTCAGAAAATGCGATGGTAAAACCACCCGCAATCGCACCCAATGGACTGCCCAAGCCACCAACGATGGCCGCAGCAAAGACTGGTAATAACAATTGCAAGAAGATGAAAGGTTTGAACGATTTGTCTAGACCGTAAAGCGTACCAGCAATGGTCGCCAATGCGGCAACGATCAGCCATGTCACCATTACCACACGTTCTGGATTAATACCAGACAACAACGCCAAATCTTCGTTATCAGAATAGGCGCGCATGGATTTACCAGTGCGGGTGCGGTTCAGGAACCAGAACAGGGCAATCACAACAATCACAGCAGTGACAATGGTAATGCCTTGGGTGGTTTTGAACGCCAAACCTTCTTTCAATCCTGTCAACGCCTTGAATTCACGTACAGAAATTATGAAGCGTTCACCGTCAGAGAAACGCTGATCGTTTGGGCCAATGATAAAGCGAACAAGACCGTTCAGAATGAACATCACACCCAAGCTGACGATCACAAGTATCACAGGCTTGGCTTTTTGTTCACGGTAGAATTTGTACACATAACGATCAGTGAACAGGACCAAACCCATAGTCGCCAATATACCAAACGGCATAGCGAGTAGGGCAGTTGGAAGCGGCCCGAACGAGATGCCCCAGCTTTGGAACAACCACGTTACAAGGATCGTACACATCGCACCAAAGGCCATCGTGTCGCCGTGGGCAAAGTTGGAAAACCGCAAAATACCATAGATCAAGGTCACACCCAGCGCGCCAAGCGCCAGCTGAGCACCATATGAAATGGCAGGGATCAATACGAAGTTAGAGAGCGCCACAAAGGCGTTTAGGAAATCTATCATCTTATCCTCCCAAGAAGGATTTGCGCACTTCAGGATCCACCAGCAATTCTTTGCCAGTGCCTGTAAATGCATTCGCGCCTTGAACCAGAACATAGCCTTTGTCGGCTATCTCTAGGGCTTGGCGCGCGTTTTGTTCAACCATCAGGATCGGAATACCTGTGCGGGCAACCTCAATAATTCGGTCAAACAGTTCGTCCATTACGATAGGCGACACACCGGCTGTTGGTTCATCCAACATCAGAACCTTTGGCTGTGTCATCAATGCACGCCCCACGGCTACTTGTTGCCGCTGACCACCAGACAATTCACCAGCGGCCTGATACCGTTTCTCTTTCAAGATCGGGAACAGGTCATAGATCTGTGTCATCGTGTCTTTATAATTGTCGCGACGGATGAAGGCGCCCATCTCAAGGTTTTCTTCAACGGTCATCGATGTGAATATATTTGAGGTCTGCGGAACGAACCCCATGCCTTTCACAACGCGATCTTGTGGAGACAAGGCAGTGATGTCTTCACCGTCAAGACGCACAGACCCTTTGTTTAGGCTTAACATACCAAAGACGGCTTTCATGCCTGTGGATTTACCAGCACCGTTTGGGCCAACAATCACGGCGATCTCGCCTTTGTTCACCGCAATTGTACAGTCGTGCAGAATGTCAGGGCCATTGCCATAGCCGCCTGTCATGCTGTCACCAATTAGGAATGGTTCGCTCATGTGCGGGCTTCCTTAACTGAAGGGGATAGGTACGAGGCACCTACGCAATACCGACGTAATACCGATGTAATACCGATGTATGCTTTTGACATTATGCACCCACCTTGTCTTTGTTCTTCAAACCGGTTCCAAGATAGGCCTCGATCACCTGTTCGTTGGCTTTGATTTCGGCCAATGACCCTTCGGCCAATACCTTACCCTCAGCCATACAAATGACTTGGCCACAGATTTTACCAATAAAATCCATGTCGTGTTCAATCACTACAAAGGTGTAACCACGGTCTTGGTTCAGGCGCAAAATGGCGTCACCAATGGTGTTCAGGAGGGTGCGGTTTACACCTGCGCCAACCTCATCAAGGAAAACAATTTTGGCATCAACCATCATCGTACGGCCCAGTTCTAAAAGCTTTTTCTGACCGCCAGAGATTTGGCCAGCCTTTTGCTCTGCCAGATGTTTGACAGTCAGGAATTCCAAAACCTCGTCAGCTTTGGCTTTCAATGCGCGTTCTTCATCTGCAATGCGTTTGCGTCCAAACCATGTGTTCCACAGGGTCTCACCCGATTGAGCCCCTGGAACCATCATCAGGTTTTCACGACAGGTCATTGAACTGAATTCATGTGCAATCTGGAAGGTGCGCAGCAGTCCCTTGTGGAACAACTCATGAGGCGGCAGACCCGTAATGTCCTCGCGCTGCATGTGCACAGACCCAGATGTTGGGGTTAGAACCCCGGCTATCACATTGAAAAGAGTAGTTTTTCCTGCCCCATTAGGACCAATCAGACCTGTAATCGAATTTTCTTCAATTATCAGGCTGGCACCATCAACAGCTTTAAAACCGCCGAATTGTTTGTGTATATCATCAACGACGATCATACGAATTCCCCCGCCACATTAAATATGGGCTATAACATGTTGAAACAGCCCGCGGAAAACCACGGGCTGCTCAATTAATTTAGACAGTGATTAACGGTAACCGATAGTGGAATACACGCCATCTTTGAATTCGATTTCTTGGTAGTTACCAGCAGATTCACCAGCACCAATCAATTCAACCGCAGAAGCGCCAACATAGTCGATTGCTGTGCCCGCTTTTAGCAATTCTAGACCTTTTGCCAACTCACCTGGGAAGATTTCAACGCCTGGTGCGTTTGCAACGTCCATCACGTGGTCTTTAAAGTCAGCCGAGTCTTTGCTGTCAGCAGCTTGCATTGCCAACATGATCAAAGCAGCAGCATCATAGCTCTCTGGCGAGAACGCTCCAGTGCCGTCGAAACCAGCAGCTTCTGCCAATTCAACGAATTTCGCGGAACCGATGCTGTCCGTACCTGGGTACGCGCCGTAAGAACCGTTCAATTCAGCACCGAAGTTTTCGTTCAGTTTAGAACCAACCATGCCGTCTGGGACGTAAAATGTTTCAAACGCTCCTGTGTCGATCGCTGCACGAATAACGCCGGAACCACCTTGGTCAACGTAGCCAGCTACAACCAGAACTTCGCCGCCAGCTGATGCCAAGGCACCAACTTCAGCAGAGTAGTCTGCTTTGCCGTCTTCGTGCGCTGCAGAGATAGTTACTGTGCCGCCAGCTGCTTCGAAAGAAGCTTGGAATGCATCAGCCAAACCTTTACCATAATCGTTGTTTGTGTAAGTCAAAGCAACTGACTCGACACCACGATCTTGCAAAATGTTTGTGATGATTACGCCTTGGCGTGCATCAGATGGTGCAGTGCGGAAAAACAAGCCATCGTCTTCTGCAGTAGATAGACCAGGGGATGTCGCTGATGGTGAAATCATAACCACGCCGTTTGCGCGTGCAACGTTCGCCAAGATCGCACCAGTAACGCCTGAACAGTCAGCACCCATGATGGCGTCAACTTTGTCTGCTGTTACAAGACGTTCAGCTGCGGATGTTGCCGCGCCTGCGTCGATGCATGTGCTGTCTGCACGTACAGAGATTACTTTTGCTGCGTCAAGCAACATGCCAGAAGCCGTAACTTCGGCCATCGCCATTTCAGCGCCCGCACCCATTGCTGGTGTGATTGACTCAAGTGGGCCAGTGAATCCCAAGATTACGCCGATTTTTACTTCTTTGCCGTGACCGCCCGCAATCGCGGAACCAGTCATCAACGCTGTGGCTGCAGTAGCCATTAGTAGTTTTTTCATGTGTCTCTCCCTTAAGGATCTAATGTCCTGATAGAAGAGACTAATGTCGGATTGCTAAAAAGAAAAGTCCTATAACCGGCCACTTACTAGTCGTTTAACCTGATAATCGGTCGTTTTTTTTAAAAATGTCCTGATCTCCCCTAGCGTAATGCGACATGATCTAACTTTAATGAGATTACTGCGATCAGAATCGGATCGATTGCGTCGTTAGATCGATAGCCGTCCAGCATGGCTGCCGCGCTCTCGGTAAGGCGTTGTATCATAGTGTGCTCGGTAGCATTTTGAGAAGTGGGATGGCGAGGCAAAGCCACAAGCAAGTGCTACATTAATCACACTCATGTCGGTCTGCATCAGAAGGTTACGCGCTTTTTGTAGCCGCAGTTCCATATAATATCGTTTGGGCGAACGATTCAGGTACCGACGGAACAAACGCTCTAGCTGGCGCGTCGACATGCCGACGTCTTTTGCAAGAAATGAAGGGCTGATCGGTTCCTCGATATTGCTTTCCATGATTTGGATTACTTGGCTTAGCTTTGGATGGCGTACGCCAATCCGTGTTGGAACCGACAAGCGTTGGGTGTCCTGATCTGTACGGATGGATGAATAGATTAACTGGTCAGCAACCGCATTAGCAAGATCTTCACCCAAGTCCTTAGCTATCAACTTTAGCATCAAGTCCAAAGAAGAGGTACCGCCAGCTGTTGTTAGCCGATTACCATCCACAACAAAAACAGACTTGGTAAGTTCAACTTCTGGAAACTCTTCTGAAAAGCTATCATGATTTTCCCAGTGAATGGTTGCCCGCTTGTCGTCCAGTAATCCAGCTTTCGCCAAAGTATATGCAGCCGTGCAAAGTCCAGCAACGGGTATTCCTTTGCGCGCTTCGCGTCTGACCCAACCAAGTAGCTTTTTTGTGGTAAACTGTTGAACGTTCACACCACTGCAAATCATCATAGTGTCGTCGCGCGATAATTCATCCAAATCACCGTCCAACTTAAAGACACTACCTGCGGAACAGCAAACCTCTTCGCCGCCCTCACCAATGATGCGCCACTGATATGCCTCATGGCCCGCCATGCGATTTGCAATGCGCAAGCTTTCAAGCGCAGATGCGAAACTGAGAAGGGTGAAATCTTCGAGCAAGACAAAGACATAACGCTTTGGCTTAGCTTCGGATTCAATTTTGGTCGCCATGCGCGGATTTGACATCGCGGCTTGTCCTTAATGGGGGCGCATCAGCGCGTATTTTAGGGTGTTTAGTGTACAGTTCGTTAGGTGACCTTGGTCATGCAAATTGCATTCCGTCAAGAGGTGTAAATCAGATGTGGTCACTTCAATTAAGCTTTTGTATAGATGGCAACTCAATACAGCCTGAAACGGCTTAACCAACGGAGAAGACAGATGAGCGATTGGACCAAATCAAGCTGGCGCAACAAGCCACGGATTCAGATGCCCGATTATACAGACGCTGCAGCACTTAGCGCTGTAGAGGCCCAGCTGTCACAGTACCCATTGTTAGTATTTGCAGGCGAAGCACGCCGTTTAAAAACTCAGTTGGCAGCAGCATCACGTGGCGAAGCGTTCCTTTTGCAGGGCGGCGACTGTGCCGAAGCATTCGACCAATTCAATTCTGATAGCATCCGCGACACATTCAAAGTGATGTTGCAGATGGCTATGGTTTTGACCTACGGCGCAAAAGTGCCTGTGGTTAAAGTGGGCCGTATGGCTGGTCAATTTGCCAAGCCACGTAGCGCGAACACAGAGACTATTGGCGGCGTTGAGTTGCCAAGCTATCGTGGTGACATCATCAATGGTTTGGATTTTACTCCTGAAGCTCGTATTGCAGATCCACAGCGTATGTTGCAGGCCTACACCCAATCTGCAGCAACACTAAACTTGTTGCGCGCGTTCTCAACCGGCGGTTTCGCTGACATGAAACGTGTACACGCTTGGACCCTTGGTTTTACCGACAGCCAAGAAATCCAAAAGTACCGCGAGTTGGCAAGCCGTATCCAAGACAGCATCGATTTCATGGGGGCTGCAGGTATCAATTCTGATACCACGCATGAATTTTCTTCTGTTGAATATTACACCAGCCATGAATCACTTTTGCTGGAATACGAAGAGGCGCTTACACGCGTTGATTCGACTTCTGGCAAATGGTTGGCTGGTTCGTCGCACATGATTTGGATCGGCGATCGTACACGTCAGCCAGATGGCGCACATGTTGAATTTGCAAGCGGCGTTCAAAACCCAATTGGTTTGAAATGTGGTCCAACAACGACAGCTGAAGATCTTAAGATCTTGATGGCAAAGCTGAACCCTGAAAACGAAGAGGGTCGTCTAACCCTAATCGCACGTTTCGGTGCGGGTAGTGTTGGTGACCACCTGCCACGCTTGATCAAAGCCGTTCAGGAAGAGGGCGCAAACGTTCTTTGGACCTGTGACGCGATGCACGGCAACACGATCAAATCCGAAAGCGGCTATAAAACACGTCCGTTCGAATCTGTTCTTCGCGAAGTACGTGAGTTTTTTGGAATTCACCAAGCAGAGGGTACAATCCCTGGCGGCGTTCATTTTGAAATGACCGGCCAAGACGTGACTGAATGTACCGGTGGTGTACATGCGGTGTGTGATGAGAACCTATCAGATCGGTATCACACAGCTTGTGATCCACGTCTTAACGCCAGCCAGTCACTTGAATTGGCGTTTTTGGTTGCTGAAGAGTTGTCAGCGTTACGCGAGTCGCGTGAAGTCTAAAGCGGGCTGAACCTTAAACGATTTAACCCAAAAGGGCGGCGTTCATTTAACGCCGCCCTTTTTGTTTGGTCTAAGTACTGATTTTGATTAGCCGTAGATATGGTGCCCTTGACGACAATGTGCCGTTTTGGACGGTTGTCGAAAACGTATTCACATCTTGCGGTAACGGGGTGATTACATTTGGTTGGGCCGCGGTTTCTAATTCAGATTTCGGGTCAAACTCTCGTATCTTTGTTTTTGAAATTTTGAATCTTTGTGGATAACTACCCAAATCGCCTTGGGCTACAAAACAACCCAAAATTCGACTAACATCACCCAAATCACTGCGCAGCCGCAATAGTAGCATGCGCGCTTTCACTGGTGGCTTTCGACGGCAAATTTCGGTTTCTTGGTATATTTTACAAACAGATGGAAGTTGGAAAACATCCTCTAAAACACTGCCCAACTTAGATCTATCAGAAAGAGAGAAGAAAGATGCCAAAGGCATTCCTCTCACTTCCATACCCATAACATTGCTTGAATGGCTTCCCCCAATTCGGAGTCTCGCCATTCGCTCTAGAACGAATGTATATTCCAGCACATGTTCAATCCCAGGTAGATCAAGTTCTGAACGCTTTGGAAGTATCCGTCGCTCACGCAGGGCTTCCCACTATGATTCAACTTGGGAAAATGTAGAAAAACCCGTCTCAGCGCAATAATCATTCATTTTAGAAACGGTTTGGCTACTTTCTTGATCCATTAGGCGTCCACTTTTGAGAAAAACCCGATCTGTCCCGCACCAAGAGAGAAAGGTTGATGGACGATTAATATTACGATTTGATCGAATTATGATGTCTAAACTTAACAATTGGTTAATTGGTTCGGTGCCAAAGCCCATATTTGCATGGTACAGTGTAAGGGTTGTGAGGAGGTCA
Source organism: uncultured Paracoccaceae bacterium (assembly GCA_905182105.1). Classification (GTDB taxonomy): domain Bacteria; phylum Pseudomonadota; class Alphaproteobacteria; order Rhodobacterales; family Rhodobacteraceae; genus Ascidiaceihabitans. Next base: position 35,881 of record CAJJAR010000021.1, read on the forward strand.
GGTTTGGCCATATGCACAGCAAAATATTAAATGGGACATTGATATGCTAAAATCTATGACAGGCTTTGCCTCTGCGACCGGCGCACTCGATGGCTGGAGCTGGACATGGGAATTGCGGAGCGTCAATGGCAAGGGGCTTGATCTACGTCTGCGTGTTCCAGATTGGATCGATGGGCTGGAAATTGGTTTGCGCAAAGCACTATCTGCGGTGACTGCACGTGGAAATGTAACTTTGTCTCTCCGGATTACCCGCGAAGAAACCTCTGGCACGATTCAGGTTAACGACAGCGTTTTACGTGGCATTCTTGATGCAATGACAGAGATCGAAACCCAAGCGATGGATGCAGGGTTATCTTTGGCACCATCCAAGGCTTCCGATATCGTGGCTATGCGCGGTGTTCTGGATAACACAATTGTTGAACAAGAGACCGAAAAACTGGCTAAGACATTGTTTATGCAAGCCGACGAATTGATCGCTTCGTTTGATGCTATGCGTAGAAGTGAAGGCGCTGCATTGGAAAAGGTGCTAAGCATCCAGCTGTTTGAGATACAAACCCTGACCAAATCGGCGGGCGAGATAGCTAAAACACGTACCGCGGATGTCGCAGCGTCGCTTCAGAAAAATTTGGGTCTGATACTGGACAATACGGACAACCTAGATGAGGGGCGTATTGGGCAGGAGTTGGCATTGCTAGCCGTTAAAGCGGATGTGACTGAAGAAATTGACCGCCTAAATGCGCACGTCGTCGCGACACAAGCGTTGCTTGATGAAACAGCACCGGTTGGGCGTAAGATGGATTTTTTGATGCAAGAATTTAATCGTGAGGCAAATACCTTGTGTTCTAAAGCGCAGAATGCAGAACTGACACGTGAAGGCCTTGCTTTGAAGGTGTTCATCGACCAAATGCGTGAACAAGTTCAAAATGTGGAGTGAATGACATGAATGATCGCCGTGGCCTTTTAATCATCCTCAGTTCGCCGTCTGGTGCGGGCAAGAGTACTTTGGCCAAACGGTTACGTGTTTGGGATCCCAAACTGGATTTCTCAGTTTCCGCCACAACGCGCTTGCTGCGCAAAGGTGAAGTTGACGGTTCCGATTATCATTTTATGGAAGAGACTGAATTTAAAGGCATGGTGGCGGATGGCGATATGCTGGAACACGCCCACGTCTTCGGTAACTTTTATGGATCACCCAAAAGTCCGATTGAGGATACCATCAATACTGGCCGCGATGTCCTTTTTGATATCGATTGGCAGGGTGCCCAACAGATCAACAATTCAGCCCTTGGTGCACATACCTTGTCGATTTTTCTACTGCCTCCGTCTATTCCTGAACTTCGCAATCGCCTCGAAAAGCGTGGTCAAGACGATGCAGAAACCATTGGCCGGCGTATGGAAAAAAGCTGGGATGAAATCAGCCACTGGGGTGGCTATGACTTTGTTTTGGTAAACGACGATTTGGATAAGACTGAAGAACAACTGAAGACAATCATAACAGCAACACGTCTTCGCCGCAGTCAACAGCCGCAATTGACGGAACATGTTCGCACTCTGCAAACTCAGTTTGAGGAAATATCATGACCCTTTACGCACTAGGTGGTGACAAGCCTCAATTGCATGAAGACACTTGGGTTGCTGCGGACGCCAACCTGATTGGCAAAGTAGTAATGTTGGCAGGTTCGTCAGTTTGGTTCGGGTCAACTATTCGCGCTGATCACGAGGTCATCTTGATTGGTGAAGGCACCAATGTTCAGGAAAACACAGTTATGCATATTGATAAGGGGTTTCCACTAACAATTGGAACCAACTGCACCATCGGTCACAAGGTTATGCTGCATGGCTGTACCGTTGGCGATAATACCTTGATCGGAATGGGTGCAACGGTTTTGAACGGTGCAAAGATTGGTAAAAACTGTTTGATTGGGGCAGGGGCGTTGATCACGGAAGGTAAAGAGATTCCTGATGGGGCTTTGGTCATGGGCGTACCTGGAAAGGTTGTTCGTCAACTAGATGATGAAGCTATTGCCAAGCTTGCAGCGTCTGCTTTGCACTACCAAGAAAATATGCGTCGTTTTCGCGATAGCTTAAAGATCGTAGAATAGGGACATACCCCAATGCAACCCGATGCTTTCCAAACCTTTCTGCGCGCGGTGCCGATGCCGGCTGTTGCAATAGGAACGGATGAGAGGATTGTTGCTATGAATGATGGCGGAGCCGTTTTGATGGGCCAGCAAGCCCTTCACCGTAACTACATCACAATGGTACGCCAACCTTCGATTCTAGAAACGATTAAAGCAACATTGACGGATGGAAAAGACCGACACGCAAAATTCAAAAATATCTCTGATAATATTGAAACAGTTTTTGATGTAAGCTGTCGGAACGTCGAGTTTGGTCCGAAGCCAGAAGACACTGTTGTTTTGTTGTGTTTTTTAGATGTAACAGACATCGAAAATGCTGGGCAAATGCGCCGCGATTTTGTAGCGAACGTCAGTCATGAATTGCGCACACCTTTAACCGCAATGATTGGGTTCATAGAAACGCTTACAGGTCCCGCCGCTGAAGATGAAAAAGCACGCAAAAGGTTTCTGCCTATCATGTTAGCCGAAGCCTTGCGTATGAACCGATTGGTCGGGGACTTGTTGTCTTTGGGGCGCGTTGAGGTCGATGAACGGGTTAAGCCTAAAGATCGAATTTGCCTGAATGACGTTTTGCACAGCACGATTGAGGCGATCAAGCCACTCGCAGACAAGCGCCGTGTCGTTTTGGAGTGTGAACTTCCTTCGAAGCAAGTGAAGATCAAAGGTGACGGCGATCAACTGCACCAGGTGTTCACAAACTTGATTGAGAATGCGCTCAAATACGGTGACGCTGGAAAACGTGTGACAGTGCGCATGACTTTGTCCAGGCGCGATAGCGCATTGCGCGGTCCTGCATGCCGTGTTGAAGTGATCGACTATGGGGTAGGGATTGAACCGCGCCATCTACCGCGTCTGACAGAACGTTTTTATCGTGTGGATGACCACCGCAGTCGTGAACTTGGTGGAACAGGCCTTGGCCTCGCAATCGTGAAACACATCGTAAACCGGCACCGTGGTCGAATGCGAATCTACAAGACAGAACCGCAAGGCACGACCTTTGCTGTGGTGCTAGCGATCACGTTGGCGGACCTCTAACGTCCATTTTTTAATTATTTGAGGTGTTTCAGCTGTTTTTATGCCACTGTCATAAAACTGTTACGTAACCGTCACAAAAGCATAGCATCCGAGTCCTAATGAATGGCTCAAGGTCGCCATTGGGGTGACCCGATTAAGTCACTTCAGGAGACAGTTATGTCATTTGTGAAACTTACGATGTCCGCACTGGCCCTTGCAGCCGTATCTGCAACAGCCGCCACTGCACGCGATCAAATTCAAATTGCCGGTTCTTCTACCGTACTTCCATACGCATCTATCGTTGCAGAAGCCTTTGGCGAAAATTTTGATTTCCCAACACCGGTTGTCGAGTCTGGTGGATCATCAGCGGGCCTCAAGCGCTTTTGCGAAGGTGTTGGTGAAAACACCATCGATATCGCAAACGCCTCCCGTCCAATTAAAGAAAACGAACTAAAAGCCTGCTCTGAAGCAGGTGTTTCAGACATTATCGAAGTCCGTATTGGATATGATGGCATCGTTTTCGCCTCAGACACCGCGGGCAACGGATTTGAATTCACGCCAAGGGATTGGTTCTTGGCACTTTCAGACCAGATTATCGTCGAAGGTCAAATGGTTGCCAACCCAAACACCAATTGGGCTCAAGTGAACGCCGCGTTTGCGGATCAACCTATCCAGGCATTTGTCCCGGGCACAAAACACGGCACCCGTGAAGTGTTTGAAGACAAAGTGATCTTGGAGGGGTGTGAAGCCACAGGCGCGTTTGATGTTTTGCTAGCATCAGCGTCTGGCGACACGGACAAAGCTAAGAAGAAAGCGGCCGAGAAAGCCTGCATTGCCCTACGTACGGACGGCAAATCAGTGGACATTGATGGCGACTATACCGAAACCTTAGCGCGTATTGAGAGCAACAAAGACGGCATTGGTGTGTTTGGCCTCGCGTTCTATGAGAACAATACCGACAAGCTTCAAGTCGCGACAATGTCTGGTATTGTGCCTTCGACCGAAAGCATCTCAACAGGTGAATACCCTGTATCGCGTCCGCTGTATTTTTACATGAAAAAAGCCCACATTGGCGTGATCCCAGGCCTGAAGGACTTTGCAGAATTCTTTGTAGCTGACGAAATTGCCGGTGAAGACGGGCCGCTGGCTGAATACGGTTTGGTTGCGGACCCAGAGTTGGAAGCCACACAAACAGCTGTATCTGACGAAGTTGTCGTTGGGTCTGGTTCTTAAAAATAGCACGATACATCAGGCTGCTCTGTCAAACGGGTGGCCTGACTTACTTTAAATTTATCGCGATCAGAGCAACTCCGGAGCGAAATATGAGCACGACAAGCCTACTCGTCATAGCGATCCTGATCTTGGCCACGCTGGGTTATTTTTTGGCAAGTAAGCGTGCGATTTCGACCGCTGGTGGCGATCGTAGAAAACTGCATTCGCTTCCTGTTTATTACGGTTCTAATGCTGCCATGTTCACAGCGATACCGGCGCTGGGTGTTTTGCTGATTTGGCTGCTTGCCCAACCAATGCTGGTGGAACGAAATGTTCTATCGACTATTCCAGACAAACTTATCCCTGAAGGGTCCTCCATCGGGTTAGTCATGAGCGATGTACGTCGTGTTGCAGATGGTCTTGAGGTCGTTATTAGTTTAGGTACCATGAGCCAAAGCGAAACACTTAGACTGGACACTGAACAGACGGATATTCGGGCACTATTGGCTGGTGTTGGTGCCGCGATTGGCTCTGATGTTCAGCCAGAGGTGTTAGAGGCGGCTCAAAATTATCGCGCACAAACGAAGACGGGTCAGTTGTGGATGGTTTTGATTATCGCGCCGCTGGCATTGATCGGTTTTGCCCTTTCAGTCTTAGCAGCTAAGGCAACGTTTCGCGCGCGTAATACGGTTGAACGTGGAATACTTGCCTTATTGGTTTTGGCGGCCTCTTTGGCCATTTTGACAACCATTGGCATTGTGTTTTCGATGCTGTTTGAATCGATTAATTTCTTCAAACTTCACCCGTGGACAGACTTCTTTTTTGGCGGTTCATGGGCTCCGAATTTTCGTGGCGACAGCGATCTATCTATTCTTCCATTACTGTGGGGCACGATCTATATCTCGATCATTGCATTGATTGTTGCGGTCCCAGTTGGATTGTTTGCCGCCATTTACCTTAGTGAATATGCAGGTCCAAGAGTCCGCGCGTTTGCCAAACCACTGCTCGAGATATTAGCTGGTATTCCAACCATCGTGTATGGCTTGTTTGCACTTCTGACAGTTGGTCCCGCATTGGTTCGCGTGTTTGGGCGTGGTGAAGAAGGATTGTTGGGGTTGGAGTGGATGAGTGGTGCCACTGCTGTTCTAACCGCTGGTTTGGTCATGGGGATTATGTTGATCCCGTTCGTGTCTTCGCTGTCTGATGACATTATGAACGCTGTTCCTCAGTCATTGCGCGACGGCTCGCTTGGGCTTGGCGCAACGCCCTCTGAAACGATCCGCCAAGTTGTGCTGCCTGCCGCACTGCCTGGGATTGTAGGGGCCGTTCTATTGGCCGCGTCACGTGCAATCGGAGAGACCATGATTGTTGTTTTGGGGGCAGGGGCAATTGCAAAATTCTCAGCCAACCCGCTAGAAGCGATGACAACTATTACAACACGCATCGTTAGCCAATTAACGGGTGATACGGATTTCGCCAGCCCAGAAACGCTGGTGGCTTTTGCACTTGGCTTGACGCTGTTTGTTCTAACCCTCGGCCTTAATGTGATCGCGCTTTATATCGTGCGCAAATATAGGGAGCAGTACGATTGACCGACGCTATTCAAAAACTTGAAAAGAAGAAATCGCTGCTGCAGTTGGATGCGCGCACTCGCACACGTAACGCAGCTGAGACACGGTTCAAAGCCTATGGGATTATTGCGATCGCCTTTGGTTTGTTGATGCTGGCGATCCTTGTTTTCAACATTGTGACACGTGGGGCAGGTGCCTATCAGCAAACATTTATCGCGCTGGAGGTCGAATTGTTGGCCGGCAAACTGGATAAAAAAGGCAACCGTAATCTGGATGATATCAAAAAGGTTTCCACCTTTGGATATACTCCGTTGTTGTCAAACGCGCTTGAGGCGAAGGTTGCAGAGTTAGGGATCGAAACCGATCTTAAAGCTAAAAAGATGGTTGGTATTTTGTCCAAAAGCGCGGCAGCCAAGGTGCGTGATTATGTGCTGAATAACCCAAACAAAATTGGCGAGACCGTTGGTTTCGAATTTTTGGCATCTTCTCGCGTTGATGGTTACCTGAAAGGGCGTGTTAGCCGCGACAGTATTGGCAACGACAAAAACATATCCCCAGCGCAGCTTGATCTTGTCGACGCATTGAAAGCCGAGGATAGCTTGGCCAAACACTTTAACATGTCGTTCATCACTGGGTCTGATGCATCTGACGCGCGCCCTGAGGCCGCGGGCATGGGAACCTCGATGATTGGTTCGTTCTTTATGATGCTCGTTGTATTGGTTCTGGCTTTGCCCATTGGCGTTGCCGCTTCAATCTACCTCGAAGAATTCGCGCCTAAGAACTGGATCACGGATATAATTGAAGTAAATATATCAAACCTAGCGGCGGTTCCTTCAATCGTGTTCGGTATCTTAGGTTTGGCAGTGTTCATCAACTACATGCATCTGCCCAATTCAGCCCCGTTGGTTGGTGGCTTGGTCCTCACACTAATGACTTTGCCAACGATCATCATCTCAACACGTGCTTCGTTAAAGGCAGTGCCGCCATCGATCCGTGATGCGGCACTTGGGGTAGGGGCCTCAAAAATGCAATCGGTCTTTCACCACGTTTTACCTTTGGCTGCTCCGGGCATTCTAACAGGTACAATTATCGGCTTGGCGCAGGCGTTAGGTGAGACGGCACCGTTGTTGTTGATTGGAATGGTTGGGTTCATCGCATCGAACCCGCCCGATAGCATTGCTACCGGCTTGCTTTCACCGAACTCAGCCATGCCAGCCCAAATATATGAGTGGGCCAAACGTGCTGACCCTGCATTCTATGAGCGTGCATGGGGTGGGATTATCATCTTGTTGGTTTTCCTTGTCACGATGAACACCATCGCTGTTATCCTACGCCGTCGCTTTGAGCGCCGCTGGTGAGTTGGAGTGCTGAAAATGAACGATAAGAATATTATGGAGAGCCACATGGGCACTACAGCAATCAAAATTTCGGCACGCGATGTACAGGTTTATTATGGTGATAATTATGCCATCAAAGATGTCAGCATTGATATTGAAGATAAGACGGTCACCGCGTTTATTGGCCCATCGGGTTGCGGCAAGTCCACATTTTTACGTTGCCTGAACCGGATGAATGATACGATTGATATCTGTAAAGTGACCGGATCAATTCGCATTGACGACGAAGATATCTATGATCGCCGCGTTGATCCCGTTCAATTGCGGGCCAAGGTCGGAATGGTGTTTCAAAAACCAAACCCGTTTCCAAAATCGATCTATGATAATGTCGCTTATGGTCCACGCATCCACGGTCTTGCCCAAAACAAAGCCGATCTGGATGACATCGTAGAAAGCGCGTTGCGCCGTGGTGCAATCTGGAACGAGGTTAAGGATCGTTTGCAATCACCTGGCACTGGGTTGTCGGGTGGACAGCAACAGCGTCTTTGCATTGCGCGCGCGGTTGCTACTGAGCCAGAGGTGTTGTTGATGGATGAGCCATGTTCCGCCCTAGACCCAATTGCCACTGCACAGGTCGAGGAATTAATTGACGAATTGCGCCAAAGTTTTTCTGTTGTGATTGTTACGCACTCTATGCAGCAAGCAGCACGCGTAAGCCAAAAAACAGCGTTCTTTCATTTGGGCAATATGGTAGAATATGGGGAAACGGGGCAGATCTTTACAACGCCTCAGGATCCACGCACTGAAAGCTACATTACAGGCCGGATCGGGTAGGGAATACACATATGACACAGCAACACATTGCATCTGCATTTGATCGTGACCTTGAGGATATTCAGGCAAAGATCATGAAAATGGGAGGCCTTGTTGAGGCCGCCATTTTGGAAGGCGCTATCTCACTTGAAACTCGTGATGAGGAACGTGCCGAGAAGGTCCGCGCCGCCGACAAGGCGATTGACCTGCTCGAAGAGGAAATTAATGAGGATGCGGCTCGTTTGATCGCGCTTCGTTCACCAACAGCGGGTGATTTGCGGCTTGTCTTGGCAATTATGAAGATAAGTGGAAACCTAGAACGCATCGGTGACTACGCCAAGAACATGGCCAAGCGTACCGGGGTCTTAGCCCAAATGGCGCCTGTGAGTGACAGCGCGGGCGCACTGCGCCGTATGGCAAAAGAAGTCAGCAAGATGCTGAAAGACGCACTGGATGCTTACATTCACCGTGATACAGAGCTTGCAGGCGATGTGATCGAACGCGACAGTGATGTTGATCAAATGTACAACGGATTGTTCCGCGAATTTCTAACATTCATGATGGAAGATCCGCGTAATATTACAGCCTGTATGCATTTACATTTCATCGGTAAAAATATTGAGCGTATGGGTGACCATGTCACCGCAATCGCTGAACAAGTGGTGTATCTGGTAACGGGCGAATATCCTGAAGAAGCCCGTGTGAAATCAGACGTCACCTCAACGCAGACCATCTAGAGGGATCGTCTCATGTCGATCAACCAACCTTGTATACTCGTTGTGGAAGACGAACCAGCACAGCGCGAAGTGCTGGCTTATAATTTGGAAGCTGAAGGCTATCTAGTAATAAATGCTGACAATGGCGAAGACGCAATGATGTTGGTCGAAGAAGAGATGCCGGATGTTATTGTTCTAGATTGGATGATGCCGCAGCTCAGTGGGATTGAAGTCTGCCGCAGACTTAAATCAAAGTCTACGACCCGTGGAATTCCCGTAATCATGCTGTCTGCCAGATCCGAAGACGTGGATCGTGTGCGTGGCCTTGAAACGGGTGCCGATGACTATGTGGTCAAGCCGTATTCTGTGATCGAGCTGATGGCGCGTGTGCGCAGTCAATTGCGGCGGGTGCGGCCATCTGTTGGACAGCAATTGACGTATGATGACATCACGCTGGACGCTGAGAGCCACAAAGTCACGCGTGATGGTAACGAGCTAAAACTTGGTCCAACAGAGTTTCGACTGCTGGTAACGTTCATGGAAAAACCATCTCGTGTTTGGGGCCGTGAACAATTGCTGGACCGTGTCTGGGGGCGCGACAACTATGTTGATACAAGAACGGTTGATGTTCACATTGGACGGCTACGCAAAGCGTTGGTGCAGTTTGGTGGTAGCGATGTTGTAAGAACTGTCCGTGGGGCAGGATATGGTTTGATCTAAAGGTGTTTCAAAACAAAATATTATGACATCACTTACACGTGATTTATGGAATGTCAGATTACTTATAATCAGTATTATGTTAACAAATTATTGTGTGAAAACCGTTGTGCAAGGACAATCTCCTCATGTGACGTTCCGTTCCACTGTATTGGCAGAAGGCACTATCCGTTCTAGCATTAACACAACATCGGACACCAAATAACTTTTGAGGGCCGATGTCGCAGACATGACCCAGTTAGTTTTTGCTGGCTCTTACGAAGAACGGACATCAATTTGGGTTGTTATGGCAATGTCTTTAACTACTTATTCCACATCAAGGATCGCCGCATGACGGACAGCCAAACGCCACTCGATATGAACAACCTAGAAATGTCAGAAAAGAATAAACCGCTTTTGAACGCGGTGATCAAACACATCCGCGAAAACGTTGATCCGATCGCAGACGAATTTTACCGTATGGGCGAAGGTCGTGCAGATCGTTGGTCTTATGCACCTGGCCAATTGGAATTGTTGGAGACGGTAAAGCAAAAAGCCCGTGATGCAGGTCTGTGGAACTTCTTCTTGCCAAACGCAGAAACAGGCGAAGGGCTATCAAACCTTGATTATGCATATATTGCTGCGGAATTGGGCAAGAGCCCCCTCGCCCCAGAGACCCTCAATTGTTCTGCACCTGACACTGGTAACATGGAAGTGTTGGAGCGCATTGGTACGCAACAACAAAAAGACATGTGGCTCAAGCCGCTGTTGGCTGGTGAAATTCGCTCTGCCTTCGCAATGACTGAGCCAGATGTAGCCTCTTCAGATGCTAAGAATATTTCCACCTCAGCGGTTCTTGAGAACGGCGAATGGGTCATCAACGGTGAGAAATACTATATCTCAGGTGCCGGCGATCCACGCTGTAAGATCATGATTGTTATGGTGAAAACCTCACCAAATGCTGAAAGTTTCAGACAGCAAAGCCAAATTTTGGTCCCGATGGATGCGCCAGGTGTTGAGGTTCTTGGTCCAATGCATGTGTTTGGCCACGATGACGCGCCGCATGGTCATATGCATATTCGCTTTACGAATGTTCGAGTTCTAGAAGAGAATATCCTATGGGGTGAAGGCCGCGGCTTTGAAATTTCACAAGTGCGACTGGGACCAGGGCGTATTCATCACTGTATGCGATCAATTGGTCAGGCTGAAAAAGCTCTGGACTTGCTGCTTGACCGGGCAATCAACCGCGAAGCGTTTGGCAAGCCGATCATTGATCTAGGCAAGAACATGGAAACCGTTTCCAGGATGCGGATTGATATTGAATCCATGCGTTTGATGGTGCTGAAGGCGGCGAAAGCCATGGATGTATTAGGAAACAAAGAAGCTCGTATTTGGGTCTCTATGATCAAGGCATTGGTGCCAGAGCGAGTTTGTGAAATAATTGACCAATCCATGCAAGTACATGGTGCGACAGGGATTTCTCAATGGTCCCCGCTGTCGGGTATGTACGCAGGTCAGCGCACATTACGTTACGCTGATGGTCCAGATGAAGTGCATCACCATGTGATTGCGCGTGCTGAAGTTAAGGCATTTAAAGACAGCAACTCGCGTCAAGCCGATACAAAACAAGCCACCAGTCGGTTAATGACTGGCGGTAAGTGAGCATAATACGTGGATCTTAAGAACAAAATTATTGTCGTGACTGGTGCCGCCCAAGGCATAGGTCGCGCGATGTGTCTGCGGTTTGCGGCCGAGGGTGCTAAGAAGGTCGTATGTGTTGATATTGATGAAGATGGTGCAGTTGATACATCGAATGAAATCAATGGAATACCCATCAAGGTTAATGTTTCGTCTGAACCTGAAATAAAGTCACTTATTGACTATGTTGAAACCAATGTTGGTCCAATAGATCTATTCTGCTCGAACGCAGGTATTTTCATTTTTGGTGGTGTCGAAGTGCCTAATGACGATTGGCAACGTATCTGGGATATCAATGTGATGAGCCACGTTTGGGCGGCCCGTCATTTGGTGCCGCTTATGGCAGCACGTGGCGGAGGTTATTTTCTGAACACGTCTTCTGCCGCAGGATTGCTTAACCAAATCGGCTCTGCTCCATACGGCGTTACAAAACACGCCGCTGTGGGGTTAGCAGAGTGGATGTCAATGACATATGGCGATCAGGGGATCAAGGTTTCCGTATTATGCCCTCAGGCTGTACGTACCGAAATGACCCGTGGTCTAGAAGAGCACGTCGCGGCCATTGATGGGATGATTGAGCCTGATGATGTCGCAGAATGTTGTGTGCAGGCAATCAGGGATGAGACATTTCTGGTTCTGCCGCACAAATCTGTCACGGGTTACATGCAGGCTAAAACCAAAAACTATGAACGCTGGATTGGCGGCATGCGGAAATTAAACCGTGAATTCAATGATTTCGACGACTGAAACAAGGGAATAGAATTATGATTGGGTACACCACAATTGGCGTTTTAGACATGGAAGCTGCCAAAACATTTTACACAGACCTTTTCGCTGACAAAGGTGCTAAGATCGTAACAGATATGGGACGTATCGCTTTTATCGGCACAAAACGTGGTGAACCAATGTTGGCGATTTGTAAGCCATACGACAAAAATGATCCAACACCAGGGAACGGTGCCATGACTGCCTTTCCAGCCAGCGATAAAGATGAAGTTGGTGTGTTATATGAAAAAGCAATCGCACTTGGTGCAACGGATGATGGTGCGCCAGGACAGCGGATTCCTGACCGATTTTATGGCGCATATGTGCGTGATCCGGACAATAACAAGCTGTGTTTCTTTGTATTTGGGTGATCAGCTACGCGGTTTGATCGGACGGACAAGACCTTCTTGTACCGTTGAGGCAACCAATCGGCCACTACGGTCGTAGATCGCCCCACGGTTAAATCCACGTCCTCCGCCGGTCCATGGGCTATCCATTGTGTACAAATGCCAGTCTTGAAATTGTGGAGTGCCGTGGAACCACATAGCATGGTCTAAGCTGGCAGACATAACTTCACCTTTAAACCACGTCAGGCCGTGCGGGCGCAATGATGATCCCAACAGGTTCATGTCTGAGGCATAAGCCAACAAGCAATGCTGCATTTGTGGGGTGCATCCAGTGGCTTCACGCATCCGAAACCAAAGGTGGTTTTTGTCGCTGGTTGGTTCTGGATCAACGAAATTACGCGGTGCCACCTGGCGGATGTCGATTGGACGTGGGCGCAGGAAGTCGGCACGATGCTTTTCAGGAAGCTCACCCACATGAGCTGCGCGCAATTCACGTTGGTCTTGCAAATCGCCAGGGCCATCCACTTCAGGCATTGGATGTTGATGATCCCATCCATCTTCTTCGACATGAAAACTGGCCGACATGTTCAAAATCTGCTTACCATGTTGGATTGCAACCACACGTCTTGTCGTGAAACTGCCACCATCTCGGGCGCGGTCAACTTGATATATAACTGGGATTTCAGGGTCGCCGGGGCGAATAAAGTAGGCGTGAAGCGAATGACACAATCGATCGGGAACTGTGCCGTATGCTGCGGCTAGGGCTTGTCCAATGACTTGGCCGCCGAAGATACGGGTAGACGTCTCACCACCCTGCCCTGTGCCACGGAACAAATCGACCTCAAGTGGTTCGAGTGCCAAAAGATCAAGCAAAGTTTGATGGGTGTCGCTCATGCCAGTGATCCTATTGTTGCTAATTGCTGCGTGAACCGGAGCCGATATCCGACCCTATCTAGATCTCTAGTTCTTCAACGTTGCCTTAACGCTTTCAATCCATGTTCTGCAAAAACCGGAACATAAGCCCCAAGTTCTTTGGCCTGCTCTGGATTAGATGCGTTCCCGTCCAGTGCACGCTTCAGAACGCCTTGAATAATCGCAGCCATTCGGAAAAAACAAAACCCCACATAATACCCAAAGTTGTCGATTTCATCTAATCCTCTTCGCTCGCAATATTGCACGATAAATGCATCATCAGTCGGCAAACCAAGATCAGCGCGATCAACGCCCAATAGGCCCCGTCCTTTGCGGCCAACAGGCAATTGCCATTGCATAATAACGGAGGCGAGATCTGCGTAAGGATGTCCTATAGTGCTTAGTTCCCAATCGAGAACAGCCAAACATCTGGTACCATCACGCTCAAAAATCATGTTGTCGATACGGTAATCACCGTGAACTAACGTGCGTTGACCGTCATCGACAGGCATTTGTTCTTTTATAATATCAATTAGGCGGTCCATAGCAGGCAATTTTTTCGTTTCTGATGCGCGGTACTGTTTGGACCAACGGCCGACCTGCCGTTCTAGGTAGTGGCCCGACGGACCATAGTCAGCCAAGCCGATTTCATCTATATTTACATCATGTAGTGCTGCGAGTACGCGATTCATTTCCATCATAACCAAAGTGCGATCTGCGTTGTTGAGGCCACCGAGTGTTGGTTCGTTAAAGTTACGGCCACTAACGTAATCCATGATGTAGAACGATGAGCCAATGACTGAATCGTCTTCACATAGGTGGTGCATTTTGGCGACAGGAACATAAGTGCCTGCCAATGCCTTTTGAACACGAAACTCACGGTCTACAGCATGGGCTGATTTCAACAAGACCCCTGGTGGTTTGCGGCGCAATACATAGTTGTTCATAGGCGTTTTTAATAAGAACGTTGGATTGGATTGACCACTTTCAAACTTGGTGGCCTCTACTGGTCCGTCAAATCCATCCAATCTAGGTTTCAGGTATTTAGATACGGCTTCAACATCGAGCGGAGAACGTTCGCTCATGACGCAAATTCGGCGGCAAGTTTCTTACCCGCGGCGGCGTATTCTTCAGCCATTCGTTTGACCACATCGCCAGCTGGACCAACGGACTTAACGGCACCGATGCCTTGACCTGACCCCCAAATTGTTTTCCATGCCTTAGGCTTGGATGATCCACTACCAAAATCCATTGATGAACTGTCAGCGACCGGAAGGTTTTCGGGATCCATGCCAGCAGCTTTAACTGAACCTTTCAAGTAGTTCCCCCAAACACCTGTAAATAGTGATGAATACACAATATCATCTGCACTAGAGGCGACGATCATGTCTTTGTACTCTTGCTGTGCATTTGCTTCATTAGTTGCGATAAATGGGGTTCCAGTATACCCTAAGTCGGCACCCATAGCACGGGCTGCCAAAAGAGATGCACCTGTTGCGATAGATCCAGACAGTAGCAAAGGCCCCTCAAACCATTCACGAATTTCGCTAATCAAGGCGAGTGGAGATTGTTTTCCGGCGTGACCACCCGCCCCCGCAGCAACGGCCACCAGACCGTCAGCCCCTTTTTCCACTGCTTTGCGCGCGAACTTGTTGTTGATGACATCATGAAGAACAATTCCTCCACACGAATGGGCGGCCTCATTCACTTCTACACGGGCCCCAAGCGAAGTAATCCAAATTGGGACTTTATGTTTCACACAAATTTCGAGATCACATTCAAGCCGTGTGTTCGAGCGATGTACGATTTGATTGACCGCAAACGGAGCTGCCGGAGTATCGGGGTTGGTTTGGTTGTGGCGGTCCAACTCTTCTTCTATTTGCGTCAACCAAGTATCCAGCATTGGATGTTCACCATCTTCTTCACGTGCGTTCAGTGCCGGAAATGATCCAACAATCCCAGCTTTGCACTGGGCAATTACCAGCTCGGGCACCGAAATGATGAACAGTGGAGATGCTACCATTGGAACGCGTAGCCCTTGGAGTGCTTTGGGAAGATGTGAATCGTCGCGTGCCATGCTGTTTGACCCTATCTGTTGATTTTCAGTTGGAAGGCTAGCTGTTGCTGGCCTTGAGTTCGGTTCACAGTACTTCAAACAGCCCTGCGGCCCCCATACCGCCACCGACGCACATAGTGCAGACCACATATTTGGCACCACGTCGCTTGCCCTCGATCAATGCGTGTCCAACCATACGCGCCCCCGACATCCCGTAAGGGTGCCCAATTGAAATAGCTCCGCCATTTACGTTCAGGATTTCATCTGGGATACCCAGAGCATCGCGAGACGCCAAAACTTGGCTTGCAAATGCTTCGTTCAACTCCCAAAGGCCTATATCGTCCATCTTGAGGCCGTGGGCTTCGAGCAACTTTGGAACAGCATAAATCGGCCCAATGCCCATTTCATCAGGCTCACAACCCGCTGCCATGACACCAACGTAGCGACCTAGTGGCTCTAGGCCTTTCTTTTCGGCTAAAGAGGCCTCCATCACGATCGATGCAGATGCACCATCTGACAATTGAGAGGCGTTGCCAGCGGTAATAAATTCACCAGTTTGTAGGTTCAACCCATCTTTAAAGACTGGTTTTAACCCTGCAAGGCTTTCTGCACTGGTTTCTGGGCGGTTGCCCTCATCTTTTTCAATAGTAACGTCGTGAGATGTTATCTCCTTCGTCTCTTTGTTTTGGATCATCATAGTCGTGGACATCGCCACCACTTCATCATCCAATTTACCAGCTTGTTGGGCAGCATGTGTGCGTTGTTGTGATTGTGCGGCATAGGCATCTTGTGATTCGCGCGAAATGTTGAAACGCGTCGCTACGTTTTCGGCGGTTTCCAACATCGCCATGTACATATCAGGCTTATTATCTTTAAGCCATTTGTCCGATCCCACCCGCATTTCGGGTGTCTGGACCATTGAAATGCTTTCGACACCTCCACCAATGACGATGTCCATTCCATCATACATGACCTGTTTGGCTGCAGTGGCGATCGCCATCATACCGGACGCGCATTGTCGGTCCAGCGACATGCCAGCCACTGTTACTGGGAGACCTGCGCGGATAGCTGCTTGGCGTGCTATATTGGTGCTGGAGTGCCCCTGTTGCAGAGCCGCACCAAGGATGCAATCGCTGATCTCATGGCCTTCTATCCCTGCCCGTTGAACTGCATGTGTTATCGCATGTGCAGCCAAAGCTTGTGGCGTGGTGGCATTGAAGGAGCCACGGTAAGCTTTGCCGATTGGAGTTCGAGCCGTTGAGACGATGACTGCATCACGCATGATTTTTTACCTTATAGTTTTGTTGAACATTGATGGGTATGGCGAGGGCACGGCCAAGACCCCAATGCTTGTCTTGAAAGATGAATTGCACTTCATTTCACCAATTTAGCTTTATATTATTGGCTTCAGCAGCACGTTTTGCAAATTTTCGGGTTTGACTAAATGCATCTGGAATTTCTGCTTGGTGCGTTGGATCAGTTATTTTCGACCAGTTGCGCGCTACAGTTTCGGGGGTAATGTCACCTTCGATCATAATACCTTCAGTCTCGTAAATGCGAGTTTGCGCAAAACAACCTGCACCAGCGCTTAAGATCGTTTTGCTGGGGCTATCTTCGCTGACCAAGTAGAGCAAACCTGGAGTGATGGTTTCAGGCGCAAGCAACTCATGAGCAGATTCGGGCAATAGATTTTCGGTCATGCGCGTCGAAGCTGAAGGAGCAAGAGTGTTTACGCGGATATCATCACGCACCCCTTCGAGATGCAGAACGTTCATTAGCCCTACCATCGCGGCCTTGGCGGCACCGTAATTCGATTGCCCAAAGTTCCCATACAAGCCAGATGCGGATGAGGTCAAAACAATTCGCCCATATTTTTGTTGCTGCATGATAGGCCATACAGCATGACAACAATTTAAGCTGCCAGTCAGGTGCACCGCTACAACTTTGTTAAAGTCATCTAAGGTCATCTTTGCAAAGGACTTATCACGCAAAATGCCAGCATTGTTTACAAGAACATCAATTCGCCCCCAACGTTGCATCGCTTGGTTGACCATGTCTGTAACCTGTTCAGAATTGGAAACATCTGCACCGTGCACAAAGGATTCGCCTCCTAGGGCTTTGATCTCTTCTACCACAGCGTTTGCAGCGTCAGATGATTGGCCCAAACCACCCGCATCAGCGCCTAGATCATTCACAACAACTTTTGCGCCACGCGCCGCTAAACCTAAAGCGTGACTGCGCCCCAAACCTATGCCGGCGCCCGTCACAATCGCAACGCGGTTATCGAAGCGGATCACTTGTTAGCCCTCCAATGCAGCGCGGAACAGATGTGGGCCAGACATTACCTGGATCCCTCCTGAGACCGGTAAAATCGCCCCTGTAAGATAGCTGCCGCCGCGACCACACAAAAACTGCATGCAACCTGCAATATCTTCATCGCGCCCTACGCGGCCCAATGGAACGTCTTTACCGACCTTTTCACGCGTTCCTTCATCCGCAGTTGCGAAGGCTGTCATGCGAGAAACAAATGGACCAGGAGCAAGAGCGTTTACCGTCACATACTTTTCTGCCAATTCTTTTGCCATTATTTTTGTAATTTGATGAACTGCTGCTTTGGAAGCTGCGTAGCTATAAGCGCCATCGCCCAGTGGCGCATCCCCCATGACTGAACCTACATTTACGACTCTTGATGGATCATCCAGAGTTGCCGACTTGATAAGCATGGGTAGTAGCGATTGGGTGAGATGGAAAAGCCCTGCGTTGTTGACACTTTGAACCTTTTCCCAAGCCTCGAATGGAAATTTCCCCAGTTCGGCACCCCAAGTCAGCCCTGCATTGTTCATCAAGATGTTTAGCGTGTCAGTTCGTTTTGTAACTTCTTCAGTCAAAGCTGCCACGCCAGCAGCACTGCCAACATCCCCAATAAATCCCGTGGCTTCGCCTGATGTGCCCATCTCATTGAGTTCTGCCGCTACCGCTTCGCAAACACCTTGTTTACGGGAGGCAATAAAAACATGAGCACCGGCTTTCATCAAACCTATTGCTGCCATCCTACCGATGCCAGTGGCACCACCCGTGATCAGCGCAACTTTACCATCTAAGGAAAACAATTCATTTGGCGTCATACTCGCGCTCCTTAAAATTTCTCAACGCGTTGACCTTTTGCTGGCCATGCAAGAGCGTTGGTTCCATCGACTAAAATCAGGGCCGATTGTTGAAGTGAAGTCTTGCAGGAGCCGCCGTCACTGGCAAGCCGCCGTGAGCAGACAAGTTTATGTGCCGTTGCGTCAAAATTTGGAGTTGATGCCACCAAAACCAGAGTTCAAATTCGAAATGGATTTTCGTTGGTGCCTATCTTCACTAGACCTCGTTCTACCTTCTTTGGCCAAACGAATAGATTTCAAATTTTGCAGATTGTTCTATTTGTCTAAAGACTAGACAGTTTAAGGACAAAAAGGGTAACCTATGAGTTGAATTTATCTGGATTATCCAATGCCCTCTTTCCTTGTTCTAAATGGCCCAAATTTAAACCTTTTGGGTACGCGTCAACCTGACGTCTATGGCTCCACAACCCTTTCAGACATCGAAGCGGATTGTGTGACATATGGAACTGAAAAAGGTATTTCAATTTCATGCCTGCAATCCAACCATGAGGGTGAGTTGGTAGACGCAATTCACGCGGCGAAGGGCACGTTTTCTGGTATCATTTTAAATGCTGGAGCTTACACCCACACCTCAATCGCATTGCGTGATGCCATCTCCAGCGTCGAGCTACCGGTCATTGAATTACACCTTAGCAATATTCACGCGCGAGAAGAGTTCCGCCATACTAGCTATATTGCTGCAGTCGTTATCGGTCAAATTTGTGGATTTGGTTCTGCTGGTTACCGTCTGGCAATTGATGCTCTATTGGGCCACCTCAAGTGAAACCAATCAGCAATATGGTCAGGGATTACTTGTTTTTTCTTTCAAATTGCAAATCTATTGAGACCCTTTGGGATGCTCATGTTGAGTGTATGGTCAAGTATGGCTTTGATCGCCTGATATATGCACCAACAGGGTCATTGTAGACGACGCCGCTTGGTGTTTTCATTACGAATGAAGCGTGGAAAACGGGGGGAACTTCTATCTCACCTGAAACTGTAGGAAACGAATTCACACGATTAGATGCGGCACGCGCTGCATAGGGTAAGAAGGTAACGGTGCCCAACGCTGCCACACCAGTCAAGACGGTTCTACGATCAATTTTTAGTTTAGACTTCATCTTAGTTCTCCTACGCTCGAAGCTTGCACAAACAATTTAGCAATACTTCTAAAATGGAGAATTCACGTTTTTTCGTGCGGCATTTTCCCGCCAAAAAAAAGGCGGCCCACTAAAACCGCCTTTTTCTAAGTACTAAATCTAAGAGCTTAGCCGTTGTTGATTTTTGCAACTTCTGCTACGAAATCTTCCTTAACAACTTCAATGCCTTCACCAACTTCCAAGCGAACGAAACCAGTGATGGTTGCGCCTGCTGCGGTTGCTGCTGCTTCAACTGACAAGTCAGGATTGATAACAAACGCTTGGTTTAGCAATGTTGCTTCAGCGACGTATTTTTTCATACGGCCAACAATCATTTTTTCGATCACAGATTCTGGTTTGCCGGACTCTCGGGCAATATCCATTTGGATCTGTTTTTCTTTTTCAACGGCGTCTGCATCCATGTCAGCTTCTGACAACGCAAGTGGGTTCACAGCAGCAATGTGCATTGCAACCTGTTTTCCGAATGCTTCGCCGCCACCAGTAAGTCCGACCAATACGCCGATTTTACCCATGCCAGGCGCGGTCGCGTTGTGTACATAAGATACCACAAGACCACCGCTCAAAGTTGCCATGCGTCGAACAGACATGTTCTCGCCTATTACAGCAACAGCGTCAATTACTGTTTGCTCTACGGATTTGCCATCCATGTCTGCTGCTTTCAACTCCTCAATGTTTGATGTGCCTGCTGCAACAGCAGCGATACCGCCAACCATTTTTTGAAAATCAGCGTTTTTACCAACAAAGTCTGTTTCAGAGTTAACTTCAACAGCAACACCTTTGCCGCCAACAACGCTAACAGCCACAAGGCCTTCAGCCGCTGTACGGCCCGATTTTTTAGCCGCTTTGGCCAAACCTTTGGTGCGCAGCCAGTCAACAGATGCTTCCATGTCGCCATCGTTTTCAGTCAACGCTTTTTTTGCGTCCATCATGCCCGCGCCAGTAGAGTTGCGCAGTTCTTTTACCATTGATGCAGTGATTGCCATCTTGGTTCTCCTGATAAGAGTTATATCTTTAAACGGTGAAGGGGCAAACCAAAGCCTGCCCCTAGAATTCAGTGTGCTAAAGCTGGTTAAAGCTTAGCCAGCTGCTGGAGCGTCTGCTGGAGCTTCAGCAAGGGCTTCTTCAACAGGAGCTTCTTCCATAGCGCCAAGATCAACGCCAGCCGCGCCCAATTGAGCGGACATACCGTCAAGTGCTGCACGTGCTGCAAGATCAGTATACAGAGCAATAGCGCGCGCTGCGTCATCGTTGCCTGGGATCAGGTAGTCGATGCCGTCTGGTGAGCAGTTTGTGTCAACGATCGCGATAACTGGGATACCCAATTTGTTAGCTTCGGCTACAGCCAATGCTTCTTTTTTAACGTCGATCACGAAGATGAGGTCAGGACGACCGCCCATTTCACGAATGCCGCCCAAGGAAGCTTCTAGCTTAGCTTGGTCACGTTCCATGCCAAGACGCTCTTTCTTGGTGAACCCTTCAAAGCCGCGCTCTGCTTGCTCGTTGATATTTTTAAGACGGTTGATAGACTTTGAAACTGTCTGCCAGTTAGTCAAAGTGCCACCCAACCAACGGTGATTCATGTAATACTGTGCGCATTTTTCTGCAGCGTCAGCGATCGGCTGTGCAGCCTGGCGCTTTGTACCAACGAAAAGAATGCTGCCACCTTTAGCAACAGTGTCGCGGATCAATTTCAGTGCTTCTTCCAGCATTGGAAGAGACTGTGTAAGGTCCATGATGTGGATTCCATTACGTGAGCCGTAGATGTAAGGGCCCATGCGTGGGTTCCAGCGTTGTGTTTGGTGACCAAAGTGAACGCCTGCTTCTAGCAATTGGCGCATTGTGAACTCAGGTAGAGCCATGTCGTAATACCTTTCCGGTTTTCGCCTCGTCGGGGGTTCAATGCGAATGCATCAACCGGCGGACTTTGGGAGATTTTGATCCCAAGGCCCAAACCCCGACTGCGGGTTTAAGTCCCGCGCGTATATGTTGGTATATCTTTGGTGGCAAGGGGTTTGGCGTGATTACTTGATTGAAAGGCTATCAGCGCGTTAGTAGGCTTTCATGCCCAGATCGGACCACCAATTCAGCCGCTTTGGCTAATGCTTTGCGATCTGTAAACTCGGCAACTTTTAGAGCTGGGTGGTATATAACATCGATCGATCCTTGAGACCGGGCAGCAAGGGTTCTTAGCAAATGCGTTGCAAATACCATTTCACCCCACCAGCCATAAAATGACTTTGGTTGACCTTGCGGTGGATGATATACTACGCTCACCGGCTGTACTTGCAAAAAATCACGCAATTCGGACGCCATGAATGATGCGAACAACGTTGTTTTAAACGGCAAGACCTGTTGGCCATCTGTGCTGGTCCCCTCGGGGAAGAACAACAACTCATGCCCAGTCAACAAGCGCACTTGCATTGTTTTGGTCTGCGCCTGCGCTTGGCCACGTTCCCGTTTGATAAATAAGGTGCCAGTTGCCCGGGCCAACCAACCAATGCCGGGCCAGCCCGCCACTTCAGCTTTGGACACAAAGTAAATTCGTTTTGATGCATTTAGTACAAAAATGTCCAACCAACTTGTGTGGTTGGCGACAACGGCCCCTCGCCCTTGCAAAGGTACACCAGTCAAGTTGAGCGGCAATCGAAGCACACGCAGTGCGTTGCGGCACACGAATTGGGTTATATAGGGCGTCATGGGGCGCCCAAGTCCCCAAATAGGCCTTTCGATCAAACGCACAATTAGTAAGATCAGCAAACAACCAAAAACTAAGACAATTAAAATAGCTGATCTAAAAAGCACTCTCAGCCAACCCATAGGTGTGATCGCATCAAGTTGAGGCTCTTTTGCTTCAGTCCAAGTCGTCATCGGTTGGTTCCCCCACTATAAATTTGCGATTGGCGTTTGTTCATATTGGCAGTGCTCAAGATCAAGCAAACATCCGTAGTGTTGAATTCATGGTCCACAAACGCCCCCTCGCCCACAACACCGCCAAGGCGCAAATATGCCTTTATCAGAGCTGGTACTTGGATCATCGCAGCGCGACGATCTAGCTCAGATTCTGGGATTAGCTTCATGGATTGAACCGTTTCACCTATAGCTCGAACCCGCAACGTTTCTGGAGCAAGATGGCGATGATGTAGGAGTGATAATGGCGCCGCCAATTGGGCTACATTAGTACCATGAAAGCTGGCCACTCCAAACATCAGTTCAATCTGATGGTCAGAGACATACTGCGCTAAAGCATTCCACAGATAAAACATTGCAGTTCCACCACGGTATTCAGGACGCAAGCAGGATCGACCCAATTCCAGTAACTTACCACCAGAACGCAGCAACGGAGACAAATCGTATTCATCTTGCGAATAATATTGACCCGCGGCTAAAGCCATGTCCGGTCGCATAAGTCGATATACTCCAACAACGTCGCCGGCAGCATCGTCATGTAATAGCATATGATCAACAAATGGATCAAAACGGTCTTGCTCCAATTGAAGATCGTGATCAATCAGAGAACCATCGCTGCCCAGTTCACTGACAAACACATCATACCGTAATCTCTGCGCCGCACGAATATCATCAACATTTGCAGCCATCGAAATTCGAAACTTAGGGGGTTTTTCTATTTTCATCACCCTGACTGAACAAAAGGATTTTCTTTAAATTTTAACAATTCTGTTAACCCTTGAATAACAAAGTTGATCTACGATCGATGTCAAAGGTTTTCATCAAAAACAGGAACCAAAGCGATCCTCGTGCTATCAATGACTATTTTCCCCTCATTTCGGAAGTTTACGGTCACGCGGCCATTAATATTACTTTGAACCTGTCCAGTGCCCCAATCCTGATGACCGGGGTGGCGAACCAACATGCCTGGAGCCAGAATGGCGTTTAAATTTTCCATTTCAATATCCCAGTATAGGAGCCCAACCAATGGCCCTGAATAATCTTGATTTAGCTGCTTTGGTCAGTAGCCGAATTTGTCATGATCTTATATCTCCTATTGGTGCCATCAACAATGGTTTGGAATTATTGAACATGTCTGGTCTGGCACATGACGGTCCAGAGATCCAATTGATTGGCGACAGCGTAAAAAGTGCCCGTGCTCGGATTCGTTTTTTCAGAATTACTTTGGTGCCGCTTCTGGTGATGTCATTGGGCAGACCGAGGTTGTTTCGATCTTGGATGATATGTTTGATAGTGGGCGGTTAACGGTTGCTTGGAAGCCCGTCGATGGTCAAATGCGCAAGTCTGTGCGCCGTGCATTTCTTGCGATCCAGTGCTTGGAAAGCGCCATGCCGTATGGTGGACAGATCAACGTTGCTAAGTAGCAGAACCAGCAGGAAAATTTCAGGCCAAGCGGACAAATTGGGTGAATTTGAGCTACTATGGAATGAGCCAACGTCGACCAAAATATCAGCTGCTCACGTCCAGTTTGTTCTTCTTAAAACGCTTTACTCACCGACAGCTTAGAAATCCAAGTTACTCAAACATCCAATGAAATAACTATCCAATTTTAGTTGAGTTATGCCCTTATGGCACCGTCACCAACGACCAGATATTTAAAGCTGGTCAATTGGGCTGCGCCAACCGGACCACGCGCGTGCATTTTTCCAGTTGCGATGCCTATCTCTGCACCCATTCCGAATTCGCCACCGTCCGCAAACTGTGTAGAGGTGTTGTGCATCAAAATGGCACTATCTAACCTTTGCATGAAGTGATCTGCAGTCTTCTGATTTTCAGTTAAAATACAGTCGGTATGTTGAGACCCAAATGTGCGAATATGTTCAATCGCATCGTCAACGTCTTCCACAACTTTTGCAGCGATAATCATATCCAGATATTCGGTCCCCCAATCACTCTCATTGGCAGCCACCGTGCCCTGAATTTCAGACAGTTGACTGTCGGCCCGTACCTCAACACCGGATTCGACCAATTTACCAACAAGGTCTCGGCCCATCGTTTTTGCTATATTTTTGTGGATTAGAAGGCATTCAGCAGCGCCACATACACCCGTACGGCGTGTTTTAGCATTTAAAACAACGCGCAATACCTTTTTAGGGTCAGCGTGTTCATCAACATAGATGTGCACAATCCCTTCGAGGTGGGCAAATACAGGCACACGTGCTTCGCGTTGGACCAATCCGACCAGACCTTTGCCACCACGTGGGACGATCACATCGATTGTGTCGGTCATCGTTAGCATCTCTGACACTGCTGAGCGGTCACGGGTAGGGACCAACTGGATAGCATCTTCAGGTAGGTTTGCATCAACTAGACCTTGAACCAAACAAGCGTGTATGGCTTGCGATGAATTAAAACTCTCTGATCCACCACGCAAAATCACAGCGTTGCCAGCTTTCAAGCACAGTGCGCCAGCGTCCGCTGTAACATTTGGTCGGCTCTCATAGATCACGCCAATCACTCCCAAAGGCGTTCGAACACGGCGGATGTTGATCCCACTTGGCTGGGTCCATTCAGCAATAACTTCGCCTACAGGATCGGCTTGCTCCGCTATGTTGCGCAAACCATCAACAATAGATTGGATGCGTTCTTCATCAAGCATTAGACGGTCCATCATCGCATCTGACAGGCCTTTTTCGCGACCAAATACCAAATCTTTGACATTTGCTTCAATGATCTGACCGCGCTGTTTCCAAACGTTTTCTGCAGCACCAATTAATGCCGTATGTTTCCGTTCCGCACTGGCAAAACCCAATTTGTGAGATGCATTCTTAGCACGCAAGCCGATGTCATTCATCAAGGCGGCAATTGAATTGATGTCTGTCATAGTCTTTTTCCTTATGCGTGCAGTACTTCTGTTCTAATAAACTGGTTGGCCCTAGAGGGCCATATCGTCACGGTGGATCAGAGTGGCACGGCCAAGATACCCAAGCAAGCGTTCGATCTCCTGACTTTGGTGGCCTTTGATTATGATTGCCTCATCGGCAGTATATCGGGCCAACCCAATTCCAAGATGACGACCGTCTGGGGCAACGAAGGAAACTGGATCACCTCGTCCAAATTCACCCTCAACAGAGGTAACACCCGCCGGCAGGAGGCTTTTGCCATTACTCAGAGCATTGGTAGCACCTGCGTCTAGAGTAAGAACACCCAGTGGTTTCATTGCGCCAATCCAGCGTTTTCGCGCGTCTTGTGGGTCTAATGTGGCGGTAAACCAAGTTGCTGCTGCCCCATTTTCTAAAGCCTGCAGTGGGCGCAGCGCAGAGCCTTCGCAAATAGCCATCGCACATCCGGCTGAGGTTGCTGTTTTGGCTGCCATGATCTTGGTCTTCATACCACCTTTGGACAAACCCGATCCCGCATCACCCGCCATAGCTTCAATTTCAGGCGTGATATGATCAATAACGTCATAGCGTGTTGCGGAGGGGTCTTCTGATGGGTTGGCAGAATAGAAACCATCGACATCTGACAACAAAACCAACTGATCAGCACCAATAGTCGCTGCTATTTGGGCAGCCAAACGGTCATTGTCACCGAAACGAATTTCATCTGTCGCTACCGTATCGTTTTCATTCACAATCGGCATGGCATTCAAAGCAAGAAGTTGTTCAAAAGTCGCACGTGAGTTTAGGTAACGGCGGCGATCACGTGTGTCTTCCAAAGTCATAAGGACCTGAGCTGTGGTGATCTCATGCGAAGTCAAAGCGTCTTCATAAGCTCGAGCCAAACGAA
The DNA here is from genome assembly GCA_905182105.1 of uncultured Paracoccaceae bacterium. GTDB lineage: Bacteria > Pseudomonadota > Alphaproteobacteria > Rhodobacterales > Rhodobacteraceae > Ascidiaceihabitans. The sequence goes on from CAJJAR010000021.1 coordinate 62,158, forward strand.
TTTGGCCTACAGCTGCAGCAGCTTGGGATTGTTCTAGCGCAAGTTCAGTGTTCGGAAGGCCAAGTACCCCACGGCCAAGTGCAATCGAACCAGATGAGACAAGGACAACTTGTGTCCCCCCTGCCCTTAGCCAAGCAACATCTGCAGCCAATCCATGCAACCAATCGCTGCGCAGATTGCCGGTTTCTTTGTCCACCAGCAAAGCTGAGCCGATTTTAACGACCAGCCGCTTTGCTTGGGTTAAGGACGCCACGCTTCTTCCTCTTGCGCAGGTTGCTCGCGCAGACGATCGGCATCAATTTCGTCGCATAACTTACGCAAGACGTCAGTTACGCCTTCACGCGCCACACCAGACATCAACATAACAGGTCCGCCACTGGCTTCCTCTAAGGCCGCACGCGCTTCTGCACGCTGCTCGTCATCTAGGGCATCAACTTTATTCAGGATCGTCACCCGTTGTTTACCAGCCAGTTTGCCGCCATAGGCTTCAAGTTCTGTGATGATAGTCTGATAATCCTCAGCAACGGTTTCGGATGTGCCGTCGATCAAGTGCAACAAAACGGCACAACGTTCGACGTGTCCAAGGAACAGATCTCCAAGGCCACGGCCTTCGGAAGCGCCCTGAATCAGGCCCGGAATGTCAGCAACAACAAATTCACGCCCATCCACACCGACAACACCCAAGTTTGGGTGCAACGTAGTAAATGGGTAATCTGCAATTTTTGGACGAGCGTTAGATGTTGCAGCCAGAAATGTGGACTTACCTGCATTTGGCAGGCCCAAAAGACCTACATCAGCGATCAGCTTAAGGCGCAACCAAAGTGTACGTTCAACGCCTTCTTGACCAGGATTAGAGCGACGCGGTGCTTGGTTTGTCGCAGATTTAAAGTGTAGGTTACCAAAGCCACCATTACCGCCACGGGCTAATTGAACCCGTTGGCCGATTTCTGTCAGGTCAGTTATTACCGTTTCTTGGTCTTCATCAAGAATTTCGGTTCCAACGGGTACCTTCAGAATAATGTCATCGCCATTCGCGCCAGTGCGTTGGCTGCCCATACCTGGAATGCCGCTTTTTGCAAAGAAGTGTGGCGCATAGCGGAAGTCGATCAAGGTGTTGAGGCCTTCAACAGCCTCTGCCCAAACAGATCCACCACAGCCGCCGTCACCACCATCGGGACCACCGTACTCCAGGAATTTTTCACGACGGAAGCTTACGCAACCACCGCCTCCACCGCCGGAACGGACATATACTTTGCACAGATCAAGAAATTTCATATAGGCTTCATAACCTGCACTTCGCGCAGGCTCAATCACTTAGTCAGGTCATCCTACTTCGTGATGTTCAGTTTTAGGGTATATGTCCACGTGGCAACAGGACGATCCCGCGCAACTCTAAAGGTTTCTGCATCACCTAAGTATTCAAATCCACAATGGGTGAGTACTTTAGCTGCAGCAGGATTGTCTTGGAACACAGCGCTAAACATCGTGGCATTTGCCATCGGATTTGCGTCAACCAGGGTTTGTACCGCTTCAGAGGCTAGTTTGGTGTTCCAGTAAGCAGGAGCGACCCAATAGCCAACTTCAGATTGATCGCGATCCATTCGGGTCAAAGAGATGAGCCCCATCACTTCTGCACCGCCAGACTTATGTCCATCTATAACCCAAACATCTTCATCACGTTCGTGCGCGATGCAGCGGTTCACAAAAGCTTCTGTGGTGCCTGGTGGCAAAGGATGAGGGATTGATGATGTCATACCTGCAACACGTTCATCTGATGCATAAAGTTCAATCAGACCCATATCTGAAACTCGCATTGGGCGTAGCACAAATCGATCAGTTTGAATGGTGCCTTGTGTTTTGATTTCGCTCATTTCCATCGTTATGCTCCTCCTCCGAACAGTACGAAAAGCACAGATGCGACGGTTAGTGCCGCAAGCGTATACATTAGATAAGGTTCCGCCGGAGTACCTGCTAGTGTCTTGGCAATTCTATCCCCTGCGAGGGTCCAAAGTGGATGCATCAGAAATTGGCAGGCCAATAAAACAGCCGCAATTGTTGCCGTTGCTTCAAACGTAGAAGTTCCAACGCCAACAAAGGCAGTAAACCCACCAACAATCATCCCCCACGCTTTTGGATTGAGCGGATGAACGATCAGACCTGCCAAAAATCCCGGAGCTTTATCGCCGACTGATTTAGTTGAAAGGCGCATGTTTGCAACTTTCCAAGCTAACCAAACAATATAGGCGGCAGAGAGATATTTCAGAGCAAGAAAAATACAAGGGGCGCGCTCGGCCAGTTCCATCAATCCAAAGCCAATTGGCCAGATAATCAATTGTTTCCCAAAGACTACGCCCAGCATGAATGGTAATGCCTGACGGAACCCATACCGTGCACCTGTCGCAAGCAGCGCCATATTAGCAGGTCCGGGTGTCCCGACCTGTGAAGCCGCGAAAACGGCAAATGATGCAATTGCTACTGACACTTGTAATTACTCTCTAAAAGGAAAAAGGACCGGCGCCTCCGCCGATCCTTTGTTTTTTTAAAACCTGTAAGGGTACGACTTATTCAGCAGCTTCCGCTGCCGGAAGTACCGAAATGAATTTACGGTTTTTAAGGCCGGTGCTGAAAGTCACGTGACCTTCAACTTTAGCGAAGATCGTGTGATCCTTGCCCATGCCAACGCCTTCAGATGGCCAAAACTTTGTGCCGCGCTGACGCACGATGATGTTGCCAGGGATAACGGATTCGCCGCCGTACTTTTTAACGCCTAGACGACGACCAGCTGAGTCGCGACCGTTCCGGGATGAACCGCCTGCTTTTTTATGTGCCATTGGTGTCTCTCCTTATTTCGCTAGGTCGGCAGCTTGCGCAACCCACTCAGGCTTAACTTTAACAGATTCGAACGTTGCAACGTCAACCTTAGCCAAATCGGCGAAAGTTGCGATACCTGCTTCAACCAATTTCTTAGCAGCGGCTGGACCGACGCCAGTGATTGCTGTCAGATCGTCACCACCAGCAGCTTTAGGAGCAGCTTTTGCAGCTGCAGTTTTAGGAGCAGCTTTTGTTGCTGCAGCTTTAGGGGCGGCTGAACGTTTTTGGTCTTTGTTAGCAGCAGGTGTGTTTGCGTCGATTGCAGCCAAAGCTACAGAACCAACGGAACCCGCACCAACAGCAGCATCAACACCAGATTTATCAGCGCCAGAAGCAAGGATATCTGTGATACGAACCAAAGTCAGTTTTTGACGGTGGCCTTTAGTACGCTTGGAAGAGTGCTTACGACGACGCTTAACGAAGTTAATTGTCTTAACGCCTTTGATCTGGTCAATCACTTCGGCTTGTACACCAGCACCCGCAACGAGAGGTGCACCAACAGTGACTGTGTCACCACCAAGCATCAATACGTCGTTGAATTGGATTTTTTGGCCAGCAATTGCAGCAAGTTTCTCAACACGGAGTACGTCTCCGGATTGAACTTTATACTGCTTGCCGCCGGTTTTAAGGACCGCGAACATGGGTCATTCCTTTGTTTTACCGCGTCGTTTGGCACCTATTTACATAGGGTTTCGTGGGTTTAAACCCGCCTCAGACAGCGCATCCGGTTTGGGATGTTCATGAAAATAAGGCGCAATGCGCCCGTATGGAAGCTGCCAAATGCACTTGATTGAGCCCTATGTCAAGCATCATAGGCGCATTTGGACCTCTATAAATCTGAAGCCACCATGTTTAGCGCTATCGCCCGACCCAAAGCATACGATATGTCTGCGTACATTGAGCCAAAGCCTTCAAATATCGCAGCATTTAAAGCACGGCCAGCTTGCGTTTGAGTAAAAGCAACTAAAGTTGCTATTTCGCTATCATCAAGGGGTTGGTAACTGAGCAAAAGATAACCCATCATCCAGTTGGTGGTGTCCCTTCGAATTTCACTCTCTTGTGCCCAGGTTTGTTCGATGACCTCGTCCACCGAGGCTTCAAAAGCCCCTCCATCGACCAAGCCTAGGTAAAACTTATAGTTAGGAGTTAGAGTGGCTGTTACATTGCGGTCAATCAATTGGTCAGCATCATTTATCGTTAAAATATTTTCCACGGATTGTGGATCTTCTGCCAAAGCTATTTGATAGCTATCCACAGCTAAGTTTTTAATGTCAATGTGCTGCATGGCAGCACGTGCAGCCATTTCCAACTCGACAATATCCACCCCCAACAATCCACTATAAAACTGATTGATCTGACGAAGTTGGTCTTCAGGAAGCGTTGCAATCTCATTGCGTACAATTTCCGACATGAGTTGGATGTTATATATTGTATCTATCTGTTCGGCCCAAACGGGCCCATCCTGCCCGTTTAACATATCTGTATCTAGTGAATCTGCGCAATCAATTCCCTCACTACGGACAATTTCGATCAATTCCGCTAAGCGCAAGTGGTCCATTGCGAGAGTCACTTGCACCTGAGCGCTCGCTCCCGTCGCAAAACCCCAACTAAACAACAAACACGAAAGAAAACGAAACATTAGAGATCTTCGCTAGGTTGCAAAGTTGCCATTCGAACAGCTAACTCTTCATATCGATCGGCCATAATAGAAAACTGTACAGCATTCATGAGGTCATAGATTTTTTGCATTTTAGGGTTTTCCAATGCTTTGGTATATTCTTCGACCTCAGAGTCAGAAAACGCCTGATAGGTGTAGGCAGCCCCTGCCAACCCAGATGCCTGAAGCGAAAACCGCAACTCAGCTTCTTCGTTGCGCAACATTTCGCGAAGGTCTGCTTCATCCAGACTTAATTCAATCACACCGGCTCCAGCGGCGGCCATCAGAAAGCGAACCTGAACTTCTTGGATTGCGCGAACAGATGTGCCAGCAGCGTCACTGGCTGCGTTCATGCGCTTTAACAATTCGATCCGTGGGGACCCTATACGGATCAACCCGTCAACAATTGCTTCACCACTTTCCGATTTCAGTTCATTGTCATCGGATAAGTGAGAAGCGTTTTCGACCTCAACCAGTCTCTCGCCCAATTCCGACGCATAAAAGCCTACTGCATGCTCTAGTAACTCAGCGCTCAGCGCCTCTGACAACATATCCAATGCCATTTCACGCATAATTTCTGAGGCAAAAATATCGTTTGCGAGTAACGTCCATTGATAGCCAAAGTCGTCAGCGTCCAACCCAAGCATCATCGGTGCACTTTTTGCGGAAAGTCGGATACTGTCTAATGATACATCAAACCCAGTGACGTTAAGAAACCTCTCGACCTCAGCCCTGTCTTTTGCTTGCGCTGCAGATGCGTTGAAAGAGGCCATCATAACAGCTGTAAACACTAATAACGATATCAATTTTAAGACGCGCATTTGGTTCTCCAGTGACAACATTGGTTTATAACTTAGGTGATATCGGCCAACCTGCAAATGAATTGCGCGTTATCTGAGCATAAAAATAGAAAACCTGCCTCTGCTCGCAGCAGACGCACCTTCGAGCCTTATTTTACCCGAAAAAACCCTGAGGTTGCCGTTGTGCCGCCCCAATTGCGGTCCAAAAAACCGATTAAATTAGGAGTCAAAGATCGATGTCTAACTTTCATAATCGCAATGATCCGCGCCATAAACGCTTGTTCGAATTGCTACGTCAGAAACACGTTGCCACTCATTTGGGCGATTCATCACAGCCGCTTAGGGTCCGTAAAGTAGACAGTGATGAACTGGACGAGATCAAACGCATTGCGACACGCTCAATCAGTCGCGCACACTAATCTCAGTCGAATGGGCTGTACGTTTCGCCCTCAATTGCGCCTTTGAAACCTAAAGCAACGACAAATTTCTCAGAGCTATCTGATCGTGAAGCCGGTGGTTTGAAGTTGTGCACCTTTGTAAAGCGCTGCTTCAAAACTTTCTGCAAGTCGCCCTCAGCACCACCGGCCAAAACTTTAGCTACAAACGTACCACCATCTTCGAGCACATCGAATGAAAAGTAAGCCGCAGCCTCGCACAGTGAAATAATCTTAAGGTGATCTGTTTGTTTGTGGCCGGAACTAGACGCTGCCATATCAGACATAACAACATCAGCCTTACCACCAAGCCATTCTTTGACTTGATCATCTGCACCCTCGTCCATGAAATCCAAAACGTGCAGCTCACAACCTGCAATCGTGTCCATTTCTTGCAGATCAATTCCTAGGATCGTACCAACTGCTTTACCAGACTTTTCACCCAAAATGTTTGAGCGTTTTACCGCAACCTGACACCAGCCACCTGGGGCCGCGCCAAGGTCGACAATCCGTGCACCAGGCACAAGGAAGCGAAACTTGTCATCAAGCTCCATAATCTTATACGCCGCACGACCACGATAACCTTCAGCCTTAGCGCGCTTCACATATGGATCATTCAACTGGCGTTGTAGCCAGCGGGTAGAACTGTTCGAACGGCCACGAGCAGTTTTAACCTTTACCTTCAGGTCACGTTGCCCACGGCCAGATGTGTTCTTGCCTGTGGGGGTTTTACCGCCACCGCTTGGTCCAGGTGTTTTTGCCATCTTTTATAGTGCTCCGCGTTCTAATACGCCATCGGCGCTCATTTGTGCGTATAATAGGCCTTCTCGCAAACCGCGATCCGCAACTGACAATCTATCGGTGGGCCAACAGCGCATTAACGCCTGTAGGATGGCAGCGCCAGACATAATCAACGCCTGACGGTCCTGACCAATCCGTGGATCCGCGCGCCGCCCTGCTGGGCCCATATCAAGGTAAGACTGAATAACGGTGTCGATCTGGGTGGAAGACATGCGTAGACCGTCAACTTTGGTACGGTCATAACGCTTAAGGTTTAAGTGACTCGCTGCGACGGTTGTCACGGTGCCCGACGTTCCAACAATCTGGAAACGATCCCGCGCCTTTTCGTCGTGGTAAGGTGCAAAGTCTGACAGGCTTTCTTCGAAGAAGCAGCTCATTAACGCGAACCGCGCTCCATCGTCATCAACATCAATGAACTGATCACGCAAGGTTGCGACGCCCAGCGGGACACTAATCCAATCGACAACACGCGCAGATGGGATGCTTTTGTTGCTTCGAGCAAATCCAGTTTCTAGCTGCATAATCGAATGTGGACGATCGCGTTTCGGAACTTGGGACATGTCAATCCAAACCAATTCCGTCGATCCACCGCCAATATCAACAACCAGCAGGTTCTCTGTTTTCTTGTTCACCAATGGCGCACAAGAAATTGCAGCCAGTCGTGCTTCTTCTTTAGGAGCTATAATATCCAAACGCAGACCTGTTTCACGGTGTACACGTTTGATGAAATCTTCAGCATTTAATGCACGACGACATGCCTCTGTTGCAACCAGCCGCATCCGCTTAACGCGATGTTTGCGCAGCTTTTGCTGACAAATTCGCAATGCTTGAATGGTACGCGTCATGGATCCGCGCGACAAGCGTCCAGATTTCTCAAGCCCCGCGCCCAATTGAACGGACTTCGAGAAGCTATCGACCACATGAAAACCTGTGCCCTTCGGCTGGGCAATCAACATGCGGCAACTATTTGTTCCCAGATCAAGCGCTGCATACAGCGGTTTTGATACGGGCCGTGCCGGTACGGGGCTCAGAATAGGACCCATTTCTGGGCTTTCGGCCTTATTTTCGAGCGCGCCCGCACCTTTGGGACGCTTTGGCGCCATGGTTTGCGCCTTTCATTACGAGTTACCTCAACGATAGGCCTTGCCAGCCCCCCGCGCAAGTGGCCCATTGGTCCTTTGCGTCTGCTTTGGCGTTTTTCTCATTCATAAAAGACATGAAGATTTTGGGTGCTCCAGATACTGGTCAAACTGAGCGTCACAGATTAGCGATAGGTCGCGGAATGATCTGTTTCTGTCGAAAAACGGCGCCGGAATCAGAAATGGCTGTCTTAGATAATAAACAGAGGCGAAAAATGAATCAGGGAGCACTACTTATATGCCAAATGTAACAATCGTCTATTGGCGTGATATTCCAGCCCAAGTGATTGTGGGTAAAGGACGTCGTGGTTCCAAACGCCAGCTTGAAGAACGTTTCGAACAAGCGATTGATCGTGCAGCTATGAAGGTGGACGCCAAGGACGCTGATGCATATTTGGCAGAATGGCGCAAAGCAGCTCCTTACCAGATGGACGGTGATCCTGATGAAATCGTCGAAGCCGAGGCTTTGCGCCTTGAAGCTGAGTACGACCAAGAACGCCTCAAAGCCCTTATTGCCAACGACGGACACGCCTAAAGAACAGGCCCTAAGAAAGGGAAGCCAATGGCTTTGCTCAACTTTAAAAAATCCGAGGGTCCAATCGCTGGCTCCCTTAGCCCTGAAGTCGAAGCCTTTTTGCAAGGTTATTCGATTGAAGTAATGCCGCGCACCGCTTCTAAAGTTGAAGACTTTCGCTCAATCCTTCCCAAAGGCACCCGCGTTTATGTCGCCCACATCGAGGGCACTCCGATTGAGGACATGGTTTCCACAGCCGCGCGTTTGAACGCGGAAGGCTTTGATGTAATGCCGCACTTCCCTGCCCGCATCATCAAGGATCAGGCCACTTTGACCGACTGGATTGCACGCTATCAAGGTGAAGCGAACGTCAATCAAGCCTTGTTGCTGGCAGGTGGCGTGACCAAACCCCACGGTGATTACCATTCTTCAATGCAATTGATGGAAAGTGGTGAGTTCGACAGAGCAGGTTTCAAACGCCTTCATGTTGCGGGTCATCCCGAAGGCAATAAAGACATCGACCCCACGGGCGGTATGGCCAATGTGGACGAAGCTTTGCGCTGGAAACAAGACTTTTCAAACCGCTCGGATGCTGAGATGGCTTTAGCTACACAGTTCGCATTTGAGTCCGGTCCAATTATTGAATGGGCTAAATCCTTAGAGGACGCTGGAATCAATATCCCAATCCACATCGGAATCGCAGGACCTGCTAAGCTGCAAACTATGATCAAGTTCGCCATCGCTTGCGGTGTTGGGCCCTCTTTGCGTGTGCTGCAACGCCGCGCAAAAGATGTAACCAAACTGCTGCTCCCCTTTGAACCAACTGAGGTAATTAGCGAACTGGCTGCGCATGCCGCGGCCAACCCTGACACAAACATCGTCAAAGTGCATTTTTTCCCACTGGGTGGGATCAAGACAAATGCAAACTGGGCTATTTCGAACGGTGGCAGCGCAGCTGTTCCCGTTAACGCATCTTAATTTCGTCTTCTAAGGACACAGCACATGACCCGTACAATCGTAGAATCCAAAACCAAAACAGCCATTATTGGCTTTGACCAACCGTTCTGCGTTATCGGCGAGCGGATCAATCCAACGGGTCGCAAAATTTTGTCTGAAGAGCTTGAACGGGGTGATTTTTCCCGGGTTGAGGCTGATGCTGTCGCCCAAGTCATGGCTGGTGCCAATATTCTTGACGTGAATTCAGGCGCTGTGTTCTCAAACAAGATGGCAGAAGATCCACGTTATGCAGACAACAACTTTGTAGAACCGATGCTGATGAAAGAACTCATCGAACGCGTTCAGGCGATCGTTGACGTGCCTTTGTGCATCGATAGCTCTGTTCCGGGCGCTTTGGAAAACGGTTTGGCTGCGGCTGAGGGGCGTCCATTGTTGAACTCTGTGACTGGCGAAGAAGACCGCATGGAATTGGTTCTGCCGTTGGTTAAGAAATACAATGTCCCAGTTGTTGCAATTTCGAACGATGACACCGGCATTTCTGAGGATCCAGATGTTCGTTTTGCCGTCGCCAAGAAGATCGTGGAACGCGCTGCTGATTTTGGCATCCCCGCTCATGACATCGTGGTTGATCCATTGGTGATGCCAATTGGTGCTATGGGAACCGCTGGATTGCAGGTTTTCGCACTGGTACGCCGTTTGCGTGAAGAACTGGGTGTGAACACGACCTGTGGTGCCTCAAACATCTCGTTCGGATTACCGAACCGTCACGGTATCAACAACGCGTTTTTACCAATGGCTATGGCTGCAGGGATGACGTCTGCGATTATGAACCCTGTAGCCTTGCCTATTGGTCCAAAGAAGATTGCAGCAAAGCGTGCTGAAGTTGAAGCCGCTGGCATTGTTCTTCCCGCGGATATGGAAGACGAGGCATTCGTACAAATGTTCGGGCTTGGCTCAACCAAGCCACGTGCAGGCAAAGAAATGGAAGCCATTCGCGCCGCCAATTTCCTTACCGACAATGACCCACATGGCACCGAATGGATTAGCACGAACAAAGTTGCCCCAAAAGCGGGCGATGAAGGTCGTGGCCGCGCCGGTCGTGTTGGTGGGCGGCGTCGTCGCACGTAAAGTTGATTTTAAGGTAAAAACTGGGCCGTCCAACATATTGGGCGGCCCTTTTAGTTTTAATTGTTTTAATTCAAGTTACTGCAAGGCGTTGCTTACCTCGTCCCATTGAGATTATGAAATTCTTTTGTTCTTGAACGGCCTCAAAGTCCGCCTTGCCCCGCATTCCGTGCCATCCACATGCAATAAGGGACTGCGCAACCGCTCCACCCAGTGTGTTTCCAGGTCCAGCGACAATAAACATGTCAGGTGCAAATTCCTGTGCGGCAGCTTTGATTGCACCTGCAAAGTCATAGGTCTGCGTTACTTGGGAACCCAAAGTATAGTCCCACATTGCTTTAGTATCGCAGCCATCTGGCCACCAAATTTTACCAAAGCCATCAATTAATGGTACCTTGGGTGCAGACACCCTTAAATCAGCTAACTGTGTACGACCTTGCGCCGCGACCACTTCTTGCAAGGGACTGTGAAACGCTGCATGGTTTTGCAAGCGCATCGGGAAGTGTCCAACTTTAGGAACCGCGCTTTCAAATGCCGCCAAACCCTTCTCATTGCCTGCAAAAACAAGGATGCCGCCGAGGTTGATAGAGACACAAAGGTTATGACCTGGTTTGGTGTCGATCTGTTTGACCAATGCCAGAAGTCCAGTTTTCACAACCTCACCAACAACCCAGCCTGCATCACAAACTGAGTAGACCAGCTGCCCACCAATCAGGTTCTGTTGCATAAGGTTGCCCATGGTGTTTACCAGGCGAAACCCATCTTGATCAGCAACAGCACCCGCAAGTGCCATGGCAATATACCAACCCATGGAATTGCCCGTAACTGCGACAACTTCGATATCATCCGCTAATGAACTGCCGTCGCAATATGCACTTGCGTAGATCAAGCCAGAAGCATTGTCGCCGCGCGTATAGACGTTTGCATCGAATTTTTCAGCGGCGTCTAGCGTTGTTATGGCAGATTGCCCCAACGCAGCACGCTGGGTGTCAAAGCCATTCAACTCGGCGTCAAAACGAGGGCTGTGTTGTTTGAGGTATCCCAATTCGGGTGCGTTATATGTTCCGCGCCCCGGACAAATAAGAACTGCGCGGCGCGTCATTTGTCACCCCGTTTAATCAATTTGTGTGCAGCATCAATAATACTATCCTTGGAAGGCATCGTTGCACCATATGCAGGACCTGTCGCGATAAAGCTGTCTTCGGCCACCAACCTAGCGAAATTGCTAATGTTTGCCTCAGCGAACAACGCCATCAACCCTTCGGCCTGCCCGCCGGTGCCCCGACATTCATCAACGATTAGAACATTCTTGCAGCCGTCAATTGCGCTAAATAAAGCTTCGTGGGGCAATGGTGCCAACCAACGCAAATCGATTACGCGGGTTTTGACCCCTTCATTTTCCAACACATTGACCGCTTGGCGCGATAGGTAATGACCATTACCATAAGTTACGATTGCCAGATCCTGCCCATTGCCATGAATACCAACCTCGCCCAACCCGATCCGCTTTTCAGGCGATGGATAGGTATCCATCCATGTGCCATCTCCATCCTCAAGATCACGGGTGTGATAAAGGGCAATCGGCTCAACAAAGACCACAACCCGCTGTTCTTCACGTGCAAGTCGCACTGACTCGCGCAACATCCCAGCAGCATCTGCGCCACTTGATGGACATGCAATTATGACGCCCGGAATATCGCGCAATACAGCAAGTGAGTTGTCATTGTGAAAATGTCCACCAAACCCCTTTTGATAGCCAAGGCCCGCAACGCGCAAAACCATTGGGTTGGTGAACTGGCCGTTGGAAAAGAAAGAGAGCGTTGCCGCCTCACCTCGTAGCTGATCCTCTGCATTGTGCAAATAGGCAAGGAACTGAATTTCAGGGATCGGGATAAAACCGTTGTGACCCATACCAATTGCAAGACCCAAAATTGACTGCTCGTCCAACAAGCTATCTATGACACGGGCTGGTCCAAATCGTTTCTGAATTTTCTGAGTGACACCATAAACGCCGCCCTTGAGACCTACGTCTTCTCCCATCATGACCACTTCAGGATGATCCAGCATCAGGTCAGTAAGAGCCCAATTTATCAGCTTTCCCATAGTTTGTGGCGATGTTTGAGTTTTTAGCTCGTTACCAAATGCAATGCTACGGGCGTCGGTATCCACCCCGTTGCTTGGCTTGCACCCGCGCGCTGGTGGTATGATGCTCTCCATGATCTGGCTGGCTGTTGTTAACCTTGGGCGTTTGACGGCTTCATGTGACAGGGTATCTACCCGTTTTTGGGTTTGATTATACATCTCAAGTGCACGTTCCACACTAAGTGCACCGGCATCACGCAACAGCCGGACAGAATGCAGCAATGGATCGTTTGCTTCGTCTTGCTCCACTTCTGATTTTGGCAAATATGTGGTGGCGACATCTGGTCCTGCGTGCCCGTATAGGCGGACCATCCGTAGGTGTAAAAAAGCAGGTTTTTTGCGGGTCCGTACATATGCTGCTGCTTCTTGTGTGACCGCGTATGTATCATAGATATCAAGACCATCCGCCTCGAAATATTTAACCCCAGGCCTATGTTTCATCGATTTGGCGATCCAGCCATGGGGTGTTTTTGTGGAAATCCCGATTCCGTTATCTTCACAAACAAACAAAAGTGGCAAAGGCGCCGATTGAACAGATGACCAACCCGCTGCATTAAAGGCACCCTGCGCGGTTGAGTGATTGGCCGACGCGTCACCAAATGAGCAAATCGCGATGCCGTCTTCTGGCAACTGGCGGTGTTCAGGTGCCTGACGCCGTGCCGTACCAAGTGAATAAGCAGCCCCAAGCGCCTTTGGCAGATGACTGGCAATCGTTGAGGTCTGTGGCGGGATAAACAGGTCTTTGGAACCCAGAACCTTATGACGCCCTCCACTAATTGGATCATCCATAGAACATGCAAAACTGAGCAGCATGTCCCACGTCATCGTTTGACCCCTTACTTGATCTGCTCGGGCCAATTGAAACGCCGCATCTCGGTAGTGCAAAAACGCAATGTCATTGGGGCGCAGTGCGCGTGCAACTGCAGCCATGCCTTCGTGTCCAGATGAACCAATGGTGTAAAACCCCTGCCCTTCCTTTTGCATGCGACGGCTGGTGATATCCAACGCGCGGCTGGTTAGCTGAGCGCGATAGATTTCAACCGCTGTGTATGGGTCTAGACCCGATTTTGGCGCTGCACCGGTTGGAAGTTCATTGGCAGCGACACGACGCAGGAAATTACCGTGAACAATATTGGCGCGATCCATGATGAATTCCTATTTGGCGTCTTGAAGGATGAGATCTTTATACAATTCTCGGATTTTATGGAAAACAGGACCAGCGTTGGCTCCGCCTATCACCCTGCCATCTATCTCGAACACAGGCGTTTGTGCACCAAAGGTTCCCGTGAGGAACACTTCATCCGCGCTGTAAGTATCAACCAGCGAAAAATTACGTTCAAACACTGGGATGTCGTTGGCGCGGCAAAGATCGATTACCTTTTGGCGGGTAATCCCGTTCATGCAGTAGTCACCTGTTGAGGTCCAAACCTGGCCTTTTTTAACAATAAAAAAGTTGCAAGCGTTGGTGGTGTTTACGAAACCGAACGGATCGAGCATGAGTGCTTCGTCGGCCCCTGCACGTAGTGCGTGGTTCAACGCGATGATGCAGTTTAGCTTGGAATGCGAGTTCAGCTTGGAATCTTGGGTCAACGGCAAGCCACGGTGATGCGGTACCGTGTGCAGGCGAATACCGCGGTCAATCACGCTATCATCGGGCTTGGAGTGTTCCGCGATGATCACGATTGTAGAGCCAAAGACGCTGAGGTGTGGATGTTGGAACGGCTTGCGCTTTTTGCCCCGTGTCACCATCATCCGTATATGGGCATCGTTGGTCATGCCATTTGCGGCAAGAGTATCGTGGATGGCTTTCACCAGCTCTTCCCGCGTTTTACCGATTTCCAGATCGATATACAGCGCCGCCTCAAGCAGGCGATCAATGTGGTCGTCCATGAAGGCGATATGCCCATCATAGATCCGCATGCCCTCCCACACTCCGTCACCCAGCATAAAACCGCTGTCATAGACAGACACTACAGCTTGCTCACGCGGGACAAGATTGCCATCAACGTAAATGAGGATATTTTCATTGCGAACGTCTTCGGGGGCATCGTGAGTGGAAACATGATCGGGTAATGTCATGAGCTAGCCTTTATGTGTTTGGTGTTGCCAAATGGCGTTACCAGATTTACCCAAAACAAATGCCTATGTGGTCGCTGGGTCAAGCCAAGATAACGCAACTAAGGTAGATGGTTTGCAACAAAGGAGAAAAGCGCAATGTCAGAACCTGAATTGACCAAAATCCACCTATCCTCTGGCGGAATGCAGGCAGAAATCGCGCCTCAGGGAGCAACTTTGGTGTGTTTGTCTCGTGAAGGACGTGACTTGATTCTAGGAATTCATGATTTGGCTGATCCATCCATAAACAATTTTTATGCAGGGGCTATTGTGGGTCCAGTGGCCAATCGTGTTTCTGGTGGTCAAGTCATAATTGATGGCCAGTCATTTCAAATGGAATGCAATGAATCTGGCACAACATCACTTCATTCAGGGAGTGATGGTTTACACGCGTTGATCTGGGACGTGTGTGATGTTTTGCCTGACAGCGTATTGTTGAAGATACACTTACCCGATGGTTACAGTGGGTTGCCGGGCAATCGTGAAATTTCTGTTTTGTATGTATTGAGCAATGATGGACTGGCCGTCAAAATCACTGCCAATACTGACCAAAAAACTCCTATCAATATCGCCCATCATCCATATTGGGCGCTTCAATCCGATCAGTCTAAAACAAAACTGAGCATCGACTCTGATCGCTATCTTCCCAAAACTGCCAATGGCCTACCGACGGGTCAGTCTAAGCCAGTCGGTAATGGTCCTTTTGACTTTATTAAACCACGCGAAATTGGGGCAAATGCTGACTTGGACCATAATTGGTGCCTTAGTGAGGTGAAGTCTGAAAACCCTCGCCCTGTCGCAACATTACTGGCATCAGATGGATTACAGCTGAATATTGCAACAACCGAGGTTGGTATGCAGGTTTATACTGGTTCAGCGCTGCCAATCTTGGAGTCTTCCCATTGTAAAACTGACCAAATCCAACCTAACGCTGGAATTGCTTTGGAAGCCCAGGGGTGGCCAGACGCGCCAAATCAGCCGGCATTTCCAAACATATTTGTCGAACGAAACGAGACCTATCGCCAGACCACAAAGTATACATTTACGCAAAATTGAACCGAAAAAACACACTAAGACCACATGCACGTCCTTTTGAGGCCAACGTTTGTTGCAGATTATATCAGGTAAGCCCACAGATTTGTGGTGGCACAAGTATATCAGAAAAGGAGACAATCAATGACGCGACACCAACAAAAACCAGCTCAGGTTCAACCACCTTCTTCGGCCCAACAATCATCACCACAGCCGATCATCACTGACTACGCCAGTCTGTAGCTGCCAAAGCCATTGTGACAGTCTCATTCGATTTTGGTAGTTCCAACACATGACGTCGCCAATTTCATCCATCCGCAACCTTGGGCCCGCTTATGAAGAAAGTTGTGCCAAAATCGGGATCAAGTCCGCTGAAGAACTGCGTGAACTTGGAGCTGATGAAACTTATCGCCGTTTACTTCAGGCAGGCACTAAACCTCACTTTATCGGCTATTACGTGCTGGTTATGGCCCTACAAGGTCGGCCATGGAACGATTGCAAAGGCGATGAAAAGAAAAAATTACGGATTATTTTTGATCAGCTCAAAGCAGACGCCTTTGATAAGGGGCACAATGCCTTTGAGCAAATGATGAACCAAATTGGTGTACGGGCCAAAGGGTCATAAAGAAAAAGGGCCAGCAAAATGCCAGCCCTTAAAAATCAATTCCGATTAAAGTGGTGGCTTAGCCTACCAACTCCAAACCAGAGAAGAAGAATGCGATTTCTTCAGCAGCGGTTTCAGGTGCGTCTGAACCGTGTACTGAGTTTTCGCCAACGCTTAGTGCGAACTCAGCGCGGATTGTGCCGGCAGCTGCGTCTGCTGGGTTTGTTGCGCCCATAACTTCGCGGTTTTTCGCGATTGCGCCTTCGCCTTCAAGAACCTGAACAACAACTGGTTCAGAAATCATGAAATCGCAAAGTTCGCCAAAAAACGGGCGCTCAGAGTGAACACCGTAAAATGCTTGGGCTTGTGCCAAAGTCATTTGAATACGCTTGGAAGCGACAACGCGCAGACCAGCTTCTTCAAATTTGGCAACGATTTTGCCTGTAAGGTTGCGTTTTGTTGCATCTGGTTTGATGATTGAAAAAGTACGCTCTAGCGCCATGGGTTTGCTCCTAAACATGGGCGGGCATGTGCCAACCCTATCAATATTGGGGGGCGCGTAACATGGCTGCGCGGCCAAGAAAAGGCTCTTGTGCGCCAGATGGATGCAAATAGCACATATAGAGGCCTCAGACCCGATTGACGCCATGGCGATGTTCAGTCACACCGCGCCCATGTTGACTATATCAGATATATCGTATTCCGTCGAAGGCCGCCCGCTGCTTGCTGGTGCCAATGCTGTAATTCCAGATGGCCACAAAGTGGGCCTGATCGGTGCCAATGGTGCGGGTAAAACCACATTGTTCAAGCTGATCCGCGGTGAATTGGGGTTGGACGGTGGCTCAATCTCATTGCCGACGAAGGCAAAAATTGGTGGCGTCGCACAAGAAGTGCCCGCCAATGAGGTTTCGCTAATCGATACCGTTTTAGCTGCCGATACTGAACGCGCTTCGTTGATGGCTGAGGAAACTGAAGATCCGTCACGGATCGCCGAAATCCAAACTCGTTTGGTGGATATCAATGCATGGTCTGCGGAAGCGCGCGCCTCGACCATCCTTAAAGGCCTTGGCTTTGACGACGCAGAACAACGCCAGCCCTGCTCCGCATTTTCAGGTGGCTGGCGCATGCGTGTGGCATTGGCCGCAGTTCTATTTGCGCAGCCAGACCTGTTACTACTGGATGAGCCAACCAACTACCTTGACCTTGAAGGTGCCCTTTGGCTTGAGGCATACCTTGCCAAGTACCCCAACACTGTCATCATTATTAGCCACGACCGTGGCCTGCTAAACCGCGCAGTCGAGGGAATATTGCACCTCGAAGAACGTGTTCTGACGTTTTATTCTGGCCCCTATGATCAATTCGCGCGCCAACGCGCTGAACGCCGCGCTGTGCAAGCTGCGATGGCTAAAAAACAGCAGGCCCGCAAAGATCACATGCAGTCTTTCGTGGATCGCTTTAAAGCGAAAGCTTCAAAGGCGAAACAGGCGCAATCCCGTCTGAAAATGATCGAAAAAATGGACATGATTGCAGCCCCTGAAGAAGCAGCAAAGCGCGTATTCACCTTCCCCGAGCCTGAAGAGATGGCACCACCGATCATTGCGATCGAAGGCGGCACCACGGGCTACGGTGATACTGTAGTTCTAAACAAACTGAACCTTCGCATTGACCAAGACGACCGCATCGCCTTGCTAGGCAAAAACGGTCAGGGCAAATCAACGCTTTCCAAGCTGTTGTCAGACCGCCTGCCCCTTATGGCCGGTAAAATGATCCGATCAAATAAACTGCGTATTGGCTATTTTGCGCAGCACCAAGTGGATGAGTTGATCATTGACGAAACACCGTTGCAGCACCTGCAAACCGCCCGTCCGGGTGTATTGCAGACCAAGTTGCGCGCGAATTTGGCCGGCTTTGGTCTTGGCCCTGATCAAGCTGAAACAGCCGTCGGACGTCTTTCAGGCGGCCAAAAGGCGCGTTTGTCGCTTCTGCTCGCGACCTTGGACGCGCCGCATATGCTGATCCTCGATGAGCCGACCAACCACCTTGATATCGAAAGCCGCGAAGCACTCGTTGAAGCGTTGACCGCCTATAGCGGTGCGGTCATCCTTGTTAGCCACGACATGCACCTTCTTTCAATGGTAGCTGATCGCCTTTGGCTAGTATCTGACGGTACTGTAAAACCATATGACGACGACTTGGAAAGCTATCGCAAGCTATTGCTTACCAATGATAAGGCCTCAAAACCCAAAAGTGTTGCGCCTGTCGTAAAACCGAAGAAACCAAATCGCGATGCCATTTTGGCTCTGCGCGGTGAAGTTCGTAAATCCGAAGCACGTGTGACCAAGCTAAATGAGATGCGTGACAAGCTTGCAAAGAAACTGGCTGACCCAGCTCTTTATGAAGATGACAAGCTTGGCGAAATGGAAGTATGGCAAAAAAAATACGCCGAAGTCATGGGAGCACTAGATCGCGCCGAAGCGCTTTGGATGCAGGACCTTGAAAAGCTTGATACTGCTGAAAACTCGTGACCTTATGATTCATCTTACCAATTAAACTCTGGGGTCTGGGGCAAAGCCCCAGTGCACATATCATGATCGATACAACATTTTTAATCACGGCCTTTGTCACAATGTTCGTCGTGATTGACCCAATTGGCATGACCCCGCTATTCGTTGCCTTAACCCAAGGCCATAACGCAGCGTCGCGTCGGCGTATCGCCATAAGGTCTTGTGGCATTGCGATGCTTTTACTGCTTCTATTCACTTTGATGGGTGAAGCTGTCCTTGGTTTTATAGGGATATCAATGCCAGCCTTTCGCGTAGCTGGCGGTATTCTCTTGTTTATCACTGCGCTTGATATGTTGTTTGAGAGACGCACCAAACGCCGTGAGGATCAAGCTGAGGAAGAAGACCCTAACGACGACCCATCCGTCTTCCCACTTGCAATTCCATTGATTGCAGGTCCGGGATCTATCGCATCCGTTATCCTACTTACTGGTCAACGGCCTGGTCTTGAAGGGCTTGCCATGGTTCTTGGGGTAACCGCAGCAGTGCTACTCGTCGTAATGATATTTTTCTTTGCAAGTGGATTGCTGGAGCGTGCAATGGGCAAAACAGGGATTACAGTAATTACCCGTCTCTTGGGGATGCTTCTAGCAGCCCTTGCTGTCCAATTTGTCCTCGATGGATTACGCGACTTCGGGCTTGTCGCATCCACGGTCTAACCAATGTCCAGTGATATTATTGCTCAAGTTCTGTACCTTACTATCTTTGGCGTATTGATCGCTGCGGGGCTATGGACACGTAGTCGAAACAATTTGAACCAAACTGCACAGCATGTTGCAATTTGGGTCCTCATTTTTATCGCAGCGATCGCAGCCTTTGGTTTATGGGGCGATCTGGAACGCCATCTCGGTGTCCAATCAGACAATGGAAACAAACGCATCGAAATTCCGATAAGTCTCAATGGCCATTACAACTTGCGCCTTCGCATCAATGATGTGTCCGTCGATTTCGTTGTTGATACTGGTGCAACTGACATCGTTCTAAGCCAAGCAGATGCAAGCCGTATTGGTCTTGATCTTGGCCAACTAGCGTTCACTGGACGTGCTTCAACCGCTAATGGAATTGTGGAAACAGCGCGTGTCACGTTGGATAAGATCGAAATAGCGAATGTCATCGATCGAAACGTAAGCGCCATTGTGAACAAAGGCGAATTATTTGGGTCACTTTTGGGCATGGGATACTTGCAACGCTGGGGTCGTATCGAAATCGAAAATGGTGTTCTTTCCTTAACACGTTAAATCTCAGCCTTCTTTTCCCAGTTCCCATCCGCTTGCGACCAATATTGCGCCAAAGCGCCTGCGTCCTTTAGCGTTTTCCACTGTTGGCGCGCTCGATCTAGCGCTTCTGGATCATTCCCGTCGAAAAGCACACAAACCCGATCTAACTCAGCAATTTCATCAGCAGTGATATCTGCACCATCGACGCACATAACACACTGCGGGTTATTCGCAGCCTCAGGCATCGTAGTCAGCAAGATTGGTTGATCCATGTCATACGTACCGCCAGCAAGACCATGAGGCAGAAAGTCTGCCTCTTGCCCTGCCCATAATTTTTCATCAAGCCAATACAACCGTCCCAAATCAGTTCCGCGAACTGCGACTCGCCAACCTGCTCCCAAAGCTTTACCCAAAAGCATCGAAAGGGTCACATCAACGGGATGGCGTGTCAGGTGGTAGAAGAATGCAGCGCCCATCAGTAGGATTCAAACATATCCGCAACCAGACGGTTCAAGGCCATAACGCCCCATCCAGTTGCCCCAGTCGGTGCCAACGCAGTTTCTGATTTCACAGATGCAACACCCGCAATGTCCAAATGGATCCACGGGCAGTCGGTTTTCACAAAACGCTGCAAGAATTGGGCAGCCGTAACGGAACCTGCCGCGCGACCACCAATATTTTTCATGTCAGCAATCCGTGATTTCAACAAGTCATCATAAGCTTGGCACAACGGCATGCGCCATGCTCCCTCGCTCTCCGCGGAGGCGGCGCGTAAGAACGCATTACACAAAGGATCATTGTTAGAGAAAACACCTGCATTTTCATGGCCAAGACCAACAATGATCGCACCCGTCAATGTTGCAAGATCAATCATTGCTGCAGGTTTGAACCGCTCTTGCGCATACCACATGACGTCACACAGCACCAAACGGCCCTCAGCGTCAGTATTGATTACTTCTACGGTGTCACCCTTCATAGAAGTGACGACATCACCAGGACGAACAGCATTTCCAGATGGCATATTTTCTACCAACCCAACCAATCCGACAACATTCGCTTTGGCACCACGTAATGCCAAAGTGCGCATTGTGCCTGCAACAACACCTGCACCGCCCATGTCCATAGTCATATCTTCCATACCGCCAGCAGGTTTGATGCTGATACCACCCGTATCAAAAACAACGCCTTTCCCGACAAGTGCCAAAGGTGCTTCGCCTTCAACCCCACCATTCCATTCCATCACAACCACTTTGGAAGGACTATCGGAACCTTGACCAACGCATAGCAGTGTTCCCATGCCAAGGGTGGTAAGTTCATCTTCATCCAACACTTGTACTTTTAGACCGAGGTTCTTCATTTTAACCAAACGGTTGGCAAATTCAGTAGTCGTCAAAACATTCGCAGGCTCATTGACCAAATCACGTGTCATGAACGCACCCTCAGCAACCGCCATCAAAGGCGCAGCAGTCGCAATGACCTCTTCGGTCTTACCACACATTAAGGTGACAGCGCCCTTAGGTGTTTCGCCAGCTGTTTTATGTTCAACGAAGTTATAATCACGCATGGCCAAGCCAAACGCGATTTGTGCGCTGTATTTTGCATTCCCCGTCGCCATCAATAGGTCAGCATCTCCACGTATTTTGGCAAGTGACGCACCAGCTGCACGGGCTTGTTCTATTGTTGCACGGCGCGACAGGCAAACGATGTCAACTGCATCCGCGGCCATTCCAACTGGCAGGTTCAAGGTAAACACCTGCCCCTGTTTCATCTTTTGGAAACGTCCGCTTTTTATCAAACGCGCAACCGCCCCTTTTGTCAGCCGATTCACGCGACGCGCCGACACATCCATGCGCCCTTCATCATCCAAAAAGACAGCAATACGTCCTAAGTGGCCTGCTATTAGATCGATTTCGACAGAGCGATACGTGAATTGGGTTGGCTTGCGCATGATTTAGTCCTGATTTCGTAGTGTTTCTAAAATTTTGAGCGGCTTGCCGCCTTGATTGCAATAGAAGTAGCGTGGATCATTAGAAAAAACCAGATAACAGTTTTACACAACGCTTACTTGGTTTAGTGTTATGTATACATTGCACACACATGACTTGGGGGAATGAGTGGCGAAATTCGACAGATATATGCTGTCGCAACTTCTGGTACTGTTTGGGTTTTTTTCATTGGTATTGGTCGCTGTTTTTTGGATCAACCGTGCGGTTGTTTTGTTCGACCGCTTGATCGGTGACGGACAAACTGCGCTTGTATTCCTGGAATTTTCAGCTCTCGGCATGCCCAAACTCGTCTCAACGGTTCTTCCTTTATCAACGTTTGCCGCAGCAGTCTATGTTACCAACCGCATGAAAAACGAAAGCCAATTGACGGTTGTTCAAGCAGCTGGTTCTAGCCCTTTCCGGCTTGCCCGACCAATTTTTGTATTTGGGATAATATCTGCATTGATGATGTCAATTTTGGCGAACGTATTAGTCCCAGCAGCTCAAGCACAATTAAGCGTGCGCGAGACAGAGATTACCCAAAACGTAACAGCGCGTCTATTAACCGAGGGTGTTTTTTTACACCCAACCTTTGGCGTGACATTCTACACGGGTGTTATCGCACCGGATGGTGTCTTGCGCGATGTATTTTTGGCTGACCATCGTACGCCGGAAGAACGTGTCTTGTATACTGCCAGTGAAGCTTACTTGGTGCGCAATGGTGCTGGAACAAACTTGATAATGGTAGACGGGCTTGCCCAACGTCTAACGACAAAAAGACAGCGGCTTTCGACAGCAAAATTTAAGGACTTTTCATATAACATTTCCTCGCTTGTCAACATAGATAGTTCAGCAACGACTTCGATCAAAAACATGAGTTCGATTGAACTTTTGGGCAATTGGAACTCGATTACTGAACAAACCGGATCAGGTTCGGGGTCGATAGCTGAAGAATTACACTCGCGTTTTGCACAATCTTTGTTTTGTGTTGTTGGTGCTGTGATCGGTTTTGCAACGCTTTTACTTGGCACTTTTTCGCGTTTTGGCGTATGGCGTGAAATTGTGATCGCCTTTGCAATTCTCATTTTCATAAATGGGTTGAGGAGTACATTCGTTGACGCCGTTTTGACCAATTCAGCCATGTGGCCAGTTTTATATATACCACTCGCAATCGGGTCTTGCGTGTGTGTTGCCATGCTGGGCTATGCCTCTAACCCATCCTGGTGGCGGACAGGAGCGCGCTTATGATTTTGCATTTTTATTTTGCGCGCCGTTTTTCGGTAGCATTCTTGTGTTTGACTGCTGTGTTTTACGTTTTTGTGATACTTGTTGACCTTATTGAGCAGACTCGGAAATTCTCGCGTTTTGATATCTCTTTGAGTGACAGGTTGGGCCTTACATTCCTGAACGCGCCAGAAACGATCAATCAGATTTTACCTTTGATCATGATCCTTGCAACCGTCGTTCTGTTTATTGGGCTGGCACGTACTTCAGAACTGGTTGTCACACGTGCAGCTGGCCGGTCCGCTATACGTTCATTAGTTTCACCTATTGCCGTTTCGTTGATAATTGGCAGTCTCTCAGTCGCAGTCCTAAACCCAATCGTCGCGGCAACTTCAAAACGTTATGCTGTGCTGTCAGAAAACTACCGAAGCGGTGGCGTATCAGCACTCTCCATCAGCGGCCAAGGATTGTGGCTACGGCAAGGTAATACAAATGGCCAGACAGTAATACGAGCCTCTCGTTCCAATGCAGATGCTTCAGTTTTATATGATGTTACATTTATAGTTTACGCTCCAAATGTTGGTCCAATCCGGCGAATTGAAGCTGGGAGCGCCGCGTTGGGCGAAGGAGATTGGTCTTTGCGTGATGCTAAAGTCTGGCCATTGGTCGCAGGACTAAATCCCGAAGCAAATGCATCTGTGCATGACATTCTGAAAATACCTTCAACACTCACCTTAGATAGTATCCGCGAAAGCTTGGGTGAGCCGTCTAGTGTGTCCATTTGGAATTTGCGCAACTACATAACTCAGCTTGAACAAGCTGGCTTTTCATCGCGCCGCCACAAAGTTTGGTTTCAGGCCGAAATGGCTCGACCATTTTTCTTAATGGCAATGGTTCTTGTCGCTGCCTCTTTCACTATGCGTCATACCCGTTTTGGAGGCACGGGCACCGCGGTTCTGACTGCGATCCTCTTAGGCTTTACGCTATATTTCGTTCGCAGTTTCGCCCAAATATTGGGGGAAAACGGACAAATTCCAATTCTTCTGGCGGCTTGGGCGCCTCCAGCGGCTGCTACTTTTTTTGCTCTAGGCATGCTTCTGCATGCAGAGGACGGTTAATGCTAAGACACCTCATCATTTGCGCTATTGTGTATTTTACACCTACTCTCGTTGTTGCCCAATCGAATATGGTGCAGCCTGCAATCCTTGTGGCTGACAACGTAAGCATTGATCAAAATCGAATTTTACAAGCCCAAGGTAACGTCGAAGCGTTCCAGGGTGATATACGACTTAAGGCATCATCCGTTTCATACGATCAAAAGTCGGGGGCGCTACAAATTATTGGTCCAATAACTATTCAAGACGGTGCCAATATTACGATCCTAGCGGATCAGGCTGAACTTAGTGCAAATTTACAAAACGGTTTGCTGATTGGGGCACGTATGGTTCTAAACCAACGGCTTCTATTAGCATCAGTTGAAATGAACCGTGTAGATGGACGATATACACAACTCTACAAAACAGCGGTAACATCGTGTAAGATTTGCACTGACGGACGTCCGCCACTATGGCAAATTCGAGCAAAACGTGTTGTTCATGATCAAGCAGAACAACAACTCTATTTCGATGACGCACAATTCCGCGTTAACAATATACCCGTATTTTATTTACCTCGCTTGAGGTTGCCCGATCCGACACTGAAACGTGCATCAGGGTTTCTGATCCCTTCTTTTCAAACAACCTCGCAATTGGGAACCGGCATAAGAGTTCCATATTTTATCAAAGTGGGGAACCATCGTGATATCACCCTCACCCCCTACTTGTCCTCAAAAACGCAGACACTTGAGTTTAGATACCGGCAAGCTTTTGAAAAGGGGAACATCTTATTCAACGGCGCAGCAACCAATGATGATCTGCGCCCCAACAAAACCCGCGGCTACATTTTTGGTGAGGGACAATTCGAGTTGTCCGGCCAATACATCTTGAATTTTGACATCGAAACAACAACTGGCAACCCATATCTAAAAGAATATCTTTATTCTGAAAAAGATCGACTTGATAGTGAGATCGCAGTCAGCCGAACACGTCGTGATAAGTATGTCCGCGTCGGTTTTATTAATTTTAGAACTCTGCGAGACGGCGAGGATAATACAACCCTCCCAACCAACGTTTTTGACGTTGATTTCGAACGTCGTGTAATCCCAAAGTTCATTGGCGGTGAGATATCAGTAGATGCTAATGTACATGCTCTTTTTCGTTCGTCCAAAGCAGATGAAGATGGACGTGATGTTTTACGTTTTAATTTAGGCATCGATTGGGAAAAACAACGGACTTTAAACAATGGACTGATTGCGAAATCTAATGTTGGGTTTACTGTGGACTCATTTAACGTTGGCCAAGACAGTAATTATAAGCGCAGCGAAACGGGAATTAATCCTTACGGTTCACTAAGTCTGAGGTACCCTTTAGTCCGCAAAAGTGGAAATATTACTCAAACTCTTGAACCGCTTTTACAATTCAATAGTGTTGGAGGGAACCATCTCGATATTCCTGTTGAAGAAAGTACCCACGTTGAGTTCGACGAAGGCAACCTTTTTGCGTTGTCCAAATTTCCACGGCCTGACCGACGTGAGCGCGGTCAGTCAATTGCGATCGGTTCTAGCTGGGGCCGTTATGATCCAAACGCCTGGAGCACAACATTTACAATTGGCCAAGTTTTACGCAATCAAAGCGACAATATGTTCACCCGAACATCAGGACTAGCCGGATTGGCCTCAGATTTCGTGATTGCAGGGCAATTTCGAACTCAATCTGGCTTACAACTGGTAGGCCGTGGTCTAATCAATAAAAGCTTAGATATTGCCAAATCTGAGGTTAGAGGCAGTTGGCATGCGCAAAGGACATCAATAAGTGCAAGCTACCTTTGGATAAACGACGACGTGATTGATACTATCCCTATAGATGAAATTTCAAATCTAACATTTGATGGAGTGTATCAGATCAACGATCATTGGTCCACAAGCAGCAATTGGCGTTACAATTTGATTGAAGACCGCGCATCTAATGCTGGTCTTGGATTAACCTATCAAAATGAGTGTGTTTTGATTGATCTGTCAGTTAACAGAAGCAATACATCATCAACAAGTGTTGAGCCCTCAACCAATCTAGGGTTTAATATATCACTGCAGGGCTTCTCAGCCTCAAACGGAACACA
This sequence comes from uncultured Paracoccaceae bacterium, assembly GCA_905182105.1. Classification (GTDB taxonomy): domain Bacteria; phylum Pseudomonadota; class Alphaproteobacteria; order Rhodobacterales; family Rhodobacteraceae; genus Ascidiaceihabitans. Next base: position 88,549 of record CAJJAR010000021.1, read on the forward strand.
AAGATTTAAGCGATCATGCGGAAAGCAAATAAAATGACCGGTAAGGCAATGCTAAAAAGATTTGTGATAACGACAGCGACTTGCGCGGCATTGGCTATGCCTACGGCAGCACAGAACTTATTTTCTACGGTTGTTACCGTCGATGATGCTGTGATCACCGAATACGAAATCGGTCAGCGCGCGCGTTTCTTGCAGGTGTTGGGCGCACCAAGCGCCAGCCGTGACGGTGCGATTGAAACTCTGATTGAAGATCGTTTGAAGCGCCAATCCGCCAATTCTGTTGGATTGAGTATAGATGCCGCTGGTATAGCTGGTGCGATGTCTGATTTTGCTGGACGTGTAAATTTATCAACTGAGGAGTTCGTTAAAGAATTGGCTCGCGCCGGTGTGTCGGAAGGAACGTTCCGAGACTTCGTATCCATCAATATCCTTTGGCGCGACCTAATTCGTAGCAAGTATGGTAATCGCGTACAAATCACCGAGGCAGATATCGACCGTGCTTTAGGAACCTCTGGCGGTGCCAGCAGTATACGTGTTCTTTTATCCGAAATAATTATTCCCGCACCGGAATCAAGCGTGGCTCAAGCTCGAGCTCAAGCCGAGCAAGCATCCAAAGCAACTTCTGTTGCAGAGTTTTCGTCTTTTGCCAGCCGCTTCTCTGCAACGGCAACGCGTGTTCGTGGTGGACGACTAGATTGGGTACCACTCGCAGAATTGCCACCACAGTTACGCGGTATCATCTTATCATTGGCACCGGGTGAGGTCACCTCACCTATCCCATTTCAAGGCTCCATTGCCCTATTTCAACTTCGTGACATCCAAGAAACAGATGCGCCAGCTGTCGAATATTCTGCAATCGAATACGCTGCTTATTACATGGCGGGCGGGCGATCAGTTAAAACTTTAGCTGCTGCAGAAAACCTTAAAACGCAAATTGACGTTTGTGATGACCTGTATGGTGTTGCCAAAGGCAAGCCACCCGAGGCGCTTGATCGTGTGACACTTGCACCAAAAGATATACCTCAAGACATCGCGGTAGAATTGGCCAAGTTAGACCCAGGCGAAGTTTCAACAAACCTCACTCGCGCGAATGGAACATCTTTGGTGTTTTTGATGATGTGCGGACGGACTAATGTACTAAATGAAGACATCGGTCGTGATGCTATTTCAACGAATCTACGCCAACAACGTCTTAGCGGTTATGCTGATAGCTTGATTGGTGAACTGCGTGCAAATGCACGCATCGTTCGAAAATGATCAAACCCATCGTGGTGAGTTGCGGCGAACCAGCAGGTGTTGGTCCTGAGGTGGCTGCTAAAGCATATGCCTCACTCTCTGGTGAAATCCCGTTGGCCTATGTCGGTGATCCTCGCCATTTACCCATCGGGACGCCTTTGTCCATGATCGATGACATTAGCGAAGTTAGACAGGCGATGAAACATGGCCTGCCTATTCTACACCATAACTTCTCCGGCAACAGCGTGTCAGGGCGTCCAGATCCTTTAAACGCACAAGGTGTAATTGATGTTATAGCACGGTGTGTTGATTTGGTGACCTCTGGTGCCGCTTCTGGCTTATGCACTGCACCCATCCATAAAAAAGCGCTGAAAGATGGAGCACAATTTGCCTACCCAGGCCACACCGAATACTTACAAGCATTGGCAAAATCAGGACAGGCAGTGATGATGCTGGCTAGCGATGAATTACGCGTTGTTCCAACGACAATTCATATCGCGTTAAAAGACGTGCCTCACCAGTTAACTCCAAAGCTTTTGCGCGAAACAATTACCATTACAGATGCCGATTTAAAAACACGATTCGGGATTGATGCGCCACGCATTGCAGTTGCAGGTTTGAACCCGCACGCGGGTGAAGATGGTGCGATGGGTGCAGAGGAACTTGATTGGATTACTGATCTGTTGAAAGATATGCGTAGCGAAAGCTTCAATCTTGCAGGCCCCCTACCTGCAGACACAATGTTTCATGCGGCTGCACGCGCACGTTATGACGTTGCTGTATGCATGTATCATGACCAAGCGTTGATCCCAATCAAGACACTCGATTTTGATCGCGGCGTTAATGTAACACTTGGATTGCCATTTATTCGCACTTCACCTGACCACGGTACCGCATTCGATATTGCCGGAATGGGAATTGCTAATCCCACTAGTATGATCGAAGCACTTAAATTGGCCTACCACTTGGCCCAAAAGCAGGCAGCATTATGAACGCGATAGATGACCTTCCACCATTGCGTGACGTGATTGAAACTCACGGATTAAATGCGCGTAAATCCCTAGGACAAAATTTCCTTCTGGATTTGAACCTGACCTCAAAAATTGCCCGTCAGGCTGGCGATGTAACAGAATGCGATGTGCTCGAAATTGGGCCTGGACCTGGTGGTTTGACGCGGGGATTGCTGTCACAAGGTGCGCGTCGCGTCTTAGCTATTGAAAAGGATGCGCGTTGTTTGCCGGCGTTGGCTGAAATTTCCAATGCTTATCCAGATCGTTTGCAAGTAATCGAGGGCGATGCGCTTGAAATTGATCCGCTAGAATATCTCACACCACCGATCCGTGTGGCAGCCAACCTACCCTACAATGTCGGTACCGAGTTACTGGTACGATGGTTAACACCCAAAGAATGGCCTCCATACTGGCAAAGCCTAACATTGATGTTCCAGCTTGAAGTTGCGCACCGCATCACTGCCGCCCCCGGGTCTAAGGCCTATGGACGCCTTGCAATTCTAGCGCAGTGGCGTGCCGACGCTCAAATAGTTATACAGCTACCGCCAAGTGCGTTTACTCCACCCCCTAAGGTCTCAAGCGCGGTCGTGCACCTGACAGCACTGCCCGAGCCCCGCTTTCCCGCTGATGCAAAGGTATTGTCACGTGTTGTGGCTGCGGCCTTTGGCCAAAGACGGAAAATGCTGCGCGCATCGCTTAAGGGCGTTGCACCTGATATCGAAGACCGTTTGATCGCTGCAGGTATCAAACCTACTGAACGTGCGGAACAAGTGCCACTTGAAGGTTTCTGCGCTTTAGCTCGAGCCGTTGCACAAAAGTAAACGCTGTCCCGATCAGAACAGCGTTCTCGTTACTTTTGCGTTTTTAGAAACAGATCACTCTGCGGCGTCAGGTGTCTCTGATGTAGGCACTGTCACCTCTGCGGCTGGTGCCGGATCAGCTGTTTGTTCAACTGGTTTTGGAAGCGGCTTGCGACGTTGGCGCGGTTTTGGCTTTGGTTGAGTTTCTGGCGTCTCAACCAAACCACTTTCAGCACTCGTTTCAATCACATCTGGTTGTGGTACCGATGCAGGATCCACAGGCACCTCTGTCTGTTCGACAGGCTTTGGCTGCAACGCTGCTTGCTGTTCTTGGCGGGCAACACGCTCTTCGCGCTCACGATCACGTTCAATTTGACGCTCGCGATTCTGACGTTCTTGCTCCTCGCGGCGCACTTCCATCTCACGGGTAGCTTCACTTAACATACGCATATAATGCTCAGCATGCTGCTGGAAAGTTTCCGTTGCAACGCGGTCATTCGACAGCTGCGCGTCGCGAGCAAGTTGATTGTACTTGTCTATGATCTGTTGCGGCGTACCGCGCACCTTGCCCTCTGGACCAGAGCTATCAAACACACGATTCATGACATTGCCGCCACTTGCGTTGTTGCTATTGGGACGGTTGCGGTTGTTCTTAGAACGCGAACGAGATCTTTGCGGTTTCATGTATTAAAATCAGCCTTCGTGATTGACATATAGTCTGAAATTCGGCAGCGCTTTTTGCTTCAAATATAACCGAACCAGCAAGTGATGGGCTTAATGTCGTCTGGGACGTCCTTTAAAGGAATCTAACTATACGACACGTTTGAATAACCATGCTGTTACGTTTGGAGCAAGTAAAAAATAGCGAAGTTCAAAAAATACCATAAATATGCCATGATTTATCTAGTTAGTACGGTTTATCAGCACAAATAACACGATCTCGTCCATCAATATCCTGCAATAGACGTGGATTCGTCCAACCAGCACTTACAAATAGTTCAACAACTTCGGAACCTTGTTGCCAGCCAATTTCTGCCAACAACCGACCTTGTGGTTCAAGAAAGCGTTGTCCAATTTCAGCTAGGACACGGTACCCTGTCAGACCATCGGCTTCATCTGTCAGCGCCATACGTGGTTCGTGAAGGCGCAACTCAGGACTGACCAGCGCCATTTCTTCTTCGGCCAGATATGGTGGATTAGAAACGATCAAATCATATTGACCGCGAACTTTGCCAAACCAATCCGATTGAAAAATATCTGCACGTTTTTCAACACCTTTAAAAACAGCATTGGCAGCTGCCTGCAGACACGCCGCTTCGCTCAAATCTGTTCCCACACCAACCGCACTTTCGCGCTCGGCCAACAGCGTAACAAGAATACAGCCAGAACCAGTCCCTATATCCAAGACGGTAGCAAAAGGTTCAGCCAGAGCTGCCTCAATCAATGTTTCGGTATCAGGGCGCGGGTCCAACACATCACGGCTGACCTTGAAGCGGCGACCATAAAATTCACGCTCACCAATCAAGTGGGAAACAGGCACACGTGCCTCACGTAGTCTGATCATATTTTCATAGCGTTCAGATATTTCTGATGAAATATCTTCAGGTGCAATTAGCGTGACCCGTGACGTATCAATTTTTGCGGCATGCGCTAGGAGGATGCGGGCATCACGTGCAGGATCATCTACACCAGCCTCACGCAAACGACCTGTTGCCGCAGCCATTGCTTGGGCCGCAGTGGTCATTCACCCATCTCAGCCATCAGACGGGCCTGACCATCAGCCGTCAATGCATCTGCAATCTCATCCAAATCACCGCCCATAATTGCATCCAGTTTATAAAGCGTAAGGTTGATCCGGTGATCCGTCATGCGCCCTTGTGGAAAGTTGTAGGTACGAATGCGTTCAGAGCGGTCACCACTACCGACCTGTGAAGCACGATCCGCACTACGTTCGCCATCCACACGGCTACGTTCTTGATCATAAAGGCGTGCACGCAACACCTGCATCGCAATCTCACGATTGCGGTGTTGCGATTTTTCAGAGCTGGTGACGACAAGACCCGTTGGTAAGTGGGTGATGCGCACAGCACTGTCAGTTGTGTTTACGTGCTGGCCACCTGCCCCTGATGAGCGATAGGTGTCTATGCGAATATCATTAGGCTCAATCTTGATGTCCACGTCTTCTGCTTCTGGCAGTACCGCGACAGTCGCTGCTGAGGTGTGGATACGACCACCACTTTCAGTCGTGGGAACACGTTGAACGCGGTGAACACCACTTTCATATTTCAGACGGGCAAAAACGTTTTCACCTTTAATATGTGCGACCACCTCTTTGACACCACCCAATTCGGTGGTCTGTTCTTCTATGATCTCAACTTTCCAACCATTCGCTTCGGCATACCTCTGGTACATACGAAACAAATCACCTGCAAAAAGCGCAGCTTCGTCCCCGCCGGTACCAGGTCGGATTTCAAGCATAGCAGGTTTAGCATCAGCCGCATCTTTGGGTAACAATGCAAGCTGCAAAGCGGCCTCAGCATCTGGCAGAGCAGTCTTAAGACGTGGTAACTCTTCGCGCGCTAGTTCGGCCATATCGGGATCAGCCAACATTTCCTCCGCCTCGCTCATATCATTTAGGATTTGGCGATAGGCCATAATTTGTTCAACAACCGGCTTAAGGTCAGAATATTCTTTAGCCAAAGCTGCAATGTCGCCCCCACCAGTCCCATCGGACATGGAAGCCTCAAGAAATTGAAACCGCTGATTAATCTGTTCTAGGCGATGTGCTGGGATCATACTTTGTTCCTGCGCGATTGTTGTGATTTGGTCAATAGCCTAGACTGTAATACAATCGAAGCATGAAGCGTTTAACTTGCATATTGCTACTGTTGAGCCAACCCGTTCTTGCGGTTGTTACAACGCCCCAAGGGCGCTAGATTGATTGTTTTTGTACCGACAAATCCGGCAGTAGGATTGAATTGGGACAAACCATCTGTTTGCAAGTAGATGGTAGGATGTTCATGGCACAGTGTCAGATGTCCCTTAATGTGCCAATGTGGCGTGAGATGCAGCAGGAGTGCTTCACCAGCTCACTCGAGCGCCCCTTTCAGTTGCTCCAGTCGCGCAGCATTGACCCCGAGATCGCTTTTTCCAAATCGTAGACGGGCAAATAATTTGATATTTTCACCAGATTGTTCAATCGTTGTGTAGTCAGGATAACCCATCAGTTTTGTTCGTGTGATATAAGTTATACGACCTTGTTCGATTGATCCCGCAAACACCTTTGTTCTTGGCCTATTTAACATATTTTTGTTCAAAATTGTCAGCGTTTCTGGGCCATTGGTTATAATACGGACAGCACCACCTGCCAAATTACTCTCAGTTTCAGCTGCAATCGCAACATGCCACCGGTTTGGGTCAGACGGTGCAACACGTACATAAGCCGGGAAAGCTAACACTAGGCCAATCAGTATATAAAAGAACATTCGCATTCCCACTCAGTGTTGGATTCTGTCCTCTTCGTCAAACCGTTATAGCGATCTACTTCCTATCTATATGTCACACCTGGCAAGACACACAGCATTTCATAAAGCAGGTTAGCCCCTGTCAAAGCGGTATTTCCGGTCGTGTCATACGGCGGCGAAACTTCTACCAGATCGCATCCAACAATGTTTAACCCCTTTAAACTGCGGATCAGTTCCAGTGCTTGCGGCGTTGTAAGGCCGCCAATCTCAGGGGTTCCAGTTCCTGGTGCATATGCTGGATCCAGGCTATCGATATCGTAAGAAATATACGTAGGGATATTACCAATATCTCGGCGTATTTCTGCGCCAAGGTTTGCAAGCGGCTTGTGCCAAAGCTCATGCGCAGGAAAATGTTGAAATCCCCAACCTGCAGCTTCGCTAAAATCTTCAGCTGAATAGCCAGTTCCACGCAACCCAATCTGATAGGTTTTGGCTGGATTGATCAGCCCTTCCTCGTAAGCACGGCGAAAAACCGTGCCATGGGTTTCGCGTTCGCCAAACATTTCATCGTTCACATCAGCATGCGCATCCACATGCACCAACGCGACAGGTCCATGACGCTTTGCTATCGCACGCAGGATTGGCAAGGTAATTGAATGATCCCCCCCAATAGCCATCGGCACCAGATTGTGCTTTAGGATCAGATCATAGCTATCTCTAATCAAACGCAAACTATTACTTAGAGAAAACGTGTTGATTGCCAAATCCCCGATGTCAGCCACTTGAAGACTGTCAAAGGGCGCAGCGCCGGTCTGTAAGTTATATGGACGTAACATTGCCGATTCAGCACGTACTTCCTTTGGTCCAAACCGTGTGCCAGAACGCCAAGATGTTCCGATATCCATTGGGATACCCAGAACGGCGACATCCAAACCAGCAAGTTCCTTGGCAGATGGCAACCGCATGAACGTATTAGGTCCAGAAAACCGCGCAAGGTCGTTACCACTTATCGGTTGGTTCTTACCGGCCATTGCGCAATCTCCACGCCAGTAAACAACAAAGCTCTGTTGCTACATGTGCACCCGCAATCGCAGTGGCACCAGTTGTGTCATAGGGTGGTGAAACTTCCACCACATCCCCGCCTTTAATATTGATCCCAGCGAGGTCGCGTAGCAGCACAGCCGCTTGGGCCGATGTCAAGCCACCCCAAACAGGCGTGCCCGTGCCCGGCGCATAAGCTGGGTCCAAACCATCAATGTCAAACGTCAGGTAAGTTGGATGGTCGCCCACAATTTCTTTGACTCGTCGTGCGACTTCAGTGGCACCAATCTCATGAACCTCGCGCGCATCAATGATGTTTACGCCCAGTGTATCCTCGTTATGCGTTCTGATCCCAATTTGGACAGAGCGCGCCGGATCGACCAGCCCCATCTTGACTGCCTTGTAAAACATTGTGCCATGATCAACGCGTTCCATATTATCATCTGCCCAAGTGTCGGTATGAGCGTCCACTTGGATCAAGGACATCGGGCCGTATTTTTCGGCATATGCTTTCAGGATTGGAAAGCTGATGTAATGATCGCCTCCCAATGCAATCGACGCCGCCCCTGAATTTAAAATGCCTCGGATATGATCGGTTAATGCCGCAGGAAACGCTGGGATATTAGCGTAATCAAAAGCCAGATCACCGTAATCAACGATTGCCATTTCAGTCAGTGGATCAAATGGCCAACCATAGACAGCATCGGGTGCCTGCAAAGCTGATGCTTCGCGGATCGCACGGGGTCCAAGCCGTGTGCCCGGCCTGTTTGTAACTGCTTGATCGAAAGGTATACCCGTTACCGCGATATCGACCCCAGTCAGATCCTTGGTGTAACGACGACGCAAAAACGACAGAGCGCCACCAAAGGTATTTTCGTTTGTCAGCCCTCGTAAATCTTCGCGCGTGAATGCATGATCAACTTGTTCTTTCGCGTCCTCAAGTCCCATGCTCAGCTCCCAACTGGTTGCGCTGTCTCAACCAGGCGCGCAAAAAATGATGCACCAACTGGTGCCACATCATCGTTAAAATTGTATTCAGGGTGGTGAAGACCGGCACTTGGACCCTGCCCCATGAACAAATACGCACCGGGACGTTTTTCTAACATGTATGAAAAATCCTCGGATCCCATAACCGGTTCAAAATCATCCACTACAGCCTCAACACCGGATACATCGCGCGCGGCTTTGGTCGCCGTCACAACACCCTCTGCTGAGTTATACGTCGTGGGATAACCACGATTATAGACCACCTCAGCTTCACAGCCATAACTTGCGGCTTGGCCCGCTACGATCTCTCTCAAACGCCGTTCAGCAAGTTCGCGCACCTCAGGAGTAAAACTACGCACAGTACCGTTCATATAGGCCGTATCCGGAATAACGTTGTCCACGGAACCTGTATGAATTTGCGTGACAGAAATCACCAAACGTTCAGCTGCGTCCACATTGCGACTTACTATAGTTTGGATAGCCTGCGCTATGGAACAAGCCGCCAAAACTGGGTCAACAGTGCCATGTGGCATAGCGCCATGACCGCCGCGCCCTTTGATATTGATATCAAACACATCGGCGCCAGCCATCAACGGACCTGTTGTTGTAAAAAACCCTCCAACTGGAAAATCAGGCATATTGTGGATGCCGTAAACTTGAGAAATGTCAAAGGTATCCAAGATACCCTCTTCGACCATCGCCTCCGCGCCACCAGTTGATTCTTCATCAGGTTGGAAGATCAGCGCAACGCGGCCAGAAAAGTTACGTGTTTCGCACAAGTATTTTGCCGCCCCCAATAACATTGTTGTATGCCCGTCATGGCCACAAGCATGCATGCGGCCTTCGTGAGTAGACTGATAATCTAAACCTGTCGTTTCGATGATCGGGAGCCCGTCCATATCTGCACGTAAACCAATTGTGGGCCCATCACCTTGACCGTTAACAATCGCAACGATGCCAGTTGTCGCGAATCCAGTTTGGATTTTATCAACACCAAATTCGCGCAATTTTTCCTCAACAAAAGCAGCTGTTTTGAAGCACTCGCGCCCCAATTCTGGAATCGTGTGCAAATGCCTACGCCATCCAGTCATTTCATCGGCGTAGCCTGCGATACGATTAACGATTGCCATGGGTGGACTCCTTTGCATTATGTCGCTCACATGTATCCAACACTGAACACGAGGGCGCTGCAATGGCCGACACACTGATACACGACCAAGATGCTGGAATTGAGCGTTTACTAGAGATCATGCGGCGATTGCGAGATCCAGAAAACGGGTGCCCATGGGACATCGAACAAACTTTTGATACGATTGCACCTTACACAATCGAAGAAGCCTATGAAGTGGCTGACGCGATCGAGCGTAAGGATTGGCCTGAACTTGAAGGCGAACTGGGCGACCTCCTGCTGCAAACAGTTTATCATACCGCAATGGGCGAAGAAGACGGGAACTTTAACTTCCAATCCGTTGTTCGCGCTATTTCGAATAAAATGGTTGCCCGTCACCCGCATGTGTTTGGCGATGAATTCCACGATAAATCTGCAGAACAGCAAACGCGCGATTGGGAAGCCATCAAAGCGGCCGAGCGTGCCGGCAAAAAGCAAGGCGGCGCTTTGGATGGCGTTGCGGTTGGCCTGCCATCTCTGCTTCGAGCATACAAACTTCAGAACCGCGCAGCGCGCGTCGGTTTCGATTGGCCAAGCACTGGTCAAGTTATCGATAAAATCCAAGAAGAAGCTGCTGAACTGGTGGAGGCACGTGACGAGCTAACCCACGAAGAAATGACTGAAGAGTTTGGTGATTTGATGTTTGTTATGGCCAACCTAGCGCGTCATCTCAAGATCGAGCCCGAAGAAGCGTTGCGCGCTGCAAACACTAAATTCACAAGGCGTTTTGAAGGTGTCGAAGCCAAACTGGCTGAGATTGGCAAAACGCCCGCTCAAAGTGACCTTGCTGAAATGGACGCCCTTTGGGACGCCGTTAAAGTCGATGAGCGGAAAAACGGCACATCGATGTAAGCGCGGACTTCTTTCCTTAACTTATCTGCATGAACCGCTTATCTACTTGTGCAATCGAACCAACTTAGCCCATGGATCCTGACATGCCTCCACGTAAGATCATTATCGATACGGACCCCGGACAGGACGACGCTGTTGCAATTCTATTAGCACTTGCTAGCCCTGAAGACATTGAAGTTCTGGGAATCACCGCTGTTGCAGGCAATGTGCCGCTAGAATTGACCCAAAAGAACGCACGGGTCGTGTGCGAACTGGCGGGCAAAACGGACGTACCAGTTTTTGCAGGTTGTGATCGCCCAATGGGACGTCAGCTTGTAACTGCGGAACATGTCCATGGAAAAACAGGGTTGGATGGCCCAAGCTTGCCTAATCCAGTTATGCCATTGCAGGACCAACACGCCGTTGACTTCATCATAGATACGTTGCGCCGCGAGGATTCAGGAACTGTCACCTTGTGCGTACTGGGCCCTTTGACCAACATAGCTACGGCTTTCGAAAAAGCCCCTGATGTTATTGAGCGTGTTCAACAAATCATTCTAATGGGTGGTGCATATTTTGAGGTTGGAAATATTACACCTACTGCAGAGTTCAACATTTACGTCGACCCAGAAGCTGCTGAAATAACGTTTAAAAGTGGTGTTGATATTGTTGTATTGCCACTCGACGTCACCCACAAGGCATTGGTCACTCAACCCAGAAATGACGCTTTCCGTGACCTTGATACCCCATCCGGTATCGCCGTTGCGCAAATGACCGATTTTTTCGAACGCTTCGACAAAGAAAAATATGGCTCAAGCGGAGCACCTTTACATGACCCATGCGTCACGGCCTATTTGATCGCCCCCGAATTGTTTTCAGGCCGCCATATTAACGTAGAAATCGAAACCCAATCCGACTTGACCCGCGGAATGACAGTGGCCGATTGGTGGGGTGTTACAGACCGCCCAGCCAACGCGACATTCATTGGCGACTTGGACGCCGACGGATTCTTTGCACTCTTGGTTGAGCGGATTGGCCGTCTGTGAGCGCTGTTCTCACACTTGGCAAACCCGAGCATCTTGAAAAATTGTTTTCATTGGTCACGTCCTATCACGCAGAAGCTGGCATTACACTATCGGACGAGGCACGCTTTGCAGGTGTAGCCCCGCTGCTTGAGGGCATACCACACGGCGTTGCTTACCTGATTGGACCACCACGATCTCCCATCGGCTATATTATTATAACTTTTGGGTGGTCCTTAGAATTGGGTGGCACGGACGGAACTATCAATGAGTTCTACGTACGCTCTGGCGTGCGTGGGCGTGGTGTAGCAACCGAGACATTGCAAAAGCTGCCCAAAGCCCTGGGCGACGCCGGATTGGTTGCATTGCATCTGCAACTTAGCAATATTGACGACACCAACAGACGGCTTTTCACCCGTGTAGGTTTTGCTGTGCGTGAAAACCACCATGTGATGACCCGCAAATTCTAACTTAGACTCAAGGTGTGCCAATGCCACTTAATATTCCATTTGATAATACTTATGCAGGACTACCTGACGGCTTTTTTGTATCCCAAAATCCAACGCCTGTAAAAGCGCCCTCCTTGATCGCTTTCAATAAAGACTTGGCAAATTTGCTTGGTTTTGATGGTGGTGACATCGATGAAATGGCACAAACCTTTGCGGGCAATATTGTCCCAACGGGCGCTGCACCCCTTGCTCAGTTGTATGCGGGTCACCAATTCGGAAACTACAATCCGCAATTGGGAGATGGCCGCGCCGTCTTGCTGGGTGAAGTCGTTGGCACTGATGGTTTGCGCCGTGACATTCAGTTGAAAGGCTCCGGTCCCACACCATACAGTCGTAATGGTGATGGCCGTGCGTGGCTTGGCCCAGTATTACGAGAATACGTTGTTTCCGAAGCGATGCACGCTCTTGGCATTCCGACAACACGCGCTTTAGCAGCTGTACAAACAGGTGAACCCGTGTTCCGCGAATCTGCGTTTCCGGGTGCAGTGTTGACACGTGTTGCGCGCAGCCACTTGCGGGTTGGTACATTTCAGGTATTTGCCCATCGCGGTCGACTAGATGACCTTCAAACTCTTACGGACTATGCCATCCAACGCCACTACCCTGATGCAACGGGCCCAATGGATTTGCTTCGCTCGGTCTGTGCCGCCCAAGCTGAATTGATACCGGCGTGGATGTCAGTCGGGTTCATTCACGGCGTCATGAATACTGACAACTGCTCCATAAGCGGTGAAACCATCGACTACGGCCCTTGTGCTTTTATGGACGCCTATTCTGAACGACGTGTCTTTAGTTCAATCGATCGTGGAGCACGTTATGCCTTCGCAAACCAACCAGACATTGCGGTTTGGAACATGGCGCAGCTTGCGACCTCGCTTTTACAATTGGCTACTGACAAAGAGCGTGCAGTTGAAGAAGCAACCGCGATTGTCCATGCTATGCCAGCGCAGCTTGAAGCTGATTGGCTAAAGAGATTTGGCGCGAAAATTGGGCTTGCTGCCGCGACACCATCGGATCATGTAATGATCGAAGGTTTGCTCCAATTGATGGAAAAAGATGGTTCTGATTTCACAAATACCTTTGCAGCGCTTGGAACTGAATCCGCACGTGATCAGTTTCTAGATCGTAAAGCGTTCGATGCTTGGGCTGTTACTTGGAATGCTCGACTTACTCATGAGGCCGGTCCGAATGCTATCATGGCAGCCGCGAACCCAGTTATCATCCCACGCAATCATCGGATTGAAGAAATGATTCAAGCCGCTGTCGCCGGAGACTTGGCCCCATTCGAGCGATTAAATAAGGCGCTCGCGACCCCCTTCGAGGCCATTGATGATGATCTGCACCGCGCACCATCGGCCGCACAAATCGTACCAGCTACGTTCTGTGGGACCTAACGGCGGTTTATCAAAAAGATGCCGGCTGCAACCAATCCAAGTGCCATCCAAATTTGAACCCCAATCTGTTCGTCCAACAGTAGCCAGCCCAAGATCACTGCAAACACTGGTGACAAAAAGCTAAATGAAGCTACAGAAGATGCTGGATACATTTTCATCAGCGAAAACCAGATTAAAAAGCCAAAGCTGGCAACAGCGAAGATCTGAAATAACATTCCTGCAATGTGGATTGGTTCAATTTCGCGCATAAACCCACCAAAAAACGGGGCTGCGAACAACAACAATGGTGCTGACACGATCAGTTGCCAGATCAGTTGCTGTTCGGCGGACACCTCAGACAAAGGCGTTATACGCACACATAGCGCTATGCCAGCCCAACTAAGTGCCGCACCCAAAGCCAGCAGGTCACCGAGAAGAATAGCCTCGCCAGAGCTACGGTCCAAAACGGCTAAAGCAACACCTGCCATTGCCAAGCCAAGGCCAAGTGTACGCAGGCCCGAAAGTCGTTCACCCGGCAAAAGAACGTGTGCAAACAGAGCCAGCCAAACTGGCATCGAATAAAAGATGATCGAAGCTCGTGAAACCGTGGTCAAATCCAATGCTGTAAACAGACACATGAATTCAAACGTGAACAAGAGACCCGAGACAATTCCGCCTATCAAAGCCGCGCGCGGCAGCTTGATCCCTACCCCTCGCCAATACATCCAAACCATCAGAACCAGCATTGCACCTAACGACCGGACCCCAGCGCCAAACACCGGCTCGAACCCACCGGTCGTGACTTTGACGACAACCTGATTAAAAGCCAAATGCAGTGCAAATAGAGACAGCGCGACTGTCCCAAAGGTGTCCATTTGTTTTTTGCGTTTCATGAATGCAAAAGGCCGCGCAAAGTTCCGGTTGTCAATGTGGGGTGTTGCGAGTGTCATCACAAACAGAAACCATCAAAACGAAAAACGCCGGAGCAACCAAATGCTCAGGCGTTTCCTATACTAAGTTAGGAAGCAGCTGAACCGCCACCTGCACCGCCACCAGAACGACGACGTTGACCTCCACCGCCACCTGGCTTGCCTCCAGCTCCTGGACGACCACCGCCGCCAGAACGACCGCCGCCGCCACCTGGGCGACCGCCGCCTGGGCGACCACGACCACCGCCACCGCCACGCTGCTTTGGTTTTACTTCTTCCGAAGGCTCCCACATACGACCAGAAGCCACCGGAATAGTCATTTTCATGGTCTTTTGGATGTCCTTCAATTCTTTCATCTCGTCTGGTGCGCAGAATGCGATTGCAGCGCCATCCTTACCTGCACGTGCAGTACGACCAATACGGTGAACATAGTTGTCCGGTACGTTTGGCAATTCGTAGTTATAAACGTGTTTCACATCTGGAATGTCCAAACCACGAGCCGCAACATCTGTAGCCACCAACACTTTGATCTGGCCCGCTTTAAACGCAGCAATCGCGCGATCACGTTGACCTTGGGATTTGTTGCCGTGGATCGACCCCGCAGCATAACCCGCTTTTTCCAAAGTTTTAGAAAGCTTCTCCATACCGTGTTTTGTACGACCAAATACTAAAGCACGTTCGTCACGGTGTTTGTCCAACATTTCGATCAAAAGTTTAGATTTCTCAGCCTTCGCAATGAAGTGGATTTCCTGGGTGACTTTGTCTGCCACTTTCCCTGGAGGTGAAACTTCGATGCGAATCGGGCTTGTCAGATAGCTGTTTGCGATCTCGTTCATTTGTTTTGGCATTGTGGCCGAGAACAACATTGTTTGACGGTCTTTTGGCAACATCGATGAAATACGGCGCAATGCGTGGATAAAGCCAAGATCCAACATTTGGTCGGCTTCATCCAAAACAAGAAACGATGTTTCTTGCAGGTTCAACGCACGGCGTTCCATCAAATCGATCAAACGGCCCGGTGTAGCAACCAAAAGATCTATACCACGTTCAACACGGTTAATCTGTGCTTTGATTGATTGACCACCAACGACAAGGCCTGTTTTCAGCGGCGTGCCATCAGCCAACGTTTTCAAGGTTGCAGCAATTTGGCTGGCCAATTCGCGCGTTGGTGCAAGGATCAAACCCCGTACGGTTTTTGGAGCAGGTTTGCCGCCCGCTTCCATCATTTTCGCAATCAACGGCACACCAAAAGCAGCTGTCTTACCTGTACCCGTTTGGGCAAGGCCCATAACATCACGCCCGTTCATTGCATGTGGGATTGCTTGTTTCTGGATAGGTGTTGGATCTTTTAGACCCATCTCATGTAACCGTTTAACCAGTTGGTCTGGCAGGCCCATCATTTCAAAATCGCTCATTGTATTCCTTTGGCCCACCCCGAAAAGGAGTGAACACGTCATAAGGTCACTCAGACGGATCACGTTCCAAGGCCAACTGCCTATGGTACGTCCACTGCGCTGTGCCCCACGCGTGATTTTGGGATCAAAGGCTATACTGCTGACGTCGAGCTTTCTCGTACGTTCATATGACTGCTCACGCGGCAGACAGCATAGCTTGGGGCTCACATGAGGGGTGACGGGTGATAAGTCAAGCGAAACGCCAATTGTCTACTGGCTCATGTGTGTAAAGGTCGCTAAGTTGGAAACCCAGGATACGACAGATTGAGATCACTATGCACCGACCCATCATCGCCCGTTGCGAGGCCAAAGGCCTTCGTATGACCACACCCCGCCGTGTCATTGCACAGGTATTGCAAGACAGCGATGATCACCCTGACGTGGAAGAACTGTATGCAAGGTCAAATGCCGTTGATGAAGGTATTTCAATCGCCACAGTATACCGCACAGTCAAACTGTTTGAAGAAGCGGGTATTTTGGACAAGCTAGAATTTGGTGGCGGGCGCGCGCGTTATGAAGATGCAGAGCGCGAACACCATGACCACCTAATCGATATGAATTCGGGTGAAGTCATTGAATTCGTGGATCCAGACATCGAAGCCCTTCAAGAAAAAATAGCCGCCAAGTTGGGCTACGAACTACGCGGTCACCGCCTTGAGCTATACGGCGTTCCTAAAAAGCCCTGACGGCATATTCATCGCTCACCGATGGACAAGCCTGAAACACAGGCATAAGCCAAGCCTGAACACTCTCATTCGTTAGGCTAAAACCCATGGAAAATTTACGCGGTGCGGCCTTGATGATCTTGGCTATGTTTGGCTTTGCAGTCGAAGACATGATGGTCAAAGTCATTTCTGTTGATATGCCAACAGGCCAAATCATCTTTTTACTGGGTGGTGGTGGTGCCATCGTCTTTGGCATTTTGTGTCGTATTCAAGAGCAACCGCTGTTTGAGCGAAAGATGCTGTCTCGTCCCATTTTGTTGCGGTCTCTTGCCGAACTGGTAGGCACATTGGGCTACGTAACTGCTATCACGCTAACGCCCATTTCAACAGCCTCTGCCATTTTACAAGCAACCCCACTTCTCGTTACTTTGGGTGCCGCTGTACTTTTTGGTGAGATGGTGGGCTGGCGCCGTTGGTCTGCGATCTTTATTGGGTTCTTTGGTGTGCTATTGATTATACGCCCCGGTACCGATGGATTTGATCATCTTTCCTTGATTACCTTAGTTGGCGTGCTCGGCCTTGCAGGGCGCGATTTGGCTACGCGCGGCGTTCCGAAAGATACATCATCCATGCAACTAAGCTTCCTTGCGTTTCTAACTTTGGTTCCTGCCTCAATGATCCTATCATTGGGTGCACAAACACAGTGGATTGCGCCAACGCAGACCATTTGGTTGCTGGTGATAGGGGCAACGATCATCACCGCCCTTGCCTATTACGCCATTGTCGCTGCCATGCGTGTTGGTGAAATCAGTTTCGTCACTCCATTCCGTTACACCCGTTTGATTTTCGCACTGATCTTTGGAATCGTGATCTTTGGCGAGCGCCCCGATGTGTTAACGCTAACAGGTTCGGCGATCATCGTGTTATCAGGCATTTACACAGTTTGGCGCGAAAGACGTATAAAGCAGGCTATTTAGTCGCTAAAATGGAATTTTTCGTCGCAAATATGCGTCAAACCCCTTTTACAAAAACCCTTGGGCTTGTAAGAGGCCCTTAATTATTCAAAACCCAAGGACATGCAACTATGAGCATCATTATTGACATCCACGCCCGCGAAATCCTCGACAGCCGAGGCAATCCTACGGTCGAAGTGGATGTGATCCTCGAAGACGGCACAATGGGCCGCGCAGCTGTTCCATCTGGTGCCTCTACTGGTGCGCACGAAGCCGTTGAAAAACGCGATGGTGACAAGTCACGTTATTTTGGTAAAGGGGTTCTTGAGGCCTGTAACGCAGTAAACGGCGAGATCGCTGAAAACTTGGTTGGCATGGACGCAACCGAGCAAGTCGAAATCGACAGCATGATGATCGAGCTGGACGGCACAAAAAATAAATCACGTCTTGGTGCGAACGCGATCCTTGGCGTGTCCTTGGCAGTGGCCAAAGCAGCGGCTGATTTCACATCGCAGCCATTGTTCCGCTATGTTGGTGGCACATCTGCCCGCATGTTGCCCGTTCCAATGATGAACATCATTAACGGTGGCGAGCACGCGGATAACCCAATTGACATCCAAGAATTCATGATCATGCCAGTATCAGCGTCCAACATCCGCGACGCAGTGCGCATGGGTTCTGAAGTGTTCCACACACTAAAAGGTGAATTGTCAGCAGCCGGCCTGTCCACTGGTATCGGAGATGAAGGCGGCTTTGCCCCAAACATCAGCTCGACCCGTGATGCATTGGACTTCATCCTGAAATCCATCGAAAAAGCAGGCTACAAGCCAGGCGAAGACATCTATCTCGCGCTCGATTGTGCTGCGACTGAGTACTACAAAGACGGTAACTACGTCATGGCCGGCGAAGGCAAAACACTGTCTTCAGCTGAAAACGCGGCTTACCTTGCAGCGCTTGCAAACGATTACCCTATCATCTCAATCGAAGATGGCATGGCTGAAGATGACTGGGACGGCTGGAAAGCTTTGACTGACCTAATCGGCGACAAAGTACAGTTGGTAGGTGACGATTTGTTCGTGACAAACCCAGAGCGTTTGGCTGAAGGTATCAAACGTGGCAGTGCGAATTCAATGTTGGTTAAAGTGAACCAAATCGGTACGTTGACAGAGACACTTCAAGCAGTTGAAATGGCGCACCGCGCTGGTTTTACCAATGTGATGTCGCACCGTTCTGGCGAAACAGAAGACGCAACAATTGCTGATCTGGCTGTTGCAACCAACTGTGGTCAAATCAAAACCGGTTCATTGGCACGCTCAGACAGATTGGCGAAATACAACCAATTGATCCGCATTGAAGAAGCATTAGGCGAGACAGCGCAATACGCTGGCCGTTCAATCCTACGCTAAGTGATTTCACATGCGGGCGGCACGGATCGCCCGCATGTATCCCATCAATCAAACGTCCTGAAATCGATCAGGGCGATAGTTGGCGATGAGACCCGCGTGATAATTGCTGGTCGCCTTATCCAAAACCTCACCTGCTAAAATTTCTGCCATAATCGGTGCTAGTGTTATGCCGGAATGCATGACAGCTGCGAACACGCCATTTGGCCCACAGGCTCCAACAACGGGCAAGCCATCTTTGGGCACAGGGCGTTGAGCAAACGCCACCTCCTCCCAATGCAAGTCGATTGATGGGATCAATGCATTCAAACGCTCCATTGCCTCGTCTGCAAGGGCATCGGGGCGACTTGTAACATGGGTTTGAGTGTCTGATTGATGAGAAGCCACTGTCGGGGCTAAAATATGCCCACTCGGCAATTGGCGGAACTCTTGACTTGGGGCAACCAACACATGCGATAGGATTGGCTTTACGGCTTGGCTGCGCATCATCAGCCCCGGACGCAGTAACATTGGCAGTTCAACATCTAACAACGCCAACAGTTTGGAGCTTCCAGTGCCGCCCGCCACGATAACGCGGTCTGCGGGGATGACACCGCCGATCGTCGAGACACCGACAACTTGACCGCCTTTCGTTTCTATGCCCTCAACAAGGCAGCCCGTAATCAAACGTGCACCTGAAGCTGCGAGTAAATCTGCACATATCTGCACACCATCAACAGCGGCTTCTTGGGGGAAATACAATGCGCGTTGGGGGGGCACTACAGCCGGTTCAAGCTGTTGAAATTGTGAGTTATTCAACACTTCGACGTCATATCCCATCGCTTCTAAATCGGCGGCTTGGGTGTCAAAGGAATCGCCTTGTTCTTCCCAACATAAACACCCCGACCACGTGATTGCATTGGTGTGCAGTGCGTCATTCAACCGTCTGTAGCTGGCAATGCCTTCAGCGCGGATATCGTGATGCGACTTATCTAAGTAAAAGCTGGCGTTCGCCCAGCCAAAGGAACGTCCTGTCGCTCCTGCCGCAGGTCCACTGGCGTCTATGACCGTTACGTCCACACCTTGTTGGGACAAGGTGAATGCGAGGCTTGCACCAACGATCCCTGCTCCAATTATGACAACCTGCATTGCGATCTTCCTTGCGTTGCTTTGAGGCCAGCATAAGATAGCAGGATGACAGCACAAGACATCATCGACCGCCTATCACTCGAACCGCACCCTGAGGGCGGGTTTTATCGCCAAACATGGCGTGCCGAAAACGAAGGCCGCGCGGTTGGGACCTGTATTTATTTCCTATTGAAAGATGGTGATCATAGTCATTGGCACAAGGTCGATGCCACCGAAATTTGGCTTTATCACGCAGGTGCACCGCTGGTTCTGTCCCTGTCAAAAACAGATTCAGGACCTGCGACCGATCACCTTTTGACGCCTGATCTAACCAAAGGTGAACCACAATTGATCGTACCAGAGGGCCATTGGCAAGCGGCACGGACAACAGGCAAATATACGTTAGTTAGCTGTACTGTGTCGCCCGGTTTTGAATTTGAAGGCTTCACCTTGGCCGCGCCAAATTTTGAAATTTCTCTTTCTTAATCAAGTACTTGGATAGCTCAACATTCCACCAGAAACTGCTGCACGAACGCCAGTTGTACTGGAACAGGACGTTGGCAATCCGCGTGCAACCCTAACGGCCAGATAGGCAAAGGCTTGCGCCTCAAGCATATCTCCGTCCAATCCAACGCTCTCGATTTCAACGACGGGGTACTCTAGCGACACCTCTAGCATCTTCATCAAAATGGGATTTTTGCGTCCACCACCTGTCACCAAAACCTTGCTTGGTGGACGTGGGCAATGCTGCATTGCCTCTGCAACCCCAGCCGCGCACATAGCCGTTAACGTCGCAGTTGCATCGGAATCTGATAGCTCTTTTACCAAATCTATCATTTCAGAAAAATCGTTTCTATCCAATGACTTTGGTGGCACTCTTGAAAAGTATGGCTCAGCCAAGAACAAATCAAGCGCGCCCATTTCAACGGTGCCTGAGCTCGCGATTTTGCCGTCCTTATCAAACGCAACATCACAACGCGCTTGGACCAAATCATTGATCGGTGCGTTCGCAGGGCCTGTGTCAAAGGCAAGCAATGCGCCCACATCTTCTGGTGCATTAATCGCGGGATCGACCCATGTCATGTTACCCACACCACCAAGGTTCAAGAACACGATAGGTCCATCAGCTTTAATGTAGCGCGCACAAGCGTGGTGAAAGAACGGCGCAAGGGGTGCGCCCTCGCCACCCAGTTCAACGTCAGCACTGCGGAAATCCCAAACTACTGGCGTCTTTAAACTCTCCGCCAATGCGGCGCCATCGCCCACTTGCAAGGTCCCTTGTTGACGGGGTGCATGAGCCAAAGTTTGACCGTGAAATCCAACTAAATCGATGTCTACAAATTCTGCCAACACCTCTGCGTGGACCGCGTCGATCACGACTGTTGCCGCATCAACCTCTGGCCCAAACCAGCGGCCTAAAGCAGCCGAAAGCACTGTCTGTTCTATGTCGGTATAACGTCGGTATTGCGTCGGTCCAAAGGCGGTAATGTCATGCCCGTCCGTCACCAGCACCGCCGCATCCACGCCGTCTAACGATGTGCCACTCATCGCTCCTAAAGCAACAATTGGAGTATTGGTTTTTCGAAAGCTCTTCATTGGCCTTTTCCTTTGCCTTACCCCTCCCTATAGATTGCTTTGCAAAACCAACCAAGAGTACGTGCTATGACCTACCACCCAAAATCAGAATTTGTTGCAGTAATGATGGAACGCGGTTTCCTTGCCGACTGCACCGATTATCAAGGGCTGGATGATGCACTGCTTAAAGGTGCGCAACCTGGCTATATCGGCTTTGACGCCACAGCCAAATCTCTGCATGTTGGATCATTGATCCAGATCATGATGCTGCGCTGGTTGCAAAAGACCGGCAACAAGCCAATCACCTTGATGGGTGGCGGCACAACAAAGGTTGGCGACCCGTCTTTTCGCGCGGATGAACGCCCTTTGCTGGATAATGCAGCCATTGATGACAATATCGCAGGCATCAAGAAGGTGTTCAGCGCCTACCTAGAATACGGCGATGGGCCTACAGATGCGATCATGATCAACAACGCCGAATGGTTAGACGAGTTGAACTACCTCGACTTCTTGCGCGACATTGGTCGCCATTTCTCGATCAACCGCATGTTGTCGTTTGAATCAGTGAAATCACGCCTTGATCGTGAACAGTCGCTATCTTTCCTCGAATTCAACTACATGATCCTTCAAGCTTATGACTTTATGGAACTTAGCCGTCGTTATGGCTGTGTTCTGCAAATGGGTGGTTCGGATCAATGGGGCAATATCGTCAACGGTATCGACCTGACGCGCCGTGTTATTGACGGCGAAGTCTACGGTCTGACATCCCCATTGCTGACCACATCTGATGGCAGAAAGATGGGCAAATCACTGTCTGGTGCCATTTGGTTAAACCCTGACATGCTGTCCCCATATGAGTTCTGGCAGTTCTGGCGCAACACAACAGACGCCGATGTTGGGCGTTTCCTTAAGCTATATACCGAGCTGCCTGTAGACGAATGTGATCGCCTTGGTGCACTTAAGGGTGCAGAAATCAACGAGAGCAAGGTGCGTTTGGCCAATGAGGTCACTACCCTATTGCACGGTGCAGATGCGGCAGCGGCGGCTGAGGCCACAGCACGCGAAGTGTTTGAAAAAGGTGGTATTGGTGATGATTTGCCAACGCTAACTCTGAGCGCTGAAGACATAGGCGATGGGATCTCAATAGTTCAGTTGCTGGTAAAATCCGGCCTTGCGGGGTCCGGCAAAGAAGCCAAGCGTCTGATTTCTGAGAACGGCGCCAAGATCAATGATGAACCACTGGCTGAAGCTGGGATGATGATTGATGCCGCTGCTCTGGCCACACCAATGAAACTAAGTGCCGGCAAAAAGCGCCATGCTCTGGTACAAATTGGGTAGTATTTTGACGATTTAGAATAGTTTGAAAGGGCCGCTTATTTAGTGGCCTTTTCTTCGAGTAGCATCCATTCTTCTTCGGCCACGTCCAATTTGGATTGGCGTTCGATCAATGCATCAGTTGCCTTTTGAAACTTAACTGGGTTGGCAGTGAACAATTCTGGATCGCTCATCAATTCTTGCAGCTTGCCAATTTCAGCTTCCAATTGTTCCATTTCCGCAGGAATGGTTTCAAGACGGTGCTTTTCAGTAAAGCTAAGGCCTGACTTAGGTGCCTCTTCTTTTTCCTTACCTTTAGACGCAGAACGTTTTGATTTCACGACGCTTTCACCAAAATCATCCTGATTGCGCTGTGCGATATAGTCGGACCAACCGCCGGCATAAACAGTCGCTTTGCCGTCACCTTCCATCGCGATGGTCGTTACCGCCACACGGTCAAGGAAATCACGGTCGTGGCTTACCAAAACAACGGTACCGTCGTATTGGCCCAGCAAGTCCTGAAGCAAATCAAGAGTTTCAATATCAAGGTCATTGGTCGGCTCATCGAGCACCAAAAAGTTGCTGCTGCGGGCCATCAATTTGGCAAGCAACAGGCGTGCTTTTTCACCACCAGACAAAGAGCGTACAGGCGCGCGCGCCTGCCCCTCGTCGAATAGGAATTCCTTTAGGTAGCCAACAACGTGCTTAGGCATTCCGCGCACCATCACTTGGTCCGCTTTGCCTGAAACGCGCATCTCTGGATCACCTGTAAGGCTTTCCCAAAGGGTCATGTCACCATCAAGCTGAGCGCGCGATTGATCAAACAAAGCCAATTCAAGGTTGGTGCCCAACTTGATCGTACCAGTGTCAGGCTCTTCGCGCCCAATCATCATGTTCAAGAGCGTGGTTTTACCAACACCATTTGGACCAACCAGCGCGATGCGATCACCACGATTAATTGTAATATCAAAGGGTTCAAGGATTTTCTTATCACCAAAAGCCTTGGTAATCTGGGTCGCTTCAATGACCTTGCGGCCTGATTTTTTGCCAGCCTCAAACGCCATGGCCGCAGCCCCTTGACGGGTGATCTGCCCTGCCCGTTCAGCGCGCAATTCCTGCAAGGCACGAACGCGCCCTTGGTTGCGTTTGCGGCGCGCAGAAATGCCTTCAACGGCCCACCGTGCTTCAGCTTTGATCTTGCGGTTCAACTTGTGACGTTGGGTGTCTTCTTCTTCCCACGTTGCATCACGCCATGCCTCGAATTCACCGAACCCGCGTTCCTGACGTTTGACCATACCGCGGTCAATCCAAAGGGTCGCGAGGGTCAGCGCCTGCAAGAATGCACGGTCGTGGCTGATAAGAATATAGCCCTTGCGCGTCGCCTTCAGCTCAGATTCGAGCCAAGCAATCGCTTCAATATCAAGGTGGTTGGTCGGCTCGTCCAGTAACATTAAATCTGGGCCACCGGCCATCAGACGGGCTAAGGCCGCACGACGACATTCGCCACCAGATGCGGTCTCAACCGGACGAGCTGGATCAAATTTAAGGCCCGCGCCTGCGCGCTCAACTTTGTACATCTCACTCTCGTCCAACCCATGGGCTGCAAAATCGCCCAGTGTGGCAAAACCAGAAAGGTCGGGTTCTTGTTCCATGTATCCAACTGACACACCTGGACCTGCGATCACCTCCCCAGAGTCAGGTTCGACCAATCCGCCCATGACTTTCATCAAGGTGGACTTGCCAGAGCCGTTGCGCCCAACAAGGGCAACACGGTCCCCCGGTTGTGCGACCAGACTAAGACCGTCAAAAATGGGATCACCGCCGAAAGTCAGCGAAATTTCGTTCAATTGAAGAAGGGGTATACGAGCCATGCTTGCCAGCTACCTGCCCCACGCGACAGGGTCAATCGCCGCTCTTCATTTTACCAAATAAACTCTCGCCCTTTGGGCGAAACTACCCGACCAAGGCGCGAAGAAGCCGTTTAAGTTCTTGAGGAATAGCTTTTATATCGATAGCCGTGAAAAAATGCATCGTATTTAGATCACGATCGATCACCGCATGATCACTCACCCAACCGCCCATTAGTAGATAGGTACTCAGCAATGGTGGCATATCTGCATTGTCTTTTTTAGCGTCAAAGCCCTGTGTAACCTCACTTCTAAAATTAAACACATCAGCAAATTAATGTTTGGGTGCCCAGTGTGCCGCGCGGTGTGGTGCCCACCTAACAATGCGAACACCACCTGATGCGCGGCTGTGTCGTTCCCAGAAAAGGAAGTGAATCCAAACAGCGTAGAAATTTATTTTCCATCCACACAAGCTGTTAATGCGGCCCATGCGATCCGGATAATATCGGGGACTTGTTCACTGGGGTGAATGCAAAATTGGCCCAATTCGATCATCGATCCAGAAAAACCAGCCAAAGCGCTGAGGTCGTAGAATTGCGCAGAATAGCTGGAGTCAATCGATGCACCTGTTCCAGCCAACATTCTAAAATACCCAACCAGCCGATTGTCTTGCGTTGAACGAATAAGGATATGAGAGCAGGACTTATCAAACCCGTCAGCATCGCTGCCTTCTAGATTAAAGCATAAGCCACACAATATTTGGGATTCAGATAAATCGTCGTCAGACTTGGCAACTGAAACTTCATAACTGCCCTTCACAAAGGACATCATCTCAATAGGAATTTAAACGTTCCGTTCGCGGCAACATTCCTCAACGCAGCTCATCGTGCAAGGAACCCTAACCGCCCAGCCCTAAATGCCAGCACCGGCCATACCGATGTTGCCAATCAACTGACGCAGAAAGGTTTTATTGCTCACTGCAGTGTCCGTGACACGACGCGTAAGTGGCACAACTTGTCCATCTTCTAACCCAAAGCGTTCTATATTGCTGACAACACCCGCACTGTCAAAGCTGATAGCAACCAATTGGCGTTCAATTTCTTTTGACGCTGTTGGGCCAAACGTCCGCAAACGGCTACGCACATAGTAATAGCCACCATCATTCAACACGCCACCAGATGATGGTGGCCCGACAGTCTCTTCAACAGACGCTCGCGTATCAACGCCAACGATAATCGCATCAAGGTCTTCCTGTGGTGGAATATAGCCGTGATTTTTATAAGTTGGCGTACATGCGCCAATAGTCAAACATACGGCTCCTGCGGTGATCCACTTGCGATAGGATGTGAACTGCATTTTAACTGCCCTCTTGCTCTTAATCGTTACGGCTTTTATCCCGCGTACCAAAGGAACGTCCCTGTTTCAAGAAACGAAAGCATGAATCATGTCAGTAGCACTTCCATCCAAGCTCGCTTATCGCGTTATGGATCTTCCAAATAACTCGATTAAAAAGTTCGATTTACGCCCAGAACCAGCACAAAATGACGCAACTGCTGCGAAATTAAACCTGCTGGGTTTGCGTAAACTGCGTTTCACTGGTCAAATCCAGTCGTCTGGTAAATCAGACTGGCGTTTAACTGGAACAATCGGCGCAACGGTTATCCAACCCTGCACAATCACCCTTGAACCAGTCATGACCAGAATTGATGAATCCGTTGAGCGCCTTTTCGTAAAAGAAATGAGTGATCTGTGTGAGGAAGAAATCGAGATGCCAGAGGACGAAACCGTCGAACCCTTGGGCACATGGATCGACCCTGAGGCTATTATGATCGAGTCTTTGTGCCTCACGTTGCCAGAGTATCCACGGGCCGAAGGCGCAACGCTTGGAGAATCCATATACACTCAACCTGGTGAAGCCCCAATGCGCGATGAAGATGCGCGCCCTTTTGCCGGTCTAGCAGCCCTGAAAGACCAGTTGAAATCAGGCGATGAATAAGAGATAACAGTCATAGCCCTAAAGTGTCCAAATATCTGCTTGCGTCTGAGATAATTCGCAGTATTTTGCCTGCCTCATGGTATTAAAGGTTGGACATGTTGAGGCACACCGCCTAAACGCACGTCACGCCCAAACCAAACGTTATGCAACATCGGCTCCGCATACTGCGTCGCCCTTTAATCTAAAGGCCCATTATAATGGCTGTTCAACAGAACAAAGTTTCCACATCGCGCCGCAACAACCGTCGCTCGCACGATTCCCTGGTTGCTGCAAACCCAAACGAATGTACCAACTGCGGTGAACTGAAGCGCCCTCACCACATCTGTGCGGCTTGCGGTCACTATGACAATAACGAGATTGTCGCATTGGCTGAAGAAGTCGACATGGAAGACGACGCGGCATAAACTGCCGCTTGGCCCTGATGCAGATAGGCATTCGCAAATGACGGCACTGCCCGATCAAACAGACGCGAAACGCCGGAACACTGTAATTGCAGTGGACGCTATGGGTGGTGACAGTGGTCCTTCAGCAATCGTCGCTGGATGTGCCGCTTTTGCCAAACGTCGCAAGGACGTCGATATTATCCTGCATGGGCCTCAAGCTACGCTTGAGGCCCTTGTTTTGCGCCGTAAGCAACTTAATGGTCGTGTCACTATCCGTGATGCGGCTCAAGTTGTTTCTATGGAAGACAAACCAAGCCAAGTCGTCCGCCATGGTAAAAAGACGTCTATGTGGGCCACAGTCGAAACTGTACGTTCTGGTGATGCTGAAATTGCCGTAAGCTGTGGCAACACAGGTGCTTTGATGGCAGTATCAATGATACGCCTACGCAAATTGCCGGGCGTCAATCGACCAGCAATTGCTGTGCTTTGGCCATCATCCAACCCCCAGGGTTTCAACGTCATGTTGGATGTTGGAGCGGACATTCGTGCCGATGCTGATGATTTGATGCGTTATGCGTTAATGGGAGCATCCTATGCCCGCAACGGCATGGACCTGCCCCGCCCGCGTATCGGCTTGCTGAATGTAGGCACCGAAGAACACAAAGGCCGTCCAGAACTGCACGAAGCCTATGAGTTAATCTCAGCCCAAGCAGAACAAGCCAACTTTGAATTTGTTGGTTTTGTTGAGGGTGGCGACATTCCGGGTGACGTTGCCGATGTCATTGTGACAGATGGTTTCACAGGCAACATTGCGATCAAGACCGGTGAAGGTACTGCTGGTTTGATCGGTGATTTGCTTCGCAAAGCCTTTAAAAATACTCCGATGTCACGCCTTGCTTACCTGTTCGCCTTTACATCTATGCAGCGCTTGAAACGCCGTATAGACCCACGCCGTGTAAATGGTGGTGTATTTTTGGGCTTGAACGGTATGGTCGTGAAATCGCATGGTTCTGCAGACGCAACAGGCGTTGCCGCTGCGCTGCAATTGGCCGCACAGCTGGCCGAAAATGGATTTACTGGCAAGTTGGCCGCCCGCGTGGCCGCTGTTTTGCCCACCAAACCAAAGGATTAACACGCATGACATTGCGCGCTGTTGTAAAAGGGGTTGGGCATTACCTACCGGAACGTATTGTTCCGAATGCTGAATTTGAGAAAACCTTAGATACGACAGATGAGTGGATCAAATCCCGTTCAGGCATAGAACGTCGCCATTTCGCCGCCGAAGGTGAAACAACATCCATGTTGGCAACCAAAGCGGCGCAAGCGGCTTTAACCAATGCTGGAATGACCGCAGATGACGTGGATGCCATCGTTTTGGCAACCTCAACCGCCGACCTTACCTTCCCCTCAGCTGCAACGATGGTTCAAGCGAACCTTGGCATGACCAAAGGCTTTGCCTTTGATATTCAAGCTGTTTGTGCCGGTTTCGTCTTTGCCCTTAGCAATGCGAATGCTTTAATCCTATCGGGTCAGGCAAAACGTGTATTGGTGATTGGCGCAGAAACATTCAGCCGTATCATGGACTGGACCGACCGGGGCACCTGCGTGTTGTTTGGTGATGGCGCTGGTGCATTAATATTAGAAGCCGAAGAAGGTGCTGGCGACAACGGCGATCGTGGCATTCTATCAACAGACCTAAATTCAGACGGCACACACCGTGATCTGCTGTATGTTGACGGAGGTGTCAGCACTGGCACGTCTGGTTACCTGCGCATGCAAGGCAATCAAGTGTTCCGCCACGCAGTCGGTAAATTGGCAGCGACAGCCACAACTGCGATGGAGCGCGCAAACGTCACAACTGATGACGTTGACTGGATCGTCCCACATCAGGCAAATATCCGTATTATTCAAGGCACTGCCAAAAAGATGGGCGTTCCGATGGAGAACGTAATCGTCACGGTCCAAGATCACGGCAACACCTCTGCCGCATCTATCCCGCTTGCAATGTCTGTTGGTGCCCAAAACGGCCAAATCAAAAAAGGTGATTTACTTGTCACAGAGGCAATCGGTGGTGGACTGGCCTGGGGCGCGGTGGTTTTACGCTGGTAACCCACCATTTTTGTATAAATCCAACGCTGAAACTACCGTTGGCAAGGCATTGATATTGACTCGGAATTTCTCCTCGCCTTATTGTGATACAAAATAGGGGAACAACATGACTGATAACACACTGACACGTATGGATCTTAGCGAAGCGGTTTTTCGCGAGGTTGGTTTATCACGTAACGAAAGTGCGCAGTTGGTAGAAAGTGTCTTGGATCATGTTTCTGACGCTTTGGTAAAAGGAGAACAGGTTAAAATTTCTTCCTTTGGTACGTTTTCAGTGCGCAGCAAATCTGCTCGTGTTGGAAGAAACCCAAAAACTGGTGAAGAAGTACCAATTAATCCGCGCCGCGTCCTTACATTCCGTCCGTCACATCTGATGAAAGACCGTGTTGCTTCAGGCAACAAGTCTTAATCTATGACAAAGTCTGCGGACGCTTTTCGTACCATCTCAGAAGTTGCTGATTGGCTTGGCGTTCAGACGCACGTTCTACGTTTTTGGGAAAGTAAGTTTACGCAAGTGAAGCCTGTAAAACGTGCAGGTGGTCGCCGGTATTACCGTCCTGCAGACATGCAACTGATAGGTGGCATTCAAAAGCTCCTGCACGAAGATGGCCTTACAATTAAGGGCGTTCAGAAGATATTACGCGAAAAAGGCATGGCGCATGTGTCAGCCCTTTCTCCATCTGTCGACGGTGCCGAAGTCGAACCAATGGTTGTGGAACCAGAAGCGGCTATAACGATGGAAGCAGAGCCACAAACTGCAACAATCCTACCGCTTGTTACGAAGGCAAAAGTTAAAGAACCAACGGAACGACCCTCATTGACTATAGATGAAGTCACGTCAGAGGTTGAAATTGTGAGCGAAGAGAGCATTACAGAAACCGTCGAAACCACTACACTAAAAGATGGTGTGTGTGACTCGACCACAGAGATAGAAACTGTGACTCCTGTTGTGGTTGACACTGTGGACAAGACCGAACTCGAGGAACTGCAGACCTCATCCGTCGACAGCAATTTTGAAGAACCTTTGGAAACGATCGAAGATGCACCAGCCGTGCAGGAACCAATCGAAGAGTTACCAGAATCATCTGAAATCGAAGAGCACTTGGTCCCTGAACCGGTTGTGGAAGAGACATCCGATTCGGTTGAGCAGACCAAAGAAGTTTCGGTCGTCGATCCAGAACCTGCATTAAAACTAGCGCCAGAAGAACCTGTTGCTGACGCTATGGGTCTGCTACCCGTCATGCCAGCCTTCTTGAGCCGCTCGACACCGGAGCCAGCGGATACAGGGATGTCTGCGCCCAATGAGCCAGCCCCTGTCGTTGAACAACACGTCACGGAACAAGCAGAATCGCAAATGGCAGAAAACGAAGTTGAAGACGCCGTTGTTCCTGAAATAGAGACGACCAAATCGGAGGCACCTTCCCCGTTGGGCACAGACCTACCAGTACCGCAGGCTGAACACGAAATTCAAACCTCTCCACGTGCTCTAGCTGCGCTGTCTAAGGTCAATGTACTAACCTCTGAACAAGTGGCATCTATTGCGCCGCTTTTGGCGCAACTGCGCGATGCGCGTGATCGCATGACGCTGGGCCGCAAAGAATAACCAAGTGCCAATTCCCTCTTGCCTCAAGCCACAAATCGCGTATGACATCTCACAAGTCGGGCTATGGCGCAGTCTGGTAGCGCGTCCGTCTGGGGGACGGAAGGTCGCAGGTTCGAGTCCTGCTAGCCCGACCAATTATAGACTTGCTCAAACCGCCCGTACCTTCGGTGTGCGGGCGTTTGGCGTTTAAACAAGAGTGAATTTTATGACCGGTGTCATTCCAAATCAGCAGATCAGCGAAATGATCCGAAGTGGGCAAATCAACGCTGCTCAATCGGTTATTGATGCGCAAATCCAACCAGCCAGCCTTGATCTTCGTCTGGGTAATGTTGCTTATCGCGTGCGCGCTTCGTTCCTTACGGGCCACAGTTCTAAGGTCACCGATCGATTGAAAGAGTTTGAAATGCACCGCGTCGACCTTACAGATGGTGCTGTTTTGGAAAAAGGCTGCGTTTATGTGGTGCCGTTGATGGAAAGCCTTGCGTTGCCTGAAGGTATGAACGCAGTTGCCAATGCCAAGAGCTCTACCGGTCGCCTTGATCTGCTGACCCGCACGATTACAGATGGTGGGACTGAATTTGATCGTATTCCGTCTGGCTACACTGGCCCATTGTACGCTGAAATCTGCCCACGTTCCTTTTCTGTGTTGGTCCGCCCAGGTATGCGCCTAAACCAAATTCGTTTCCGTACTGGACATGCTGTACTGGACGACGCCGCATTGGCTAACCTTCACGCCGAAATCCCATTGGTGAACGGCGATCCAGTGATCGATGACGGCTTGGGCTTTTCCGTTGATTTGAACCTGCCGGGCTCAACACTGGTGGGATACCGAGCAAAGCCTCACACAGGTGTCATCGATTTGGACCTGATCGGGCATTACGATCCAACCGACTATTGGGAAGAAGTACACAGTAGGGATGGTCATATCATCCTTGATCCAGGCGCGTTCTATATCTTGGTAAGTCGTGAAGCCGTTTGCATTCCGCCGGACTATGCTGCGGAAATGGCACCCTATCTTGCCATGGTTGGCGAATTCCGCGTGCACTATGCAGGATTCTTTGACCCCGGGTTTGGACACGATTCAGCTGGTGGTGCAGGATCACGCGGCGTATTGGAAGTACGCTGCCACGAAGCCCCGTTCGTCTTAGAACATGGCCAAGTGGTTGGGCGATTAGTATATGAGAAGATGGCTGAAGCCCCTACTCAGCTGTACGGCGTCAGCATAGCCTCAAATTACCAAGGTCAAGGCCTTAAGTTGTCTAAGCACTTCAAATAAAGCTTAAATCTTGCCAGTTAGCGGCGGTTATCGCAACCTGTTGGGTTGCCTTAGTCGTCGATTTCGCCCTGTGGTGGCTGTTTTCCACAGCGCTTGGACATCATGCTGGATCCAGCGTTCAAACCGCTATCGATGCCTTAGTGGATCACACGTTTCACAATCTGACGAATGATCACATTGATAATGTGGTTCTTATTCATGTGTCGTTTCCCTAACTGCTTCATGCACTCCATATACCGAAACTATAGTGATAATCAGATCAATCTTCAAAAAGTTCTGACTGGCCTTCATTCGTGTCATCTTCGTCGTCCATGTCGCCCGGCCCTGGTACAGTCCCGGGTGGAGGTCTATTTTCCAAAAGTCCTGCGGAGCGGAGTTCTTTTAGCCCTGGAAGATCACGTGCAGTCTCAAGCCCAAAGTGACCTAAGAAGTTTTGGGTCACAACGAACGTCACGGGGCGCCCGGGCGTCATCTTGCGCCTGCCAAAACGGATCCATTCCATTTCAAGCAACTGATCAACCGTTCCGCGGCTTACAGATACACCGCGGATCTCTTCAATTTCCGAGCGTGTCACAGGCTGGTGATAGGCGATGATCGCCAGTGTCTCGATCGCAGCCCGACTTAATTTGCGGGTCTCAACCGTTTCCTTTTGCATGAGGAAACCAAGGTCAGGTGAGGTGCGCATGGTCCATGCATCCCCCACCTTGCTCAGGTTCACACCGCGCCCCTCGTAGCGTTTACGCAGGTGCACAATCGCCCCTGCCGCGTCGCAACCATGGGGCATACGTGCTTCAAGCTCTCTCACCGTTACAGGTTCTGCACTGGCAAAAAAGATCGCCTCAACCATGCGTTCCTGCTCGACCATAGGCGGAGCCTCAAAAAGGCTTTCCGCATTCAATTCAATATCTTCAGTCACTGTCTTAAAGTCCTTTTACGCAACTCAATCGGTGCAAAGCTTTCGGATTGGCGAATATCCAAATGGCCCTCTTTAACCAGTTCCAGCGAAGCTGCAAATGTCGCCGCCGTTGCGGAGCGCCGTCTGACCGGATCATTTGCCCATCCGTCAGGAAGGCAGCTGACGATATCAGTCCATTCTCCTGTGTAGCCAATTAACTCGCGCATCCGTTCCAATGCCTGTTCCATTGTGAAGACACTGTCACGATCCATCACAAACGGACGGAAATCATCGCGGGTTCTAAGGCGTGCATAGCCTTGCATCAAATCCAATAAGGTGGCAGTATAGGTAACCTTTTTGACCCGCTCGACCACTTCGATCTGACCACGCGCAAAGAAATCACGGCCCAATTGATCACGACCCACTAGGCGTGCCGCGCCGTCGCGCATGGCTTGCAGCCGTTCCAATTGAAGAGCCAAGTGTGCAGCCAGTTCTTCACCAGACGGACCTTCCTCAGACGGATCAGGCGGCAATAACAATCGTGATTTAAGGAATGCCAACCACGCTGCCATCACCAGATAGTCAGCGGCTAGTTCAAGGCGCAGCGCCTTAGCCTTTTCAACAAAAGCAAGATATTGATGTGCCAATTCAAGCACTGAAATCTTGCGCAAATCAACCTTTTGGGTGCGACTTAGTGTCAGCAAAAGGTCCAACGGTCCCTCAAACCCATCGACATCAATGATCAACGCTTCGGCGGCCACCCTTTCGGCGACGGCGATACGTTCTTTTTCAAAAATGTCTTCCATGACTTTATTGCGCCAATGCGCCCCCGCCTAACAGCGTTTCAAGTTCGGCGTCTAAGGTAGCAATGTCAATCAAATCTGGTGTTTTGCGCATCTTAACGGCACGGATAGCGCGTTTTTGGGCTATATCTGTCATTTCACCAGCGGCCTGTGCCACCTGTGTACGTTCACTTAGGGTCCCGTTGCAATGCAAGATCACGTCACAACCCGCTTCGATTGATGCACGACTGAGCGTTCCCAGATCGCCGCTGAGGGCTTTCATCGAAATATCATCAGTCATGAGCAAACCATCAAAACCGATATCTATACGAATTATGTCCATGACTGTTTTGGACAATGTCGCAGGCGCCTCGTCGATCTCACTGTAAACAAGGTGCGCCGTCATCCCCATTGGGAGATCATTCAACGTCTTGAATGGCGCAAAATCTTGGGTATCCAAGCTATCGCGCGGCGCGTCTACTTTGGGTAGGTCAAAATGGCTATCAGCGGTCGCGCGACCATGTCCCGGGATATGCTTAACGACAGGCAGAACACCGCCGTCTAGCAGACCGTCCGCAGCCGCACGTCCCATTGCAGAAACCGTTAAAGCATCAGTGCCATAGCAACGGTTACGTAAAAACGAATGGGTGTCGGTGTTGGCAACATCGACCATTGGCGCACAATTACTGTCGATACCGATATAGCGCAGCTCATGCGCAATGATACGGTGGCGCAGGTACATAGCGCGTTGGGCGTTCTCGCCAGCCGCAGTGATAAAGTCCAAGGGTGGCAACCATTCGCGCCACGCTGGACTGCGCAGTCGTTGGACACGCCCACCTTCTTGGTCGATTGTGATCGGGCATTCCCAACCTACAGCCTCGCGATAGTCATCGCAAAGCATGCGCACTTGATCAGGTGTATCAATATTACGGGCAAAAAGGATGAAACCGAAAGGGCTCACATCCCGAAACAACGCCACTTCATCTGCTGTCAGCCGAAGGCCATCCCCATTAAGGATGGTCGCGCCAAAACGGTTCATCGTGTGACTACTGGAATGCAATCTGCGTTCTCAGCCAAAAGTGCGGAACAGAAACGACGTGCATCACTTAGGTCAGAAAAACCCATCGCGCGAAGGCGATAGAATGTACGGCCACCACTATTAGCCTTTTGAACTATGCGGGTTTTGCCTTGAAGGAAATCACCAAAGCGGCCCTCAATTTTGTCCCACTGGCTGCGCGCCACTTCGGCGCTATCGAATGCCCCAAGCTGAACCAGGCGTGTTCCAGCAGGCACTGATTTTGGATCCACATCGGTAACGGCTGTCTTAGCAGGTGCAGACACCAGAATCACGGCAGCAGGTGCTGAAGCTGGGCGTAACAGTGGGCGTAAAGAGTAACGCAAGCCTGCGGCTTGGATCGCTATATTCTCAGTCACATTCGCTAAAGCAACAGTTGTCGCTGCGCCCACAACTTTTGCGCCAGTCGTAGTATTTAACACATCCGCGCCTTGGGTCAGCTGGCGCACCAAATCTTCAACGCTTCCAGCTTCTGGTGTGGTTGAAGTTGTGTCGACAGCAACGGCTTCAATTGGATTAGAGATGGCAGCGGACAAATCCAGTGGCGCAGGCTGTTGCACCTGTGCAACCACTTGAGCAGAAACTGGGGTATCTTCGACAGCCAGAGCGACCGGCTTAGGGGCCAAAACCAACGTGTCTGTTGGCGCTGTGGCAGTGCCAGCCGCTGCGACTTCGTTTACAGAAAGCCCTAGGTTCAAGGCAAGTTCGCCACCTGGATTGTCCGGAAGAACGCGCATCTCACCACTGATCGCCTGAACGACAGGTAGCCCTGTCACGTCACGGACCATCAACTTGTACCCCCAAACGCCAACGCCAATTATCAACGCTACAGAAAGACCTGCAGCAACCATATTAGTGATGTTGTTCAATGAACTAGCCGATATAATTGGTGATGAAGCACCCACAGATGCATAACCGTGACCACCCATATTATGGGAATAAGGAACGTTTGTCATTTTTGCCTCATTGCCCGTTTGGGTACATTGCCCAACGGATCTACTGAATTATGCCTGTTCAGCCGAGGCGGTTATTTTTAACGCATCTCTTCGGCTGGCTCTACACCTAGAATACCAAGGCCTGCAGCTATTACAACAGCCGCTGAACGTGCTAGGGCGATTTTTGCTAGGGATGTCTTTGGATCATCCTGCAAGAAGCGTAATCCAGGCAATTCATTGCCACGGTTCCACAACCCGTGAAACTCGCCCGCCAGCTCATAAAGGTAGAATGCAATGCGGTGCGGTTCGTTGCTGCGCGCAGCTGTTTCCAGCAAACGTGGCCATTCAGCCAGCTTAGCCGCCAGCGTCAATTCAGATTCGTGATTGATCAGTGTCAGATCAGCAGTAGCCAATGTTGCGTCATCAACCGCGACGCCCGCTTCAACCGCTTTGCGCAAAACTGAGTTCACACGCGCGTGGGCGTATTGAACGTAGAACACAGGATTGTCGCGGCTTTGCTCTAGAACTTTGGCAAAATCAAAATCAAGCGGCGCATCGTTTTTGCGCGTTAGCATTACAAAACGGGTTACATCAGACCCAACCTGATCAACCACATCGCGCAGGCTTATGAACGTCCCTGCCCGCTTGGACATTTTGAACGGTTCACCATCTTTGAAAAGCTTTACCAGTTGTGTCAGCTTGATATCGAGCGGCACAGTGCCACCAGACAATGCAGACACAGCAGCCTTCATCCGCTTTACATAGCCGCCGTGATCAGCACCAAAAACGTCAATCAACAGGTCATAGCCACGTTCAACCTTGTCAAAGTGGTATGCAATGTCAGGGGCAAAGTATGTCCACGCGCCATCAGACTTTTTCACAGGACGATCTACGTCATCACCGTGTTCGGTTGATTTGAACAAGGTTTGCTCGCGTGGTTCCCAATCCCCAGGCTTTTTGCCTTTTGGTGGCTCAAGCACGCCTTCATAAATCAGGCCCTTGTCCTCAAGCGACTTGATAGATTTTTCGATTAGACCGGAACCGTACAATGATTTCTCTGAAAAGAAGCGGTCCATTTTGATGCCAAGCTGCGCAAGGTCGGAACGGATCAGATCCATCATCGCCTCAGTTCCGAACTCACGGACATCTTGCAACCAAACGTCTTCGCCTTTGCCAACGTAGGCACCACCAACCTTAGCTTTCAGCGCCTCACCGGTCGCGATCAAATAATCGCCCGGGTATGTGCCGTCCTCAAACGCAACCTCTTGGCCGTGGGCCTCAAGATAACGCAGGTATACGGAACGGGCCAACACATCGACCTGCGCACCGCCGTCATTGATGTAGTATTCACGTGTGACGTCATAGCCCGCGAAATCTAGCATAGATGCTAGTGCGTCCCCAAAGACAGCACCACGCGTGTGGCCAACGTGCAAAGGGCCCGTTGGATTTGCGCTGACATATTCAACGTTAACCTTTTTGTTCTCACCCATAGTGGAGCGGCCAAAATCAGTACCTGCTTTAAGCACAGCGCTGATGACGCTCTGCCAAAGAGAAGCAGTAAGACGAAGATTTAGGAAACCAGGCCCTGCGACTTCAGCAGCAGTAATCCGATCGTCGGCTGCCAAACGTGCCGCCAATGCGTCCGCAATATCACGTGGTTTAAGACCTGCAGGCTTGGCCAAAACCATCGCCGCATTGGTTGCCATATCGCCATGTGATGAATCGCGCGGTGGTTCTACCGTCACATTGTCAAAGCTAAGGCCAGAGGGCAACTGCCCTGCGTCAACCATGGCGTTGAGGTCAGCAATCACTTGGGTACGGATATCGGCAAACAGGTTCATCAATTTAGTCCTAATACGGGTCGGATGCGGTTTAGCACTTACGTGCCTAAGGTCAACGGGCGTCGGCTAGTGCTTGCCCAAGATACGTTCATATTCGAGCAATGCATAGCGGTCTGTCATACCTGAGATGTAATCGCAGACACGGCGTGCAATGGCGGTCTTGTCAGCACCCTGTAGTTCCTCATGCCAATTGGCGGGCAATTGAGAAGGATCATTCAGGAACAAGGGGAACAATTCGCGGATCACTGCTGTTACTTCTGCCCTCTTCGCCATCACCGCAGGTGCGCGGTACATCTGGTTGAACAGGAAGGAACGGATTTCGCGAAGATCTGCAAAGACCCCTTCGGAGAAACGGATGACTGGGTGGCCCAAATGACGAATATCACGGGCGGATGTCGCACCACTTTCGTCCAAGATCACGCGCGAGGTCGAAATCACATCGCTGACCATTACGCCAAACACACGGCGCAAAGCCTCGTGACGGCGTCTATCTGTTTCAAGGTTGGAATAGGCCGCATCCACTTCTGCAAATGCTTCACCGATAATGGGCAGCCTCATTATGTCGGCGTCTGTAAATAGCCCTGCTCGCAAACCGTCGTGTAGATCATGGTTATTATAGGCAATATCGTCAGACAACGCTGCGGCTTGCGCCTCAGCACTTGCATGGGTGTAAAGTTCTAGATCATGTGTCGCGTCATATTCAGCCAGCGCATAGGGTAGCTCGCCCACAACAGGACCGTTGTGTTTTGCGATTCCTTCTAAGCATTCCCATGTCAGGTTTAGGCCATCAAACTCAGCATAATGACGTTCTAAATCGGTAACGATTTTAATGGCTTGAGCGTTGTGATCAAAGCCTCCGTAAGGATCCATCATCTCGTGCAACACGTCCTCGCCTGCATGCCCAAAGGGCGGATGGCCAAGGTCATGAGCGAGTGCAACAGCTTCTGTGAGCTCGCCGTTCAGACCCAGTGCACCTGCAATCGTGCGGGCCACTTGGGCTACCTCAATCGAGTGAGTCAGGCGCGTGCGAAAATAATCGCCTTCGTGTTCAACGAAAACTTGGGTTTTGTGTTTCAACCGGCGAAAGGCGCTGGCGTGAATGATACGGTCCCTATCACGTTGAAAACATGATCGAAAAATAAACTCTTCTTCCGCTACACGCCGTCCCTTGCTGTGTAGTGGATCAGAGGAAAATGGTGCCTGCATTGAGCACTGGTCCTTGTCGCCTGTCCTATGGCCCTCTATATTGGTTAATAGACGATAATGAAACCGGCCATTGGTCGACCATTCGGAGCTTTCCCCGTGCAATTGCCGCCAAAAGTTACAACACGTGCCTTTGAACGTCTTGCTGAGATCGGCGCCGCTGATCAGGGGCAGGCCCTACGCGTCGCGGTTGAGGGTGGTGGCTGTTCCGGCTTCCAGTACGAAATCGCGCTGGATGATCCCAAAGCCGACGATTTAATCCTTGAGGGATCAGGACAAAAAGTTGTGGTTGATTCCATATCTTTGCCCTTCCTCTCCAACGCAGTTATCGACTTTTCCGAAGAGCTGATCGGGGCACGGTTTGTCATTGAAAACCCGAATGCAACAAGCGCATGTGGTTGTGGAATTTCTTTTTCAATGTAATAGGTTACACGGTGATATTGACGTGTTGAAATCCTTTAATAAAGCCGTAAAACCATCAGTCGAATTTTGTGCTTAAAGTAGTATTCCGTATCCTTTTTCGTCAATTTCCTGCTCAACAATAGGACGCATCACCTCCCAATCGTGACTTCGTTCGGCATCCATTTTTAGCAATAGATTAGAAATATTGCGAAGCGGGCCAACGGCGACATCACCACGCTGAAATTGCGTGCACCCACCAAGAACCGCCTGCCCCTTCCCATCTTGTTTTGCCGTTGCAGCCAACCATGAACATTCGAAATATTCATGATACGCATCTGATATGCTTGATGCAGAATTCGTCGCAACTTGAAAATCTGCCAAGGACGCCAACACACAGTTTTCCCAGATTTGGCTTGGTGTTTCTCCGGCAAATCGGAGTGCCGTACAAATTTCAGCCAGAAGATCAGCGTTTTGATCCAAATATGCGATGATCCCAACAAAATTCAGGAATTGGATCGCGCCTGCATCCAGCTTGGGGTCTCGGCGACCATATTCAGACAAATAGGATACGATATGTGTCAGCTCATAAGCCGCTTTTTTGTTTGGCAGCGCTAATGTCGCTGAGCGATTGATGAATTGGCGTAAACGAACGTCCAATCCAGTATCGATCGAAATTTTATTTCCGCGTCGCGACACAAGCCTAAACACTTCGCCGCGTTGGAGGTTTGAGAGTTCCACTTCGGCCAGCCCTTGCGTCGCAACCCATTCGCCCATCTGTTCACCTAAGTTCCCCTTTAGTCCAAGGTCTTCCAGATCAAGACAAATAGAGAGGTAAAACCGATAATATTGGTTAAAAAAGGCCATGTTTGCGGTCAATTGTTGATAAACGGTCAAAGATTCTTCTTTGAATGGCTTTCCCGAGCATTCAAGAATGTTCAGCAATTCACCGGTCTCTTTCAACCAAAACACATTTTCGCGGGTTCTGCGATGGTTGGCTAAAACATCAATCATAGGGTCCACGTTTTGAGAAAATGTTTGTCGGCGCTGGGGCACGCTTAATGAAATTACGTTGGTCATATTTAGCCCTCTTAAATTAAACGTGCCTTGGCAGTTGGTTAGGAGCAGGACATAAACAGCGAAGTCAGATTACCACTTTCTTTGAACGACGTTGTCGGGGCGTATTCATACATAAACATTCCAGTGTCATCGCCGCCTTTCATTTCCGGGCTAGACCCTGACATGAAAAGGTATGTCGCATCGCACAAGAAGCCATCAGACGCTGTTGGAACTGAGCAGGACATGAACATTTTAATATCATCACCACCCATCAGACCTTATTGATATATTGTGGATCGTGTTTAAACTTCACGTAATGCAGTCATTTTAAAATTTCCCAGTTTGTTAAGTTAGTCGTACCTAAAACGATTGTCCTTAAATCTGTATTTGAATACCCCTTTTCTTTTCATAGTTGTGCAAACATTGACTTATCCACCGGTGCGGCACAGCCAGCTTCGTTGAAAGTGTTTAGCTTTAGCGCAAATTGCAAAATTTGAAAAAATGTTGTCCACAGGTGCAATTCCTATGGATACTAACCTAATGTTAATAAATGTTAATTAATCCTTAACCCGATTCACAGAATTACTACCCATTTCAACTCGACCTCAAGATGCTCCTCTGCCCTTGCTCAGCAGCAGGTCTTGAGCGATAGCTTATTCATCAAAAAGCAGGAGCACCGTCATGAAGATTGCCTCATTCAACATCAACGGCATCAAAGCACGCATAAATGCACTTCCTGAATGGCTGGACGAAGCACAACCTGATGTCGCTTTGCTCCAAGAAATCAAATCCGTGGACGAATCATTCCCTCGCGAGATCTTTGAAGACCGCGGATATATCATCGAAACGCACGGACAAAAATCATTCAACGGCGTTGCTATCCTATCTAAATTACCACTTGAAGATGTGCGCCGTGGCCTGCCCGGTGACGACAACGACGAACAAGCGCGTTGGATTGAAGCTACTGTCATCGGTGAAAAAGATGCGGTTCGTATCTGTGGGCTTTACCTACCTAATGGCAACCCTGTCGAATTGAATGATGCTGGCAAACCCGTTGAGGGCGGAAAGTACGCCTATAAATTGGCATGGATGGAACGCCTTCAGGCACGTGCAGAGGAACTGATGGTGGATACGCTGCCGTTTTTAATGGCTGGGGATTACAACATCATCGCACAGCCTGAAGATGCTGCACGCCCAGAAATTTGGGAAGGTGATGCAGCCTGTCGTCCTGAAAGTCTTGCCGCGTATCGCAAACTGGTCAATCTTGGGCTAACCGATGCGACCCTCGCACGTGATCCGCGTGCGGGCCAATATACGTTCTGGGATTATCAAGCAGGCGCATGGAATAAGAACAACGGTATTCGCATTGACCACTTTCTGCTTAGCCCAACTTGCGCGGATATGTTGATAGATACTGGGATCGACAAAAACACTCGCGCCCGTGAAAAACCATCTGACCACGTCCCTATCTGGATCGACTTAAAAGTTTAACTGCGTTTGTCAGTGACATCGTGCCGGTAAAGCCAATCAAAGGGCTTTAACATTAGCGATGGTGCTACCATGCCTACACTCTTCAACCCTAAGTGCGCAGCCAAACGGATTGGGCCTGAACGCAGGTGGTACCGGTTGGCGTTCCCTTGTGTGGTTTTAACAACTTTAGTCACGCGTTTTAAACGCTGGCTTTGATAACCGCGGAGATCACCCGCCTTTAGCGCCCGTCCTAAGACCCACGCGTCTTCCAATGCCATATTCGCCCCCTGTGCCAAGAATGGCAGCATTGGGTGCGCGGCGTCACCAACCAGTGCAATCCCTTGCTCAAACCACCTTGCAGCAACTGGATGGCGAAACAATCCCCATTTAGAAGTCTGTTTAACGGAATCTAGCAATGGCGCAGCTCCTCCCGAAAACTCTGCGAATGTTTCGCGCAATTGATCGGGATCGCCATTTTGTCGCCAACCTTCATCCTGCCAATCATCACATTCCTCGACAGCGACCAAATTAACAAACATACCGCCACGCAACGGATATGTGACGATATGTTTGCCAGGTCCCATGTAAACGCGGGCCTCATTTGGTTGGTCGACAACATTGGGCACAATAGCGCGCCACGCGACTTGTTTTGTAAAGAATGCAGAGGACTGGGGGTTGAGCGATGAGCGGGCAACAGAATGGACCCCATCCGCCCCTACAACCAGTTCCGCGCGCAAGACATCGCCATTGGCAAGCACGACCTCGGGTATCTCGCCTTTTAGCACCTCAACAACAGATTGGTTCAACTTTATATCTGCAGACGCCCGTTTGGCAGCGCCAGTAAGTGCATCCAACAGATCCGCACGATGGACGAAATAGTAGGCCTGATCAGGGGCCAAACGCTTTAAATCCAAACGCGCAACTTCGCCCGAACTGCGATAATCGCGTAGTGAAACGGCATTGGCACGCAATGCACCGCGATTGACCAACTCAGGCTCTAGGCCCAAGGCACGCAACACACACAATCCATTGGGACTAACTTGAAGACCCGCCCCAATTTCTGTCAGCTTCGGCACTTGTTCCAGAACTGTTACAGAAGCACCCATGCGGCCCAATACAGCAGCAGAGGCCATACCGGCGATACCGCCACCAATCACTATTGCACTGCGTATCATTACAAGCCCTTAAATACGAAAAAGGCGCAAGGGGAATACCCTACGCGCCTTTGACTTAAAATCTTATCCCCGACGATCAATCGTCACGATGAACCTTTTCACGACGCTCGTGACGTTCTTGAGCTTCGAGGCTCATTGTCGCGATCGGACGCGCATCCAGACGCTTCAATGAAATCGGCTCACCCGTCACTGAGCAATATCCGAATTCATCTTCATCTATACGACGTAGCGCCGCATCAATCTTGGAAACCAGTTTGCGCTGTCGGTCACGTGTACGTAGCTCAAGGGCGCGATCTGTCTCTTCAGAAGCACGGTCGTTTACGTCCGGGATATTACGTGTGCCATCTTGTAATGCTTCGATGGTGTCACGTGTTCCAGCTTGCAACTCGTCTTTCCAATTGTTCAACTTGCGGCGAAAATATTCCACCTGAAGATCATTCATGAATGGTTCGTCGTCGGCTGGATGATAATCATCCGGCAGAAACACTTCTTGTTTCATCTTGTTCCCCTCCGTTTGGCTTAGGTCATTCATGCACGTTTCGTCATTGTACATAAACATAGCCATCTTCCGCAGCGTCTAACGCAGCGCCCCGTTATTGTCACTACACAATTCTGCTTAGATATGTCTAAAACCAATAACAGTTAATAAATGCGCACAGACGGAGATTGTTATGAAATTTCAAGGCACCGAAAGCTACGTTGCAACAGATGACCTTACGATCGCTGTAAACGCAGCTGTAACATTAGAAAGACCCCTCCTTGTCAAAGGTGAACC
Source organism: uncultured Paracoccaceae bacterium (assembly GCA_905182105.1). Classification (GTDB taxonomy): domain Bacteria; phylum Pseudomonadota; class Alphaproteobacteria; order Rhodobacterales; family Rhodobacteraceae; genus Ascidiaceihabitans. The sequence continues at coordinate 132,213 of CAJJAR010000021.1, forward strand.
TGGCACTGGAAAAACAGAACTTGCCAAACAAATCGCGACCTCTTTGGGGATCCGCATGATCGAATGGAACATCAAATCCACCACCCGTGCGCAACAGGGGTTGTACGAATATGATGCTGTTTCACGCCTTCGCGACAGCCAGTTGGGCAAAGAAGAAGTCCATGATGTTGCAAACTACATCCGCAAAGGCAAACTTTGGGAAGCTTTCGAAGCTGGTGAAAAGGTTGTGCTCTTAATCGACGAGATCGACAAAGCCGACATCGAATTTCCAAATGACCTTTTACAGGAACTCGATAAGATGGAGTTCTTTGTTTACGAAACAGGCAAAACTGTAAAAGCGGTAAACCGCCCTATTGTGATCATCACATCGAACAATGAAAAAGAACTGCCCGATGCGTTTCTGCGCCGCTGCTTCTTTCATTACATCCGTTTCCCAGACATGGAAACTATGCGTGCAATTGTAGAAGTCCACCACCCGGGGATCAAAGAACAGTTATTAACGACCGCCCTCACCCAGTTTTTCGATATTCGCGAACAAGCTGGTTTAAAAAAGAAACCATCAACCTCTGAAGTGTTGGATTGGCTTAAATTGCTGCTGGCCGAGGATATGACAGCCGAAGACCTAAAATCAGGGACTGCCGCTTTACCCAAACTGCACGGTGCGCTATTGAAGAACGAACAAGATGTGCATTTGTTCGAACGCATAGCGTTTATGGCGCGTGGCCAACGCTAGCTGTTAAATGTGGCGCAGGGCATCTAACCTCAACTTCAGGCAACCTGCGTTGCCCTACGAATTTTTTTTCGAGAGCGACAATACCGACCCACAACCAAGGACTGCAAGGCCAATTGCGGTAATTGCCATATTGTTGCCCGTATTTAAAACACTCAATATATCAATTATTTCTCATAAGATACAAAAGCTTAACCCAATAAAACCACTGCCACATTTGGGCCACACCCACTGTAAATTGGAACACATTACCTCAAACTTGCCTTAATTTCTTCCTAAGAAGGTCGGGTTGAGGGGCTATAAGATCTTCAACACGGCTTATTGAATAGGCAGGCAGTACAAATGACCAGTGAGGCTGCACTTAAAGTGCGTCCTTTGCAAGAGTCCGACCGGGACGCTTGGGCAGCCCTTTGGTTGGCCTATCTAAACTTTTATAGAGCCTCCCTACCTGCGGCTACATTCAACGTTTACTTTGATCGCCTTCTGGGCGCTGATCCACAGGGCTTTAATGGCCTCGTTGCTATCCTTGATGGAAAGCTGGTGGGGCTAACCCATTACTTATTCCACCGTCATGGCTGGAAAGTCGAAAACGTTTGTTATATTCAAGATCTATATGCTGATCCATCTGTGCGGCATGGGTGTTGGACGTGCGCTTATTGAAGGTGTTTACGCAGCCGCTGACGCAAATGGGACACCATCAGTTTATTGGTTGACCCAAGAAGAAAACACAGAAGCGCGCAAACTTTATGACCGAATTGCAAAGGTCACCAACTTTATCAAATACGGGAGGGTCGAAGCATGAAACGTATGCGTCGCCTGATCCCGCCGTTAGCTTTAATTCTGAATGCCTGTCACCCCTTCAAACACAACAAGCCATGCGATAATTGCCGACAGCACATTCCCACCGATGAAAACGTTCGGGGCCCCACGCCCCCCACGTCCGATCAAATCAAACAACGATCTTGCACTCGATTTTATCGAATTGTCGTTCCGTTTGGAAAGTGGTCGCGACCTGCCTGTCTTTACGCGCTTTGAGGAACCCATCACAGTGCGTGTTACCGGTTCCACACCACAAAGCCTTGGCTCTGATTTAACAAAAATTGCTGCACCGATTGCGGACCGAAGCGAATATCATCATCAGTCATATTTCCGCAAACGCGCAAGCAAATATGACGATTCAAGCGGTAAGCCGCGCAAAAATTCGACGCACATTGCCACATGCTGCATGTTTTGTTGTTCCTAACATCTCAAGCATCGATGAATAACGAAGCGCGCGCCGTACTCCTAAAACAAGTTAGACAAATATTCAAAAACGCGAACAATTGGCAATATTCTTGCCGAATGATGCTAGTCCCCAAGAAGTGCGTGATTGCTTACATGATGAGTTAGCGCAAGCAATTGGGCCTTTGAAAGATCTGTATCGTCTGCCCGACAGCGTATTTAATGACGACAACGTCCACACTGTTTTAAAGGACTTTGATATGATGATGCTGAAGGCATACTGCTCGCCTGAACTTCGTAGTGGTATGAACCGCGGGCAAGTGGTCCAAGTACTGCCACGCGTTTTTAATCGTATCAATCAAGATGGTAACGGACGCGCAGCTAAGTTTCCAACACGAACGCCAAAGTCATGGGCACAAGCCGTTCAAACAGCACTTGGCCCAGGTAGCAAAACGTCCCAACGTATAACCGCCGCAAACCAAGCATTGAAAATTGCCAAAGCAATGGGTTGGAGCGATCACCGTTTGGCCTTTGCCCACTATCCAAGTAGTAGCCCTATGCTAGCCTCTTATCCGAAGGCTGCATTTCAACATTTTGTCGCAGCTGACCATTATTATGCTGCCACCCCAGATGCAGAACCACATCGGGCATACGTAGCCACTCAGTATGCTGCACATGCAGTGTCCAAAGGTGACGGCGTTCGTGCGCTTACATTGATTGGACCGCATATTGACCGCGCGGCGCGCAACAAAAAACGCAGTCCTGCTTTATAACCTTCTGTTGCTTCGTGCTGAAGCTCTTGATCTGACTGGACGTTCTGCAGAAGCACGTACCGTCAGACTGGACAGTCTTGGATGGGCGCGTTACGGCTTTGGTCCAGATTGGGCTGTGCGGGCCAAGTTGCGTGAAATATCATCGCTATCCCCGCTGAAAAAAGTCCGACTTTAACAGCGTGGGGCTAAACACATATGATCGTAATCGTTGCAGCACTAATTGGCGCAATTTTCGGCGGTATCACTGCAAAACGTCGCGGTGGTAATAAACTAGACATCGCTCAATACGCGACAGGCTTTGGAATGGCCTTTGTTGTGGTCGGCCTGATCGCAACAGTTGTATTGGAACGGATTATTTCCTGATGTTCATTCCGTTCTTTGACGCACTGCGAAAGAACGGCGTGCCAGTGTCCATGCGTGAGTTCCTTGCGTTTCTTGAGGGAATGAAGGCTGGGCTGGCAACCTATGACATAAATGCATTTTACTACTTAGCCCGTGTTTCAATGGTCAAAGATGAACGCAACATCGACAAGTTCGATCGTGCATTCGCGGCCACCTTTGAAGGCTTGGACAACATCAAATTAGAGCAAGTTCTTGAAGCTGTTGATATTCCAGCTGATTGGCTGACGAAGATGGCAGAAAAACATCTGTCAGCAGAAGAAAAGGCCGAAATCGAAGCTTTGGGCGGTTTTGAAAAGCTGATGGCGACGTTGAAAAAACGCCTCGAGGAACAAGAAAAGCGCCACCAAGGTGGCAGTAAGTGGGTTGGTACCGCCGGCACATCACCATTCGGCGCTTATGGCTACAATCCTGAAGGCGTTAGGATCGGCCAGAACGAAAGCCGCCACCAGCGCGCCACCAAAGTGTGGGACAAGCGTGAATTCAAAAACATGGACGATACGGTCGAACTGGGCACTCGCAACATTAAGGTCGCCCTGAAACGCCTCCGCAAATGGGCACGTGATGGCGCGACCGAAGAACTTGATCTGAACGGTACTATCCGTGCTACAGCAGAAAACGGATACCTAGATGTCAAAACACGTCCAGAGCGGCGTAATGCAGTGAAGGTGCTGTTGTTTTTAGATGTGGGCGGATCAATGGACCCTCACATCAAAGTAGTAGAGGAATTATTCTCTGCTGCGCGAAACGAATTCAAACATCTTGAACACTTTTATTTCCACAATTGTCTGTATGAAGGCGTATGGCGTGATAACAGCCGCCGATGGGATGCACAGCTGGATACCAACGAAATCCTTCGCACCTATGGTCCTGATTACAAATGCATCTTTGTAGGTGACGCGTCGATGTCTCCTTATGAGATTGCCTATCCCGGTGGTGCGAATGAACACTGGAACGCAGAAAGTGGTCAGGTTTGGTTAGAACGTGCCCGCGATCAATGGGGCAGTCATCTCTGGATCAATCCAATTCCAGAGAAATATTGGACCTACACCCACTCAATCCAAATGATCAAAGAGATTTTTGGTGCTGATCGCATGGTTGGAATGACACTTTCCGGTCTCGAAAAAGGAATTAAAAGTTTAACACGTTAAGTTATTCAATCTTAGCGTGTTGCACCAAAAACAGCCCAAGCTTACCTTATTTATCTGAACAATAGTCTATATTAAGCCACATTGGACCATTATCAGAAACGAACCAATAATTTTTAATAAAGTTAATTTGTCGATGGCTAGAATCCTTACGCTGCTTCTTCTACTTTCAGTTAACTTACTAGCTGCCTACACTGACAACACGGTGGCAAGTCAGATTGGTGAGAATGGATCCGCATCTCTTGTCTCTTTCAACAACAATTCACAGCACAAAAATACGGTTTCACATCAAGCTGATGCCCTGAACGGTCTCAGCAACCATCTTGTACTTGCATCAATACTTAAGGGTGCAAAGATTGGTGCCGTCGTTGGTTGTAGTTTGGCCATAGTATCTGCATCAAACGCCAAAAATTTTATTGTCGGGGCAGTTACTGGTGGTGCAACAGGCGCTTTGATTGAGCATAGTTCTGGTAAAACACAAATTGCGCAACGCGTAGAGTTAGTTAACCCAAATCAGCTTGTTCGTAACATCTGTAAAACAAACGATACCATGGAAACCCTAACGACTTCTCTTCCTGACCTATTGGCAGCACAAATTGAAGAACTCGAGGTGCTTTCATTTAATCGTGATATGGGCACGCTGTCTCAAGGGGCTTATGAAAAGTGGTATTCCTAAATCCAAGAAAGCCTTACTGCACTGGCCGATTCCCTTTCGCTAAGTGCGTCACAAGCTAATTTGGCTGCCAATAATCTGGAGAATGCTGCGACACGTGGTCAAACCTGTCTTGAATGGCACTTTGGCGCGACAAAACAAATCGCTGAGCAGGCAGAATCTACACAGTCTTCAATTTCTCTTTTGCAAATCAAGGCTCTAATTTTCCATAACAAACATGCCGCCTAATTCAAATTGGGCGGCCTGTTTGTAATTTAAAGAGATGATACTTACCGATGGGCCCCATCCGCAAAAGATGGCCACATAGCAGCGTGGCTACGGGGCACCTTAACCCATTTCTTCGTCGCGCGGCCTTTGCCCGAAGGATCAAATAAATGCGCGCCTTCAATAGCCATCGCCTGCGCGTGATCATCACCAATTAGTTTGAACACCATGCAGTCCTGAAAAAAAGACACAAAAGGTTTGCCACCTTTGGAGACCTTAAAGCACTTCTTACCAAACTTCTGCGACGCTTCTGTTTCAGAAATGCCATGCTCAATATCGTAGAATGTCGCCTCTTGATCGCTCATGTCTCGTCCTTTGTCTTGGTTAGGGCAGTATGAGCGAGAAACTCTCTGCACTCAACTTTACGTTAAAACATTGCATAAACGCCTCCCCCTCGTTTAGCGTTGATACATGTCAAATGCACCCATTACCCATATTGATCTCACCAGTTTTCTGGTCGATCCATATCCCGCTCTTTCCCACATGCGTGCACACGCACCCATCACCTTTGTGCCCGAGCTGAACGCTACACTGTTCACCCGCCGTGATGACATCCATTTGCAGGAAAAACGAATAGACGTGTTTTCCTCTAACCAGCCTGCAGGATTGATGAACCAATTGATGGGTCAAAACATGATGCGTAAAGACGGTGAGGAACACATGAACGAACGTCGTGCGTTGTTTCCCGCGCTAAGCCCACGAACGGTTAAAGACCATTGGAAACCAATATTTGAGGCGGCAGCCACAGACTTGCTGCAAACCCTTGCGACAAAAGGAAAATGCGATCTAGTACGTGATTTTGCAATGCCTGTGTCTGCGGCGGCATTACGTGCAATCACAGGTTTGGAATCCATGAGCAATTTGGAGATGGATACTGTCAGCCAAGCAATGATTGACGGTTGTGCAAACTTTGAGGGCAAAAAGAAAGTTACAGAACGCTGCAACAAAGCGACTCGCCTTATAGATGATCATATTAAATTTGCGCGTGAGGACGCGCCGCAACAAAGCGCGCTCAAAGTCATGGCGGAAGCAGGGCTAAATGATGAAAGCCTGCACGCCAATATCAAACTGATAATCTCAGGAGGTCAGAACGAACCGCGTGACGCTATAGCTGGCACCATTTGGGCATTGATAAACCATCCCAGCCAATTGGAGATGATCCGCAGCGGTAAAGCTAAATGGCTAGACGCCTTCAATGAATACGCACGCTGGATGGCCCCTATTGGGATGTCCCCTCGTGTAGTGGTTAAAGAGGACACCATTGATGGCATTACGCTGCAGCCCGAAGATCGCGTGTTCTTTATGTTTGGATCTGCTGGACGTGATGAAACCCATTTCTCAGCACCTGATACTTTTGACATTTCGCGCAGCACACAGCCTGCCATCAGTTTTGGTGCTGGACCACATTTCTGCGCTGGGGCCGCAGCTGCAAGATGCCTTATCAACGAAGTCGCCTTGCCGTTGGCGTTCGAACACCTGCCCAATCTTAGATTGCTAAAACCTGTTCCATACAAAGGCTGGGCCTTCCGGGGCCCAACAAAAATGAGTGTCGCGTGGGATAAGTGAGACAAGGAGTTGCGATCCGCACCTCTTAACCCCATATCTAAGACATGTTGAAACTCACCCCAATTCTACTTGCCCTAATCTATGGCCTAGCAATGTATCGCTTTTCTGCATGGCAAACGGCAAAGCGTTTAGATGAACAATCCACGGTCTTGAATGACCCCATGCTAGGTCAATTAAGTGATCAAATGGCCTGTGCTTTGGATTTGCCCAAAATTCGCGTGCATATTTATGAGATTGACCAGATCAACGGCTTGGCCGCGCCAGATGGGCGGATTTTCATCACACGTGGCTTTTACAAGAAATTTCAAAACGGTGAAGTTAGTGCGGATGAACTAGCTAGTGTCATTGCGCATGAATTGGGCCACGTTGCCCTTGGTCACTCACGACGTCGCATGATCGACTTCTCAGGTCAAAACGCGCTACGCTCGATGCTTTCGATGGTTCTGGGACGTTTCATACCGTTCGTAGGCGTTTGGATCGCCAACATGCTAACATCGATGCTAGCTGCCCGCTTAAGCCGTTCCGACGAATACGAGGCAGATGCATATGCCGCGGCCTTACTCACCAAATCAGGCATTGGCACATCAGGTCAAATTTCACTATTTGAAAAGCTGGACGCTATGAGTGGTTCAATGAACGGTCATGCACCAGCATGGTTGCTTAGCCATCCCAAAACAAGCGAACGGATCGATGCGCTAAACAAACTGCAAAATCGTTGGGGCAAATCGACCAATTAATCGCTTACAGGACTTTGTATTCAGCCTTCTGACGTCCGCTCCAACGTACTGTGACCACAAACCCCTCGTCGGTTTGCGTCTCTTCCAGCACGACCTCATTTGAGAACAGCCAAGCGCGTTCGCGCCCTTTTGCAAACGACAAGGTCAGATCTTCAGTGATCAATGCACCTTGCAATGCTTCGGCAATCGCTTCCATCAATACTTGGGTGCCAGCACCACTTATTGCAGACGTCGCATAAACCATTTCGTTGCGTGCAGCGCGGGTTTTCACCGCTTCAGCAGCCTCATCATCCAACGCGTCTAGCTTGTTCCAAACCTCAAAGGTTGGGCGTTCCGCATCAACACCCAAAACTTTCATGATCTCGCGGACGTCTCTGGCTTGTTCTTCAGACTCCGGGTGGCTGATGTCACGCACGTGACAAATCACGTCAGCAGCAAGTACTTCTTCCAAAGTCGCACGGAAGGATGCCACCAATTCAGTAGGCAGGTCAGAGATAAAACCAACTGTATCTGACAAAATAACTTCGGGTCCATCATCCATAATCCAACGTCGCATAGTTGGGTCAAGCGTAGCGAACAACATATCCTCCGCCATCACATCCGCACCCGTCAAGTAGTTGAACAACGTTGATTTACCGGCGTTTGTATAGCCCACAAGAGCCACAATGGGATAAGGAACCTTCTTGCGTGCTGCACGGTGCAGCGCGCGGGTTTTAACCACTTTATCAAGCTGACGGCGCAAGCGCACTAATTGGTCATCAATAGCACGACGGTCAGATTCAATCTGCGTCTCACCTGGTCCTCCAACAAAGCCCAAACCACCACGTTGACGTTCTAGGTGGGTCCATGCCCGTACAAGACGTGTACGCTGGTAGGTAAGTGCAGCCATCTCGACCTGCAACACACCTTCACGGGTGGCCGCACGTTCGCTGAAAATTTCAAGGATCAGACCAGTGCGGTCCAAGACCTTCACACCCCACTCTTTTTCAAGATTGCGTTGTTGCACAGGCGTGACTTTACCATCAATCAAAACAAGATCGATCTCTGCCTCTTCAAAAACGTCATGAAGCTCTTTGATTTTGCCCGAGCCAAATAACATTCCTGCATGCGGTTTGGGCAGCCGCACGGCATCACTGCCGATTACGTCTAGCTCACTCAAGGCATTTGCTAAGGAAACCGCCTCTGCCAAAGACAGGGCCGCATTACGGCGAAGATGATCTGATTTAATATCAGGATGAAGCACCCACGCGCGGGTCAATACCGGCCCGTCAGTGTTATCTATCTGGAATTGCTCTTTGCTCAAGCTTGGTCTTCGCCCTCATATAGGCTGATTGGCTGGCTAGGCATGATGGTCGAAATCGCGTGCTTGTACACAAGCTGAGATTGACCGTCGCGACGCAATAGCACGCAGAAGTTGTCGAACCACGTAATGACGCCTTGCAACTTCACACCGTTGATCAGGAAGATCGTTACTGGGACTTTGGTCTTACGTACGTGGTTCAGGAACGCATCCTGTAGGTTCTGTCTATCCGAAGCCATTGCATTTTCGCCTTTTTTTTAAGTTATCTGCGGACCAAATCACTCTTTGTTATATTATGGATAAGGATTTGAGGAGTTTCTAGCCCCAAAAACGGCCTTGGCACCCCTAATTAACCTGCAACTAGCTAGCCGCGCCACAAATCCGGCGTCAAAAGCGCAATAATCGCGAGTGTTTCAAGTCGTCCAAGTACCATTGCACCAACAAACACGGACTTTGCAAAACTGTTCAGTTCGATGAGGCGGATAGGTGTATCGCCACCCATTTCTAGCAATGGACCTGTTGTTGACAGGCTTGCGATTGCCATCACGACAGACTCCTCAAAGGATGCGCCAGATGCTGCCAGTAAGATTGTGACCACTGCTAAAGACAACGCAAACAGCATGAAAAAAATCCATGCAATAAACGCTCCGTTTTTTTGCAAACGCTGTGCCATTGGGCCTGCATTGCTAACGGATGAAGGATGAACCAACCGTTCCATTTCACGGCGGCCATTGCGATACAGCGCAAAGACACGCAATAATTTCACGCCGCCAGCAGTCGTCGCGACACCCCCACCGATTAAGCACAAGCCCATCAGAATAAGACCAGGAGTTGCAAGGCCAGACCATTGCTGAGCATCACCCCATGAATTGCTTAAAAATCCGGTTGTCGTTAAAAACGACATAACCGTAAACAATGCACCCCAAAAAGCATGCCCTGCATCCATCAACGTCGTCTCAGCGGCAACGTCGTAGGACGCCAACCAATGGCGTAAGAACAAGACTGTGGGCACGGCAACAACTAGGGCGATTCCAATCCGAAACTCCGGATCTTGTGAAATCCCCCCGCTTTCGCTGGTGACCGTATCACCTGAAAACGTCAGTCGCGACAGAGCAAAAAGCATAAACAAAACCATCAGTACTTCACCGGTGAAGCCAGACTCCCCCGTCAATCCACCAACTGGTGAGATGCCCGATGTCGCTAAGATCGACATGGCGTGGCACAAAGCTACTAATGATTCATCTCCACTCACCCAAAGGAGTGCCCAAAGAAGCCAAGTAAGTCCAAAATAGATCGGGAATAATGTCGCAACGATCTTGATCAATTTTAGGCGGCCTTCGCTTTGCCCGACTTGCCCCTGCCCTAATGCACGTCTTCCAGGTTCTGCGCGCGCTGTAATTTCGAAACCACCCAAATTCAAAGGCGCGAGAATAGAAGATGCGGCCACCCACATGATTAAACCACCCAACCAGCCGACAAGTGCGCGCCACAAGTGGAGTGGTCGGTTCAACCGCTCTGGATCATCGAACAGTGTTGCGCCCGTCGTTGTGATTGAACTAACCATTTCTATATAGGAGTTAAAGAAACTAGTGGTTTGCAGAGCTTCATGAAACGGAATGGCCAAAACCAATGGAAGAAACACGAATGTTGAGAACAAAGACATCAAGGGCCCAAGTGCTCCGTGTCCGGGCATACGCCCATGATGGGATATTGCGATCAAAACAAAAATTATGATCCCAAGCAAACCAGAGTATAGAAAAGCTCTGCCAGTCACCAATTCACGTACCACACCGGCATAGCCGGCGGGTATTAACATCATGATTGATGCCAGGCCAAAAACCAATAGAAACAAGGGTAAATGGAACAACTGCTCAATAAAGCCAAGCTTCTGTTTCATGTTAGAAAAAATCGATTGAAACTTGCATCAGCCGTTCCACTTCTGAAACGTCTTTGGTCAATGCAAATAGGGCAATAACGTCCCCTTCGTCGATACGCGTACTGCCTAAGGGACGCGTAACGGTGCCACCTTTGCGTACGGCCCCAACAAGCACACCCTCAGGGAAGTCGATGTCAGCGATCCGTTTGCCAGCCATCGGCGAAGTTGAAAGCACTTCAGCCTCGATAACTTCGGCCTCAGCATCGCCGATGGAATATACAGCACGTACACGACCATGACGGATGTGACGTAAGATCGAGCTGACGGTTGTTGCACGCGGATTAATGTATGCGTCGATCCCAAGCGGCCCCATCAAGGGAACCAAAGTTGGGTCATTTATCAGGGCTATTGCGTAAGGGCAGCCTTCAGATTTAGCTCGTACAGCCGCTAACATATTGGTTTTATCGTCGTCTGTTACGGCCAACATCGCGTCCGCACGGCTAACCCCTGCTTCAGTTAACAAAGCGACGTCCAAGCCATCCCCATGCAGCACAATGGTACGTTCCAGCGCTTCGGCAGCGATTTCCGCCCGTTTACGGTCTTTTTCAATTATTTTCGCGCGCACACGGTTGGCACGGGATTCTAATTCAGAAGCAACTGCCAACCCAACATTACCGCCACCGACCATGACGACGCGCTCCTGTTTTGCTATACGCTTGCCAAACACTTCCATCGTGCGTGGAACATCGTCGACATGCGCAAATACATAACATTCATCACCAACAAACAATTGATCACCTGCATTGGGCGCAAACAACACACCCTCGCGGCGCACACCAACAACAACTGCACGCAATGTTGAAAACAGGTCTGTCAACTGACGCAGTGGTGTATGAACCACCGGGCATTCTTCTTCGATCAGAATACCCAGCAATTGGGCCTGCCCATCTATGAAACGCTCAGTATCAAATGCGGCCGGCGCGGAAAGCCGCTGCAACGCCGCAGCAGCAACTTCGCGCTCTGGACTGATAACCACGTCGATCGGCATGTGTTCACGGCGATAAAGATCGGAGTAAATCACATCCAAATACGACTGACTGCGCAAACGAGCGATCTTACGATTAATTCCGAAAACAGAATGTGCGACCTGACAAGTGACCATATTTACTTCGTCAGATTGGGTCGCCGCGATGATCATATCTGCGTCGCGCGCACCAGCACGATCAAGGATATCAGGATAGCTGGCAAAGCCTGCAACCCCTTGAACATCAAGTGAATCTGTTGCGCGACGAACCAATTCTGGGTCTTGGTCGACAACCGTTACGTCATTGCGTTCTCCGGAAAGGTGTCGGGCGATTTGCCACCCAACCTGACCTGCACCACATATGATGACCTTCATGAGTTCATCCTTTGACCTTTTGTCGTAGTTTGGATCATTGGAATGACAGAAGGCCCAAGTCGGGTCAATTCAATTAGCGAAATATCCCGACTTGGCATTCTCTGGTACCTATTCGCCATCACCTTTTTCAACATGTGCGACGCGCGCACCAGCTTTGGCAGAGGTAACAACGCCCAATGACTTAAGTTTACGGTGAAGCGCGCTGCGCTCCATCCCAACAAAGTTGGCCGTGCGACTAATGTTGCCACCAAAACGGTTAATCTGTGTCAATAGGTACTCGCGTTCGAACGCCTCACGAGCCTCACGAAGTGGCAAGGTCGCCAATGCACCCGATAGAACGACCCGGCCTTCCTCATTGCTGCTTTCTTCTTCATCCCGCAATTCACGGGCCTCAATTGGACCACTGCCATCACTAAGGATCAGGACACGTTCGATAAGGTTTTTCAACTGACGCACATTGCCTAGCCAAACCATCGTTTGCATCAGGGCAGACGCATCGTCACTCAACGCGCGCAAGGCTAGACCTTGGTTTGTGTTGCATTCCTTGATGAAATACTCGGCCAATAGCGGAATATCCTCACGGCGATCTTCAAGTGAAGGAACCGAAATTGGTACGACGTTTAGACGGTGGAATAATTCTTGGCGGAACCGTTCAGCTTCGATCTCGACCTCAAGGTTACGGTTTGTGCTAGAGATCACACGCAGATCAACGCGCACGTTCTCTGAACCGCCAACACGCAAGAATTGTTGGTCAACTAAAACGCGCAGGATTTTGGTCTGTGTGCCCAAAGGCATATCCGCAATTTCATCAAAATAGATGACGCCACCATTGGCTTGTTCCAGCAACCCTAGTTCGATTCCAAGATCTGCGCCCTCACGGCCAAACAACATCTCTTCCATTTGATCAGGGGTCACCCCCGTACAGTTTACAGTAACAAAAGGTGCACTTGCACGGTTAGAATTGGCATGGATGTAGCGTGCTGCCACTTCTTTGCCACTGCCGGCTGGTCCGCTTAGCATAACGCGACCATTTGATTTCGTCACTTTGTCCAACTGGCTAATCAACGTACGAAAGGAGGCTGAGGCACCAATCATTTCGGATTGAACACCATCTTGGCGTTTCAGCGTTTGGTTCTCACGGCGTAGTCGGCTGGTTTCCATAGCGCGACGGATAACCACCAAGAGTTGGTCAATATTAAATGGTTTTTCGATAAAATCGTAGGCACCCTGCTTAATCGCAGCCACCGCAATTTCAATATTGCCATGGCCTGAAATGATAACAACAGGCACATCTGGGTTTTCGCGCTTAACCGTTTTAAGAATATCAATTCCGTCCATACGGCTGTCTTTTAGCCATATATCAAGGATCATCAGCGCAGGAGGCTCAGCATCAATTGCCGCGATCGCATCATCAGAATTTCCAGCCAAGCGCGTTGTAAAACCTTCGTCTTTTAAAATTTCAGAGATCAACTCGCGGATGTCACGTTCGTCGTCTACAATCAGAATGTCGCTCATGGGTTTATATCTCTTATTTATTGATCGCTGCTGCGATGTCTGATGGGGCCAAAAGAAGTTTAATAACCGCCATAGCCCCGAAATGATTTTGACCGTCAAAAACAGGTGCGTTTTGCAGCTGTAAAGTTCCACCGTGTTCTTCGATAATTTTTTTAACAATTGGCAAGCCAAGGCCCGTGCCTTCGCTACGTGTCGTCACATAGGGTTCAAACAAACGTGCACGGTCTTCAGGCAACCCAATACCATTATCTGCAATTGTGATGCAGGCATGGCCATCGACGTTGGCGACCTCGACAACAATCTGTGGCCGCAAATCGTCTGGTGCACCCTTTTTGACCAATGAATCGATTGCTTCGCCCGCGTTCTTGATCAAATTTGTCATCGCTTGAGAGATCATCGTATCGTCAAACTCAGCCATCAAAGCGGTTTCCGCACCTGTCAGTTTAATTTCAACATCCGGTTGACCAAGGCGCTGTAGAACAACTGCATCACTAACCAATTTAGCCAAATCATGCGTCTTACGATCAGGTTTTGGCATCCGTGCGAATTTTGAAAACTCATCAACAATGCGCCGTAAATCGCCAGTCTGACGAATGATCACACCTGTCATCTGCTCTAGATCGTCGCTTTCGTCGCCAAGTTTGGATGTAAACTTACGTCTAATCCGTTCAGCACTCAGTTGAATGGGTGTTAGCGGGTTCTTGATCTCATGCGCAATCCGGCGCGCCACATCACCCCACGCCGCCATTCTCTGGGCACTAACCAAATCAGTCACGTCATCAAAGGCCACAACAAAACCTTCAAGATTGCCTGATTCATTACGACGTGTCGCCATGCGCACCAACAAGTTCTCTAACTGCCCATTGCGGCTAACCTTAATTTCACTTTGTGAAGCTTCTCCAGGACCACTGCGCAAAACTTCAAACAAAGGTCCAAATTCAGGTACAGCCACAGCCAATGGCACCATTTGCTGGTCTTCATGCCAATCTAACAATCTGGCAGCAGATTTATTTACAAAAGCCACACGACCATCAGGATCCAAACCGACAACGCCAGACGTTACAGAGCTTAGAACTGAGTCAAACATCCGTCGACGGCGTTCAATTTGGCCTGTGTTGTCCAACAAGGTTTCCCGCTGGCCCTTAAGCTGGCGGGTCATTTGGTTGAAATACCGGCCCAGCATCGCAATCTCGTCATCGCCATCTTCTTCTCGGACCTGAACATCCAGATCCCCTGCCCCAACTCGCTGCGCGGCTCCTGTCAGACGTCCAACAGGACCAGACAGACGTTCAGCAAAGCCAAGTCCTAGCCAAACGGCACCAAGGATCAAAATGACAGCAAACGCCAAATAAAGAAGACCAAATTCAAACAACCGTTTGCCACGGTCACTTTCAAGTTGCTGATATAACCGGACGGTTTTTTGTGTCTCATCCAATAGAGATAGAATTTCGCCATCTACGTCACGCGTTACGTATAAATATCTATCTGGTGAGCTTTTTAGTGGAACCAAAACCCTAAATTCATTGATGAACCAGTCCTGAATAATCGCCAAACCTGTCTCACGCGCAACTGCCATCTGTCGCGCGTCAGGTGGCTCAAAATCAAACAAATAGGAACGATCACCACGTGCCCGAATAGACGCGGTTCCATCAACCAAATATGCCTCGCGCAGCCCACGTTGGATTTTACGTTGCTCAATTCCTAGCAACTCGCTGTCGCTTAACTCAACACGCTCGACCCGAACGATATCCATGCGGGCGGCCAGAGCACGAGCATCCTCGATCAAACCTTCACGTTGTTCTTGCTCATAAGCTTCTGCCGAAGCGAGTGAGAACCCCACAACATTACGAACACGTTCAGAAAACCAGCCCTCCAGCGCAATGTTGATTGTCAACATTGCAAACACCGCCACAATTACCGTTGGGAATAACGCAAGGGCTGCAAAAACTGCAGTGAGCCGCAGGTGAAGCCGTGACCCTGCAGATTGAGCACGACGCGCTGCAATAATGCGAGCCACCTGGGCCAAAACCAGCGCAGTAATTATAAGTATATAGACAACGTCAGCGAGTAAAATGAGCCTCAGGGAAAGATCACTCGCCCCCTGATCCAGTGGCCCTAAGATCAGGAACGTTGCCAGAGCCAAAAATGGCCCCAAAACAACCAATCCAGTTGTCGCGTAACCACGGGCGCGACGTTGCCTGCGCAACTTACGCAGTGTGTCTGCCCAAGGAGTTTGTCGCGTTGGGATTGCCACGTGACCCTGCCTAGTTAATGCGGTAAATCAGGCACCCACCGCTACATCTCGTGGTTGATAACATGGGTGCGCTAAGAATGCCACAGTTTCTGTGGCTATTTTACATCAATTTTCGACGCCTCGTGACCTCAATTTTGAGCTCTGTAATCTTCTTGCGCAGCGTGTTTCGATTGATCCCTAAAAGATCAGCGCATTTGGCCTGATTGCCGTGTGTTGCGTCCAATGCGATCTCGATTAATGGCACCTCAATCTCGCGCAGAATACGGCCATATAAACCATCCGGGGGCAACATATCCCCATGTAGATCGAAATATCGCTGAAGATGACGCCCAACGGATGCACCTAACTTTTCAGTGTCCGTTGCGCCTCCGCGCAATGGGGCAAGATCCGGTTGATGACCCAACACTTGCTGCACTTCTGCCGCCGTAATTTCAGGGCTTCGGCTAGTAAGCCCCAATCGTTTCACGGCATTTTCAAGTTGGCGCACATTACCCGGCCAGCTGTAGGTGCGGAAAATTTCAGCCGCAGTCTCCGATAGGCTACGAATGACGCTGCCTGCTTGTTCGATCCGGCCAAGGAAATGTTCCGCAAGCAATGGAATATCGTCGACCCGTTCGCGCAGTGATGGCATGTTCAAAGTTGCGCCACTTAGGCGATAGTACAGATCTTTACGCACAGTGCCATTTTCCATCGCACCTGTTAAATCGGACTGACTTGTCGCTAAAAACCGCGGCACATACTCACCTGGTGTGTCCATCATCCGCACGATACGCGCTTGTATCTCATCAGATATGTCTGCGATTTCGTCAATCAAAAGCGTACCGCCCTTAACCCGCGCCAAAACACGCGCCGGTCCCTCGATATCTTGCAATTCCGCCGACGTCACTGTCACGAAGGGCAAAGTGCGCCGATCTGAAAAGTCGTGGATCGCGCGCCCAATCAATGACTTTCCAGCACCACTTTCACCCCAAATCAGCACAGGTAAATCCGTGTTCATTACGCGGGCAACGACGCGGTAAAGCGATTGCATAACATCGGTTCGCCCAACCAATGGCAATTCTTCAGGTCGTTCTTGAGAGACTTCTGCAGGCGCACTGCGGTGTTGCCGACGCGACTCCAACGCCCGCGCTGTCCGCTTCATTAGATCAGGCAGGTCAAACGGTTTGGGCAAATAGTCGTAGGCTTCCGCCTCAGCCGCTTTTATCGCAGTCATGATGGTGTTCTGTGCCGAAATAACAATCACAGGCAAACCGGGACGGTCCTCCGCAATCTTTGGCAACATTTCAAGTCCATTTCCATCTGGCATAACTACATCAGTTATAACAACGTCGCCTTTACCTTCAGCCACCCAACGCATCAGCGTCGTTAGGCTGGAGGTTGCATGTACCTTACACCCTGCTCGTGTCAGCGCTTGGGTCAAAACCGTGCGAATGGTGCGATCATCGTCTGCGACCAATACTGTGCCGTCCATGACTTAATCCTTCTTTGTTTTGTTAAATGTCTGTTCTTTGCAGCGCGGTAGTGAAATACGGAAAATCGTGCGCCCGGGTACAGAAGAGACCGAAATCCATCCGCCGTGGTCTGAGATGATTTTGCTGACCAAGGCGAGACCAAGGCCCGTTCCATTTTCTTTGCCCGAAACAAACGGATCGAAAATATCATCCTTGATCCCCTCAGGAAGCCCCGGACCATCATCGATAATCTCAATTTGTAAAGGCAAAGAGTGGCCCGAACCATCAGCGCGTCGCAAACGGAAAGAATGTTCAAAATAGCTGTGCAAACGGATTGTACCGCCTCGTTCGCCTGCAGCTTCGGACGCATTTTTAAGAAGGTTCTGAATGACCTGTAGCAATTGGTCTGGATCACCCAATGCAGCTGGCAATGAGGGATCATAATCTTCAATGATCTTCATATTTGCACCGAACCCCAGCAAAGCAGAGCGACGCGCACGGTCTAGAACATCATGGATGTTGACTGACTGCATTTCGGTGACGCTAAGGTTTCCAAACTGCTCAACCTGCTCAAGTAGCTTAACAATTCGACGGCTTTCTTCAACAATTAGATCAGTCAGTTCAAGGTCTTCTGGCGCAAGGTTCATGCTAAGCAATTGTGCAGCCCCTGTAATACCGGCCAACGGATTCTTGATCTCATGGGCCAACATTTCAGCCATGCCTATCGCTGATTTCGCTGCCGACTTTACTGTATCATTCTGCGTCATTCGCCCCGCCAACTCACGCGGCGAAATCATGAGGATCATCTGACCCTCAGAACCAATCAGCGGTGCGATCTGTAAGGCACATTGCAAAGGTGCACGTTGACCACTGCCAACATCCACGTCGTTTACAAAAAGCGGTGTCCCGTTTTCACGGGCATGCGCAAAAGCTTCTTCAAGGGGTGCATCAATTGCAATCTGATCCCATAACGGTACCCCACACACATTCTTGGCGGAAACATTTAAGAAACCTTCGGCGGCAGAATTGATATCAAGGATTTTATCATCAAGCCCGATAAGAACCCCAGGTACAGGCAAAGATGCCCAGATATTTGGATCACTCATGCTGCGCCCTCTTTCATCGCTTCGGGGATCATCTTCATGACCTCACGTGCATCTTTTTCCATTAGAATTTTGCGTCGTAATTCAGCTGGCGTTCCAGCTGTATCCATGAACCAACCAAGGTGCTTGCGCGCCATACGCAGCCCCATCTTTTCGCCGTAAAAATCGATCATCGCCAAATAGTGACCAATCACCATATCCGCCAAAGCCTGCCCTGTTGGGATCAAGGGTGCCGGGGTGCCAAATAGAGCATGAGCAACTTCCGCAAGTAGCCAAGGGCGTCCTTGTGCACCACGCCCAATCATAATGCCGTCCGCGCCTGAGTGCTCAAGCGCCATACGCGCCGTGGCAATGTCGACGATATCGCCGTTCGCAATGACTGGGATCGAAACTGCTTCTTTGACCGCACGAATAGCTTTCCAATCCGCGCTGCCTTTGTAGAACTGGCACCGTGTGCGTCCGTGGATCACAACACGCTGTATGCCCGCAGCCTCGGCGCGGCGAGCGATGTCAGGTGCGTTTAGCAGGTCATTATCCCATCCAAGGCGGGTTTTAAGGGTCACAGGGACGTCTACGGCTGCGACCACAGACTCAATCAAGCTAAGCGCATGATCGGGTATCTTCATCAATGCAGAACCAGAATAGCCGCTGACCACCTTTTTTGCAGGACAACCCATGTTGATGTCGATCACCTTGGCACCCTGCGCCTCAACCATCTTGGCCGCTTCTGCTAATGGTTCGGGCTCACGGCCTGCCAATTGAACTGCTGTGCCCACGTGCCCTAGCCCCAGCTCTGCTTTCTCGCGGCTGCCCATCGTCTGGTTCAGCATATCGTGGCTGGCAATCATTTCAGACACGACCATGCCCGCCCCAAAGGACGAAACCAAATTACGAAATGGCAGGTCTGTGATTCCCGCCAGAGGGGCCAACATCACAGGTGGGTTTAGGGTCATTAGATTGGTCAAGACGTGGAATCCTGTAGTATTTGATATGATTTAAAGGTTTTGTTTGGCTCACTCAATCCGTGCACCACAATCAGACGCTCAATAAACGACCTAACGCACAGAAAATAGGCATATATGCCAATATTTGCCACCAAGACCACAACTGCGTAAAGAAAGCGCATGATGAAAAGAACCAAAATATGAGCAACGCAGCCTTAATCGTTGCAGCTGGACGTGGAACACGTGCGGGTGGTGAGGTGCCTAAGCAGTGGCGTAAAATCGCGGGACAGTCCGTGATTACCCATACTCTGCAAGCTTTTTCTAGGCACCCTAC
>CAJJAR010000022.1 GCA_905182105.1 uncultured Paracoccaceae bacterium
CCACTCTCTAAGTTTTCCACCACAGTCATCAAAGGAAAAACTTCGCGCCCTTGGGGCACATAGGCGATCCCTGCCTTTGCCGCGTCGAATGGGCTGAGGTGATTGATCGCCTTCCCGTCCAAAGTGATGGTGCCATCCGCGTAAGGGTGACGTCCAGAAATTGCCTTGAGCAAGCTGGTTTTACCCACGCCATTAGTGCCCATCACTGTGGTTACTTCACCAGCTTTGGCATTTAGAGACATATCGCTTAAAATTTGGCTTTGTCCGTATTTCAGGGTTAGGTTCTGGATATCCAACATTCTTTATCGCCCTAAATACACGTCGATTACATCTTGGTTCTTCGTTACGTGATCCAGAGATCCTTCAGCCAAAACAGACCCTTGGTGCAACACGGTAACCTTACAGTTGAGGCGACGCACGAATTCCATATCATGTTCGACAACCACAACCGCACGCTTTTTGGCAGCACGCACTAGGATGTCGGTGGTCTGCTCACGTTCTGTCGCAGACATCCCTGCAGCAGGTTCATCCACTAACAAAAGACGCGGATCTTGTGCCAACAGCATACCAATCTCCAGCCACTGTTTTTGCCCGTGACTGAGCGCCCCTGACAGTTGATCAAGCGCATCCGTTAACCCGATGTCGTCACTGACAGCCCGTACGCGATCTTCTGTGTCAGGAGCTGCGCGATTAAATAACAAATCAAGTGGGCTGCGTGGATTCTTTAATGCCATGGTGATGTTTTCACGCACAGTCTGTTTTTCAAAAACAGTCGGCTTTTGGAACTTTCGACCAATGCCCGCTTGGGCGATTTGGCTTTCGTTCATATCTAGTAGTGACAACGATTTCTCGCCCCAGATCACGTAGCCTTCATCTGGCTTTGTCTTGCCCGTCACAATATCCATAAAGGTTGTTTTACCAGCACCGTTGGGGCCAATAACCGCGCGAAGTTCTGCTTCTCCAATTTGGATGGATAAGTTGTTGATCGCTTTAAACCCATCAAAACTGACACTGACACCTGAGACTTCTAAAAGCGTGTTCATTGTTGTTTCTCCCGGTAATTGGAAATCAGATCAAACAACCCACCAATCCCTTTGGGGAAGAAAAGGGTGACCCCAACAAAGGTCAGTCCAAGAAGGATCAGCCACCAGTCTGTCCATTTAACTAAGTAAAAACCAAGGTTAATGTCGGGTGCGCTACCGCCTGTGAACCATGATGACATAAGCGAAACGAAAACCGCACCAATTACAGCACCATAAAGACGCCCACGCCCGCCAATCGCCACCCAAACGGCCAGATAGATTGATGCAATTGGGGCAATCTCTGCGGGATTAATGATGCCCGCTTGTGGGTAATAAAGCGCCCCTGCGATGCTTGCGATCATTGCAGTGGTAGTGAAGATGAACAATTTATAGGTTTCAACGTGATAACCCAAAAACCGCACCCGCGTTTCGTTATCGCGGATGGCGCGGATGACAGAGCCGAATTTGCCTGCAAGCATCCATGCAAAAAACACATATCCGGCCCCAAGTGCGAAAGCAGATGCCCAGAAAAACCAAAGCGATAGTGTCGCTTGTGAAACGGCCTCAAGGCCTGGGATGTTCTGCAAACCTGACAGACCATTGTTCCCGCGCAGTCCTGTATCGTTTTGGAATAGATAAAGCGAAAGCGCGAGTGTCATCGCCTGTGTCAAAATCGACAGGTAAACCCCTGTAACGCGGCTGCGA
This sequence comes from uncultured Paracoccaceae bacterium, assembly GCA_905182105.1. Taxonomy (GTDB): domain Bacteria; phylum Pseudomonadota; class Alphaproteobacteria; order Rhodobacterales; family Rhodobacteraceae; genus Ascidiaceihabitans. Next base: position 1,728 of record CAJJAR010000022.1, read on the forward strand.
AATGCCAACCAGCCAAAGACCAAAGCCAGCGCCCCCGGCACAAGAACAACAGCCAAAAGTTGCAATGGAAGCGAATGAGAGAACGCCCAGATCAGAGGAAATTCCGAACTGCCCACAACGCCAAAAATCTGTGTACCAATTGCGATTGTTATTTCGTCAGGTGTTGGTGGCAGGATGTTGTTTTCTAGAGATCCAACAACGATGTCTTTGGTGCGATCATACATCAGCCACATACCGATGGCATACCCACCGATCCCAAAGAAGGCAAAATGCCCAAGGCTTAGAATGCCACAATACCCCCAGACCACGTCCATCGCGATAGCAACGAGGCATAGGCACAGTGTCTTGCCCAAGATCTTGAGAAACGATGTCGATACAACCGACGAACCCGCCGCTTCACTAAAGATGGTCACAAGAACCGTGAACACTGATAGCCCAAGCAGGAACCAAAGAATGGATGGGTTTTTAGCAATGAACGTGCGCTCCATAATCAATCTCCCGCCGCGCGGCCTTTGAGGGCAACAATGCCCTTGGGTCGAAATTGGATGAACAAGATCACGAAGAGGATCATGTATGTTTGAGCGGCTAAGGTGTTAGACGGGTTCAGCCATTCGATCCCCTTTTGGCCAAAGCCGATCATCGCGGCCCCTGCCAGCGTGCCCCAGACATTGCCAACGCCACCAACCACAACGGTCATAAAGCTTTGGACGATGTAGTCAGACCCCATTTCGGATGTCACCTTGGCATACAATCCAATCGCAACCCCAGCGATACCTGCGATGCCAGAACCAAGGCCGAAAGTCATCATGTTGATGCGATCAGGATTGATCCCCATTGACGATGCCATCCCCGGATTTTGTGTCACTGCACGCACCTCAAGGCCCAAACGGGTTTTTTTGAGAATGTAGATAATCAAACAAAGAAATAGCAACGCTAGGATGAAAATTGCGATCCGAATAAAGCTGATCTGGATGACATCATTTATGATCCAAGCCCCTGCCAGCCAATCGGGAGATGTAAGTGGGCGTGCTTGGGTGCCAAAGACGTTCTTAGCCAATTGCTGCAAAGCAATCGAAACACCAAAGGTCGCCAACAATGTTTCCAATGGTCTGTGATACAGACGACGAATGACAAGCCGCTCCATAACGACCCCAGCCAAAAACGTGACCGCAAAGGCCAAAGGCAAGGCGACAAAGATCGACACTGTGTAGTTTGGAATGAACAGCTGCACGACATAGCCCGTATAGGCACCCATCATAATGAATTCACCATGGGCCATATTGATGACCCCCATAACGCCAAAGGTGATCGCAAGACCAATCGCAGCCAAAAAGAAGATCGACGCCAGTGACAGTGCATCCAATGTCAGATCTGCAAACTGTGCGGTAGTAACGTGGTTGTCCGCAGATTTACGTGCTACCTCTGCTGCTGCAGTGATTTGCGCATTTGGCTCTGCGTATATTTCGTAGAACACATGGCTGAAGAGCGCCGCATCGCGTAACTCTTTGGTGATCAAAGTAGGAACGCTGTCCTGTGCGGCCAAAGCGGAATAGGCGGCTTCGCGCATCAAAGGGTCGTCCATTTGCGCCAGTGGGAAACCCGCAATGCGCCCCTCAATAATATTAGCTTCAAGTACCTTTTTGATATCGCTGACTGTTTGTTTGGGTGGGGCTAGTTTTGATTCAACCAAGGCACCGTAGGATGAGTCTGGGGCCACCATAGGATCGAGGATAGCCGCAATGTTGCCTTGGGGTGCCGTGCCCGCAACCCCTGTGGTTGTGGTTAAAATTTGGTTCAATACAGCGCGGGCTTCGACGGACGTGTCCGCCGAAAGGCTGTTGATTGCTGCAATACGGTCTTGGGTTTCTGTTGCAAAGCGTGCTGACAGAAAGTTGGCCAGCTGGATTTTGCGCGCTTTGAGGACCACATCCACCTCGCCGTCAATTGAGGCCATCAAAGGGATCAACTGTGCAGCTTCGGGACGACGTGCGATTGAGGCGACAGCTGTTTTGCGTCGTGTCAGATCGGGATCCAAAAGTTGGAATTGTACCAAAGCTGTGGCGATTAAGCGCCGCACTCCGCCATTGGGTTTCAGTTGTTTGAAATCAGACTTAGGTGCGGTTGTTTTTATCTGTGTGTCCATATCTGTAAGTGACAGGCTATCTCCCGCTGCTGTGGCAACAAAAAAGGTGCCATCGGTGCGCTGCCAAATGTTTTTTTCAGACCATTGCTCTAAAAAAGCGGTGACTTGAGGCAAACCAGAGGCGGCAATCGTATCAATCGTCTCGCCCACAGTTTTACGCGAAGGTTTGGCGATTTCGGTCGCATAGGTCTGCAGAATAGGTTGGAGCGTTTCTGCTTTAACGGCAGGTACGCCGCAGACCATAAGGATCAAAGCAAAAAGTGCGGAGCGCATAATTAGTCTTTCAGTTGTTTGAAAAACAGGCGCGTGGTTTCATCCAAAGAGAAGAGCCACGCGTCTGCATCATAGGTTTAGTAGTTAGAAGTCAGCTGAACGCATGTTTCAGTTTCAACGTTGTACATACCGCAACCCAAGTCTTTCCAATCTGACTTCAGCACAGCAGAGGCTGGCAAGAAGTCAGTCCATGCATCACCAGGTACTTCAGTCGTTTGACTGATGATGTCGAATTGACCGTCTGCTTGAATTTCACCAATCAAAACTGGTTTAGCCAAGTGGTGGTTTGGCAACATGACAGCAGTGCCGCCTGTCAGGTTCGGGTACACTTGGCCGTACATGGCTGAGCGCACTGCATCTACGTCAGTTGTACCAGCCTCGGTTGCCGCATTTACCCACATATTAAAGCCAATGAAGTGTGCTTCCATTGGATCGTTTGTGACACGCTCTTCGCCTGCAAAGGCTTTCCAAGCAGCAATAAAGTCTGTGTTGGCTTCAGACTCTGCAGATTGGAAGTAGTTCCAAGCAGCCAAGTGGCCCACAAGGCTGGATGTGTCCAAACCAGACAGTTCTTCCTCACCCACGGAGAATGCAACAACTGGGATGTCATCCGCAGAGATGCCTGCTGCCGCCAGCTCTTTGTAGAAACCAATGTTTGCGTCGCCGTTGATTGTAGAGATCACACCAACTTGCTTGCCGTCTTCGCCCAATGAAACAACGTCAGCAACGATAGTTGCCCAGTCAGATTGACCAAATGGTGTATAGTTCACAAAGATATCGTCAGCAGCAATACCTTTGTCTTTAAGGTAGGATTCAAGGATGTTGTTGGTTGTGCGCGGATACACATAGTCCGTACCAAGCAGTGCGAATTTCTCGACACCAAGCTCTTCTAGAAAGTAGTCCGTTGCTGGAATAGCCTGCTGGTTTGGCGCAGCACCCGTGTAGAATACGTTTTTAGAAGACTCTTCGCCTTCATATTGAACTGGGTAGAAGAGCAGACCGTTTAACTCTTCGATCACTGGCAAAACTGATTTGCGGGACACCGATGTCCAGTTACCAAAGATGACGTCTACTTGGTTAACAGTCAAAAGCTCACGAGCTTTTTCAGCAAACAATGGCCAATCGGATGCAGGGTCGACAACAACCGCTTCTAGCTCACAGCCAAGCAAGCCGCCTTTGGTGTTTTGCTGTTCGATCAGCATCAACATCGCATCTTTTAGTGTGGTTTCAGAAATGGCCATAGACCCTGAAAGGGAGTGCAGCACACCCACTTTAATGGGCGCGGCACATTCAGCCAGGGCAGCTGAGCTAGCAACAGATAAGACGCCAGCAGAGATAGTGGAAAGAAGAGTGGAACGAATAGACAAAGGATAAACCCCCTAATTATCGCCACGTTCCTCATCACCCATGCTAGGCAAGCCTAAAATAGGATGATAAGCGGTTTACGCAGCTTCTTGTTGCAGCCATGCGGGGGTCGTTATCTTCCAGGATTGCACCCTCGCTTGGCATTGAATTTCCCGTTTGGGACAATTGAACTCTTCAACAATAGTTTTGCGAGTTGAAGTGATCTGCCAAAATGCGACGGGTTGAATCCATCAGCGTGCCTTAAATTTAAACTTTCAATTTTTTTTGCATAATTTCCGTGCATTTTAAGTACATCGTGGTGAATGGCTTTCTAATTAGCCTCATAATATCTCAGAGCAAATCTTTTTCATTGTTTCTCAAAAGTGTTTGGCGTCCTAATGACTTTGTCTGTTATTTTAGGAGAAAACCCCAATGCTTCACACACTCGGGCTGCTCTTGGGATGCCAGCTTTTGGGAGAAGTGGCCGCGCGGGGCTTTGGCCTCCCAATGCCCGGCCCGGTTCTTGGCCTTGCTCTGCTCTTGCTGATATTCAGTGTAATGCCCACACTTACTGAGCGGCTACGGCCAACCACAACGGTCATCTTGGCGAACCTGTCTTTTCTTTTCGTGCCTGCGGGTGTTGGAGTAATTGGTAGTTTTGCGGTTTTATCGGAAGACGTGATTGCATTGCTTGCCATCCTTTTTCTTTCGACTGTGTTCTCCATGCTAGCTGCTGTTGGAACGTTCATTGGTGTTAGGTACGCAACCGCGCGCTGGGTCCCGTGACAGAAGTCACAAGCCTTTGGAGCTACCTGGCAACCTCACCACTGATTTGGCTCACTGCAACGATCTTCGCCTATCTGGTCGCAGATGGAGTGGCTCGGCAGTTAGGTAACCCACCCTGGGCCAATCCCGTACTTCTGTCGGTCCTCTTGATAATACCTCTGCTCTGGTTGACGCAAACAGATTACACTACTTATTTCGAGGGTGCCCAATTTATCCACTTCCTGCTCGGACCAGCAACGGTTGCATTGGCTTTGCCGCTTTGGGATAATAGGGACACAATCCGGACGTCGGTAGCGCCGATAGTGCTGGCTTTGCTTACAGGCTCGATCGTTGCGGCAGGCTCAGCCATTATGTTGGCACGTGCCTTTGGTTTGCCGACGGAGGTCCTACTATCATTGGCACCAAAGTCTACTACCGCACCCGTGGCTCTTGGTATCTCTGAAGCAATTGGAGGGATTCCGGCACTGACAGCAGTGTTGGTCATTATGACGGGGATTATTGGGGCTGTTACAGTCACACCTTTGATGAATTTGTTACGGATAACCGACTGGCGGGCGCGAGGTTTTGCTGTCGGTGTTGCGGCACATGGAATTGGAACGGCCCGCGCATTTCAAGTAAACCCTGTGGCAGGGGCCTATGCGGGCATCGCCATGGCACTAAACGCTCTTCTGACAAGCCTGATTGTACCGTTGTTGGTGCGCTGGCTGGTTTGAAATCCTTGCAACTGCGTGTTCAAGGGTAAGTAGTCTTGATTTTCTAATCTGAAACTGAATTAATTCAGCTGTGTAAATGCGTTAACATTATAAATGTTGACACAAACCTTACGGAAAACATTTTTAAAATAGACAGACTTACAAACAAAATTACAATGCTGCTCTTATGGTGTCGTTTCAAATCTGCACTTCGTAGGTTTGTATGATTGTTGTACTTTGAGATATGTGAGGCCTTGTCTGACAACACCAATCTAAGAGGGTAGGAAATGAACATTCGGCACACCGAACATCACAATATGTCGCGAATAGGGTGGCTGCGCGCGGCTGTGTTAGGAGCTAATGACGGTATTGTGTCTACGGCGAGCATTATTGTGGGCGTTGCTGCTGCGGCTCCCGGAGTAGGGGAGGTTTTGCTCGCTGGCACGGCGGGACTTGTGGCTGGTGCGATGTCGATGGCGGCAGGCGAGTATGTTTCAGTGAGTTCTCAGTCTGACACTGAAGCGGCTGATTTAGCGAAGGAGCGCCAAGAGCTTGTTGATCAGCCCGAGGAAGAACTGGAAGAACTTGCAGCGACATTTACCAAACGCGGGGTGGATGGCCCAACGGCTCTAGAGGTGGCTAAGCAATTGACACTGCATGATGCCCTTGGTGCCCATGCGCGTGAAGAGCTGGGGATCACGGAGGCATCTACGGCGCGCCCGTTACAGGCGGCAGTGACTTCAGCAATGACCTTTTTAATGGGTGCGGCTCCACCACTGATAATTGTATTGATCGCGCCGGCAGACCAAATTGGTCTCTTTGTCTCGGTTGCGACACTTGGTTTTTTGGCAGTGCTAGGCAGTCTTGGCGCATTTGCTGGAGGTGCGGGGATCATCCGAGGTGCGATGCGTGTCACACTTTGGGGTGCGGTTGCTATGGCCGCGACCGCAGTCGTAGGTTCGCTATTTCATGCGGTCGTTTGAGATTTGGCACCTAAAATTTTGGAGTGTTCCATCTCATTGTTTAGCTGAGGTTGATGCTGGGGGCGACGGTGGTAAACACAGCTGCAATAGCTTTGATTGTCTTTAGACCCTTTGGTTTTGCTGCATGGAGTATCTGGAATGGTGAAAATATTAAGGTGCACCAACTGTAAAACCACCAACCACATCACGTAACCATTCACGTGCATGCGGTATTACCGTTTCCAATTGTGGCAGGTCGTTAATGCAAAGAAACTTGTTCTCAGGACTGCTGGCTTTCTGTAAAAGTGCCAACGTTTCTATCTGAGGGCGACCAATTCCCTGGCCACTCACAATGTGAATGTAATCGTCTTCTGTATGAACAATTGCTTTTTCAGACGCTATGCAGGCGTGATTGTGTAGGCTCTGAGGAGAAAACTGCCTCAAGTCGCGGAAGCGATATTTAATATTTTCAAGGAAGGTCGCGTGGTATTTGTCAAACAATTCAGCCATAATTGAAAGTCTAATTGGATGGACAACATGAGCAGAAGCGAAAAGATTTTTCGCATCAAAGCCGGCCAAAAGCGCTGCGTTTATCTGCATAAAATGGTTGAACTTAGCTGGATCTTCACGCTTCTCCGGCAGATATAGTAATTCACTGTAATCTACCCATTTCCCACGTAAAACAGGTAAAGAGCCTTCAAACACATCCGTTGGAAGTAATGGAGCAGAGAGGAATACATCGTCGTTAAAATACATGAAGTGCTCGCTGAGCCCTTCAATCTTCCATATCATACTTTCAATTGTTAGCGAGTTGAATGTTGGAAGAGCTGCACTGAATTCATCGAAAATATCACGATGGAACACAAAGTTGACCTTGACCTGCAGTTGTTCAGAGAGTGACGTTAGGTTTGGGAGCTCGCTATCGATAACGATCCAGATTTTCCGCGTCCACGGCGCAAAGTTCTCGATGGATTGCAGGCAATAAAGGATTTCATCATTGTTGTCCCATCGATGGGGGTTAGACGCATTTTCATGAAGCGGGTCCTCCACTTTTGCCATGTATTTAGCGCGTTCATGACGATGGGATGCAGTGCTCCCATCGACCCAAGTGATGACAGCATCAATCGGAACAATGTTTGTATTTAAAAGATCCATCAGTTTTCTACATGCCTGTTCTTAGCTGACAATGAGGTAGGTCATGTTTCAGTTTAAGGAAGTTAGTTGTGAGTCAAAGGTGAGCAGCAGAGCATTTTTTAATGACAGAGAGTGGCTTTGTCACATTAATCTCGCTTGAAAGGGGCGATGCATATTCGTAGTCCGTTATGTTAAAGGAATGTAAGATATAGTTCTTCGAACTTCGTTAGCTTCACTGCCACGTTTAACACAGACATTCTGCTCTACCTCTAAAATAGCATCAAAAACACACTAATAAGTACACAAAAGACATCACCAATAAGCCATTGATATATTATATAAATTACGCCACCTGTATTGAAAATCCTTGTGTCAGTGGTTTGATTCCACCCTGGGGCACCATTTAAGTAATAAATAACAATGACTTAATCTAGTGTTAAATTCCAAAAAAATGCTAAAATTAAAAACACACCTTAAACACATTTTTTGCCGTGTTGCTGACTACTTTTAGGGCTAAATCGCTGTGTTGAACACAGTGGTAGATATCAGCGTGTTAGCGACAGCAATTGTGCTGCTGTATTGCAGACAGAGTTTTCAACAGAATAACTTCAACACAGTTGTCGAACACAGTCTTCCAACACAGTGTTTTAGGTTGTTGCCAATAAAAATGTTTTACTGGTCAGTGGCGTTGAGTACGTAACCCAGCTTTGGAGCTGATTGTATTTGTTGCTTGTTGCCTAGTTTTGGTTGCCCCTTGGCAAGTGGGTAGTGCTTGCAGCTTCCGGCCCAGAGCCGACCTTTGAGCAGTTAGCAGGGAACGGCGGCTTCGAGCCCAAAGTGTTTAATTCTGCAAACTGCACAGACGGCTGCACAGGGCGGAGAGCGGTCTTTCGCTGCGAGTGCGAAACTTGGCTCCTCTGTGTAAGCAGACGTTGATAGCACGAGCCCATCATCCGCAGCGAACGGCAAGTGTGAGCCCGATATGACGGACTGTGCGACAGGTACCAATGATCAAGGGTCGACTTAAGCGGACAATTGCTTGCGCGACATTGATCCTTCAAGGGCTATTGTAATTTGTTACTTTATAAAATAGCAAAATCGCGACTGATAAGGTGAAGGCTCATGCGGAAGCAGGCAGCGGTGCGACAATCTGATGTTTTGGGGGTCTTACACGGACACAAAAAACCAATGACTGCTTATGCTATTCTTGATCAGATGAAACTCGATGAGCCTGATCTGGCCGCACCGACCGTTTATCGCGCTCTTGCTGCTCTAACGGATCAGGGGCGTGCGCATAAACTTGAGTCCATCAAAGCGTTTGTTCCGTGCCGCTGTAATCATGAGGCCGCAGTTCCAGTACTGGCTATTTGTGGTGATTGCGGCACCGTAGAGGAACATGACGGCACCAGATTGCTATCAGAGCTTTCCGCAATTTCTGCGCAATCCTCCTTCAGCGCGACCCGCCATATCGTTGAAATTCATGGCCAGTGTGACGGTTGTTCAACCTAACTTACAAACCTCAATTATAGGATTATTCTAATGAAAATTCTTCCACTTATCGCGCTAACTACGTTCACAGCAACTCCAGTTTTCGCCGAAGAGACCCGTCAACTTGATGCGCATGAACATGGTGTCGGGCAATTGAATATTGCATTCGATGGACAACAAATTGCAATGGAATTGCATGTGCCTGGTGCTGACATTGTTGGTTTTGAGTACGTGGCGGAAAGTGCGCAGGATCGCGCCGCTGTAGATATAGCGGTTGCGACGTTGGCCAAACCATTGAAATTGTTTGCATTGACGGATGCGGCAGGTTGCAGTGTTGTCCAAGCCGCAGCGGGACTTGAGAGCGAGGAGGAACATGACGAGCATGAGGGCGAGCATGGCGAAGAACACGCTGATAAAGAACATGCGCACGAGGAACATGCGGAGGAGGGGCACGCAAAAGAGGAACATGAAGACCACGCAAATGAAGCAGGTCATACGGAGTTTCACGCTGAATATCTGCTGACCTGCGCTGATCCATCTGCGATCGCCGATATTAATTTTTCCTACTTTAAAAGCTTTCTCAATGCGTTAGAGGTTGAGGTGCAAATCATCACGGCCACAGGCGCGACGTCGTTTGAGGTTGAACGCGACTCTCCAATCCTTGATCTACGCGGGATGTTTTAAACCTTGTTTGAGGTTACGGAAACACTTCAGCTTGAAGGTGTCGGGTACCGCTGGCCGGGACGTGCTTCCTTTGAGTTGCGCGTTCCCAACCTGACGTTGGCGCGCTCCGAAACCGTCTTACTGCTTGGTGAAAGCGGGTCTGGTAAGTCGACGCTTTTGTCATTGATTTGTGGCACCATCATCGCAGGTTCTGGTCGCGTGTGTGTGGCTGGAACAGATATTGCAGCGCTCTCAGCAGGGCAGCGTGATCGCTTTCGCGCCGAACAGATTGGGTTGATCTTTCAACAGTTTAATTTACTGCCTTTTGCAAGCGTACAAGACAACATTTTGTTGCCATTAAGATTTGCTCCCGAAAGGCGCAATCGTTTGGATGATCCGAAACAAGAGACCGCAAGGCTGTGTCATGACTTGGGCCTGCCTGTGGGTGTGATGTCAGCAAAGGCGGGCGCACTCAGCGTTGGGCAGCAACAACGTGTCGCCGCCGCACGCGCGTTGATCGGGATGCCGCCATTGATTATTGCGGACGAGCCGACGTCTTCATTGGATGCAGCCACACAGGCGACATTTCTGAAACTGCTGTTCGCTCAATCGCGCGCGCATGGTACGACACTTTTGATGGTCAGCCATGATGCGCGACTGTCCAGCCAGTTTGATCGCGTCATTCACATGACGGATATCGCCCAAACCACGCGAGGTACCGCATGATCCCTCGCCTCGCTTTTGCATCACTCATTGCACGCGCTTTAACGGTTGGAATGACCATTCTTGCGATTGCTCTGTCGGTTGCGCTATTTCTTGGAGTGGAGAAAATCCGCACAGGGGCCAAAGCCAGTTTTGCCGATACGATTTCGGGCACTGACCTTATTGTTGGTGCGCGGTCGGGGTCAGTACAACTGCTGCTCTATTCCATCTTTCGGATTGGCAATGCGACCAACAACCTGACGTGGGAAAGCTATCAAGATATTGCAAAGCGTCCTGATGTGGATTGGATTGTGCCTATTTCCCTTGGTGACAGTCATCGCCAGTTCCGCGTTATGGGTACGACGCCAGCCTTTTTTGAACGATACAAATATCGTTCAGGCCAATCGCTTGTCGTGAATGATGGGGCAATCATTGATGACCTGTTTGATGCCGTCATCGGGGCCGATGTCGCTGCGACGCTGGGCTATATCGTCGGCGATCCAATCGTGGTGGCGCATGGTCTTGCGTCATTCACTGAACATGACGATCAACCTTTTCGCGTCTCTGGCATCCTTGAAAAGACGGGTACGCCAGTCGATCGCACAGTCATCGTTGGTCTGCGAGCAATTGAGGCGATCCACGTAGACTGGCAAGGCGGGGGCCAGATACAGGGACAATCTACACCTGCAGACGCTCTGCGACGGATGGAGCTAGAACCGCAAGCGGTCACTGCAGCCCTTCTGGGTGTCAAAGGCCGCCTTAAAGTCTTCGGATTGCAGCGCTCCATCAACGAATACGCGCAAGAACCGCTTCTGGCGATCCTCCCTGGTGTGGCGCTGCAAGAGTTGTGGCAAATTGTCGGGATCGCAGAAACGGCCCTGATCGGGGTGTCGGCGATGGTGGTCATAACCGCGCTGATAGGGATGATGGCCACGATATTCTCTAGCTTGAATGAACGACGTAGAGAGATGGCAATATTCAGGGCAATGGGCGCACGCCCGCGTGTGATCGTAGGGCTTCTGGTGCTTGAGGCTATTGTGATGGCAACCCTCGGCGCACTGCTTGGTTTGGGATTGCTTTATGTTGGCCTTACCATTGGTCAGCCGTTGATCGATAGCGCGTTTGGCCTTTGGTTGCCTATTGAACCACCAACACTGCGTGAGTTTTGGGTTCTCTTAGGTGTCGTCGCTGCTGGCGCAATCGTGAGCATGGTACCCGCATTACGAGCCTATCGAATGTCACTTGCAGATGGTATGGTAGTTCGGATTTAGGATGAAAGGATTAAGATGATACAAATATCCCGCCGCCAATTGATCACAACAGCGATGGCAAGTGCCGCGCTGCCGCATGCCGCTTTAGCCAAAACGTCCACCGAAATTACATGGGATGATCTAATCCCATCCGGTGTGTCCTATTCCGAGATTATCGCTGAAGGGACAATCGACGAGCAAAATGACGTCTGGCTGCCAGTCTATGATGAGAACGCGACGAAATTGAACCCGATTCTGGATGGCGCATACATCAAGATTCCCGGATACATTATACCCATCGATCTTTCGACTGAGGGTGTTACCAGTTTTGTTCTGGTGCCTTATGTTGGTGCCTGTCTCCACACTCCTCCGCCGCCAGCAAACCAGTTGGTTTTTGTCACCACGCTAAAACCATGGCCCAGCGACAATCTTTGGGACGCTGTATGGGTGACAGGGCATATGGAGCATGAGATCCAAACGACAGAAGTTGCAGAAACCGGCTATTTATTGAAGGCTGAGGAAATGGAAACCTATGTATGGTGACCCCATATCTGAGCCGCCGAAATTTGATAGTGAGCTTGGTGGCCTGTGGACTGACACCGCAATTAGCTTGGGCTGAAGAGTATATTGACCTCGACTGGAAAGACCTTGTTCCAAAAGGAGAGACGATTATCCCGCCTATGCTGCAGGGCCTGATCGATCATGAACAAGCGCCGTTACGGAACCAACAACCACAATCGAGTGGCGTGCGGACCGACTTAAATGGTCAAATTGTTCGCTTGCCAGGCTTTATCGTCCCGATTGATTATTCTGGAACAGGCGTTACTGCATTTATTCTGGTACCATTTGTCGGCGCATGCGTTCATGTGCCACCACCACCCGCGAACCAACTTGTGTTTGTGACGACACAAGAACCCTATGAAAGCTCCGGTATGTTCGAGTCTGTGAATGTAGTTGGCATGTTTGGAGTTTCATCAATGTCAACGCAGCTCGCGGACATCGCCTACGCGCTTTCTGCGGATCGGATCGAACCCTTTAGGTCATAGCGTTTTATGCAGAGCGTCCTCTGAGACAAGGCGGAGTGAAACGTGTAGAAACTATGCAGATGTTAATATGGGTGTTGTCAGACAAACTTGACGGTTTTGCGGTTGATCCCTATTTTTGGTAAATGACACCATGTTCTCCCTTCAAATATTTCAAGACTTCACCTGAAATCATCCGATTGGCAGTGATGTATTACATACGTTATCCATTGAGTTTCGTCAGGTGGAAGACATCTTGCATGAACGCGGTGTCGATATCTGTCACGGAACAGTTCGATTTTGGGTTGAACGGTTTGGGTTAAAGTTCGCGCGAGAAATCCGTAAGAATAGGGCAGGGCACCACTCGAACTGGCAATGGCACCTTGATGAAGTCTTTGTGAAAATAAACGGTGAACGCTTTTACCTTTGGCGCGCCGTTGATCACGAAGGCGAGGTTCTAGAATGCTATGTTACAAAGCGACGCAACAAGGCTGCAGCGAAGAAGTTCCTGATAAAAACAATGCGAAAACACGGATTACCCAAGATCATCACGACAGACAAGCTGGCGTCCTATGGGGCGACTTTTTGTTAGATTGACGTTGCGGACAGACAACTTTGCGGTGGCTGATCCAAAAGCAGATGCGAAAATTCACATTTGTCATTTCGACGACGAGAAAGGGTGATGCAGAAGTTTAAAAGTTGTGTAATACTCCAGAAATTTGTCAGTTATTACAGTCAGATCTATAACCACTTTAACCATGAAAGACATCTAGAAAGCAGGCAATCCTTCAAGCAAAAACGTACAACCGCTCTCACAGAGTGGTTCAATTTCTGTGCCGCATGATGATTGACTTGAGGTGCCTTTTACGGGTGTTCAAGTTTGTCTTACAACACCTGCGTACGAACCAGGACAGAACGCTCTACAGCCTTCTTCATACTTATGCGACCTTTGCCCTACTCAATGATGGAATGGATATCCACGCGCTTGCTGTGCAGATGGGCACGTCGATTGGCATGATTGAGCGGCATTACTGTCATCTCACGCCAAGACTCAAGTAGGACATGCTCACGGGTAAAAGGTATGAATTATCGCGGGATGAGTTTGACGATCAGTATGACACTAGAGAATGATGGCGAACAACACGTTGGGCGGAAAGTGGAACTTCGCTGCGGTCACCATCAAGGTCCGCTCGGGCGCTTTCCGCGCTCAAGTTGATCTGTGTAACACGGCCATGTTCATATCATCCCTTGCCTCCGCACCACTCTGATCTTACTGCTGCAGAGCGGAGATTTGATAGCTAGAAAAGTTTGAGCGATGAATTGATGCCTGTAAATTCCCCTTCTCATCTGACTGGCTACGCTGCGGCATGGTGTATTGTCTTTGTCTGGTCATTTTGGCTTATAGTTAGCCGGGTTGCTAATCAAAGCGGTCTAACAATTTATGATTTAGCGGCATTCAGATATGGTTTGGCGGCTCTGATCGCGGTGCCCCTTTGCCTATATTACAAGCCTTGGCGCGGGCTTCGCCTTGCACAAATCGCTGTGCTTTCGTTCATATTGGGGCCAGTTTACATCCTCATCGTCTTTTCTGGATTTCTATACGCGCCTGCCGCACACGGCGGCATTTTTATGAATGGTGTATTGCCATTGATTAGCATCTTGTTTGCACTCGTTCTAATTCGGGTGCTGCCCAGCCTCAGGCAAGCTATGGGCGCAGTCTTGATTCTTGTTTCTGCGATCGCCTTGGCGTTGGATGCGAGCGTTTCCAGCGGCAAGGACGCATGGATCGGGGATCTGTTGTTCCTGGTTGGCGCGCTGTTCTTCTCAATCTACATGATTTTATCTGAACGTTGGAAGCTGGGCGCGATGCAGATTATCTTTTGCGGGACAGTTGTTAATGCAGCCATTTATCTACCTGTTTGGTATTTTTGGCTGCCCTCTGGCCTTTCTGACGCGCCGATGGGGCCGCTTTTACTGCAAGCCATATATCAGGGGTTCGTACCAAACTTGATTGGCCTTTTGTTCATTGCACACGCATCGCAGAATATTGGAACTGGAAACACGTCCTTCATACTTGCGGCTGTTCCAGGCGGCGGCGCGATCTTGGGCGCGCTAATCTTAGGCGAAACCCTAAGCTTAATCGGCATTCTAGCGCTTATTCTTTTGACGTCTGGTTTGCTGCTTAGTGTGCGGCGTCGACGGATATAGAGACACGAAAGAGTGACTCTCAAAGCCTCTCACTTCGACAAGCGCAAGCGCCAAAATTTAACGGCCCTTTTTCAGCTCCACTTCGTGAAACACAGATGCGTCTGGCCCTGAAACGTCACCGTCAAATAGCCCATTTTCTTTCGTGTATTCGAAGAAGCCCCGCACGGGGAGTCCCGCCTTTGCTTTGCTGACGACCAGCGCGGCAATGAGTGGCTGATCGGCAGCAACATCTTCACCATTCAATTGGTCAAGGGCCACTGTTAGCTCGTGGATCGTGTTTGGCGGCGAAAGCTCGAGCCGCTTGGCAAATGCATGATGCGAGATTGGCTGCGCCGTTTGTGCGATCTCACAAAGATGCGCCCTAATGCGGTGTGCTAACATGGCTTGCTGTCTTTTCGAAGAATCCACGCAACGCTTAGTGAGAACCTATGCCCCGCCTTATCAAGCGGATATGGCTTGGACGCTCAACGGATCAGCGCCAGCAAGAATATCCAATAAAAGGTCGATGTTGGGATGCGCGCCAGGTCTAGCCTTGGCATCCGCAGTATGCTCGGCGAAAACAGAAAGGCCGTGCGCAGCCGCCTTGGCATCGATGGTGCCAAATGTTTGAAACATATACTGATAGATAATGAGTGAACCCTGCTTGCCAGGCTTGTTTTCGATTGACGCGACGATGTCGCCAGCCGAGTTAATTAGTTCGATACGCGCAAGGCTCTCGATTGATGGCAAAAGGAGCAAATTGTCTTTGAACGAAGCGGTGGGCTGGATCAATGCGAGTTCCTTTTCTGAACAGTTTTGAATTGCCGTTAAGCAGTTTAAGCCTGCGCTCTACTTTGCGCCAATTCGTTGCAGTTGTGCAGTCGGAATTTTCACTGTCTATACTGTCATTGGAAATAGAGCCAGTACGGACTTGTGCAAAACTCGCTGTCTCACTGGTGGCATTCGAAGGGAAAGAGTGATGGCTATCAAAACGGCAATTATTGGCTTGGGGATCATGGGTCAACGCATGCTTGAACATATGGCGCTTCATCCTGAGTTTGTGGTTGAAACGATTTGGGATCCAGATGCCGCCGCCTGTCAGATTGCGATGAAATTAGCACCTAATGCTGTGATAGCGTTTAATGCAGAGGTGGCGATCAATAACGTTGATTTGGTATATCTCGCCTGCCCACCTGTCCCGCGCAAAGCGTATGCTCTGAGCGCTTTGGCGCAGGGCAAAGCAGTGTTTCTTGAGAAACCACTTGGCGTAGATGTGGAAGAGAGCCGTGAATTGGTGCGCAAGCTGACGGCAGCTGGCGTGCCGAGTGCAGTGAATTTTACCCAAGCAGCTGGGCACGCGCTCACGGATGTCTCAGCGGCGGCCAAAGACGGTGCATTGGGCGATTTGATAGGCGTCGACATTATCGTGACCTATCCGCATTGGCCGCGCGCATGGCAACAGACGGCAGACTGGCTGCGGTTTCGCGATGAGGGCGGCATGACTCGCGAAGTGATCTCGCACTTCCTATTTTTGAGCGAACGTATCTTAGGGCCGCTTGAATTGGTCTGGGCAGAGCCAGAATATCCTGCACAAGGGGATTTGTGCGAAACCCATGTTGCCGCGCGATTGGTAAATGGTGCGGGCCTACCCGTGACGATCATGGGCAGTGTTGGCGGCGCACAGCCTGATCGCCAAGAGGTCACGGTAAAGGGCTCCAAAACGAGCCGAAGGATTTCAGAATTTGCCATCGACACCGTGTCATCGGGCGGTCGATTTGAACCCTCGTCCTCAGACCCGACGGATACGCGCGCGACAGGGTTGAAGGCGCAATTGGATGACATGGTTCTTTTGAT
>CAJJAR010000023.1 GCA_905182105.1 uncultured Paracoccaceae bacterium
CGAGAAATTTGATAGAATACGCGGTCATCGGAAACATTCCCTAACATCGCGAGGGCGGCATATGGAATGTCCGCAACAACTTGTCCTTGCTGAACTGATACAGATTCAAGGATGGCCGAGGCAGATGCCTGTAGTGTGGTGTCTTGGGACTCCACGGCGAGTTGACGGGCGAAAGATTGGAATAGCAGAAAAAGAATGGCCGCAAGGATTGCAGCACTGCCAACAAGCTGTAGCATAAGTCGCCGGTAAATTGAGCCTTGAAT
Source organism: uncultured Paracoccaceae bacterium (assembly GCA_905182105.1). Taxonomy (GTDB): domain Bacteria; phylum Pseudomonadota; class Alphaproteobacteria; order Rhodobacterales; family Rhodobacteraceae; genus Ascidiaceihabitans. The sequence goes on from CAJJAR010000023.1 coordinate 264, forward strand.
GTTCATGCTGACGTCATGCGATAACCAAGACCACGAACGGTAATGATCTCAACTGTTGAGCCGCGCAGATGTTTGCGCAGACGCCCGACATAGACCTCAATTGCGTTCTCAGAGACGTCTTCATCGCCTGCGAATATGCGGTCTACCAATTTGGATTTGGACAGGATGACATCTTGGTTCGCAGCGAAAACTTCGAACAATCGCAACTCGCGATTTCGCAGTTCCACACGGGTGGTTTCGGTTTTCAGTACGCCGCCAAGTAGATCAAATTCGACATTTCCGATTCGTTTGATGTTCGTCGCAGCCCCACCACGTCGCCGCAAAATCGCGCGACAGCGAGCTTCGAGCTCGGTAAATTCAAACGGTTTCACAAGATAATCATCTGCGCCAAGGTCCAAAACGCTGACCCTATCAGACACCTCAGAGCGGGCTGTTAAGACGATTACAGGAACGTCACGTGCGCTTTGTCGCAGCTCCTGAAGGAAGTCGCGACCGTCACCGTCAGGAAGCATAATATCAAGCAATATCAAATCGTAATAGACCGTACTTGCAAATTCTCTTGCCTCAGAGATCACAACAGCGTGGTCGACGCCGTGACCGTCCAGCGAAAGCATCTCGACCAAGGCCTGTGCCAAGCGTTTGTTATCTTCGACAAGGAGAAGGCGCATGGTGATGTGATCCAAGGGCAAATGATGAGGTGACAGGTAGATGTCAGGTTGGCGTGATTAAGATGCACGATGTCCGACAATGTTCGGCAATGTCAATTTAGGTAAATCTGGGAGGAACCCTAACAATGAAATTTACACGTCGCGTTCTTATGACGACAGCAGCAGCTGTCATGGCGCTTAGCACACCAGCCTTTGCAGACGGCCACCAAAAGGTTGAAAGCATTCACTTCTTGATCCCCGGCGGCGCTGGTGGTGGTTGGGATGGCACTGCACGTGGGACTGGCCAAGCATTGACCGAAGCTGGTTTGGTTGGCTCTGCATCTTATGAAAACATGTCAGGCGGCGGCGGTGGTAAAGCCATCGGTTACCTGATCGAAAACGCAGCAAGCCAAGAAGGCACCTTGATGGTGAATTCGACACCTATAGTGATCCGTTCACTGACTGGCATTTTCCCGTATAACTTCAGCGACCTGACTTTGGTTGCAGGTACAATCGGCGATTACGCTGCTTTGGTTGTTCCAGCGTCTAGCGACATTTCTGACATGGCAGGATTGTTGGAAGCTTACAAAGCGGACCAACAAGGCACTGCTATCGGTGGTGGTTCTGTTCCAGGCGGTATGGACCACTTGGTTGCGGCTATGGTCATGAAGGCCGCGGGGGAAGACCCAGTTGGTGTGAACTACATCCCATACGATGCTGGTGGGACTGCGATGGCGGGTCTGTTGTCTGGTGAGATCAAAGCGCTTTCAACAGGGTTCTCTGAAGCCGTTGCTTTGGCAACAGCCGGTGAAGTCCGCATTATCGGCGTGACCGCCCCTGACCGTGTTGCAGCGTTTGCTGATGCCCCAACAATGAAAGAGCAGGGCATCGACACTGAGTTTGTAAACTGGCGTGGTTTCTTTGGTGCACCAGGTCTGTCTGCCGAAAAGACAGCACAGTACCAAGCTGCACTTGAAGCAATGTACGACACCCCAGAATGGGAAACAGTACGCGCGACAAACGGTTGGGTGAACATCCACAACTCAGGCGACGATTTCCGTACCTTCCTTGAAGGCCAAGAAAAAGAAATCGGTGATCTAATGCGTGAATTGGGCTTCTTGTAAGTTCTATATTTGGCGGCTGGCAGGGACCGATCTTTGCCAGCCGTTTTTTATTAAAATTGGGGGAGCGACAATGGCGTTAGACCGTTGGATCGCATTGATCATTCTTATGATCTGCTTGGCGTATGGATACGCTGCATTTTTCACGATGGACGCGACATTGCCGCCGTTCATGCAACGCAACCCCGTTTGGCCTTCAACCTTTCCTAAAATCCTATCGGTTTCTGGTGGACTCGTGGCTTTGTCGATTGTTCTAGGCCTTGAGAAGCACACAGGTGTCGGCAAAGAACCGGACATCGAATATACTCGGTTGGGTGACTACAAAATTGGTCAGGCCTTGTTTTTGTTAGGCTTGATGGTCGCTTATGCACTTTGTCTGCGACCCGTAGGCTTCCTTGGTTCAACCATGTTTTTCTTGATCGCTGGTTCTGTGGTCCTTGGCGAGCGTCGTTTTCATATCATTATCCCTGTGGCGGCACTCGCGTCTGGTGGCATCTGGTATCTTGTCCAAGAGGTCCTTGGCATTTTCCTACGGCCTTGGCCGTTCTTTTTGGGAGTGTAAGCGATGTTAGAAGGTATTCTGATTGGTCTAACGACCGCATTCACGGGCACCAATTTATTCATGGTAATTGGTGGTTGTCTCATTGGAACATTCATCGGCATGCTGCCAGGGCTTGGCCCCATGTCGATCATCGCGATTATGATCCCTGTGGCTATTTCTATTGGTGATCCATCAGCCGCGCTGATTTTGCTAGCGGGTGTTTATTATGGTGCGATTTTTGGAGGGTCGACGTCATCGATCCTTATCAATGCCCCGGGGGTCGCATCTACTGTTGCGACCTCATTCGATGGATATCCACTGGCCAGACAAGGTAAAGCGGGTAAGGCACTGACTGTTGCCGCTATTGCTTCGTTCTGTGGTGGGACTATTGGTGCGATCCTGTTGATGATCTTTGCGCCGATGTTGGCTTCCGTGGCGTTGTTGTTCCACTCGGCTGAGTATTTTGCGCTGATGGTTGTCGGCTTGTCCGCCATCGCCGCCTTCGCGGGCACAGGCCAAGTAGGCAAGGCGTTGTTGATGACATTTTTGGGCTTGATTATGGCCACTGTGGGCGAGGGAGCTTTGTTCAATGCGCCACGTTTCACAATGGGCATTATGGATTTGCAATCGGGCTTTGGCTTTATCACGTTGGCGATGGCGATGTTTGCTTTGCCTGAGGCATTGTATCTGGTTTTAGATCCAGCACGGTCCAACAATGAAGCGGGGGGCGAGATTAAAGACCTTCGCATCACAAGGGATGAGGCGAAACAGATTGCGCCGGTGATTGGGCGCCAGTCTATCCAAGGGTTCTTGATCGGTGTCTTGCCGGGGGCAGGGGCGACGATTGCTTCCTTCCTGGGGTACGCGGTGGAGCGCAACATCGCGTCCAAAGAGGATCAAGAGCAATTTGGTAAGGGATCGATCAAGGGTTTGGCGGCACCTGAGGCTGCGAACAATGCAGCGGCGACAGGATCGTTTGTGCCATTGTTGACACTTGGCATTCCGGGATCAGGCACCACAGCCATTCTGCTTGGCGCTTTAATTGCTTTGAACGTCACGCCGGGGCCACGTCTTATGATTGACGAGCCTGAGGTGTTCTGGGCCGTCATTGTCTCTATGTATATCGGGAACTTGGTGCTGCTGTTTCTAAACCTGCCTTTGATCCCGTACATTGCCAAAGTATTAGCCGTTCCGCGCACTTTTCTGATCCCGTTCATTTTGTTCTTTACCCTGATGGGGGCCTATATTGGGCAGAACAATGCGACGGAATTGCTGATCTTGGTCGGTTTCGGAATTTGCGCCACTATTCTTCGGTTTGCAGATTATCCGCTGGCACCGCTATTGATCGGGTTCATCTTGGGGCAAATGTTAGAGGACAACTTTAGCCGCTCTATGCAACTTGAAGGTGGCATTGGCTTTATCCTTGAACGTCCTATGACGATGGGTTTACTTGCCTTTGCAGTCCTGTTGGTGGTCTTGCCAACGTACCGGGCCCGTATTCGGGCGCAGGGTATTGCTGACGGTGATTGATACTTAGACCAGCCTAACTGACATTGAAGTAAGAGGGGCGTTCAAGTAATTGAGCGCCCCTCTTGCTGTTGGCATGGCGGAGTGCTGATCTGTGTTATGGGAAGCTATGGGCTGAGTGGTGGGGTTTTGGCGCATTGTACGAATCAAGTCTTAAATATTCGCTAAATCCGACTACTACTTATTAGGTTGTGGCGTTATGATCTGAGAACATATGTAGAACATGTATTTTCTTGTCAAATTTTTGAATTTATTTGGGATTTTATGGGCCAAAAATTTTAAATCAGGAGATGTACTATATATGGTGTTTTAATCAGTAAAATTATCTAAATTTGACCATATAGTGTTTTTCTGTATTGCGATAGTGGATATTTAGTGTCTTATTTTTACTAGTTCTCTTGCTTTTGCCCAAGAAAAACAATTGCCACCCATGAATTCCCATACTATTAATAGTACATCAGATGAGAACGAGCCAAGGGGCATCAAACGACCCCGCAATAATAAAAAACTCTAGCAGGTTTCATACAGGCACCTCGATTTCATCAGACGACAGATTCGGCGCGTGAGCGAGCAGACATCCCCCCAGGTGGCGCGCGCAGCTGGACACACCCGCCAAGCGGGACGAAGGCGGAGAATTGATCAGTGGTAGCTCGATCAATTCTCCGTTTTTATTTCAAAAACTGGGAAAGAATTTAGCGCAATCCGCGCACAGATATAGGGACGGGGCCAACAGTGGCACGTAGGTTCAGAGGTGAAAGCGACCACAAGGTCGATACGAAGGGGCGGGTGTCTATACCAGCCTCTTTTCGCCGTGTGATCGAAGCGTGTGATCCTGAATGGACTGAAGGTTTGGCCCCCCGTATTATCATCGTTTATGGCGGCGCAACGCGCGACTATCTTGAGGGTTTCACGATTGAGGCCATGAATGAAGTTGATGATAAGGTCGCTGCTTTTCCCCGTGGTTCTGCTAAACGTAAGGCGATGGAGCGCTTGTATTCAGCCCAGTCAGTGGAAGTGATTGTGGATGACACAGGCCGTATTGTTTTGCCCGCGAAGCTTCGTGAAAAAATCGACCTCGATGGCTTGACAAAGTTTGTTTCATCCGGTGACACTTTCGAAGTTTGGAAGCCTGAGGCGTATGACGCTAGCATCGCGGCATTGGATGATGATGGGTTTGACCCCGATCTTGATCCGTCCATCTATTTAGACGGAGATCACGTCTAAATGTCGGCTGGGGGGCCACATATTCCGGTTCTGATCAATTCGATCTTGAAAGCCTGTGGTCCGATTGAGGGGCGTTGGCTTGATGGCACGTTTGGCGCGGGGGGTTACACAAAGCAATTGTTGGATGCGGGTGCAGATCACGTCATAGGCGTTGATCGAGATCCCCTTGCATTCGAACTGGCCGATCCGTGGGTTGGTGATTACGGCGATCGCATCACGCTGCAACAGGGCGTTTTTTCACGCATGGATGAATATGCGCAGGACTTGGACGGTGTCGTTCTTGACCTCGGCGTTAGCTCTATGCAGCTTGATTTGGCTGAACGTGGATTTTCATTTATGCGCGACGGACCGTTGGACATGCGTATGTCCCAAGATGGCCCTTCAGCCGCTGATATCGTGAACACCGCCGAGGAAGGGATGCTTGCGAACATCTTGTTCCACTACGGTGAAGAACGCGCCAGCCGCCGTATTGCGACCGCGATTTTGCGGGAACGTGAGATGGAGCCAATCACGACGACACTTCGTCTAGCTGGAATTATTGAAGGTTGTTTGCCGCGCTCTAAGCCTGGTCAATCACATCCTGCAACGCGTAGTTTTCAAGCGATCCGGATTGCAGTTAACGATGAATATGGCGAACTTTTCCGCGGCTTGATGGCGGCGGAACGTGCCTTGAAACCAGGTGGTCAATTGGCTGTCGTGACGTTCCATTCAGTGGAAGATCGCATGGTTAAGCGGTTCCTGACAGCCAGATCTGGCGCGGGAGGCAATGCAAATCGTTATGCGCCAGAACTGAATGTTGTGCCGGCCCAATTTACCGTTCGGTCACGTAAGGCCATCGGTCCAGATGAACAAGAACTACAAGACAACCCGCGTTCGCGCTCTGCGAAACTAAGGGTTGCGGTGCGTACAGATGCGCCTGCAGGAGGGGTGGATGCTAAGTCGATCGGGATGCCGACGACTGGAAAGCATAAGTAAGGGTGAGTTTGAATGCGTACGGTTTTCTACATTTTAACAGTTATGGCATTGATCGCGCTGGCATTTTGGAGCTACCAAGAGAATTATGAAACGCGCAAAGCGTTGAATGATGCAGACAGCGCACGCGGTGAAATCCAGCAGGCACACGCACGACTAGGTGTTTTGCGGGCCGAATGGGCATATTTGAACCGTCCCTCGCGCCTTTTAGACCTTGTCGAATTTAACTTTGACCGCCTTGGCCTGTTACCGATGGCACCGGAACAGTTTGGTAATATTGACCAGATTGCATATCCTTCAGAGCCATTGTTGCCGATCCTAAACCCGGTTGATGTTTCAAACACGGGTGATCAGCCATGATCCGTATTCCGCTACGCCCGTTGGCTCGCATTCTAGACGCTCGCCAAAAGGGCGAAAATCCTGATGCAATTGAGCGTGAAAACAAACGTCTGCGTCACGAAGATATGCAAGCAATGTCACGCGCCCGTGCTGAGGGGCGTTTGCTGGTTTTAGGGCTTTTCTTCTTCTGTGCATTTGCTGTTGTTGGTGTGCGTATGGGTGGCCTTGCCACATCGGATCCAGTCGAGCCGCGCTCGGCGACGTATGGTTCACCGATCAGTGCTGCACGCGCTGACATTGTTGACCGTAATGGAAATTTGCTTGCGACCAACTTTGATACGCACGCGTTATATGCACAACCGCTTCACATGATTGACCCGCAAGGTGCTGCGGATGGCCTGGTTAAGATTTTCCCTGACCTTGATCACTCACGTTTAATCAAAGACTTCAATGGTGAACGTAAGTTCTTGTGGATCCGTAAGAAAATCAGCCCTGAGCAAATGCAAGCTGTGCACAATATCGGTGACCCGGGTCTGCTGTTTGCCCCTCGCGAGATGCGTCTCTATCCAAACGGTTCGTTGGCGGCGCACATCATGGGTGGTGCATCCTTTGGCAAAGAGGGCGTTGCCGCAGCCGAAGTTATTGGCGTTGCAGGCGTTGAAAAGTACTTTGATGATTATCTTCGTGACCCAGCTAATGGGGCAACCCCACTAGAGCTGTCTATTGATTTGACGGTTCAGGCTGCGTCAGAGCGCATTTTGTACGGTGGCATGAAGTTGATGAACGCAAAAGGCGCGACATCAGTTCTGATGGACGTGCATACGGGCGAAGTTATTTCTGTTGTTTCATTGCCTGATTTTGATCCCAATGATCGTCCTCGTCCAGCAACCACTGGTGATCAATCTGACAGCCCTCTGTTCAACCGCTCCGTTCAGGGTGTGTATGAGTTGGGTTCTGTGTTTAAGATTTTCACAGTGGCTCAAGCCGTTGATCTAGGTTTTGTGAACCCATCAACCATCATCGACACCAAAGGTCCGATGCGTGTCGGTGGTTTTAACATCGGTGAATTCCGCAACAAGAACTATGGTAAATTGAGTGTTTCAGACATCATTGTTCAATCATCCAACCGTGGCACAGGCCGCATGGCTTTGGAAATTGGATCTAAGCGCCAAAAATCATTCCTTGACGCAATGGGCTTCTTTGAGCCCACACCTTTTGAAATTGTAGAAGCAGCAGGCGGGCGTCCATTGTTGCCCAAACGTTGGACTGATTTGAGCAGTGTTACTATTTCTTATGGTCACGGTCTTTCATCCTCACCGATGCACTTGGCAGCAGGATATTCTGCGATAGCCAATGGTGGTCGTGCTGTCACACCTACGTTGTTAAAAAAAACAAGCGTCCCAAAGGGTCCACGTATCATGAGCGAAGAAGCCGCACGTGCGGCCCGTGGCATGCTGCGTAAGGCAGTTACTAAAGGCACAGCAAGCTTTGGCGAGGTTGAGGGGTACGCTGTTGGTGGTAAGACAGGGACTGCTGACAAGCCAAAGCCCACAGGCGGTTATTATGACGATAAGGTCATTGCGACCTTTGCCAGCATGTTCCCGGCGCACGATCCAAAATATGTTTTGATCGTAACCTTGGACGAACCAGTTGAAACGTCTGGTGATAAACCTCGCCGTACTGCGGGTTGGACGGCTGTTCCTGTTGCGGCAGAAATGATCCGTCGCATCGCTCCTTTACTTGGGATGAGACCAACCGTTGAACCTCAAACTTTGGCTGATATAACGCTAACCAGCAGCAACTAAGCCACAAAGGCAACGCACATGGTTAAATCGCTCAGCGCACTTGGTCTTATGGCCGCAAACGGCGCGAATCCTGAACTGAGCGGCATTGCCGTGGACAGCCGTGAAGTTCGCAAAGGGTTCCTTTTCGCAGCGATGCCGGGTGTTAAGGTTCACGGTGCTAGCTTCGTTAAAACAGCCTTAGAACTTGGGGCTGTTGCGATCCTAACAGATGCAGAGGGCGCAGCACTTGCCTCTGAGGAAATTAGTGGATTTGGCGCTGCGGTCGTAATAAGCGACAAGCCGCGCGAAGCATTGAGCCGCACAGCAGCTTTGTGGTTTGGCGCGCAGCCAAGGGTGATGACGGCGGTCACCGGGACGAACGGTAAAACTTCGGTCAGTACATTCGTGCGCCAAATTTGGGCCGAACTAGAATTGGCTGCGGTCAACTTGGGTACCACTGGGGTTGAGGGCGCGTGGACTGCACCTTTGGCGCATACCACCCCTGAGCCCATCACACTTCACCGTACCTTGGCTGAGGCCGAGGCCAATGGCATCACCCACGCTGCGATGGAGGCATCGAGCCACGGGTTGGATCAATGCCGCCTTGATGGTGTGGTGCTTAAAACTGCGGGCTTTACGAATTTCACCCAAGACCATTTAGACTATCACGAAACATTCGATGCGTATTTTGATGCGAAAGCCAGATTGTTTGCCGAGGTTTTGGCCCCTGATGGATGGGCTGTTGTAAATATTGATGATGCACGCGGCGCAGATATTGTTGCTTTGACCGCATCACGTGGTCAGTCGGTGATGACGGTCGGTCACGGTGCTGATGCCAACTTACGTCTGAGTGCACAGCGTTTCGATGCAAAGGGCCAAGACTTACGTTTCGTATTTGACGGCAAAACATATCAGACGCGTTTGAACCTTATTGGCGGCTTTCAAGCAGACAACGTAATGTTGGCGGCAGGTATGGTGATAGCAAGTGGTGAAGAACCTGCACATGTCTTTGACACACTTGCACACCTGACTACCGTTCGTGGCCGCATGGAATTGGCTGTGGCCCGTGACAATGGTGCCGCTGTTTTTGTTGATTACGCCCATACGCCAGATGCTGTTGAGAGTGCGTTGAAAGCTATGCGCCCACACGTGATGGGCCGATTGATTGTGATTGTTGGTGCTGGTGGTGATCGTGATACGGGCAAACGCCCGTTGATGGGCAAAGCCGCGTTTGAAAATGCTGACGTGGTTTTTGTCACGGATGACAATCCACGCTCAGAAGACCCTGCAATTATTCGCGCGGCTGTCATGGCGGGTTGTGAGCAAGCAACAGAAGTTGGTGATCGTGCTGAAGCAATCTTGCGGGCTGTTGACGCGTTGGGGGCTGGAGATGCTTTGCTTATTGCAGGAAAAGGGCACGAAACAGGGCAAACCGTCGGAGATGATGTTCTACCATTTGATGATGTGGAGCAGGCCAGTATGGCCGTTGCAGCACTAGAAGGACGACTGGCATGAGCAATTTATGGACCTCGGAAGAGATAGCTAAAGCAACTGGTGGTAAAGTCACAACCGCATGGGTTGCAAATGGCGTTTCGATTGACACACGCACCATTCAAAAGGGTGACTTGTTTGTAGCCCTAAGTGCTGCACGCGATGGCCATGAATTTGTGGCGCAGGCGCTGGAACAAGGTGCAAGCGCAGCCTTAGTTTCGCGCATCCCAGATGGGATGGATGAGAGCGCACCGCTTATCATTGTTGAGGATGTTCTGGATGGCCTTGAGGCATTGGGCCGCGCTGCACGTGACCGCACTGATGCGCGCATTGTCGCAGTAACAGGCAGCGTTGGGAAAACATCAACCAAGGAAATGCTTCGTGCGATTCTGGGGGATCAAGGCAAAACCCACGCATCTGTTGCTAGCTACAATAACCATTGGGGTGTGCCCCTTACACTGGCTCGTATGCCGGCCGATACGCAATACGGTGTTATCGAAATTGGTATGAACCACCCAGGCGAAATCGCGCCTTTGTCCAAAATGACCCGCCCACATGTGACTTTGATAACGACGGTCGCTGCAGCCCACCTTGAAGCATTTGAGAATGTTGAAGGGATCGCAGTTGAAAAGGCGTCTGTCATGGACGGGCTGGAATACGGTGGTACCTCTGTCATGAACAATGACATTGAAACAGCTGCAATTCTGCAGGCCAAGGCGCATGATGTGAAACGCCGTGATGTGGGCTTTGGTGAACATGGGTTCGATTATGTTCTGAAGGACGTCAAAATTATTGGCGATGCTACGATCGTTCATGCTGAGGCGCATGAGCAACCATTGTTGTTCAAGATTACGACTGCTGGTCGCCATTTTGCGATGAATGGTTTGGGTGCACTGGCTGCATGCGAAGCACTGGGCGCTGATCTGGCGCTTGCTGCTGGATCATTGGGTCGCTGGTCTCCATCTGAAGGTCGCGGCGCACGTGAAGTCATTATACTTGATCCTGTGGAGAACCACCTAACGCTTGAGTTGATCGATGACAGTTATAATGCAAACCCGACATCGATGGCGGCCGCACTAGAGGTGTTGGCCGTTTCAAATGTTGAGAATGACAAAGGTGGTGTCGCGAAAGGGCGACGCATTGCTTATTTGGGCGACATGAAAGAACTTGGCCCACAAGCCGACAGTTTGCATGCTGAAATCGCAGGTCTTAGCGCAACACGCGAACTAGACGTAGTCCATTGTGTCGGTCCATTGATGAAGGCGATGTATGACGCGTTGCCTGAAGCGCAAAAAGGGCGTTGGGCCGAAACCAGCGCAGAGATGGTGCAGGGTATTCGACGGGATTTAGACGCGGGTGATGTTGTGCTGGCCAAAGGATCATTGTCGATGAAATTGGCCCTTGTCGTTGACGCGATCCGCAAAATGGGTCATCCGACGGAAGCGGCGACATAACACAAGATAATGATTGAGGGAGAGCAGCATGCTCTATTGGTTGTCTGAATACGAGGCATTTAACCTATTTCGCTACATCACAGTGCGAGCTGGCTGTGCTTTTTTGTCAGCGCTTTTCTTTGGCTTCATTTTCGGACGCCCTTTGATCGATGTATTGCGCAAGCGCCAAGGTAAAGGCCAGCCCATCCGTGAAGATGGCCCTGAGGGCCACTTTGCCAAAGCAGGAACGCCGACCATGGGTGGCCTGCTGATTGTAGGCGCATTGCTTACCTCAACTCTGCTTTGGGCGCGCTTGGATAATCCTTTCATTTGGATAATCCTTTTTGTGACAATGTCATTTGCGGCCATCGGTTTTGCCGATGATTACGCAAAGGTATCAAAACAAACGACCGCGGGGGTATCTGGCAAGGCTCGCTTGTTACTAGGCTTTTTGATTGCTGGGATCGCTGCATATTTTGCGACTTTGGCACACCCTGAAGAGCTTCAGAATCAGCTTGCAGTTCCAGTTTTTAAGGATCTTTTGCTCAACCTAGGCTTCTTATACATTCCGTTTGCGATGATCGTAATTGTTGGTGCTGCGAATGCAGTAAACCTTACTGATGGTCTGGATGGCCTCGCTATCATGCCTGTTATGATCGCGGCGGGAACGCTTGGAGTAATTGCTTATGCAGTTGGCCGTGTCGATTTCACTGAATACCTGGATGTCCATTACGTTCCAGGCACTGGTGAGATTTTAATTTTTGCGGCTGGCGTGTTTGGAGGGGGGTTGGGCTTCCTTTGGTACAATGCGCCACCTGCTGCAGTCTTCATGGGCGATACAGGTTCTCTTGCGCTTGGCGGAGCCCTTGGTGCGATCGCAATTGCGACAAAACACGAATTAGTTTTGGGCATTGTTGGCGGCTTGTTCGTGGTTGAGGCTATGAGCGTGATCATCCAAGTTTTATATTTTAAAAAGACTGGCAAGCGCGTTTTCTTGATGGCCCCGATCCATCACCATTATGAGAAAAAGGGTTGGTCAGAACCGCAAATCGTAATCCGGTTTTGGATCGTATCGTTGGTGCTAGCACTGATCGGTTTGGCGACACTCAAAGTCAGATAAGCGTTTCGCCTTTCTGCTTAACTTACATTTAGGAGTTTGGGGGCTTAGCCGCCATTAGGGTAAAACATGATACCAGTCCAAGGTCTTTCCGGTAAAAAAGTAGCTGTTCTTGGCTTGGGGCGTTCTGGCCTGTCTGCAGCGCGAGCTTTGCGTGAAGGTGGAGCCGCTGCAATCTGTTGGGATGACAGCGAGGCAGCCCGTGAAATTGCACAAGGCGAGGGCTTTGAGTGCGTTGATCTGAAAATACCTGGCACCTTTGCTGATGTTGCGCGCCTTATCGTTAGCCCCGGTATTCCACATTTGTACCCTACGCCAAATCCAATTGTGAGTGCGGCTCTCAAAGCGGGTGTGCCTGTCGATAACGACATTGGCTTGTTTTTCCAATCTTTCGCGACACCAGAATGGAACAACTTTGAAAACATGCCGCGCGTGATCGCGGTGACAGGATCAAACGGCAAATCCACTACATCCGCCTTGATCCACCACATTCTAAGTCATGCTAACCGTCCTGCACAGCTTGCCGGAAATATTGGCCGGGGTGTCCTAGACATTGATCCAGCAATTAACGGCGAAGTTGTGGTATTGGAACTGTCGAGTTATCAAACTGATCTTGCTCGCAACCTGACTCCAGACGTTGCTGTCTTTACCAATCTCAGCCCTGACCATCTTGATCGCCATGCAGGTATGGGGGGGTATTTCGCGGCCAAACGCCGTTTGTTTGCGGAAGGTGGCCCAGACCGTGCTGTCATAGGTGTGGATGAGGCTGAGGGAATGTTCCTTGCTGGTCAGTTGAGCGAAGGCGTAGCTGATGATCGCGTGATCCGCGTGTCTGTTGAGGAAAAGCTAACAGGCCCCGGTTGGCAAGTGTTTGCGCGTAAAGGGTTCCTTAGTGAGTACCGCAAAGGCCGTCAGGCTGGATCAATTGATTTGCGAAGCGTTTCTGGATTGCCGGGTGAACATAACCATCAGAATGCCTGCGCGGCCTATGCTGCTTGTCGTTCACTTGGTATCGCTCCGAAAGTTATTGAGGCTGCGTTCCATTCTTTTGGTGGCTTGCCGCACCGTAGTCAAACAATCGCTGATGTTGGTGGCATTCGTTACGTGAACGACAGCAAAGCAACCAACGTTGATAGTGCCGCAAAAGCGCTTCAAGCTTTTAAGCGGATTCGTTGGATTTGTGGTGGGCTGCAAAAAGAGGGTGGTGTTGATGAACTCAATGCCGTTTCTTCAGACGTTGTTAAAGCATATGTTATTGGGCGCGAAGCGGCGCAGTTTGCTATGCAGCTGACCGCTGAAACGCAGGTTTGCACAACGATGTCTGAGGCCGTCGCTGCTGCAATGGCAGACGCACAAGATGGCGAAGTGGTTCTTTTAGCACCTGCAACCGCCAGTTTTGACCAATACGACAGCTTTGAACGCCGCGGGGACAATTTCATTGCTGAAGTCAAAAAGCGCCTGCAACCGTCTTAGTGCGCTTCAATCGCGCGCGCGGCTGCCATGCCTGATGACCATGCCCATTGAAAGTTATAGCCGCCCAGCCATCCCGTTACGTCGACGGCCTCGCCGATGAAGTATAGGGAAGGAAGTGATTTTGCAGCCATCGTTTTGGATGACAGTTCGTCTGTGTTTACACCGCCCAATGTAACTTCGGCTGTGCGGTAACCTTCTGTACCTGAGGGTGCCATCTTCCAGCTTTGCAATTCATCGATGATTTCGCCCAAACGCTTATCCGACTGATCGGCTAGGTTCCCAGTGAGATTTATCTGGGTTGCAAGGTAATCGACAAGGCGTGTGGGCAGTAGCTTTGCCAATTCAGTTGTGAGGTTTTTCCGCCCTTGTTCTTGTCGTTTGTCACGTAGTGCATCCATCAATGTATTTTCAGGATCAATGTTAACTGAAATGTCTTGGCCTTCAGCCCAATAGCTTGAAGCCTGCAATACCACAGGTCCGGAAAGGCCACGGTGGGTGAAGAGCAGCGCCTCATCAAAGCTGGTGCCGTTTGCGGACACGCGGGCAGGTGTCGCAACACCGGCAAGCGGTGTAAAACGGTCCTCGGGAAAGGTGAATGGAACCAGCGCAGGGCGTGTTTCAGTGAGGCTTAGATTAAACTGGCGTGCGATGTCGTAGGCGAAACCTGTCGCGCCCATCTTTGGGATGGATTTGCCACCAGTGGCGACCACAAGATTTTTGGCCGTGATTGGTTTTGAACCATTTGGGCCAGTCAAAACGGCAGAATATCCGCTTTCGGTTTTAGTCAGGTTTTCAACAGATGTCTGAAGGTGCAATTCGACACCTGCATCCTGCATCAGTGTGCGTAACATAGCCACGATCTCTTTCGCGGAAACATCGCAAAAAAGTTGTCCTAGGGTCTTTTCGTGCCATTTGATGTCGTGCTGATCAACCAATTCAATAAAGTCCCACTGAGTATAACGGGCTAATGCAGATTTCGCGAAATGCGGATTTTGGGACAAGAACGCATGTGGGGCGCAATGCATGTTGGTAAAGTTACAGCGTCCACCACCTGAGATGCGGATCTTTTCACCCGGTGCCTTGGCATGGTCCACTATAACGACCCGTCCGCCAGCATTTGCCGCGCACATCAGACCAGCAGCGCCAGCACCAATTATAAGAGTATCAATTTGCATATCCCAGCCATTGCCTGACTGGATCGATACCGTCAAGCGCGACTGTGCGATTGGGTGAAAACACACTAGCCCACAGCAAAAAACCACGCTATGATTGATATAGATCCCGAAAAGGGACGTTTTGAGGCAGTGTAAAGGCGATTACCATGACAGAAATGGTCTATGGTGCAGTACCGGTTCAACGTGGTGAACCGATCCTTCCCAAATGGTGGCGGACGATTGATAAATGGACTTTGTCCTGTGTTTTAATCCTGTTCGCGGTTGGTTTATTGTTAGGGCTGGCATCTTCGCCGCCCTTGGCTGCTAAAAACGGATTTTCTTCGTTCCATTATGTCCAACGCCAAGCCCTCTTTGGCAGTGTTGCGCTGGTAGTGATGTTGTTGACGTCGATGATGACACCAATTTTGGTGCGTCGATTGGCTGTTCTTGGCTTTGTTTGCGCATTTGTAGCACTTGCGATGCTCCCTTTCTTTGGGTCGGATTTTGGGAAAGGCGCTGTGCGTTGGTATAGCTTAGGTTTTGCTTCCCTTCAGCCATCTGAATTTTTGAAACCAGGGTTCGTGGTTGCAGCTGCTTGGATGATGGCGGCCAATCAGGAACTAAACGGTCCTCCAGGTCGCACATGGTCTTTTGCGCTTTGCATTGCAATTGTTCTGATGCTGGCGATGCAACCTGATTTTGGTCAAGCTTGCTTGGTTCTGTTCGGTTGGGGGGTCATGTATTTCGTAGCTGGTGCACCAATGATCTTGTTGGTCGCAATGGCTGGTTTTGTCGTAATGGGTGGCGTTATCGCGTACTCAAGCTCTGAGCACTTTGCACGGCGGATTGATGGCTTCCTAAGTACTGCGGATATCGATCCGACCACGCAGATGGGCTATGCAACCAACGCCATTCGCGAAGGTGGTTTGTTTGGTGTTGGCGTGGGTGAGGGGCAGGTTAAGTGGTCGCTTCCTGATGCGCATACCGATTTTATTATTGCGGTTGCCGCTGAGGAATATGGCCTGATCATGGTTCTATGTATTATTCTGCTTTATTGTGGTGTTGTCGTAAGTTCCTTGTTGCGCTTGGTGCGTGAACGCGATCCGTTTATTCGCCTTGCGGGCACCGGGCTAGCCTGCATGTTTGGTGTTCAGGCGATGATTAACATGGGGGTTGCTGTGCGCTTGCTTCCAGCTAAGGGCATGACATTGCCGTTTGTAAGCTACGGTGGGTCTTCTGTGATAGCTTCGGGCATCGCCCTAGGAATGTTGTTGGCCTTCACTCGCACAAGGCCACAGGGCGAGATTAGCGAATTGCTGGGCCGAGGGCGTATACGATGAACTCACCACTATTGTTAATTGCGGCGGGTGGTACTGGTGGGCATATGTTCCCAGCCCAAGCATTGGCCGAAGAAATGTTGAAAAAAGGGTGGCGCGTAAAGCTAAGCACTGATGCACGAGGCGCACGCTACACTAGCGGTTTTCCTCATACCACAGATATCGAGAAAATCAGTAGTGCAACTTTTGCGCGTGGTGGTATTTTGGCCAAAGTGTTGGTGCCATTCCGTATTGCAGGCGGGGTGATTAGTGCGGCTTATAAAATGCTACGCGATAGACCCGATGTTGTTGTCGGCTTTGGCGGATACCCAACCATTCCGGCTATGTCTGCCGCTACGCTGTTGCGTTTGCCTTGTATGATCCACGAACAGAATGGTGTCCTTGGCCGCGTGAACACACTGTTTGCGTCACGCGTTGATGCGGTGGCTTGTGGCACTTGGCCAACTGATTTGGCCGAAGGCATTAAAGGCGTTCATGTTGGGAACCCAGTACGAGGTAGCATTCTTGATCGCGCAGGTGCTGGATACATACAGCCCGGTGACTACCCAATGGATTTGCTAGTTATTGGCGGAAGCCAGGGAGCACGTATTTTTAGTGATGTTGTTCCCCCTGCGATAGCGCAATTGCCAATTGATATGTTGCGCAATTTACGTATTAGCCACCAAGCGCGTGGTGAAGATGAGAAACGCGTTCGCGACTATTACGCGACAGAAGGCATAAATGCAGAGGTAGCGCCTTTCTTTCAGGACGTGCCGCGCCGCATGTCCGAAGCGCAGCTGGTAATAAGCCGTTCTGGCGCATCATCAGTTGCTGATATCAGCGTCATTGGCCGTCCGTCTATTTTGGTGCCCTTCGCTGCTGCAACTGGAGATCACCAAACGGCCAATGCCCGCGGATTGTTTGAGGGTGGCGCTGCAGTGTTGATCCCAGAAGTTGAGCTGACCATTGGCACCCTCAGCGAACAAATTAATGCCATTCTCAGCGATCCAGCTGCGGCTGGGAAAATGTCAAATGCTGCATTGTCTGCAGGTAAACCCGAAGCAACACAAACGCTGGTCGACATGGTCGAAGCACTAGCAAATAAATAAAGGAGCATTCGGATGAACAGTGCCACCAAACTTCCCGGCGATGTAGGTCCAATCCACTTTGTAGGCATTGGCGGCATCGGTATGTCAGGCATTGCCGAAGTGTTGCTTAATCATGGCTATGTTGTGCAAGGCTCGGATCTAAAGAAAACTAAGATCACGGACCGCTTGCACGAAAAAGGCGCACTGATCTTTGAGGGACAGAAAGCGGAAAACATCGATGATGCGGCGGTCATTGTTATTTCGTCTGCTATTAAACCGGGCAATCCCGAACTAGACGCTGCACGTGCACAGGGTCTGCCAATTGTGCGACGCGCCGAGATGTTGGCCGAATTGATGCGGATGAAGTCAAATATCGCGGTTGCTGGCACACACGGCAAAACCACAACGACCACTATGATGGCCGAATTGATGGTTGCTGGTAAGTTCGACCCCACGGTTGTGAACGGTGGGATTATCCATGCTTACGGTTCCAACGCGCGCGTTGGTTTGGGCGAATGGATGGTAGTCGAAGCCGACGAAAGCGACGGAACCTTCAACCGCCTGCCAGCTACGATTGCGATCGTGACCAACATCGATCCGGAGCATATGGAACACTGGGGTGACTTTGATACTCTACGCAAAGGGTTCTTGGACTTTGTTTCAAACATACCGTTCTACGGACTAGCTGTTTGCTGTGCCGACCATCCAGAGGTTCAGGCTTTGGTTGGCAAAATCACCGACCGTCGTGTTGTCACATATGGCTTTAATGCCCAAGCTGACGTGCGTGCTGTAAACCTGACCTACAAAGGTGGGGTCGCACATTTCGACATCGCCTTGCAGGGCGAGGGGACAGTCATCGAAGGTTGCACGTTGCCTATGCCGGGTGATCACAACGTTTCAAACGCTTTGTCTGCCGTCGCGGTTTCGCGTCACTTGGGCATGAGCGGAGATGAAATTCGTGATGCTTTGGCGAAATTTGGGGGCGTGAATCGCCGCTTTACCAAAGTGGGCGTGGTGGATGGTGTAACAATCATCGACGATTATGGGCACCACCCAGTTGAGATTGCCGCAGTCTTGAAGGCTGCGCGCCAATCATGTGAAGGTCGCGTCATTGCGGTTCACCAACCCCACCGCTTTACCCGTCTATCGCACCATTTCGAAGAGTTTTGTGTCTGCTTCAATGATGCAGACGTCGTTGGCATTGCAGATATTTTTTCTGCAGGTGAGGAACCTATCAAGGGTGCTTCACGCGATGATCTGGTCGCAGGTCTTATCCGCCATGGCCACCGTCAAGCCTCTGCTGTTGGAAATGAGGCCGATTTGGCCCGTTTGGTGCGCAAGCATGCAAAGCCAGGTGATATGGTTGTATGTCTTGGTGCCGGTACGATTTCAGCTTGGGCCAATGCGCTACCTGCACATTTAGCTGGTAAGCCATGACACTTCTTTGGGTCTGCATTATACGGGTCTTTTCCTCCGTCGCGCGTGCCATGTTACCAATGCGTCTTCAATTCATTCCTGCTGTGATCCTGTTGATCGCTGCCCCAATCCTGATTGTATAGATTGGCTTTCAAGTGAATATTTGGGTGTCGATTGTAGCCGTGTTCGCCTTTGGGTCGATGTTTCGCAATTCATTGCGATATCTTTGGGCAAAACTGCGCGGCCAAAACCCAAAGCTTCCGTCGAAGTTATCTGAATGACAGTCTCTTTGATCCTAGTGTGCCTTTGGGCATTGGTTGCAAATGTTTTGGCAATGACACCAAGTAAGGACTATTACTGGCGTGACGTCTACATTCTTATTGGTCTGGGCATTCCGCTGCTTGGTTATGTTACCTGGGAAAACAACCCATGGATCGGCCTGATTGTTATGGTCGCGGCCATGAGTGTCTTGCGTTGGCTGGTCGTCTATTTAACCCGCTGGGTAAAGTTAAAATTAAAAGGTACCTCGGTATGAGCGACTTGTTTTTTGTTTCACTGCTTGCGGCGTCGACGCTGGTCAGTCTTTTGTTAGGCTTCCAGATGCGAATGATATTATTTGGGGCATGGCTATCGGCATGTATGGCATTGTTGGTTTTACTGTTACGTAGTGCGTTTGAAGAAGTCGCTCTAACTCAACCAGGATTGTACATGTTGGGCATTTTTGCAGTTTTCCATATCACATCATTTGCCCTCGGCTTGTTGATCCTAAGTGGCCGTAATGCAAGGAATGAGACATGATTGATCTGCCTGAAGTGCGTGGCCTTCTTACGCCAGATTGTATGTTATCAGACCTAACATGGCTCCGTGTTGGTGGCCCTGCCGATTGCTTGTTTCAGCCTGCAGATGTTGAGGACCTGTCGCAGTTCCTAAATGCGCTTGATCCAAATGTTCATGTTTTCCCTATGGGTGTTGGTAGCAATTTAATTGTGCGTGATGGGGGTATTCGAGCCGTTGTTGTTCGGATGGGCCGTGGGTTCAATGGTATCGAAGTCACAGGTAACCGCGTTACGGTAGGTGTCGCAGTTTTGGATTCACATGTTGCACGCAAAGCTGC
This sequence comes from uncultured Paracoccaceae bacterium, assembly GCA_905182105.1. Taxonomy (GTDB): domain Bacteria; phylum Pseudomonadota; class Alphaproteobacteria; order Rhodobacterales; family Rhodobacteraceae; genus Ascidiaceihabitans. Next base: position 20,021 of record CAJJAR010000023.1, read on the forward strand.
GGATGCGGGGATTGATCTTACGTTTTTGCGCACTATCCCTGGTAGCATTGGCGGTGCCGTCCGCATGAATGCAGGGTGCTATGGCAGCTACACAGCAGATGTGTTCGTTAAGGCGACCGCCGTTCTGCGCAGTGGTGAGATTGTAACTCTCAATGCAGCTGATTTGAATTTCCAGTATCGCCAAACGAATTTACCTGAAGGCGCGGTGCTTGTCAGCGTTGTCTTCGAAGGTCCATCAGGTGATCCTGCAGAATTGCATGCACGTATGGAGGATCAGTTGGCAAAGCGCGATGGGTCTCAACCGACCAAGGACCGCAGCGCAGGCAGCACCTTTCGCAACCCCGCTGGCTTTTCCAGCACGGGGCAGGTGGATGACGTCCATGATTTGAAGGCGTGGAAGATTATCGATGACGCTGGCATGCGTGGTGCAACGCGTGGCGGGGCACAAATGAGCGAAATGCACTCTAACTTTATGATCAACACCGGAGGGGCCACAGCGTCTGATTTGGAAGGATTAGGTGAAGAAGTGCGAAAAAAGGTTTACGATTTCAGTGGTATCACGCTAAGATGGGAAATTATACGGGTAGGTGAGCCAAAGGCCACCTAATTGGGTAAATGCACGCAACAGAATGAAGCCGAAAACGGCAATAATAACAATAAGAACCATAAAATTGGTTCAGGAAAAAGAGGCACTCTGGTGGGTCAGTCGAGCAGGACGCCCCGTACAGTTGCAGTATTAATGGGTGGCCCCTCGGCGGAACGAGAAGTGTCACTGTCCAGTGGACAAGCATGTGCTGCCGCGTTGCGGGAAGAAGGATTTGAAGTGATCGAGGTCGATGCAGGCCCTGATCTTTCTACCGTTTTAACAGATATCAAGCCTGATGCAGTTCTTAACTGCCTTCATGGCCGTTGGGGTGAAGATGGATCTGTCCAAGGTCTTCTTGAGTGGTTGGGCATCCCCTACTCGCATTCTGGAATTTTGGCGTCTGCCTTGGCGATGGACAAACAGCGGAGTAAGGAAGTATTCGCGTCTGCTGGGCTGCCTATTGTCAAAAGTATCATTGTTAAAGCTGATAATGTACGCGCTAGGCATGTGATGACGCCACCATACGTTGTTAAGCCTAATAATGAGGGCTCTAGCGTTGGCGTCTATTTGGTCGACGAAGAAAACAACGGACCGCCACAGTTGGACAGCGACATGCCTGATGAGGTGATGGTTGAGGCCTTCGTGCCAGGTCGCGAACTGACGACAAGCGTGATGGATGGTCGGGCATTGACCGTTACAGATATCCTGACCACCGGTTGGTATGACTATGATGCAAAGTATGAAGAAGGCGGCTCAACACATGTTGTCCCTGCTGATGTGCCATCTGAGATCTTTAAGCTGTGCCAAGATTACGCTTTACGTGCCCATTCGGCACTTGGCTGTAATGGAATCAGCCGTACGGATTTCCGTTGGGACGAAAGCAAAGGTGTTGAAGGTTTGATCCTGCTAGAAACCAACACGCAACCGGGCATGACGCCAACCTCGCTGACACCGGAACAGGCACAAGCCGTTGGTATTAGTTTCGGCCAGTTGTGCCGCTGGATGGTAGAGGACGCGTCATGCAACCGTTAAGCCATTCCCCAAAAACATCACGCCTTGATCCAGCGCCATCACGTTGGTCGTGGCGTTTGCAGCGACTGATGTTGACGCCCGTGTTCCGTTTCAGTTTGTGCATCGGGCTTCCATTTGTTTTGACCTTTGGGATTGGCCTTAGCTATCTGTCAAACCCTGTTCGCCAATCTGCAATTTCTGATGCGATTGCTAACACGCGCTCAAGCATCCAAGAACGACCAGAGTTCATGGTCAGCTTGATGGCGATTGATGGTGCTGGCACGGATTTGGCAGAAGATATTCGCAGAAACCTTCCAATTGACTTCCCGGTAAGCTCATTCGATCTAGATCTGGAAACGATGCGTGAAGCGGTCATGCTGCTGTCGCCAATTGCCGAGGCGTCTTTGCGCATTCGCCCGGGAGGAGTTTTACAGGTTGATGTTGTTCCACGGGTACCTGTTGCAGTTTGGCGCAGCCATACATCTCTTTCTTTGCTAGACGTTGACGGCGCACATGTTTCTCATATTTCGTTCCGCAGTGATCGCGCAGAATTGCCGTTGATTGCGGGCGAGGGGGCAAATGAACATGTGGATGAGGCAATGGAATTGATCCGAACTGCAGAGCCTTTGGGTAAGCGACTGCGCGGAGTCGTACGGATGGGCGCACGTCGCTGGGATGTTGTTCTAGATCGTGATCAACGCATTCTTTTACCAGCAACTGGGGCTGTGACAGCATTGGAATACGTGATTGCCCTTGAAGGCGCACAGGATGTTCTAAGCCGTGATGTGGCTCGCATAGACATGCGCCTTGGTGGGCGCCCAACAATAAAAATGAACAATGACGCTACACAAGAATTGTGGCGCATCAGGCAGCTTCCGGAAAGTGGACAGTAGGGAAATGATAGGTCTTTATGAGAGCCAGCGCAGCATGCGCAACATGCGCAAGATCGCGATGCAACGTGGTGTTGTCGCGATCTTGGATGTGGGCAGTTCTAAGATTGCAGCACTTGTGTTGCGTTTTGATGGTTCAGCCAAAGTTGGCGATGACGGAGACATTGGGACACTTGCTGGTCAGTCCGGCTTTCGGGTTATTGGTGCTGCAACGACACGTTCACGCGGGGTTCATTTCGGTGAAATTACTGCGATGCAGGAAACTGAACGCGCTATTCGTACAGCATTACAAGCAGCACAAAAAATGGCGGGCATCCGTGTTGATCATGTGATCGCATGCTTTGCAGGGGCGGAACCACGTAGCTACGGTTTGGATGCACAGACCCAACTCGATGGTCATGTGGTCACAGAAGATGATGTCGCACGTGTGATGTCACAATGTGATGTACCTGACTACGGTGGTGGCCGCGAGGTTTTACATGCGCAACCCGTGAACTTTGCGCTTGATCATCGCTCGGGCTTATCTGATCCACGTGGGCAGTTGGGCAATGAACTTTCAGTTGATATGCACATGCTAACAGTAGACGCTGCTGCGGTTCATCACGTTGCTCACTGCATTAAACGGTGTGATCTGGAGCTGGCGGGCATTGCTTCCTCTGCCTATGTTTCAGGTATGTCCACGTTGGTGGAAGACGAGCAAGAGTTGGGTTCTGCCTGTATCGATATGGGGGGCGGGGCGACCAGCATCTCTATCTTCATCAAAAAACATATGATCTTTGCAGATTCTGTTCGAATGGGCGGGGATCACGTTACGTCTGACATTTCGTTGGGCCTTCAAGTGCCGACAGCGAATGCGGAGCGGATTAAAACATTCTATGGCGGTGTACATGCGACAGGCATGGACGACCGTGAGATGATTGAAATTGGTGGCGATACTGGTGATTACGAGCATGATCGTCGTACGGCCAGTCGCGCAGAATTGATCGGTATCATGCGTCCACGCGTTGAAGAAATTCTTGAAGAAGTTCGTGCCCGTTTGGATGCTGCTGGCTTTGATCATTTGCCAAGTCAGCAAATTGTGCTGACCGGCGGTGGTAGCCAAATTCCTGGTCTTGATGGTCTTGCAAGCAAAATTTTGGGGCATCAGGTACGCCTTGGTCGCCCATTGCGCGTCCATGGTTTGCCACAGGCTGCAACAGGCCCAAGCTTTGCTTCGGCTGTTGGCCTTTCGTTGCTTGCAGCCCATCCACAAGATGAATGGTGGGACTTTGATATTCCTGCCGATCGCTATCCTGCACGTTCGTTGCGTCGCGCCGTGAAGTGGTTCCGCGACAACTGGTGACCCCTATATTTGCCTAATCCAACCAAATGACGTGGAAAGCGGCAAGAAACCGCCCACATTTTGTGTCGGTATTGCGTTTTTTGGATGACGTTGTGGTTTGTTTTCGGTAAGATCCCATTTATAAGGTATAAAAACACTTGCAAATGCGGGTCAAAAAACAGGCGGACGCTCTAATGACACTCAATCTTTCGATGCCCGGACAGGACGAATTGAAACCTCGTATCACCGTGTTTGGCGTCGGGGGCGCTGGCGGTAACGCAGTCAACAACATGATCGAAAAGCAGCTTGATGGTGTCGATTTTGTTGTAGCGAATACAGACGCTCAGGCTCTTCAGCAATCAGCTTCTGAAACATGCGTTCAACTTGGTATTAAAGTTACTGAGGGGCTGGGTGCTGGTGCGCGTGCAAGCGTTGGTGCGGCAGCTGCGGAAGAAAGCATTGAGCAGATTGTTGACCACTTGGCTGGTTCACACATGTGCTTCATCACTGCCGGTATGGGTGGTGGTACTGGTACAGGCGCAGCGCCAATTATCGCGCAAGCGGCGCGCGAGTTAGGCGTTCTGACTGTAGGTGTTGTTACAAAGCCATTCCAGTTTGAGGGTGCTAAGCGTATGCGTCAAGCTGAAGACGGCGTTGAGGCTTTGCAAAAAGTTGTAGACACGTTGATCATTATTCCTAACCAGAACTTGTTCCGGTTAGCCAACGAGAAGACGACATTTACTGAAGCTTTCTCGATGGCTGATGATGTTTTGTATCAAGGTGTTAAGGGCGTTACCGATTTGATGGTACGCCCTGGTTTGATCAATCTAGACTTTGCAGATGTTCGTTCGGTGATGGACGAAATGGGAAAGGCTATGATGGGTACAGGCGAGGCAGAAGGCGAAGATCGCGCGATCCAAGCTGCTGACAAAGCTATCGCTAACCCACTACTCGACGAGATTTCATTGCGCGGAGCAAAAGGCGTGTTAATCAACATCACTGGTGGTCACGACCTTACATTGTTCGAACTGGACGAAGCTGCAAACCGCATTCGCGAAGAAGTTGATCCAGAAGCTAACATTATTGTTGGCTCAACATTGGATACCGAGATGGGTGGCATGATGCGTGTGAGTGTTGTTGCGACAGGTATCGATGCGGCTGATGTTAACGTTGATTTGCCAGTGGCACGCCGTAGCATGTCTGCACCACTCCCAGCCAGTTTTACAGCGGACGAGCCAGTGGTAGCTGCACCAAAGGCTGCTGAACCAACATTCTTTGAAGATCTGAACGTTCAAGAAGCCGCTGTATCTGATATGGCTGAGGATATTTCCGAAGAGAGAATGGCTGATTCACATGAAGTTCCGGCACCTGCTTATCAGCCGGCTGTCGCTGAGTTCGAACCCCAGCACGAAGAAATTCAACAAGTTGAGCAGAGTTCATTCGTAGCACCACGCGCTCCAGCACTGGGCACTCCATCACCAGAAGCGTTGGAGCGTTTGCGTGCTGCAGCTGAACGTGTCGCACCTGCTTCAGCACCAGCGCCTTTGCAAGAATCTGATCGTCCGCGTTTTGGTATTAACTCTTTGATTAACCGGATGACGGGTCATGCAGAGCAGCAGAAAGAGCCGCAAGCTGTTCGCCATCAACCGGCAGTGCAGCAACAGGCTGCAGTAGCTCCTCAACCAACTGAGGCTGTGGATCCAGACCAAGAGCGCATTGAAATTCCAGCGTTCTTACGCCGTCAAGCAAACTAACGCTATCTAATGGATTTTGAGAAAGCCGCCTTTGGGCGGCTTTTTTCGTTTTATATTTGTCGCTTAAGTATGACTTGGCGCAATATTGCCGATATGTAACAAGCATGTTTCAGTGTGTTGCAATGATTGAGTTGTGATTGTTTGTTTGGGTTCGTATTCAAATTGTACCCAAGCACGAATCTGTGCGCCATTTTGAGGTCGTTTTGCAAACAACTGTTAAATCTTCGATTAGTTTCATAGGAAAAGGCCTCCACTCAGGCGAACCTGTTAGGCTAACTATTCTGCCAGCTGCGGCGGAATACGGGATTTGGTTTGCACGTACAGATGTTCTTGAAGGTGATAACCTAATCCCAGCACGTTGGGACGCGGTGAAACGGTCACCATTATGCACCAAAATTCAAAACTCAGCTGGTGTTGAAGTTTCTACCGTGGAGCACATTATGGCAGCCCTTGCCGGATGTGGTGTACACAATGCGTTTATTGAGCTCGATGGCCCCGAAGTTCCAATCGTAGATGGCTCTGCCGTGCCATTTGTGCGTGGAATCATGCAGTGTGGTTTGCAAGTCTTAGGTGCCCCCGTGCGTGCCTTTGAAATTATGCAGACAGTTTCTGTTATAGAAGGCGGGGCGACAGCAACGCTTGAACCCGCAGACACGATGTATATCGACTTTCAAATCGATTTTGATGATGCTGCTATTGGCAGTCAGCGTAAATCTTTGCGTCTGAACAATGGTAGCTTCGCCCGTGAGTTGAGCGATAGTCGCACCTTCTGTCGCCAAGTCGATGTTGAAGCAATGCAAGCCAATGGTCTTGCTTTAGGTGGGTCTTCTGGCGAAAATGCAGTCGTGTTTGAAGGTGATAAAGTTTTGAGCCCAGGTGGCTTGCGTCACCCTGACGAGCCTGTGCGCCATAAAATGCTAGACGCCTTGGGGGATCTTGCTTTGGCAGGGGCTCCTATAATGGGCCGTTACATTGGTACGCGTGCGGGTCATTCTTTGACTAACACGTTGTTACGCAAAGCATTTGCGACACCAGATGCCATCCGAATGGTGGTTTGCGACTCTGAAATGGCGCAGCGTTTGCCCGGGCATGGCTTGGTTTGGGACGAAATTCCACAAGTGGCCTAACCGTCAATTTTCTGCTCAAAGCGCCAGAATAATGTTTGCCAAAGTGCATTGCGTGTTTGCAAGGTTTTGCATGTTAAATTAGTGTGCTAATAGCAATCTAACAAAGCGAAAACGAGCAGGGTGAACGCGGTGAAGAATGTATACATAGCGAAGGTTACCTCTCGGAAACGTGCAACGTTAGTACTCGCAATGGTCGCGACACTTTCAGCTTGCGGCGGTGGCTTTCTTGGCCAAGCATCAAACGGTACTTTCGCCCAAAATGAAGAGCCGTTGGAAGCGTATACACCTGCACAAATTTTTGAACGGGGTGAATTTGAGCTCGAGAACAATCGTGCTGATGATGCCGCTTTCTACTTCGGTGAGATCGAACGCCTTTACCCCTATTCTGAATTTGCAAAACGCGCGCTGATTATGCAGGCTTTTGCCTTCCATCGCGACGAAGAATATCCTGATAGCCGTTCGGCAGCTCAGCGGTTCATTGATTTCTATCCAGATGATGATGACGCAGCCTATGCGCGATATCTGCTTGCGCTCAGTTACTATGATCAAATTGACGAAGTGGGCAGAGATCAAGGTTTGACTTTCCAAGCGCTACAATCATTGCGTGAAGTGATCGAGCGTCACCCAAACAGTGAATATGCAAAGTCATCCATTCTCAAATTTGATCTCGCTTTTGATCACTTGGCGAGCAAAGAGATGGAGATCGGGAGGTACTATTTACGTCGTGATAACTACGCGTCTTCAATCAATCGCTTCCGCGTAGTGGTTGAGGATTTCCAAACAACATCACACACACCTGAAGCACTTCATCGCTTGGTCGAGGCCTATCTTTCATTAGGTCTTATCAACGAGGCGCAAACTGCGGGTGCAATTTTGGGGCACAACTTCCAATCGACTGAATGGTACGAGGACAGTTACAAGCTTCTCACTGGCAAAGGGCTGGAATTGAAGGCCTCAGGTGATGGTTGGTTGCGTCAGATCTATCGTCAAATGATCAAGGGCCGGTGGCTGTAACAAAAGGGTGCAATGCACCTGACCGTATGGAACAAAACTGATGTTACGCGGACTTGATATCTCGAACATGCTTATCATTGATCGATTGGAACTCACGTTTCAACCGGGCTTGAATGTGCTCACTGGAGAAACTGGTGCTGGGAAATCTATCCTATTGGATTCACTCGGCTTTGTTCTAGGATGGCGTGGCCGTGCAGATCTTGTTCGCCAAGGTGCAGACCAGGGTGAAGTTACCGGATGGTTTGATTTGCCTATTGGGCATGCAGCACATGCGGTGCTTGAAGACGCGGGCCTTCCAGCAAGTGATGAATTGATATTGCGCCGTATCAACACCTCTGATGGTCGCAAGACGGCATGGGTTAATGACCGTCGCTGTTCTGGCGAAGTTCTTCGGAACCTATCTGAAACACTGCTTGAGCTACATGGACAACACGACGATCGCGGTTTGCTTGACCCGCGTGGACATCGCGCCATCCTAGATGAGTTTGCGTCGTTGGACGGGGCTAAGGCTAAAACACGAAAAACATGGGCTGCTATGGGCAATGCGCGCAAAGCATTGAAAGCTGCGAATGAAGCGATGGATGCGATCCGTGCAGAAGAAGAGTTTTTACGTCATGCTGTTGCTGAATTGGGCAAGCTGTCACCACAGCCAGGTGAAGACGAAGAATTAGATACACGACGCCGGATGATGCAAGGTGCAGAAAAAATCCGTGATGATGTAATCAAGGCGCTTGAAGCACTTGGTCAGGATGGTGCTGAAGGGCGAATGGGCAATGCGCTGCGTTGGCTGGATGGCGTCGCCGATAAAGCTGAAGGTCATCTTGAGGCACCTATTTCTTCATTAGGTCGTGCAATGGCCGAACTGGATGATGCAATGGATGGAATTGTTTCATGTATCGATACCCTGTCATTTAATCCATCGGATTTAGAAGACACCGAAGAGCGCTTGTTTGCGATCCGTGCGATCGCGCGGAAATACGACGTTGCACCTGATGACTTGGCGGATCTAGCGAAGACGCTGGGTGCAAAGCTGGCTGCTTTGGATGCTGGTGACGCTGATCTTGCTGATTTACGCGCTGCTTTGACTGCGGCCGAAGCGGGATACGATAACGCTGCTAATGCGCTCACCAACGCGCGCCGCAAGTCTGCAAGCAAGCTGGACAAGGCTGTTACGGCGGAATTGGCTCCGTTGAAAATGGACCGTGCAGTCTTTGAGACAGTAATTGAACCGGAAACGGCTGGACCGGAGGGGCGTGATATTGTTGCGTTCTGCGTAGCTACTAATCCGGGCGCACCATCGGGTCAGTTGAACAAGATTGCATCTGGGGGCGAGTTAAGTCGCTTCCTACTGGCTTTGAAAGTGTGCCTGACCGACGGTCGGGCGGGGCTTACTATGATCTTTGACGAAATTGACCGTGGTGTTGGCGGCGCAACTGCGGATGCCGTTGGTCGCCGTTTGGCGGCTTTGGCTGAAGGTGGTCAGGTTTTGGTTGTTACGCACTCTCCACAGGTTGCTGCCCTTGGTGCGCATCACTGGCGCGTTGAGAAATCTGTTTCCAAAGGGGTTACCACTTCTCGCGTTGTTCACCTTTCACCGGATGACCGCGTGGATGAAATTGCACGAATGGTTGCGGGTGACACAATTACCGAAGAAGCGCGCAATGCTGCTCGTGCCTTGATCTTGAAGGCTGTTTAAGCAGCCTAAGTTGATCCATGGTATGCCTTAGGCTTCCCCGATGCGTTCCTTTCGCTTAGACTGGCTGTATACAAAGCCAGATTAGACTGTATCCCATCTATGAAACCCTACCTAAGCACTCAGATGAGCAACGCATTTATTGCGTTTCAAGAGGGCTGGAAAGTGCTGCGCCGCGAAGGACTGGGGCAAATTCAGTTTTGGTTTATTGCACTCGCAATCAGAATTTTTGCCGGTTTTACAGCCTTGTTTTTTTGCAAAGGTATCGATGCCTTACAATCTTTTCTTTATGGTACAGATGATGTGCAGACCCTACACAGCTTTGCAGAATCCCTCCCTTGGTATTGGATCCTTATAATCCCTGCAATTGGCGGGCTTCTGGTTGGCCGGATCCTTCACAAGTTTACACTGGACGCTCGGGCACGCAGCGTCGCGGATGTGATTGAAGGTGCTGCAATGAAAGAGGGGCGCGTTGAAACGCGTGCTGGCTTGGCTTCAGCTTTTGCATCTTTTATTACACTCTCTTCTGGTGGATCGGCCGGTCGTGAGGGGCCCCGTTGTTCACCTTGCTGCTGTCATTTTCACAAAAGTCAGCCGTTATATTCATGCTGATGGGGTTACGGGACGCGATCTGTTAGGTTGTGTCGCGGCTGCTTCAGTATCTGCCAGCTTCAACGCAGCAATAGCTGGGGCGCTATTCACACTTGAAGTTGTCTTGCGCCATTTTACGGTGCATACTTTCTCTCCGATCGCTATTGCAACGGTTGCAGGCACTGTAATCAATCGATCAGAATTCGGTGGAATGACAGAATACACGTCGAACGCTCCTGAAGGTCTTCAGTTTTACGTTGAATTGCCTGCTTTTGTGATGCTTGGTTTGCGGCATGGTCGCAGTTATTTTAATGCGCTCGATATTTTGGGCGGATGACTTGGGGACGCAGGTGCAAAACCACATTGGTTTTCCGCGCTGGCTGCATCCTGCAATTGCTGGGCTCATGCTGGGTGCGATCGCAATTTTCTTTTCATATATCATTGGCATAGGTTACGAAACTACGTCAATGGCACTTACGGGACAACTTGGCCTGCACGAGGTCATCGTATTCGCAGTACTGAAAATATTTGCTGTCGCAATCACGATGGCTGGCCGTATGGGGGGGCGGGGTGCTCTCACCGGCTTTGATGATTGGTGCGCTCACGGGATTAGCTTTTGGATTGATTGCGACCAGCGTTTTCCCTGAGGTTTCGGGCACTGTCACATTATACGCCTTGGCTGGAATGGGCGCGGTAGCCGCAGCGGTGTTTGAGGCACCTATATCAACAACTTTGATCGTGTTTGAATTGACTGGGGACTGGCAAATCGCACTTGCCGTAATGTTCACAGTTTCCATCTCGACGGCGTTGTTCTCGCGCATTGTGGATCAATCGTTCTTCCTCACACAAATCGAACGACGTGGAATCCATTTGGCTGCAGGGCCACAGGCTTATTTGTTGGCGATGTTCCGCGTTGTCAGCGTTATACGCAAGGTGGATGACCCTCGTGCTACTAACGAGGATGCTTGTTGGGAAATGATCGGTGACGGCATCTATGTGGATGGGAATGCGACGCATGAGCCTACGATGCCAATCTTTGATGGCGCATCGGTACCGTTCATTCCCGTGGTGACATTAAGCGGCGAAGAGAGCCTGCCAGAGTTGTGGGGGCTGTCTTCTACGTAGACGCTCTTAAGGCCTACAATCGTGCACTCGCCGCAACCGCGGCTGAAGGACACTCCTAAAGCTGGATTTAGATTGGTCGCGTTGCTGCATTCAGCCAATTGGCGGCATTCTCGGATACGCGATCTGCTAGGTGTTCAAGCGTCTGTGCATGATAGGCATTCAGCCAGGCGCGGCTCTCAGCATCCAACATTTCGATGATGATAAGGCTTCGATCGATCGGGGCAAACGTTAGCGTGCGCCAGTTGAGCATAGCTCGGTGATCGTCACCACCTTTCAATGCGGCGGCATCTTCGACAACAATCAGGTTTTCGATACGAATACCAAATGCGCCTTCGCGGTAATATCCGGGCTCATTGGATAAAATCATACCCGCTTGCAGTGGTACGTTGCTGGCACGGCTTAGACGTTGCGGCCCCTCGTGAACACTTAGGTATGCACCCACGCCATGACCCAGGCCATGATCAAAGTCTTGGCCTGCCATCCATAAGGGAAGGCGTCCAATCATCTCAATATCGCGCCCTGCAAGGCCCTCTGGCCAACGCAGGCGACTCATGGCGATCATGCCCATCAGAACGCGGGTAAAGGTGACGCAGGCCTCCGTTGGCGGCGTTCCAATCGCAATGGTCCGCGTGATGTCCGTTGTGCCATCAAGATATTGCCCACCACTGTCTAAGACGATCAGATGGCCATCATCCAAGGTGCGGTCTGTTTCTTCAGTCACTCGGTAATGCATGATCGCACCATTTGGGCCAGTGCCTGCGATCGTCTCAAAGCTAATGTCTTGCAATGCGTTGTCGCGGCGACGATAGCCCTCAAGCTGCGCAACAACCTGAGTTTCGGTTAAGCTGCCAGCGTCTTGGGCGTCAAGCCAGGCAAGCAGTTCTACAACAGCAGCACCATCGCGCAGATGGGCTTCAGAGCTGCCTGCAATTTCGGCGGCATTTTTACAGGCCTTGGGAAGGGCGCAAGGCTCGTCTCCCCAAACCACGCCATTGCCAATAGCATCAGCAACAATCATCGGAACTGATGATTTGTCCAAACGGACCTTTGCCTTCAGACTTTCAAGGTGTTTTAGAAAATTAGATGGGGGATGAACACGCACCATATCACCTAAGTGGTCCTCAAGCCCGTCCAGTTTGGATGACGTCATGAACAGGTCAACGGTGGTATCCGCATTCAAAACTGCAAAGCCTTGGGCAATTGGATTGCGTGGAATGTCGGCACCACGAATATTCAAAAGCCAGCACACTGAGTCAGTTAGGGTTATAACAGCGGCTGTTTGGTCCGCTTTGATCAACTCTGCAGCCAGCCGAGTGCGCTTGTCCTTGTGGCTTTCACCAGCAAACTCCATTGGATGAGCCTTTGCAGCTTCACTTGCTGGTTCCGGTTGGTCATCCCAAATGCGATCAGCCAGATTGTCACAAGGGATCAGCGTCACGCCGGTCTCTGTCAAAGCTGTGCGGGTCTGTTCAATCTGGGCTACCGTATGCAACCAAGGGTCAAAACCAACTTCTCCTCCGTTTGGCAATTGCTCGATCAACCAATCGGCCAACGAAATTTCAGGCCACGGAACGGCTGTATACTCTGATGCAACTTGGGATTTCACTTGGGTGCGGTAACGCCCATCAATGAAAACGCCCGCGCTGTTGGTCAATGCTGCGCAAAAACCGGCTGATCCGGTAAAACCTGTCAGCCATGCGAGGCGCTCATCACGCGCAGCAACATATTCGCCCTGATGAGCATCCGCACGCGGGATCAAAAAGCCATCCAAGCCTTCGCGCATCAATTCAACGCGCAATTCTGCCAAACGGGATGGGCCTTGTTCAGGACGCGATGTCACCTCAAACGATTGAAACATTACGCTACTCCCTTATTCACTTTACCTAGTAAACTCTTGCCTGAAAGGCGATACAAGCCAGCGTTAGATGGCACGCTTCATCCCCATAACACGTGCGCGCGCACGTGGATCTGAGTCAAATAATGCCGCCAATTGTTCGGTCATTGCACCGGCCAATTGTTCCACGTCCGTAATGGTTACTGCGCGATCATAATACCGCGTCACGTCATGGCCGATCCCAATTGCCAACAGCTCAACCGCGCGGCGTTTTTCGACCATCTCAATCACATCACGTAGGTGTTTTTCCAAGAAGTTGGCTGGGTTTACTGATAAGGTGCTGTCATCCACAGGCGCGCCATCAGAAATCACCATCAAGATTTTTCGCGCTTCAGGTCGGGCCATCATACGGCGATGTGCCCACTCAAGTGCTTCACCATCGATGTTCTCTTTTAGCAATCCCTCTTTCATCATCAAGCCCAAATTTGGACGGGCGCGACGCCATGGGGTGTCACCGCTTTTGTAGATGATGTGGCGCAGGTCATTCAAACGACCTGGCTGTTGTGGACGACCATCGTTCAGCCATGCCTCACGGGCCTGCCCGCCTTTCCATGCACGTGTGGTGAAGCCAAGGATTTCGACCTTCACGTTGCAACGCTCAAGGGTGCGGGCCAAAACGTCTGCGCAAATAGCTGCGATTGAAATCGGACGCCCACGCATCGAACCTGAGTTGTCCAACAGTAACGTCACACAAGTATCGCGGAATTCAGTGTCTTTCTCCACCTTGAAGGACAGAGGTGTTGTTGGGTTGGCAATAACACGAGCCAAACGGCCAGCATCCAATGTGCCTTCTTCCAGATCAAATTCCCAAGACCGGTTTTGTTGTGCTTGAAGGCGGCGCTGTAGCTTATTAGCCAAACGGCTTACAGCACCTTTGAGAGGTTCAAGCTGTTGATCCAAATAGGCACGCAAGCGTTCCAGTTCGACAGGCTCTGCCAAATCCTCTGCGCGAATTTCTTCGTCATGTTCTGTTTGGTAAACCAGATAATCGGGATCAGCGTCTGAAATAGGCTGCGGGGCAGGTGGCTCCATCGGGGCCTCGCCGTCAGGCATTTCAGCCTCTTCGCCCATCTCTTGATCTGCCATCTCATCCATAGAGACTTGGGCCTGAGAGGCGTCTTGTTGTTCTTCTTGAGACTGTTCGGCAGACCCTTCAGTTTCTTCTTCGTCAGTGTTGTCGTCACCGGTGCTATCTGGGTCTTGTTCTTCTTCGCCGCCGTCTTCTGCTGTGTCATCTTGATCATCGTCGATCTGATCGGGGTCTTGGCCCAATTGATCGCCATAACCCAAATCCTTGATCATTTTGCGAGCAAATTTGGCGAAATCAGCCTGATTGTCCAAAATAGCATCAAGGTCTTCTAAGGTTCCGCCAGCTTGTTGTTCGATAAACGGCCGCCACAATTCCATAACATTCGTAGCACCTGATGGAAGGTCGCGACCTGTGGCAAGGTGGCGGATTAAATAACCAGCAGCCACGGCCAAAGGCGCATCTGCGGCTTGCTTAACTTGATCATAGCCTTTGCGCATGGCGTCATGGGCGATCTTTGCATCGATATTTCCTGCAGTCCCAGGCATGTCGCGTGCGCCAACGGCCTCGCAACGCGCGGTTTCCATGGCTTCATACAATTCACGGGCCATTTCACCTTGAGGAGTGTAGCGCGCATGGGTTTGACCGTTGTGGTAACGGCGGTTTAGGGCCATCGCATCCGCAGTGCCGCGCGCGAGCATCACCTCGTCGCGCGTCATGCGGCGTGATACTTGGGGTAGGCGCATAGCGTCGCCTGACAACCCCGCAGGGTCGACGGAATAGCTGACGTTCAAGTCAGGATCGTTGGCCAATACTTTGGTGGCCTCAGAAAGGGCCTTTTTGAACGCATCTGCTGGGTTGTCCGATTGGGTCATTAGCTTAGCCCTGCTTTATGTTAGTTCAAATATGCGCGGCCAACTGCGAGATCGGTCAACAGCGTGACGTGTACATCAAGTGCATCGATCACGTTATAACCTACATCACGCCCGTCGAACGCTAGGTTTAAATCGGTGCCCGCCAAAACAATAGCTTCGGCACCTTGGTCAATCAGCTTGCGACCTTCTTCAATGAAAAAGGCGCGCTGTGTCTCACTGCATTCACTCGCCAGAGCCATCTCGATATAAGTCTCGCTGACAAGGTCTAATGTGTCGGTCGGGGCCAAAGCTTTTGTCTGAGACAATTGGCCGTATAAACTTGTATTCATCACAATTTTAGTGCCCATCAGGCCAACCGTTTTAAAACCTTGGGCGGCAAAGTATGCGTCCAACGGGGTGACAGCACTTATCATTGGCAACGAAGAGAGAGAGACGGTATCATCAAAACAGAAGTGGCCACCAAGCGAAGTGATTACTGCACATTCTGCTCCTGCTGCTGCTAGTCGATCAATTAGCTTTGCATAAGCGATGGCTTGGGCATTTTTGTCGCCCGCTTCATTGTTACGCAGCAGCTCATTTACATTGGCATTTACGATGGTCAAATCCAATACACCAACCCCATCGCTAACCGCAGCGCTGAGGCGCTGGTAGTAAGCGACGGTTGATGCAGGACCTATTCCACCGATCATTCCAATATGCATATCGTCTCCCTGTTGGGTGTTATCCCAAGCTTACGCTTGCAGCACTTTCTGGCAATTCTTCATCGAACAAACGTTGATAGAACTCAGCAACCGTTTGGCGCTCCAATTCGTCACATTTGTTTAGGAAAGAGAGGCGGAAGGCGTAACCAACGTCGTTGAAGATCTGCGCATTTTCAGCCCATGCAATTACGGTACGTGGCGACATAACTGTCGACAGGTCGCCGTTCATGAATGCGGTGCGAGTAAGGTCGGCGACAGTGACCATCTGCTTGATTATCTTGCGGCCAGATTCCGTGTTGTAGTTCGGGTTCTTACCCAGAACGATCGCAGTTTCTGCATCGATGGACAGATAGTTCAACGTGCTCACCAATGACCAACGGTCCATTTGACCTTGGTTGATCTGTTGTGTGCCGTGGTAAAGGCCTGTTGTGTCGCCCAAGCCAACAGTGTTCGCAGTCGCGAAAATACGGAAGAACGGGTGCGGGGTGATTACTTTGTTTTGGTCAAGCAAGGTAAGTTTGCCGTCTTTTTCCAAAACGCGCTGGATCACAAACATAACGTCTGCACGGCCTGCGTCGTATTCATCAAACACGATTGCAGTTGGGTTGCGCAGGGCCCATGGCAGGATGCCTTCTTGGAAATCAGTAACCTGTTTTCCTTCTTTCAATTTGATGGCGTCTTTACCGATCAAATCAATACGCGAGATATGGCTATCCAAGTTCACACGAACAGATGGCCAGTTCAAACGGGACGCAACCTGCTCAATGTGTGTCGACTTACCCGTGCCGTGATACCCTTGGATCATTACGCGGCGGTTGTGGTTGAAGCCTGCAAGGATCGCCAAAGTCGTATCAGGATCGAACTTGTAGGTGTTGTCTTCTTCAGGGACGCGTTCTGTACGGTCGATAAAGCCTTTGACAACCATGTCCGTATCAATGCCAAAGACGTCACGAACAGAAATATCCTTCTCTGGTTTTGCGTTGATATCCATTGCGTTGTCGGCCATGCGCGTCGTCCTTCATTATATATGTAATGGCCCAGAATAAAGCCGTACTTCGTGGTGCAACATATCTTTCACAAGGACAAGGGGAAGAGCCAATAGCGAGACCCGAATGAGGCCAGTTCGCCGCGTCACTGTCTAAGTGTCGATATGTTCAGTTTGGGTAGTTAGAGCGATTGGGCAGCGTATAAAGACTGTCCAATCAAAATTATAAGACCCTGCTGGCTAGTCTTTAAAGCTGCGGCTGCCTTTTAGCTGATCCCAAGCCCAAACAACTTCTTGCAACTGCTCTTCTTGAGAGCGGTCGCCACCGTTCATGTCAGGGTGAAGAATTTTGATCAGGCCTTTGTAAACTTTGCGAATTTCAGGCTTAGTTGCGTTGTCTGCGACTTCCAAGATCTCTACAGCACGGCGTTCCATTGGCGGTAGTTTTTTACCAACAGTTCCTCCTTTACGACCTGGGTTCTGCGTGGAATTGGCACCCAAGACTTGATGTGGATCCTCAATGCCCAAACGTGCCCAGGCGCGTGCCTCGGAATCACCGATGGGTTTTGTCGGGCGTTCCCATACCTTATCTTCGGACTGCTGGGCGTTGATTTCCGCCTCAGTAGTGCCGTCAAAAAAGTTCCATTTCAAATTATATTCACGCACGTGCGCTTGGCAGAACCAGAAGAAGTCATCAAGCACATCGGGCGCTTTTGGAGCACGGTACTTGCCGGCCTCCTGACAATTGTCATGATCGCACAGGCGCGTTGATGTCTCGGATGCTCCGGACATGCCACGACGACCGCGCGGGTTTTTCTTTTTCGAGGTGGATACGGACATATCGAATCCGAATGGATCGGGCTTTGGCATCAGTTGGACCTTTTCGACTCTAGCGATACACCTTAGAAGAATGGTTGGCAGTGTGAAGGGGCTAGGAACAAAATGAGCGAAAAAATGTCTGTTGCAAAAGAAATCGAAATACGTATGCGTGAAGGGCTCTCACCGCGCGAGCTTGAGGTTGTTGACGACAGCGAAAGTCATCGTGGGCATTCTGGGTTCCAAGAGGGTGGTGAAAGCCACTTTAACGTACGCATTCGCGCTGCAGTGTTTGAGGGCAAATCACGCATCGCGCGTCACCGTTTGGTACACAGCACAATGGGTCCCGAATTGATCGGCCGCATCCACGCATTGGCGTTAGATTTAGACGTCTAGATTAGAGGTTAAGTTTTTGAATCTAATGATGAACGGCGTGCTGCAAGCGATTGTAGCGAATCCGTCATACCTGCCACTTCATTGAGCTCTTCGACTCCGTTATCGATCAGCAGCTGCATCGCACCTTCGCCGCCTGCAGGGCGCTTAGGATTTAACTGCTCATTGGCCTACAATTCAGGTTCTTCATCTGTGGTAATTGGGGCGATAAACACCTCAGGAGAGAAGGCCACAATGTTGTCAATTCTGGGTTTGCGGAACACCAAAACATTGCGCCACTCGGTGGTTGAGCCAGTTAGGCCAACACGTTCGGTAGAGGGCAAAGTTTCTGCGCGTTGAAACTCCCAACCATCATTACCCATGCGGTTCATCAGGTCTTCGAGTGCGTTGGAAAAACGCGCCTCTTGGCCTTTAATGCCCTTAGCCTTAAGGCCTTTGGTCGGGGCTGGAACAACGCAGTATTGATATGTGGACATGACGCACCTTTAGATTTCACCGCAGATATAGCAGGGGTAGTATGAAGGGAAAAGCCCCTGAAATAGCCCGAAATGCAAGGTCGGTATTACGTCGGTATCGTGTCGGTATTTGATCGGTGGATGCGATGAATGTTGGCCGGATAAAATAGCGTCTGAACTGACAGTTGCCACACCTGATCTTGTTAGGATTTTTTAACGATCATTTGGAATGCGAATGCATTTTAAAATACACATGGATGTTTAGGAAATTAGAAGACTTGGAAAGAAAAAATGAGACTTTCAAGTGCACAGCAAAGTCTCATTGGTAGGAAGTTTGCGTCTGCCCTCCCGATCAGTGAAACCGCCTGAAGAAGTGTTAAGGTATTGGCAGCTCTTAAGCCGCACGGTTTATCAGATTGTTCCAGAATACCTGTGCAGGGGTGAAACGTTCGCGGACCAGGTTCGCTTCATGTTTTTTGACAACCGGACGAGCAAGGCGGCCATAGTTTTCAGGCAGGACGCGAAGTTCTGGGAACAACCCTAAGACCTCTTCGCGTGTTTTATCCTCAAACCCGTCTAGGCCAATGGCACCTGGATAGAAGCTTTCGCTGTCACATCCGCTTGAAACTAACACCTGATGTTCTTCAAACATAAGGTGATGATAGCAGACATTGCTGCGTATCTCTTTGACGATCGTTTGACCATTCACCAAATGCTTAGCTGCGCAGAACACTTCGGTGCTGCCAGTGATTAAGGAAACTGTTGGGTCTTTGATCAGTAAACGGTGCATGGGCGAAAACTATAGGTCACGGTCAGGTAGGCCAGGGCCAAGCGAGTTTTTGGAAACGCGAATAGGCTGCAACGCATCGAATTTTGATCCGATCCCAAGCTGAATGTCGCGTGATCCTGTCCATGAAATTTGTTGGATCCCATTGTCACGGGTAATGACTTGATCGCCTGCACGCAGGTCTTCAATTGGTCGGGGCTCATATGGGGTGTTGATCAAAGTGCCAGAAACGAAACACGGTGCTTCATCGGCACCGTTGATCGTGATTGTGATGGTTGAGGTGCCGTTGGTTGAGGTGGCGGTGAAAATTTCAGTCGGCGTGTCGCCCGTATCGAGGGCCTGAATGGACGCATTGGCGTTGTTCGCGCTGTAGCTCCAGACGCCGTCGTCATCAATCACAAGGGTAGAGCTATATGCCCCGGATATAGTTTCGGCCGTCCATTGGCCTGCGTCGTTGTTAAAGAAGGGACCAAAGTTGATGTCGCCTGTCGTGGTTGGAAAACCACCGACGATCCCTACGTCCTCAGTCACTGCACCTGTATCTGGCTGTGGAAAGCCCATTGTCTGCTTCTACATCCTATTCAAGGTCTAAGTGGAAGGAGTGCACACGGTTCTTGCGCACTGACGAGTCGCCACGCACCACCTTGCGGGTTCGTCCACCTTTGCCCACGCGCGAAATAGAACGGTCCTTTGGGTGGGGTACGCGCAATATGTCGTGCAACCATTCTGCTGTGCCCAAAGGGCGCAAGGATATCGAGGGTCCATAGGTTTGTACCGCTGGTCCAATCTTTTTCAGTAGGTGGAACCTGATCATAGATCATGCGTTGGCTCACCTCGTCTGAAAGGCGTGCCCAAATTAGGGCAGCGCAGACTTGATCATCGTCATTTGTGAAGAAGCGAATGGTGTCATTGTTGATGGCAGGGATAAGCAATCGCGATAAGGTCTAAACCGGGAACTTTTTGTGCAGGGGGCAATAGGAGGCGAGCATACTCAGTCTCCCAAAGGAGGCCATTCGCCTATCACTCTGATTTTGTGCACGTTCAGCACCCATTGGGTGTTGTTGTGCGTTATTTAACCTACTCATTCTGTATCTTTTTTGTTTCGAAATTTGAAACAATGCTGGGTTGTAATTCGTTGTGAGCCAAGACTTTGAGTTGAACGAATTTTCGCATGCTCATTTTACAACAATGAATGTTTTGGTTTGGTTGCCGTTAAAACACAAACAAGCGGCAGATTGCTCTGCCGCTTGATAAAATTTGATAGCAGTTTTTGGTGGGCTGATCCTTAGCCTTCAAGGGTTTTTGCAACCAATTCGTTCACAGCCTTAGGATTGGCTTTGCCGCCAGTGGCTTTCATAACCTGACCCACGAACCAACCAGCAAGCTTTGGGTTTTTAAGGGCTTTGGTCACTTGATCCGGGTTTGCCGCAATTATTTCGTCCAAGGCCGCTTGGATCGGGCCAAGGTCGGTGACTTGTTTCATGCCTTTGGCTTCCACTATCTCAGAGGGATCACCACCTTCAGTGTAGACGATTTCAAATAGATCTTTCGCAATCTTGCCGCTGATCGCGTCAGATGAAATTAGATCAATAACGCCACCCAATTGGGCAGGGGTTACTGGGCTTTCTGTGATGCCTTTGTCGTCCTTTTTCAGGCGACCAAACAATTCGTTGATCACCCAGTTGGCTGACATCTTGCCATCACGGCCATTTGCAACTTCTTCAAAATAACTGGCGGTTTGAACGTCAGCTGTTAAAACGGACGCATCATAGTCTGACAGTTTAAAGTCATTGATGAAGCGTGCCTTTTTTGCGTCTGGCAGCTCTGGCAAATTGGCCTTGATATCATCAACCCACTCTTGTTCGATTTCCAAAGGTAACAGGTCTGGATCCGGGAAATAGCGATAATCATGTGCTTCTTCTTTAGACCGTAGCGGTGAAATCTCACCCGTGTCTGGGTTCCATGCAATGGTATTTTGCTGAATTTTACGGCCGTTTTCCAATTCACCGATTTGGCGTTTAGCTTCGGCCATAATTGCCGCTTGGATAAAGCGCATTGAGTTCATGTTCTTCAGCTCGCAGCGCGTGCCAAGGTAAGAGAAATCGTCGCCATTTTCACGGAATTTTTCGTAGTCACCAGCGCGGCAGACAGATACGTTTACGTCAGCCCGAAGGTTACCGTTTTGCATGTTGCCATCAGATGTGCCCAAATACTGAACGATCTGGCGGATTTTTGCGACATAGGCCGCGGCCTCTTCAGGACTGCGAATGTCTGGTTTGGACACGATTTCCATCAGGCAAACACCGGTACGGTTCAAATCGACAAAAGACATGTTCGGGTCCATATCGTGGACGGATTTGCCGGCGTCTTGTTCCATGTGAATACGTTCAACGCGCACGGTACGCGCAGTGCCGTCACCCAGTTCAACCAAAACTTCGCCTTCACCGACAATCGGTTCGTAGAGCTGGGAGATTTGGTATCCTTGCGGCAAATCGGGGTAAAAATAGTTTTTGCGGTCAAACGCGGATTTTAGGTGAATTTCTGCGTTCAGACCAAGGCCGGTGCGCACCGTTTGTTCAATGCAATATTCGTTGATTACGGGCAACATGCCGGGCATGGCGGCATCCACGAAGGCCACGTTTGAGTTTGGCTCAGCTCCGAATTTGGTGGAGGCGCCAGAGAAGAGTTTGGAATTGGAGCTGACCTGCGCGTGCACTTCCATACCAATGACCAGTTCCCAGTCATGTTTGGCCCCAGCAATTGTTTTGATTTTAGGCAATTCGTAAGTCAGATCAAGCATCATCGTCTCCTGTGCGCAACGTAGCAAAGAGGTTTTAGGACAGGGGGGGCAGAGGGGCAAGGGGGGACTAGGTGATCTGGCACCGCAGCCTTCGTTAACTTTGATACCCAACGGCTTTCTCACGCCATTTCGCCGCATCGACTTTGGCAAGGGGATCACTCAGGCTTAAATCTTTCACGCAGTTGCAGTTTGTTTGGAGTCTTTGAGTATGGAAAACGTCACAGCAGTCCTTCAGCCAGAGCACAGTTTAATTTCAGAGCAGTCGGTGCTGGAGGGGTACGTAACGAATTGCTTTAGCGCTGAAGTGTCAAAAGTGGTGGATCTGTCTGATTTAATCGAGGCCTTTTACAAAACACCTTTGTTTCGTCTTGGACGGCTGGTTTTGTCCTTGGCACCATTTGGACGGTTGCACGACACGGATATCACAGCACTGTCTAAGGGGCGGGTGGATCGCATCTACGTGTGGCAGGTTGAAGCACGCCTTGACACGCAGATATTGTTATCTGCTGGTGGGACGAAGCCTTGGTTAATGTTTCAGCCCCTGGATAGCGGAACGCGGTTGTGCTTTGGTTCAGTTTTGGTGCCACGCCCATCAAAGGTTGAGGGGGAAACTCCTAAAGTGGGTTGGTTCCTTAATAGCCTGATTGGGGCGCGTCTTATATATTCGTGATTGTTATTGGGTGCTGCTTTGCGTCGATTGTCCCAGAACGCTTAGTCTGGCTGGCAAATTGGCCCATTATCAGTGAAAAAATGGGGTTTCCGTTAGCAATATCGAAACGGAACACGTTGCCGTTAATGCGAAGTACATCTGCTTCACCTGAAGCTGCAAAGCGGTCAGGACAGCGAAATAACAGGTTGTTGTCAAATCCACGTGCTGCGGCCACGTACACGCCCTTAAGTTAGACGAACCCGAAGTGTTGTCGCCGTGTTGTATAGCCATGTGCGTGGAGCTGAGTTTCCAGCGCGCGGTGGTTGGGACAGGCTTCAAATGGGACTTTGACCTTTTGCCCTGATGACAGGACCAATGTGCAGCGCACGGACAGGTCCAACCTTGTGTCCAGTTTAATATGATCGATCAGGTTTGCAGCTAAGCTGTTGTCACGTTTCCCCGCATACCATGCGATTTGATCGCCGTTGACCGTGATCCCAGAAGCGCGGGCGCTGATAAGATCATAGACGGCGGGTAGGGTGAATAGGAATACGATCATGGCCAACCAAGATGCCATTTCTACCTTTAGCAATAGAAAGGCCAGAACCACCCATACTGACAAGGTGACAATGAGGGTGGTCCAGTTGCGCCCGGTCGCACGGTAGGTGAATTCGGGCGTGTCTAGTTGGGCGTTAGGCACTGCGGATACGGCTGATCATTTCAGCGGTGTCGCGGCTTAGGTTTGGTGTGTTTGCGATCCGGTCAAGTTGAGTTCTGATCAAGGACTGGCGGATTTGGTCATACCGACGCCATGTTTGGAAAGCCGAACACATGCGTGCTGTGGTCTGTGGGTTTACAGGGTCTAGTTTGATCAACCAATCAGCCAATAGCGCATAGCCTGAACCATCTTTAGCATGAAAGCCCGCGTGGTGTCCTGCCAACGCGCCTAGCGTGGCGCGGAAGCGGTTAGGGTTCTTCCAATTGAACAGCGCATGTTTTGTCAGTGCCGTGGCTGTGTCCGCTGCATCGTCTGGTTTGGAGCAGCCAACCTGAAGGCCAAACCATTTGTCCATGACCAGACGGTCATCTTTCCACTGTGCCTCGAACTGCGCCAAAGCCGTATCACCGATTCCTGCGCGGATAAGAGCGGCGAGGGCTGAAAGCTGTTGGGTCATGTTGGTTGCATTGTCATATTGCGCCTGTGCTAACGCGCCACCGTCTGAGCGGTTGATCAGCGACAGAACCAAGTTTGCGAGTGAGCGTTTACCAGATTGCTCCGCATCGGGTTTGTAATCGCCGCTGATTTGGTTGGCGTCGTAGATGGATTGCAATTGCGGGGCAAAGGCATCCACTTGGGCCTGTTTCATGCCATCGATTGCAGACCAGATTGCGTCTGGATCTGGGATTTCACCGATTGCGTGTAGTTTGGTTGCCAGTTCAGCCCCATTTGGGAAATCAAGCATCAGAGTGCGATAGGCAGGATCAAGGTTTTCGTCCCCAATGATCTTCGACAAACCGTCAAGATAAGTGGGATCAACTGGTGTGCAGCGTGTAATGGTCGCGATCAAACTGGCCTCGGCCAAGGTGTCACCAGCCTGCCAGCGATTGAACAGGTCAGTATCATGGGCCAACAGGAATGCGTTGTTGGCCTTATGATCCATCACCACAGCGGCAGAGAAGCCGCGCAAGACGGATGCGACCGGCCGTTCTTTTTGGCCGGTAAAGGTGAAGGTCTGTGTGGCCTTCGTCACTTCCAGCACCTGTGTTCCCATTGTTTCAGACCCATCAGGGGCCAATAGGCCTACAGCGACAGGGATCACTTGGGGTTGTGGATCAGCCGTTGTGGCGCTGGGCGGGGTGTTTTGGGTGAAGGTTAGCTTAAAGGTGTCGCCTTCATAGTATTCAGTCACTTTGAGGTGTGGCGTGCCCGCTTGGGAATACCAGCGTTTGAACTGTGTCAGGTCGCGCCCTGTGCTGTCTTCAAACACCTGCAGCCAGTCCTCAATGGTGCAGGCTTGACCATCGTGACGATCAAAATACAGGTCCACGGCTTTGGAATAGGCTTTGGCCCCGACAAGGGTGCGCAGCATGCCAATGACCTCGGCCCCTTTTTCATAGATGGTCGCGGTGTAGAAGTTGTTGATCTCTTGAAAACTCTCTGGGCGCACTGGGTGGGCAAGGGGCCCTTGGTCCTCAGTGAACTGACGGCCACGCAGGTCAATCACATCCCCAATCCGTTTGACTGGGGCAGAGCGCATATCGCTGGTGAACTGGCTGTCGCGGTATACTGTCAGCCCTTCTTTCAGGCACAGTTGGAACCAATCACGGCAAGTGATGCGATTGCCCGTCCAGTTGTGGAAATATTCATGGGCAATGATCGCCTCTATCCGCTCAAAGTTCGCATCGGTAGACGTATCGGGGGAGGCAAGTACACAAGAGGAGTTGAATATATTCAGCCCCTTGTTCTCCATAGCGCCCATATTGAAGTCATCCACTGCAACGATGTTAAAGATGTCGAGGTCATATTCACGGCCATAGACCTCTTCATCCCATTTCATGGAATTCTTAAGGGCCTGCATACCAAAGGCGCATTTTCCTTCATCACCTGGGCGCACATAAAGGTTTAGGTCAACCTTGCGCCTAGAGGCTGTAGTGAAGTTGCCTGTGTGGGCGATCAATTCACCTGCAACCAAAGCGAACAGATACGCAGGCTTTGGCCACGGGTCATGCCATTCAGCCCAACCATCACCAGAAGCGACAGGGTTGCCGTTGGACAGCAGTGTAGAATGGGGGCCGTTTACGCGCACCGTAAAGATCGACATCACATCGGGGCGGTCAGGATAGTAGGTGATCTTGCGAAAGCCTTCGGCCTCGCATTGTGTGCAATACATACCAGAGGACAGATAAAGCCCTTCAAGTGCTGTATTGGCCGCAGGATCAATCTGAACTTCGCTTTCCCAGATGAAGGGCATGTTAGGGACGTCACAGGCTAACCCCTCAGGCGTGACAGTGGGCGTGACCGCCTCACCATCAATCTTGGCAGAGTGCAGCGTTAGGTTCTCGCCGTGTAGGAAGAAGGTCTTGTCCTTGGCGTTCTTTACGGGGCTGAAACGGATGCGGCTGGTGACCCGTGTGGCATTGGGGGCCAGATCGAATGTTAGGTGCACCTCATCGACGGTAAAACCGAAAGGTGTGTAATC
Organism: uncultured Paracoccaceae bacterium; assembly: GCA_905182105.1. GTDB lineage: Bacteria > Pseudomonadota > Alphaproteobacteria > Rhodobacterales > Rhodobacteraceae > Ascidiaceihabitans. The sequence goes on from CAJJAR010000023.1 coordinate 45,715, forward strand.
TTTTAGGTAGATCGTTTGTGGTATTGCATCGCGCATGTGATTTGATCCGGTCTATGCTTGTGAACGAGGCCTCAGATTACCAGCTATAGCCCTGTCCGCAAGCGGCGCTTGTAGAATGAGGGCGAGGAAAGGTCGGTGCTTTCCAGCACCTTGGTGGTTGAATGAGCGGGTTTATCAAATTCAGATAAAAAGTGCTTCGTAGATTTGATGGAAATATTGGTCATATAAGTTTACCAGTCGTGTTTACTATCGGAAACTTTTTGCCTACTCCTATCGTTGAATTAATATGCTCCAAACAGCGAAAGGTGCCAATATGACCGATTTTGTGAACAAAGCTGGACTAAACGTAGCCGCGGAACTTGCGACATTTGTTGAAGACGCAGCCCTACCAGGGACTGGCGTATCGGCTGATGCCTTCTGGACAGGCTTTTCCGGCATTGTGCATGAGCTGGGGCCTAAGAACCGCGCCTTGCTTGTGAAACGCTCAGACATCCAAGCCCAAGTTGACGAATGGCACGTTGCCCGTCGTGGGCAAGACCACGATGCCGTTGCGTACACTGATTTCCTGAAAGAGATCGGCTATCTGGTTCCTGAGGGCGCACCATTCTCAATCGATACTGCAAACGTTGACCCTGAGATTGCGATGTTACCTGGGCCGCAGTTGGTTGTGCCAATCATGAACGCACGCTTTGCACTTAACGCTGCAAACGCACGTTGGGGCAGCTTGTATGATGCATTGTACGGCACAGATGCGCTGGGCGACTTGCCAACGGGCAAAGGTTATGACGCTGAACGCGGGTCACGCGTAATCGCGTGGGCACGTGGCCATTTGGATCAAGCGGCACCATTGGCCTCTGGCTCATGGGCTGACATCGACGGTTTGAGCGTTGTTGACGGCGCATTGATGGCGGGCGGCACAGCCTTGGCTGATCCATCACAGTTCGCGGGTCAGAACGGTGGTTCATACTACCTGCGCAAAAATAGCCTGTTGGTCGAAATTTGCGTCGATGGGTCCACACCAATTGGCCAAGCAGACAAGGCTGACATCTCTGATGTTTGGTTGGAGTCCGCATTGTCCACGATCATGGATTGCGAAGACAGTGTTGCAGCCGTCGATGCTGAAGACAAAGTCGTTGCATACACAAACTGGCTTGGCCTTATGCGTGGCGACCTTAAAGAGACGTTCGAAAAGAACGGTAAATCAATGACACGTGAAATGGTGGGCGACCGGACGTTCACGGCACCGGATGGCATCACTGTCACTGCAAAGGGCCGCGCCCTGATGTTGGTGCGCAATGTTGGCCACCTGATGACCAACCCTGCGATCACCGACCGTGATGGTTTGGAAGTGGGCGAGGGGCTGATGGATGCCATGATGACCTCCATGATCGCGATGCACGACTTGCAACGTGAGGGCGGCAACTCTGTCACAGGTTCTGTCTATGTGGTTAAGCCAAAGATGCATGGTCCAGAAGAAGTGGCCTTTGCTGATGAGATTTTCACTCGCGTTGAAGGCGTTCTGGGCTTGCCTGCGAACACCGTCAAACTGGGCATCATGGACGAAGAACGCCGTACCTCTGTAAATCTTGGTGAATGTATCCGCGCTGCGAAATCACGCGTTGCTTTCATCAATACCGGTTTCTTGGACCGCACCGGCGACGAAATCCACACATCTATGGAAGCAGGCCCAATGGTGCCCAAAGGTGAAATGAAAGCTGCGCCATGGATCGCATCCTATGAGGACCGTAACGTAGACATCGGTTTGGCCTGTGGCCTTCAGGGGCGCGCCCAAATCGGCAAAGGCATGTGGGCCATGCCTGATTTGATGGCAGACATGTTGGTGGCCAAAGTCGGTCACCCACAATCAGGCGCAAACTGTGCGTGGGTTCCATCCCCGACAGCGGCAACTTTGCACGCAACACACTACCACCATGTTGATGTTTTGGCCCGCCAGGTCGAGATCAAAGACGGCGGTGCACGGGGCACGCTTGAGGATCTGCTAACCGTTCCTGTCATGACAGGCCGCAATCTAAGTGACGAAGAAATCGCACGTGAGATTGAAAACAATGCCCAAGGTATCCTTGGCTATGTTGTGCGCTGGGTTGATCAGGGTGTCGGTTGCTCCAAAGTGCCAGACATCAACAACGTTGGCCTGATGGAAGATCGCGCAACCTGCCGAATTTCTGCACAAGCTATGGCGAACTGGTTGCACCATGGTGTGATCTCTGAGGATCAAGTGATGGCAGGCCTTCGTAAGATGGCGGCTGTTGTGGATGGTCAGAACGCAGGCGACGCAAGTTATATCCCGATGGCACCCACATTTGACGGCGTTGCTTTCCAAGCGGCCTGTGATTTGGTGCTGAAGGGCCGCGTACAGTCATCAGGCTATACAGAGCCAGTCCTGCACGAACGTCGCCTCGAGTTTAAAAGGGTAACGGGCTAAGGCCCAACCGAACTAAATATATTTAAAGGAAATCAAGATGATCAATCTTAGAAAAGCCCGCATAATCATCCGCAAAGCCATGGAAAAAAGCCGTGAGCTGGATCTAAAACCAATGTCTGTTGTTGTTTTGGATGCTGGTGGCCACGTCCAAGCGTTTGAACGTGAAGATGGTGCAGCACCGGGTCGTTTCGCAATTGCACAGGGTAAAGCATACGGTTCCATCATGCTGGGCATGGCAGGTACTGCGCAAATGGCACGTGCTGAGGCGCAGGCATATTTCATTTCTGCTGCTGGCGGTGCATTTGGCGGCCAAATGATCCCTGTTCCGGGTGGCGTTTTGGTGCGCGACAAAAAAGGTGCCGTGATCGGTGCCGTTGGCGTGACTGGCGACACATCTGACAACGATGCGATTGCTGCAATGGCTGGTATCGAAGCCGCTGGATTGACCGGCGAAATCTAAAACGATCTGACTTGCGGATTTACGCACAGATATCTGCGCATTGGGCGGGCTGTTCACAGTCCGCCCTTCGTATTACATCTTCTTACAACGAGAAAACTTGTAAGGGAATGTTATGGCACGGCCAATTATCGGTATTCTGACCAATAGTCACATGATCAATGATACTTATGAAGTCTACGGCAGTGGTTCGATCAACGTCGAAGCTGTTGGTGATGTTTGCAATGCTTTGCCGCTCCTGATCCCAACATCCCCCAAGCATGTCCAAATCGAAGATCTTATGGAGCGTTGCGCGGGCTTTATCTTTACTGGCGCACGTCCAAACGTACACCCTGATGAATACGGCGATGAGGCCACACCAGCCTATGGTGACTTTGATCGCGGTCGTGATGGTGTCGCGTTGCCTTTGATCCGCGCTTGTGTGGAACGGGGTTTGCCAATTTTTGGCATCTGCCGTGGGTTCCAAGAGGTGAATGTTGCCATGGGTGGTTCTCTTTACCCAGAAATTCGCGACCTGCCTGGGCGCAGCAACCACCGCATGCCACCTGATGGCACGATGGAAGAAAAATTTGCGCTGCGCCACGCCGTGAAATTTACGGACGGCGGTGTGTTCCACCGCGTTCTTGGCTCAAATGAGGTGCAGACCAACACGCTTCATGGGCAAGGGATCAAGGAAGCAGGTGCACGTGTTGTAATCGACGGTGTTGCTCCAGATGGCACGCCCGAGGCGATCTACATCAAAGACGCGCCTGGATTTACAATGTCCGTACAGTGGCACCCCGAATGGAAAGCGGTGGAGAACCCAGTGTCTGAGGCGTTGTTCACGGCATTTGGCGATGCGGTACATGCGTGGGACGCAGGCGAGATGCGTCCTGCGTTAAAGAAATCCGGTTGATCAACGCGTTTCAAGCGATGCCTAACCATGCTGTTGCAGTGTGTTGGGATGTTAGATCAAACCCAACACCTCCGCCCCATCGGCAAGCTGTTTTTCAAAGTCCGCCTTCAAGACCGTCATGCCAACCTTTTGGTGCAAGAGATCGAGCGTCTGCGTCGTGCAACGCGCAAGACGCTCAATGCTATGCCATTTCAGATCGACGAGATCGTAGTGATGCCTACGGCAATCCACACGAAATGGACGCTGCCAGAGGACGATGCAGATTTTAGCAAGTGGTGGCGTATGTTGAAATCCCAGTTCTCGCGCGGGCTGCCCGCCGTTGAGGTTGGCGGACCATCGGATTTCAAACCCTATAACAAAGGGATTTGGCAACGACGTTTCTGGGAATATCATTTGCGAGACGTTGAAGATTTAGAGGCGCATCGCCAGATGATCCATTTTGCGCCTGTTCAAGCTGGGCTGGTCAAACGGCCATAAGACTGGCCGTGTTCGTCCATTCACAGCACTGTTTGGCGAGGTTGTTTTGCCCCTTCTGTCAGCAGGACCATTGAAACACCTAGGGCGTTTTTAAGTGCAGGGTAAACGGGCCATTCGACCCGTAACTGTCCATCTTAGTTTGCAAGCTGTGTAATTTATTGCGAAATATAATTCCCCATATAGAGCGAAGCTTGGACGTAATGTTACCATCACATCACATTTTCAAATAACGCCCATGAAACCAATGATATCCTAAGTTCGCTCTGGAAGTGTTCTTTTTGTCGTGTTTAATGTCTTATGTAACGTAAAGCTAATACGATGAATGGGGGAGTGTTCGAGTGAAAATCGGAACACCAAAGGAAATGTTCGAAGGCGAACGCCGCGTTGCTATGACGCCGGAAAGTGCCGCTCAATTACAAAAATTAGGCCACGACTGTCTAATCGAAACGGGAGCCGGCGCTGAAGCTGGTTTTTCGGATGCCGATTATTCAGCCGCTGGTGTTGAAATCACCAAAACGGCAGCCTCGCTTTGGAAAACCGCTGATGTGGTTGCCAAGGTGCGCGCGCCAGAAGAAGCCGAAGTAAAGCGCTTGCGTAATGGTCAGACGTTGATCTCATTCATCAACCCTGCTGCGAATGACAAGCTACTGAAATCAGCAGCGAAAAAAGGTTCTACGGTTGTTGCGATGGACATGGTGCCACGCATTTCACGTGCCCAAAAGATGGATGCTCTTTCTTCAATGGCAAACATTGCAGGTTACCGCGCCGTAATTGAAGCTGGCAATAACTTTGGCCGTTTCTTTACCGGTCAGATAACAGCAGCGGGCAAGGTACCACCGGCCAAGGTTTTGGTTGTTGGGGCTGGTGTTGCTGGATTGGCAGCTGTGGGCACCTCCACCAGCTTGGGCGCGATCACCTATGCCTTTGATGTTCGCCCCGAAGTGGCTGAGCAGATTGAATCTATGGGGGCAGAATTTGTCTTCCTCGATTTTGAAGAAGAACAAGCCGACGGCGCTGCGACAGGTGGTTACGCTGCAGTTTCCAGCCCAGAATTCCGCGAGGCCCAATTGGCCAAGTTCCGCGAACTGGCACCCGATATCGACATTGTCATTACGACAGCGTTGATCCCAAACCGCGATGCGCCAGAGCTGTGGACCGAAGACATGGTCGCTGCGATGAAGCCGGGTTCCGTCATCGTTGATCTGGCTGCTGAAAAAGGTGGCAACTGCAAACTGACCGTCATGGACGAGAAGGTTGTGACAGAAAACGGTGTGACCATAATCGGTTTCACGGATTTCCCAAGCCGCATGGCAGCGCAGGCCTCAACCCTTTATTCGACAAACATTCGTCATATGATGACCGATCTGACCCCTAAAAAAGACGGCGTGATTGATCACAACATGGAGGATGATGTTATTCGCGGGGCCACTGTGACCCACTCAAAGGCAATTACGTTCCCACCACCGCCACCTAAGATCGCAGCGATCGCTGCGGCCCCTAAGAAAGAAGCGGTGCCTGAGCCAACGGCCAAGGAAAAACGCGCTGCAGAAGTTGCTGCGTTCAAGGCGCAAACACGCAATCAGGTCACATTGTTGGTCGTTGGTGGTGCTGCGCTATTGGCAGTGGGATTGGTCGCACCAGCAAGTTTTATGCAGCACTTTATCGTGTTTGTGTTGGCCGTGTTCATTGGCTTTCAGGTTATCTGGGGCGTGGCACACAGCCTGCACACACCGCTGATGGCGGTCACGAATGCAATTTCGTCGATCATCATTTTGGGTGCGTTGATGCAAATTGGATCGGGTTCATTCCTTGTCATCCTGCTAGCAGCGTTTGGTGTCTTTATGACCGGCATTAATATTTTCGGCGGCTTTCTTGTGACACGGCGTATGCTCGCCATGTTCCAGAAATCGTAAAGGAGCGAATTCATGGAATATGGTTTTACAACAGCTGCCTATGTGGTCTCAGCGGTTCTTTTCATTCTTAGCCTTGGCGGTTTGTCTGGCCAAGAAAGTGCGAAACGAGCTGTCTGGTATGGCATTACGGGTATGGCATTGGCTGTGGCTGCAACGTTGATCGGGCCGGGCTCTGGCTTGTGGTACTTGTCGATGATCATGATCGTCGGTGGTGGTTACATTGGCTATCAATTGGCTACCAAAGTGCAAATGACACAAATGCCTGAACTGGTAGCTGCGATGCACTCACTTGTTGGTTTGGCAGCGGTTTTCGTGGGCTTTATCGCGCATGTTGAACTGGGTAGTGTTTTGGCAATGGATGATGCGGTTAAAAAAGCGCTTGAGGGCTTTGCCGCGCTTTTGGCCAAGAAAGATGGAGTTGAGATTGCCATTCTTCGGGTCGAATTGTTCCTTGGCATCTTCATCGGTGCAATCACGTTTACGGGTTCCATCATCGCCTACGGCAAGTTGGCAGGCCGTGTAGACAGTGCTGCGACAAAGCTTCCGGGTGGTCACATGTTAAACGCTGGTGCGGCCTCATTGTCACTGATCACGTTAATTTGGTACTTTAACACTGGCGAATTTTTCCCCTTGTTCTTAATGACTTTGGCTGCGTTGTTCATTGGCTACCACCTGATTATGGGCATTGGCGGCGCGGATATGCCTGTGGTTGTCTCCATGCTGAACAGCTATTCAGGCTGGGCTGCGGCTGCGATTGGTTTCTCTTTGGGGAACGATTTGATGATCGTTGTTGGTGCGCTTGTGGGCTCATCTGGTGCGATCCTATCCTACATCATGTGTAAGGCGATGAACCGTTCGTTTGTATCTGTAATCTTGGGTGGCTTTGGTGGCCCAGCAGGGGAGCAGATGGCCGTTGAAGGTGAACAAATCGCAATTGAGGCTGAGGGTGTGGCTATGGCTCTGAATGAGGCAGACAGCGTTGTTATCATTCCGGGGTATGGCATGGCCGTGGCGCAAGCGCAGTCAGGTGTCGCGGAATTGGTGCGCAAATTGCGTGCTCAAGGCAAGTATGTGCGCTTCGCAATTCATCCTGTTGCAGGGCGTCTACCGGGGCATATGAACGTGTTGCTGGCTGAAGCGAAGGTTCCCTACGACATCGTGATGGAAATGGATGAAATCAATGATGATTTCCCTGAAACTGATGTTGCGATTGTGATCGGGTCCAATGACATCGTGAATCCTGCGGCACAGGATGATCCTAACTCACCCATCGCAGGTATGCCTGTGTTGGAATGCTGGAAAGCAAAACAAGTGTTTGTGTCCAAGCGCGGGCAGGGCACTGGTTACTCTGGTATTGAGAACCCACTGTTCTTTAAAGAAAATACTCGCATGTTCTATGGTGATGCAAAGGCGTCATTGGACAAACTATTGCCGATGATCGATTAGGGTCATCTAAATAAAATGACGAAAGGCGGGTCTGTTACGGGCCCGCCTTTTTATTTGCGAGAAGATGACTATTTACGCGGTATACCGTGGTATTCAGTTAAGCAACTGATTTTTATATATAATAGTTTGACGTTCTCGCAGTCCTAGATATGCTTTGAGTGAATTAGCGGAGCATTCCTTATGTTGCAAATTGATGATCATCCTTTGCGTTTCAAAGTTGCGAACGAACTTCACACGCGACCTTTTCCTTTTATGGAAGCCCCGTGTACGGCGGCTTTTATTGCGTTAAAACAAAAGGGTGACGCTGGTATGCGTGATCCAGCACAAGAGTTTGCACATCTTGTGGAACTGCTGGATCGCCACGGTGCACCGCACCCACAACCTAATGCCACGCATTACTATGGCCAGATTGGTAAGAATCGGTTGAAGTGGGAACAACACACCGAGTTTGTGACCTATACGGTTTTCAACGACGGTTTGGACCCACGCCCCTTTGAGGATGCAGTTTTCTCAAGCTTTCCAAGTGATTGGCTGGCTAACGCCCCAGGCCAACGGGTCACATCGGTTTCATTGCGGATCGAAACGATGGATGACCGTAATCATGTTTCGCAGCGCCTCAAAGATTGGTTTGTACCCGAAAGTCTTGCTGTCAGTTCGGTGTTGGATGATGCCGCCGTTATAGCGGCTGATTTTCGTATTGATCCCTTGGGTCATCAACGTTTTGCAATCTTTCTCAGTGCTGAAACAGGTGAGCGTCGCCTTGGGCGAATTGTGCAACGTTTGTGTGAAATCGAGACCTACAAGGCGATGTCGATGCTCGGGTTTTCACACGCTCAAAGCATGGGCAATCAACTGAATGAATTAGACTGTCAACTCACTGATTTAATGGAAAATATGCGCAGCAGTGATGCGGATGCAGAGACCACATTACATGCCCTTTTGGGGATCGCATCTGAACTGGAAACACTGTCTGCGCATGGCTCTTTTCGCTTTGGGGCGACGGGGGCTTATAGTGCGATTGTAAATCAACGCATTGCTGCACTTCGTGAGGAACGGTTTCGCGGGCGGCAAAGTTTTGCAGAGTTCATGATGCGCAGATATGAACCCGCGATGCGCACTGTAAAGTCCACAGAATTGAGGCTGGATGCACTCAGCAGCCGGTCGATCCGTGCCGCTAACCTATTGAGAACACGGGTAGATGTGGAACGCTCTGCCCAGAACCAAGCGTTACTGACCAGTATGGACCGCCGTTCTGATCAGCAGCTGAAATTGCAGCGTACGGTCGAGGGGCTGTCGGTGGTTGCGATCAGCTATTATGCGGTCTCTTTAATGGCGTATTTACTCTACCCACTGGGTGATATTGTTGGGCTGAGCAAAGGCATGATGATGGCGCTGATCACGCTGCCTGTGGTCGCTTTGGTCTGGTTGATGCTGCGTCATATTCAGCGCAATACGATAAGGGGTTAAAGGGGCGTGCGACGGGTATTGCAGCCCTAACTGTACAGAACCTAATTAAAACTGTGCAGTTCTCACCGATGGACTTCATTAACGATCTGTTCAGATCCTGCGTTTGTTAAGGTTTGAAATTGCCAAGTTACTCTTTGTTAATCCTGAACGTCTGATTGCCCTGCAAGATCATTTGCGCCACAAAGGATGCAATTGATTTTCCTAACAATGGCAGCCTCCAAAATGACGGCGAATGCGCAAAATACCGAACGGTCGAATGTGATCGGCAGTCTGTGGATGGTTGCCTCAATGGCGGCCTTTGCGATTGAGGACAGCCTGTTCAAAGCGGCGGCGGTCACTGTCCCAGTGGGGCAGATGCTAATGTTGTTCGGGGCAGGTGGCGCGATCATTTTTGCCTGTCTTGCATTGTGGAACAAAGAACCATTGTATCACGCGGATGTCTTATCGCGGCCAATGCGCATTCGGATGTGTTTTGAAATTATAGGCCGCTTGTTTTACGTGCTAGCCGTTGCGATCACGCCGCTGTCTTCGGCCACGGCCATTTTACAGGCGACCCCTATTGTGGTGGTCGCAGGGGCGGCTGTGTTATTTGGTGAACGGGTTGGATGGATGCGTTGGGCCGCGATTGTCGTTGGGTTGATTGGAGTGATGATCGTTTTGCGCCCGGGTACGGATGCGTTTTCGCCGCTGTCTATTTTGGCCGTCATCGGGATGTTGGGATTGGCGGGGCGTGATCTGGCCAGTCGTGCAGCGCCCAAGACGCTGAGTACTGTACTACTTGGCCTATATGGCTTTTTGACGGTTATTGCTGCTGGTGGCGTTTTCGCGCTGTGGCAGGGACGCGCCTTTGTTTGGCCAGAAGGGCAGGCGGCTGCATTTATCCTTGGCGCGATCTGCATTGGTGTGTTTGCCTACACCGCTTTGATGAAGGCGATGCGCACGGGCGAAGTATCTGTGGTCACACCCTTTCGCTATACGCGGTTGGTTTTTGGCGTTGGCTTGGGCGTATTGGTCTTTGGCGAACGTCTGAGCGGGGCCACGGTTGCGGGCTGTCTGCTGATTGTTGCCACAGGGCTGTTCATCATGTGGCGTGGACGGGTTGCAGCACAGGGGTAGGTTTTGCCTATTCTACCCGTCGCGCCCTGGTTCATCTGGATTGCATGAAAACAGTGCGATTTTGTTGCCTTGGGGATCGCGCAGGTAGCTGACGTAGAAATCAGCGCCGTAATCTGGGCGAAACCCCGGTTGTCCCTCGTCTGTCCCACCTGCGGCCAATGTGGCAGCGTGAAGCGCGCGCACTTGGCTTTGGTTTAAGGCTTCAAATGCAACCATCACGCCGTTGCCTGCTGAGGCGGGTTGCCCGTTGAAGGTGGGTTTGACGTAAAAATCTGGCAAAGTAGGGCGCTGGCCTGTAGGGGCGGGTAGGGCGTAGCTGAGGCCCTCAGGTCCCTCTTTCAGCCCGTAATTCAAGGCAGGGAGAAAAGCAGAATAGAACCGCTTTGCGAGCGAGATGTTGTCAGCACCGACTGTGATGTATGCGATCATTGGGAATTGGCCTTTGCCAAGGGGAGGGCATAAAGTGGGGTGAACCCCACCCTAAGCGTTAGCGTCCGCGGATGCGGGGGTCTAGCGCGTCGCGCAGGCCGTCGCCTAGGTAGTTCACCCCAAGTACGGTTAGCGAGATGGCGATGCCTGGAAGCAAGACGCGCTCTGGGTATTCTTCCATCCGTGGCACGGCGTCGGCCAGCATTTTGCCCCATGTTGGGAAGTCTGATGGGAAGCCTACGCCTAGAAACGACAATGCGCTTTCCGTAATGATCGCGACCGCCAGTCCCAGTGTTGCAGATACCATGATCGGTGAGATCACGTTTGGCAGCAGGTGACGCCGAATAATAGCCCCAGACGTGGTGCCGATGGAGCGGGCTGCAAGGATGAATTCGCGCTCTTTCAACGCTAGTATTTCGCCCCGCACGATGCGTGCGGTTTGCATCCAGCTTGTCAGGCCCACGACCACAACGATCAGGATGAACATGCCGCCCTCTGGACCAAAGTTGGCGCGCAGGGGTTGGCGGAACAGGGTCACAGCTACCAATAGAAGTGGCAGAATTGGTAGTGATAGGAACAGATCGGTCAGGCGCATCAGCAACCCGTCGAGCCGTTTAAAATAGCCCGCAGCAACGCCAACGCCTGTGCCGATTGAGAGCGACAGCAACATCGCCGTCCAACCCACAGCCATTGAGGCGCGTCCACCCGCAATCATTTGCGCAAGCAGGTCACGCCCTAAGTTATCTGTGCCAAAGGGGCGGTGCCATAGCGTCTTGGCCCCACCATCCCAGACCGCGATCCAGATGGGGCGCACGTTCTTGTTGCGGATGTCCAACTTTTGCGCGTCCACGGTCCACAGGTATGGCCCAAGCAGAACAGCAAGCGTGATGAAGACAAGGAAGCCCCCGCCAAACACAGCGCCTTTGTGCTTTTTGAACTGGTCCCAGACGTCCAACCACTGATTGCGCGGTGGCTTGGCTGGTTCTTTGTCCTGAAGGGCCGCGTATGGATCGATTTCGTTTGCTGTATCAGTCATAGCGGATCCTTGGGTCGAGTACGCCGTAAAGCACGTCTGCGACCAGGTTAAACACCACTATCATAATGGCGAAGATAAAAGTGATGGTCATAACCATAGGAATGTCGTTGGCGAACAGGGCGGTGATCAGCAGTTGGCCAATCCCGTTCACGCCAAACACGTTCTCTGTGATGATCGCTCCGCCAAAGATGGAGGGCACGCCGAGGGCAATAACCGTGATTACGGGAATCATGGAGTTGCGCAGCACGTGTACCATAACTACGACGCCCTCTTTCAGGCCCTTGGCGCGGGCGGTGCGCACGTAGTCCTGGCTCAGGTTGTCGAGCATCGAGGCGCGCATGTAGCGGCTGATTTGTGCGGTGGTTTGGAGGGCAAGCACCATTACCGGCAAAATCATTTGTGACAGCTGATATTTGAAGCTGGCCCAGTCGTTGACCACGTGGGTGGTGTCATAGATCGAGGGCAGCCAGCCGAGTGTCACCGAGAATATCACGATCAGTAGGGGACCAGTGAAGAAGGGCGGAATAGAGAAGCCAACCATCGTGATGAATGTACCGGCTTGGTCAAAGACGGAGTAGTGACGGTAGGCCGAATAGATACCGATGGGCAGGGCGATCAGGATGCCGACGATATAGGCCAGTCCAACAACCCAAAGCGTTTGTGGTATGCGTTGAATGACGATGTCCATGATCGGCGAGCGGGTCTGCCAGCTGATGTTGCGCTGTTGTGGGACAAGCTTCTCAAGTTCAGAGTCATAGACCATGCTGAACTGTGTGTCTGGCAGCCAACCAAACAAGAAGCTGTCGCGGGTCATCCAGTCAATCAAGAACTGTGGTTCCACGATGAAGAATTGGTTGAGCCATTTGAGGTATTGGATGTGTACCGGTGCGCCAAGGCCAAGGGCTTCGCGCATCTTTTGCTTCACTTCTGGCGGTACTGTCAGTGGCACTTGGGCCATTGGGTCGCCAGGGGCAAGCTGTAACAGTCCGAAGATTACGATACTGATGAACAAAAGCGTCGGGATCGAAGTGATCAATCGACGGATTGTGAAGGTCAACATAAGCGGCGCCTTTGTGCGTCAGTCGTTGGGGGTAGGGATGTAAGGGGCGCGCTTGGCACGCACCTTACGATGATTAAGGTCGACTTAGTTACCGGTGCGGTACCAGTCAGCCACATTCCACGTTTCTGAGTCGAATACGTTGAGAACAACGCCGCCCAAAGAGTTGGCATGTGCAGATACACGGCCACGGTCAACAAGCGGAACGATTGTGTAGCTGTCTTTTGTCAGCATGTCGTTCATTGCTTTGCCCAACTCACCACGTTTCTCAAGATCACCAGTTTTGGCAAGCTCGTCGATCATAGCGTCATACGCTGGATCACAGAAACGGTTGATGTTTTCACCCTGCCATTGGCTGGATGGCTTAGGCTCGTTGCCACAACGGTAGGCCGCGAGGTAAGCTTGTGGATCTGTGCCGTCAAACACATTCGCATACATTTCTACGTCTGCGTAGAATTTTTGGAACGTATCAGGGGAACCTGGGTCACCGCCGAAGAATACGGAACCATCAAGGTTACGCAGTTCTGTTTCGACGCCAATTTGGCTCCAGTAGTCTTTAATCAAGGCTTGGAAGTCCTGACGTACAGCGTTCGTGGATGTTTGATACAAGATTGACAAACGCACGTCGCCTTTAGCTCGGACGCCATCAGCGCCCATGGCCCAACCAGCTTCATCGAGCAAAGCGTTTGCACCGGTGATGTCTTGTGTCAGGCATTCAGTGTTGTCAGACGCATACAAAGCAGGCGCTGGAACAAGGTTACATGTTGGACGACCTGCGTCGCCGTAACCTACATCAACAAGCTCTTGGCGGTTGATGGCCATGGAAAGTGCTTTACGCACAGCAAGTTCTGACAAGAACGGGTGTGGTTCTGCAACTGTGGCACGAGTCTCTGCTGGAAGATCAGGTGAAGGGTTGGTCAGGTTCATTTCCAGACGCTCAACAAGTGCGCCAAACGCGGAAACCGGAACACCTTTGCCGCCCTGGGCCATCTTCTGGATGACGTCTGGTGCAAGCTGTAGGTTCCAACCATAGTCAAATTCACCAGTTTCCATAACCGCACGACCAGAGGCTTCGGCAGAACCGCCACCTTTGAATGTCATGGATGCAAACGCTGGTTTGTTTGGATCACGGTAGTTGTCGTTTGCGACCAGTGTAATCACGTCATTCGGTTTGAAGTCTGTGACAACAAATGGGCCTGTACCGATTGGGCCAAAGTTGGCTTCTGTACATTCTGGAGCGCGCGCGCCCAAGCAATCAGCGAACTGTGCCGCTTGGATAACCGGTGATTGGCCGCCAACGAATGGGCCATATGGGTTTGGTTTTGCTGTTGAGAAGGTAACTTTTGTTGTCTGCGCATCAATCGCTTCCACGCTTTCGACGCCTTCAAACTTAGCCAACTGTGCACAGCCGCCTTCAGGGTTCATGCAATATTGTGCTGTAAACACAAGGTCAGCTGAGGTCACCGGTGTGCCATCAGACCACAGTAGACCCTCTTTTAGCTTCCAAGTGATGGATGTTAGGTCCTCGGACACGCCGCCGTTTGCAACTGTAGGGATTTCATCTGTCAGATATGGAACCAAGGAGCCGTTTTGGTCAAAACGCGCCATCGGTTCGATGACAACGGCTGAGGACTCAATATCCTTTGTGCCGCCGGACAAATACGGGTTTAAGATTGAAGGGGCTTGCCAATAGATGATTTTGACTTCGCCGTCGCGACCGCGTTCACCTTCGTGACCGTCAGCCAGTGCAAAGGGTGCGAAAGCAGTGGATGCGATGGCCCCAAGCAAGAGGGTTTTAAGTTTCATGTTTTACTCCATGTTGGACACAGAACTGTGTCAATTATTCCGCAGATCACCAACGTTGGGCCTGAGGCATTTGAGATGAATTGAAAAAAACTCGCGAAGTAAGCGGTATAACCCAGCCAAAGTACAACGTTTTTTGGCAGTCTTCGCTTGTCCCCAACAAGCCACTGATCGCCATCGAAACAGGTTCTGAAAAAATTGCAAGGGCGTTGATGGGCGACGTGAGGAAAAATTAGTTTTTGGCCTTGATTTAATTTTGTGTCAGTGACCCGCATCTATTTGACACCTGCCAAGCGTTACACGTAGCCTTAAAAAATGCTCATAGACCGGGCGCTTTGGGGGACAATATGCTAGATCACGAGAACACGTCGACAATTGGGACGCCGATCGCTGAAATCCATGGTTTACGGGTCGAATTCCAAACAAAAGACGGTTCTGTCGTCGGTGTTTCGGACGTTTCCTTTGATATTAATTCCGGCGAAACGGTCTGTGTCGTCGGCGAATCTGGATCAGGGAAATCGGTTTCTTCGCTGTCTTTGATGCGCTTGGTTGAGTTTGGTGGCGGTGAAATTACCGGCGGTCGCCTATTATTTGATCGAAAAGATGAAGGTCAGATTGACCTGGCCCAGACTGAACCGAATCTGATGCGTTCGATCCGTGGCAATGAGATAGGCATGATATTTCAGGAGCCGATGACGGCACTGAACCCCGTTTTTACCGTTGAGCGTCAACTGACCGAAGGTTTGCGCCTGCACAAAGGTTTATCCAAGGTTGAGGCCTCTGAGAAGGCGCTGGAGCTGATGCGCGAAGTGCGTATTCCAGAACCAGAGCGTCGTTTGAAACAATACCCCCACGAGTTGTCAGGCGGTATGCGCCAACGTGTGGTGATCGCAATGGCGCTGGCCTGTGAGCCGCGCCTTTTGATTGCGGATGAGCCAACTACGGCTTTGGATGTGACCATTCAGGCTGAAATTTTGGCCCTGATGGACCGATTGAAGCGCGAAACCGGCACCGCCGTTATGTTCATCACTCACGATATGGCGGTTGTTGCTCAGATGGCTGACCGCGTTGTGGTCATGTTCCGTGGTGAAAAGGTTGAAGAGGGGACTGTCGAGGAAATCTTTGAAAACCCGCAGCATCCTTACACGAAGGCCTTACTGGCCGCCGTTCCCAAATTGGGCGAGATGACGGGCAAAGAATATCCAGAACCGATGGTTCTGATGGGTCGTGATCAGGGCCCGATTGAGCCGATCAAAGGCAGTGACGAAGTCTTGCTGGAAGTTGAGAACCTCACCACCCATTTCCCAGTCAAGGGTGGGTTTTTTCGCCGCACAATTGCGAATGTTCACGCTGTTGAGGACCTGTCGTTCACCATCAACAAAGGTCAGACTCTGAGTTTGGTTGGAGAATCTGGCTGTGGTAAATCCACTGCCGGTCGTTCGATCCTGCGCCTTGTTGATCCGCAAACTGGTGCTGTGCGCCTTGGGGGTAAAGACATTATGGCGCTGGATACCAATGGTTTGCGCAATGCGCGCCTTGATATGCAGATGATTTTCCAAGATCCCTTTGCATCGCTGAACCCGCAAATGCAGTTGTCGGATCAGGTCGCAGAACCCATGCATAACTTTGGCACGTTGAAGGGCAAAGCACTGCAAGACCGTGTTGAGATGCTGTTTGATCGTGTTGAGCTGCCACGCAGTTTCATGCGCCGCTATCCGCATGAATTGTCAGGTGGCCAACGCCAGCGCGTTGCGATTGCGCGCGCTTTAGCATTGAACCCGAAACTTATCATTGCCGATGAAGCGGTGTCTGCGCTGGATGTGTCCGTGCAGGCCCAAGTGTTGAATCTGATGATGGAATTGCAGGCCGAATTGCACCTATCGTTCCTGTTCATTTCACACGACATGGCCGTTGTTGAGCGCGTCAGCCACAATGTGGGTGTTATGTATTTGGGCCGTATTGTTGAAATGGGACCACGCTCTGCTGTGTTTGAAAACCCTCATCACCCATATACGCAAGCTTTGATGAAGGCGGTGCCAATCGCCGATCCGCGCAAACGCAAGGATGAGAAGGATTTGAACTTTAAACCCATTCCGTCACCCATTCACCCTGCGTCCTATGTGGCAGAACCATCGGTGTACCGCGAAGTTGGCCCAGGCCATAAGGTGTTGGTGACAGACAGTGGGTATTGAGCCTGTGAACCGTTTAACCCCACTTCAGTTGATGACCCAGTTGATCAGCTTTCCGACGGTCAGCCGTGACAGCAACCTGCCGTTGATCGAGTGGGTTGAGACCTATCTGACCTCGCATGGTATCACCTCGCACGTTTGGCCCGATCCTGATCAGCCCCACAAGGCGGCGTTGTTCGCCCATGTCGGCCCTGACGTAGGGGGCGCAGTTGTGTTGTCTGGGCACACGGATGTTGTGCCAGTTGATGGCCAACCGTGGGACACGGACCCGTGGGAAGTGATCGAGAAAGACGGCAAGTACTATGGCCGTGGCACCTGTGACATGAAGGGCTTTGATGCATTGGCGATCTGGGCCTTGGTCGAGGCGCATTACGCTGATATTTCACGTCCCCTACAGATCGCACTTAGCTTTGATGAAGAAGTTGGCTGTACCGGTGCGCCGCCCATGATTGAGGCGATGCAAGGCGTGCTGCCCAAGGGCGATGTTGTCATTGTGGGCGAACCGTCCATGATGAAGGCTGTGACTGGCCATAAAGGCGGCAACGCCTATATGACCCATATGATCGGGTTCGAGGTGCATTCGTCGATCTATTACCAAGGTGTAAGCGCGATCCATGAAGCGGCCCGCCTGATTCAATGGGCGAATGAACAAAACGAGGCTAATGCGGTCGCGACGCCTGCACCAATGGCTGCGATGTTCGATCCGCCATATACCACGTGGCACGTGGGCACGATTGAAGGTGGCACAGCCGATAATATCACGGCCAAGGATTGCCATTTCAATATGGGCTACCGCGCAGTGCCGGGGGATGATCCTGCTGCATTGGATGCGATGTATTTTGCCCAGGTGAACGAGGTAAAGGCCGCGATGCAGGCGATCCACCCTGAGGCGGATATTAAACTAACGCCAAAATTCGCGGTGCCGCCGTTGTTGCCCGAAACGGATGGGGCAGCTGAAACATTGGTCCGCGTTATTACGGGTGACAATGCCAGCCATGTGGTCAGCTATGGCACAGAGGCAGGACAGTTTCAGGCGGCCGGTTATTCCGCTGTGGTCTGTGGCCCCGGTGATATCGCACAGGCCCATCAGCCAAATGAATTTATTGAGGTGGCTCAGTTTAACGCAGGCCATCAATTCATGCGCGATTTGCTTGAGAAATTGGCATAGCCGCTGTGCTTAGGGTGTTCTTATGACTCCGTTTCCGATCTCATTGTCCACACCAATCACATATGCAGGTCCGCCACCCAGTGAGGCGGATGTTGTTGTTATTGGCGGTGGTGTCATCGGTGTGTGCACCGCGCTGTTTCTGGCTGAGGCTGGTAAATGCGTTGTCCTGCTGGAAAAGGGCCGTATCGCGGGGGAGCAATCCAGCCGCAACTGGGGGTGGATCCGTCAGCAGGGCCGTGACCCAGATGAAATTCCGATTATGGCCGAGGCGCAAACAATTTGGCGTGATTTGGCGGCCAAAACCAATGTTGATATTGGCCTGACCCAAGGTGGGGTGACCTATCTGGCCCATACTGAGGCGCAGATGCAGGGCTATCGCGAATGGTTGGAGCATGCCAAAGCGCATGACCTTGATAGCCGTATGTTGACTGCCGCGGGTGTTTCAGAGCTGTTGCCAAATATCCAAGGCAGTCATGTTGGCGGTATTCATACCCCCAGTGATATGCAGGCTGAGCCGTGGGTTGCTGTTCCTGCGTTGGCGGACATCGCCGCACGTGCAGGGGCCAAAATCATTGAAAACTGCGCCGTGCGTGCGCTGGACATGACTGCGGGACGTGTGACTGGCGTCGTGACCGAAGCGGGCCTGATCAAAGCACCCGAGGTTGTTCTGGCTGGGGGCGCATGGTCCTCACTGTTTTTGCGCAATATGGGGGTTTCCATCCCGCAATTGAGCGTGCGGGCGACGGTGGCGGCAACTGATCCGTTACCTGTTGTGCAAATGGGTGGCGTTGCCGATCGCGATCTGGCGTGGCGTCCCCGTGTCGATGGTGGGTATTCCCTTGCCTCTGGTGGATTCATTGAGCTGTTTATTGGCCCTGATGCGTTCCGCGCTTTGCCCAAATTTCTTGCGCAATTGCGCCATGATCCGTTTGGTGTGCGCCTTAGCCTTGCGGCGCCAAAGGGGTTTCCAGATGCATGGAGCACACCGCGCAAATGGGCCCCTGATGCGGTTAGCCCGTTTGAGGCGATGCGTATTCTAAATCCTGATCCGAACCCGAAAAAGATCCACGACCTATGTGCGCGGTTTGAGGCAATGTTTCCCCATATTGGGACTGTGCGTTTGAAATCAGCATGGGCAGGGATGATTGATACCATGCCTGACATCATTCCTGTGATGGACCGCGTTGCAGCCTTGCCGGGTTTGACGCTGGGGACGGGGTTTAGTGGCCATGGTTTTGGCATTGGGCCGGGTGCAGGACGCATACTTGCCGCACTAGCAAATGGTGAAGATGTGGGCCATGATCTAACGAGATTCCGCTTAAGCCGCTTTAGCGATGGCAGCAAAATGCGGTTAGGCCCTGCCATATAGTTAAAAGGTGATGACATGCCGATTAAGAACAGATTTGCCGAAACCCACGCCGAAATCACAGGATGGCGTCGTCATATGCACATGCACCCTGAATTGGGCTTTGATGTGCATAATACTGCCAAATTCGTTGAGGAACGTCTGCGTGAGTTCGGCATAACCGACATCACCACGGGAATCGGTCAGACGGGTGTTGTGGCTGTCATAAAGGGGCGCACCGATACGTCAGATCGTGTGATTGGCCTGCGTGCTGACATGGATGCGCTGCCGATCCATGAACAAACGGGGCTGGAATACGCCAGCACGATCCCGGGCAAGATGCATGCCTGTGGCCATGACGGTCACACAGCGATGTTGCTGGGCGCTGCGCAATATTTGGCAGAGACCCGCAATTTTGACGGAACAGCCGTGATGATCTTCCAACCTGCGGAAGAGGGTGGCGGTGGTGGCCTTGAGATGTGCAAAGACGGCCTGATGGAGCGTTGGGGCATTGATGAGGTTTATGGCATGCATAATATGCCGTTCTTCCCTGTGGGTGAATTTGCGATCCGCTCTGGCCCGTTGTTGGCAGCTGCGGATGAGTTTTACCTGACAATCACTGGACGTGGTGGTCATGCTGCGGCCCCACATGAGGCGGTTGACCCTAATGTGGCTTCGGCCCATGTAATTCTAGCTCTGCAATCTGTGGCATCGCGCGTGGTTGATCCGCTTAAGAACGTAGTTGTGTCCGTTTGTTCACTGCACTCAGACACCGAAGCGCACAACATCATTCCGCAAGTGGTAAAGATGAACGGAACCGTGCGTACCCTTGACCCAAAGGTGCGTGACATCGTTGAGGAAAAGATCAAGAATCTGGTCAGCCTAACGGCCCAAGCCCATGATTGCGTGGCCGAACTGGACTTCAGACGCGGCTACCCTGTGACAGTAAACACAAATGCCAACACAGATTATGCCAGCGATGCGGCCCTTGCGGTTGCAGGGTCGGTGGACAGCAACACACCGCCGATTATGGCTGCCGAAGACTTTGCCTATATGTTGGAAGAGCGCCCAGGTGCATATATCATGGTAGGCAACGGGGACGGGGCAACAGTCCATCATCCAGAATATAACTTTAACGACGACGCAATCCCTGCAGGATGCAGTTGGTACGCTGAGATGGTTGAGCGGCGCATGCCCTTGACCATTTAACGCCCTTCGCGGACGCCTCCATCAGACTTCATAAGGAAGACACACATGCCCGTAAAAAACAGATTTGCTGAATTGCACGACGACATCACAGCATGGCGCCGTGACATCCACCAAAACCCTGAAATCTTGTTTGAAACGCACCGCACCAGCGCCTTGGTCGCTGAAAAATTGCGTGCCTTTGGATGTGACGAAGTGGTTGAAGGCATTGGGCGCACGGGTGTCGTGGGTGTGATCAAGGGTAATTCAACAGCTTCTGGCAAAGTGATTGGCCTGCGCGCTGATATGGATGCACTGCCTATTCATGAACAAACCGGGCTTGAGTACGCATCAAAGACCGACAACGCGATGCACGCCTGTGGCCATGACGGTCACACAGCCATGTTGTTGGGCGCTGCGCAATATCTGTGCGAGACCCGCAATTTTGATGGCACTACAGTGGTCATTTTCCAACCCGCAGAAGAAGGCGGCGGTGGTGGCAAAGAGATGTGTGATGATGGCATGATGGATCGTTGGAAGATCCAAGAGGTCTATGGCATGCACAACTGGCCGGGGATGCCTGTGGGCGATTTTGCCATCCGCTCTGGCCCGTTTTTCGCAGCGACCGATCAGTTTGAGATCATCGTAGAGGGCAAAGGTGGCCACGCGGCCAAGCCACATGAAACCGTCGACAGCATCGTTGTTGCGGCACACACGGTGACCGCGCTGCAATCTATTTCCAGCCGCAATGCCGATCCTGTGGATCAATTGGTGGTTTCGGTCACTTCGATCGAAAGCTCATCCAAGGCGTTTAATGTCATCGCGCAGCGCACCCATATGAAAGGAACCGTGCGTACCATGTCCAAGGACATGCGCGCCTTGGCCGAACAACGCCTGATCGCGATCGCCAAATCCGTGTCCGAAACATTCGGGGCAGCGGCCGAAGTGAAATATTACCTTGGCTATCCCTGCATGGTGAACCACCCAGAACAAACCGAATTCGCAGCCTCTGTGGCCACGAAGATTTCAGGCTCATGTGCAGACGCGCCCTTGGTGATGGGCGGCGAAGACTTTGCCTATCTGCTAGAGGAACGCCCAGGGGCCTACATTCTGGTTGGGAACGGCGATACAGCGTCGGTGCACCACCCAGAATACAACTTTGATGACGCCGCAATTCCAGCTGGATGCAGCTGGTGGTCAGGCGTTGTTGAAGAGCGGATGCCTGTGGGGTGATTGGGAGGTCTGGTTTGAGGGCAATGTGACTGATGCTGCGCAGCGGCGAATGTTGGCTTGTGGGCCAGTATGGTGGTGACAGGATTAAACGGTTCCCAACAAGTCCCGTGCGATACGCTCAAAGATAGCACTCCCGATGGGGATCAAACCATCAGGAAAATCATAATCGGGATTGTGTAGCGCTGCATAGTCTTCGCCTGGCCCCAAGCACAGCATTGTGGCTTTGGCGTCCCAGCCAAACACGCCAAAATCTTCTGACGCGCGCATGGGAACACCCGCATCGCCATAGGCGACGTTGATTGCATCCATGGCTGTTGTTGCCACGCCATAGGCGTCTGGATCATTGATGGAGGCTGCAAAGTTATCGCACACCTCAAAATTCACATTAAGACCGAATTTCTCTGCCGCCGTATTGGCAAGCGCGCGTGCTGCTGTTTCTAGGCTTTTCATGCCCTCGTCGCCTGCTGTCCGCAATGTTGCAAAAACCTCGCCTTCACCAGGAGCCACCCCAAATGATGGCTCGCCAATTTTCACATGAGTTATAGTAATCAATCGGAAACCATCATCAAGCGATCCGCCATGTCCGAGAGCGTCGAGGGCAGGGATCAACTCAGCAATAGCCTGCGCTGGAGAAACACCATCCTCCGGGTCGGCTGCGTGGGCGGTTTTACCATTAAGCTTAATCTTAAGTCCCAATGAAGCGCAGTTAATCAGCCCAGCACAGGTAGAAACATATCCGAAAGGCCGTCCCGGTTCGATGTGAATAGCAAACGCCCAGTCAGCTTGAATTTCTTGATAAGCAGGATCAGCGATCACAGCTTTTGCACCGCTGCCGTCTTCCTCAGCGGGTTGGAACATAAGGATGACACGGCCGAGCGCTACTGGTTGGCGAGAAATCATGCGTCCCAACGCGAGAAGCATTGTCATATGGCCGTCATGACCGCAAACGTGGCTCTTTCCGTGGGTTTGCGACGACCAAGCGATGTCATTGCGTTCCTCAATTGGCAACGCATCAAGCTCAGCCCGAAAAAGGACTGTCGGCCCATCTTTACCGCTGTCAAAAACCGCAGCCACGCCATGACCACCTAATCCAGTCAAGATGCGAGTTGGTGACAGCGCTTTTAGTTCAGCTGCAATCTTACTGGCTGTTTCTACTTCTTCCCCAGATAATTCTGGATGGCGGTGAAGTTCACGGCGAAATTTAGTTAGTTCCATCAAGTCAAGATTTGTTAGCATTTGTTGTTATGCTTTCGAAGTCAGTTCAGCGGATCACTCTATTCCTAAATCAGAACTGGGAGCATGCGCCAAGCACCGTACAATAAAATATGGCTTTTTCAGTTTCGCATAGCCGTCATTTATAATTGCATTGGGAACGGCTGCTTGGTCTGCTTAGCCGACATTAACTCACCCGCCAGTATGGTTCATGTGTCGTGGCATTTGCCCGTCGAGTTGTTGGCGTGAATAATCGAAATCATGCCCTTTCGGCTTCATCGCGATTGAGGCGCGGATGGCGTCCTCTAGTGGCCCATTGTC
>CAJJAR010000024.1 GCA_905182105.1 uncultured Paracoccaceae bacterium
AAGACGTTGCGCGGTGAGAATGGAACGGGTTCGCCGCTGCGATCAAAGGCGTCATGGATCACTTGAAGCGTCCAATCACCGGTCCACGGTGCTGCAGTTGCAGTGGACATGTCGGGGCGCAAAATCATGTCTTTTTCGATGAATCCCTCATCGCCTGCGGCTTCACCCCATCCGCCTGTAATGGTTTGGTAAAAGATACTGTCTGGTAAATGAAACGAGTCTTGGCGCATGAATTTCTTCGCAGGCACCGCTTTACCGCGTGCGATGCCAGGCAGGTCAGAAATAATACACTCTACTTCGTCTAGACGGCGGTCTTTTAGGTATTCTTGCGCAGCTTCGGGCAGGGTGCCATTCCAGTTCGTGGCCATCAGGCCCTCTCTTTCATAAAAAAGTCAGCCATTTTCTTGCCAGTTTCGGCATTGTTGTTGGCTGCAGATAATTGGCGTTTGGCATATTCGACGCGATCAACTTCGACTGCACTACTCTTGTATTGGATCAGCCCATCGATCGCGGGGCTTTCGAATTCTGGATGCGGCTGCATTGTCCAAATTTGATCACCGTAAGCCAAAGCAGCGTGCGCGCAAAACGAGGAGAAACCTACTGTTTCAGCGTCTTCTGGAGGTTGTATAACTTGGTCTTGATGCCATGCGTTCAGAGCAAATGTTTGACCTTGCATGTCATACTCGACGCGGCCAACTGACCAACCGTGATCAAATTTTGCGACGGTCCCGCCCAAAGCTTGGGCAATGATCTGATGACCAAAGCATATACCAATCAATGGCTTGCCCGATGCATGTATCGCGCGGATCAATTCTTCAAGAGGGGGGATAAACGCATGATCCTCATAAGCGCCGTGCTTAGAGCCACTGATTAGCCAGCCATCAACATCGTCCAAATTGTGAGGAAATTCCATATCAACAACGCTGAAGGTTTCCAGATCAAAATCATACCCATGTCCCGCTAACAGGCGAGTGTACAACGCATTATAATCACCAAGTTCTGATTGCAGCTCCGGAACAAAATGGCCCGCTTGGAGTAGTCCGATTTTCATAAATCACCTTAGTTTTTTTTACCCTACTGCAAGGGATTAGTGCGCGGCAAGCGTCCTTAGACACGTTCCAGCAAGGCGCGCCAATGTGTTGAGGCAGGCATCTGTTCAAACTTTTCAATTTCTTGGCGTTTACAGCGCACAAGGTTGCCGATCAGCATTGGATCAAAGATACGTGAAATCAGTGGATCGCTTGCAAACATATCGGTTGCAGCCGTCCAATCTGCCGCGAGGCGAGGTAAATCGTCAACGTCATAAGCGTTCCCGACGATTGGCTCGCTTGGCTCCCATTCATCTTTGATACCAATCATCGCTGCACCTAATACTGCGCTTAGCAAAAGGTAGGGATTGATGTCTCCACCAGCGGTGCGGTGCTCGATCCGGCGTGCGCCATTTGGACCACCTGGAATACGGATCGCTACGGTGCGGTTATCATATCCCCATGCGGCAGCTGTGGGCGCGTGGGCTCCATCAACCAAACGATCATAAGAATTTGCGAAAGGGGCAAAGATCAAACTGCTGGCGGGCATTGCGGCCAAACACCCTGCAACAGCGTGGCGCATAGTATCAGTGCCCTCAGGTCCGCCATTGTCAAAGACGTTGTTACCCTCACTATCCAAGACCGAAAAGTGGACATGCATGCCATTTCCAGAGTCATCCAGATAGGGCTTCGCCATAAATGTTGCTGCCATGCCATGTTTGCGGGCCAAGCCACGCACCAGCGATTTGAACAGCCACGCATTATCTGCCGCCTCTAACGCAGGGCCATGGCGCATGGTGATTTCGAATTGCCCTATGCCAGCCTCTGATGTGGCTGTTTCAGCGGGAATACCCATCGCTGCAGCCCCTGCGTAAAGATCGTCAAAGAAAGCAGCAAAAGCGTCAATTTGAGACACAGACAATACTTCGCCACCGTCAAGGGGCACACCATTTCGTGGATCAGCTGGAGGCGTGGGCGCATCGCCTTTGTCATCAACAAGCGTGAATTCCATCTCAGTTGCTGCAATTACTTGCCACCCGCGAGTGTCATAATCAGCCAGCACACGGACCAAAGCGTGCCGTGGATCACCAGCAAAAGGTGTTCCATCTTCATTGCTCAACGTTACAGGAACAATTGCGGAAGGTGTTTCTAGCCAAGGGACGGGGCAAGGCGCGCGGTCTGTTGGGAACAACATTCCGTCTGCATCTCCACTTTCAAAAACAAGTGGGCTGCCGACAATATCCGTGCCCCACAAATCAACATCGAGTGCGGAAAATGGCAGACGGACTGATCCGGTTGGTAACTTGTCAGCATACGAACCGGGAACAACCTTACCACGCATTTGACCGTTTAGGTCACATGCGACGACTCGGAAGGTTTGAAGATCAGCTAAGTTCATTGTTCAGGTCCCAAATTCGATTTTCCTAGCTTGCATTCAGCGAACACAAAGCTGGATTTATCTTAACGTATAAGATTGGGACGAATGCGCAATCGTTGGCGTGTGTTTGCTGGAAGATGGCGGTTCAAGCGACGGTTCACGATACTGAATAGGCCAATCACGCAGAGCGTTAGGAGAATGAAATAACCAGCCAAAATCGGATATGGAATGAAGGGGTTAAACGTCTTGTCCGCAAAGTAGCTTGCGTAATAAAGCGCATCGCCGCGTTGTTGCCATGCAGGGAACCCACTGAAGAAAACCAAAGTGGTTGCGTGAAACAAAAAGATCGCCTCATTCGTATAGGCAGGCCATGCAAGGCGTAGCATTGTTGGCCAAATAACGCGTTTGAAGCGAGACCAGCCTGAAAGGCCATATGCGTCAGCAGCTTCAACATCACCTTTGGGAATAGAGCGCAGAGCACCATAAAAGATTTCTGCGGTGTAGGCCGATGTATTAAAAAATAGGACGACCAAAGCGCCTAACCATGCGGCCGTGAAGGGCGCAAAAATTGGGAAAACGATTTTCAATTTCAGGAACAGAAAGTACCCAAAGAAGAATTGGATGAACAATGGGGACCCGCGAAACAGGAAAATGAACCATTCAGATGGTTTGCGTACGGTCTTGATATTTGATGCTTTTCCAAGAGCCAGCAATGTCGCGAAACCGAACCCTGCAATCAAGGCAAGGACGCCGAAGTAAACGTTCCAAATCATACCAGAGCCGATTAGGGTGAACTGTTCGCACAATGTGAAGTCTTCACGAGGTAGCAAGCGTTTGCCGATCCCAACGGCCCGTAAGCCATAATCCGTTACCGTTTGTACACAGGCGTTCATGTTGTGTCCGCCTTGCGCTGTGCTTCACCAGCGGTGGTCGCTTGGCCACGTGTAAGACGGGTCATTAAGCGCTCGAGCGTGATTTCAGAAAAGCGAGTGAAAATGAGATAGAAAACTAGTAAGGCAAGGAAGTACCACATGCGCCAATCACCGTGCGGGTAGTCAGTGAACCGGGATGTCTTGATGCCGCCGAGTTCACGGGCCCAGTAAACGATGTCTTGGATACCGAGCAGAAACAACAACGGTGTCGCTTTGATCAAAATCATCCATAGGTTGGACAGACCTGGTAAGGCATAAATCCACATTTGTGGAACCAGAATGCGCCAAAATGTTTGGCGCGATGTCATGCCATAGCTTTCGCCAGTTTCGATTTGGCCACGCGGCACAGCGCCCATCGCTCCTTGAATAACATTGGCGGCAAATGCGCCGAAGACAATTGCGAAGGTGAATACGGCTACGGCGAAACCATAACTTTCGTGGACCCATTGTGGCGCGTTGCCCAGTGGCATTTTTGCGGCCTGACAAACAACAAAGTCACTACCTTGGCGGATTGGTTCGACCCAGTCGGGACAAAGAACATGGTGGCGAGTGGCCTCAATGACTTGATCCAAAGCGATTACAAAAAATAGAAAAAAGGCTATGTCCGGTACGCCACGCACAACGGCGATGTAGCCACGGCCAAGCCAAGAGACGGGTGCAATACGTGAACGGGCAGCAGATGCGCCGGCAAACCCGAAAGCAAGAGCGGTGGGGGCCGTGATCGCCAGCAACAATATAACAGTAAGCACGGACCAATAGATCGACATGTGTTTGCCGGTGGTCAGATAGCAGGCCATCCATTGCCAATCAGGCAAGAGGCTTGGGTCTGTGCAAAAACTGAAAATGGGGAGACCTCATTGAGGGCGGAATTTGAATTTATTTAGTAAGATGAAAGAGGAAGCGCATTGCCTCCCCCTTCACAGATCGTTTGGTTAACTTAGAATTGTTCGCCAACTTCCCATTTAGCGATCAGCACATTCAATGTACCGTCGTCTTTCATGGATTGGATCGCTGCGTCAAACTTGCCTTTCAGTTCGCCGTCGCTTTCACGTAGGCCCATGCCGACGCCGCCACCGATCAATTCTTTTTGATCAAGCAATTGCAGATCGCCATCTTCGTCAGCGATTGGCGCAAGGTAAGCGTTGTCTGCTAGAACCGCATCTGCTTCACCATTTTTAACAGCCGCAACTGTTTCTTCTGGTGTTGCGAATTCAACCAATGTCGCGCCGGATGCCGCAATGAATGATGCTTGGATTGTGCCAGTTTGTGCAGCAATGACCCCAGCTTTGATGTCTGCATCTGCTGATGCAACCAAGTAGCTGGATGGGTCTGGCTGTGTGTAGTTCTGTGTAAAGTCGATCACTTCGTCACGTTCGTCAGTGATGGACATGCCAGCGATGATTGTGTCGTAGTTGCCTGAAACGAGGTTAGGGATAATGCTGTCCCATTCGTTTGTGACCCACTCGCAAGTCAATTCAGCGCGCAAGCAAAGCTCATCGCCCAACTCGCGTTCAAAGCCGTCAACTTCGCCAGCATCGTTGATAAAGTTATATGGAGGGTATGCGCCCTCCGTGCCCATGCGCACAACTGCATGGCCGTCTGCCATTGCCATGCCAGCAGTTACTGCAAGAGCTGCAGTCGTAAGGATAAGGTTTTTCATATGTAGTTCTCCCGTTGGGTGGTTTTGTAATTTCATTACGCAGGTTGGGTTGCCGAAAGGAACCCCTGGAGGCGTTCGGATTTGGGCGCGCCAAATAGGTTTTTGGGCGCGCCTTGTTCTTCGATCAGCCCTTTGTGAAGGAACACAACGTGATCCGATACGTCAGCAGCTAATTTCATATCATGAGTAACGATCATCATTGTGCGTCCCTCAGCGGCAAGGTCCTTGATGACCTTGATAACCTCTTGTTCCAACTCTGGATCGAGGGCCGAGGTGGGCTCGTCAAACAACAATGCTTCTGGTTCCATGCACAGTCCACGGGCAATGGCCGCGCGTTGTTGCTGGCCGCCAGATAGTTGGGCGGGGTAGGCATCACATTTGTCACCGATGCCAACCTTTTCCAGATAACGACGCGCAGATTGCTCCACTTCATCGCGGTCGCGTTTCAGAACCGCAAGCGGAGCCTCCATCACGTTTTGAAGGATGCTCATGTGCGCCCACAGGTTAAACTGCTGGAACACCATGGATAGGTTTGTGCGAATGCGCAGAACTTGGGTGTTGTCCGCGGGACGGCGATTGTGGCCTGTGCCGCGCCAAGTGACGGGTTCGCCCTTGAACAGAATTTCGCCCAGTTGGCTGTCTTCCAATAGGTTGCAGCAACGCAAAAGGGTCGATTTTCCAGATCCAGATGATCCAATTAACGACACAACATCCCCACGTTTAGCGGTGATATCAACGCCCTTTAAGACCTCCAGATTGCCGTAGGCTTTGTGAAGGTTTTGGATCTGGATGACTGGGTGGTCGGCTTGCGTCACGGTTTGGAGTAACCTTGTTATTTTTAAGAACTTTATAAAGCGGTAAAATCCTAAGATTCGCAACTTACAAACGCAACGCGGAGACGGAAACCTTTTGAAGATGGAGGTTGCGCGGTGGAAACAGTTACGGTGCGGTTGGCAATGGCATTTCTAGATACGCGCTTGGCGCAAGCCGAACCAGCCCTTTGAGGTGCAGTGTTTCGCGTGCCGCTGTGGGTAGAGCTTTAATTGAACTCTCAACGGCATTTGCGATCGTACTGGCGTCTTGGGGCATGGATGTGATGTAAGGCAAAGCGGGCGTTGGCACTGTTCTATCGAGCACACGAAGCTTGTCCGTTACTTCAGGCATATTGAAGCGCAACATCTCCCAAGTTAGCGCATCAATCGCTGCGAAATCTGCCCCACTAGTGGCCACCGCTTGCGCCGACGCTTTGTGGCTGCCCGTGCAAGGGCCTGTTTTGAATGAGACATTGGCTTGCTTTAGATGCGCTTGGGGTGCGGCCCATCCAGATTGGGATAGCCCCTCGTTATAGGCCATGCTCTGGCCTTCGAGTGATTTTAGATCCCTAATGTTTGAGGCTAACGAGACAACAATAACGCTGTTGTAATAGCCCGCAGGGCAATCAATGAGTCCATAGTCCGGGGTGCCGATCAACTGAACCTTGTCATGCAGACCTGCACGAAACGGCAATCCACAGGTTTGAGAGAATACTAATTCATGGCTTTGCCAAATGTACCAAGGGTCGCTGTCGTGGGTCAGTTCGGCAGGGCCATGGCCAAGCTGTTTACGGATCAGAGTCCAAAGTAGCGTGTTTGCGGCGCGGGTGTGGGGGTAGTCATACATCCCAAGTGATGCAATTCCGCCTTGGATCAAGGTGTTACCCGCTGACGCGCAAGGGCGCTGTCGCGGTCTGATACACCCAAAAGGTTAGCAACCAAACGCAAAACTGTGTCTTCTTCTTGGCTGCGTTCACCATCTGCAAGGGCGACTTGCCACAAGGCTTCAATCACGCCGACGCGATCTTCATAATCAACGGCTTCTTTGATCGCACGGGTGAAACGTACTGTATCTGGAGCTTCGGTTTCTAACTGTTCGGCGTCATTGCGCAGTGCTTTGCTTAGGGCGTGGTCAAGCCCGTAACGCGCTGCGGTGATTGCATCAATGCGCGACATTTCTTCGGCGTCATATTGACCGTCGGTGCGCGCGACGCGCACAAGTAACGCTGTCAAGGCTAGCCTTGCATCGTGGTCAGGCAATTTGGTTGGGGCGGGAGCGGTCAAACGCTTAAGGAAATCTGCAAACATAACATCGATATAGCGTTTGTCAGACGCTACGCCAATGGGCCTAGCCCAAATAGCCTTCAACAATTACCATATTCGCTTCAGATACGGGTTCGCGAATGGCCTTAGCTGCTTGATATTCTTCGCTATCGTAACACGCTAACGCATCTGCGTAGCTTGGGAATTCGATGATAACGGTGCGTGGGCTCCAAGCGCCTTCAGGGTTTTTCTGATCGCCACCCCGAACTAGGAATTTGCCACCAAATGCGGCCAAAGGTGCCGCATTGGCTTGGCGATAAATGCCATAGGTTTCAGGGTCATGTACGGTGGCGTGAGCGATCCAATATCCTTTGGCAGTCATCTTAGTTCCTTTTGTTAAAGTGGCGCGAAAACCTTCGTCAGGTGTTTGGCTGTGGTGTCTGTGCCGTATGGCGCGTTGATAATAAACATGCCGGATCCAAGCATGCCATGCCCTTGTTTTGCAGGAGTGAAACGAACTTCATGGCGCATTGCATCTGGATGAACCTCTTCCAGCATTCTCAACATAGTTGTGTGTGATCCGTCCATCAAAATCGGATACCAAAGGGCAATAATGCCCACGTTCCAGGACCGCGCATAACGTCGGATGTGGCCGGGGATCAGATCGTAATCAGTCTTAATTTCATAGCTTGGGTCG
The DNA here is from genome assembly GCA_905182105.1 of uncultured Paracoccaceae bacterium. Taxonomy (GTDB): domain Bacteria; phylum Pseudomonadota; class Alphaproteobacteria; order Rhodobacterales; family Rhodobacteraceae; genus Ascidiaceihabitans. The sequence goes on from CAJJAR010000024.1 coordinate 7,771, forward strand.
ATCAACATCATGCCGCGGCGCGGGGTCGGGGGGAGGAGGCTGTGGGCGGTGGCGAAGCCGTCGCGTTGGTGACAACTGACGGGGTAGGGCGACATGGCGTAGTCTAGCGCTGCGTGTTCGCCCGGATGCAATTCGCACAGGTGAATTTTGTCGGTCTCGCGCAACAGCGTGGCGGCGATAAGCGGGGAACCCGGATAAGCGGGTTTCCCATGCGTTTCAGTGGTTTGCGCCAACACATCCCCATACGCCGTGCCCTTGAATTTGTCGCGCAAAAGGCCGACGCCTTTGGCTGCTTCACCCGTTTTGAGGGCTTCATCGGCGTCCAGATCATAGACGGCACGACCAGCGTGGGTTTCAAAGTAGGTGAGGGGTTTGTCCTTGGCCGTTAAGTACCTCAATATGCTGGATAAAAGAGCATGTTTGTGGACGTCGGCGAGGTTACCTGCGTGATATATATGTTGATAACTAAGCATAGGAGGTTATGAGGCCAAGTGAGGGTGGGGCGCAACGGTAAACGGGGTGTTCGCCGCGATTGTCGGGGCGCAATGTGCAGAATGGGGCCTGTTCTGTACAGTTTGAATGCACCAATTTGCGCCCAGTTCAAAGGGATTTCACGAAACTGCACAGATCACAGGGCAATCTGTACAGTTCACCGCCACACCCCCACTTAACAATTTGTTAAACACTGCTGCGTGTTAACGTTTGAAAACGAGCAATAATCTTTGGTTAGGAATTGCACGGAACAGATAGAGACACTTCGCGATTGACGACCCCAGCTGGTGACTCTAGAGACCCCATTCGTTTGATCAATTCGGGGACTGTATCATGACCACTCAAACCCACACATTGGGCATTGATTTTGGCACCTCCAACACGGCGGCAGGATACGCGGTGGATGGTAAACCCAAGCTGGTCAAACTGGCAGGGGATCAAACCACTATGCCCACCACATTCTTTTTCGATTTCGACAGCCGCAAAACGCTGATCGGGGAACCCGCGAACCAAGCGCTGCTTGACGGTTTGGACGGACGTTTTATGCGCGCGTTAAAACGCGTCTTGGGCACCACCTTGATGCATGAGAAACGCCAGATCATGAACAAGCGCGTAACCTTTGTTGATATCATCGCGGGATTCCTGCGCGAGGTTAAGGTGCGAGCAGAAGCCGACACGGGCCTGACATTTGACAACGTCATTTCGGGACGCCCCGTTGTGTTTCACGGCGCGGGTGATCCGCGCGAACAGCAGGCCGAAGATGACCTGCGCGCCTGCTACTTCGTGGCGGGGTTCAAAGAGGTGTCGTTCATGGACGAACCTGAGGCGGCGGCGATTGCGAGTGGTGCGCTGGAACAATCAGGCGAAGTGGGCCTAATCGTCGATATCGGCGGCGGTACATCCGACTTTTCGCTGTTCCGCTCTGTTGAAAACGGCGTTGATATATTGGCTAACCACGGCGTGCGCGTGGGCGGAACAGATTTTGACCGTGCCATCAATATTGATCGCGTCATGCCGCTGCTGGGCAAAGGTGGCACATTGCGCAAATGGATCGGCGAGGGATCATCGCCCATCCCCCATTCGATTTTCAATGACATGGCCACATGGGAAAAAATCCCATTTCTTTACACCGCGCAGAACCGCCGTTTAGTTGAAGAAATGCTGACCCTTGCGCATGAGCCGGACAAGCTGGGGCGTATGGCCTCTGTTCTGGAAGACGAGCTGGGGCATGAACTTTCGTTCGCCGTGGAGCAGGGCAAGATCGCCGCCAACTCTGGCCATGCAGAGGCGGTGATTTCACTGGGCCTGATAGAACGCGGATTGTCCGCCCATTTGGGCACGGATGATTTGGGTGTGATTTTGGATGAATACTCCAAAGCGCTGAACGGCGGCGCGGCTGAAACGATGCGCCTGGCAGGGCTACAGGCGGGCGACGTACAACGCGTGATTTACGTAGGCGGGTCGAGCCTGCTGACACTGGTGTCTGACACGATGAAGACGCAATTCCCAGCTGCGGAGCACTCGTTTTCGGAGGTGTTTACGGCGGTGACTGATGGCCTGGCGATTGCGTCTGGGCGG
>CAJJAR010000025.1 GCA_905182105.1 uncultured Paracoccaceae bacterium
ATGAAGAGCAACAGAGAATAATACAGGAAAAAATAAGTGAAGAATTAAGTGCATTCACAAAAGTATATTTTCTAAATATGAAATTAAATAAAGAAAACAATGGAGATCCCTTTGATGAACTGATTGCAGCAGATTTGAAGTCTTGCAAGCCGTTCATGCGCAAAGACTAGCCAAAGGGGTTTTGTCAGATTAAACTTTCTTGAAGCGGGCAGGGCAAATTTGTAGCGTCTTTGGATGATAAAACACTCTCCATTTCGATACTTTAAAACTAGCCCTGAAGTCATCCGACTTGCAGTAATGCTGTATGTCTGATTTTGGTGGAACCGCTTCCGACTAATGTTTGCGTCAGAGATTGCGACAAGAAGGCTTAACCAGGCACGAAGTCACTCGAATTAGCAGTGGCATTTGACGAGATTTTGGTGAAGATCAACGGTGAACAGCACTTATTCAAAGAATGTTCGACTAAAGTCTAACCCAGCTCCCGCAACCATCGAAACAGGCCGTTTTTGTATCCGGACCCCAGCGCAAGTGATAACAGGCACCCAAGTGCACCTTCGATCCTGATGTCTAAATTGCCTGTGACCGCATTGGGCGACAGTACGATTCTGTCGATATGCCCACAAAGCGCCTCCTTCGCTTATACTGCGTACTTTGAATAACTTTGGCAGGTTCTAAGTGCCGTGCAGGTTTCAGTTGAATCGCTCTGTACTCGTGTTGCGATTGCTACGTTTAATTGCGACTTCAGAGAATGAAAGAGCTACTCTCCATCCGGTAAATGGAGGTGGCCACAGTTGTTAGGGAACGAATTCTAGAATTTTTAATTGGTAGTTTAAACTTATGTACCCTTCTCAATGAAAAATATTTTAGGCAAGTGTAAGGAAAATCTGTGCTCACACTCTATTGCTGGCTGTGCGACTTGGCAGTCAGAGATTCTTAGTTTTCGCCAGAACCCAAAAGAACAACTCCAATTATAGTAAACATGACTGAGACCACCTTGATCACGTTTAACCGTTCTTTAAGGAATAGAACGCCGATCAACAGTGCGAATACGATGCTGACTTCGCGGAGCGCTGTGACCAGGGCAATGGGTGCTTTGGTAAAGGCCCACGTGACTAGCGCGTATGCAAGGAAGGACGCACCGCCGCCGAAGACAAACGCGATTCGTCCCTTGGTTGCTATGTCTCGCAATGTGCTGGGGCCTGTTGTGTAAAGGTACAGTGCCATGAGGCTGCAGTTCCCAATTGTCAGGTAGCTGTAATAGCTTAAAGCGCTGCCTGCTAGTCGCGCACCCACTCCGTCTATAATGGAGTACGCTGCTATGAAGCAGCCAGTTCCAAGCGCCAACATCGCCGCCCTGGCGTTATGTACGCCATTGGGCCAGCGCACTAATCCAAGGCTGACAATTCCCAACCCGATGAACAGCACCGCTGCCAATTGTACCGACGTCAGTGCGACGCCCAGTACAAGGAACGAAAAACTAGTAACAAGCAAAGGAGCAGAGCCGCGCGCAATTGGGTATACTTGGGTCAGGTCCCCAATCTTGTACGATTGCAGCAGAAACAGTTGATATCCCATGTGCAGCACGATGCCTGCGATGATGAAGGGCCAACTGTCTACTTTTGGAAGCGGAACGAAAATCAATGCTATTAGCGCGATGGGCAGGTGTCCCAGCACCATCGCCCCCATACTTACCCGCTTGTCTGCGCCACTTTTGATCAATGCGTTCCATGAAGCGTGCAGCACTGCGGCACCGATTACGGTTAGGAAAACAAGGGTGCTCATACATATCCTGACGGGTTGCCTGCGCTGAGCCTACGGAATTGTTGATCAAAGAGAAAGTTGTTGTCTGGGGCTGTATCGAGCAACATAAATCTTAAGGCGATGAGAAGCGGTTTTCCTTAAACCTTGGCAGCGTACTTCATAGCGTCTTCACCTTTTTTCCAAAGGTTGCCTTGCCACAGTTCCTCAAGCCCTGTTTAGCCGCTGGCTCCTTGGGTCGTGAGATAATCGTAATAAGAAGTCGGCTTGTGCCCAGTCAGGTTGTAAAAGTCTGGGCTGCAACGGGTGTAGAAGCCGTTGGTCAGGTATTCAAAGAATTCTGCGCGGGTCGCGCCAAAGTCGGTTTCGAAATCGACTATTGATTGAGCGCGATATTCGATGTCTTTGCCCATTGCGCGGCCAAGATCACTGGATATCTCTGCCATAGATTGTGGGGCTGGATCCGTGATGTCGTAAAACTTGTTAGAATGGAGGTTGGGACCCTCTGATAAGACCACAGCGGCTGCTTCGGCGATGTCACGCGTCGCAACGAAGGAGTTACGCATGTTTCCTAGCGGATTTGAAAACCAGCCCTCTGCAACGATATTTTCGCAATCGGTTTTCAGCAGATGGTTCATGAAAAAGTTGTTGCGCAAGGCCGTTACGTTGAGCCCCACATCGATCAAAGCCTTCTCGCCCATCCAATAGTGCTGCAGCATCAACGGAATACCTGCGCCTGCGCGTGAGGCGTGCTGAGAGGCATCATAGCTGGCGGTGTTGGTGTCTGCCCCCATGCAGCTCACGTGCACAACGTGTTTGATCTGTGCAGCACGTTTGCCAAGCTCTTTGCTGAAAGTGAGGTGTCCTTCCAGCAATGGGTCCAAGGATGCTGAATAGATCACGCTGACGCCGTCCAAGGCCGCGTCCCAGGTTGCTGAATCCGAAAGGTCAAACTTAACCACTTCGTCCGCACCGAGCTTCAATAGCCCTTCTGCTTTGTCACCGCTGAAAAACAGGCGCGTACAGTAAAGGCATCATTGGTTGCAAGGCGCGCAATCAGTTCTTTGCCGATACGGCCTGTAGCGGATGTGATGAGAACAGTTTGCTTGGGCATAATCTGTGGCTTTCGGTCGAGCGAATTTCCCTATGTGTGGTGGCAATTGAGGCGGCGATCAATCCCTTATTGGTTGAGCGAAGTGCGCAAAAGGAACGAACTGGGTCAGTCGTATATAGACATGCTTGCTGAACAGGTGAGGGAGATTTTGCGTTTTTAATGAAAACGCTTGGTGGAGCATAGCGGGATCGAACCGCTGACCTCCTGCATGCCATGCAGGCGCTCTCCCAGCTGAGCTAATGCCCCATTCAAGGGTTGGGAGGTCATGCAGATCACATGACCAGTCTTGAGCTGTTAATTAGGCGCTGCGCGGGGCGGGATCAAGTAAAAAATCCAGCCCCCCACATCGATTTTAAATCATTCGTTGTCTTCGTTTGAGACGTCAGCGATTTCGTCTAGTGAAACCGTATCTTCCTCGTCATCTTCGAGGACATCATCACCCAAATCCACGTCGATATCGTCATCATCATCCAAAACGACATCTTCATCAGTCTCGGCTTCTTTAGCCTTGGCTGTGACGGCATCTTCGGCGTCTGCGGCGATCATACGTGTTTTTGAATTGTCAATTTCAACAATTTCGCCCGTGTAAGGGCTAACGATTGGATTTTTATTTAGGTCAAAAAAGCGCTTGCCGGAAGTTGGGCAAAGGCGCTTCGTGCCCCATTCTGCTTTGGGCATGAAAATCCCCTTTGAATCAGTGTGTGCGTGTCGACGATTCAGCGCAAGTGCCATATGGTTGCGGCACTGTCAAAGGCTAATGCTAATAAAGGACCAAACGATTGGTTGATAACGTTCTTCATGGCACACCTGATGTGCCTGTTTTATTGCGCCGATCCGGGCATGCACGCCGTATTTCACTGCGTATCTCGCAATTGGACGGTCGCGTAACTTTGACTTTGCCAACTGGAGTGGACGAGCGAGAGGCTATGGCGTTTGCTCGAGAAAAAGAATCATGGATACGTAATCATCTTGAACGTCGCGAAGAAGATGTGCCGGTGGCGCTAGGTAGTGAGATCCCTGTGCAGGGCGTCACCCATCGCGTTGTACAGGGGCAAGGTCGTCGCGTTGTGATGGAGGGCGGCGTGATTATGGTGCCGGGGCCTGTGGAGCGAATTGGTGCGCGCCTTAAGGGTCATTTCAAGCAGATGGCGCGTGTGCGCCTTGTTGGAGCCTCTGACGAGTATGCGACCCGTTTGGGTAAGCCGTATGAACGTATCAGTATTCGAGACACGCGCTCAAGATGGGGATCGTGTTCTAGCAATGGGACGTTGATGTATTCGTGGCGCTTGATCATGGCTCCTGACGTTGTGTTAGATTACGTGGCTGCCCACGAGGTCGCTCATTTGGCTGAGATGAACCACTCGCCTGCGTATTGGGCGGGTGTTGAGCGTATCTTTGGTGATTACAAACCCGCGCGGCGTTGGCTGAAAAGTGATGGCAACATGTTGCACCGTTTCAAATTTGGCGATTGACCCCTGACCATTATGTGATCACAAAAAGAATATGGTAATGCCAATCAAACCTTTTGAGCCTGCTGTTGTGGCTCCGTCTTCTCAACCGGGGGCAGTCCATGATCGGGTTTATCGTACATTGCGATCTCGTATTATGTTTGGTGAGATCATGCCTGGGGTCTCAATGACATTGCGTGGAATTGGTACTGAATTTGGCGTGTCGATGACCCCCGCACGTGAGGCCGTACGTCGATTGGTGGCTGAGGGCGCTCTGACAATGTCATCATCAGGTCGCATCACGACCCCTGAATTAACAAACGAACGAATTGAGGAACTGGCCGCGCTGCGAGCCTTGATTGAAGTTGAACTGGCAAGCCGCGCTTTGCCTCGTGCCCACATGGCATTGATCGAACGCTTGCAGGTTATCAACGGTACAGTTGCCGAGGCCGTGGCCCACCGGGATGCAGTGAGTTATATCCGCACGAACCTAGAATTTCATCGCACGCTGTATTTGCGAGCACAGGCCCCTGCGATGTTGGCTATGACCGAAACTGTTTGGTTGCAGATGGGCCCAACCATGCGCGCGCTCTATGGCCGTTTGCGCCGTACCGAACCTCCGCATTATCATCGCCTGATTATTGCTGCATTGCGCGCGGGGGATGAGCCAGGACTACGCCTTGCCGTGCGGTCTGACGTTACAATGGGTTTGCGGATGCTGGCCACCTAAGCGATAATTAATGAGGATAAGTGGGATGAGGTTTGTGTTTAGTATTGCGGCAGTTTTGGCTGTTTCAGCCTGTCAGGCTAAGGCCCCACAAGACATCTGAGTGATCAAAGCCCCAGCGGGCATATCTGAGGCCGCAATTACCAAGGCTACTTTGAATCGCTTGCAAAGTGTATCATTTTCTAGCAATCGCGAATATTGTGGCTATCTGCTCCGTACACCCGACAGCAACTTGGCGGCGACTGCGGCAGCTAAAGGGCGTATTAGCAGTTGTCGTGCGCATAATCCGCCAGAGGATCATTTGATCGTGGCCTCATATCACACTCATGGTGCGTTTGAGTACGATACTCCAGCTGAATTCCCATCGGTCAGTGACTTGGAGGCCGATGAGGCTGAGGGCATAGATGGTTACATCTCGACTCCTGGTGGGCGGTTTTGGTATGTCGATGAAACCGAACTGGTCGTTAGCCAAATTTGTGGTGTGGGGTGCATGATCCAAGATTCTAATTTTGAGGTTGGATTGGACGGGTGCATCGAAGTCAGTTATTCCATCGAAGAAATGCGTGGTTTGTGGCTAAGTCAGTCATAGTGGTTATATCTTTAAATAGTTTAGCGCTATCTTCACGTTGAGGCGCATGTGTTACCCTTCAGAAGTGTGGCTAGTAAATCCAATTCTTGACTGTATTGCCAGTAGGTTGATTTGGATCATACCCCTACTGGAGGATGCAACATGGCATCGACAGAAGTATTTACGCGCATTGCAGAAAAAATGGATCTGACTTTTGTTTTAAAAATGGTTCACGGTCTTGCCGATCATCACGTTGATGACAGTACCCTCATATTGGAGCAACTAGAGGTAGAGGCGCATGACTGGCATCATTTGCTAGTTGCTATTCTCGACGAAAAGGTCACCGCCTACGCCTCACTCATGCCAATTGGCCAGTTGCAATTTGGGGTGCGCGGCATGGATATGCATCGCTTGAGCTGTCCAAACAGCTGTCTTGCAAATGCAAAACAGTGGGCACGCATCCAGACAACACTGCAGCCGCAGAAGTTTATCTGGCGGCAGGTTTTGAACGGTTGCCCAATGCACCACGTTTTCGGATTGGCATTGATGGATAAGGTTAGGGTGGCTTAAGCAGCCAGCCCTTTTGAACCTAGATCAAGGAACTTTTGACGGCGATCTTTTATCAAAGCCTTTGCGTCTTTACCGCTAAGTTCCTCAAGCATGCTCGAGATTTCAGCGCTCACCGCTTCGATCGTTGCGGACCAATCGCGATGTGCGCCACCCAATGGTTCTGGAATGATGCGATCTGTCACGCCCAATTGCTTAAGGTCCTGAGCAGTTAGGCGCAGCGCTTCTGCAGCTTCGCGCATTTTCTCAGCGTCTTTCCACAAAATTGAGGCACAGCCCTCTGGACTGATGACGGAATAAATAGAATGTTCAAGCATCGCGACGCGGTTGGCCGTTGCAAAGGCAACGGCACCGCCTGAACCACCTTCGCCGATGATAACGCTGATCAAAGGTACGCCGATTTGCAGGCATTTCTCTGTTGCGCGGGCGATAGCTTCGGACTGGCCACGCTCTTCGGCACCTTTACCGGGATATGCACCGGCCGTGTCGACCAATGTGATAACAGGCAATTTGAAACGGTCGGCCAAGTCCAGCAGACGTGCTGCTTTTCGGTATCCTTCTGGACGGGCCATACCGAAGTTACGTTCGATCCGTGATTGGGTATTGTTACCTTTTTCGTGACCGATTACCATTACTGGCTGATCGTTGAAACGAGCCAGGCCGCCGATGACTGCGTGGTCGTCTGCAAAATTGCGATCTCCCGCGAGTGGGGTGAAATCAGTAAACATTGCTTTTAGGTAGTCTTGGCAATGTGGGCGCTCTGGGTGGCGGGCCACTTGGCACTTGCGCCATGGTGTCAGGCTTTTGTACAGGTCTTTCAATATGACAGCAGCTTTTGCGTCCAAAGCAGCTGCTTCGGTGCTGATGTCCATATCTTGGTCTTCGCTCTCGCGCGCCATTGCTCGCAATTCTTCAGCCTTGCCCTCAAGCTCAGCCAAAGGTTTTTCGAATTCCATGTATTGTGTCATGCCTGCTCCGCAGTCTTAATTCTTTGATCTATTACTCGATATATGGCGAGTACTTGGAATGTTTGCAACGCTACGTCAATAACATTGCGTGTTCAGGGCCATAGAACAGGGTAAAGTGAGCCGATCAGCAACGCCGCCATCGTCCAGTTAAAAAGGCGCAAACGTTTGGGATTTGTCAGGATACGCGCCATTTGTTGGCCTAAGACTACCCAAAGGCTGATGGAGGGTAAGTTGACCAACCCAAACATGGCGGAAACAATCAGGATGGAAATCAAGTTGGTATCGGGCGCATAAACTGTGACTGCCGTCACGGCCATGGTCCAAGCCTTTGGGTTTACCCATTGAAAAGCAGCGGCCTGTAGGAACCTCATGGGAGTGCCTTGACTGTCGGCTGCACTGATCGGTGCTGCGTTGGCGATTTTCCACGCAAGGTATAAAAGGTAGACAACGCTGACGACTTTCAGAATTGCGTGTGCAATCGGATAGTTGTCGAAGAGCTGTGCCAAGCCGATGCCGACTAAAAACACCATTAACATAAACCCGAAGCCCACCCCTAACAAATGAGGTGTCGTTTTTAGAAATCCAAAGTTGGCCCCTGAAGCCATCAGCATCAAGTTGTTTGGCCCCGGTGTGATGGAGCTGGCCAAGCAAAAGCTGGCGAGTGCGGTGAGGAGTTCGATTGTCATAGGCAAATGGATCGCCTGAATTTCACGGGCCTACAAGCTGCTTTGTGTTTTAGGCGCCTACAGCTTTTGAGATGTGTTGAAAAATTTGATCGAGTTCAGCAGCGATTGAAACTAGGGGTGCGCCGCCCTCAGCAATATAGGGGGCGAAGACTGTTGTAGGGGTTTTGTAATAGAGGGTTGCCGTGCCGTCCGAGTTTTCTGTGACGTAGAGGCGAATGGGGGCTTCGATCATTGCGGCATTAGAGGTTTCAAGAACCCTGACCGCGAAGTCATTGTTGAACACGCCAATCATGCGGTTGCCCGGAATAGTGATCCCGCGTTTCTTAGCAGCTGCGGTTGGGTCTGCTTGGGTTAAAACGATCAAACCCTGCGCTATGACTGCGGTGCGGGTGTCTTTGACCAGCGGTTGAAAATCCTTGTCGGTGTTGATGACAGCCCATCCTCCACGTGGCGCTAAGTTCTGGCCCGCGTGGGCAGCGAAGCTGACGAGGAAAGTGGCGAGCAGGGGAATCTTAAAACGCATGAGGGCCGCAACAATATTTGAAACCCCCAGTCTGTCAGATGTTATCTGTTTTGAACAATCACGCCGGCGTTAGCCGTTGATCATATCCGACTGGCGCACGACTACTTCAGCCTGCTTGACGGACGCAATGTCCACAAGGCGGCCCTTGTAGACAGTTGCGCCTTCGCCGTTTTCGGTTGCTGTTTGCATTGCGGCTAGGATTTCGCGTGCCTCTGCAACGGCTTCGGCGGAGGGGGTGAAGACTTCGTTCGCAAGGCCGATTTGTTTTGGGTGGATCGCCCATTTTCCAACCATGCCTAGTGTCGCGGAACGACGTGCTTGGGCGCGGAACCCTTCGTCATCAGAGAAGTCGCCAAAGGGGCCGTCGACGGGCAGGATGCCGTGGGTGCGGCAGGCAGCAACAATGGCGGCTTGGGCCCAGTGCCACGGGTCTGACCAATGTTTTTGTTCGCCTTGCAGCATGTAATAGTTGTCTTGGGTGCCTCCGATGCCCGTTGTTTGCATACCCATGGAGGCGGCAAAGTCTGCTGCTCCAAGGCTCATCGCTTGCAGGCGTGGTGAAGAGGCTGCGATTTCTTCGACGTGGGTCAGGCCCGCGGCGGATTCGATGATCACTTCAAAGGCAATGCGTTTGGTGCGCCCTTTTGCGCCCTCAATAGCTGTGACCAATGCATCGACAGCATAAACATCTGCAGCGCATCCGACCTTGGGGATCATGATTTGATCAAGGCGCTCACCCGCTTTTTCCAGCAGGTCAACCACATCGCGATACCAATAGGGGGTGTCGAGGCTGTTGATGCGTACGGACAGTGTTTTAGTGCCCCAATCGATTGTGTTTATCGCCTCAATGACATTCTGACGGGCGATGTCTTTGTCTGAGGGGGCAACTGAGTCCTCGAGGTCAAGATTGATAACATCCGCAGCAGAGGCTGCCATTTTCGCGAACAGTTTGGTGTTTGAGCCAGGGCCAAACAGCTGGCAACGGTTCGGGCGTGCGGGAGCTGTGGGTTGAATGCGGAAGCTCATGACTGGCACCTTTCGGAGAAGTTTTTGTAACAATGTTACGAATATGGATGATTGTTAGTTATTAAATTACCTTTCAGATCGCAAGGCAGAATTTTCGCCTGCTCAAAGTCGGGCGGGAGGTGGAATGAGTCGTTGTGGATTAAATTTTACAGTAGAATCTTTTGATTTTTTGTCAAATCACGCTCGATTATTCTACATTAAGTGCGAGTGAAGGGCTGAAAGGAATGGAATTTCGCTAGATTTAGCTGAAATTGCTATGGAAACGTATTCTTGGGAGCATCTGCAATGATCAAAACACCTTATCTTCTGTTCTTGGGCGACGCGCCTGACCAATTGGCTGCAAAAGTTGCGCAAGGCATTAAAGACTGGCGCCCTGACAACGCTGTCGCACAATTCCGTATGGAAGGCTGTGGCGCTGACGTTGGTTTGAGCGACATGACTTTGGCTGAGGCGCAAGCTGCTGGTGCAAAGACGCTTGTTATTGGCGTTGCAAACCGTGGCGGCATTATTTCTGCTGCGTGGAAAGAAATCCTGATTGAAGCATTGAACATGGGCTATGACCTTGCGTCTGGCCTGCACAACCTTCTGACTGATGAAGCTGATCTGGTTGCAGCTGCTGAAGCGAATGGCCGCGAATTGCACGACGTGCGTATTGCATCGGTCGATTACCCAATCGCATCCGGCAAGAAGCGTTCTGGTAAGCGCGTTTTGGCTGTGGGCACAGATTGTTCTGTTGGTAAGATGTACACCGCTTTGGCGTTGGACAAAGCGATGCAGGCCAAGGGCATGAAGTCTACATTCCGTGCAACGGGTCAGACGGGTATTTTGATCACTGGCGACGGTGTGCCGCTCGATGCAGTTGTTGCGGATTTTATGGCTGGTTCGGTTGAGTATTTGACCCCACCAAATGATGATGATCACTGGGACGTCATTGAGGGCCAAGGGTCGTTGTTCCACGTGTCATATTCTGGTGTGACGATGGCGTTGATCCACGGTGGTCAGCCTGATGCCTTGATCCTGTGCCACGAACCAACGCGCGAGCACATGCGCGGTTTGCCGGATTACACCCCGCCAACAATGCAGCAGGTTGCGGACCTTGCGCTGCCTTTGGCGCGTGTTGGCAATCCTGAGTGTCAGGTTGTAGGTATCGCGGTCAATACGCAGCATTTGTCCGAGGAAGAAGCGCTTGCTTATTTGGCGAGGGCTGAAGCCGAGATGGGTCTGCCTGCGGTTGATCCATATCGTTTTGGCGCTGAGCGTTTGGCGGATGCTTTGGCTGCACTTTAAGCTAAGATACTTTTGCTCCTTCCGGACCCTCCGGGGGGAGTTTATTTTGTAAGATGAACGGGTGGGCTCATGCAGATTGATGTGACGTGGGACGTGTTTAAGTTGGCGCAGGTTTTTACCATTGCGCGTGGGTCGCGTACCGAAGCGCAAGTTTTGACCGTTAAGTTAAATGACGGACAGCATGTTGGCTGGGGCGAATGTGTGCCCTATACTCGATATGGCGAGAGCCTTCAGTCTGTGACCGATGAAATCTTGGGTTTGCCTGATGCATTTTCGCGGTTCGATTTGTATGATCTTTTGCCTGCAGGAGCTGCGCGCAACGCTGTGGATTGTGCGTTGTGGGATTTGGAAGCCAAGCGTGCAAGAAAACCTGTTTGGGAGTTGGCGGGCCTTGAGGCCCCGGGTCCTGAGATCACGGCCTATACGTTGTCTTTGGACACCCCTGAGGCGATGAAGGCGCAGGCAGCCCTTCATGCGTTTCGCCCGTTGTTGAAGATTAAGTTGGGTACGCCTGATGACATGCCGCGCCTTGAAGCCGTGCGTGCCGGGGCCCCTACGTCTACGATTATTGTAGACGCGAATGAGGGATGGTCTGCTGAGGTTTATGCTGACCTCGCGCCGCATTTGGTGCGCTTGGGCGTTGAGTTGGTTGAGCAACCACTGCCTGCAGGTGAAGATCATGCCCTTTTGGGGATGCAACGTCCTGTGCCTGTTTGTGCGGACGAGTCATGCCATGACCGTTCGAGCCTTGCGAATTTGAAGGGCAAATATGATGTAGTGAACATCAAACTAGATAAAACGGGCGGGTTGACTGAGGCGCTTGCGCTACGTGACGCGGCCACCGCTCAAGGGTATGAAGTAATGGTTGGTTGCATGGTTGGAAGTTCGCTTGCGATGGCCCCTGCGACCCTCGTTGCCCAAGGTGCTTCTGTTGTGGACCTTGACGGCCCGCTTTTGTTGGCCGAAGACCGCGATGAACCTTTGATTTTTGACAACGCTGGTGTGCACCCGCCATCAGCTACACTTTGGGGATAAAACAGATGCGTACTGTATATTTGAACGGCGAATACCTACCTGAAAATGAAGCTAAGGTTTCGATCTTTGACCGTGGGTTCTTAATGGCTGATGGCGTTTACGAAGTGACCTCCGTTTTGGACGGTAAGCTGGTGGACTTTGATGGCCATGCGGTACGTTTGGAGCGTTCTTTGACTGAGTTGGGTATGAAGAACCCGATTTCCAAAGAAAACCTATTGGCGGTGCACCGCGAATTGGTTTCTTTGAACGGCGTGCTTGAAGGTGGCGTATATCTGCAAATCACCCGCGGCGCGCCTGCGGATCGTGATTTTGTATTTCCTGATCCAGAAACGACCCCTTGCACCGTTGTGTTGTTCACCCAATCTAAGCCGGGCGTGACCGAGAGTGCCGCGTCAAAGAATGGTATCAAAGTGATTTCAATCCCGGACGAACGTTGGGGCCGTCGTGACATCAAGACCGTTCAACTGCTTTACCCGTCGATGGGTAAGATGATGGCAAAGGCTGCGGGTTGTGATGATGCATGGTTGGTTGAAGATGGTCAAGTGACTGAAGGTACATCGAACAACGCCTATATTGTTAAGGGCAGCAAGATCATCACGCGCGCATTGTCTAACGAGATCTTGCATGGGATCACCCGCGCTGCTGTTTTGCGTTTTGCCAAAGAGGCGCAGATGGAAGTGGAAGAACGCAACTTTACCATCGAAGAAGCGCAGACTGCGGATGAAGCATTTATCACGTCAGCAACCATGTTCGTGAATGGTGTGGTCGAGATTGATGGCGCAATGATTGGTGATGGAACGCCGGGCAATGTGTCTAAACGTCTGCGCGAAATCTATCTTGATGAGAGCATGAAGAAAGCGATCTGATCGTGGTGGCGAGGTGAAATCCGCCCTACGTTGATTGAAGGGGGCGGTGCTGCAATGCACGGCCCCTTTGCTTTTAGTTTTTGTGGGTCTCAGTAAACCTCGCTTGTTATTCGCTGGTTGCCTCGGTCTGATAGTTGGCTTTCCACTCATCCATGGTCATGCCGTAGAACGCTTGGCGTCCTTCGTCCTTTGATATCTCGATGCCGCGTTCGTTTGCCGCCTCTTGATACCAACGTGACAGGCAGTTGCGGCAAAAGCCTGACAAGTTCATCATGTCGATGTTTTGCACATCGGTGCGGTCTTGCATCAGATGTTGGCGCATCCGGCGGAAAGCGGCGGCTTCGATTTCGAGCTGTGTTTGAGCGTCCATATGATTTGATCCTTTTGCGATTCTGTTCAGGTGTTGGGTGATCTCATGTCTAAATAAACAGCCCATTGGGCCCATGCATTAAATTAGTCATAGAAGTTTTACCTAATTTCATCATAGGTTTTAGGTGAGTTGCTTCCGAAAGGGAATTGGTTGATAAGCCCTCAAATGATAGCGGTAACATAAGTTGAAAACGAGGAATCCCCAAGCATGAGACGTCTGCGCAATGTGAAAGTCGTGGCCACCTTAGGTCCAGCATCCGAAACATATGAAACAATTCGGGCACTTCACGAGGCTGGTGCGGATGTTTTCCGTCTGAATATGTCCCACGGTAGCCACCCTGAGATTGCTGAAAAACACGCGATTATCCGAAAAGTCGAAGCTGACTTGAACAGCACGATTGGCATCCTCGCGGACCTTCAAGGTCCAAAGTTGCGTGTTGGTGTGTTTGCTGCTGAAGAAGGCGAAATGCTGGTAAACGGTGGGAAGTTCCGCCTTGATCTTGACCGAGCTGAGGGTGACATCAACCGCGTTTGCCTGCCGCACCCTGAGATTTTTCAAGCGCTTGAAGTGGGCGCAAGCCTGTTGGTCAACGACGGCAAGATCCGTTTGAAGGTCGAAGCATGTGGCAAAGGCTTTGCTGATTGCGTTGTCATCAATGGTGGCCAAATTTCAAACCGTAAGGGCGTGAACGTTCCTGACGTTGAGCTTCCTCTCGCTGCGTTGTCGGGCAAAGATCGTGCTGATTTGGAATTTGTTTGTGAGTTGGGTGTGGACTGGTTGGCGTTGTCTTTCGTTCAGCGCGCTGCTGACGTTGAAGAAGCCCGTGGCATGGTTCAAGGCCGTGCTGCGATCTTGTCCAAGATTGAAAAACCAAATGCAGTCGATCGCTTTGAAGACATTCTAGCTGTCAGCGATGGCATCATGGTTGCCCGTGGCGATCTGGGTGTTGAGCTGCCGGTACAGAACGTACCGCCAATTCAAAAACGTCTGATCCGTATGTGTCGCGCGGCTGCTAAGCCAGTGATCGTTGCAACCCAAATGCTGGAAAGCATGATCGAAAGCCCAATGCCAACACGCGCAGAGGTCTCCGATGTTGCGACTGCGATTTATGAAGGTGCTGACGCTGTGATGCTAAGTGCTGAAAGTGCTGCCGGTGATTTTCCTATCGAGGCTGTGCAAACAATGGACAACGTGGCCCGCGAAGTTGAGCAAGATCCAACATACCGTGAGATCATTGAAGCCAGCCGTGTGGTCGAGCATCGCTCGGTTGCTGTTGGTATCGTATCTGCGGCCCGAGAAATTGCGGAAACAACAGACATCAAAGCGATTTGTTGCTTTACTCAAAGTGGAACGACTGCGTTGTTGACGGCACGTGAACGCCCACGGGTTCCAATCATTGCGATGACGCCACTGGTGAATACGGCACGCCGTCTGGCACTGACTTGGGGTACGAACTGTGTGCTAACAGGAAAGATGGACCGCTTTAAGGGTGCTGTTGTCAGTGCTGCTAGTGCTGCACGCTCTGAAGGTTTGGCGACTGAAAAAGACCAAATTGTCGTGACTGCGGGTGTTCCATTCAACGTCCCGGGCAGCACAAACATTTTGCGCGTTGCCCCATGCGACGAGCGTTTGATCTTTAACACCGATCCAGACTAAGCCTCCCACCAGTTTAGGAGTAAGTGTCATGGATGCAGATACGGTATTGATTTTGGGTTTGCTTACCGTTGGTTTTTCCATTCCTACGATGGTTTCAGCAATAAGTGATAGCCGCGCCCCGCGTGCGGCTATTGTTACTACTCTTGTTGGTGGCAGTTTGATTTTTTATGCATTCAAAACACATCCTGATGGGTATGCGTTGGAGGATCTTTCCAACGTGTTTTCAACGTGATTGCCAAATTTATACCGTAGGTTTTTCAGTTCTGGCCTATTTTGGCTGCTAGATGTTGTGTTTTGGTTGTTTTTTAACTGTCACTACGTGTTTACGCTTGCCCTGCTCCTCTAGCCCGCCTAAATACCAAATTCGTTCCGCGCGTCCGGCTAAATGGCATGCCGAGTCGCGCAACTACCGAACTCAATATTAAGGAGACGGAAATGCCTAAGATGAAGACTAAATCAAGCTGCAAAAAGCGCTTTAAGGTTTCAGCGACCGGTAAGGTCATTGGAGGCCAAGCTGGCAAGCAGCACGGTATGATCAAACGCTCGAATAAGTTCCTGCGTAACGCACGTGGCACGACAGAATTGTCTGCGCCAGACGCCAAGATCATCAAGGGCTTTATGCCCTACGCCCGCTGAGCCAGAAGGAATAAGATATGTCCAGAGTTAAAGGTGGCGTAGTCACCCACGCCCGTCACAAAAAAGTAATCAAAGCAGCCAAAGGTTATTATGGCCGCCGTAAGAGTACTTTTAAAGTCGCACGCCAAGCGGTCGACAAAGCAAACCAATATGCAACCCGTGACCGTCACAACCGCAAGCGCAACTTCCGCGCATTGTGGATCCAGCGGATCAACGCGGCAGTTCGCTCCCACGATGCAGCGCTTACATATTCGCGCTTCATCAACGGTTTGACACTTGCAGGTATCGAAGTTGACCGTAAGGTTTTGGCTGACTTGGCTGTACACGAACCAGAAGCGTTCGGTACAATTGTTGCACAAGCACAGGCAGCATTGGCAGCATAAGCGCCACTGTTACTGAAGAGATTTAGAAAGCCCTGCCCTATTGGTGGGGCTTTTTGCGTTTCTCAGGGCGCTCGTCCACTGGAATACGCTTGTGCAACGCACTGACTGGGCAGAGGGTAAAATTCGAAACCATAATTGGCCTCACGTATGTCCCGCACCCTAACCTTTGTTCTTTTTTTACCGCTACGTTTATGCAAGCGGGCGCATATGGCCTAACGTTCATGATGCCACGCTTGTTCGAAAGCTTTGGGGCCAGTGAAAAGGCCGTTGGAACGATGTTGATGGTGACAACGGTTGTGACAGTCATAACTGTCTATTTTTCAGGGCACCTGTCAGACTTGTTTGGACGGCTTCGCACACTTGGTGCCGCGTGTTTGGCTATTGCGGCATCGTTGTATTTGTATGGGACAATAGCAGCGGTAGGTGCTTGGATGGTCCTTGCAAGTGTTCTGCTTGGTCTTGGGTGGGGTCTAACCTATTCCCTTGGACCGATTGTTTTGACTCGGCTGGTCAGGCCCGATGAACGGGTTCAATTTTTCACGCTTCTATCCGTTTTTGTGATGGCAGGGTTTGGATTGTCTCCGGTTTTCGCTTCGATGCTTGAAGCAGCGGGTTTTTTAATCCGCGGTGCGTTTTTGGTAACCGCCGCGATGTGTATCGTTAGCGCGATACTTTTCTTCCTTCTAAGTGAGCCTACAAAAGCCCACGTGCTTAATCCCGCGCCTGATGCTTCCTCGCGTATTACAATCGCATCGTTGGTCGCCGTGCTTAAATCACGTGCAATTATTCCTGTGATCATAGTTTGTCTAGGTGCCAGTGTTTTTGCAGGCCTCAATAATTTTCAGACCGTTTTCGCGGATGATCGAGGCCTGAATTATGCCAGTTTCTTTCTAATTTATGCGTTGACCGTGATCATTTTTCGGTTGGTGTTGGTAAAGTTTAAGGGCGGCACAAATCCGTACTTGATGATCGCGGCCCTGCAATATGTCATGTGCGCCAGCGTTGTTTTGTTCATCTTTAGCGGCGGAAATACGTTGCTTTACGGTCTGGTCGCAGTTTTGTTTGGGCTGGGGTACGGTGTTTCATATCCAATTCTTGTTGCGATGGCAGCCAACGATGCACAAGAAGATTTGGGGCCTCAAACCCTTCAGTTATTTGCGCTGACGTATTTTGTTGGAATTTTCGGGTTTCCCTTCATTGCAGGTTGGATCATCGTTGAAATTGGCACCACGCCTTTGTTGGTATTGGTCGCGGTAATAGCAGCGTTTGAGGCCAGTATGGCGCTGTGGCGCTCAACGACATTTGCGAGCGTAGGATCGTCAAGTCCCTAGGGGGATGATTACCCCAGTTTTCTTGCAGGTGGATTGTCCCTAGGGTTTCCCCGTTTTAAGCTGCGAGCATAACGCTACGGTCCCCAAATAATAATCAAACGAGGGACTACCGATGAACAAACAAGTCGCAGAATTTATCGGAACATTCACACTGGTCTTGCTGGGCTGTGGTTCAGCCGTATTGGCAGGCGCAGATATTGGACTGACAGGCATCAGTTTTGCTTTCGGTCTTGCATTGATCGGCATGGCATATGGTATCGGCCCCGTTTTGGGCTGCCATATCAACCCAGCTGTTTCACTGGGCATGGTTGCTGCAGGTAGCATGAGCATGCCTGAAGCTGTAAAATACATCATCGCACAAGTTGCAGGGGCAATCGTTTCTGCAGCTGTTCTTTGGGCCATCGCAACTGGCAAAGCTGGTTACACATTGGCGGAAAACGGTTTGGGTCAAAACGGTTGGGGCGCAGGCTACTTGGGTGAATACTGAATGGTTTCAGCACTATTGTTTGAAATAGTCGCGATGTTCTTGTTCATGGTTGTGATCCTCGGCGCGACTGGCAAGGGCGCACCGGCAGCAATGGCTGGCTTGGCAATTGGTCTAGCCTTTGTTGTGATCCACTTGGTCGGCATCAACGTTACTGGATTTTCAGTTAATCCAGCGCGTTCAGTTGGCCCGGCACTGTTTGTTGGCGGTACAAAGCTTGCACAACTTTGGCTGTTCGCCGTGGCACCAATCGTGGGTGCAGTTGCGGCTGGTCTGTTGTTTAAGACAGGTACGCTAGACGTCGCTGAATAATATAGTCTGCTAAGCAGTATTAGGGTGCAGTGGTGTGAAAATGCCTCTGCATTTCTATTTTCGGTTCTTCTTTTTAATGCTCTTAATTGTCTTGCCCAGTTTCTTGTCTTTGAATTTACGTTGCGCCAAAGACTCTGAGTTGGCTTGTTCTTCGGTCGCCAATTTGTTCCACCTCGCCAAACGATCTGTATCGATTACGCCCGCCTTAATCGCCGCGAGTATGGCGCAGCCCGGTTCAACCTGATGGCTGCAATCCGAGAATTTACATTCAAGTGATAAGTTGTGCAGATCAGGGAATAGATCGCTGATCCCTGACGCCGCATCTGTCACCTGCAACTCACGCATCCCTGGAGTATCAAGAACGGCGCAACTGTCGTGGGTTATGTGTAAGTGACGGCTGGTCGTCGTGTGACGGCCCCGCGCATCTGCTTCACGCACGCCTTGTGTATCAACGTTTGATCCTGTCAGTGCATTGACCAGCGTGGATTTCCCTACGCCTGACGATCCAAGGAAGGCAACGGTTTGTCCCACCTTGCACCATTGTGCCAACTCGCGCTTTGGAGCATCGCTTAGAGCGTTCAATATTACAACTGGAACTTTGTTCGAGATGGCAGTCGCTGCCGTTACAAAGGGTTCCACGTCATCGCACAGATCGGCCTTTGTCAGCACGATCACTGGACCAACGCCCGCTTCAAATGCCAAAGCGATATAGCGTTCGATGCGGGCCACGTTAAAATCACGATTACACGAGGACACTATGAACGATGTATCAAGGTTCGCCGCAATCATTTGAACGTGGCGGTCATGCCCTGCACCGCGCCGTTTGATCAGACTTTGACGATCCAGCACCCGATCTGGCTTGGTCTGTGCCTCGTTGATCAAGATCCAGTCGCCGACTGTGATTTCCGTATCTGGGTACACAATCGTTGTGTCGACCGTCTCACCAACCACATGCAGCGAGTTGCGGTGTACTTGGGTCACGCGGGCAGGGGGTGTCAGCGCCATCTCACCTTCATCTAACTGATCCGCAAAGAATGGCTGCCAGCCCAGCAACTCAAGGAGTGTTGGCGCGGTGTCGGCGTCGATATCCGTCTGGGGCTGATTTTGGGAAGTGTCCCGTGTCATTCGTGTGCTTTCACTTAGGTTGGTCAAGGAATAGCGGACAAACCGTCCCAGCGTAAGGGGGCAAGGGTGCGTGTGTGACTTGCAATCGACGCCCCGCAACGCTAGCAGAGCATAAGCATTTTTCGGAGGCCGTCATGGACGATCTTAAAGCCAAATATCTAGATCAAATCGCAAACGCTGCTGATGAGTCGGTGTTGGAAGATATCCGCCTTGCTGCCGTTGGCAAAAAAGGTGAAGTCGCGTTGAAAATGCGTGAGCTGGGCAAGATGACCCCAGAAGAGCGTCAGGCTGCAGGTCCTGCCCTGAACGCGCTTAAGGACGAAATCAACAGCGCATTGTCAGCAAAGAAATCTGGTCTGGCGGACGCCGCACTGGACGAACGACTGCGCAACGAATGGCTGGACGTTACTTTGCCAGCACGCGAACGTCCGATGGGTACGATCCACCCGATTTCTCAGGTCCAAGAAGAGGTGACAGCCATCTTCGCTGAGATGGGTTTTGCCGTCGCTGAAGGCCCGCGCATTGATACCGATTGGTATAACTTCGACGCGCTGAACATCCCCGGCCACCACCCTGCACGCGCCGAGATGGACACATTCTATATGCACCGTGCAGAGGGTGATGATCGTCCACCGCATGTTTTGCGCACACACACTTCACCGGTTCAAATCCGTTCGATGGAAAAGACTGGTGCCCCGACACGCATCATCTGCCCGGGCGGCGTTTACCGTGCAGATTATGACCAAACCCACACGCCTATGTTCCATCAGGTTGAAGGCTTGGCGATCGACAAAGACATCTCAATGGCGAACCTGAAATGGGTTCTTGAAGAGTTTGTGAAGTCCTACTTTGAGGTCGACAACGTCGACATCCGGTTCCGCGCCTCTCACTTTCCGTTCACTGAACCATCAGCAGAAGTCGATATTCGCTGCTCATGGGAAGGCGGCACGTTGAAAGTTGGAGAGGGCGACGACTGGCTCGAAATTTTAGGTTCTGGCATGGTGCACCCGAAGGTGTTGCAGGCTGGTGGCATTGATCCAAATGAATGGCAGGGCTTTGCCTTCGGCATGGGGATCGACCGGATCGCGATGTTAAAATACGGTATCCCAGATTTGCGCGCATTCTTTGACAGCGACCTGCGTTGGTTGCGGCACTACGGCTTTGCATCGTTGGATATGCCAACGTTGCGTGGCGGTTTGAGTAAGTAATTGATTGGCGATCCGTTGTTCTTTTGAATATGGGTTGCCACGTTATTGTGAGGTGACATTTTTGCGCTGAGGTCTAGCGTGTGAATATGAAGTTCATCACCTTACTGCTCACTCTTTTCTCCACCTCTGCTTTTGCATAAAATACGCAAACCGCTGATTGCCAGTTTATGTCCCATGCGAACTCGATAGTGGTCGCAGTTACCACGTCAAGGTCCCTGACGATTGGGACGGCAAGACGCAACTTCCTGTTTTGATGCATTTTCACGGCTGGCAGCGTACTGGTGCTTTGCCAGTTCCGCATGACCGATTTCGGGCGCGACACGTCGTCGTGGTGTGTTGTTGGTCGCGCCGAATGGTAATCGTAAGACATGGAATTTCTGGGATAGTGAAACTGACGACGTTCCGTTTGGAACTGAGGTTTTAGAAGACGTTTCCAAGAATTACCCCATTGATAAGGAACGCATTTATGTCTCCGGATATTCCTTTGGGTCTGCAATGGCTTGGCGGTATGTGTGAAAACGGAAATGATATTGCGGCCTTGCTTGTGATTTCAGGGAGCTTGCGCCGAGAAGTGCAATGCCCCCAAGCGCCGCGTGAAGTGCGCCATGTGCACGGGACCAATGACACCGTGATGGATTTCCCATTATGGCGTGATAAGTTTGACTGCGGGGTGGGCCAAGATGCTGGTGCGTGGAATGTTGTGGATTTCCTGACCTTCCAACGCACCACATGGGAAGACTGCGGCAGCGGTCAAAATGTGACCCTTGATATACACCCCGGTGGGCATTTTATTCCGCATGGTTGGATTGGGTGACAGTTGGATGAATTGCTGGGACTGACACCAATCCTATTCCTGATAAAAGGGCCAAAAGCCAACGTATGTTTCACGTCGGTATTGTATCGGTATAGCGTCGGTGCATCTGACCGCCACAGACAGCTGCTACTTGCACTTTTGCCCATTCTTTGCCATTGCCGTAGGCAATTCATAACACGGCCCGACAGTCGGGCATCCAAAGGTGCAGTCTCATGAAATTCACGTTGTCCTGGCTCAAAGATCATCTGGAAACAGAAGCTCCGATTGATGATATCCTATACGCTTTGACCGACCTTGGTCTTGAAGTGGAAGGTGTTGAGGATCGCGGTGCGAAGCTGGCCGATTTTACAATCGGCAAGATCGTGAGTGCGGAAAAGCACCCCGACGCTGATCGCTTGCGCGTCTGTCAGGTGGACACCGACGATGGCATGAAGCAGATCATCTGCGGTGCGCCGAATGCCCGTGAGGGGATTACCGTCGTTGTGGCCAAGCCGGGTGTTTATGTGCCGGGCCTTGATATCACCATTGGCGTTGGCAAAATCCGTGGGATTGAAAGCTTTGGCATGATGGCGTCTGAGTCCGAGATGGAGTTGTCAGATGAACACGACGGCATCATCGAATTGGACAACGGCGAGGTTGGTCAATCTTTTGTGGATTGGTTGGCGGCGAATGACCCCGCCAAAGTCGATCCAGTGATCGAAATCGCAATCACCCCGAATCGTCCTGACGCATTGGGCGTACGTGGCATCGCGCGTGATTTGGCCGCTCGCGGTCTTGGGACGCTTAAGCTTGCTAAAGAGGTGCACTTTGACGGCACGTTCTCTTGCCCTGTCAGTGTTAGCATTGATGAAGACACACTGGATCAGTGCCCAGTCTTCTTTGGTCGCGTAATCCGTGGTGTCAAGAACGGCCCAAGCCCAGAATGGTTGCAAGATCGCTTGCGCGCCATTGGCCTGCGTCCAATTTCATTCTTGGTCGATGTGACTAACTTTTTCACCTTCGACCAAAACCGTCCATTGCACGTGTTTGATGCTGATAAGATCGCAGGCAATGCATTGCGCATTCACAAAGCAAAGGGTGGCGAAACCATCACTGCGCTGGATGACAAAGAATACACGATGGTCGAAGGCATGACTGTTATTTCTGACGACAACGATGTTGAAAGCATCGGTGGCATCATGGGTGGTGTGGCGTCTGGCTGTACCGAAGAAACGGTAAACGTATTTGTTGAAGCCGCTTATTTTGATCCGGTCCGCACTGCGTATACCGGTCGCGCGCTCAAGATTAATTCAGATGCACGCTATCGTTTTGAACGCGGCATTGACCCTGCATTCACGCCGCAAGGTGTTGAGCTGGCAACGCAGATGATCATGGAACACGCAGGCGGCGAAGCCTCTGACGTGGTGATTGCGGGGGCGATCCCACATGTGGAACGCGCTTACAAGTTGGATACGGCACGTATCCAATCATTGGTTGGAATGGAAATTCCTGAATCAACACAGCGTCAAACATTGACCGCTCTTGGTTTTAAACTTGAAGGCGATATGGCGCACGTTCCTAGCTGGCGTCCCGATGTGCAGGGTGAGGCGGATTTGGTTGAAGAGGTTGCGCGTATTGCCTCCCTTACCAAATTGCAGGGTCGTCCATTGCCACACCTGACCGATGGTGTGCCAAAGCCGGTGATGACGCCAATCCAGCGTCGCCTTGTCGCTGCGCGTCGCACTGCGGCGGCATTGGGTTATAGTGAATGTGTGAGCTATAGCTTTATCGATCAGGCCAGCGCCAAGTTGTTTGGTGGTGGTACGGATGTGACGATGCTGGAAAACCCGATCAGTGCGGATATGAGCCACATGCGCCCCGCATTGCTACCAGCGCTTTTGCAAGCTGCGGCACGCAATCAAGCACGTGGTTTTGCCGACATGGCATTGTTCGAAGTGGGCACTGTTTTTGACGGTGGCGAGCCGGGCGAAGAGCATTTGCAGGTTTCTGGTTTGTTGATCGGTCGCACAGGTCCAAAGGATGTGCACGGTGCGTCTCGTGGCGTTGATCTGTTTGATGTCAAGGCGGACGCCGAAGCGGTGTTGGTGGCCATTGGTGCCCCTGCGAAGGTACAAATCAATCGCGGTGCGCCAGAGTGGTGGCACCCTGGTCGACACGGTATGATCTGCCTTGGTCCGAAAAAGGTTATGGGTGTGTTCGGTGAAGTTCACCCACGTATCTTGGCGGCGATGAATGTGAAGGGCCCTGCGGTGGCCTTTACCATCTATCCAGAGCAAGTCCCGTTGCCACGCAAATCTGGCGCAAGCCGTGGTGCGATGGACATTAGTGATCTACAGGCGGTCGAACGTGACTTTGCCTTTGTCGTGGATTCAGACGTTGATGCGTTGGCTTTGGTCAATGCGGCGGCGGGTGCTGACAAGGCATTGATTGACGGTGTGCGTGTGTTTGATGAATTCATCGGCGGGTCACTGGGTGAGGGCAAAAAGTCCCTTGCGATCACAGTGCGTTTGCAACCGCGCGACGGCAACTTGAAAGACAAAGATATCGAAGCGCTCAGCGCCAAGGTTATTGAGAAAGTCACCAAAGCCACAGGCGGCGTATTGCGCGGTTAAGCGTGAAGGATTGATCATATGTTGAACGTATATTTGTCAGGCGAAATTCACACTGATTGGCGTGAGCAGATCATTGAAGGCGCGGCTGAGTTGGCTGTGTCCTTTAGCGCGCCCGTAACCGACCATGCCTCAAGCGATGATTGCGGTGTTGCGATTATGGGGACTGAAGCGGACAAGTTTTGGCACGACAACAAAGGTGCAAAACTGAACGCGATTCGCACGCGTAAAGGTATTGAAGAAGCTGATGTTGTCGTGGTGCGTTTTGGTGACAAGTATAAACAATGGAACGCAGCCTTTGATGCGGGTTATGCCGCAGCGCTGGGCAAGTCATTGATCATCTTGCATCAGAACGAGCACCAACACGCGTTGAAAGAAGTCGATGCGGCAGCATTGGCTGTAGTCAAGGAACCGGCTCAAGTTGTCCAAATCCTGAATTATGTTTTGATGGGTGCGCTTCCCGCCTAAGTCGTGCCGGGTGCTTCTTGGGGTTGAAAGGTAGTGACCACTCAATATCCATTTAGTATTGTGTATCTTTTCCCCCCGAAGAAACTTTCGTGTCGATTCTAAATTGTGTTAGCAAGTCCCTCATAGACAAACGCCAAGTAAAGGCGACGGTCATAAAATTGTATGAGGGACACTCAAATGCTTTAAGGATTCAAAGACTTCATTAACAAAGGCAATGTCATGGATATGGCCGTTGGTATCATCATTGGTGCCGCGTTCGCTGCGATCGTTGGTTATTTGGTTGCTGACCTGATCAACCCAATCATTGGCATCGTCATGGGCGGCATCGATTTTGCAGGTTTGTTAGCAAAAGTTGGCGAAGCTGAATTGACATACGGTAACTTGATCATGGCGATCATCAACTTCTTGGTCATCGCGTTTGTCGTATTCATGTTGGTTCGTTCATTGAACAAAATGAAAAAAGCAGAAGAAGCAGCTCCAGCACCAGCGCTAGCTGGTCCCACACAAGAAGAGCTTTTGGCTGATATCTTGGCTGCTTTAGAGAAATAAGCCTTAACGGTTTAAACTAATAATATCTGGCCGAAATCGGTCGAACTTGGGTCCACAGT
Source organism: uncultured Paracoccaceae bacterium (assembly GCA_905182105.1). Classification (GTDB taxonomy): domain Bacteria; phylum Pseudomonadota; class Alphaproteobacteria; order Rhodobacterales; family Rhodobacteraceae; genus Ascidiaceihabitans. Next base: position 24,578 of record CAJJAR010000025.1, read on the forward strand.
TTAATCGCTGCGGACCTTTTTTGTTTTGAGCACAATAAATGGGTTGGTGCACCTGCGCTGAGTAAAGCTTCGACAATGCTCATCAAAACACATGGGTTTTGATGAGTATCTTCGGATAACTTATGGTCTGTTCGAAGATTCTGCTACATAGTGCGGTATTAATTAAAGGATTCTTCGTGTATGAAGCTCGACGCGACAGATAAACGCATTCTTACTGCTTTGCAGCGCAAAGGGCGTATTTCAAATGCGGACCTTTCCGAGGTGGTGAACCTGTCGCCTTCTGCCTGTCACCGTCGTGTGCAGCGTTTGGAAGAAGAGGGGTATATCCGCGATTATGTGGCGTTGTTAAACCCTCGTAAAATGGGCGTTCCAACAACTGTGTTCGTTGAGATCACGTTGCAAGGGCAGGCTGATGAGGTGCTGGACGCCTTTGAAAAAGCCGTAGGCCGCGTGCCAGATGTTTTGGAATGCCATCTGATGGCTGGTTCCGCCGACTATTTGTTGAAGGTCGTTGCCTCAGACACTGAGGATTTTGCACGTATCCACCGCCAGTATTTGGCGCGCCTTCCTGGTGTTGGGCAGATGCAATCCAGCTTTGCATTGCGCACAGTGTTTAAGACGACGGCGCTACCGATCGTTTAAGCGGTTTCGCGTGCTTTGACGGGCTGGCGCAAGACTGTCCGCAATTTCTCAGGTGCGGTTTTACGTGGGTCACCATTATAAATTTCGTGGTGGTGGCCGTTTTCGATTAGTCCTTGATCTGGAATGAACTGGTTGTGGATCTTGGCAATTGTGGGTCCCTCGTCTTTGTCGGTGCCAATGTGCATGATCTGGGCGCACTGCTCCTCATGCAAGGTTTTAAACCGTAGCGTTGTGGGTGGATTTCCTAATTTGATTTCCGCCTTGGCAAAACACGCGTCGAAGATTGTCTGGGATATCCAATCGGGCAAGCGGATCATCATCGTCCACAGCCATTCTTCGCGCCGATCTGATGTATAGGCAGAATAATCTTCTGCCCACCAAAGCCCCTCCAGCGGGGGGACAACATAGTCTTGTTTCAGTTCAAGTTTGGAACAAAATTTGATTCCATAGCTGATAGGATATAGCCACCCAAGAGTTGCGATATAGGTGTGGTTGCCGGGGGGGACCTTTGCCGTCGATCATCGCGTATTGCCTCGGTGGCACATCGATCAGTTCGATGGTTTTGGCGGACGGTAGGTACAGCGCCTTCTGCGTTTTTCTGAAATCGATCTTTGTCATCAATGGTTCCAAACGTTCTTGTGCCTCGCGGTGGCCCTTGAAAAATAGGATAGCGAATGTCAGACCAAACTCTATGGAAAACATGCCCCACAGTCTCATTGAGGATCGATTGCTGACAGAAGCTGACATGAGAGATCTGTCTGAGGCGGTTGAACACTTTGTGTTGCGCAACTGCGATCTGCGTGGTTTGAACCTATCGCAATTGGATATGCCAAATTGGCGGTTCGAGAAATGCAATTTGGCAGGCACCTCATTCAATGGTGCGATGTTGGAAGGTACGGTCTTTGAAGGATGCCGCGCGGCGGGTGCCAGTTTCGTTAGCGCGGTTTTGACTGAGGCGGAAATTGCCAGTGGTGACTTTAGCAACACGTCCTTTCATGGGGCCACATTGGCGGTGATGAAGATCGCGCATTGTAAAATGACGGGTGCAGATTTTAGTGAGGCGCGGGCCAGTGGGATGGAGTTCGAGGACATCCTGTTTGTCTTTGCCCAGCTGCCTAAGATGTCGTTTCACAAGATGACTTTGAAGCAGATTGATTTTACTGAGGCCGATTTGCGATCCTGTGATTTCCGCGACGTTGTGTTTGAGGATTGTTTGTTGCGCGATGCAAACCTTTCGGATTGTCGGTTCGAACATGCGGATTTACGCGGTGCCGATCTAGGCGGCGTTACGTTGACGGACGCCAAATGGTTCAGAGGCGCGGTGATTTCCAAACATCAGGCGGGTGATCTGTTGGGGCAGCTGGGCCTGATGGTGCGCTGATATGATGACCAATTTTTGATGCAGGTACACGAACGGAATAGGCCCGAAAATGGCACAGCCTGAAACTGAATTACGAGTCGATTTTGTTGGTGGTGCTGTCGGGCATCGGCTGCGATTTGGTGGTGGGCGCGGTCAGGATTTGGCCAAGGCGATGGGACTGCGTGCAGGGAAAACACCAACTGTGATTGATGCAACTGCGGGTTTGGGGCGTGACTCGTTTCTGTTAGCCTCGCTGGGTGCGCAGGTCACGATGATTGAGCGCTCCCCTAAGATGTATGCCTTGCTGCAAGACGGTCTTGAGCGCGCGGCAATTGGAGGTGGTGAAGTGACTGAGATTATCAACCGGATGACCCTGCTGCACGGCGATGCCAAGGACTTGCTACCCACCTTGGACGGAGAGGCGATATTGATTGACCCAATGCACCCGCCACGTAACAAATCAGCACTTGTTAAGCGCGAGTTGCGCCAGGTGCGCGATATTGTGGGCACAGATGATGATGCGGCTGATCTGGTGCGTACAGCCCTTGATGCAGCCAAGCAGCGGGTGGTTTTAAAATGGCCAGCAAAAGCCGATCCGATCAATGGCGTGCGGGCCTGTTCGCATCAGATATTGGGTAAGTCTACGCGCTATGACGTTTTCATGATTGGGTAGTGGGCAAAGAAAAACCCCGCCGATTGCTCGACGGGGGTTTAGTTGTCTCAAATGTTAAGGTGAATTAATTCAGCCTTCCCGTTCTAGCTTCTTACGCGCCAATTTACGGGCACGGCGGATCGCTTCAGCTTTATTACGCGCTTTTTTCTCTGACGGTTTTTCGAAATGTTGCTTAAGCTTCATTTCACGAAAAACGCCTTCACGCTGTAGCTTTTTCTTCAGGGCACGAAGTGCCTGATCGACATTGTTGTCACGAACACTAACCTGCATGTGGTTTTCACCACCTTTCTAGATAAGAATTGCAAGGATTTGCAGGAATTTGTCGCATAGCAAAGTAGCTCCATTTTGTCTAGAGTGACTGCAAGCAATGCGGAGAGTGCCATGACTGCTTCATATTTACAGATAAAAGACCAACTATTGGACGCTGCGGTGGGACACGTCCCATTTGACGGCTGGTCCGATGCAACGTTTCAGGCGGCTGTGTGCGATACTGGTATTGATTCGACGATGGCAGCTGCTGTTTGCCCACGTGGCGCGGTGGATTTAGCGATCGCTTACCACCAACGTGGTGATGTGCTGATGTTGGAACGGCTTAAGGCCGCAGACCTCAGCGCGATGCGGTTTCGGGACCGTATTGCAGCGGCTGTACGGTTTCGCCTTGAAGCAGTTGAAGACAAAGAAGCCGTTCGCCGTGGTACGACGCTGTTCGCATTACCCACCCATGCGGGTGATGGGGCCAAGCTGATTTGGGGTACGATTGACGCGATCTGGTCTGCCTTGGGCGACACGTCTGAGGATGTGAATTGGTACACCAAACGCGCAACCCTTGGCACGGTTTACAGCGCAACAGTTTTGTATTGGTTGGGTGACAATGAGCCTGACAATGCAGCCACGTGGGAATTTTTGGATCGCCGCATCGACAACGTAATGCAGATCGAAAAGCTAAAGGCCCAAGTTAAGGACAGTCCAACATTGTCCAAATTGATGGCAGGGCCAAATTGGTTGCTGAAACAGATCAAAGCGCCACAAAAAATGCCGGAGGTGAATTTGCCCGGCAGTTGGACGACGCCACGTCGCTAGCATTGCGCGTTGGCGTTTGATCGGTGATTGTGGGTTCAAATCAAAAGGACTTTGAACATGACCGATATGATGCGCGCTGTTGGAATTACAAAAGCCGGTGGACCAGAGGTGCTGCAACTGACGCAGCGCCCTGTTCCTGTGGCCGCGCATGGCCAGGTTATTCTAAAGGTTGCTTATGCGGGCGTGAACCGCCCAGATGCGCTGCAGCGCGCGGGGTTATACGCTCCGCCTGCCACGGCCAGCGATTTGCCGGGGTTGGAAGCGTCGGGCACGGTTGTGGCTGTAGGTGGCGGTGTTGCGGGGCTTAGCGTTGGCGATCAGGTTTGTGCCTTGTTGCCCGGCGGTGGTTACGCGGAATATGTCGCAACCCCCGCGGCGCATTGTTTACCTGTGCCCAAGGGGTTGTCGCTGAAAGAGGCGGCGTGTTTGCCCGAAACCTTCTTTACCGTTTGGTCGAATGTGTTCACCCGTGGTGGGTTGAAAGCGGGCGAGCGGTTCCTGATCCACGGTGGGTCTAGCGGGATTGGCACAACGGCGATCCAACTTGCGAATGCGTTTGGCGCTAGGGTTTTTGTGACCGCAGGGTCGAATGACAAATGCGCGGCTTGTGTCGCGTTAGGGGCCGAGAAGGCGATTAATTACAAAGACGAAGATTTCGTCGCCGTGATGAAGAACGAGGGTGGCGCTGACCTGATCCTAGATATGGTTGGTGGCGATTACATCCCGCGCAACATCAAGACACTGGCCAATGACGGACGCCTTGTGCAAATCGCGTTCTTGCAGGGTGCTGTGACCGAGTTGAATTTTGCAATGATGATGATTAAACGCCTGACGATCACAGGCAGCACATTGCGTCCACAAAGCGATCTGGCAAAGGCGCAGATCGCGCAAGATTTGCGCGATCAAGTGTGGCCGTTGATCGAGGTTGGCATGGTCGCGCCAGTTATGGACAGCACGTTTGAATTGGCCGATGCGGCCGGCGCACATACGCGTATGGAAAGCAGCGGGCACATTGGAAAAATCGTGTTGACGGTTGCGGGTGGGTAACCCATTTTGATGAAATCGCAGTCATCCAGTCATTGATTGAACGATGTGAATGTCGGCTTCGAGCCCAATCTGACCGATGCTGCGCGGTGATTGAATGACTGCTCTGGGGAAATGTCACCACTCGGCTTGTGTCGTCAGGCTGACGTTTCCCGTTTGGGAAAAGACAGCATATTACACTCAATAACGTAAACAGAGGCATTCACCCCTGGGATGTATCATCACTTCGGTATGAGGCTGGCGAAACAATGAGGCAAAGGCTTGAGTTATCACATCTGAAACTAGTTGGGTTAAATCGCTCTATCCAGAATTCGCTTTGCTTTTGCGAAATATCTCGGGACGTTTGACTGAAGCATATGCTTCACGTGACAAATCGTAATAAGTGGATGCGCTTAACTCCGTGCAGACACCATGCTTTTTCATTGGTGCCATGCCAATCTACCTGTGCCCATGATGTCAGCCATCGCGTTGGTTTGGCTGCGTGAAGGGGACCGTTCGGGTGTGTTACACTAGGACGGAAAGCCACGGTGATATTGCGGCCAAAGACCGTGTAAAATCCATCCGTGATCATGGTGCGCGTCGCATTGGTCTGAATTCTTGGAATCTCCTTCAATTTCGGACCAGTTTGATGACCATGAAAGGGCCATGATGTAGCAATCAAAGTCACCCGCTTTGTCGTTTTCTGCCAAAGCGGGGAGGGCTGTCATTGGCCAGATCAGGAGCCAGCGCATAATGGTCTTTCCTTATTCGTGTGTCGCGGCTATATACGTCACAAGTTCCCCCACAATGGTAACCTACCTTGGCCCCCAAGGTCGCCTATTTAAGGCATCTGAGAAGACGTGGGGAAAAGAGATATGCGTAAGGAGCGTAGACAATGGCAAAACCAATTATGGCAAAAGCCACAGCCGTTTGGCTGGTGGACAACACAACAATCAGCTTCAAGCAGATTGCTGATTTTGTGGAGATGCACGAGCTTGAAGTTCAGGGTATCGCAGATGGCGATGTAGCTTCGGGCGTCAAGGGCTTTGACCCAATCACGAACAATCAGCTTACCCAGGAAGAAATTGATGCGGCGCAAGGCGATATCATGCACCGCATCAAGCTGAAGTTTAACGCGGCAGCCGAAGGCGAAGAAAAACGTCGTGGTCCACGCTACACTCCATTGTCCAAACGTCAGGATCGCCCTGCATCAATTTATTGGTTGGTTAAATTCCACCCAGAGTTGACCGACGGTCAGGTGTCTAAATTGGTCGGCACAACAAAGCCAACGATCCAAGCGATTCGTGAGCGCACGCACTGGAACATCTCTAACATCCAGCCAATCGATCCGGTTGCATTGGGTCTGTGTAAGCAATCTGAGTTGGACGCTGCTGTTCAAAAAGCAGCTGACAAGAAAGCTGCAAGCGGCGAAGTCATGAACGATGATGAACGTCGTAAATTGGTTTCAACTGTACAGTCCCTTGGCGGTGAGACTAAGATCCCAACAGCGATTGAAGGTCTTGAAACATTCACATTGGGCGATGCTCCAGTGGAAGAAGATGAAGATGCGAATAAGAACTTCGGCGATGCTGATAGCTTCTTTGACCTTCCAGCAGGCAACGGCACAGAACAGCCATAACTTCGGTTTCATTGTGAATTTGAAAGGCGCGTGTCAGGTAACTGACGCGCGCTTTTTGTTTGCAACGGGGTGATTGTGTCAGGTCATAACAAGTTGGTGAGTGATCGAGCGGGATAATTTGTGATCGTCTAAGTTCATTTCAACCAGATCCGATAGGAGACGACACATGACCATGAACCGCCGTACACTTCTAACCCTTGGCGCGAGCTTGCCTGTTCTTGTACTGACCGCCAACGTGGGTTTTGCTCAAAGCACACCAAAGTTCTATGCCGAAGATGGCATCGCAATTGATGGCACAGACCCTGTTACCTACTTCACTGAAGGTGCCCCGATTGTGGGTGATTCGGCGATTACGTACGCATGATTGGATGGGTGCGACATGGTGTTTTGTTTCTGCGGCCAACAAGGGTACGTTTGTGGCTGATCCTGAAGCTTACGCGCCGCAATTTGGCGGCTACTGCGCGTGGGCGGTTTCTGAGGGCTATACTGCCTCCACAACGCCAGAGGCGTGGAGCATCGTGGATGGTAAGCTGTATCTAAACTACTCGCGCCGCATCCAGCGCCGTTGGGAAAAAGACATCCCTGGTAATATTAGTTGTGCCACAGCGAATTGGCCAAAAATTTTGGGTTAACTTAATTTGATGGAATGCACCGTAAGCCAATGCGTTTCAGCTTCAAGTAAATGAAGCCGGAAGCTGACGATGTATTCCGCAAACCACATCAATACCCTCATCTGCTTCGCAGAGGATTGTAAGGTGACTGCCTAAATCCCTGACAAAGCGGGATTAGTCACGCCCTTGCAGTATGAGCAGATAAGGGCTGATCCTAATGGACGAACGTCAGATGATCATTTTATCCAGTGCGCACCAAAATGTGTGGGTGATGCGTGGATCAATCGTGATTTGACTGACGGAGCGCTCAATATTACGTTCGATTGGCCCTTCGCCGTGAATGTTGGCGATGATTATCACTTCGGTTTCGTCTCCATTCACTTCAGTGCTGTAAAGATGCAAATTGTTGGCCTCGAGAATTTGCACAAGGAAAGCCCGCATTTTGCGCTCATCGGCGCGTGCGCAGCGTAATCGTATTTGGAATAGGCGATCTTTGGAGGCGGACGAACTGCTGAATTTATTTAATAATTTCACGATTGGTCGAAGTGCTAGGTTAATGAAAACGATCATCCCTGTCATTAAAGCGGCGTAATGTAAGTGGCTGCTACCAGCCATCATCCCAACACCGGCGGAGCATCAAAGGGTTGCTGCTGTATTAAGGCCATGCACGTTGAACTCGTCACGAAATATAATACCTGCGCCTAGGAAACCAATGCCAGAAACGACCTGTGCTGCGACCCATGTTGGGTTGATGTCGTTAGGGAAAAGGGCCGCAAAGGTGACGAAACCCGCTGCCCCAAGTGAGACCAATGCATTGGCGCGCAGGCCCGCCATGCGTTGCCGCATTTGACGCTCGGACCCGACAATAGCACCTTAAAGCAATGCAACTGCCATGTTGAGTGCCGCCTGAAACAGTGAAAGATCTATTTGAGTGATAATATCAGGCAAAGTGGTCTGCTTTCGTTCTCTGTTGGAAATTCAAGCTTAGCGTGAACATTGCTCTGGTGAGAGATAAAAGGCAAGGGGAGGGCTTGATGGTGGGTACGTAGAGGTAAAATAATTTGCCACGTGTTTTCGGGGCTATAGGGACTTACGTGCCCGCAACGCCGCGCTGATCGTCCCGTCATCCAGATAATCCAATTCGCCGCCAATAGGGACCCCTTGGGCAAGTGATGTTAGCAACACCCGCCCCTCCAACTGATCTGCGATGTAGTGCGCTGTCGTTTGCCCGTCGATGGTGGCGTTGAGCGCCAGAATGACTTCGGTCACTTCTTCTGTCTCAACCCGATCTAACAGACGGGGGATGCGTAGTTCTTGAGGTCCTACAGCATTTAGCGCGGATAGAGTTCCGCCCAAGACATGGTAGCGCCCTTTGAAGATGTTGGATCGTTCCATTGCCCACAAATCGGCGACACTTTCAACCACACAGATTTCGCCGTTGGCCCGTTCATTTGAGGTGCAAAGATCGCACACATTAGTTGTACCAACATTGCCGCAGTTTAGACATTCGCGCGCCGTTTCAGCCACAATCTGCATCATGTCTGCAAGGGGCGTTAGCAGCAAAGCCCGTTTGCGGATCAGGTGCAACACTGCGCGCCGTGCAGAACGCGGGCCAAGACCCGGCATTTTAGCCATCAGGTCGATCAGTGCATCAATGTCGTTGGTTGAGGACATGTGTTTAAACTAGAACGGCAGTTTCATGCCAGCAGGCAGACCCAACCCTTCGGTCAGTTTTGACATGTCTTCTTCAGACTTCGCCGCAGCCTTGGCTTGGGCGTCTTTGATTGCGGCAAGGATCAAGTCTTCGACCACTTCTTTTTCGTCTGGGTTGAAGATGGACGGGTCAATGTCCAAAGCCGTCAGGTTTCCCTTGGCTGTGGCTGTGGCTTTAACCAAGCCGGCACCGGATTCACCAACAACCATGATGGAGTGCAGGTCTTGTTGGATCTGCTCCATTTGTGATTGCATCTCTTTGGCTTTTTTCATCATACCGGCCATATCGCCTAGTCCGCCAAGTCCTTTAAGCATCGGTGTCTCCTATTTTATGCTGTCTTTTATCTAATCATTGGAACACGCGTTTCAATCGTCCTCAAACGGATCCCATTCACCTTCGACTTCTGGCAATGCATCCTGAACAGCCTCTGCAGCGATCTGTTCTGGGGTGCGGATGGATTTAATTTTGGCCTTTGGGAACTGGGTTAGAACGGCCTGAACCAGGGGGTGATTGGTGGCTTTGGCTTGCAGCGCATTGTCTGCAGCGTCGCGCACCTCGGCGATGGTTTCTGCACCCCCTTCGTTCACAACGATAACAGCCCAGCGGTTGCCAGTCAGTTGTTGCAGCTTTGCGCCTAAACGTTGTGCCATGTCGCGCGGTGCGCGGTCAGTTGGCACAAATTCGATACGCCCCGGTTGGTATGCTGCCAGTTGTAATGTGGTTTCTAGGTCGACCAGCAACTTCACATCTCGGCTGCTGCGGATCAACTCGATGACGTGTTCGAATGTTGGATAGCGTGTGAGCGATTGATCCGCATTTACGGCCAAAGCCATCGTAGCCGCGCCACTGCTGCCACCCGACATCGAAGGCGTAGATGCATAGGCGGTCGTGCCGCCACCAGATTGCGCTGGGGCCATGCCGCCACCACTGCCACCACCGTTTGGAGGCGGCGGCGGCGGGATCGCGTTGCTCAGCTTGCGCACCAGTTCTTCAGGGCTGGGCAGGTCGGCCACGTGGGTCAGGCGAATGATTGCCATTTCAGCGGCCATCATGGCGTTGGGCGCGGCTGCGACCTCGTCCAAGCTTTTGAGTAGCATTTGCCATAGGCGTGTTAGCACGCGCATCGGTAGGTTTTCAGCCATTGCCAAACCACGTGCCCGCTCATCTGGGGACACTGTTGGGTCTTCGGCGGCTTCAGGTGTGATCTTAACAACAGACACCCAGTGCGTGATTTCAGCCAGATCGCGGATCACGGCCATTGGATCAGCACCGTCAGCGTATTGGCTGCTAAGTTCTGTTAGAGCACCCGCTGCGTCACCGCGGAGAACCATGTCGATCAGGTCAAGCACACGGCCACGATCGGCAAGGCCAAGCATTGCGCGCACTTGGTCTGCAGATGTTTCACCAGCGCCGTGGCTAATGGCCTGATCCAAAAGGGACGTTGCATCACGTGCAGAGCCTTCGGCGGCGCGTGCTATTAGGGCTAATGCGTCATCCGCGATTAGGGCGTTTTCAGCGCCTGCGATCTTTTGCATCAATGCAATCATAACTTCGGGTTCAATTCGGCGCAGATCAAAACGCTGGCAACGGGACAGAACCGTAACAGGGACCTTGCGAATTTCTGTGGTCGCAAAGACAAATTTAACGTGGGCGGGTGGTTCTTCAAGTGTCTTCAGCAGGGCGTTGAACGCGCCTGTGGACAGCATGTGAACCTCATCAATGATATAGACTTTGTAACGGGCAGAGGCCGCGCGATAATGCACAGAGTCGATGATCTCGCGAATGTTGGCGACGCCTGTGTTGGATGCAGCATCCATTTCCATGACGTCAACGTGGCGACCTTCCATGATGGCCGTGCAATGTTCGCACTGACCACATGGTTCAGTTGTTGGTTTGCCACTGCCGTCTGGTCCGATGCAGTTCATGCCTTTGGCGATAATCCGTGCGGTGGTGGTTTTACCTGTCCCACGAATACCAGTCATCATGAACGCTTGGGCTATGCGATCTGCCTCAAACGCGTTCTTAAGTATGCGCACCATCGCCTCTTGGCCGACAAGGTCGATAAAGGTTTCTGGCCGATATTTACGGGCCAATACTTGATAGGCAGTTTTGGGCGTTTCAGACATCAAAAGGCTTTCATCAGATTCGTCTTCGTTAGAAAGTAGAGCGCCAGCCTGTTAAGGTCCACAGCCAGCTGCGCAGCCAGCAGATAAAGATCAGTTTTGTGGCGTTTGTTATAGTTCTTTTGTTTAGATATACGTTTTGAAAATTATGGGGTGGGAGTTTGCTATGCGTTTGCGTGGTATAAAAGGGAGTCGAAACATCGAAGATCGTCGCGGTGGTGGCGGCAAGCGCCGTGCTGGAGGTGGTGTTGGTCTATTGGTCGTTTTGGCCGTTGGGTGTTTCACAGGCGTTGATGTGACGCCGCTTTTGGATGGAGCACAGTAACCCCAACAAACGCAATCTCGTCAGGTGAGTGCCGAAGGCGAACGCGCGAGTCAATTCACATTCGCCGTTTTGGCGACAACTGAACAGGTCTGAACCAAGATTTTTCGTGAGCAATTGGACCTTCCCTATAATGCCCCCGTGTTGGTCTTGTATTCTGGTGTGACCCAAAGTCCCTGTGGGGGTGCGTCTGGCGCGACAGGCCCATTTTACTGCCTTGTGGATAAAAAAGCATATTTGGACACCTTGTTTTTTACAACAATGTCTCAACAATTGGGCGCAGGTGGTGATTTGTGGCGGCTTACGTAATTGCGCATGAGGTGGCCCACCACGTTCAAAACGAGTTGAGCATTTTGCCAAAGGTCGATCAAGCCCGTCGTGCGTCTAGCACCACAGAGGCGAATGCGCTGACTGTGCGGCTTGAGGTGATGGTGGATTGTTTGTCGGGTGTGTGGGCGCGCAATGTCGAGGGGTTGCATGAGCGCGGCGATCTGGAAGAAGCATTGAATGCAGAGCGGATGATCAGTGACGACCATTTGCAGCGACAAGCAGGGCGCGGGCCCAATCCGCATATCTTTACGTATGGCACGTCGGCTCAACGGGCGCGCTGGTTCGATGTGGTTTTTGATACCGGCAACATAGGGCGCTGTGATACGTTTGCAGCGGAGCGGTTGTAAGGTGGGGATGCTTGCCCTATCGTCGTTTTCTACGAAAACAACTGACGGGTCTCGCCTTTAACACTGTGTGCTTAAGGTTTGAGGTGAGAGATTGACAACGACCCAAACGGGACTCGTTACGGCTGCTTCCTTCCGGATCTGACCGGGTTGGCGAGGCGCTTGCCCGCGCCAACCTCTCGAGGGTGATATAGCCCTGCGTATGTGTTGGTGCAAGAGGGTCATTAAAAATGGCTGTGATGTTTCGTTGTTGGGCAGGGGATTGTGCCTGATGACACTGCGTGGCAAGCCTTGGGTGCAGCAGCTAGGGAGCTTAAAAATGAAAAATGCCGAGCAAGTCACCTTTGGTGGCTCAGCGTTGGATCGCGCGGGCGAAGTTCGTAGTAACCCTGACGTCATTCAATCTATGAAGCAGGCGTCTGATTCTACAGCTGTTGTATTTTGGCGTGGTAAGCCGCTGATATATAAAACAAGGCCCGCAGGTTTGATGCGTCTTGGGCTGGATCATCCGATTCTTGAAGGCGCTGCGGATCATTTGATTTTACTGGGTCGTGAAGACGGCGTTGCAGTTTTTGCGCACGACCTGTCTGCTTGGGAACCCGATGAACTAGACGCTGATGCGCTGGGCGGCTTTCTTGACCCTAGTGAACAGCAGCATCCAAGCCTGTCAGAAAATCAAGTATTCGCTGAATTACGTCGTGTCATGACGTGGTTGAACCCGCGTGATGCGGAATTGGCTGCCTCTGGGCGTGCAATTTTTAGTTGGCACGAAAGCCATGGATTTTGCGCAAAATGTGGTGTGCAGTCGGTTGTTTCTAACGCAGGTTGGCAGCGGGATTGCCCTGCTTGTCATGCCCACCACTTTCCGCGCACTGATCCTGTGGTGATCATGCTTATAACGAATGGTGATAATGTTTTGATGGGGCGTTCGCCCGGCTGGCCTGAGGGAATGTATTCTCTGCTAGCGGGGTTTGTTGAGCCTGGCGAGACACTAGAGGCCGCGGTGCGGCGCGAAGTTTTTGAGGAATCCGGAGTGCGTGTTGGTGATGTAAGCTATTTGTCCAGCCAACCATGGCCATTCCCTGCATCCTTGATGTTTGGCTGTGCGGGCGTTGCATTGTCTGACGAAATTAACATCGATCCTGTCGAGATCGAAGACGCAATGTGGGTCAGTCGAGATGAGATGATGCGCATCTTTGCTGGGCAACACCCAAAAATTCTGCCTGCACGCAAAGGTGCTATTGCACACTTCTTATTAGAAAATTGGCTCGCAGATTCAATGGATTAGGGGGAAAGTGGCACAAAATAGATGAGGCCAAATCATGAAGTTTAGCACGCGCGAAGATGTGGAAGTCCCAATTGATCAAGCATTCGCTTTGATCTGTGATTTCGACGCGTACGAACGTAGTGCAATGCGCCGCGGAGCTGAAGTGCGCCGCATGGACGACATGACGAAGCCAGGCGTAGGCATGAAATGGGCTGCTTCATTCAAGATGCGTGGCAAAAAGCGTGATCTGGAAATGGAAATGACCCGCTTTGAAAGGCCAAACGAGATTTGCGTGCTGTCCTCCACCAGTGGCATCGACGGCACTGGTCAGATCGAATTGCTGGCTTTGTCACGCAATCGGACACGTGTTTCTGTCGTGTTTGAATTGAAACTCACAAACTTGTCCGCGCGACTGTTGGTTCAATTACTTAAGCTGGCAAAGAATTCACTCACGAAGCGTTATAGGCTTCGCGTAGCTGAGTATGCTAAAAGTATCGAAGATCGTCACCAAAGCTAAATATAGTCAATTTTGGCAGAAGGCGTTAGTTACGGCCTTGGGCGGCTGGGTAGACACCCAATACTTCCATCATATTCGTGAAGTAACTCATTTCCTCTAGGGCGCGCGCCACAGCAGCGTCTTCGGGGTGCCCTTCGATGTCCGCATAAAAGCGCGTCGCAGTGAATGTACCGCCGACCATATAACTTTCCAGCTTGGTCATGTTGATGCCATTGGTCGCGAAGCCACCCATTACTTTATACAGCGCTGCTGGAATGTTTCGGACTTCAAAGACAAAGGTCGTCAGCATTTTTTCAGCGCGGCGTGTCGAATCGGGTTCTGGGGACATCAAAAGAAAGCGGGTTGTATTGTGCCCTTGGTCCTCGATGTCTTCGGCCAATATATCCATGTCATAGATGTCGGCCGCTACAGATGATGCCAATGCGCCAACACCGGTTTTGCCCGTCTGTGAGATTTCGGCGGCTGCGCCAGCGCTGTCGACTGCAGTTTCCGAGGTGATTCCATTTGCATCCAAAAATGCGCGTGCTTGAGGAATAAGGACCATGTGGGCACGGACATGTTTGATTTGTTCCAAGGTCTGACCGCGATTTGCCATTAAGCTGATACGAACACGGACAAATTCTTCGTCGATAATATGCAGGCCGCTTTCTGGCAAAAGGCGGTGGATATCAGCGACACGGCCATAGGTCGTATTTTCGACTGGTAACATGGCCAAATCAGCCTGACCTTTACGTACAGCGTTCAAAACATCCTCGAATCCTAAGCAAGGGACCGGTTGGGCATTTGGCCGCGCCTTAAGACAGGCTTCGTGGCTGTAGGCGCCTAAGGCCCCTTGAAAGGCGATACGTTGTGTCATTTCGTGGTCCTTCAACGTCAGATGGGCCCAATTTTATGTATCAGGGCGATTGGTCGCGATAACTACACCTAGACAGAGCCAAATGGAACCAATAGATACGCGCCAAACCTACAGATATGGGCGCGTTACTTATGTTCGATACAATGACACTTACTAAAATTGGCGGCGGTCTCTTTGGCGCGCTGCTTATTCTGCTTCTTGGCAAATGGGTCGCAGAAGAAATTTATCACATGGATAGCCATGGCGAAGCTGCATACGTCATCGAAGTTGAAGACGCACCTGTAAGCGGCGACGAAGTCGCTGAGGTAGGCATCGAAGAGTTGTTGGCATCTGCTGACATCGCAAAAGGTGCCAAAGTATTTAAGAAATGCGGCGCTTGCCACAAACTTGAAGCTGGCGCGAACGGTACAGGTCCATACCTTTACGGTGTTGTGAACCGCGCTATCGCTGCAGCTGAAGGCTTTTCCTACTCTGGTGTTCTTGCTTCATTGGAAGGCAACTGGGATGCAGAAGCTTTGAACGGTTTCTTGACCAAACCAAAGGCATACGCACCGGGCACAACAATGGGATTTGCTGGTTTGAAAAAGCCACAAGATCGCGCTGACGTGATCGCCTATTTGGACAGTCTTGACGACTGATCCAAGATCAAATTTTAGAAATTAGGGCCGTATGTATATTGCATGCGGTCTTTTTTTGTTCGGGGCGCTTTAAAAACTGATCTAATTTAGCCTGAATGGTATATTAAGGGCCTGTTCATGAATTCTCAACTTGATTGTAACGTTGCTGGCCCTTTAGCGTAGCTGAGATATATTTGTGTAAACATTGATGAAAATAGAGGATCAGCCACATGTCCCAATCCCGCATGACCGCCAAAACCAAATCTGTCGATTTGAGACCCGTTTTATGGAGCATTGGAATATTGGCACTTATCACGGCCAGCCTGTTTGCGAGCGCATTGCGAGCGCAAGAGAAGACAATCGTTTCGCACGGTTATTCATTCTACGGTAATTTGGATTATCCGGCTGATTACGCTCACTTCAGCTATGTGAACCCTGACGCGCCAAAAGGCGGTGAGATTTCTATCGGCACCGTTGGTACATTTGACTCGATGAACCCTTATTCACGTAAAGGCCGCAGCGGCGCCTTGGGCAGCGTGATGTACGAAAGCTTGTTAGGTGAAGGTGTGAACCAAACGCCTGCACCAGCAGATGTTTACAGCCAAGGCTATGGACTGCTGGCCGAAAGCCTTGAGTACGACGAGGGTCGCAATTGGGTGATCTTTAACATGCGTCCGGAAGCTAAATTTTCTGATGGCACGCCTTTGACGGCTCACGATATCAGGTTCAGCCATAATCTATTGCTTGATGAGGGTTTGAAATCTTACGCTGATGCGGTTCGTAAAATGATCCCCAAAGTCGAGATTTTGAACGATCACAAGATTAAGTTCTATTTTGCCGAAGATATTTCACGGCGCAGCCTGATCGAATTGGTCGGTGGCATCCCAGCGTGGTCCAAAAAGTGGTACGAAGAAACTGGCCTTGGCTTGAACGAAAGCCGGATGGAGGTTTCTCCAGGTTCTGGTGCTTACATGATCGAAACGGTCGATGTGAATCGCCGTATCGTTTATAAACGTAACCCTGGCTATTGGGGAAATGACCTGCCATTCAACAAGGGCCGCAATAACTTTGACAGAATCCGTATAGAGTACTTTGGCGATGACACTGCCGCGTTTGAGGCATTCAAAGCCGGCGAATACACATTCCGTCAGGGCCGCAATTCTAAAAAGTGGGCGACAGCCTATGAGTTTGAAAAAGTCCAGAACGGTCAGATCGTTAAGAAAAGCCTTCCCAATGGATCACCTCCATCGCCAAGCGGATTTGTGTTCAACCTAAGTTCTGAAGTTCTAAAGGACAGTCGTGTGCGCCATGCAATTGCATTGGCTTATAACTTTGAATGGACGAATGAATCTCTTCAACATGGCTTGTTCAAACAACGCGCCTCTTTCACTCAAGATACGCCTCTCATGGCAACCGGCGTTCCTGAGGGCAAAGAGTTGGAGATATTGAAATCTCTTGGTGATCTGGTTCCTGATGAAATTTTGAACGAACCTATCAAGATGCCACACACCTCTAGCGCAAATCGTTTGTTGGATAGGCGCAATATTCGTGCCGCAAGTAAATTTTTGGATGAGGCAGGTTGGGCCGTTGATGCGAGCGGCGTTCGCCGTAATGCAGTAGGCGAGGCGCTGGAGCTTAGCTTCTTATATAATTCAAGTTCTTCTGACACGCTGAATGGTATCGTTGAGAACTTTATTAGCAACGTTGATGCACTGGGTGCTAAGCTTAAACTAGAAAGCGTAGATTCATCACAATTCACGTCCCGTCGGCGCGACCGCGACTACGATATGATCTTTAGTGGTTATAGCGCATTCTTGGGGACGGGGACTTCATTGCCCCAACAGTTTGGGTCTGAAGATGCTGCATACTCACTGTTCAATCCGGCTGGCTTAGCCAGTCCATTGGTAGATGCCGTGATCGATGCGTCGTTACAAGTTCTGACACGTGAGGATGAAGTCGCATCATTGATGGCGCTGGATCGTGTCCTTCGTCATGAATTCATCATGATTCCGGTGTGGTACAATGCAGATCACTGGGTGGCGTATTATGACCAGTACGGTCATCCTGAAACGATCCCTGCCTATGGTTTGGGATACCTCGATTTTTGGTGGTTTGAAGAAGATAAAGCAGCCAAACTTCGTGACGCTGGCGCGCTGAGATAATCTGCGCGTGAGTTCATATATATTAAGGCGACTTTTGCTGATTATTCCAACGCTGTTGGGTATTTTGCTGGTGAATTTCACCTTGGTGCAATTTGTGCCCGGTGGCCCTGTTGAGCAGGCGATTGCGCGTGCTCAGGGGCAAGGCGATGTGTTGGAGGGCATAACAGGCGCTGGCAGTGATGCGGGTGTTGATGATCTTAGCACGGGATCAGACAGCCAATATATTGGCGCGCGCGGATTGCCGCCAGAGTACATCAAAGAATTGGAGGCAGAGTTTGGTTTTGACAAACCACCAGTTCAGCGTTTCGTGAATATGGTTTGGAACTATGTCCGATTTGATTTTGGTGAAAGCTATTTCAGATCGATCTCGGTTATCGACTTGGTGAAAGAAAAACTGCCCGTCTCTATCACACTTGGCCTTTGGTCAACGTTGATTGCCTACGCGATTTCGATACCTCTGGGCATTCGCAAAGCGATCAAAGATGGGTCGCGTTTTGATACGTGGACAAGTGCGTTTATCATTGGGGCCTATGCGATTCCCAGCTTTCTTTTCGCAATTATGCTTTTGGTACTGTTTGCAGGTGGTAGTTATTATCAATGGTTCCCGCTGCGTGGTCTGACCTCTGACAACTTCGATGATCTGACAGTGATGGGTAAGGTGCTTGATTATTTCTGGCACATCACACTGCCTGTGCTGGCTGGCACAATCGGTGGTTTCGCGACCCTGACTTTGCTGACCAAGAATAGTTTTCTGGACGAGATCAAGAAGCTTTATGTGGTGACTGCCAAGGCAAAAGGCCTAAGCGAACGCCAAGTTCTTTATGGTCACGTTTTTCGCAACGCGATGTTGATTGTGATCGCTGGTTTTCCAAGCCTGTTCATCTCTGTTTTCTTTGGTGGCTCATTAATCATCGAAACCATCTTTTCCCTCGATGGCCTCGGTCGTTTGGGATTTGAGGCAGCAGTCGCACGTGACTATCCAATCGTATTTGGCACTCTGTATATCTTTGGTTTGATGGGTTTGTTCGTCGCGATCCTATCGGACCTCATGTATGTGCTTGTCGATCCACGCATCGATTTTGAGAAGAGGGAAGGCTGATGGCTATGTCCCCCCTAAACCAGCGTCGCTGGCGCAATTTTTGCCACAACAAGCGGGCTTACTGGTCTCTTTTGTTGTTCTCAATCCTGTTTGGGCTGAGTCTGTGTGCGGAGCTGTTGGCCTATGATAAGCCAATCCTTATTCGCTATCAGGACAGCTATTACACCCCGATTTTAAATTTTTATCCTGAGACCGAATTTGGTGGCGACTTTGAAACCGAAGCGGTTTACCGCGATCCAGAAGTGGAATGCCTGATCGTTTCAGGAGGATTGGACATCTGTTTCGATGACCCCGAGGGTGTTATTGAAGACAGCGCTGATGGCGTTGTAAATGGCTACGCGATCAACAAAGGTTGGACGATTTGGCCACTGATCCCTTATTCTTTTGATACTGCTGTTGAACGTCCGGGTGCAGCACCATTGCCGCCCAATGCACAGAATTGGTTGGGTACTGATGGGACGAAGCGCGATGTGCTGGCACGAGTTGTTCATGGCTTTCGTTTGTCAGTATTCTTTACGTTAATTGTGACTGGTGCTGCAACGCTGATTGGTGTTGTCGCAGGTGCGGTGCAAGGGTTCTTTGGTGGGCTGACAGATTTGATTTTCCAGCGCGTAATAGAAGTATGGTCCGCAATTCCGGTGATCTATGTCATCATCATAATGTTCGCTATTTTAGGACGCAGTTTCTGGCTGTTAGTGTTCTTGTTGGTACTGTTTTCTTGGACCAGCCTAGTTGGCGTTGTGCGTGCCGAATTCCTGCGTGCGCGCAACCTGGAATACGTCCGTGCCGCCCGCGCTTTGGGTGTCGGTAACGTCACCATCATGTTTCGCCATATGTTGCCAAACGCTATGGTGGCGACATTGACCATGCTGCCATTCCTGATCACGGGGACAATTTCGACCCTAGCGATCCTAGATTACCTTGGCTTTGGTTTACCGTCTTCTGCCCCCTCGTTGGGGGAACTGACATTGCAGGCCAAACAGAACCTTCAGGCCCCTTGGTTGGCATTCACAGCCTTTGGTACATTCGCTGTTATGCTGTCGCTTTTGGTGTTCATTTTTGAAGGTGTCCGCGATGCTTTTGACCCACGAAAGACATTCCAATGACCGCCCTATTAGACGTGCAAAATTTGAATGTTGGCTTTCGCCAAGACGGCGTAGTGACACCTGCAGTGCGCGGCGTCAGCTTTACGGTGAACCGCGGCGAAGTCGTGGCCTTAGTTGGTGAGTCTGGATCAGGGAAATCTGTATCTGCGTTGTCCACTGTATCATTGCTGGGTGACAGCGCGCAGGTGATGGGCTCTGTCAAATATGATGGTCAGGAATTGATTGGTGCGGATGAACGACGCCTACGCCAAGTACGCGGCAATGACATTAGTTTTATTTTCCAAGAACCAATGTCATCGTTAAACCCATTGCACACGATTGAAAAACAGCTGACTGAAAGCCTCGCGCTACATCAAGGTATCATTGGCGCGCAGGCCCGCGGTCGTGTATTGGAGCTGTTGGAGAAGGTTGGAATACGTGACGCGGAAACACGGCTATCCAGCTATGCGCACCAATTGTCAGGCGGGCAACGCCAGCGTGTGATGATTGCGATGGCATTGGCAAACAAGCCTGACATCCTGATTGCGGATGAGCCAACAACGGCTTTGGATGTAACTATTCAGGCGCAAATTCTTGATCTGCTGAAAGACCTGAAAGACGCTGAGGGCATGGGCCTTTTGTTCATCACCCACGACCTTGCAATTGTGCGTCGCATCGCGGACCGCGTGTTTGTAATGCAGCAGGGTGAAGTGGTTGAGAGTGGGCCAACGGCGGAATTGTTTGCCAATCCGCAACACCCCTACACGATCAAATTACTCAGTGCGGAACCCAGCGGGCAACCCGAACCAGTTGCAGAAAATGCGCCAGTTGTTGTTGAAACAGATAAGCTTAAGATCTGGTTTCCAATCCACGGTGGGATGCTCCGCAGAACGATTGGTCACATCAAGGCGGTCAATGCATCCTCATTGTCTGTGAGGGCAGGGGAGACGTTGGGTATCGTCGGCGAAAGTGGCTCAGGCAAGACGACGATGGCTTTGGCCATTATGCGCCTGATCGCGTCTGAGGGCGGTATCACCTACAAAGGTCAGGACATCCGCAGCTGGTCTACCAAGCAGTTGCGCCATCTGCGCAAAGACATGCAGATCGTGTTTCAGGACCCTTACGGCAGTCTAAGTCCACGAATGACCTGCGCCCAGATTATTTCTGAGGGTTTGAAAATCCACAACGTTGATCCTGATCGCGATCAGCGAGACCTTGTAGCCGAAGTAATGTTGGAAACAGGGCTCGATCCCGCAACTATGGATCGCTATCCGCATGAATTTTCAGGCGGACAACGTCAGCGTATTGCTATTGCACGCGCTATGGTTCTTCGACCCAAGCTTTTAGTTTTGGATGAACCCACTTCTGCGCTTGATATGACAGTGCAGGTTCAGATCGTTGAATTGCTGCGCGGGTTGCAGAAGAAGTATGGGTTGGCGTATCTTTTCATTAGCCATGACCTGAAGGTTATCCGCGCGATGTCACACAAGGTGATCGTGATGAAGCAGGGTGATGTGGTCGAACAAGGAACTGCCGAAGACTTGTTTGAAAATCCGCAAACCGAATACACGCGTAAGCTGCTACAAGCCACACATTAACGGCGTAACCAGACATTGTGCAGGCGTGGGCGTTACTTTATGGACCGACCATAAAGCAGGTAACATTGCGAGCTTTTAGTCGACGGCAGGCAAGGTCTGCGGTTTCACGAGTTAGCCCCATGAAATTCGCGTCGAACCCACGACTGCTTCGAACAGCTTTGCGCAGCGATCCATCAAGCGTCGCCATTTCGGCAAGAGCCGTTTTCAAAAGAACGCGCTCCGCTTTGTAACGGCTGGTGTAGCGCCCAACATTAACGCCCCAATGACGGCCACCAGAAGTGGAGATGCGCGTTACAACTTCAGTTTTAGGTGCCGCACGGGCAAGGACCAGATTTTTTGGTCTTGCCGCTGGTCGCGTCGATACGGCTGCGACTGCTTGAATGTTTTTGACTTTAGCAACCACTGCGTCTTCTTGGGCAGCAGCGAGGGCAACATTGATGTCTGCGGGCAAGACGCTGGTTTCTGTCTTAGGCGCATCGGCCAATAAAAACGTTGCTTCAGCTGTTTTTGTGCGGGCCTTTGGGCGAAGGCTGGTTTTGACAGCGACGTTCAGGCGGATGGTTTTACCTGCAGTATTTTCACGTGGCGAATTATCAGCAACGTAGGCAGGGGCGCTTGGTTTGCGCACTGGTGCGCGATTGGGCGCACGGCGGAATCCAAGATCAAGAAGTTCTGCAACCTTTGCATTGCGCGAGGCAGATGATTTTCCACCAAAGACGGTTGCGATAATGCGTTTGTTGCCACGTTCAGCTGATGCGACCAGATTTGAACCTGCTGCGTGGGTGTAGCCCGTCTTGATGCCATCAGCCCCTTTATAAGATGCCAGAAGGCGACGATTGGTGTTTGCAACTTTGCGGATGCCTGCGTCCGTGGTGCGGCGTGAGAATAAGTTATAATACTGCGGGTAGTCGTACAAAACATGGCGACCCAATATCGTCATGTCATGTGCTGTTGACATATGGCCTTTTTCTGTAAGGCCGTGTGCGTTCTTAAATGTGGTACGTGACATACCTAAAGCTTTGGCCGTGCGGGTCATGCGACGGGCAAACCGTGCTTCAGATCCAGACAGCGCCTCACCAATAGCGGTAGCCGCGTCGTTTGCAGACTTCACAGCAGCGGCGCGAACCAAATAACGCATCGCAATCTGCTGACCGCTTTTGAGGCCCAGCTTTGAAGGTGGCTCTGAAGCAGCATATTTGGAAATTGTAACCATTGTGTCGAGTGAAATTTCACCCTTCTCGATGGCTTCAAAAGCAATGTAGAGGGTCATCATTTTTGTGAGCGATGCTGGATGCAGACGAGTGTCGGCATTGCGTGCATGCAAAACCTCACCTGAACGTGCATCGACAACATACGCCGCATACGGAGCTGCTGCGACACTCAGTGGTAAAAACACAAGCATCCACAACGCCGCGATGATCAACAGCCCACAACGGGCTGGCTGAATACGCCAAAACTTCACAATAATATGCCTTTTTTCTGCCTCGATAGCCGCCAATTTTTTGGCTGACCGTTTTTTATTAAATTTTAGTAACATAAATTGCGGTTTCGTTAAACCCATAGAATCAACGACCTAGGGAAGAATGCCGCTTTTTGAAATCGCATATGTAGTGGTTTATGGTCAGCAAGGCACTAGCAGTGCCAATGTGTCAGCAATGCGGCCAAAATTGCGGCAAAAGTTATCTAGGGTTCGAACCAGTTGGTTACGTAATTTTCAGAAGAGAATGAAATCATCAATGAAAAGAAACAAGGGTGGGACAATTCCGCTTTGATTGCCTCCTCTAGGTCCGCCGAAAGGGCTGCCATGAATGCTTTGTCACGGTGCGCTTTTGGCAGCATAGATATTTTAACAATCACGTGTGTACGGTGAAATTCGGAAGCCGGATATGCACGGCCTTTGCAATCCCCAGATCCGGAATCGTGATTTTGAATGACCGTCTCGATGCTTGCAAGAATTGCGGGGGCATCTAAAGTTAGGTTGTTTGAGTATTTTAATTCGGCGTGTGGCATCGGTTATTCCTTCAGTATGTTATTTAATAGGTCAGGGAGTGCTGCGAGGGTTTCTATCTCACGGTAACGTGGATGGACAAAAAACGGGTCGGCGTGTTCGATTTCCTAGTGAAGCCCGTGGGGAACATAAATACCCCAGCCAACTGCTTCAATCATTGGGTTGACGTCTGATTTCATTGAATTACCGATCATCATGCCTGTCGCGGGACCCGTGCCATGTCGCTCAAAGATCTGGGCGTAGACATTTGGTACTTTGCTTGAGGCTATTTCAACACTATCAAACAAATGCCCCAAACCTAATTGGGCCAGTTTGCGTTCTTGGTCTATTAGATCGCCTTTGATGATCAGTATAACTTTGCATTTTGCCTTAGCTGCCTCAACGGCTTTGCCGCGTGCGGCAGCAACTCAATGGGATGCGCCAGCATGTCTTTACCTGCCTCAATCAATTCTGCGATCACGTCCCTTGAAACTTGATTGTGTGTGACTTCTAATGCGTTCTCTATCATCGACAGCACAAAGCCTTTGATGCCAAAGCCGTATTTTATGATATTCCACTTTTCCGCCTGTAGTAGTTTTTCCATCAAGTCAGTTGCTTCGCAGAATTCAGAAAGCAAACCAGCAAAACGCGCCTGTGTTAGCTGAAAGAACCGTTCGTTGTGCCAAAGAGTATCGTCGGCATCAAAACTGATAGTTGTGACGTTTAGTGACATCTTGTCCGCTGCCTCTTTTCTCAAACCGCACTCACGTTATATAGAGCAGTTGAATACCTACCATTGGATTCTATAGCTGGAGTGGCAATGAACAAAGATCTACACATGATGTCGGACAAATTCGACGATGATGGTGACACCGCTGTCATCACGGACGTTAAGCCCAAGACCAAGCGCCCGCCGCTTTATAAGGTTATGTTGTTGAACGATGATTTTACGCCAATGGAATTTGTTGTTATGATTTTGGAACGGTTTTTTGGTAAAAATCACGCCCAAGCGTTTGAGATTATGCTGGCTGTTCACGAAAAAGGTTTGGCTGTTGTTGGCGTATACAACCACGAAATAGCTGAGACTAAAGTCGCCCAAGTCATGGATTCGGCGCGTCAAAATCAGCACCCACTGCAATGCACTATGGAAAAAGAAGAATAATATTATGATTGGTGCACGCTTGCCCCTTGCTCTGGAAACGGGCGGATTGACTGCGCCCACGGGCCGTATCGCTGTCTTTCATCCTACGCCGGAGAAAAATTTACGAAGTCTGCCCATGGAACAATGCGAGATTATCCAGCCGTTTCGGCCTGCTTATGACGCTTTCAAATCCGCAGGCTATAACTGTGCGGTAGAGCCGAAAGAGCGGTATGCAATGTCTATCATCTGTTTGCCACGTGCTAAAGCGGAGGCTCGTTCAATCATTGCGAAAGCAGCCGCTTGTACTGATGGTCCGATCATTATTGATGGGCAAAAGACTGAAGGCGTCGACAGCATTTTTAAAGACCTTCGCAAACGTGGTGATGTGTCGGCTACTATCTCCAAAGCACACGGGAAACTATTTTGGATCAATAGCCATGATGGCCTGAAAGATTGGGCACTGTCTCCAACATTGACTGAGGGTGGTTTTTGGACTGGCCCAGGTGTCTTTTCTGCCGATGGCGTTGACCCAGCGTCAGAACTGTTGGTGCAAACGTTGCCTGAAAAATTGGGCAAGAATGTTGCGGACCTTGGTGCCGGTTGGGGCTATCTGTCTGCCCACGCTCTATCGCGCGGTATTAATGAAATCCATTTGGTCGAAGCAGGGCATTTGGCGCTGGAGTGTGCCAAACGCAATGTCACAGATGAGCGTGCTCAATACCATTGGGCTGACGCGACAAAATGGGCTCCTAAGGCTCGCATTGATACCGTTATTATGAACCCGCCCTTTCATGTTGGTCGCGCAGCAGAGCCTTCGTTGGGCCAAGCGTTTGTGGCAACAGCTGCTCGTATATTGGCCAACTCTGGTCAGCTTTGGATGGTTGCAAACCGGCACCTTCCTTATGAAGACGCGCTGAACGCCAACTTTGGCAAGGTGACGGACCTTGGCGGTGATACGCGTTTCAAATTATTCCACGCTGCGCGGCCTTTGCGCAAACGTGCCTAAACAATATTTTTGCAAGGACCATCGCCATGGCATTTTCCGTTTCAGGTAAGACAATCATCGTCACAGGCGCGGCTAATGGCATTGGTTTGGCAATCGCCCGCAGCTTTGCGGACCGCGGCGCAAACGTGATGTGCGCAGATATGGACGAGGCGCGCCTAAAGGACGAGTTGGGCTCTCAACTTGATGAAGGCAATATGCGGTACTTCGCGGGTGACTTGCGTCAGCGTTTGACGATTGCAAACCTTATTTCTGCAACGATTGACGCCTTTGATCAGGTTGATGTTTTGGTAAACGCCTCCCGTCAGGTTATGACGACGGATGTGATGGATGTTGAAGACACTTCAGTTGAAGTGCTACTTGAGCAAAACATGATGACCAGCCTGCGCTTAACGCAACAGGTCGCCAAGCGTATGATCAAACAGGCGGGTGAACAGACTGAAGGCACGGTAGGCACTATCGTTAATCTTAGTTCGATCGCTGCACGCAGTTCGCGCCCTGAATTAATGGGCTATTCGATTGCGTCCGCCGCGATGGAGCAAATGACCCGTTCGATGGCACTGGCTCTTGCGCCAAACCGGATCCGCGTCAATGCGGTCGCTTTTGGATCGGTTATGTCCGCATCGCTTCAAGCTGCGATGATTGAGCACAGTGACTGGCGTGACGAAATCGAAGAAAAAACACCACTTGGCCGTGTTGCTGGCCCAGGTGAGTTGGTGGATGTGGTGCAATTTCTTGCTTCAGATGCATCGGCCTTTATGACGGGCGAAGTTGTGACAGTGGATGGTGGGCGTAGCTTGCTTGATCCAATTTCTGCGCCAGCCCACTAACCTGAGGACCAGCGATATGGCCAATGATCAAACCAACACTTTCGACGCCAAAAAAACACGTGCATCGGCATGGTTTCGTGAATTGCGTGATCAGATTGTTACTGCCTTTGAGGGGATTGAAGGCGATCACACCAGAGGCCCAATGTCGGACGCCCCAGTAGGTGCGTTCGAATTGACTGAAACCACCCGTACGTCTGATGACGGATCAGATGCAGGTGGTGGCTTGATGAGCGTGATGCGTGGTGGCCGAGTGTTCGAAAAAGTTGGTGTGAATATCTCAACCGTCTACGGCACTTTGGGTGAACGCGCGCAAAACGCTATGGCCGCGCGCAAGGGCATTCCGGGGATGAAAGACGATCCGCGATTTTGGGCTGCTGGTATCAGCCTTGTTGCCCATATGCAGAACCCGCATGCGCCAGCAGTTCATATGAACACTCGGATGTTTTGGACCCCGCATGCATGGTGGTTTGGTGGTGGTTCAGACCTGAACCCGTGTATAGAATATGATGCAGACACAGCGCACTTTCATGACCAACAGAAGCAGCATCTCGATCCGCATGGGGCCGATCTGTATCCGAAACTGAAGGAGTGGGCTGATACCTATTTCTACATTCCGCACCGCCAACGTACGCGGGGGGTTGGTGGCATCTTTATGGATGATCGTTGCACTGGGGATTGGGAGGCAGATTTTGCCCTGACCCAAGACATCGGCCGTGCGTTTTTACCTGCCTACCTACCGCTTATTGAAAAGCGCAAAGCCCAAGATTGGGGTGAAGCGGACAAGGACGTGCAGCTTGTCCATCGCGGCCTCTACGCGGAGTACAATCTAGTCTATGATCGCGGGACTAAATTTGGCCTTGAGACGGGTCATGATGCGAATGCAGTTTTGATGAGCTTGCCACCAATGGCGAAATGGACCTGACCTAACGCCTTAGTGGGTTTGCCAGTCAAAGAAGCCTTCGCCAGCACGTTCCAGGAGCTCTTTTGCAAGCTCAACGCCCATTTTAGCACCGGTTGTAATCGGACCACGGCGTTCACCGCTAAGGGACTGTGATCCGTCTGGACGCAGCACTTCACCGCGTAGATATAGCTCGTCCCCTTCCAAGGTCGCTAAACCTGCAATAGGAGTTTCACATGATCCGTCTAACGCCTGTAAAAACGCCCGCTCTGCAGCAAGGCGTTGACCTGTAGCGGTGTCATGAATAGCGCCTAACATTTCCTGCATCCGTGCATCATCTGCACGGCGTTCAATTCCGATAGCACCTTGGGCAACTGCAGGGAGCATATCTTCTGGATCTACAGGTGTTGCAGGTACATCGTCACGACCAAGGCGTTTTAAGCCAGCGGTCGCAAGAAAAGTACATTCTGCGACACCATCATCTAGCTTCTTCAAACGGGTCTGCACATTACCGCGAAACTCAACGACATTCAGGTCTGGGCGACGGTATAGCAGCTGGGCACGGCGTCGCAGGCTAGACGTGCCAACAACGGCTCCTTCGGCAAGTTCTGCGATAGAACCCAAGTTTGGTGAAATGAACGCATCACGCACGTCTTCTCGTGGTAGGTAAACGTCCAGCAGTAAACCATCTGGTTGGATTGTTGGCATGTCCTTCATCGAATGAACGGCGATGTCGATCTTACCTGACAGAAGATCCTCTTCGATTTCGCGTGTGAATAGACCTTTGCCACCAATGTCTTTGAGTGGGCGGTCTTGAATCATATCGCCTGTCACCTTGATTACGACGACCTCAAACGAATCTTCGACCAAATCAAAGGCAGCCATCAGGCGCGCCCTTGTTTCATAGGCTTGGGCTAAGGCCAAAGGCGATCCACGGGTGCCGATTTTGAGAGGCTGTGCGGGGGAGGGGAGGTCAAAATTCATAACCCTTTTTAGGCGCGTCATATGCGCCTGACAAGCTACGATCTCTTGACAAAATCGCCGCAGGGCGTGACCAACGGCCAACCGTAAAAAGGATACTAGTCATGACTTCATCCAAAACTATTCTGCGCGCGCTTGCTGGTGAAACACTGCCGACACCGCCGATTTGGATGATGCGACAAGCGGGTCGCTATTTGCCAGAATACAAAGCGACACGCGCACAGGCCGGTGATTTCCTGTCGCTTTGCTACAATCCTGATCTTGCGACTGAAGTGACATTGCAGCCTATTCGTCGCTATGGCTTTGACGCGGCTATCTTGTTCGCTGATATTTTGTTGATCCCCCAAGCGCTGGGCGCAGATTTGTGGTTTGTCACGGGCGAGGGTCCGCGTTTGTCTACGATTACGTCACAGGCAGACCTTGATAAACTGGGTCCAGTTTCTGACATACACGAGACACTTAACCCAATTTATCAGACAGTGCGTAACCTTTCGGGGGCGTTACCATCTGAGACAACCTTGATCGGCTTTGCTGGGGCTCCTTGGACTGTTGCAACCTATATGATCGCAGGCCGCGGCACGCCGGATCAAGCACCTGCGCACAAGTTGATGAACGAACAGCCTGAGGTGTTTGATGCCTTGATGGACAAGATCACTGAAGCAACCATCGATTATCTGTTGATGCAGATTGAAGCGGGTGCTGAAGTTGTAAAGATATTTGACAGTTGGGCGGGTTCTCTGCTCGGTGCTGCGTTCCAGAAATATTCACTAGAACCAGCACGTCGCATCACTGCAGCATTGAAAGTGAAATACCCAGATACACCAATCATTGGCTTTCCACGTGAAGCGGGCGATGGCTATATTGGATTCGCCAAAGCGACGGGTGTCGACTGTGTTGCACTTGATAATTCCGTGACGCCAGAGTGGGCAGTGAAAAATGTTCAGGTTGATGGGTGCGTTCAAGGCAACCTGAAATCTTCGCATATGGTGACGGGCGGTCAGGCCTTGGTCTACGAAACACGCGCTATTGTTAAGGCATTTTCGGGTGGTCCACACATCTTTAACCTTGGTCATGGCATCACTCCGGACGCTGATCCTGACAACGTTCAGCGCATGATTGATGCAGTACGTGATGTTTAATTGATTTCGTGGGTTGACGACTCCGTTCTGGTCTCCTAATCCCCAACCTCACGGCGCGGTAGCTCAGTTGGTTAGAGCGATCGACTCATAATCGATAGGTCGGGAGTTCAAGTCTCCCCCACGCCACCACTTTTCTCCCTCTAAGTTCTACTGATCCAATTAAATTCAAAGCCGTCTTGTCCTCAGCTTGCCGGTTAGGCCCTCCCAGAAAATTGATGTCTTTCCAGCTGTTGCCAAAGGTGTACTGATTTCGCTATTTGTCTCTGCGAAACTGGCACTACGTTATTGTATTTTTGAGAAGACGATTGTGGATGGTTGCCCCGAGAGAGATTGAGGAACGACAGATGATTTTATGTTGTGGTGAAGCGCTGATTGATATGGTCCCAGTAAAGGGCGTAGACGGACAGGATACTTTTGTGCCGTTGTCAGGTGGCGCGATATTTAACACTGCAATCGCCTTGGGACGCCTTGAGGTTCCTGTGCAGTTGCTTTCTGGCGTCTCAAACGATCTGTTTGGAACACAGTTGGCTGCTGAATTGCAGTCTTCAAATGTTGGAACCGATCTTTTGGTGCGCAGCAAACGCCCGACGACGCTTGCGTTTGTGAAGCTGACAAATGGCCAAGCGCAGTACACATTCTATGATGAAAACTCGGCCGGTCGAATGATGGTGTCAGAGGATCTCCCTGATATTGGCACAGATGTTTCTGCGCTTTATTTTGGCGGTATCAGCCTTTGTGCAGAACCGGCTGCAAGTGCCTATGAGGGCCTTGCAATTGAGGCGTCAGAGCGTGCTGTGCTGATGATCGATCCAAACATTAGAACCAGCTTTATCGAAGACGAAACCGCGTATCGTGCGCGGTTGGATCGTTTGTTGGCTGCTGCTGACATTTTGAAAGTTTCTGACGAGGATTTGGACTGGATTATTCCAACTGACGTTTCGTTTGAAGACAAGGTTGAGCAGCTTCACCAGAATGGTGCGGACATCGTGATCATCACCAAAGGTGGTGATGGTGCTTCTGCTTATATGCGTGGGCAGCCTGTTGTGAATGTTGCTGTCCCTAAGGTCACTGTGGTCGATACTGTGGGCGCGGGCGATACGTTCAACGCTGGGTTCCTTGCACAGCTACACACACTTGGCTGCTTGAACAAAGAAGCTCTTCGTAAGGTGACTGGCGTTGAGATTGAAAAGGCACTGTCTTACGCGGCACGCGTTGCTGGTGTCACTGTTTCTCGCGCAGGTGCTAACCCGCCAACATTAGCTGAACTTAGCTGATCGTTATTACGGTTTGAGAATTTCCTTAGCGACAGTTACGGACTGTCGCTAAGGGTATGGATCCCCAAAAGGCCTTAGTCCTTTTGCAAGGCCCGCAATACTTTATCCAACTGTGCGCCTTGCTTGCTTTTCTTCGCAACGCCGTCCTTTACCAACTTGTAGTAAGCTTCGGGATCATACTGCTGAACGTTCAGTCCCAGTTTCTTTGCGGTTAAAGAACCTGTGGATGAAAGGATCGTGTAGGCGGCAATGTACTGCTCTGTCTGGGTCGAAATCAACGCAGCTTCTGCGTTCAGCAATTCGTTTTCTGCGTTTAAAACATCAAGTGTTGTACGTGCGCCTAAGCTGGCTTCTTCACGCACACCGCGGAAAGCAACGCGTGATGCGCGGATCTGTTGTTGGCTGGCGTTCAGGGCCGCATTTACGCTGCTGTAGAAGGCGTAAGCGTTGGCAACAGATTGCTGCAGGTTGCTACGCACCACATGCAGGTTTGCGCGCGTAGCATCGCGCTGTGCCATTGCACGGCGCACGCCCGAGGAAATTTTACCACCATTGTAAATTGGGCCAGAGACGCCCAACCCTACCGTTACGTTGTTGGTAAAGTCGCCGCTAATCAGATCGTTTTGAGGGCTCAAGGAACCAGTCAGTTTGATCTTTGGCTCAAGGGCGGCTTCGGCGCTTTTGATAGCATATTCTACGGAGGCCACTTGGTGTTGGGCCGTGATCATATCTGGGTGATTGCGCACAGCCTGGGATTGGGCGGAGACGACATTGCCACTGATACGAGGTAGGCGCGGCAGTTGTGCCAAATTCCTAGGCTGGTGACCGATAACATTTGCATACTCAGCACGGGCGCGCAGAAGATCGCCCTGCGCATTCGCAAGACCACTGCGGGCTTGCGCCAAACGTGCTTCGGCCAATGCAACATCAGTTCGTGTAACCTCACCTACATCAAAGCGGTCTTTGGCGGCGCGAAGCTCTTGCGTCAAGAGGCGCAGATTGTTCTGGCGCAGGGCCACAAATTTGGATGTGCTGCGGACATTGAGATAGGCTGTGACAGCACGCAACATAATTTGTTGTTCAATGGAAAGCAGTTGTGAACGGGTTGCGAATACGCTTTCACGTGCGGCTTCGATAGAGGCAGCTGATCCGCCAAAATCATAAAGTAAAAGTTCGGCCTTCACGCTTATTGTTGCATTACTGTTCCAGGCTCTTGTTTGCCTCCTGTAAGTGCGCTGCGCTTGTGCAGACCAGTTCACGATCGGCAGCAATGCTGCGCTGGCAGATGCGACGTCTTCGTCAGCTGCGCGAAGTAGGGCGCGATTCTGTTCTAGCAGTCCACTGTGATTGTATGCGCTGACCAATGCATCAGCCAAAGTTTCAGAGTGGGCTGTCGTTGTCATCAAGCTAAGTGAGATACCAAGAGCGAAAAGTTGAAGTGGCTTTTTGAACAGGATTTTCATTTATTTCTCCGTCGGCTTTGCGAATTCGGCTGGTGCGTAACAATAGATATAGGAGGTGTTCGCGTTATTACGACTCAGGACGCCATTTACGAAAGGGTACCCTGTATCTTGTGGTGCCTACAATGTTTACCAACCAGATAAAGGGAAAGATCGCAAAGAATTGGTTAACAAAAAAGGGTTTTGAGCAGAAAATCGCAAACATCATGACAATTTGCAGCGCAAATTGGTGTTTTTCATCGTGAGTTATAAAAACGCAGAACAACTGTGCAGCGGTGCACGAAAAAGGTCCAAATCAATCGGTGAGTTTTGCCCACAGATCAGGACGGCGTGCTTTGGTGATCTCATGCGACATTTCGCGACGCCATGCTTCGATCCTTGCATGATTTCCTGACATCAAGACATCGGGGATTTTGTGCCCCATCCACTCTGCAGGTTTGGTATACTGAGGGTGCTCAAGCAAACCGTTTGAGTGGCTTTCTTCAACGGCACTGTCCGCGTTCCCCAGAACACCTGGCAACAAACGCACTGTGGCATCAATCATGGCTTGGGCCGCAATTTCACCGCCGGTCATCACGAAGTCACCAAGGGACACTTCCATCACGCCGTAGTGTTGCAGTACACGTTCATCGACACCCTCAAAGCGGCCACATAGAACCGTAACGCCATCACACCGTGCCCAATTGCGCGCCATCTCTTGATCAAAGCGGCGTCCGCGTGGGGACATATAAACCAACGGCACATTGCCTTTGCTCTGGTGTTGTACAGCTTCAATCGCAGGGCCAATCACATCGGCGCGCAACACCATGCCAGCGCCACCGCCCGCAGGGGTGTCATCGACATTGCGGTGCTTGGTCAAGCCGTGGCTGCGCAGGTCATGGGTGTGCAGCTGCCACTTGCCGTCTTTCAACGCGCGGCCCGTCAGGCTTTCACCCAAGACGCCTGGAAAGGCATTGGGGAACAGCGTCATAATACGCGCCTGCCAAACGCCTGCCAACTCCTCATCGCCATCCATCAAGGACCGTGGTGTCAGTGTCGGGCGAATAGTTTTACGCCCGTGCGACTTTGGGTTACCGGTCATTTTTCTGGCCTCTGCGAGAATGATTTGCTTGGCTGCTTTGCGTTCGCAATGGTCCGCATATGCACGGTTTACTTCCAGTAAGGCAAGTAAAACAATCTTATCCAGTCGTTCGTTATGAATAGGTTGAGGAACGATTTTTTCGAGCAGGCTTGGGGATATATCGCACAGGTCAAAAACAGATCCGCTGGGCCCAGCCTTAGGCCGCCACAGTCCTCAAGGGCGGTATGGAGCACTGCGACGTTTACCTGTTTTCGCACCGCCTTTATGGTTGTTTCACAGTCAGCGGCTCTCTCATGGGTCTTTGTAAAGGCGTCATAGTCCATGTTCATGGATGAGGATTTGACGTGTTCCCAATAGGCGCTTTGCAACCAGCTGTCAGGTCCGCGTGTCAAAAGTAAATGACCTGTTCAATATTGGAAAAATATGCAGTTATTTCAGCGCAGTATCGTGACAGTAAAATGGGGATTACGCTTTAGTATGCCAGTTCGCCGCGCCCTGGCATATGGCCTGAGAATTCTTCGGCAGATAGCAAAAGCGCGCGTTTGGGCATCGCGACTAAGTCATCAAGGATGGCACCAAAACGCGTTGTGGCTTTGACCAATATTCGATCGTAACGCCACGTTGAATAGCCATTGGCTGCATGCATTAAGTTCCGCATTTGCCCCTTAAGGCGCATTGCCAATTCTGGCTGTAGAGGCGGACGATTTGCCTAAAAAACCTGTTGAACAGAGAACGTGCCTGTTTTGTGGAAACCCGCGTGTATGATGATCTTGCGTGGCATCAAAGTCCAGCGCGCGCAGTAAGGGTTTCACCGCGCCACACGATTAGAATAGGCCGTCAGGGGGGTCTGCGATGATGCGGCCTGTGTCCAAATCGACAGTTGGAATGACCGCGAGACTGAAGGGAACTAAAACCGTTGCAGAACTGTCAGGCAGTTGCACTTCAAGCAGGTCGCCAGCGCCGTGATTTTGTACTGACTTCACAGTGCCAAGGGTCACGCCGCCTGTATCTAGAACCTGCAAACCAGTGAGGTCTGAGTGGTAGTATTCGTCGTCTGGTAGGCTAGGCAGCTGATCGCGACGGGCGTAGAGTTGTACACCCTTCATTGCGTCTGCTTGTTCCTTTGTGGATATCTCGGGCATGCGGATCACAAAGCCACCTTTGACCGCGCGCACAATGGCGATGGTGTATGAACCAGTCCCATCTTCGCGGGTGAGGGGGCTATAGGTTTCAATGTCTTCTGCGATTGCGCAAAAGCTCTTGATGCGTAGCTCCCCGTTGACGCCATAAGAGCCGCCGATGCTACCGACACAGATCAATTCGTTGCTCATTTTGTTATTCCTTTGCAAAGTCCTGCGTCCATATCTCCGCCTAGTGTGGCACATCGTTCAGAGGTTTGGCTACGTTCATAAAACTGCCCAGCTACAAAGGCGAGTAGAACAAAGATTATTAAGCGCATCAATCTGAACATTGGGACCTCAACGGGTTTCTATGGGCAGGGCCGCGCGGCGGGTTTCCCAGCCAGCGGTTTCTAATTCGGGTGTGGTCGAGTTGGCTTCGGGCCAACCGATACACAAGTAAGCGATAAGGGACCAATCCTGAGGGATGTCCAGATCGGTACATAGTTTTGGGGCATCCAAAATGGAAACCCACCCCATACCTAAACCATGGGAACGGGCATGTAGCCACATCAGATTGATCGCACCCACAACAGAATAGCGGCGCATTTCTGGCATAGTTGTCGCGCCAAGGTCGGAGCCTTTGGTGGTGCTGTCATCGCAGAAAATGGCAATATGTTCAGGGGCTTCAGACATACCGGATAGTTTTAATCCCGAATACATAGCAGCTTTTTCACCGTCATACCCATCAAGGGCAGTAGCGTTGGCAGTTTGGTAATTTTCGATAGATTTCTGGCGAAGCTCTGGGGATGTGACCCGCACGATGCGCCAAGGTTCCGAAAGGCCCACGGAGGGGGCGAGGTGGAAGGTGTCGAGGCATTGCATCAGCAACGACTCGTCCACCGGATCGCTGCGAAAGCGGCGCACGTCGCGCCGCCATCGCATCAGTTGCGATAGATCGGTTCGGAAGCTGTCCGAAAACGCTTCCATAACCGGTCTTATTCTGCTGCTGCTTCTTCAGCAGGAGCTTCAACAGGTGCGGCTGCGGCTTCAGCGGCTGCTTCTGCTTTAGCTGCTTTTTCTTCCGCGCGCTCAACGGCTTTCTTGTGTGGAGCACCCTTCTTAGGGTTGTTGCGCTCTGTTTTTGGAACAACGCCAGCAGCTTCTAGCATACGTGCGATACGGTCAGTTGGCTGTGCGCCTTGGCCCAACCAGTACTGAACGCGTTCCATGTTCATTTTCACGCGCTCTTCGCTGTCTTTAGCCAAAAGTGGGTTGTATGTGCCCAATTTTTCGATGAAGCGACCATCGCGTGGCATGCGGCTGTCAGCAGCTACGATGCGGTAAAATGGACGTTTCTTAGAGCCACCACGGGCCAAACGGATTTTCATAGACATATTGTTGTTTCCTTAGGTTTTATTCTTGATGTGTTTTGTGATGCTGAATGACTTCAGCGATGATGAAGTGGAGTAACTTCTTGGCAAAATCGGGGTCCAAGTCGGCCCGATTGGCCAAATCTTCTAGCCGTGCGATCTGTGTTGCCTCGCGGGCGGGATCGGACGGGGGAAGGTCGTGTTCGGCTTTGAGTTTGCCCACAGATTGTGTGTGTTTGAAACGTTCGCCAAGAGTATAGATCATGATCGCATCAAGGCGATCAATGCTTTCGCGGTGGCTCTTTAGGACCTCTGCTGCACGGGTGACTGCGTCAGACATAACGGCCTCCAAATGCTGAAAATACAACGTCGGTATTACGTCGGTATAGTGTCGGTGTTGCGTAGGTGAACTGTACATATGCAAACATTAGATAAGCCCCAATTCAGTGGGGCTTGCGCCATCCAATAGTGGACGGGTGAAGGTGCGATCATAGGACAGGATGCACTTTGTCTTCACTGCATAAGCATAGGCGGCCTGACATTCTGGGTCAGCGTCCATGCGTGTGCGATAATTTTCACAGGCCGCAAGCGACGCAAAAGAAAACATGCACCAGGCTTTGTTGTTCGCGCCTTCATGAGGCAAGAAATAGCCGTGGTGTGTACCACCCATTTTGTTGACCAAATAGATCCAGGCTTTTGAATAGGTTTCAAAAGCCTCCAGCTGAGCTGGGTCGGTCTTATATGTTTGCGTACAGGTGATCATTTCTTCTTCCCGAAACCAGAAAGACTGGATGGCAGACCCATGCCGCTGCCCATTCCACCAAGACCGGACATCTTGCCGCCAAGTTGCTTGGCCGCTGCTTCAAGTGCTGCAGGGTCCATTTGGGACGGGTCCATGCCAGCAGGCATTCCGCCACCAGTACCGCTACCGCCCATCATGCCCTTCATGGCTTGTTTCAGCATGCCGCCTTTGCCCATTTTGCCCATCTTTTTCATCATATCGGACATCTGGCGCTGCATCTTCACAAGTTTGTTCAGATCAGACACCTGCATGCCGGCACCTTTGGCGATCCGCTTTTTGCGGGAGGCCTGAAGAAGGGCAGGGTTGGCGCATTCTTTTTTGGTCATGGACTGGATCAAGGCGATTTGCTGTTTCAGCACCTTGTCGTCAAAACCGGCCTTTTCGACCTGCTTTGCCATTTTACCCATGCCGGGCATCATGCCCATCATGCCTTGCATGCCGCCCATTTGGATCATTTGCTCAAGCTGCATCTTAAGGTCGTTCATATTGAACTGACCTTTGGCCATTCGCTTCATCATGCGCTCGGCTTGTTCGGCCTCGATCGTGTCTTGGGCTTTTTCAACAAGGGCAACGATGTCACCCATGCCAAGGATACGGCCAGCGATGCGTTCAGGTTCGAACGTTTCAAGGGCGTCCATCTTTTCGCCAAGACCGACAAATTTGATTGGCTTGCCAGTAACCGCACGCATGGACAATGCAGCACCACCGCGACCATCACCGTCCATACGGGTGAGGACAACACCAGAAATGCCAATACGCTGGTCAAAGTTTTCTGCGGTTTGCACTGCGTCTTGACCTGTTAGACCATCGACAACCAGCAATGTCTCGCGGGGGTTTGCAACGTCGCGAACGGCTTCGACCTGTTGCATCAACTCTTCGTCGATGGACAAGCGACCCGCAGTGTCGAGCATATAAACGTCGTAACCGCCCATGTTCGCTTGGGTCTTGGCGCGTTTAGCGATGGATACGGGATCTTCGCCTTTGACGATTGGCAATGTGTCCACACCAATTTGAACGCCCAATATCTGCAGCTGTTCCATCGCAGCCGGACGGTTCACGTCGAGAGAGGCCATAAGGACCTTTTTGCCCTCGCGCTCTTTCAGACGTTTCGCCAGCTTTGCAGTTGTTGTTGTCTTACCTGAACCTTGCAGACCAACCATCAAGATTGGGGCAGGTGGGCTATCAATCTTTAGGTGGCCTGGTTCGCCTTCACCCTTAAGGGTGTCGATCAGTGCATCGTGCACGATCTTGACGACCTGTTGACCTGGCGTCACAGATTTTGTGACCGCTTGGCCTGTTGCCTTGTCTTGGACAGCTTTTACAAAATTAGTGGCAACAGAAAGAGAAACGTCGGCCTCAAGCAGGGCAACACGTACTTCGCGCAGGGCTGTTTTGACGTCTTCGTCAGACAGCGCACCTTGTTTTGTCAGTCGGTCAAAGACGCCGGAAAGGCGGTCGGATAGATTTTCAAACATGCCAAGGCTCCTTTGCCCGATTACTGTTAACCCCTAGATAGGAAGGGGTGGTGACGATTGTATCATCACGATGCGAAATACAAAAATACCTCCGTGGGCGCGACGCGCTGACGGAGGGCGATCCTTGATGTAACAAGGACCGGAAGGGCTTATGCTTCCGGATGTTGATGAGGAATTAGGCTGTGGTGGGGATAGAGTCAACAGTTTAAGGGGCAAAGACGTCACTTTGCCCCTTGTTTTTTTACTGTATTAGGTCGTGAGTGCGACGATTTGGGTTTGTGCCCCTTTGAGAGCGGCATCAAGATCACCCGCTGTCCCCTCTGCGGCCACAAATGTGACGTCAGTGATTCTGATAAACCCAAGCATTGTGGTCATATAGGTACTTGCGTGATCCATTGGTGAGCCCCGTGGAACGCCGCCAGATGCGATGACGACAATGGCGCGCTTGCCTTCCATCTATCCAATGGGGCCTTTTTTATATGTTGAAAAGTGTGGCCCGCGCGACAGACTAGATCAACCCAGGCCTTTAGGCTGGCGGGGATACTGGAGTTATACATTGAAACGCCAATGACCAATGTGTCTGAGTCTTTGATTTCTTGGATTAAACTGTCAGAAGTAGTGAGCTTTTCGGCCTTTTGTTCCGTGAGCTGATCAGCAGGAGTCCAATTTGCCAAGTCATGCTTCGTCAAGCTGTGGCAGGGGTTGTGTGAGTAGATCACGGTGTGTTGTTGGTCCACCCAATTTTTCTACGATTTATGCTGAAAGCTGGTGTGACACTGATCCGTTTGTCTGGCTAGAGATGTTGATGTGGAGGGTAAGTGTCATGTCTGCTCCTTGTGAATGTACTTGTCTGCCCCCTGCATAGGGATTGCATATTTGAACGTAAGGCACTTAAATCCACAGCGAGTGTTGGAATTTGCACATGACCGGGAATTGCCATGAACAATTGGGATGAAATCAAGACCGCCTATCAGGTTGCCCGCATGGGAACAGTGAGTGGTGCCGCCGAAGTATTGGGTGTGCACCATGCGACTGTCATTCGCCATATCGATGCGTTGGAGGGCCAATTGGGGGTAAAGCTGTTTCAGCGCCACGCCCGTGGGTACACTGCGACTGAAGTGGGCGATGATTTGTTTCGTGTGGCCCAAGCAACGGATGATCAGTTCAACCAGTTGGTTGGGCGCATCAAGGGACGTGGCACGGATGTGTCGGGTGAGTTGGTTGTGACGTCGCTGGTTTCACTGGCCCCACGCATGGCACCGTTGTTGGTGGCTTTTCAGCAGGCCCACCCCGATGTTCTGATCCGCTATTTGACGGGCGAGCGGTTGTTTCGTTTGGAATACGGCGAGGCACATGTGGCTATTCGTGCAGGCAATGCGCCGGATCAACCGGACAACGTGGTGCAACCTTTCGTGCGTCAGCGCATGGGGCTTTATGCCAGCAAGGATTATGTTGAAAGTAATGGAGTGCCCAAAGATGTCGCCGATTGCGCTAAGCATAGGTTTGTGGGGCATGATGACGACAGTCGCGCGCCGTTCAACAAATGGCTGCGGGAAAAGGTACCTGAGGCCGCGCTGACCTTTCGCAGCACAGATGGCCGGGCACTTGAACAAGCGATTCGTGCGGGTGCGGGGATTGGATTCTTTCCCGTCAGTGACGCGCCAGCAAACCCCGATTTAATTGAAGTATTCCCTCACCAAGATGAGTGGTCTGCTCCATTGTGGTTGGTCACCCACGTTGATTTGCACCGGACAACCAAGGTGCAGGCCTTTGTGAACTTCCTGAAAGAACATTCCAAAGATTGGTACATGTGAGGATGGGGATGTCTCCCGCCAAGCAGGGCCATCTTGCGATGTTTTTGTTTTCAGTGCTCGTGGCGGGATCGTTTTCGCTGGGCGCGTTGGCTGCAAATGATATTGCACCGGGTGCATTGAATGCTGTGCGCTTTGCAATTGCCTCAGTTGTCATTGGCACCGCGGTATTGGCGACTGGTGGAATGCAGCGTTCTGCGTTGAACGCACCTTGGCGGTACCTGTTGTTGGGTGGAATTTTTGGTGCCTATTTTGTGCTGATGTTTGAGGGGTTAAAAACGGCCCCACCCGTCAGTGCGGCGGCGGTGTTCACGTTGACACCAATCATGGCAGCTGGTTTTGGCTGGGTGCTGATGCTTCAAAAACTGACAGGTCGTATGTTGGTGGCCTTGTTGATCGGTGGCGTTGGTGCGCTTTGGGTAATCTTTCGGGCCGATGTTGGCGCGCTGCTAGAGTTCAAGATCGGGCGGGGCGAGGTGATCTATTTTATCGGTTGCGTATTTCACGCGCTTTACACTCCTTTGGTGCGCAAGCTGAACCGTGGAGAGCCCGCGTTGGTCTTTACCTTAGGCGTTTTGCTGGCAGGATGTTTATTGATCACGATTTACAGTTGGAAGGATTTGGGTTCGACAGATTGGGCGGCGTTGCCATCAATCGTTTGGATAACAATTCTCTATGTCGCAATCTGTGCGAGTTCGGCGACTTTTGTGTTGATGCAATTTGCGACGATGCGTCTGCCTGCGGCCAAGGTGATGGCCTATACTTATCTAACGCCCAGTTGGGTTATCCTATGGCAGATCGCGCTGGGCCAAGGTGTGCCCGTGGTCTGGATATTGGGCGGCATCTGTTTGACGATCTTAGCGCTGGCCATGTTGCTGAGTGATGAGGGTTAAAAACCCTATTCAGGTGCTGAATCAAGTTCAGTTTCTAAGAACCGTTCGAATGCATCCAGATTTACGGGTTCGAATTGCCCAAATCCCTGCATCCAGACACTGGCACCCTTCATCGCGTCGGGTTCCAGTTTGCACCATTTCACTCGCCCGCGTTTTTCCTGAGCAATCAAGCCAGCGCGGGTCAGGATCATCAGGTGTTTCGAGATTGCGGCCAATGACATTTCGAATGGCTCAGCAACGTCGGTCACGGCCATATCGTCTTCTAACAGCATGCTTAAGATCGCCCGACGGGTCGGATCAGCGAGAGCAGCAAAGATTGTGTCTAAAGAATTGGCCATAGGGATGCTTTGGCAAAGGCAAAAGGGATCGTCAACCAAATGGTTGAATGTCTAAAACTGGCTGGAATTGGCTAACTGCTTCCTGCGACATGATTGCAGGCGATCGTATTAATAAATTTTAATATTCAAAATCAGTGGCTTAATCTTATTTTCTAAAGCCTCATGACCCTGTTGACTCGGACCCCTCCCCCTATTAGCAATCCTTCAAGATTTCCAATTGGGGAAAACGCCGTGACCGATCCTGATCAAAAGCTGCAAATGCAGCAACTTGAAGCCAAGATCGCCGCAGCGAAGCAGGCACAAGAGCCGGGACCCAAGAAGGAAGAGCACTATTCTCAAGCGCAACACGCGTGGCGGATGGTGATAGAGTTGGTGGCCGGTCTTGGAATCGGTTTTGGCATAGGATACGGGTTGGATTACCTGTTTGGGACACTTCCCATCTTTATGCTGATTTTCACCGTTCTGGGTTTAGTGGCCGGGGTCAAAACGATGATCCGCAGTGCCCACGAAATGCAGAATGATCAATTGGCTGAATTGGCCGCGAATGACGATGCGGGATTATCCCGCAAAGATGAGGGAGCCTGAAAATGGCAAGCGAAGCACAAGGCGCAGAAACTGGTGGGCTGGAATTCCACCCAATGGATCAGTTCAACATTGAATCGCTATTTGGCGGTCCAATTGCTTGGTACACTCCTACAAACGCAGCGTTGTGGATGGGTCTAGCGATTTTGGCAGTGATCGGCCTGATGGTTTTGACCACGACCAAGCGCTCAGTTGTTCCTTCACGTGGCCAGTCAGTCGCTGAATTGGCATACGGCTTTGTCTACAAGATGGTAGAAGACGTTTCTGGCAAAGATGGCGTCGTTTACTTCCCATACATCATGACATTGTTCATGTTCATCGTTTGCGCCAACTTCCTTGGCCTTATCCCTATGTCCTTCACTACTACATCCCACTTCGCCGTAACGGTTGTTTTGGCGATGGCAGTTTTCTTGACAGTGACCGCCTTGGGTTTTGTCAAAAACGGTACGAAATTCTTGGGTCTATTCTGGGTGTCTTCTGCACCACTGGCCCTACGCCCAATCCTGGCGATCA
Source organism: uncultured Paracoccaceae bacterium (assembly GCA_905182105.1). Taxonomy (GTDB): domain Bacteria; phylum Pseudomonadota; class Alphaproteobacteria; order Rhodobacterales; family Rhodobacteraceae; genus Ascidiaceihabitans. The sequence continues at coordinate 66,339 of CAJJAR010000025.1, forward strand.
TCGAAGTTATCTCATATTTCGTACGTCCGGTAAGCCACTCCATTCGTTTGGCGGGTAACGTCATGGCGGGTCACGCGGTTATTAAAGTGTTCGCAGGTTTCGCAGCAATCGCTGTCGTTAGCCCGATTGCAATCGCAGGCATCGTCGCAATGTACGCCCTAGAGATCTTGGTCTCATTCATTCAGGCATATGTTTTCACAATTCTGACGTGCGTTTACTTGAAAGACGCGCTTCACCCGAGCCACTAAGCCCGGGTAACAAAGGTTAGGCGGGGGAAACCCCGCCCTACAGTATCACTCACAACGGCGAACATTCGTTTGTCTATCTATCTAACTTCCAATCGTAAGGAGATTTCACATGGAAGGTGAACTAGCACACATCGGCGCAGGTCTAGCAGCAATCGGTTCCGGCGCAGCCGCTATCGGTGTTGGTAACGTTGCAGGCAACTTTTTGGCAGGCGCATTGCGCAACCCATCTGCAGCAGCATCACAAACAGCGACACTGTTTATCGGTATCGCATTCGCAGAAGCTTTGGGGATTTTTTCATTCCTCGTAGCTCTGTTGCTGATGTTCGCTGTCTAAGACAGACTGAACAACAGTATTGCTTACAAACCGTAGGCAATAAGTTCCTTACGGTTGGGCGGTACATTTCGATGTCCCGCCCGATGTAATGACCGCCCAATTGGGTGATTGAACGGAGACCAAGATGGCAACCGATACACACAGTGCAGCAGAGGCCTCAGGTCCCGGCATGCCACAACTGGACTTTTCGACATGGGGCAACCAGATTTTCTGGTTGGTTATTACCCTCGTCGTAATCTATCTTATTCTGTCTCGCGTGGCTTTGCCGCGTATCGCTTCGGTTTTGGCCGAACGTCAAGGGACAATTACAAATGACATCGCCGCAGCGGAAGATTTGAAAGCCAAAGCACAGGACGCAGAAGCGGCCTATGACAAAGCTCTTATCGATGCACGCGCCGAGGCAGGCCGCATCGTGGCAGAGACCAAAGCCGGCATCCAAGCCGACTTGGACAAAGCTATTGCGACTGCAGACACCAAGATCGCCACGAAAGCTGCTGAAGGTGAGAAGGTCATTGCTGAAATTCGCGCTGGTGCCTTGGACAACGTAAAAGTTGTTGCCAAAGACACAGCAAAAGAAATTGTTGCAGCCATGGGTGGCAAGGCCGATGCGAAAAGCATCACCGCCGCCGTGACCGCGCGGATGAAAGGGTAATCGAGATGCGTTTTACACAAATCACCCTGACAGGCGCTATCGCGGCCTTGGCCGCAAGCCCAGCTTTTGCAGCGTCTGGTCCTTTTTTCTCCCTTGGCAACACAGACTTTGTTGTGTTGCTTGGCTTCATCGCCTTCATTGGGGTTTTGTTCTACTTCAAAGTACCTTCCATGTTGGGTGGTATGTTGGATCAACGCGCAGTTGGTATTCAGTCCGAATTGGACGAAGCCCGCACATTGCGCGAAGAAGCACAAACTTTGTTGGCAAGCTACGAGCGCAAGCAAAAAGAAGTACAGACCCAAGCAGACCGCATTGTTGCAGCAGCTAAAGATGAAGCTAACGCAGCAGCTGAACAAGCCCGTGCTGATTTGGCACAATCTATCGAACGCCGCTTGGCTGCTGCTGAGGACCAAATTGCCTCTGCTGAAGCTTCCGCTGTAAAAGAAGTACGTGACCAATCAGTTACCATTGCTATAGCAGTGGCACGTGACGTGATTGCGAAACAAATGACAGCTGCAAACGGCAGCTCGTTGATTGATGACGCGATCGCTCAAGTGGACGCGAAACTACACTGACTTAGTCGCAGTTATTTATAATTCAAAAGGCCCTGGCAGAAACGCTGGGGCCTTTTGCTATTGTGGGATTAGGAATTTGTGGTTGCGTGATCTAGCCGTTGTTGGGCAACAATCTCGTTACGTTGTGCCTTTTGCTGGTCGTGCAGGCTGACCTCGATGTAGTCCATATGCGCGTGAACTGCTTCCTTGGCGGCGGCCCCATCGCGGGTCTGTAGCGCGTCGTTTATTGCACGGTGCTGGTCCAGCATCGTGTTGCGTGTGGTGCGTTGGTTGAACATCACCTGACGGTTATAGAAGACGCCTTCGCGCAGCAGCTCGTACATGGAACGCATCATGTGTAGCATCACCACGTTATGGCTGGCTTCAATGATCGCCATGTGGAATTGCGCATCAAGCTGGGCTTCGTCCTCGGCAGTGCGTTTGGGATCTGCCGTTTCCATTCTGGAGAATACGGCCTGAACAACCTTCAGGTCAGTATCAGACCCAAGGCGCGCGGCACGCTCTGCAGCCATACCCTCCATGTCACGGCGAAAGGACAGGTAATCAAACACCGCCTCGTCATGGCGCGCGAACAGTTGCGTCAGTGCAGGGGCAAAGGCAGAGCCAAGAACATCTGCAACGAACACACCTGCCCCTGCTCGTGTAATCAATAGGCCGCTGTCTTGGAGCGTGCCAATGGCATCGCGCAGTGAGGGACGCGACACACCAAGGCGTTCAGCCAATTCACGTTCTGAGGGCAAACGTTCACCAGGCCTAAGGATGCCACGCAGGATCAATTCCTCGACCTGACGCACCACGGCACCAGATAGTTTTTCAGATTGTACGGTTTTGAATGGCATTAGCACTTTCCTCAATTGGTAATTTTATATGACCAAAGTGAGTGAGGAGCAATTTCTTTGTCTGGGATTAAAGCTCACTTAACCATAAGCACGGCAGTGTTGAGCAATGAGACATATTATTCTGATCCTTTCGTTCATTGTTTTCGCTGCATGTAATACGCCGTCAATGGGGTTTCGTGGCATCGAACCCGTAACGTTGACTGTTGAAGGCTCAAACTTCGATGTGCGGGTAAATGGCACAAGGGCAGAGGCAATACGCACCAATATGCAATACGCGTCGCGCATGGGGCCGATGGGGGATCGTGCATATGTCGCTATTGAAAAAGTCAGTGGATGCATTGTGAAACGGTTTGTTGGTGATCAGGCTGTCATTGTTGCAGAGTTAGATTGCTGAAACTGGCACTTTGGCAAAAAATTGTGGAAAACTTGCGCTCAATCGAAGTTTCTTGGGCCTAGGAATTGACACAACCCCACCTTCGCCGTCAGATTATGCCTCCACACGGAATCATAACAAGGGCAGCAATTGCGCTTTTCCAAACTGAAGCTGACGGGCTTTAAGAGCTTTGTAGACCCTACTGATTTGATCATTTCTGATGGTTTGACCGGTGTTGTGGGTCCGAATGGCTGTGGGAAATCCAATCTGCTCGAAGCGCTGCGCTGGGTCATGGGTGAAAACCGTCCCAAAGCCATGCGCGGTGGCGGTATGGATGACGTGATCTTTGCTGGTGCTGCAACGCGTCCAGCGCGCAATTTTGCCGAAGTTACTTTGCAAATAGATAACTCTGAACGTTTGGCACCTGCTGGGTTCAATAACTCTGACACAATGGATATTGTGCGCCGTATCACCCGTGATGTTGGCAGTGCTTATAAAGCTGCTGGCAAAGACGTGCGCGCGCGTGATGTGCAGATGTTGTTTGCGGATGCATCCACAGGATCGCACTCCCCTGCGTTGGTTCGTCAGGGGCAGATTGCTGAACTGATCAACGCCAAGCCGAAGAACCGCCGCCGTATCTTGGAAGAAGCGGCTGGAATTTCTGGCCTTTATCAGCGCCGCCATGAGGCGGAGTTAAAGCTTAAAGGTGCAGAGACCAATCTGGCCCGTGTGGACGATGTCATTGAACAACTGGCAAACCAATTGGGGCAGTTGGCGCGTCAAGCACGCCAAGCGGCGCGTTATCGCGAAATTGGTGAAGGATTGCGCCGCACGGAAGGCATGTTGTTGTACCGTCGTTGGCGTGAAGCTGACGACGCACGTGCGACAGCAGGCGAAATTTTACGTGGGCGTGTGACCGAAGCAGCGCAAGCGCAAGCGCTGGTGCAAACCGCGATCAAAGCACGCACTGCTGCTGAAACAGCGTTACCTCCAATGCGCGAGGAAGAGGCGATCGCAGCTGCAATTATGCAGCGTCTTACCGTTCAGCGCGATACATTGGATGATCAAGAGGCCCAAGCGGTTCAGGTCATCCAAACTCTAACCAACCGCATTGCACAATTGGGCCGTGATATTGAACGCGAAGGTGGTTTGAACCGCGATGCAGGTGAAACGATTGAACGCCTCGAGTGGGAAGCGCGTGAACTTACCAAAGCCGGTGAGGGGCACGAGACCCGTTTGAAAGAAGCCGCTGAAGGTGCGCGTGAAGCTGCGCAAATGTTGCAGGCTTGCGAAGCGGAATTGGGCCAAAAAACCGAAGACGTTGCCCGTTTGGCTGCGCGCCACGGGTCTGCCCAACGTCTGTTAGATGATAATTGCAAGACCGAAGAAAAGTCAGAAGCAGAGGCGACCAAAGCCCGCGAAGCGGTTGCGCAAAGTCAGGCAGCTTTGAAAAAGGCGGGCGATGATTTTGAAGCTGCACAGTTGTCATCGGTGAGTGCAGAAAAAACCGCGCAACTTGCTGACAACGCGTTGAACGCTGCTGAGCAAGCGCGCGCCGAAACGCAATCGCGTGAATCTGATGCGCGTGCTGAACGTTCCGAAGCTGAAGGTGAGATGAACGCCCTTCGCGCTGAAACAGGTGCACTGGCAAAACTGGTTGAACGCGACACTGCAGAGGGTGGGCAAATTCTGGATCGTCTTCAGGTGCAAAAAGGGTTTGAAAAGGCCCTTGGTGCTGCATTGGCGGATGATTTGCGTGCGCCAGAGGTTGAGTTGGATGGGCCATCGGGTTGGGCTGTGATGCCGCCCTATGAAGAAGATCAACCTTTACCTGATGGGATCACGCCGCTGACCCACCACGTGTCTGTGCCTGATGTTTTGGTGCGGCGCATGAGCCAGATTGGTTTGGCCGACAGTGATGATGCGCAACGTTTGCAGTCATTGCTTAAACCGGGTCAGCGGTTGGTTTCACCCGATGGTGATTTGTGGCGTTGGGATGGGTTTCGTGCGTGGGCAGAAGATGCACCAAGTGCTGCGGCATTACGTCTGCAACAGCTTAACCGTATTGAGGAATTGAAGCAATCGCTTGAACAAGCGTCCAACCGCGCGGACGGTGCGCGGGGTGCACATGAGACGCTGACGGCACGATTGGCTGAGTTGAGCGAAGCAGATCGCGCCGCCCGTGAAGCGCGTCGTGAAGCAGATCGTATGGTTGCAGATGCTGGCCGCGCATTGAGCCGATCAGAAGCAGATCGCAATCTGGCAGAGGGGCGTTTGGAGTCCCTTGGGTTGGCCGTGAAACGGCATGAAGAAGAAGCGATGGGTGCGCGAACGCGGGTACGTGAAGCAGAACGTGCTTTGCTGGATTTGGGTGATTTGGATGTGGAACGCGCCGCTGTTGAAGGGCAGCGTGTGACTGTTGAAGCTGCGCGTATAACAATGATTTCAATGCGCTCACGCCATGACGAAGTGTGCCGTGAAGGCGATGCAAGATTGAAGCGTAGCCAAGAAGTGACCAAAGAAATCAGTGGTTGGCGTCACCGCTTGGAAACTGCGGAAAAACGCAGTGCAGAATTGGTCGAACGTAAAGAAACCTCTGAAGCAGAACTGAAGGTGGCGAGTGCTGCCCCTACTGAACTTGCTGCCAAACGTGATGAGCTAAGCTTTGCAATTTCAGAAGCCAAGGTGCGTAAAGTTGCCGCCACGGATGCACTGTCCGTGGGTGAGGTTGCCTTGCGTGAAGCAGCAATGAATGAACGTAATTGCGAGCGTTTGGCATCAGAAGCACGCGAGGCACGCGCCCGCGCAGAGGCCCGTTCTGATGCTGCGCGTGAAACAGTGACCTCGGCTGCTGAACGTATCGCTGAGGAGCAGCAGAAAACGCCGAACCAATTGCTGACAGCGTTGGAAGTGAACCCTGATGAAATGCCAGCCTCTGAAGCATTAGAGGCAAGTGTGAATGCGTTGAAACGCCAACGTGATGCATTGGGTGCCGTGAATTTGCGCGCCGAAGAAGATGCGCTTGGGGTGCAAGTTGAGCATGACAACTTGGTCGGTGAGAAGGCGGACCTTGAGGAAGCTATCAAGACACTTCGCAGTGGTATTGCCAGTTTGAACCGCGAGGGGCGCGAGCGCCTTTTAACCGCGTTTGAGCAGGTGAATACCAACTTTGCGCAGTTGTTTACACATCTGTTTGGTGGCGGTGAGGCGAACCTTGTGATGGTCGAAGGTGACGACCCGTTGGAAGCCGGACTTGAGATCATGTGCCAACCACCTGGTAAGAAACTGAGCACGCTTAGTTTGTTGTCCGGCGGCGAACAAACGTTGACCGCGATGGCGCTCATCTTTGCTGTCTTCTTGGCGAACCCTGCACCGATTTGTGTTTTGGACGAGGTCGACGCGCCTTTGGACGATGCCAATGTGACCCGTTTCTGCGACCTGTTGGATGAGATGTGCCGCCAGACGGATACACGATTCTTGATCATCACACACCACGCGGTGACCATGGCCCGTATGGACCGCTTGTTTGGTGTCACAATGGCGGAACAAGGTGTGAGCCAATTGGTGTCTGTTGATTTGAAAAAGGCTTCGGCGATGGTAGGCTAAGACCCCAATTTTGCGTCATTGCTGTTTTAAAAGATAAGCCCCGCAGAGTATGTGCTCTGCGGGGCTTATTTGTTTTAGGATCAGATCATAGATTCAATCAGTGAAATCGATTTATAGGTTGTTCAGCAGCGTCGGTGTTGGCCATGCATCGGCTGGCAGGCCAAGGCGCTGTTGCTCTGCTTGAACTGCATCGCGTGTACGTGCGCCCAAGATGCCATCGATTTTGCCAACATTATATCCACGCTTTTGCAATTTGGATTGCAGGCGTTTCATGCTGTCACCCTGAAGGCCTTGATCTGGATTTCCAGCGTCATAAGCTGCAGCACCTTGTAGGCGTGTTGCAAAGTAGGCTGCTGTGAGAACGTAGGTGAATGATTGGTTCCATTCAAAGTAAACGTTGAAGTTTGGGTAGGCTAGGAATGCTGGGCCCTTGTGACCTTGTGGCAAGATCAAAGAAGCTGGAAGATTGGCAAGTTTGCCTTCACGTGCCCGAATGCCCATTGCCTGCCAGTCGCCAGTGGACATGGTGGTGCCCAAGCCGCTTTTTGACCAATCCATATTGTTTGGTACGGTAACTTCTTGCAGCCATGGTTGGCCTGCGTTCCACCCCAAGTGCTGCAACATCTTGCCGCCTGACGTCAGCGCATCCGGAGCAGATGTTTTGAGTGATACGCGGCCGTCGCCGTCAGCATCCACACCGTTTTCCAAGATGTCGCGTGGCAACATTTGCACCATTCCGATTTCACCAGCCCATGCACCGGTTGTGCGTGCTGGATCAAATTGACCGCGTTCATAAAGGGTCATTGCCGCGAAAACTTGTGGGCGGAACAATTTTGGACGGCGGCAATCATGGGCCAATGTGACCAGTGCGTTGGCGGTGTTAAAGTCACCTTGGAACGCGCCGTAATCAGTTTCAAAAGCCCAGAACGCCAACAAAACGTTGCGGTTTACACCGTATGTGGATTCGACGTTATCAAACACGCGATCAAGACGTTTGGCGTTTGAACGCCCTGAGTTGATCCGGTTTGTTGAAATCAATCGGCGTGAAAATTCGATGAATGGTTTCTGAAAAACACCTTGGGCGCGATCTGCCTTTAGCACGCTACCATCTTTACGGATGTCCGACAGGAACGCATCAGCTTTCGCTGGTGAGATACCTTGGGCAACGGCTTCGGATTTTAATCCTCTTTTGAAACTATTGAATGAGCCACCGCATTCAGCTTGGGCTGCGATTGGCAGCAAGAGGGCGGCGCTTAAAGCAAGTATGCGCATATTGGTGTCCGTTATAAAATGGTGAGGATGGTAGTAAATAAAAGTGCGATGCCCCATGCTTTCCATAGCATAGAGCATGCGGCGTCGATGTCTGATGGTCCCGCAAACCGATTTCCCGTTGGATGTACGAATGGGAAATCTTGCACCTGCCCTTCGTAGGCGCGTGGGCCTGATAGTGCGATGTCGATGGCGCGTGCCATTGCCGCTTCGGGCCAGCCAGCGTTTGGTGAGCGGTGAAGTTTCGCGTCGGAGATGATGTCGCGCCATTGGCCGTGAACGCCTGCGGGCAATGCGATAAGTGCTGCGGTGATCCGTGCAGGGATCAGGTTTAACAGATCATCAAAACGGGCAGAGGCCCATCCGAAATCGGCGTGCCGTTCGGTCTTGTAGCCAATCATGCTGTCCGCGGTATTAACAACTTTATAGATCATTAAACCTGGTAATCCGCCGATCAGGAACCAAAAGGCTGGTGCGATAACGCCGTCACTCAGGTTTTCTGCCGCGCTTTCAATTGCGCCGCGCGCCACAGCGGGTTGATCCATTTGTGCAGTGTCGCGCCCCACGATCATGGCGACCTTTTGGCGGCCCTCAGCAAGGGAGATGCGCAGGGCGTCGGCAACCTGTTGGACGTGCTGAACCAAGGATTTTTGGGCGAGCAGAATTGCAGTGACTAAGATGGTGACAATCCCGCCAAACAAGCTGATGATATATCCTAAGAGTGCTGCGCCAGTCATTAGAGCCAGAATCGTCAGAACGCCATTGAGTTTGGCATTTTCACCGCTGTTGTAATGTTCGTCACACCATTTGATCAGGTTACCCATAAGCACGGCGGGATGCGGCACCTTGTTCCATAACCATTTTGGTTCACCAAAAATGGCATCAAGGATTATCGCGAAAGAGAGAAGGGCTGCGGTGCTCATAACGCATCCTCAATACGTGACCAGTCCATCGGGTGCGGCAAGCCAAGGCGCAGCCAGTGCGTGCTGTAGGGAAAGATGCGTGACCAGATTTGGGATTGGGCGAGGCGGTCCTGCCATTCTGCTGCATCCCCTACATCATACAATCTGAACAAGGTTGTGCCGCCAACAACGGTAGCACCCTTTGCAGTCATAAGTTCGTCAAGTTTCGCGGCGTCTTTTTCTAGGCGCATGCGTGTTTGGTTGGCCCAATCGTGATCCCTGAGTGCCTGCGCGCCAATTGCTAATGCCGGACCGGAAACGGGCCATGGGCCTAACATGGTTTTCAGTTGTTCAATCAACGCCGGCTCGCCAATGGCAAAGCCAAGGCGCAGCCCTGCAAGGCCCCAGAATTTGCCAAAACTTTTCAACACGATTGTCCCAGGTTTAGCAGCATGTTGGATCAACGACTGCTGAGGCATTACATCGCAAAAGCTTTCGTCGATAATACGCAACGGTGCTTTGATCTGATCAATCGACCAGATGCGGCCATCAGGGTTGTTGGGATGAACAACGACTTGGGCGGCAGCTGGGCCATCTGTTTTCCAACCCGCTAATTCAAATGCGCTGGCGTGTTCGTTGTACGTTGGGTCCGCGATATCAACTGATGCTGTTGGGGCAAGTCGTGGCATGTTTGCTATGAGGGAGGATGCACCCGGGGCTGCCAGAATTACAGCTGTGTCAGGTACATTCCAAAATGCACGCGCCGCATCTGTGAGGTTGGTTGCGGCGGTTTGATCCGGTAGCGCGGTCCATGCGTCAGGCTGAATTCCAGATACGCTATAGGGCAGTGGATTGATCCCAGTCGATAGATCAACCCACTCGGTGCGGTTGCCGCCGTATTGGCGTGCAGCACCGTCCAGACCGCCACCGTGATCGTTACTCTTTTTGGTCAAGATTGAGCTCTTTCACAGTCAATTAGAACAACATGTTTCGCCGTTGTTTAATCTAAAAGAAGTGAAAACCCTATCATTATCAAGGGCGTTTCCCAAAGTTAGCCAATTGCGGTTTCTGTCGTCCAAATGTTAGGATTTTGGGCAACAAAAACCGTTGAAGAATTGCGTTACCCGCGGCCGTGTGGGGCCATTAGTTCTAGCGTTGGATTGATGGGGATGATCCGATTTGGGTTTATGCTTTCGTGGCTGTAATGATAGTGGCGCACGATGTGGTTCAAGTTGACGGTTTCTGCAACGCCCTCAACTTGATAAAGCTCACGGGTGTAGGCCCATAGGTTGGGGTAATCTACGATGCGTTTTTTGTTACACTTAAAGTGCAGATGATAAACGGCATCAAAACGGATCAGGGTTGTGAACAACCGCCAATCAGCTTCCGTCAGGCGATCCCCAAGTAAATAGCGTTTTGTGCCGAGGCGCTCTTCGATCCAATCTAAGGTGTCGAACAACGGATGTACGGCCTCGTCGTAGGCAGCCTGAGTTGTTGCGAACCCGCAGCGGTAGACGCCATTGTTCAGCGTATCGTAGATCCGTGCATTCACGACTTCGATGTCGTCATGCATGTGCAGAGGCCACAAATCACCGGTATTGCCTGTCACGTCGTTGAACGCGATGTTGAACATGCGGATGATTTCAGAACTTTCATTACTAACAATCGTGTTCTGCTGCTTGTCCCAAAGGATTGGCACGGTAACGCGGCCAGAAAATGCAGGGTCTGCGCGCGTGTAGATGTCGCGTGCAAATGGTAGATCAAACAAAGTGTCCCCAGTCGCACCGTATTCGTCTTTCTCAAAGGACCAACCATCTGACAACATGTCAGGGTGAACAGTTGAGATAGTGATGTGGTCGCTTAAGTCTTTGATCTGGCGGAAGATCAGCGCGCGGTGTGCCCATGGGCAGGCGTCACTGACATACATGTGGTAGCGCCCTTTTTCTGCCTTAAATCCACCGGATCCTGATGGGCCTGCTGATCCATCGGCCGTAATCCAGTTGCGGAATTTTGCCTGTGATCGTTCAAACTTTCCACCAGTCGATTTGGTGTCGTACCAAGTGTCGTGCCAAACGCCATCAACTAATAGTCCCATTGTGCAACTCCATATATTTTTAACTCTTGGCTAAATGGTTGTGGCGCGCATCGCCATAGGATTCTGCGCTCACGCACTATGCGCAGATGCACATGTCTTTGGTGCTATGGGTTAATATCTTAAGTCTGTCACAAAGATTTAACTTGCAGCTGCTACTTCATGAGGCATTGTTAGGTTACTCAAATAGGGAAAGTCGGATGACAACATTTGTTCCAAAAGAAGTTCAGGCAGGTCTAGACCGCGCCAGATTGGCGCGGATGAAAAAGGCGTCGCGTTTGCAGATTTCTGTTGATGACAAGACCTATAAAGTGCTGCGTATGTGGAAGACTGGGTTTTCTATCGATGCGGCAACAGCCCCACAATTGCGTGGATTGGTTGACTTATATGATGGTGCGATCCACTTGTTCCAATGTCTGATCATTGCGAACGAGCAAGATGAGGACGAGATGCTGTTTGAATTCAAACGCCTGACTGCGGTGTCCGAACAGCCGGCTATCGATTTTGTGCGTGATCCGGATGCGCCAATCGCATTACTGGGCCGCACTAGCTAAGCCAGCGCTCAATCGGTTGAAAATATTGAGTTAAGTTAAGGCGCGGATGAAACCGCGCCTTTGTTCGTTTTACTGAAGGTCGCCAAAGGCTTTCGCCAATCGATCAACGGCCTCATGAACGCGTGAACGTGGTGTCGCGATGTTGAAGCGCAGGAACGTATCACCACCTGTTCCAAAGGTTGGTCCGTGGTTCACAGCAATCTGCGCGTCTTTTTCAACGCGTTTGGTGAAGTCTTTGCGGCTCATTCCCGTGCCGTCGAAATCCACCCAAGACAAATATGTTGCCTCTAAACTCATTGAGGCAAGGCCAGGGATGGCATTTACGCCTTCATCAAAGAGTTTTCGATTTTCATCAAGGTATTCAACCAACCCATCAACCCATATAGCACCTTCAGGTGAATAAGCGGCTGTGGCCATGAACAGTCCAAACGAGTTGGCTGACAAGCCCATCGCGGCCATGCGCCCTGCGAATTTGGCGCGTAAATCAGGGTCTTCAATGATAACGTTGCCAGAGTGTGAACCGGCGATGTTGAAGGTCTTTGTTGTGGCCGTCATCATCACCAAACGATCAGTGATATAGTCAATGTGGGTCATTGGAATATGTGTGCTGCCCGGCATGACCAGATCGTGGTGAATTTCATCAGATACAAGAATGAGGTCATGGCTTTTTGCGAAATCTGCGACACCTTGCAACTCTGCCTTGGACCAAACGCGTCCACCTGGATTGTGCGGCGAGCACAGGATCACCATCTTTTCTGAACCCGTCATTTGCGCATCATATGCGTTAAAATCCATTTCAAAGCGGCCATTGTTATTGGTCAGCTCGCATTCGACAACCCTACGACCTGCGGCGTTAATAACCTTCGCAAATGCGTGGTAGACTGGCGTGAACAAGACAACGCCGTCGCCTGCAGATGTAAACGCATCGACACACATTGCCGTTCCGTTGACCAAGCCGTGAGTCGTAAAGATCCATGACGGATCAACTTTCCAGTTGTGGCGCGTTTCCATCCACCAGTTGATGGCCTCCTTGTATTTGGAGTCGTTCCCGAAATAGCCCATCACGCCGTGATCAACTTGTCCTTGTACCGCATCCAAAACGCATTGGGGCGGACGGAAGTCCATATCAGCGACCCACATAGCAAGACCGGTGTCTTTTGGGACGCCATAGATTTCTTCCATCATGTCCCATTTTACACAATGGCTGCCGCGGCGGTCGATGATATCGTCAAAGCTCATGAGGTGTCTCCACTATCTTGCTGGGTTTTTGCCAAGCTAAAGGGATATGGCAGGGTTGCAAGAGGCGTTGCGCGGGACGACACATTGTCCTACATCACTGCCATGATACGTCCTATTTTATTGCACCCCGACCCCCGCCTGAAAAAAGTCTGCGCTGATGTGCCAGATTTGACAGATGAATTGCGCACGCTTGCCGATGATATGTTGCAAACCATGTATGATGCCCCTGGCGTTGGATTGGCGGCGCCGCAGGTCGGTATTTTGAACCGATTGATTGTTTTGGACTGCGTCAAAGAAGAGGGTGAAACGGTCCGCCCTTTGATCATGTTCAATCCGGAAATTATCGCATCCTCAGATGAAAAGAACGTCTATGAAGAGGGGTGTTTGTCTATCCCCGATTTGTTTGCGGATGTGACCCGACCTAAAACAGTGCAAGTGCGCTGGATGGATCGTGATGGGAAAGAACAAAACGAAGAGATGGATGGCTTGTGGGCCACCTGTGTTCAGCACGAAATCGATCACCTTGAGGGCAAGTTGTTCATTGATCACATCAAACCCCTTCGTCGCCAGATGATCACCCGTAAAATGGTGAAGCTAAAGCGCGAATTGGGGCGGGGCTGATCGGGGATGAGCGTTCTAGATATCGTCCTTTGGCCAGATGCGCGGCTGACTGAGACCTGTGTTCAGGTTGAGGAAATCACCAAAGAAATTCGCACGTTGGCCCAAAATATGTTGGACACCATGTACGCTGCTAAGGGTCGTGGTTTAGCCGCGTCTCAGGTTGGTTCACCACACCGTATGTTTGTGATGGATGTCGGTTGGAAAGAAGGTAAATCAGATCCGTTGGTTTGCATCAATCCAATGTTACAACAAATTGGCGAAGAGCGCACCGTTCTGGAAGAGGGCTGTCTGTCAATCCCGGGTGTAATGGCCGAAGTGAACCGCCCTTCGCAGGTGCAGATGGTTTGGTCTTCCCTTGAGGGTGGTCGTTATGTTCAATCCTTTGACGGGTTTGGTGCGGCCTGTGTGCAGCATGAAATCGACCATCTTGATGGGATTGTGACATTTGATCATTTGGACGCTGATACGCGCGCGGCTTTGATTGCGCAGTATGAGGCGACCCAATGACGGTTCGCCCGTTTGTCAGTTGGCCAGACAAGCGGTTGCGCACAGCCGTGCCGGAAGTTGTCGAAATTACGGATGAGATCCGTTTTATCTGGTCGGATCTGGTTGAAACGATGGATGCAATGCCCGGTGTCGGATTGGCTGCGCCACAAATCGGCGTCATGATGCAGCTGGCGGTTGTTGATGTGTCGCCAGATCGCAAACGGCGGATACTTTTGGCAAACCCAACTATCCTGTCAGCGTCAGAAAAAATGAATACTCACGATGAAGCCAGCCCAAATTTACCAGGTGTTTCTGCGATTATTAAGCGGCCTAAGAATGTAAGCGTTCGGTATCTGAATGAAGATGGCGTAATAACGTGTGGTGATTTTACAGGCCTTGAAGCGACGAGCGTTCAGCACCAGATCGATCATCTGCAGGGTAAAATGTATTTTGACAATCTTGGCCGTGTGAAACGCGATATGCTGCTGCGTAAAGCACGTAAAATATAAGTTTTTTGGGTGTGCCAACGGCATGCCAATGCGAGGGAATGATGCGTATAGTCTTTATGGGAACACCGGATTTTTCGGTTCCGGTGCTTGAAGAGCTTGTTGATGCAGGTCACGAGATCGTGGCCGTTTATTCCCAGCCACCGCGCCCTGCAGGCCGTGGTAAGAAAGATCGCCCAAGCCCAGTTCAATCTAAGGCCGAGGCGCTAGGTTTGATGGTTCGTTATCCCCAAAGCGTTCGCACCGAAGAGGCCCTTGCCGAATTTGTAGCGCTTGAAGCAGATGTCGCAGTTGTCGTGGCATATGGTTTGATCCTACCCCAATCCATTTTGGATGCACCCAAAAATGGGTGTCTGAATATCCACGCAAGCCTTTTGCCGCGTTGGCGTGGGGCGGCACCAATTCACCGCGCAATTATGGCTGGTGATGCTGAAACGGGTGTCTGCATTATGCAGATGGAGGCAGGATTGGACACAGGGCCAGTTCTAAGCCGTCATACGATTTCGATCGCTAAAACGGAAACGACCTTGCAGTTACACGACCGCCTTAGCGTGCTTGGTGCGGATGCGATTGTAGAGACATTAGAAAATTTGGATCAGCTTGCACCACAGGAACAACCCGAAGAGGGGGTCACCTACGCGGCCAAAATCGACAAAGCTGAAGCTGCGATTGACTGGACCAAATCGGCCGTTGAAGTTGATCGATTGATCCGTGGTCTATCCCCGTTCCCCGGCGCATGGTTTGAGATAGATGGAACACGTATTAAGGTTCTTTGCTCTACATTGGTTGATCAGAATGGGAATGCTGGTGCAGTATTAGATGACGTTTTGACGATAGCGTGTGGTAGTGGCACGATTAGACTGACGCACTTACAGCGTGCTGGTAAAAGTCCTCAAGATGCTGGGCAGTTCCAGAACGGCTGGCCAATTGCGGCTGGCACGCAACTATAGCAGAGAAGATTACAATAATAGGCATAGTTGTGATTGCCGGGATCATTGGATATTTTGCTGAGAAAAGCAATTTTATCCACAATGGAATTCTTCAATCCATCATCATTTACGTGGGTGGTGCGTTTATATTTTATTTTGTGCGTTTGATGTTTGGGATTGGTTTTGGCAGCGCTGGTTTGAACGCTATTTTGTCTTCAATCGGTGCGCGGGTAATTATCCCAACGCATTGGCGCAAGTAAGACCACTTATTTCTTTGGTTTGAACGGGGCCATGCCAGCATTCGCCAGCTGATCGGCGCGTTCATTTTCTGGGTGACCAGCGTGCCCTTTAACCCAGTTCCACGTGACATCGTGTTGTGAGTTCACGGCATCCAGTCGTTGCCAAAGTTCAGCATTCGCCACAGGCTTCTTGGCTGCGTTTTTCCAGCCGTTTTTCTTCCAACCAAAAATCCAGCTGGTGATGCCATTTTTGACATAGTTGCTGTCGGTCACGATTGTGATCTCAGTACGGCGTGTCAGAGATTCCAGCGCGTTGATTGCTGCCAAAAGCTCCATGCGGTTGTTGGTCGTTGCGGGTTCGCCGCCCTTCAACTCACGTTCTTTGACAACGGTTGCGCCGTCTTTTGCTTGCAACAATGCACCCCAGCCACCTGGACCCGGATTGCCGCTACATGCGCCGTCTGTGTATGCGATTAAATTAGCCATGTGCCCGAACGCATATCCAAGGCGCCATGGTGCCGTCCAGCCCAATTGCGCTGCCTTTTGAATGTTGTGAGACGCTTAAGCCTACAGTGCTTAACAGACCGGTCAATTCTTCTAAGCTATAGTAGCTATAATGCCGCCCGATCCCGTCACGTTTTTCGCCTGTGCCCTCTTTTATTCCGATGTGGAATTGGCCGCTGGGTTTCAGTGTTTTGGCAAGGGCCGAAAGATGTCGCGGCATATCTGCCTTGGTCGCGTGCAGTAGGCTAAAGTTTGCCCAGATGCCATCATAGATGTTTTCGCCATCGATATCATCAAACGTTTCACACCGCGCATCGACACCGGCGTGTTTGGACGCGAGTGCAATCATTTCAGGGACCGCATCAGTGGCAGTGACCTGAAAACCTGCTTTTGCGATTATGCCAGCAGAAGTACCGGGGCCGCATCCTAGGTCAAGAACATGACCAGCTGTGGGCAGGTTTGAAATGAAACTTGAAAGGATCGCATCGTTGATTTTGTCGCCGTCAGTGATGGCGGCATATTTCTCAGCCTGAGCAGCATAAACATCAATGGTTTCTTTATCGCTCATTGCATCATCCGACTTCACGCAAGACGCGGGGGACTTTGAACTCGATGTTTTCAACGGTTGTTTCGACCAGTTCTTCGGTCACATCATAACGCGATTTGAAGGCATCGATGACTTCGTTGATGAGGACTTCGGGGGCAGAGGCACCCGCTGTGATCCCGATAGATTTGATACCCTCAAGGCTACGCCAGTCGATATCAGCCGCGCGTTGGACGAGTTGTGCATAGTTGCATCCAGCACGTACGCCAACTTCAACAAGGCGTTTTGAATTTGAAGAATTCGGCGCACCAACAACAAGAATGGCGTCACACTTTGGAGCCATTACTTTTACGGCTTCTTGGCGGTTGGTCGTTGCGTAGCAGATGTCTTCTTTGTGTGGCCCAACGATTTTAGGAAATCTCTTTTTGAGAGCCGCAACTATGTCTGCCGTGTCATCAACGCTAAGTGTTGTCTGTGTCACGTAGGCAAGTTGGTCGGAGTCGCGGACAGTGACGTTAGCGACATCGCCGGGGGTTTCGACCAACAAAACTTCGCCATCAGGAAGTTGCCCCATTGTGCCTACAGTTTCAGGATGCCCTTCGTGACCGATCATGATCATTTGCAGGCCTCGGTCCGAATGGCGCTGTGCTTCGATGTGAACTTTGCTGACCAGTGGGCAGGTCGCATCGACAAATACCATCTGGCGGGCTTGGGCTGCGTTGGGCACTGATTTTGGAACGCCGTGTGCTGAGAAGATGACGGGACGGTCATCTGGGCACTCGTCTAAGTCTTCGACAAAGATCGCCCCCTTGTTACGAAGACCATCAACAACAAATTTATTGTGAACAATTTCGTGACGGACATAAACGGGTGCGCCCCATTTATCGATTGCCATTTCAACGATTTTGATCGCGCGGTCTACGCCTGCACAAAAGCCACGTGGGGCCGCCAAGTAAAGTGTCAAAGGGGCATTGGGCATCACTCTCTCCATCATCAGTTGTGACAAAGTTAATATCGCCAGTCCCCAAGGTCCACCCCGCGAAGTAGCGCAGGGGATAATTGTGAAAGGACGTTGATTGGTCGCCGGCTTAACCGGCAACCAATTTTAGTGTTCTGAAGGTACTTCTTCAGGCTTTTCGGGGAATTCACGTTGTGGACGCCCAAGCACGTCTTTCAACTCTTCCAGCTCAATGAAGTTGTCAGCCTGGCGGCGTAAATCATCTGAAATCATTGGTGGGTGGCTTCGGATCGTGGAAACCACGGACACCCGAACGCCTTGACGCTGAATGCTTTCAACCAATGGACGGAAGTCGCCATCGCCTGAAAAGATAACGATGTGATCGACGTGAGGAGCAAGTCCCATGGCATCGACAGCAAGTTCGATATCCATGTTACCTTTAATTTTACGCCGGCCCATACTGTCAGTGTATTCTTTGGCCGGTTTAGTGACCATTGTAAATCCGTTGTAGTTCAGCCAATCGACCAGTGGGCGAATCGGAGAATATTCATCGTTTTCTAAAAGTGCAGTATAATAAAATGCGCGTAACAGTTTCCCGCGACGCATGAACTCTTTACGCAAAAGTTTGTAGTCGATGTCGAACCCAAGCGCTTTGGCAGCGGCATACAAATTCGATCCATCGATGAACAGCGCAAGCCGTTCGTCTTTGTAAAACATCAAAGTACCTTTCCGAACAGCAACGCAGCCAACAATTTCGTGAGTGAAAAATAACTACGACTACGTGCCACGTCGAAAATAAGTATTTTGTACAATCAAGCAAGGTGTCATTCTGTGTGAAAAGGTGGAAAAGTGCATAAGGATAAAATACAAATGATAATTGCCCTTGGGAGCAATCAACAGGCGGCTGAAGCCAGCCCTCAATTGATTATTGAGCAGGCAATTGATGCATTGCGCGGTCGTGGTCCGGTGATTCGTGAAATCAGTAGATTTTATCAAACCTCGTGTTTCCCTTTCGGTGCAGGCCCTGACTATGTAAATGCGGCTTGTTTGCTCGAAACAACGTGGTCGCCATCTGAAGTGATAGAAACGTTACATGCGGTTGAACAGGAGTTTGGACGTAAGCGCATCCAACGATGGGGACAACGAACTTTGGACTTGGATTTGATTGCCGTCGAAGATGTTGTGTGTCCAAGCCTAAAAACACACGACAAGTGGCGTAACTTGGACTTATCGACCCAAAAGAGTGAAGCGCCCACGGAGTTAATTGTCCCGCACCCTCGTGTGCAAGATCGCGCTTTTGTTTTAATCCCGATGATGGATATTGCGCCAGATTGGGTTCACCCAATCTTGGGCTTGAGCGTGTCTGAAATGTTGGATGCGCTACCCTCGAGCGAAAAAGTCGATGTAATACCTTTAAATGTTCAGCAATAGACGCTTGTAAACTTAGCAAAAGGGCAATAGATAACGGCCCTCAATACTTACCAAATTTTGGAGCTTGGCCATGGCCCGCGTAACCGTAGAAGACTGTGTAGACAAGGTTCCGAACCGTTTCGACCTGGTGATGCTTGCATCCCATCGTGCGCGCGAAATTTCCGCCGGTTCAGCAATCACTGTTAATCGTGACAATGACAAAAACCCTGTAGTTTCTTTGCGTGAAATCGCTGAAGAAACACAAAGTGCCGCTGATCTGCGTGAGCGGATGATCGAAAGCAACCAGACGCAAATCGAAGTCGATGAGGCTGAAGAAGATGCGATGGCTTTGTTGATGGGCGCTGAACAAGACAAGCCAGAAGAAGACAGCATGAACGAAGAAATGTTGCTTCGCCAATTGATGGCTGCACAAGGCCAAAGCTAAGGCCAAACGCTAGGATGCGGACCAAATGATATCTGCCGACGATCTGATCGCGCTGGTCCGCAACTACAACCCCAAAACTAATGAAGCGCTTATCCGCTCTGCATATGAGTTTGGAGCAGAAATGCATGACGGCCAGTTCCGTCATTCTGGTGAGCCATATTTTAGCCATCCAGTCGCGGTTGCCGCGATCCTAACTGAGCAGGACTTGGATGATGGCACTATAATTACCGCCCTTTTGCATGACACTATTGAAGACACCAAAGCATCATATGCTTCGGTGTCGGATTTGTTTGGCGAAGAAGTTGCCAAGCTGGTTGATGGCGTTACCAAACTGACCAATCTCCAGCTAAACAGTTCAGAAACCAAACAAGCAGAAAACTTTCGCAAACTGTTCATGGCGATGTCCAAGGACATGCGCGTTATTTTGGTGAAGCTGGCTGACCGCCTTCACAATATGCGCACCATCAAATCCATGCGTCCTGAGAAACAGGTTCAAAAAGCCCGTGAAACTATGGATATATTTGCACCACTGGCTGGCCGTATGGGTATGCAATGGATGCGTGAAGAGCTGGAAGATTTGGCATTTCGTGTTCTAAACCCTGAAGGCCGATCAAGCATTATGCGACGTTTTGTAAGCCTTCAACGTGAGACTGGCGATGTGATCGAGCGCATCACTGGCGATATGCGGATGGAGTTGAAAAAAGTGGACATTGATGCCGAAGTGTTTGGACGGGCGAAAAAACCATATTCGATTTGGCGCAAGATGCAGGAAAAGGATCAATCCTTTAGCCGTCTTAGCGATATTTATGGTTTTCGTATCGTGACACATAGTGAAGAAGACAGCTATCGAACGTTGGGGGCGATCCACCAACGTTGGAGCGCAGTACCTGGTCGTTTTAAGGACTATATAAGCCAGCCCAAAACCAATGGTTATCGGTCTATTCATACGACAGTTTCTGGACGTGATGGTAAACGGGTTGAGGTCCAAATTCGGACTCGCCAGATGCACGATGTGGCTGAAACAGGCGTTGCTGCGCATTGGTCTTACAAAGATGGGGTCCGCACGCAGAACCCTTTTGCTGTTGATCCAGCTAAGTGGATTTCGCAACTTACAGAACAGTTTGATGGCGAAGATGATCACGAGGACTTCTTAGAAGCAGTTAAGCTTGAGATGTATTCAGATCAGGTGTTTTGCTTCACACCTAAGGGCGAAGTGGTTAAATTGCCCCGTGGTGCAACGCCAATTGATTTTGCTTATGCTATCCATACGCGGATCGGCAACGCATGCGTTGGTTCAAAAATTGACGGAATGCGCGTCCCGTTGTGGACACGAGTAAAGAATGGCCAGTCTGTTGAAATTATCACTGCCGAAGGTCAATCGCCACAAACCACGTGGCTTGAGATTGCGACTACAGGCAAAGCTAAAACTGCGATCCGTCGTTCTCTTCGTGAGGCAGATCGGGACAGTTTTATTAAACTTGGTCGTGAATTGGCCAGATCAGCATTCGCCAATGTGGGACAGAAATCCACTGAGAAGGTTTTAGAAGCTGCGGCGCAAGTCTTGCGGCTAAAAAAACCTGATGAGGTTTTAGCTCGTTTGGGCAGCGCTGAGTTGACAGGTCGTCAGGTCGTTCAGGCTATTTATCCCGAATTAACCGCGCAAAAGGGAACACCCGTCGACTCAAGTCGTGCAGTTATCGGGTTGGAAGCAGGGCAGTCGTTTGAGCGTGCAAAGTGTTGTCAGCCACTTCCTGACGAGCGAATTGTTGGCATCAGTATGCGCGGGCGTGGGGTCGTTGTTCATACGATCGATTGCGAAAAGTTGATCATATTGGAAGATCGGCTGGATGATTGGTTAGACCTTCATTGGCACGATGGAAGCCATGCCGCAGAATATACCGCTACGCTTCGTATGACGATTGGCAACGGAGCTGGCGTTTTAGGTAGGGTTTGCTCCTTGATCGGTGAGACCGGAGCCAATATCTCTGATTTGAGATTCATGGACCGTAAGCCAGATTATTTCTTGTTACTGATTGATGTTGATTTACGTGATGTACAGCATTTGCATACGCTTACTGGTGCACTAAGTGCTCAAGACGGCGTAGCGGCGATTGAGCGATATAGAAACATAGATCTACCCGACGCAGGTGCTGCGAAATCGGGATGACCGATAGAGGACATTAACGGTGATTTTTAAACGCCGCGATCCAAAAACATATCTGCGTTCGGTGGTCGAATTTCTTTGGCCGCGTGGCGGTTGGGCGCGTGCGTTTCATTATGTGCGTCACCGCTTGCGCCGCCTTCCAGATAGTCCAGAACGGATTGCGCGTGGAATTTGGGCGGGTGTATTTGCCGCCTTCACCCCATTCTATACCATGCATTTCGTTGTTGCCGTTTTTATGGCCAAACTCATGCGTGGGAACATGTTGGCGTCCTTGATGGGTACGTTTTTTGGTAATCCTCTGACCTATGTTCCAATTGCTGTGATGTCGTTGCAAACGGGGCACTGGCTGCTTGGTACTGAAATGGCTGTTGATGCGCATCGCTCTTTTGGTGGTAAGCTCGCGGATGCAGGTGGGGACCTTATATATAATCTCAAGGCAGTATGGATGGGGCGGCCAACGGATTGGCATGGTATCTCCGTTTTTTATGACGAGATTTTCTATCCTTACATGGTTGGCGGTATAATCCCAGGAATCGTGTTTGGAACGATATGCTATTATATTAGCGTCCCTTTGATCCGTGCCTATCAGCATCGACGCAAGGGCGTTATCAAAGCAAAATTCGAAGCACTAAAGGCTAAGGCAGGTGCAAAAGCAGAAGCTAAGCGTAAAGCTTAAGTAGAGGTTACAGACAACGAGTAAGTTATCGCGTGTTGATACAATTCTCATGTGTACTAATATTCATTCGTGATTGTATCCCTGTAGACACAACCTGAATCGCAATCTGAGGTACCCAATGACTACATCTGAAAAACTACGTTTGGGCGTAAATATAGACCATGTTGCGACCGTTCGTAATGCGCGTGGTGGCCATACACCTGATCCTTTGCGTGCCGCACGCATTGCACAGGAAGCTGGTGCTGATGGAATAACAGCACATTTACGCGAAGATCGCAGGCATATTTCTGATGCTGACATCGAAGGCTTGATGGACATGTTAACAGTGCCTTTGAACTTTGAGATGGCAGCGACTGATGAGATGCAGAAAATTGCGCTGCGCCATAAGCCGCATGCGGTCTGTATAGTACCTGAGAAACGGGAAGAGCGTACGACCGAAGGTGGCCTAGAGGTTGCACGTGAAGAGAACCGGTTGGCGCATTATATCGCGCCTTTGCGTGATGCAGGGTGTCGCGTATCAATCTTTATTGCGGCGGACGTTCGCCAAATTGATGCGGCCCATCGTATCGGTGCGCAGGTTATTGAACTTCATTCGGGCGCTTATTGTGATGCGCATCATGAAGACCGGATTGAAGACTGTGACCGCGAGCTGAAAAGTCTGTGCGAGATGAGCACTTATGCACATTCTTTGGGTCTTGAAGTGCACGTTGGGCATGGTTTGACATATGAAACGGTTAAGCCTGTTGCGGCGTTTCCAGAAGTTATGGAGCTGAACATCGGTCACTTCCTAATCGGCGAAGCAATTTTTCGCGGATTGCAGCCAGCGATGGCTGAGATGCGCCGCTTGATGGATGAAGCCCGCGCTGGAAATTTTGCGTGATCTTGGGGATTGGAACTGATCTGGCCAACATTGAGCGTATTCAAGGTACGCTTGATCGTTTTGGGGATAGGTTTCGCAATCGCGTGTTTACCGAAGTTGAACAGGCTAAAGCTGAACGCCGGAAAGATGTTGCTGGCACATACGCTAAGCGTTGGGCCGCAAAAGAGGCATGTTCAAAAGCGCTAGGTACCGGTCTAAGCATGGGTATTTCTTGGCGCGATATGTCCGTTACCAATTTGAAGACAGGCCAGCCAACAATGGCGGTTACAGGGTGGGCTGCTGAGCGTTTGGCAGCTATGACTCCAGTGGGTCATGAGGCTGTAATCCACGTAACTTTGACGGATGATCACCCTTGGGCACAAGCATTTGTCGTTATCGAAGCACGTCCCATAGCTTGACTTGATGGCGTGGGGGTCGCATGTACCCTTCAACCAATCGAGTAGGGATGATTTAAAGATGGCTCAGGCTAAAAAAGAAGGAAATCAGATCATCGAGTCTATTAAGACCGTGGTCTATGCGTTGCTCATTGCAGGTGTTTTTCGCACTCTATTCTTCCAGCCATTCTGGATTCCATCAGGTTCAATGAAGGAAACCCTTTTGATTGGTGATTTCCTATTCGTGAATAAGATGGCTTATGGCTATTCATATGCGTCCTGTCCCAGTATTCGCCTTGATCGTTTTGGCGTAAACCTAGACGCCCAGAAAATTTGCGGTGCGTTTGATAGCGACAACAACCGTTTCTGGGCCGGTGATCCTGAACGTGGCGATGTTGTGGTGTTTCGTCATCCTGTTAATGGAACAGACTATATCAAGCGTTTGGTCGGATTGCCTGGTGATAAAGTGCAGGTCAAAGATGGCATTCTACATCTGAACGACGTTGCCGTGCCACAAACACCTGTTGGGACATTCACAGAAGTTAAAGGTCCGCAGGGTCCACATCGTCTTGAGCCAAGATGCGAAAATGGTCCGGTTGGTGAAGGCGCGATTTGCGAGAAATCCCGCTGGACTGAAACACTTCCCGATGGATCACAACACGTTGTTTTAAATATCGCGAACCAAGGCCAAGACAACACACGTATTTTCCTTGTGCCCGAGGGGCACTATTTTTTCATGGGTGATAATCGCGATAACTCAACTGATAGCCGATTTGCCCAGCTTGGTGGAGGGGTTGGATTTGTACCTTATGAAAACCTAATTGGTCGTGCTGATCGGATCATGTTCTCGTCCGCTGGCAGCTCAATGCTGTATTTCTGGACTTGGCGTAGCGACCGTTTCTTTAAGGGTGTAAATTGATACGAATGAACAAATATGGGTCGATAGTGTTGGGTGACTGGCTATGAAGCTGAGTGCTGAACTAAAGGCCTTTGAGGTTCGTATTGGCTATGCGTTTGAAGATACTGCGCTCTTATCACGCGCTGTGACGCACTCATCGATGTCGTCCAACACGCGCAGTGACAACCAGCGCATGGAATTTCTTGGAGACCGCGTGCTGGGGCTTGTAATGTCTGAGGCGCTATACCTCAGCGATATGGAAGCTGCCGAAGGTCAGCTTGCACCACGCTACAACGCGTTGGTGCGTAAAGAGACCTGTGCAGACGTTGCCCGCGAGATTGGTATCGGTGAGGTCTTGCGCCTTGGCCGGTCCGAGATGATTTCTGGAGGTCGTCGAAAGCAAGCGTTGTTGGGCGATGCGATGGAAGCTGTCATTGCCGCTGTATATCTTGACGCTGGATATGACACGGCACGCGACTTTATCCTAAGGTTTTGGAAGACAAGGATTGAGGGGGTTGAAGACGATGCACGTGATCCAAAAACGGCACTACAAGAATGGGCACAAGCCCGCCGAATGAACCCACCGAAGTATGTTGAAACGTCTCGAAGCGGACCCGACCATGCACCTGTGTTCACAATAGCAGCCCGACTCGACTCTGGGGCTGAGGCGATTGCGACAGCAGGATCAAAACGACAAGCAGAACAGGCAGCGGCCAAAGCGCTTTTGTCGGAATTGGAGAATTAACATGACCACCCGCGCAGGCTTTGTAGCCCTAATCGGCGAACCGAATGCAGGTAAGTCAACTTTACTCAACCGAATGGTTGGGGCAAAAGTATCTATCGTAACGCACAAAGTGCAAACAACGCGGGCCCGCATCCGTGGTGTCGCGATGGAAGGTGAGACGCAAATCATTTTTGTCGATACGCCAGGCTTGTTCGCACCAAAGCGCCGTTTAGATCGTGCAATGGTTGCAGCGGCTTGGAGTGGTGCTGCTGATGCGGACGTTGTGGTTCTTTTGGTAGAAGCCAATCGTGGTATCACTGAGGGCGTAGAGCGCATCCTCGAGGGCCTGAATGACATCGGTGAGCATCGCAAGGTTGTGTTGGCTGTGAACAAGATCGACCGCGTCGAGGCCCCTAAATTGTTGGGCCTGACCAAAGCGTTAAACGAGCGGTATCCGTTTACAGAAACATTCCTAATTTCTGCTGAGAAAGGCCACGGCGTTGATACACTGCGCAAGTGGTTGGCAGAAGAAGTGCCAGAAGGGCCGTGGTTGTATCCGGAAGATCAAATCGCTGACCTTCCGCTTCGCATGATTGCGGCAGAAATGACCCGTGAAAAGTTGACTCTGCGCCTTCATCAAGAACTGCCATACCAGCTGACTGTCGAAACAGAAAAATGGGAAGAGCGCAAAGATGGATCTGCACGTATTGACCAGATCATCTACGTTGTCCGGGATGGGCACAAAGGCATTCTATTGGGCCACAAAGGTGAAACTATCAAAGCGGTTTCAAAAGCTTCGCGTGAAGAGTTGGAAGAGTTCCTTGGTCGCCGCGTGCACCTGTTTCTGCAGGTTAAAGTCCGCAGTGGTTGGTTGGACGAAGCTGAACGCTATTCTGAAATGGGTCTGAATTTCAAAGACGGAAATGCCTGAACCAATCGCCAGCCGGCCCTTCGGGGAGAGTTTATTGGGTAAGACGAAGCCCAAGGGGTGCGCATGGCAAAGCTAACCTCACGCTTTTGGGTGGATGCGTACCTCACGCGTTTGCGCGTGTTTGATATTCCTGCTTTTGTTGTTGCCCATGGTGACGATACGGGTGGTGCGGTTTTGGTGAAGTTGAGCACGTTGGATGGCAAAGCCGCCTTATTTCAGCGTTCCTTTGATCTGATGACTGGGGAACGAAGTTGGTTGGAATTGACAAGTGGGTCAAATCTGGATGTTGATGCATCCATCGATCGCCAAAAAGGTTTTGATCCAGATGTGTGGGTGATCGAAGTCGAGGATCGATCAGGTCGTCATCTATTAGATCAAGAAGGACTGTTCTGATATGGAATGGCGCGGCGTGGGCATACTAGTGGCTGTGCGGCGACATGGCGAAAGCTCTGCTATCATTGAAGTCTTTACCGAGAACCATGGTCTGCATGCTGGTGTAGTCCGTGGTGGGGCAGGGCGGCGCATGGGGCCGATTTTGCAGCCCGGTGCGCAATTGGATGTAGTCTGGCGCGCACGCCTTGAGGAACACATTGGTAGCTATACCGTAGAACCAATTCGTAGCCGTGCAGCGGCGGCGATGTCGGATCGATTGATGTTGGCAGGGCTGAACGCAGTTACAGGCCTGCTGAGCTATTGTTTGCCAGAGCGCCAACAACATGCGGCCTTCTATCGTCAAACTGAGCAATTGCTTGATCTTCTTGAACACCCAGAGGTTTGGCCACTGGCCTATCTTAAATGGGAAATTACACTGTTGGCCGAAGTTGGTTTTGGATTGCAGCTGGATGCGTGTGCGGTGTCGGGTATTACGGCTGATTTGGGGTTTGTTTCACCAAGGTCAGGCCGTGCAGTATCAAGATCTGCGGCTGGGGAATGGGCCGATCGTTTGTTGCCGTTGCCAGATATTTTGCGTGGTGTAGGCAAAGGACCAGATTTAGAAGTATTTGAAGGTCTCAAAACAACTGGACATTTCTTTCACTCTCAGGTCGCGGCCACATTGGGTGGGCGACCATTGCCTGAGGCACGCGCGCGTTTTATCAATGCGTTTAACCGTCGAATTTGAAGGCCATGTTCTGCCCTTCTGACGTGCTGAGGATCAAAACGTTTCCAAGGACCTCTGAGAGCGTCACCTGCTGCAGGCTTTTTAGGTATTCAGCTTCCTTTTGTAGGTCGGCACAAGCCATTTTCGTTGCACGGATTGGGCCTACTTTAAACCAGGGGTAGGGAACTGTCATGCTGGCGAAATATTGATTACATGATGCTTTGCCTGCGATCGTGTCGTTACCTGGAAATGTAAGTGTTGCATTGGCATCAAAGGGTTGCCCGTTAATTTCAACCAGTGTCCATATTCTATCCGCTGCACTGTAGGCGCGCACGGTTTCGTCCGCTTGGGCATGCAGAAACTAGTGTAAGAAGGATGAGGGCCGCGAAACGCATGTCAGGTCCAATCTGAAGTTTTCTCACAACCATCATCTATAAATTCAAAACCAGCAGCGAGCCCTATCCCAGAAGTCGGCGGGCAATGACTTGTGCTTGGATCTCTGCCGCACCTTCGAAGATGCTGAGAATGCGTGCATCGCACAATACGCGACTTATTTTGTATTCAAGCGCAAAGCCGTTGCCACCGTGAATTTGCAAACCATTGTCGGCAGCTGCCCATGCGACTCGCGCGCCGAGTAGTTTGGCCATTCCGGCCTCTACGTCACAACGGCGTCCGTCGTCTTTCTCAAAGGCTGAGAAATACGTGAGCTGGCGCGCAACCATAATTTCGACTGCCATCATTGCTAACTTGTTTGCCACGCGTGGAAATTCGATCAGTGATTTGCCAAATTGCTTTCTGTCGATGGCATATTGCATTGATAAATCTAATGCTGACTGTGCTACGCCAATCGCCCGAGCTGCGGTTTGAATTCTTGCGGACTCAAACGTCTCCATCAATTGCTTAAAGCCTTTGCCTTCTTCTCCGCCTAGCAAATTCTCACTTTTGACTTGGAAGCCATCAAAAGCGAGTTCGTATTCTTTCATACCACGATAGCCAAGCACTTCAATTTCGCCACCTGTCATACCTTCTGTCGGAAATGGATTACTGTCGTCGCCAGGTGTTTTCTCCGCAAGGAACATCGACAGCCCCTTGTAGGTGTCATCATCCGAATTGGTACGGGCAAGTAGGGTCATGATTTGAGTACGAGTGGCATGGGTAATCCATGTCTTGTTTCCCGTTATTCGGTAATTACCATTGTCGTCCTTGACTGCGCGCGTGCGAAGCGAACCAAGGTCAGAGCCTGTATTGGGTTCCGTGAACACAGCTGTTGGTAAGGTCGCAGCGGATGCCAGTCGAGGTAACCACTTTTGTTTTTGCTCTTCAGTTCCGCCTGCGATAATCAATTCTGCTGCGATCTCGGATCGTGTCCCTAGGGAGCCGACGCCGATGTATCCCCGCGACAGTTCTTCTGACACGACGCACATGGACACTTTTGAAAGACCAAATCCGCCGAACTCTTCTGGAATTGTTAACCCAAAAACGCCCATTTCTGCCAATTCTTCGATGATTTCCATTGGGATTAATTCATCTTTTAGGTGCCAATCATGCGCGAAGGGTTCGATCTTTTCCACGGCATAGCGACGGAACTGTTCGCGGATCATTTCCAGCTCGTCATCAAGTCCAGTCGCACCAACGGTTACATTTGCTGATTGCTCCTGCATCAAAGCAACCAACCGAATGCGTGCTGCTTGGGTGTTCCCATTTTGGGTTAACGTTTGAACCGCAGGCTCTATCATGCCCCGCATGTCATTTTGGGCCAAGCCCAAATCTTGTAATCGCAAGATCTCACCTTGGTTCATCTGGATGCCGCCATAGATCTGCCAAAGGTATTCTCCAAAGGTGATCTGTAGAATGAGCTGCTCAATTTCGCCAAACTTGTCTACTTTAATTAAACCTTCGGCCCACTTTTGCATTTGTTCCAACGACTGGGAGTAGGTGGCAAGCCATGCAAGGCCGTGTGTCGCTGTCTGATGTTCTTCAACAAGTTGCCCAGATACCCGACCGCCCTTCGACACGAGGCTTCGCAGATGCAGTGTCGCAGTTTCCAGAATGGTTTGAACTGGTGCAAGTGCGGACTGGGTTAATGCCAATAGGTCGGTCAATATAATTGGGGTATCATCCTGCGGGTTCTGCTGGGCTTTTGGCATTTATAGATTCCTCATTTGCTACGACCATTTTACGTGAGACGCAGGTGATGCGCAATAAAGATGCTTAAAGAAAGTTTAAAACAATATATTGTTACTTTATTGATTTTGATCTGTTGAGTTCTAACCAAAGTGTTATAGCGCATCCATGGAACAACTTCTTGAAATCCTCACGTTTCAGCACTTGTGCTTTGCTGTTTTGGTTGCGGCAATCGCTGGGATCGTAAAAGGGGTCGTGGGTTTTGCGATGCCAATGGTGTTTATTACTGGCCTCAGTACGTTCCTGTCGCCAGAATTGGCACTTGCGGGCCTTATAGTGCCAACACTTTTCACAAATGTGTTCCAGGCACTTCGGCAGGGGCCGGCCGCTGCATGGAATTCCATTATAGAATTTCGAGTATTCTTATTTTTTGGGCTTTTGGCCTTAATCGTTGGGGCTCAATTGGTCCGACTATTGCCCTTGCAGACGATGCTCTTGGTGATTGGCCTGCCAATTGTGCTGTTTGCGTTGCTGCAGCTGGCTGGAGTGGAGGTGAAGCTATCGGGCCAGTCTTTCCGTGTCGCTGCCGGAGTTGGCGCTTTCGCTGGTTTCATGGGTGGTTTGTCAGGTATTTGGGGGCCACCTACAGTCGTTTATTTGGCTGCGCTTGGCACCAACAAGAACGATCACATGCGGATACAGGGTGTGATCTATGGGTTAGGAGCTGTTGCTCTAACTTTTGCGCATCTAGGATCGGGCGTTTTGCGCTCAGAAACGTTGCCGTTTAGCCTAGCAATGGTACCACCAGCACTTTTGGGGCTGTGGTTGGGTGGGCGCGTGTTCGATCGAATTGACCAAGTGATGTTCCGCCGCGCGACGCTGGTTGTTCTGCTGATTGCAGGTCTTAACCTAGTGCGCCGCGCTACGATGTTCTTATTTTAAGCTGTACTAGCAGCTGTTGTGCCTGCGACGTCTTGAATAAATTTGATGATACGTGACTTTAGCTGTTCATCTTTGATCGATGCAACTGCGCTCAGGATGTCCATTGCGTTGTCTGCAGGGGTTGCAGTTTCTTCCGCCAAACCTTCAAAAAAGTATGACGGTGATACATCAAGGACTTTTGAGAGTTCGAATAGACGGCTCGCCGCGATGCGGTTTGAGCCAATTTCATACTTTTGAATTTGTTGAAACGAAAGCTTTAAGCGACGGGCCACGTCAGTCTGTGAATAACGACGCAGGGTGCGTGCCTGCTTTAGTTTGCGACCTACGTGAATATCTACTGCATGGGGCATTGGGTTCATCTCCAGTTGAATGATTACCGTAATGCTAGAAAGTTAAAATTTGGGCAATTAAATAGATTTCAACATTTTTCAACCATAGATGTTGCAATGATGTATGATTTGTGTACCATTGAATTGTGTGGTTAGGTTGTTCTGCTATATTGAAGATCAGCAACGCCGAAAAATTGGGTGCCCTTGAAAGAAATAACTAATCCCCTTTTGTTCGAGATGATTAGATCATTCTCAACGCTTGCCAGGCGCTTGAACCTGTCGCATGCAGTCACAGAACTTGGCAGTACACGCCAGACTGTTCGCCGACACATCGACAACTTAGAGGAGATTAAAGGGGTTGTTCTCTTTAGGGTTGTGGATCGTCGATATGAATTAACTGAAGCAGGTATCCACGCGTTACCAGAGGCGAATGAAATCTTAGCGCGAGGCCATGCTTGGTTACGTGGTCAGTCTTTGGATATAAATGGGCTTCAATATTTAAAGCATGAAGAGCCAAATGGGTGGTTTTTTCATCAACAACAGCATTCTTTGCAAAGTATCTGGCTTCAAAAATCACCTTTGATGCGTGAGACATTTCGCTCTTGGGCTTTGGGCGGTGGTAATATCGAGGCAGAGGAAATGAGTCATGTGCGGCCATTTTTGATTGTTTATCGCCACACTGCTGCAGGATGGATTTGCGTCGAATTCGGGGAAAAATCTGTTTATGTAAATTGGTTAGGCCGTGAAAAAGCGCGGAGTAGCGTGGGAAATCCAATTGGCCAAATGCCTGGTGGTGAAGATTTTGCCCGTATGTTAAATCAATCTTTTCATGAGGTTCAAACAACGCAAAATGCACGTGTCGACCATGTCTACACCATGGTGCCCCGGGGTGGCGTTGGTGAGCTTGAAGCGGTGAATTATCGGCGCCTAATGTTGGGTGGGCGATTCCCTGATGGGAGCTCCGCGCTGTTCGCTTTGGTTGAGCCGACGGATGAAATTAAGATATTTGGGTTGGATCCAAGTCAATTTATCGCCCCATCTGAAGATATTTCGATAGATTTTGATCAAAAGATAGTAAAAAAAAGGATTTAAATTTAAATTCTTGGTAACGTCACTTTTAAGCTTTTCTTGTGTGGTCACCATTATGACGATCCAGACACAAAATGATTTGGCGCTTTTTATAGCCAGCAGTCAACAGTCAGCAGATTTTGACAGATGGGGGACTTAGTGTTCGAATCGGGACTGATTTTGATGAGTACCGCGAAATTCTGTTGCGCGACTGTCCAAAGCAAGGGCTTGGTTCTCCTTTCGATCCAGACATCCAGAACCTCAACGTGGAAAACGCATTTTGGTTGACGGACCGCGATCTTGATGGCGACTTGATGCATACTCAAGCAGCACGCCTTTTAGATTTGAAACATGAAAACCTTGGTGGCTACATGTTCAATTGCTTCCGTGAGTTTCCTCCTGCCATTCCAGATATCGATCTTGATCGCTCTCGGTTTTGCGCGAGCCCTGGTGCCCGCAACATTACTGGCCGCGTGATTTATTATAGCGAAGTCTGGATGAGCGATAAGCTTGGCCTATTTCGTATTAACGGATTGTCGACGGTATTAGTCCGCTATGGATTGTTGACAGCGATGCAACGCTGGAACCCAGACAATATTTTGGTTCATGGCGCGCACTGTCGCATTCAAAGGCTTTGGTGAGCGTATGAGATATATGTACAAAGAGCCGGGAGCATTGCGGTGCTACAGCAAAGGTTCAGACGTGCCGATGGAGAGCTTTTTGAGTTACCTTAGCAATGAAGAGGCCCGGTATCTGCTCGAGATGCCAGTTTCTGATTTGGTCTTGCTGCCAGCTGCTAAGGCGGCTTAATCCTCTCAAAAGGGCCGCAGTGAAAACCGCGGCCCTTTTGGGCCTCTTTTACTGGAGCGCTTACCCGATTGCGGCAGTTTTGATGTCATCATCAATATGAGGTTGGTATTGAACAAAGTTGTTAGCGAACATGTCGACCAACTTCTTTGCCTGAACATCATAAGCTGCTGCATCATCCCAAGTCCGGCGCGGATCTAGTAAAATATCTGCAACTCCACTGACTTCAACGGGAACGTCAAAACCAAAATTTGGATCTTTTCGGTATTCTGCAGATGCTAGTGACCCATCCAGCGCACTTGTCAACAAAGCACGTGTTGCACGGATTGGCATTCTGGAACCCGTTCCATATGCGCCGCCAGTCCAGCCAGTATTGACCAACCAGCAGGTTGCCCCGTGTTCTGCGATCTTCTGGCGTAATAGGTTCCCGTACACCTCTGGGCGTCTAGGCATGAACGGTGCGCCAAAACAGGTTGAGAAAGTTGGCTCTGGTTCTGTGACACCACGCTCTGTACCTGCGACTTTCGACGTGAAGCCTGATAGGAAGTGGTACATAGCTTGTGCAGGTGTCAGTCGCGCTATGGGAGGCAAAACCCCAAAAGCATCGCAGGTTAGCATGATGATGTTCTTTGGGTGTCCACCTTGCGCGTCATCGCTTGCGTTAGAGATATAGTGCAAGGGGTACGCACAACGCATGTTGGCGGTCAGGCTGTCATTTTCGAAATCTAGTTCTTTGGTCGCGTTATCAAAGACCATGTTTTCAATTACGGTTCCGAATTTTTCAGTTGTAGCGAAAATTTCAGGTTCTGCCTCGGCACTCAGGTTGATGGTTTTAGCATAACACCCACCCTCAAAGTTAAATGTGCCGCGATCAGACCAACCATGCTCATCATCCCCAATCAGTGTACGCGCTGGATCAGCGGACAATGTTGTTTTACCGGTGCCTGAGAGACCAAAGAACACAGCTGTATCTACAGGGTTCCCAGTTGCGTGGTTGGCAGAGCAGTGCATCGGCATGACGCCTTTGTCTGGGAGTAGGTAGTTGAGCAAGGTGAAGACGGACTTTTTGTTCTCGCCAGCGTATTCTGTTCCACCAATGAGGATTAGCTTTTTATCAAAGTTCATCGCGATGATTGTTTCTGACCGGCAATTATGCTTGGCTGGTTCTGCCTGGAAGCTTGGACAGTTGATAACTGTAAAGTCGGCCAAGAAGTGATCCAGCGCATCGTGATCAGGGCGACGCAGCATGTGGCGAATAAATAGCCCGTGCCACGCAAGTTCGGTGATCATGCGGACATTGATGGCGTATGCAGGGTCAGAGCCACCGATAAGATCTTGGACCCAATAGTCACGGCCCTTCATGTGTTCGAGCATGTCAGCGTGAAGCGCGTCAAACCCTTCGGGTGACATCGCAACATTATTTTCCCACCAAATTGTGTCTTCTACTGACGGGGTTTTAACAACGTGCTTATCTTTTGGTGATCTGCCAGTGAACTTGCCGGTTGTTACCAGAAATGCGCCACCTTTGCCGAGTTGACCTTCGCCGCGCTTAACAGCTGCTTCGACCAAAGCAGGTTCCGCTAGATTATAATAGACATTGCCCAAGTCTGTAATTCCTTGGTCTTCAACTTGGAATTGCGGGTTTACACGTCCAAAAGTCATCATGTCTCTCCTGCTTCCGCTTTCGCGGCTGAACCAAGTAATGCAGACACAGCCGTCTACACTACACCTTCTTTGGTCTTAACATGCTGTTTTCATACATGAACAGGTCAGTTATGTTCCGTTAGCGCAACCGTTAGCGCCATCATCGAATTCTTTTTTGCCAGACTGACCTTGCAAATACACGGGTGACGCGAAAGTGCAGCAATTTAGCCATTACTACTATTTTCATTGCCAAATGTGGCGAGATTTAGGCACGATTTGCAATTTTGGATTGATTCGCTGGTGCAATCTGCCAATTGTTGCGAAAAGAATAAAAAAATTAATGTGGCAGTAGTTTTAGTACAAGGATACTGGCAATGAGCAAGATTGCATTGGTTGACGACGATAGGAATATCCTGACGTCTGTTTCAATGACTCTCGAGGCCGAAGGTTTCGAAGTAGAGACATATAACGATGGACAAGCCGCACTTGATGCGTTCAACAAAAAATTGCCGGACATGGCAGTCTTGGACATCAAGATGCCTCGCATGGATGGAATGGATTTACTTCAGCGCATTCGTCAAAAAACGAAAATGCCAGTAATTTTTCTTACTTCTAAAGATGATGAAATTGACGAAGTTCTGGGTCTCCGCATGGGGGCTGATGACTACGTTAAGAAGCCGTTTTCTCAACGCTTGTTGGTTGAGCGCATTCGTGCAGTGCTGCGTCGCCAAGTTGCTCAAGCGGGCGAAATTGTAGCTGACAGTGAAGAAACCAAAGTTATGGAGCGCGGTGAGTTGCGTATGGATCCATTACGCCACGCAGTTTCGTGGAAGGGCAACGAAGTCTCTTTGACCGTCACAGAGTTCTTGCTTCTGCAAGCTTTAGCTCAGCGTCCTGGTTTCGTGAAATCGCGTGATGAACTGGTGGATGTTGCCTATGTTGATCCAGTTTATGTTGATGACCGTACCATCGATAGCCATATCAAGCGTTTGCGCAAAAAAATGCGGACGGCTGATGATGAGTTCTCAGCTATTGAGACGCTTTATGGTATCGGTTATCGATACAACGAAGACTAAGTTAACCTGTTGGCGCTGGCCGAAAGGAGCATCATGCGGGATATGGCACCTGTACCATCGCGAGACGGTGATGTGGTTTTGGGAGACGATTGGGTCGCCCCAGGTGCCACATCACCTTCCGAAATGCGCGCACGCCGTGAACGGCGTGGGCTGTTTTTCTTACGTGCTTGGCCAATCACTCGGAAAATTGTTACGATCAATTTGGTTGCGCTTTGCCTTCTGATTGCAGGCATTTCCTACCTAAACTCATCTCGTGACAGTCTAGCTGGACAGCGCGCCGCGGCATTGGTGAGCGAAGCAGAATTGATTGCAGATATTATTGAAGTACAGTTGCCAACGGGTGTTCCCGTTAATTTGGCAACTGGCGACGGCGTCGATATCGACGCTACTTTAGATGGCCTCAATCTTCGCAATGGGACTGAAGTTTTTGTTTTTGATCCATCAGAAACATTGATCGCGAACACTTCCGGAACAATCGATGTCATGGGCGCGAGTGAAGATATTGCGCCATCTTCAACTGTTCTGACTGACGGTTTGAATTGGCTCTGGTCTATTATTTCATCGCCGTTCGCAGCAAACAGCACTGATGAACTTCTGTCTGTTGAGGAGCAATTGAAGTCTTTGGTTTCTGCTAGTTTAGTGCAAGGCACACAGCTGCAAAATGCATTGGATGCAGATGGCTTGTCTTGGTTTGGTGTTATCACACCAATTAAGCAAGGCACTGAAAGTGTCGGTGTCGTGGCTGTTATCAGTGCGGCTGGCGAGATCGATACACTGGTTCGTAGTGAAAATGAAAATATGTTGCAGATGTTTATCATCGCAACACTGGTTTCAATTGGGCTTAACTTGGCACTGGCTGCGACTATCGCAAACCCGCTGTCTGATTTGGCCGCTGCCGCAGAGCTGGGTCGTGACAAAAACTCCCTTAAGGTAAATCCTGGGCGTATTCGTATCCCTGATTTAACAGCACGGCAGGATGAGTTGGGCCGATTAAGCGGTGCACTTCGTGGCATGATTTCGACGCTTTATAACCGCATCGATGGCAACGAGCAGTTTGCTGCCGATGTTGCACATGAAATTAAGAACCCTCTGGCCTCGTTGCGTTCGGCGGTTGGTACACTCCGTGTCATCAAACGCGACGACCAACGTGACAAGCTGCTTGACGTCATCGAACACGATGTGCGTCGCCTTGACCGTTTGGTCAGCGATATTTCCAATGTTTCTCGTTTGGATAGCGAGCTGGTCAAGGAGGAAGAAGAGTCATTCAACCTTCTGATTATGCTGGAAAACCTTGGCCAATATCTTGGCGAAGATGCGCGGTCAAAAGGCATTGATTTTATTACAGATTTACCGCCAAATCCTCTTGAGGTTCATGGCTTGGAAGCACGATTAGCGCAGGTTTTCGTAAATCTAATCACAAATGCAATTTCGTTCTGTGAAGATGGTGACGCAATCCGTATCTGGGCACGGAA
Source organism: uncultured Paracoccaceae bacterium (assembly GCA_905182105.1). GTDB lineage: Bacteria > Pseudomonadota > Alphaproteobacteria > Rhodobacterales > Rhodobacteraceae > Ascidiaceihabitans. The sequence continues at coordinate 102,872 of CAJJAR010000025.1, forward strand.
GCGTGAAAATAGAATTTTGATTGTAGTCGAAGATACAGGTCCAGGCATTCCAGACCAAGCGCTTTCGAAAATTTTCAAACGCTTCTATTCACAACGTCCAGACGAGCACTTCGGCAACAACTCTGGCCTTGGCTTGGCTATTTCAATGCAAATTGTTGAGGCCCATGGTGGTGTTATCTGGGCTGAAAATATTCGCTCAACCGAGGCTGATATAACATCTGAACCATTGGGTGCGCGGTTCGTCGTAGGTTTACCCGTCTGATGGCATCTTCCAATGCTGACTGAGACCGCAAAAACCATCCATGCAAATTGCGTTTCAGTAGATGGCAAAGGTTTGCTTATCCTAGGTGCATCTGGTGCTGGGAAATCGTCCTTAACGTTTGAGTTAATTGCGCTTGGCGCAATGTTAGTTTCTGATGACAGAACGCGTTTGTACATGGATGGCGTAGAACTTCATGCCCAGGCACCAGCATCTATTAGGGGAATGATTGAGGCAAGGGGGATCGGTATTCTGTCTGCACCTAGCATTCCAAATGAACTGGTTTCAGCAGTCGTCGATCTGGATCGAGTGGAAAAACACAGGTCACCGTCACCTCGATCGGTATTCATTCTTGGTCAATCAATTCCTTGCCTCTATAAGGTGCAAAGCCCTTCTTTTTCATCGATGCTATTGCACTATCTCAGGTATGGGATGCAGAGTGGCGTATGACACAGGTTGATCCTATTCCACGACGCGTTGTTCTGGTCACAGGCCCTTCCGGGGCGGGACGCTCCAATGCGATTAAGGTTCTCGAAGATGTTGGATTTGAAGCGATCGATAATTTGCCGCTTCGGCTAATCCCTGCGCTACTTGAAGAACCCAGTGGTGGCAAACCAATGGCTCTCGGTATTGACCCGCGAACCCGTGATTTTTCAGTTGCGGCAGTTTTAGAGGCGCTTGGGCAATTGGCCCAAAAACCGGGTTTCTCAACGGAACTATTGTTCTTGGATTGTGCAACAGACGTTTTGTTGCGCCGGTTCTCTGAAACGCGGCGCCGTCACCCTTTAGCAAAGGGGGATAGGCCCGCAGCTGGTATTGTCAGTGAATTGGAAATTCTTGGGCCCATTCGAGAAATGGCTGATGTTTTGATCGATACCAGTGATCTGAATGTGCACGAACTGAGATCTGAAGTCGAAAGTTGGTTTGCAAAAGAGAGTGACCATCGTCTCTCGGTGTCAGTTCAATCGTTCTCCTACAAGCGCAGCCTACCGCGTAGTGTCGATATGGTTTTTGATTGTAGGTTTTTAAATAACCCCTATTGGGAGCCTAGCCTTCGGGCGCATACAGGTAAAGACCAAGACGTCGCTGACTATATTGCGCAGGACCCACGGTTTGGGACCTTCTGTGAAAAAGTAGAAAACCTCGTGTTATGGTTGTTACCGGCCTATTTAGATGAGGGTAAATCTCATCTCTCCATTGCATTTGGGTGCACAGGTGGGCAACACAGGTCAGTAGCAATGGCAGAATGCCTTGCCCAAGTTTTAACATCCGAAGGTTGGCAAATCTCTTTGAGACATAGAGAATTGGACCGTCGCAGAAAAGATGAGGCTGTTAAGTGATTGGCATTGTGATTGTAGCGCATGGCGGTTTAGCAAGAGAATATCTTGCTGCAATTGAGCATGTTGTTGGATTGCAAACGGGCATTCGGGCAATCTCAATTGAAAAAAGCCACGACCGGACAGAGAAGCAGACTGAGATATGTGAAGCGGCGAATGGCGTAGACCAAGGGAATGGCGTTGTCGTCGTTACAGACCTGTTTGGGGGATCGCCGTCCAACCTAAGTTTGTTGGCCTGTCAGCCCAAAGGACGTCGCATTCTTTATGGTGCGAATTTACCGATGCTGATCAAGTTGGCTAAATCACGTGCAAAACCATTGCCCGATGCTGTTAGTGCGGCATTGGATGCTGGGCGGAAATATATTGACAGCCAAAACGTCAGCCAAGAAATCTAGAGAGAACAAAATGACCAAGTTGTCGTTAACTATAGTAAACGTAAAAGGCCTCCATGCGCGTGCCTCCGCTAAGATGGTTGAGGTGGTTGAGGCGTTTGATGCCCAAGCAGAGGTGTCAAAGGATGGCATGTCGGCATCAGGCGACAGCATAATGGGGCTTTTGATGTTGGCAGCGTCAAATGGAAGTATTATTAAAATTGAAACTACAGGCGTAGATGCCCAGCTGTTGGCTGACGCACTCGCTGCTCTAGTCGCTGATAAATTCGGTGAAGACGCCTGAGGGCACAAAAAGAACGGGATCAATTGCTTTGGTAAAAGATGCACAAGATATTACTGCTGATGTGCAGCCGAAGCCGGCAAACCTTAGGCAATATGATCGGCGCAGCCTATCGTATGCCTCTACTTTTGGGGATCCGTTTAAGGCAACGTTGATCCGCATTATTGAGGCGTTTACTGGCAAGCTCAAGGTGTTGCGTCTCATCCGCAAATTTGAACAAAAAGAAACGCCAAGCGGCCAAGCCTTTTGGCGTGCCGCTTTGGATGTGATGGGTATTGAACTTACGACGCTTCAATCGCAATTAGACCGTATTCCTAAATCAGGCCCTGTAATCGTTGTTGCCAACCACCCTCATGGGATGGTCGACGGCATGATCTTTGCCGATTTGATTGGCCGTGTGCGTCCTGATTATCGAATTTTGACCCGTTCCTTATTGACTGCAATTGATGAGGTGGCGGGCAGCTATATGATTGCGGTGCCTTTCGCGCACGATCCTGATGCACTGCAAAAAGGCGTAGCAATGCGTGCTGAAGCGATGCGACATCTGAAAAATGGTGGCTTAGTTGCCTTGTTTCCATCAGGTTCAGTCGCCGCTTCTGAGACGTTCTTTGGTCCAGCGATTGAAGAAGAGTGGAATGTGTTTACCGCTGCTTTGATCCGTCGATCTGGCGCTAAAGTTGTGCCAATACACTTCCTTGGTCAAAATAGTCGCTCATACCAAATAGCGAATAAAATATCCCCAATTTTGCGCCAAGGTTTGCTGCTTCATGAAATTGTTCATTCGTTGAACAAGCCACAAGGACCCATTGTAGGCCACCCAATCGCTGATGAAGACATTGCAGCATGGAAAGGTGACCCACGTGGTTTTATGGCGTGGCTTCGCAGCCATACGCTTAGCCTAAAAGACTAAGGGCTATCTTGTCGGGACGGGAGTTTCGCCGCGATAGTCATAAAACCCGCGTTGGGTTTTGCGACCCAGCCAACCAGCTTCAACATATTTTGTGAGCAACGGGCAAGGGCGGTATTTTGTATCCGCTAGCCCGTCATGCAACACGTTCATGATCGCAAGGCATGTGTCCAAGCCAATAAAGTCAGCCAGTTCTAGCGGTCCCATTGGGTGATTGGCACCCAAGCGCATTGAACTGTCGATGGACTCCACGTTCCCTACACCCTCGTACAACGTGTAGACGGCCTCGTTGATCATTGGCATCAGGATGCGGTTTACGATAAACGCGGGGAAATCTTCGGCTGACGCTGCCGTTTTCCCCAACCGATCAACAACTTTTTTGCAGGCATCAAATGTTTCCACATCCGTTGCGATTCCACGGATCAGTTCCACCAACTGCATGACAGGAACAGGATTCATAAAGTGAAAACCCATGAACTTTTCTGGGCGGTCCGTGCGGCTTGCTAAGCGAGTGATAGAGATGGACGACGTGTTAGACGTCAAAATGGTGTGCGGCTGAAGGTGTGGCAGGAGACTGTCAAAGATAGCCTGCTTTATAACTTCCTTTTCAGTCGCAGCCTCGATAACCAAATCTGTTTCCCCAAGGTCAGGCAATGCGCTGGTCGTTATGATACGACCAATAGCCGCGGCCTTATCTTCAGCACTGATTTTGTCACGACTAACTTGGCGTTCCATATTTTTGTCGATGTGAGCCATCGCCTGCGCAAGCGCATCCTCATTCACATCGTTCAGCAAAACATCATAACCAGCGAGTGACATGACATGTGCAATGCCGTTGCCCATTTGGCCTGCACCAATGATTCCAATTTTTTGAATGTCCATTTTGGCCCCTTAACTGCGTTCCATCACCATAGGGCCGTGGTTGGCCCAAGAGCAAGGTGTGAACATATATACCTAAAATATTATCTGAATTTAAGGGCTTGGCTGCGATACCTTTTAGTGGGTGAAAAGAGGAGTGGTTTCGCATGACCTATGATGCACTGGGGGCGGGGGCCCTCGATTATCTGCCGTGCCGATATGGTACATCTAAGTTGCTTTTCCGTGGGCCTAGACGACCTTTAAAAGACCCATATTTGGTGTTTATGGGTGGGCCGAAACGTACGGAAAGTTCATTGCCAACCCATTTCCGGAATTGATCCGAGCTTGGGTATCTCGCTGCGTAGAGGCACAACACAATGCATCTTTGAGTCGCCTTCAAATGGCGATGAACCGACGCATCCATTCAAACTTGGTTTCTGCGTTCAAGGCCATCACATCGCCCGAACAGGTACAGAACGCCGCAACCACTATGGCTTTCATTATTTAGGGCCACTGGTTGCGATGTGGCACAAAACATGCAGAGCCGACCGCACATATGCTCTTGCTCACTTGGAGTTTGTCTTGGAAACGATGTTCCAACACAAACCCGAAAGACTTACTGCGCGGGATTGCATGCAAGAAATTTGCAAAATTCTTAAAAATGTCGATTGAGATTAATGGAGTTGTTGGGCGGAGTGCCCCATTGGTGGCACGACCTATATGCTATTGCATGGTCGTACCTTGATTTATCGGAATACCACCAACCTATGTACGCTTTAGGGGACCCGCACAGCAGCGTTCCTGATGCCGGTGAAAGTCAGCTTAGGGCCGAAAGTACCAATTACGGTTTGTCAGGGCCTGTTTTGAAACAAGTACCCTTTGATTTATTTGGTTTTCTGGCCGGATGATGTGTCCGCACCTGAGGGCGAAAAAGACCCATGGTTTGTGACGCGGCGGATGATTGAAGAGCTGCCTCCAATGGTGACCGATTTGGTTGAGGTGACTGCATTGCCGTCATCTTGTGCCCTTGGCACAGAGGGAATGGTTTTCAGTCCGATGGAGGCACCTGTTGCCCAGTAGTTATTGGGGCCTGCTGCACATCAGGAAGTTGCTGTGGAATTATTGGAAAGTCTAAAGAGGTTGATCAAATGAAAAAGGCCCGCAATTTTGCGGGCCTTTCAAATCAATAAAGAAGAACGTTACAGTTTTTCTAGCAACTCTGGAACGGCGTCGAACAAATCGGCGACCAATCCGTAGTCTGCGACTTGGAAGATTGGCGCTTCTTCGTCTTTGTTGATTGCTACGATCACTTTTGAGTCTTTCATGCCAGCCAAGTGCTGGATCGCGCCGGAGATACCAACCGCAACATACAGCTCAGGTGCGACTACCTTGCCTGTTTGACCAACTTGCCAATCATTTGGTGCATAACCTGAGTCTACTGCCGCGCGGGATGCGCCGACAGCAGCACCCAGTTTGTCAGCTAGTTTCTCGATCAGAGCAAAGTCTTCTTCAGATCCAACGCCACGACCACCAGAAACAACAACACCCGCAGATGTTAGTTCTGGACGATCAGATGTCGCTACCTTGTCTTCAACCCATGAAGATAGGCCTGGGTCAGCAGCTGCAGCAATGTTTTCAATTGCAGCAGAACCGCCAACTGGGGCTGCGTCAAAAGTTGCACCACGGAAGGTAATGACCTTTTTCGCATCCAAAGATTTAACTGTCTGGATCGCGTTGCCTGCATAGATTGGGCGCTCAAAGGTGTTCGCATCAACAACCGCAGTTGCATCAGAAATCACCATTACGTCCAATAAGGCTGCAACACGTGGCATTATGTTTTTCGCATCAGTCGTCGCGGGTGCAACAATGTGTTCGTAATCACCAGAAAGTGAAATCAACAAATCTGCAACTGGCTCAGCCAAACGCTTGCCGTAAATTGCGTCTTCAGCGCAAAGAACTTTAGCGACACCAGTGATAGTCGCCGCTTCGGCCGCTGCTGCGGAACATGTTGAACCAGTGCACAAAATAGTTACGTCGCCCAATACGCCAGCCGCGGTTACAGCCTTTGCTGTTGCATCCATAGCCAGTTCGCCGTCAGTAACTTCAGCTAAAAGAAGTACAGCCATTATACAGTCCCCACTTCTTTAAGTTTCGCGATCAGCTCATCGACTGACGCAACCTTGATACCTGCCGCACGTGTTGCTGGTTCGGTCGTGCCAGTAACTTCCAAACGCGGAGACACGTTTACGCCGTAATCTGCTGGTGTTTTCTCATCCATAGGCTTCTTTTTAGCCTTCATGATATTTGGCAAAGACGCGTAACGCGGCTCGTTCAAACGTAGGTCAACCGTCACAACAGTGGGCATGCTGACTTCGATAGTCTGTAGGCCACCGTCAACTTCGCGCGTGACTTTGGCTTTGTCGCCAGAGATTTCGACTTCGGATGCGAATGTCGCCTGCGACCAACCCATCAATGCTGAAAGCATTTGGCCGGTTGCGTTCATGTCGTTGTCGATTGCCTGTTTGCCACACAGGACCAAACCTGGCTGCTCTTCGTCTACGATCGCTTTCAGGATTTTAGCAACGGCCAATGGTTCGATATCTTGGTGCACGTCGTCAGTCGCGACGACCAAGATTGCGCGATCAGCACCCATCGCCAGCGCAGTGCGTAACGTTTCTTGGGATTGTTTGACACCAACAGATACAGCGATCACTTCGTCCGCTTGACCTGCTTCTTTGAGGCGGATTGCCTGTTCGACTGAAATCTCGTCAAACGGGTTCATCGACATTTTGACGTTGGCAAGATCAACACCGGAACCGTCCGCCTTTACACGAACCTTCACGTTATAATCGATCACGCGTTTGACAGGTACAAGCACCTTCATGAGCGTCTCTCTCCTTTAATACGACTCATCCCTTTTGGATAAGTTCAACACTTTGAGTATTTCTTAGCGAAGCATCGGCATCCACAACAGTGCAAAATCGTCATGTTTGCGCTATCGGACGCCGCGTCGAGTGTATTTTTTGGAGTTTCCTTAAAACTAGCGGTTTGCACCCGGAACCCATAGCACGTCATCCTTGCCGCCATTATTGGCAATGCGCGCTGCAACAAAGAACCAGTCGCTAAGACGATTTAGGTATTTCACGGCGGCTGGGTTAACAGACTCCATGGTTGCCAACTCAACAGAAAGGCGTTCAGCGCGGCGCGCAACGGTACGGCAAACGTGCAATTGTGCTGCCAATTCGGAACCGCCTGGCAATATGAAGCTGCGCAGTGGCTCTAGAACGTTGGTCATGGCGTCGATTTCGACCTCAAGGCGTTTCACCTGTGCATCTGCGACGCGAAGCGGTGGGTATTCAGCCTCAGTATCGTTTTCCATGTTTGGGTTGCACATGTCTGCGCCCAGATCGAACAAGTCATTTTGAATGCGGCTAAGGGCCTCATCAACAGCACCTTCTGCGGTCAGGCGGGCAACGCCTACAAAACAGTTTAATTCATCAGACGTGCCATAAGCCGTAACGCGCATTGAGTGTTTCGCAACACGTGCGCCATTACCCAAAGCTGTTTCGCCAGCATCGCCAGTTTTTGTATAAATCTTATTTAGAACGACCATGGGGTTACCCTCCGTTGCGTTTTAGGTAGGCAAAAATCAGGATCAAAACTACGGCAACAGCCTGTAGGATGATCCGCCCACGCATCAGTTTGTTTGAATTGCTATGTGCCCAACCTTTGCCACGTGCCAAGCCACTAAGGCCAAACATAAGGGCAACAATGACCGCCAGCACAGCAATTATTAGTACGTAAAACATCGTTCCACTCAGCATGGCGCTCTCCAATTCGTTTTATTCATGTTTTGACGTAGCTGTGGCTGTGCCAAAAGCGAAGACTTTTTCCTTCAGACGCGCGACAGCACCCAATCCAAGGCCCATGTTGGCAGCAATCGGCGCAAGGCTGCCATCACATAAGTGGGGGTCGTGACAAAATATCGCGCACGAGGACGTTTGGATTCCAGTGCGTGGATTAATTTTTCGACAACAGCGTCTGGCGGCAGCTCGAACGGATCAGGGCCGTTTGAAGTATAAAGACGACTGAGCAACTTGGTCTTATATTGAGAAGCGCGTGCGGCATCTTTCCAATTTATCCAGCGTTCAAAGTGTGGGATCGCATTTTCACGGAATTTAGTAGTGATGGGGCCGGGTTCGATCAAAACGATTTTGATGTTTGTATCGCGCATTTCGATCCGCAATGTATCGGTTAACCCTTCGAGGGCAAATTTACTGGCGTTATAGGCACCCCGCCAGGGCACTGTGACCAATCCCAAGACAGATGAACATTGAACAATACGCCCATACCCTTGGGCTCGCATGACTGGTAGCAGTGAACGGGTTAGCTCATGCCACCCAAAGAAATTGGCTTCAAAGATGGAACGTAATGCATCTGTTGGCATGTCTTCGACGGCACCAGGAATAGCGTGGGCACCGTTGTTGAATAGGGCATCAAGTGTGCCCCCTGTAGCTTCAAGAACTTCGTTCAAACCTTGGTGAATACTATTGGTATCGGTGTAATCGATATGAGGGGCGTCAAACCCCAAGGTGTGGAGGCTGTCGCAATCAACTTGTTGTTTGCATGACGCGAAGACCCGCCAGCCTTCCTCGCGTAATTTCATAGCGGCGGCGAGCCCAATTCCTGATGAGCAGCCGGTTATTAAAATTGTACGCTTTGTCATATGTCTTTGCTTATTCAAGTTAGGAGGAACAATCCAGCCGCTCTTGGGTGCTCACTTGTTGCTAAGTGAAAAATTAGCCATCCAGCCAAATGTATCGCCGTCCATCGATCGCATTTCGACCCAGCCGTTACCATCGTCAATTAGAACTTCGACTTCTGCGCCGTGGGTCAAGCGACCTACAACGTCATAGTCAGTTCTGGGCCCACCTCGGATATTTACGCTGTTGCTTTTAACTGTCCGAACTTCCAAGACGTCAGAACCTTGCGTAGACGACAGCGCGCCTATGGCCTCAGGTTGTTCAATGAGGCTGGATAAAATAATTGAACTTTTGTTTTCGTCTTCAACCTCAATAATCAGAGAGGCCTGTGCGACTTTGATGTCGACTTTAATCAAAACATCAGAAAAGGTAGAGTCAATTTTTTCATCTGAAACCAAATTGGTTACTGTCTCTTCCGCAACGATCTCTGGGGTTTCTTCAGTCACAACGAAATCTGTTACTTTAGGTAGGCCTTGTTTGATAGGTCCTGCCTCAACGCGGCTAGAGCGCGATGCGTTGCTGTCAAAATCGGCACCACCACTTAGCTGGTGAAAAGCCAAAGCTAAAAGGCGAATGCTATTACGATGAACTTACCCATTTCGTGACCCCCATCACATGCTGCCTTTTTAGTGCCGACTCGATTTCGGCACCACATAGCTGAAGAGGGAGCGCGCAGTAGGGGGGAAAGCCGCGTATTGGCGCAGCACGTGTCCTTGATGCAACGACATTGGCTAAGAAGATTCAGTTGCATAAGATTGGCGGCTTGTTCCCTGCAAAATGCATAGGTACACAGCATATATGGCTGATATTGATGACACACCCAACATGAACATAAGCGAACCTCTGCGCCGTGCGCTGGGTGACAGGTATTTAACCTATGCTTTATCTACGATTATGCACCGTGCCTTGCCCGATGCACGTGATGGTCTAAAGCCAGTTCACCGCCGTATTCTTTATGCGATGCGCGAGCTGAAGTTAGCGTCAAACGGTGGTTTCCGTAAATCGGCTAAGATTTCAGGCGACGTGATGGGCAACTATCACCCACATGGCGATGCCGCGATTTATGACGCGATGGCCCGCTTGGCCCAAGATTTCAACGTGCGCTTTCCACTGGTAGACGGCCAAGGCAACTTTGGTAACATTGACGGGGATAACCCCGCGGCTGCACGTTATACTGAGGCGCGCATGACGGCTGTTGCTGAGGCAATGCTGGAAGGCTTGAACGAAAACGCTGTTGATTTTCGGGAAAACTATGACGGTACACTGACTGAGCCCGTCGTTTTGCCAGCGCAGTTCCCAAATCTATTGGCCAATGGTTCCAGCGGCATCGCTGTCGGGATGGCAACAAACATCCCCCCCCACAATATTTCAGAACTCTGCGATGCATGTTTGCACATGATCAAAGCGCCTGATGTACGCGACGATACGCTGTTGAATTACGTTCCGGGGCCTGATTTCCCAACAGGCGGCATTATTGTCGAAAGCCCTGAAAGCATCGCGACAGCATACCGTACAGGTAAGGGCGGCTTCCGTCTGCGGTGTCGTTACGAGATCGAAGATCTTGGGCGTGGTCAGTGGCAGATCGTCATTACAGAAATTCCGTATCAGGTTCAAAAATCAAAATTGATCGAGAAGATCGCGGAACTAATCCAGCTGAAAAAGATTCCAATTCTAGCGGATGTACGCGATGAGTCTGCCGACGATATCCGCCTTGTACTTGAACCACGATCTAAGAACGTCGACCCCGAAGTGTTGATGGGCATGATGTACCGCAGTTCTGATCTTGAAGTGCGGTTCTCACTTAACATGAACGTCTTGATCGATGGTCTGACGCCAAAGGTCTGCTCGATGAAGGAAGTGCTACGCGCGTTCCTTGATCACCGCCGTGAGGTTTTGATCCGTCGTTCCACCCACCGGATGGAAAAGATCGATCACCGTCTTGAAGTGTTGGAAGGCTTTATAGTTGCGTTCCTGAATCTGGACCGTGTCATTGATATCATCCGTTATGACGAAGACCCCAAAGCAGCATTGATACGCGAAGATTGGTCTAAAGATCACAAACGCGCAATGGACGAAAAAGACTATATTTCGCCTGCGCCAAGTGGTGGTGAATTGTCTGAAGTTCAGGCTGATGCCATTCTCAATATGCGTTTGCGCAGCCTGCGCCGTTTGGAAGAAATCGAGCTGCTGCGTGAGCAATCTGCCTTGATGGAAGAGCGCGCTGGGCTTGAGGATTTGCTAGACAGCGAAGACATCCAGTGGACCAAAATTACCGATCAGCTGAAAGAAACGAAAAAGCAGTTTGGCAAAGGCTGGATCATTGACGGCGTGGCACGTGGCCAACGCTTGACGACATTTGCTGAAGCTGGCGAAGTGGCCGATGTGCCGCTTGAAGCGATGATTGACCGTGAGCCCATTACCGTTGTGTGCAGTCAAATGGGCTGGATTCGTGCTATGACGGGTCACATCGACTTGAACCGCGAATTGAAATTCAAAGATGGCGACGGCCCACGATTTATCTTCCACGCCGAAACCACAGACCGCTTGTTGGTCTTTGGTGCGAATGGTCGCTTCTATACGCTGAGCGCCTCAACCTTGCCGGGTGGGCGCGGAATGGGTGAACCACTACGTTTGATGGTTGATCTGCCGAATGAAGCTGAAATTCTTAATATCATGATCCACAAACCGGGCCGCAAACTGTTGGTTGCCTCAACGGCTGGTGATGGATTTATTGTTCCAGAAGATGATGTTGTTGCCCAAACGCGCAGTGGTAAGCAGGTTCTAAACGTGCGCGGTGATACCAAGGCGTTGATTTGCAAACCTACCTATGGTGATAGTGTCGCTGTTGTTGGTGAGAACCGCAAAGTACTGGTGTTCCCACTGGACGAATTGCCAGAAATGGGCCGTGGTAAAGGGGTTCGGTTGCAAAAATATAAAGATGGTGGATTGTCTGATGCCACGACCTTTACGCTTGAGGCTGGTCTAAGTTGGCTTGATCCTGCGGGCCGTACGCGCACCGAAACTGAGCTGACTGAGTGGCAGGGAAAACGCGCAAGCGCTGGTCGCATGGCACCACGCGGATTTCCGCGGGATAATCGATTTAACTGACGGTAACCTACTCTCATCTTTAAATGACGCGCGTGTATTAATCGTGCGCAAGAGGGACGTATTATGAGCGAACAATTGATTGGCAGATATCACGGCGACAAAAAAACACTTTTCTGGCTGGTGATGAAAACCAGCTTTCTCACCTTGATTACGTTAGGCATTTATCGGTTCTGGGCAAAAACCCGCATCCGCAAGTACCTTTGGTCGGGCACTGCTGCGGGTCAAGATAGCTTTGAGTATACAGGGACCGGCTTGGAGAAGTTTTTGGGCTTCTTAGTTGCAATTGTTGTTCTGGCGATTTACTTGGGGATTGTTCAAATGATCTTGCTGTTTTTCGGCCTAAGCTTAATGGCTGATGCAACAACAACGGCAGGAAAAATCGCCCAAATCGCTTCGATCTACATCTCATTTTTTGCAGTTATACCATTGATATTATTTGCAAAATATCGCGCGCGTCGATATAAAATGGCCCGTACGCGCTGGCGTGGTATCCGTTTTGGTATGGACAGCGCGGCTTGGGGCTTTGTATGGCGTTCTATTGCGCACAGCTTTTTGACCATCATCACTCTTGGGCTAATGGTCCCAAGGCAGACGTTCTATTTAGAGAAATATATGGCGGATTGCACATGGTTTGGAGATGCGCAATTCGTGCAAAATGGTCGCTGGCAAAGCCTGTATCCAGGATTGAAGCATATTGGACTGGGTATTTTGATTCTCATCGGTGCTAGCGTAGTTGCGGCAACACTTGAAGCTTTTCGGTTGGCCTTTCTCCTCGGTATCGTTGGCTACATCTGGCTGATTTTTGGCAGTGTCTATTACCGCATCTTCGCGCTTAACTACCTGACTGAAAACAAACTTCTGAACGGTCAAATCGGTTTTTATAGTGATGTGCAAACTGATAAAGTTGTAGGGTCGGCTATCAAGGGAACGCTGCTGATTGCACTTGTTGCTGCGGTTATTGGTCTTGTCTTTGCGGGCGTCGGTGCGGTTTTACTTAACTCAGTGAACTTTCAGAATTCGTCGGATTTGATGGGTGTTGTTGGCGGTGTATTGGGCATTATTGGCTTTGTGGCCTATATCGGCTTCCTTCTTTTGCTGAGCGCATTGTCGTTTATCTGGATCATCCAGCCGATCATCGCGCATGTAGTTGATAACATCGTATTGTCTGGCGCAGAGCATCTTGATGCGATCCAGCAGCGCAGTGCAGACGCCGGTGCAGATGCAGACGGCTTTGCCGATGCGCTTGATATTGGCGGTGCAATTTGATGCTGAATGAGGTGTCGTTATGACGTCGGTATCGTGTTGGTATTTCGTCGGTGCAACGGGCCGACGTATGGACGTGGATGCATCGCTTGAACACAGCGAGTTCTTGCGGCTTTCGCATCCTGAGTTGCCGAATGGATTGCTACGCTGGCCGCTAAAGGACTTACGTGCTTTGGCAGATCAGGCGCGCACGGATCAGATTGTTCTGTCCCTGCGTGCCGACACAGCGATCGACAGCGCCTTGATCGAAGAGGCGCGTCTTACTGTCGATGATCTGCAGCTGATCGCAGATATCCAAATGCTATGCCCTGATTTGAGCAAACGGGATTTACCCGAAGGGTCTGCACGTAAAATTGTAACGCGGATCGGCATGGCCGTTGGGGCGATTGTAATGATGATCTTTGTTGTCTTGCCGGCAATGGCCAACACCTTGGCCTATATCATTCCGATCAAACGTGAAGTTGCCTATGGCAAAGCTGTTGTACGGCAAATGGAACGGTTCTTTGGTGGCAGTACCGCTGGCGAATTGGTGTGCTCAACTCCAGAGGGTGACGCGGCATTGGCCAAGATGGTTGCGCGCCTGACAGAGGCACTACCAACGGACTATGAATTGAATGTATTGGTCATGCGCCATGATATGGTCAACGCATTCGCAGCTCCGGGTGGGCAGATCGTTTTTGCCGAGGGTTTGATAGAACAAGCCATAAGCCCCGATGAAGTGGCCGCCGTCTTAGCGCATGAGATCGGCCACGTGGAATCGCGCGATGCAACGCGCGGGGCGTTACGGGCCGCTGGCTCTGCCGGTCTATTGTCTATGGTATTTGGTGATTTTGCAGGGGGAACAGCCGCTGTCGTTATCGCTGAATATACATTGAACGCATCCTACACCCGTGAAGCCGAAGCTGAAGCCGATACATTTGCACACAACATGCTGGAGGCTGCGAACGTTAGCACAGTTGGCATGGCTGACTTCTTTGGCAGCCTGGACGGGCTAGAGGATGAGATGCCAGATTTGCCAATCTATCTGTCCAGCCACCCAGACACCCAAGAACGTGCTGACTTGGCTACAGAGTTTGCCAAAGGGCAGGGGACGACGTTGCCGGTGCTGGATGATGATGAGTGGGGCGCGCTGAAGGCGATTTGTGATTGAGTGTCAGCACCGCGGACATTTCTACCATTAAAGAAAATTTCACTAAGCCATTAGGTGGATGCGCTTGTAAGTACTCCAAATGGTTTATGATTATGACAAACTTTATGGAGCAACTTCGCAGGCGTTGGGTGCACCCACTCAAGTGCTTGTCGAATTATTCAAACGAAACACATCTGAGGCTCTACGGGTTTTGGATGTTGGGTGCGGACAGGGTCGAGATGCATTTTTCATTGCACGTCAGGGGCACAGCGTAGTTGGCGTCGATCTTTCGCCAAACGGAATTAACGACTTAATTATAGCTGCTAACAAGGAAAAATTGGCTATTGAGGGTGTTGTAGCCGATATTTCAACATTCGATCCTGAGGGGCAGTTTGATGTCCTCCTCATCGACCGAACCCTGCACATGTTGCCAGAAAAGGAACGACATGACGTACTCGCCCGCGTCATAGAGGTAGTACCCTATGGAGGTTGGGTTCTCATAGTTGACGAACGCTCAAACATTCAGGGCTTCAAAGACGTATTTGCGGCGAGCGGACAAACTTGGGAAATGAAATTTGAAGCGGGCGGTAGTCTTTTCTTTAGGCGTTCTTGACATAACTCTGGGCTAGAAGCCGACATTGGGTTTCGCTTACACTGAAATTTAGCAAAAATTTCCGCATCCGCACATGGGTTATTCTCTGCTCCTAAACAGGTTCCGCCGTTAACCAAACTCCGCCTTCTGGCCGCAGTGTCAAAATCATAACGGGTTCTGGTTCGCGTCCCTTGATGGGAGTGAATTTGAACTTGGACAGAAGTGTTGCTAGAATGATCACTGCTTCTTGCAATGCGAAGGATGCGCCGATGCAAATGCGTGGTCCGTCCCCAAAGGGCAGGTAGGCGTAGCGAGGCACGGCTTTGCGATCTTCAAAACGCTCTGGGCGAAAGCTGTCAGGGTCATCCCACAACAGTTCGTTTCGGTGCAGCGCATAGATTGGCACAATAACTGTATCGCCCACTAAGATTTCACGATCACATAGCGTGTCGCTTTTCTGCGCCGTGCGCGAAATGATCCCCGCAGGTGGATAGAGCCGCAGTGCTTCGTCGATGATCTGGCGGATGAAGGGCAGGTTGGCGACATCGTCACCTGTGGCGGCGCGCCCTTGCAATACATCTTGAGCCTCTTGGCGCGCACGTATTTGGACGTCTTGGTCAAAGGCCATTAGATACATTGACCATGCCAATGTGAGGGCCGTTGTTTCATGCCCCGCTACGATAAAGGTAAGCAGGTTGTCACGCAGTTCGGCTGTGTTCATTTTGCGTTTTGTTTCAGGATCAACGCCCGCCAGCAGCAAATCTAACAGGTCGGGCACGCCCTCATGCCCGCGTGTGGCGCGATCAACGATCGCCTTATCCGCCATTGCCTTCATCTCTTTCATGGCCTTGCCAGACCGGATCCGCCCGGGGCGCGGCATCCAATCTGGTGCCCCTAGGATATCGAACAGTGAAATTTTTCCTGCCTCAGAGATGTAGTCATCAATGGCATTGTGCACGCCGTCACGATCAAACGTATCGCCGCCTGAAAATGTCACATCCGCGATGACGTCAAATGTGGTGGTGACCATTTCGTCTAGCATATCGATGCCGCGTGGGCCTGCGTCTGCAATGCGCTTGGCTGCCCGTTCCGCGGCAGAGGTCATGATAGGGGCAAGGTTCATCATGTTGCGGTGGGTAAACACCGGGGCGGCGGCGCGGCGTTGCCAGCGCCAATGCGCACCTTCGGCCACGAACAGTGATTCCCCAATGGCGGGTTTCAGCAGGTTTTTGGTGACGTCAGATTTTGGGTAGTCATTCACCCGATCAAGCAAGATTTCGCGTATCGCACCAGGGTCCATAACCATGTGCCAACGCTTGCCTGTTTTGCCTGATACCATCGCCTGTTTGGTCGCAATCTGTGGCAAGATACGCAGCAGGTTTTTGCGTGCAACACTTAGGCTTTTGAAGATCCCCCATGGTTCATTAACCAATGGCACGGATACGGGATTTGCGGCTGGGTGGGTGGTGTCTGGCATACTCATACTCCACGATTATAAGGATGATATATGTGCCGCAGGGCGGATGGCAATCTTTGTCGCCAATTGCGTGCATGGGCTTGCTACTGTATCGCAGTGCGAAACCTTTGGGGAGGATTGATATGCTCCGTATAATTTTTGGCGGTTTATTGATGTTGAGCGTTGCGGCCTGTAACGGAGTCGCAGATTTGCAAGAGGCGCCCGCGCCACTGGGTGATTTCAGACTGGGCCACAATATTGTTGTAGCACCTAAAGTTCAAAAAGGTCCGCTAAGCCGCAATGCGAGCAAAGAAGAGCTGACAACTGCTTTGCAAACTGCGATCGCTGAACGGTTTGATCGCTACGATGGCGAAAAGCTGTACCACTTTGGTGTGAGCGTTGAGGGCTATGTTCTTGCGGCACCGGGGGTCCCGATCGTGCTGGCACCCAAATCGATCATGATCATCAACGTGACTGTTTGGGACAATGCTGCGAAAGCGAAGATGAACAAGAAACCGCATCAGATCACCGTGCTTGAATCACTTGATCAAGGGCCTCTTCTTGGCTCTGGATATACCAAGACAGCAGAAGAGCAGCTGAAGAACTTAAGCCAAAATACGTCCAAAGCGATTGAACGTTATTTGAGCAATCAGAAGACTGAACAAGGCTGGTTTGCAGGTGAATAGGGGACGTAAGGCAACCTAAATTGCAACGCCTTTGGGCGATACGCCGCAGTTCTTATAACTGGTGCTTGATTTATATGTGAAATGGCAATAGTTGGCGCGTAAATTACGTGGGTCAACAACGATCCCTCAACCAAAGGAGGCCTCTCATGGCTAAGGAAAAGTTCGAACGCAATAAACCGCACGTTAACATTGGCACAATTGGCCACGTTGACCACGGTAAGACTACACTGACAGCTGCGATCACTAAATATTTTGGTGACT
>CAJJAR010000026.1 GCA_905182105.1 uncultured Paracoccaceae bacterium
CTGATGCGCTTCAACGATTAAAACGAACACGACCATTGGGAGGTATGGGGCGTGATGAGCGGTTCTTGTACCTACAGGGGGTGATTAAGGTACATCCTTATAGAAGGCGACGTATGATTGGGCGGCCTGTGCTATTGGTTGATGATGTTATGACGACAGGTGCAACCTTATCTGCAGCAACAGCGGCGTGCTATGCTAGCGGGGCAGATCACGTATCTGTGCTAACACTGGCGCGTGCCGCAAAAGATGCCTAAATCAGGGCGTAGCGAAAATTACAGAAGGACCTGATCTATGAAAAAGGTTGAAATCTACACCTCTCCTTTGTGCGGCTTTTGCCACCGTGCCAAAAGCCTGTTGAATCAAAAAGGCGTTCAGTTCGAAGAAACAGACGTTTTATCTAATCCTGATGAAAAGCCTGCGATGATCAAACGTGCAGATGGTGCCCGCACTGTTCCGCAGATCTTTATTGGGGATATCCACGTGGGTGGCTGTGACGAGTTGTTTTCGCTGGAGCGTGCTGGTCATTTGGATGGCATGTTGGCCGCATAATGCGCGCCGCAATTATACAAACGAATGCATCAGACGATCCGTCTGAAAACCTGTCGTACATTATTAAATCTGTGCGGCAGGCAGCATCTACAGGTGCTGAATTTATTTTTACGCCTGAAGTAACTAATTGTGTTTCGACCAGCCGCGCGCGCCAGAATGATGTGCTGCGCCATCAAGGCGATGATGAAACACTGAAAGAACTGTGCAGTTTGGCACGTGAATTGTACATTTCAGTTTCTATTGGCTCTTTGGCAGTTAAGATCGATGATCCAGACGGACGTTTTGCGAACCGTTCATTTTTGATCGAGCCATCGGGCCAGATTGTTGGGCAATACGACAAAATCCACATGTTCGATGTTCAGATTTCTGAAACCGAAACCTATCGTGAATCTGCTGGTTACCGGCCTGGTGACAGGGCAGTTGTTGCAAATACTGCGCTGGGAAAAGTTGGAATGGCAATTTGCTATGACCTGCGCTTCCCATTGCTTGCGAATGCGCTGGCGCAGGCGGGTGCGCAAATTTTGCTATATCCATCCGCGTTTTCACCGGTCACTGGTGCAGCTCATTGGCACAGCTTGTTGCGGGCGCGTGCAATTGAAACGGGATGTTATGTAATTGCTGCTGCGCAAACGGGTACTCATCCAACGATAGGGTCCAAAGTGCGGTCAACTTATGGGCATTCCCTTGTTGTTGATCCGTGGGGCGAGGTTATCCTTGACGCAGGTGTCGATGCTGGCATTTATACATTTGATATTGAAATGGTTAATGTAACCAAAGCGCGTCAAAAAGTGCCGTCATTATTGAACGCTAGACCGTTCTTGGCCCCTTAGTTAAAGTCTTAAGAAATGAGCACGGATAAAAATGCACTCGCGATCTCACTCTTCAGTGAGATTTTAGCGGCGGATCAAAAAGTTCGTTACCGTCTCACAAGTGTGTTGCCTAAAGGGATGGAAATTTCACACTTTTCAATCCTGAACCATCTGGCTTGGCACGAGGGTGAACGTAGTCCTGCGCAGTTGGCTGAAACATTTAACGTTACGCGCGGTGCAATTACCAATACTTTGGGTAAGCTGGAGTGGGCAGGATACATCCACATTCGGCCAGATTGGGACGACGCGCGCCGCAAGATGGTTGCGATAAGCCCCGCAGGGCGCCAAGCGCGTGATGAGGCATTAAATGCAATTGCACCGATTGTTGATAACGTGATCGAACAACTGGGCGAGGAAGGCGTGCGCGCCGCCCTGCCCATTCTGCGCGAATTGCGAAAGCAGCTTTAGACTGTTTTCGTGCTGGCAGTGACGTAGTTCACGCTCAGATCACGGTCAGATAAACGCCATCCCCATGTCAGTGGATTGAACACAAAACCTTGGCGATCCACTGGGGTCATGCCTGATTTTTCTAGCAATCCAAACAGCTCATCTGGCGTGATGAATTTGCTCCACTCGTGGGTCCCTTTAGGAAGCCAGCGCATAACATGCTCTGCCCCAATAATCGCAAACATGTAGGATTTTGGATTACGGTTGATCGTTGAGCAAATGTGCAACCCGCCAGGCTTTAGCAATTTTTGGCAAGCTGTCAGATAGGTCAGTGGATTGGCGACGTGCTCAACAACTTCCATGTTCATAATGACATCGAATCGTTCGCCATCTGCGGCCATCGCTTCGGCGGTTGTGTGGCGGTAATCGATATTCAGCCCAGATTGTGCAGCATGTGCTGCCGCAACAGGAATATTTCTTGCAGCCGCATCAACGCCAATTATTTCTGCCCCAAGACGTGCCATCGGCTCAGATAGTAAACCGCCGCCACAACCGATATCTAGAATGCGCAGCCCCTTAAAGGCTTCAGATGTTGATAGATCGCGATCAAACTCACCTGCAATTTGGCTTGTGATATAATCAAGACGGCAAGGATTTAGCATGTGCAATGGTTTGAATTTCCCGTTGGGGTCCCACCATTCCGTGGCCATCGCCTCAAATTTGGCGACTTCTAATGGGTCTACTGTCGTTTGAGGCGCTTGCATTTTGCTCTCCATCTGTTTTCTTGGCGTTCTTGGATTATATAGGGCTGTAATGGACAAACACACGGACCAAAAGCGTGCAGTGCAATATCTGTACCCGCCGATCGACCCTTTCGATCAGCAGATGATGGATGTCGGGCAGGGTCATAGCATCTATGTTGAGCAATGTGGGAACCCAAAAGGTGTCCCAGTTGTGGTGTTGCATGGTGGCCCGGGCGGTGGATGTAGCCCCACTATGCGTCGTTATTTCGACCCAGACATTTACCACATCATTCTGTTTGATCAGCGCGGTTGTGGTCGCTCACGCCCGCACGCCTCAGTCGAAAACAACACCACATGGCATTTGGTCGATGACATCGAAGCAATAAGAAATGCGTTAGACATTGATGCCTGGATTATTTTTGGTGGCAGCTGGGGTGCGACACTTTCGTTGATTTATGCCCAATCTCATCCTGATCGCACGACGCATTTAGTCCTTCGTGGTGTTTTTCTGATGACCCAAGCAGAGCTTGATTGGTTCTATGGCGGTGGTGCTGGGAAATTCTGGCCGGAAGTTTGGGACCGATTTGCAGGTTTGATTCCAGTGGATGAACAAGGCGATTTAATCGCTGCGTATGCGAAACGTCTATTTTGTGGGGATATGCAGACTGAATTAAAATATGCAAAAGCGTGGTCCTCATGGGAGAACGCGCTGGCCTCAATCAATTCAAACGGTAGTGTGGGTGAATCCCCAGGTGAATATGCGCGAGCGTTTGCGCGCCTTGAAAATCACTATTTCGTTAATGCAGGTTTCTTGGAAACTGATGGTGAAATTTTGGCAAATATGGACCGTATAGCACATATTCCCGGTGTGATTGTTCAGGGACGCTATGATATGATTTGCCCACCACAAGCAGCTTACACCATTGCAAAAGTTTGGCCAGCTTGTGATTTAGATATGATTCCTTATGCGGGGCATACGCTTTCGGAACCCGGAATTACGGCTGGGTTGGTGCACGCTATGGATAGGATTGCAGCATCATGAACCATATTGATCGCCGAGTTCTTTTCACATCTGGTGCCGCAGCTGCATTGCTGGCGGCGACGGGTGTATCCGCACAAACTGCACCGTGCCGTGGCGGTCGTTTACGCGCGGCTTTGTCCGGTGCAACGCGCAGCGATCATTGGGGCACAGTTGATGGTGCATTCATGCAGGCGGCACGCGGCGCAATTTTTGAAACCCTGACTGAGATCGCAGGCGATGGAACCTTGCGAGGCGATATTGCGCAATCTTGGGAAACCAATGATGGCGGCAAAACGTGGTCGTTTCTGATCCACCCGTCAATGATGTTTCATGACGGTATTGCGTTGCATGTTGATGATGTGGTTTCTCTGTTTGGCCGGCATCCACGTCTAGACGTTCAGGGGGTCGTTTTTGGACGGGCTGATCAAGTTGTAGTAACGTTGAATGAAGCCAATCATAGTTTCCCGTATTTATTGGCTGATCCAGAGTTTGCGGTTTTGCCTGCGCAGGCATCACGACAGGCGGTTGGCATTGGTACAGGTTTATATCGTGTTTATAAATTCCAAGCGGGTCAGCAATTCATTGGAACACGCGTATCAAAACATCGCAAAAATATGTCAGCAGGCTGGTTTGATGAGATCGAATTGGTTTCAATTTCTGCAGATGAAGTTCGCGCAGAGGCGTTGCGAACCGGTTTGGTAGACGTTGCAGATATTTCGGCCCTTGATCCGTATTCTGATCCAATAGAATTTCAATTATTACCCAGCCCTCGTTATGTTCAGCAGATTGCACGGCATTCAATCGCACAACCAAAGGCGATTGGGCAGTTTTGGCCGCTCGACAATACCCGCATGGCAACGCGGTGGTGGATGGCCTAACCCGGAAAAGGGGTTGTAGACTCAGTTTAACCTGCGTATGTGGATATTAATAGCGGCGTGTTGGGGTCCAAACCCAACGCTCCACCGGATAAGTCAACGGGCCGCGCGCCCGTTTTTTTGTGCTTAATCGTTAGATGGATAATATGACCAACGACCTAATCGCCAAAGCTGCCATTGACCGCCGTATGGCTGAGATCATCACTCCCGTGATTGAAGATCTTGGTTATGAATTGGTGCGTGTGCGCCTGATGTCTGGCAAGAACACTATCCTGCAAATCATGGCTGATAAGCCTGAGGGCGGGATCGAAGTGGATGACTGCGCCAAAATTTCGACGGCTGTTGGGGCAACTTTAGATGTAGAAGATCCGATTGTTGATGAATATGCGCTGGAAGTGTCCAGCCCTGGAATTGATCGGCCTTTAACCCGTCTTAAAGATTTCGAAAACTTTGAGGGATATGAGGCTAAAATTGAAACGACTGAGTTGATCGACGGCCGCCGCCGCTTTAAGGGGCAATTGGCAGGAATTGATGGCAGCGATGTTTTGATCAACGTTGAAGAAGGCACGATTGGTTTGCAGTTTGATTGGCTAAGCGATGCCAAATTGGTGCTGACCGATGAACTAATTGCTGAAATGCTGCGCCAGCGTAAAGCGGCGGGTATTTTGAACGAAAACGCACTAAACGAAGACACGTTTGATGAGATCGAGACCGAAGCGTCCGATGAGGGAGAAGACTGATGGCTATTACTTCTGCAAACCAGCTAGAGCTGTTGCAAACCGCTGAAGCGGTCGCACGTGAAAAGATGATCGACCCTGGGTTGGTTATCGAAGCGATGGAAGAATCCCTCGCACGCGCGGCTAAATCTCGGTACGGCACAGAAATGGACATCCGTGTTTCCATCGACCGTAAAAATGGCAAAGCCACATTTACGCGCGTGCGCACCGTTGTTGCTGAAGAAGAGTTAGAGAACTACCAAGCCGAGTTCACTGTTGAGCAAGCCAAGCAATACATGGCCGATCCAGAAGTTGGTCAGCAATTGATCGAAGAAGTACCCCCTGTAGAAATGGGCCGTATCGCGGCGCAATCTGCGAAACAGGTCATCTTGCAAAAAATCCGCGAAGCTGAGCGTGATCGGCAGTTCGAAGAATTCAAGGATCGCGTTGGCTCAATCGTCAACGGTTTGGTCAAGCGCGAAGAGTACGGCAACGTTATTGTTGATGTGGGTGCTGGCGAAGCAATCTTGCGCCGCAACGAGAAAATTGGCCGCGAATCTTATCGCCCGAACGACCGTATCCGCGTTTACATCAAAGACGTGCGTCGCGAACAACGTGGCCCGCAAATCTTCTTATCTCGTACAGCGCCAGAATTCATGGCTGAGCTGTTCAAGATGGAAGTTCCAGAAATTTATGATGGCATCATCGAGATTAAAGCTGTTGCACGTGATCCAGGCTCTCGCGCGAAAATTGCTGTGATCTCACATGACGGTTCTATCGACCCAGTTGGTGCATGTGTTGGTATGCGTGGTTCACGCGTTCAGGCAGTTGTTAACGAACTGCAGGGCGAGAAGATTGACATCATCCCATGGAATGAAGACCAACCAACTTTCCTTGTGAACGCATTGCAGCCAGCTGAAGTTTCCAAAGTTGTTTTGGATGAAGAAGCAGGCAAGATTGAAGTTGTTGTTCCAGAAGAGCAGCTTTCGTTGGCAATTGGTCGTCGTGGTCAAAACGTACGTTTGGCAGCACAGCTTACTGGTCTTGATATCGACATCATGACCGAAGCTGATGAATCCGCACGTCGCCAGAAAGAGTTCGAAGCACGCACCAAATTGTTTATGGACAATTTGGATCTGGACGAATTCTTTGCGCAACTATTGGTGGCTGAAGGGTTCACTAACCTTGAAGAGGTTGCTTACGTTGAGGTAGAAGAGTTGTTGGTCATCGACGGTGTTGATGAAGCGACTGCTGGCGAATTGCAGGCACGTGCCCGCGATGTAC
The DNA here is from genome assembly GCA_905182105.1 of uncultured Paracoccaceae bacterium. Classification (GTDB taxonomy): domain Bacteria; phylum Pseudomonadota; class Alphaproteobacteria; order Rhodobacterales; family Rhodobacteraceae; genus Ascidiaceihabitans. The sequence goes on from CAJJAR010000026.1 coordinate 6,445, forward strand.
TGGAAGCGCAAAACAAAGCGGCACTTGATGCAGCACGCGCGCTGGGCGTCGAAGACAGCTTAATCAACTTTGAAGGTCTGACAGCGCAGATGTTGGAAGCTTTGGCAAAAGATGATGTGAAAACATTGGAAGACTTTGCAACATGTGCCGACTGGGAGCTTGCCGGTGGCTGGACGACAGACAATGGCGAACGCATCAAAGATGACGGTGTTCTAGAACCATTCGGTATCGAGCTTGAAGAGGCTCAGAAGATGATTATGACAGCTCGCGTTTCATTAGGTTGGGTTGATATTGCAGATTTGGAAGAAGAAGTAGCAGAAGAAGACGAAGCAGCCGACGCGGAGGGATCCGAGGCCTGATCGTAGGCTTCGGAGTTTCCTGATGGGTCGCGGTGGCGTCACAAAGGACCGGGAAGACGGTCCAGATCGTAAGTGCATTGTCACGGGTGAAGTGCAACCTAAGTTTGGGTTGATCCGCTTCGTTGTAGGTCCTGAAGATGTGATTTACCCGGATATTTCGGATAAATTGCCGGGACGTGGTGTATACGTTGCGGCGGATCGTGATACGCTAGAAATGGCTGTTAGTAAAAAATTGTTTTCACGCGGAGCCAAACAACAGGTTATTATACCTGAAGACTTGTTAGACGAGGTCGAAAAACAATTGGCACGCAAAGTGGTCGACTTGATCGCAATGTCGCGCAAGGCCGGTTCGGCTGTGGCTGGGTATGAAAAGACCAAGTCGTGGCTTCAATCGGAAGAAGCACAAGTCTTGTTTCAGGCCGTCGATGGGTCTGGTCGAGGCAAGTCGAAATTAAGTACACCGCACTATGGCAGTTACATTGGCTGGCTTACGTCGGAAGAATTAGGTTTGGCGTTTGGTCGTCAAATCGTGATCCATGGGGCGCTCGCCTCTGGTGGACTGACCAAACGTGTTGTAGAGGAAGCCCAACGGTTACGGGGCGTTCGACGCGCAAGTATAGATGACAAGGTCGAAGACCCTGTTGATCTGAAAGGATAGACGAGCTTTATGAGCGATACTGACGGTAAGAAGACATTAGGTCTGAGCGGTGGACGCCCAGGGAATGTGAAACAAAGTTTCAGCCACGGACGTACTAAGAACGTGGTCGTTGAAACAAAGCGCAAGCGCGTTGTGGTTCCCAAGCCAGGGGCCGCAAACAAAGCTGGTGCAGCTGCACCACTTGGTGTGGGCTCTCCTTCTAAACGCCCTGCAGGCATTACTGATGCGCAGATGGAGCGTCGCCTGAAAGCTGTTCAAGTTGCCAAGGCACGTGAAGTCGAAGATCAAGCCGCACGCGAAGCTGAAGACAAAGCTCGCGCTGAAGAGCGTGAGCGTCGTCGTGCTGAGATCGATACCAAAGAGGCAGAAGAAAAAGCACGCGTCGAAAGCTTGAAAGCGAAAGCTGAAGAAGAAGTGCGCAAAGCGAAAGAAGCTGAGGCTGCGGCCCAGGCTGCTGCAGCACCCGCTGTGAAAACATCTGCTGCGCCTGCTGTTGCTCGTGCTGCGCCAAATCGCGGTGGCCCGTTGCCAGCAGCTACACCGCGAAAAAACGAGCGTGAAGCTCAGGCACGCCCAAAGACAGCCCGCGACGATGGTCGCCGCGGAGGTAAGCTAACACTGAACCAAGCATTGACTGGCGGCGCTGGTCGCCATCGCTCCATGGCTTCCATGAAGCGCAAGCAAGAGCGTGCGCGTCAAAAAGCGATGGGTGGCACGGTCGAGCGCGAAAAGGTATTGCGTACTGTTAACCTGCCAGAGGCCATCGTGGTTTCTGAGTTGGCTGCGCGTATGACTGAGCGTGTTGGTGACGTTGTGAAATCACTTATGACAATGGGCATGATGGTTACACAAAACGAAACCATCGACGCTGATACAGCCGAGCTGATCATCGAAGAATTTGGCCACACAGTGAACCGCGTTTCTGACGCGGACGTCGAAGACGTGATCAATGTGGTTAAAGACGACGAAACAAGCCTGAAATCACGCGCACCGATCGTTACGATCATGGGCCACGTTGACCATGGTAAGACATCATTGTTGGATGCACTTCGCGGTGCAAAAGTTGTTTCTGGCGAAGCCGGTGGCATCACGCAGCACATTGGTGCCTATCAGGTCAAAACTGAAGGCGGCACATTGTTGACGTTCCTCGACACACCGGGTCACGCGGCGTTTACGTCTATGCGTTCTCGTGGTGCACAGGTTACCGACATTGTTGTTCTGGTTGTCGCGGCGGATGACGCCGTAATGCCACAAACAATCGAAGCGATTGCTCACGCTAAAGCGGCAAACGTTCCGATGATTGTTGCGATCAACAAAATCGACAAGCACGAAGCTAACCCGCAAAAAGTGCGCACCGATTTGCTACAGCACGAAGTTATCGTGGAAGCGATGTCTGGTGATGTTCAGGACGTTGAAGTTTCTGCTCAAACGGGACAGGGCCTTGATAAGCTTCTTGAAGCTATCGCGTTGCAGTCAGAGATATTGGAACTGAAAGCCAATCCAGATCGCGCTGCCCAAGGCGCTGTGATTGAAGCGAAGCTTGATGTAGGTCGCGGCCCAGTTGCCACGGTTCTTATCCAAGCAGGTACGTTGCGTACTGGTGATATTTTTGTTGTCGGTGAAAAGTACGGTAAGGTCCGTGCGCTGATCAACGACAAAGGCGAACGCATCAAGGAAGCTGGCCCATCTATGCCTGTTGAGGTCTTGGGTCTGAACGGTACGCCATCTGCTGGTGACGTTTTGAACGTGACTGAAACCGATGCGCAAGCACGTGAGATTGCGGAATATCGCCAAAAAGCGGCTAAAGATAAACGTGCAACAGCTGGTGCAGCAACGACGCTGGAACAGTTGATGGCGAATGCCAAAGCGAACGAGAGCGTTAGCGAATTGCCAATCTTGGTAAAAACTGATGTTCAGGGTTCTGCTGAAGCGATCGTGCAAGCGATGGAAAAAATTGGCAACGATGAGGTGCGTGTTCGTATCCTACACTCAGGTGTTGGCGCGATTACTGAAACGGACATCAGCTTGGCTGAAGCATCTAACGCTCCGGTTATTGGCTTTAATGTTCGTGCGAATGCTTCTGCTCGAAACACGGCCAACCAAAAAGGCGTCGAAATTCGTTACTACTCGGTCATATATGACCTTGTGGATGACGTTAAAGCGGCGGCTTCTGGTCTTTTGAGTGCGGAAATTCGTGAGAACTTCATTGGTTATGCAACCATTAAAGAGGTTTTCAAGGTTACTGGCGTCGGCAAAGTTGCTGGTTGTATGGTTACTGAAGGTGTTGCTCGTCGCTCAGCAGGTGTTCGCTTGCTACGTGACAACGTGGTTATCCACGAAGGTACACTTAAGACCCTTAAGCGCTTCAAAGACGAAGTTGCTGACGTTAAGTCTGGTTACGAATGTGGCATGGCGTTTGAACGCTATGAAGACATCCGCGCTGACGACGTTATCGAGATCTTCGAACGTGAAGAAATTACACGTACACTCGACTAAGTCAGTTGGTGTCATGAAAATAGAAAAGGGGAAGGCAACAGCCTTCCCCTTTTTGTTGTCTTGTGGTTTGTTTAAAGCCAGTCGCGCAAGATTGGGATCAATGGGACATCGGCTGCTGGCATAGGGTAGTTGCGTAACTCATTAGGCCGTACCCATTTCAACGCTTGGTTTTCACGTGACATTGGCGTGCCTTCCCACTTACGGCAGGCAAACAGGGGCATAAGTAGATGGAAATCATCGTAGCTGTGGCTGGCAAAGGTCAGCGGTGCGAGGCAGCTTTCCCAGGTGTTAATTCCCAACTCTTCTTCCAGCTCACGGATCAGGGCGACCTCAGGCGTCTCGTCCACTTCAACCTTACCGCCTGGAAACTCCCATAATCCAGCCATGGATTTACCTTTGGGCCGTTGACCCAACAAGACACGTCCATCAACGTCGATGAGGGCTACGGCTGAAACTAGAACGACCTTCATGAACGGTAATCTGCGTTGATCTCGATATAACCGTGGGTCAAATCGCAGGTCCAAACCGTTGCCGTTCCTGTGCCCATTCCCAGATCAACAGCTATCTTGATCTCTTGCTTTTTCATTAGTGCCGCTGCTTCTGCTTCAACATAATCAGGGTTCACCCAACCGTGTGATGCGACATTCACATCACCGAATGAGATCGAGATAAGGTCACGATCTGCGGGCGCTCCTGATTTGCCAATTGCCATTACGATCCGACCCCAATTTGGGTCTTCGCCGGCTATGGCTGTCTTGACCAAAGGTGAATTTGCAATGGCCATCGCGTGGATGCGTGCAACGCTATCATCGACTGCACCCGTTACGGCAATCTCAACCAGCTTAGTAGCGCCCTCGCCATCACGAACCACTTGTTGGGACAGATCGAGCATCAATTTGTGCAGCGCGTCGGCAAAGTTGGCGTTGCCTTGTGCATTCACGCCTGATGCACCAGTGGCAGCCATCAACAATGAATCTGATGTCGATGTGTCGCTATCAACCGTGATGCAGTTGAATGTTCGATCTGAGGTATCCGACACCAACTTTTGTAACGCTGTTTGCTCAAATACAGCGTCCGTAAAGATGTAGACCAACATCGTTGCCATATCAGGTGCGATCATGCCAGAACCTTTGGCAATTCCGACAATCTGCACAATTCTACCATCAATTTGTACAGTTTGTGCAGAGCCCTTTGCGTAGGTGTCGGTTGTCATGATCGCGTTGGCAGCAGCCTCTACGGCGTCAGCACTTTGAGTGTTGTTCAAGGTCTGCAGGTTCTCGATGATCCGATCATGAGCGAGTGGTTCACCGATTACACCTGTCGAAGAGGTGAAGACGCGATTCACTGGGACATTGCAGGCATCCGCCACAGCATCACAGATTGCTGTGACTGACGTTTGACCGTTCTTGCCAGTGAAGGCATTGGCATTACCGGAGTTTACAAGAATTGCAGCCGGTGCCGTGCAATCACCACCAAGCTTTGCCTGACAATCCAGAACAGGCGCCGCGCGAGTGGTTGATTTTGTGAACACTCCTGCAATGGAAGTGCCTGTGATTAGTCTTGCCAGCATCACATCTGTTCGTCCTGAATAGCGAACCCCTGCAGCAATCGTTGCAAAGGTTACGCCGTTTACGACAGGCAGTTCAGGAAAACACGCAGGCGCGAGAGGGGATTTTTGCATAGTACTGCCCATTCAGATTATTCAACAATGCTAAGGTCAGACAAGATGGAAGGGTCGATGCCCTCTGCGCCGCTTTGATCAATTGTTGCGGCTTCACGCAGTTCTTGAATTTTTGTTGTGACGGCTTCTTCGCGAAGGGTACCTTCGATCTCAGCGCGAACCGCATCAAGTTCCGGTGCGCTGGTGTTGCGCGTTTCATTCAAGATTATAACGTGCCAGCCAAACTGAGTTTGAACAGGTGCTGAAACAGCCCCAACGTCTAGACCAACAACTGCAGCTTCAAAGTTGGGAACCATTGCGCCTTTGCCAAACCAGCCAAGGGAGCCACCGTTTGAACCTGAAGGACCTGTCGACTTTTCTTTGGCGATTGCTGCAAAGTCTGCTCCGCCATCGACATCAGCTTGGATTGCCAACGCCTCTTCTTCTGTCTCAACTAAAATGTGAGAGGCGTTGTATTCTTTTGCAGGCTCCGCATCAGCGTACTGCGCATTATAAGCCGCTTTGACTGTGTCTTCGCTTAGTACTTGGGACAGCACTGCTTCCAGCGTTTCGCCAGCGATCAAAGAGCGCTGCTCGTTTTCCAAAGAAATCGGAATGCGCTTTGACAATGTGCCTTCAAAGTTATCGGCTAACAGTGTTTGCTCGACCAGTTGTTTTAGAATGCCTTCAAAGAGGACGTCGTTTGGCAATTGTTGATATTGCTCTGGCAAAATAGCGCGTGCCACGATCATGTGACCTAGGGTGATGGATTTCCCATTCACGGTAGCAACGACCGTGTTTGCGTCCTGAGCCTGCACAGGCATGGCGAAAGTTACTGCAAGGCCCAGTGCGGCTACAAAGTTGAGACGTTTTTGCATTGTATAGTCCTATGATTATGGTCACGACTGGGCGTAACATTGACACTGTTTGATGTGCCCCTTACATCCGCTATGGGCATGGTTGGGACTAACCTAACTTGTATCTATGGACTGTACGCGGGTCGGGCAAGCGCTTGCTGCGAAACACAACACACCACGGCTGGAGTACTTAATGCTAGGTTTCGGAACACTCACGAAAAAGATCTTTGGATCTGCCAATGATCGCAAAGTAAAAGCGGCCCGTCCGTTGGTGGAAAAGATCAATGCGCTGGAGCCTGAGTTCGAGGTCCTGAGTGATGAAGAATTGATCGCCAAGACCCGCGAATTTGCGGAGCGCGCCAACAATGGCGAAAGCTTGGATGATTTGCTGCCAGAGGCATTTGCCAACTGTCGTGAAGCCGCTAAGCGCTCATTGGGCCTTCGCGCCTTTGATGTGCAGTTGTTGGGTGGGATATTCCTACACCAAGGCAACATCTCAGAAATGAAGACGGGCGAGGGTAAAACCCTTGTTGCGACGTTCCCTGCTTATTTGAACGGATTGACCGGTAAAGGTGTACACGTAGTCACCGTGAACGAATACCTTGCAAAACGTGACGCTGAATGGATGAGTAAAGTATTCGCAGCGCTTGGCCTAACAACTGGCGTAGCTGTCAGCGATGCGACCCATGAAGATAAGCAAGCTGCGTATAATTCTGACATTACATACGCGACAAACAACGAACTTGGTTTTGACTACCTACGCGATAATATGAAATCTGAGCTAAACCAGATTTACCAAAAAGAACACAACTTCGCGATCGTGGATGAAGTCGACAGCATTCTGATCGATGAAGCCCGCACCCCGCTGATTATTTCTGGTCCTTCAGATGACCGCTCTGAAATGTACATTACTATCGATGGTGTGATTCCATCGTTAACTGACGACCACTTTGAACTGGATGAAAAATCCCGCAACGTGACCTTTACTGATGATGGAAACGAGTTCCTTGAAGAACAGTTGCGCGCCCGTGGTTTGCTGGAAGCTGATGCGACGCTTTATGATCCCGAAAGCACTAGCTTGGTTCACCACATCAACCAAGGTTTGCGTGCGCACAAGTTGTTCCAACGCGATAAAGATTACATCGTACGTGACGATGAAATCGTACTGATCGACGAATTTACAGGTCGAATGATGTCTGGCCGTCGTTTGTCTGATGGTCTGCACCAAGCGATTGAAGCTAAGGAAAATGTAGACATCAAGCCCGAGAATGTGACCTTGGCATCTGTGACATTCCAAAACTACTTCCGTCTGTACAACACGCTTTCTGGCATGACAGGTACCGCGACGACTGAAGCAGAAGAATTTGCCGAAATCTACGGTTTGGGTGTGGTTGAAGTACCAACCAATCGAAGCATTGCACGTGTTGATGAAGACGATCGCGTGTACCGCACACAGCGTGAAAAATACGAAGCGATGATCAAAGAGATCAAAGAAGCAAACGTCAAGAACCAGCCAGTTTTAGTGGGTACAACTTCTATCGATAAATCTGAGATGTTTAGCCAAGCATTGACTGCTCAGGGCATTACGCACAATGTTTTGAACGCTCGATTGCATGAGCAAGAAGCGCAGATCATTGCAGATGCTGGTAAATTGGGTGCTGTGACCATCGCGACCAACATGGCGGGTCGTGGTACAGATATTCAATTGGGTGGTAACGTCGAATTGATCGTCCAAGCCGCACTTACAGCTGATCCTGAGGCTGATCCTGAAGTGATCCGCACCAAGGTCGAAGAAGCGCAGGCGGACGAGAAGAAGAAAGTCATCGAGGCTGGTGGCCTGTTTGTTATGGCATCTGAGCGTCACGAAAGTCGTCGAATCGATAACCAATTGCGTGGTCGTTCTGGCCGTCAGGGTGATCCGGGCCGCACCTCTTTTTATCTTAGCCTTGAAGACGACCTGATGCGCATTTTCGGTTCTGACCGTTTGGAAAAAGTTCTTACAACGCTTGGATTGGAAGAAGGCGAAGCTATCGTCCACCCATGGGTAAACAAGTCACTGGAACGTGCCCAAGCCAAGGTCGAAGGCCGTAACTTTGACATTCGTAAGCAGTTGTTGAAATTTGATGACGTGATGAACGATCAGCGCAAGGTTGTGTTTGGTCAACGTCGCGAAATCATGGAGGCAACTGACCTTTCTGAGATCACAACAGATATGCGGTCGGAAGTGATTGAAGATTTGATATATGAATTTATGCCTCCCAATTCTTATGCAGATCAGTGGAACATCGAAGGTCTTTATGCGGCCGTGATTGAACGCCTTGGCGTTGATGCGCCTGTGATGGAATGGTGTTCAGAAGAGGGTGTCGATGACGAACAGATCAGCGAACGTTTGTTGGCTGTAACTTATGAACAGATGTCTGCAAAAGCAGAAGCATTTGGTCCTGAAACAATGCGCTTGATTGAAAAACAACTGTTGCTTCAATCGATTGATGGCAAATGGCGTGAACACCTTTTGACGTTAGAGCATCTTCG
>CAJJAR010000027.1 GCA_905182105.1 uncultured Paracoccaceae bacterium
ATGAACAGATGTCTGCAAAAGCAGAAGCATTTGGTCCTGAAACAATGCGCTTGATTGAAAAACAACTGTTGCTTCAATCGATTGATGGCAAATGGCGTGAACACCTTTTGACGTTAGAGCATCTTCGCTCTGTTGTTGGTTTTCGCGGGTATGCACAGCGGGATCCATTGAACGAATATAAGAACGAAGCGTTCCAATTGTTCGAAAGTATGCTTGATAGCTTGCGTGAAGATGTGACACAAAAGCTGTCTCAAATTCGTCCGATTACTGAGGAAGAACAGCGTGCTATGGTGGAACAAGCTGCAGCGCAGCAGGCCCAGGTTCAGACGGCAGCTAAACCCGATTTTCCAGAACCAACAGCTGAAGCAGTTGCTGCTGGGTTTGATCCAAAAGACAGCGAAACCTGGGGCAACCCAAGCCGCAATGGCGATTGTCCTTGTGGTTCAGGTGACAAGTTTAAACACTGTCACGGACGTGTGAGCTAAAAGCAGCGTCTTTATTCTAACATAATGAATTCCTGAGCTGGCCATAACTTTGGCCAGCCACTGACGCTTTTCCTCTCTACAAAGACCCTAACCGAAACTGGTAGAGGTACAGGATTATGGTAGAAACCAGAGAAATGGTGACCGCAGTGGGTACACTAGTGTGTGCCGTTGGAATCGGTTTTTTCATGCAAGCCGGCGATGCTGCTGAGCAGCGTTATGGCGGAGTTGGTGAGGTTGCGTCGGTCATGCCCGAAGGTTCGCAAAGGTAATTACCGGATGGTTAACCCGTTGCAAAAATAATGGTTTAGGACGGGAACAGTCCCGCCCTAAACCTTAACTTTTCATCGCATCCCAGAAGGATTTGACGGAAGAGAAGAAGCTGCTGCTTTCAGGATTGTTCTCTGAGGATAGCTCGTCGAATTCCTTTAGGATCTCTTTTTGACGCGCTGTCAGATTTACAGGTGTTTCCACAGCCAATTCGATGAACATATCGCCGGAACTGTTGCCACGGATTGCTGGCATACCTTTGCCACGAAGGCGCATCTGACGGCCTGCTTGGCTGCCTGAAGGAATCTGTACGCGACCACGGCCACCATCGATGGTCGGCACCTCGATGCTGCCACCCAAGGCTGCGGTGCTCATTGATACAGGGACGCGGCAAAACAGGCTTAGGCCATCACGCTCAAACAGTTTATGTTCGGATACTTCGATGAAGATGTATAGATCACCTGATGGTCCGCCACGCATGCCCGCTTCGCCTTCGCCTGATAGGCGAATACGTGTACCTGTTTCGACACCAGCAGGGATATTTACAGAAAGTGAGCGGTCTTTCTCGACGCGGCCTGCGCCAGAACAAGACTTGCATGGGTTGTTAATAATCTGGCCCATGCCGGAGCACGTTGGGCAAGAGCGTTCAACAGTAAAGAACCCTTGCTGAGCACGCACTTTGCCCATGCCAGAACATGTTGGGCATGTAGATGGTTCAGCACCACCTTCAGCACCCGTACCTTCGCACCCGTCACAGGCGAGCGCAGTTGGAACATTGATGGTCTTTTGCATGCCAGCAAATGCGTCTTCGAGTGAGATACGCAAGTTGTAACGCAAGTCAGCACCGCGTGCTGCACGGCGACCGCCGCCACCACGTTGGCCTCCCCTAAAGTCGCCGAATAGGTCATCGAATACATCAGAGAACGCGCTGCCAAAATCGCCTTGGCCACCGCCACCTTGACGTCCGCCACCGCCGCCCGTGCCGCCTTCAAAGGCGGCATGGCCATAACGATCATATGCAGCCTTCTTATCGCCGTCCTTCAGGACTTCGTAAGCTTCGTTCGCTTCTTTAAATTGGTCTTCGGCTTTTGGGTTGCCGGAGTTGTGGTCGGGATGCAGTTCGCGGGCTTTCTTACGATAGCCTTTTTTGATCTCGTCCGCAGATGCGCCTTTGGCAATGCCAAGCACATCATAATAATCACGTTTAGCCATGGATCAGAGTCCCCTTTGGAACATCAAAGGCCGGTCCATAAATCAGACCGGCCCTGTCGTTGTTCAGAGTGGCGCTTATTTGCGCTTGTCGTCGTCCAAATCTTCGAATTCAGCATCTAGGATATCGTCATCCGCGCCTTCATCTGCACCAGCTGGTTCAGACATGTCGTCGCCGCTTTCTTCCGCAGCCGCAGCTTTGTAGATCGCTTCGCCTAGTTTCATGGCCGCTTCAGTTACGTTCTGGATGCCTGATTTGATCTTGCCAGCGTTGTCTGTTTCAAGATCGTCGTTCAGCGCAGCAATAGCCAGCTCAATCGCCTCGATAGTAGTAGGGTCAACTTTGTCCTTGTGCTCTTCCATTGCTTTCTCAGTTGAGTGAACCAGGCTCTCAGCTTGGTTCTTCGCTTCGATCAGCTCTTTGCGCTCTTTATCGGACTCAGCATTGTCTTCCGCATCCTGAACCATTTGTTCGATATCCGCGTCTGACAAACCACCAGAAGCTTGGATTGTGATCTGTTGCTCTTTGCCTGTGCCTTTGTCTTTAGCGCCCACAGACACGATGCCGTTGGCGTCGATGTCAAAGGTCACTTCGATTTGTGGCAAACCGCGTGGAGCTGGTGGGATGTTTTCAAGGTTGAAAGCACCCAACATCTTGTTGTCCGCAGCCATTTCACGTTCGCCTTGGAAACAGCGAATTGTAACAGCGTTTTGGTTGTCTTCAGCGGTTGAGAAGATTTGTGATTTCTTCGTTGGGATCGTTGTGTTGCGATCGATCAAACGAGTAAACACGCCTCCCAAAGTTTCGATACCCAAGGACAATGGTGTCACGTCCAAAAGAACGACGTCTTTTATGTCGCCTTGTAGGACGCCGGCTTGAATTGCTGCACCCATAGCAACAACTTCGTCTGGGTTAACGCCTTTGTGTGGCTCTTTGCCGAAGAACTTAGTCACTTCTTCGATAACGCGTGGCATACGTGTCATACCACCAACCAACACGACTTCGTCGATTTCAGATGCTGAGATGCCAGCGTCTTTTAACGCAGCGGCGCATGGTTTCATGGATGCTTTGATCAGATCGCCAACAAGGCTTTCCAGTTTTGCACGGGTCAATTTCATTACCATGTGCAATGGCTGGCCAGTGGAGCCCATAGAAATAAACGGTTGGTTGATTTCTGTTTGGTTCGCAGAAGACAATTCGATTTTCGCTTTTTCAGCAGCCTCTTTCAGACGCTGTAACGCCATCTTGTCTTGCTTCAGATCGACGGAGTGTTCTTTTTTGAACTCATCGGCAAGGTAGTTGACGATGCGCATGTCAAAGTCTTCGCCGCCCAAGAAAGTGTCGCCGTTTGTGGATTTAACTTCGAACAAGCCATCGTCAATTTCTAGGATGGTTACATCGAATGTACCGCCGCCAAGGTCATAGACAGCGATTGTTTGTGTTTCTTTTTTGTCCAAGCCGTATGCCAGCGCAGCAGCTGTTGGTTCGTTAATGATTCGAAGCACTTCAAGGCCAGCAATTTTGCCGGCGTCTTTAGTTGCTTGACGCTGTGCATCGTTAAAATACGCAGGAACGGTAATAACCGCTTGGGTCACTTCCTCGCCAAGATATGATTCGGCGGTTTCTTTCATCTTGCCTAAAATGAAGGCAGAGATTTGGGAAGGTGAATATTTTTCACCTTTGGCTTCAACCCATGCGTCGCCGTTGCCGCCATCGATGACGTTGAACGGAAGGTTCTTTTTATCTTTGGCCAAGTGCGCGTCGTCATTGCGACGACCTACAAGACGCTTAACACCAAAAATTGTGTTTTCTGGGTTTGTTACTGCTTGGCGTTTTGCGGGCTGACCTACAAGACGCTCGTTATCGGTGAAGGCTACGATCGAGGGCGTTGTGCGTGCGCCTTCAGCGTTTTCGATAACGCGAGGCTGACTGCCGTCCATAATAGCAATACAGGAGTTGGTCGTTCCGAGGTCAATACCAATTACTTTGGCCATATTTTCGATCCCTTTTCATATCATAAGGCGATGTGGCGAGGCGTTGACCCTTTTTGGCGTCATTGCCCCGATAATGATGTCACGCAAAACTGGTCGCTCTGCGCGGTTCGAGAGGTATATAAGGAGGGTAAATGCCCCCTGCAACCATTGTGGTGTAGGTATTTGCGTGAATCTTTGCCTAATGAGGTACATATGTCGGTTCTTAAGCTACGTGGGTTCGAAATTCACAAGGGATTTCTGGATCTCAAGGAACAAACCGTGCTGCTTGAGGCCGTGCGAAAGATTGCAAAATTTGCTCCTGTTTTTTCACCGATGACACCATATGGGAAGCCGATGAGCGTTAAGATGACCTCGGCTGGCATGTTTGGATGGTATTCTGATGCTCAGGGCTATGAATATCGCAGAGTTCACCCCAATGGCATGACTTGGCCTGCGATTCCTGCTGAGGTTCTTAATATTTGGAAGATAGTTTCTGGCGTCGAGCGCGAACCCGAATGCTGTCTTGTCAACTTCTACGATCAAAACGCCAAGATGGGTCTCCATCAGGACAGGGATGAGGCAAATTTCGATTTCCCAGTTGTGTCGGTGTCATTGGGAGACGAGGGACTGTTGCGCGTTGGTGGTACTGAGCGTGGTGGTAAGACAGACTCTGTTTGGCTCCAATCGGGGGATGTGGTTGTGATGGGTGGAGAGGCCCGCTTGGCCTATCACGGCGTCGACCGTATCCGTTTTGGGTCATCCAGCTTACTTGCCAAGAGTGGGCGGATTAATTTAACTCTCAGGGTGGTAAACTAGGGTGCTAAGAAACTGTGTGCAGTTGAGGTCAGATTCGACTTAACTGAATTTACGATTGTGTCTGCTAATTTATCGGTGCGCTTCCCAACTAGCAGAGACATGACGACGTTTATAAAATTCACCCATAAGACCCAACATAATTAGGGTGATGGTCACATAGACTGCGTGCTCCTAATTGCTGTTTCGAGGAAAGTAGTTGATAAAAGCAAAGCCACGCTCTTGATCTATTAGGTGAAATAATGGGTTCCAGTCAAACATCGCTAACATAAAATATGGCAGTGTGTTTGCACGAACATTTTGCCGGAAGCGATCATGTTTGCTCTCATATATAGCGTAGACATCAGGGTAGCTACCGTGGGGAACCAGGATTTTAAAGCCAGCAATGCTAAGCCTATCGCTGCTCCTGAAGCCCAAGCAAGAATGATCATTCCAAATGCTGAAGCGGTATTGTCAATTGTAACCTGTGTTAAAATCACTTGGTAGCCTTATAAATTATGAACAACGACAACAGTTAAATATATAAAGCGCCGAAAGCTGCAGCCATAATTCATATAACCGTGTTCATTGGTGCATGTTGCATCATGGGGCTTGATGGCCCTTCTGAAGCGAACGCGCCCTGCATGGTCTTGGTGTGCGTCATGAAAAGAAAGATTCCGGACATGATGTAAACGAGGAAGTCGCCTCGAATGGCAGCGCCTCGTAAGCCCATAATAATAAACATAAAGTAAAATACAGCTACAAACGTAGCAACTTGTAGCATATTCATTCCGATCGAAATGAAAGTGTTGTTGTACTGCTCACGGTCACTACGAACGGCTGAGTGGTAAATAAGTGAGGAAATCGACATTGCAAATTACAAAACACCTGTAGGTTTTCGTGCAGACTGAAACTGTACCGTTTGCGATGTGCCTCGACTTAATACTGAAATTTCACTGA
>CAJJAR010000028.1 GCA_905182105.1 uncultured Paracoccaceae bacterium
CTTTCGATGCTCACAAAAGGTGGCAACGCGGTCGATGCCGCGATTGCCACGGCGATTACGCTGACACTGGTGGAGCCAACAGGCAATGGCATGGGATCTGACGCCTTTGCGATCCTCTGGGACGGCAAGCAATTGCACGGCCTAAATGCCTCTGGTCGCTCTCCCACAGGCTGGAACCCTGAACGGTTTGCCGCATATGATCAGATGCCCTTTCGCGGCTGGGAAAGCGTGACCGTACCAGGTGCGGTATCCGCATGGGTGGCCTTGTCAGGTCGGTTTGGAAAGTTGCCGTTTGCCGATTTATTTGGCCCAGCGATTGGCTATGCGCAAAACGGATTTATTGTCACGCCTGTTATCGCAGAATTATGGCGGCGCGCGGCGACAGACCTTGTCCATTATCCAGGATTTGCAGAAACGTTTTTGCCAAATGGCGAGGCCCCCAAAGCAGGCGAACGGTTCGTGAATGTGCCGCTGGCAAAGACCTTTCAACTGATCGCACAGACCAAAGGCGAGGCGTTCTATAAAGGTGAGCTAGCCGACGTGATTTGCGATTTTGCAGCTGAGCACGGAGCGGCCTTAAGTCGTGAAGACATGGCTGCGCACAAGGCTGACTGGTGCGGTACGATCTCGAAGAAATTCGACGATCTGGAGTTGCACGAAATTCCGCCAAATGGCCAAGGGATCGCGGCGCTGATGGCTTTGGGAATTCTCTCGCATACCCGCATTCGCGAGCTGGACGCGGATAATCCTCTGGCAATCCATTTGCAAGTTGAAGCGATGAAGCTGGCCCTTGTGGACGCAGAGACCTTTGTCGCAGATGGCGAGCATATGACAGATGTGACATCTGAGGCTTTGCTGGATGAAACCTATTTGGCCAGCCGCGCGAGCCTGATTGACGAGACCCGCGCGCAAGATTTCAACGCTGGTGCGCCTAAAAACGGCGGCACTGTCTATCTGACAGCTGCGGATGCGTCTGGAATGATGGTGTCGTTCATTCAATCAAACTATGCAGGGTTTGGGTCTGGCGTAGCTATTCCCGGAACAGGTATTTCAATGCAAAATCGCGGTGCCGGGTTTTCGCTCGATCCCGATAGTCCAAATCTGGTTGGGCCGAACAAACGCCCGTTTCATACGATTATTCCCGGATTTTTGATGGGCCCTGACGGACCATTGATGAGCTTTGGCGTCATGGGCGGGCCAATGCAGGCGCAAGGCCATGTTCAAATGGTGTTGCGGACCCAAGTGTGGGGACAAGATCCGCAGATGGCCGTGGATGCTCCACGCTGGCGCTTTGTTGAGGGGTTGGTGCTCGCCTGTGAGGATACGCTGCCTGCCGTGAGCTTGGACGCTTTGGCAGTGATGGGCCACAAGATCGAGCTTGAAGCGCCAGACAATGCCTTTGGCTTTGGCGGGGCGCAATTGATTTGCCGCTTGCCTGAGGGCGGGTATGCGTCAGGATCTGATCCACGCAAAGACGGGCTAGCCGCTGGATTTTGATTGGGTTGGAGAGGTGTGGAACAACGCCTTCAACGGGCGTGGCATAAGGGGCAGTCTCACTGTCCTTGCAGAGACCGGTTCGCATTTGTCTGACAGGACCTTGGCGGCCAATCGCGCTGGACAGTCCATACAGGCGGCTCTATGTTTTACGCAACTTGTTCAACAAAAGGTTTGCTCCCATGTCCAGGATTCTATCACTTTCCGCTATGTCCCTTGCCTTAATGTCCACTACCGCATTTGCGGGTGGGCATTGTGCGGCGGGCAAAACCCTGACCGAAGGGACACTGACAATCGCGACAGGCAACCCTGCCTATTATCCTTGGGTGATTGATGATGCACCTGAAAGCGGGCAAGGGTTTGAGGCAGCTGTTGCCTATGCCGTTGCGGCTGAAATGGGTTTTGCGGCGGATGACGTCACGTGGGTTCGCACGTCATTCGATGAGGCGATCCAACCAGGGGCCAAAAGCTTTGATGTGAACATCCAGCAGTATTCAATCACTGCCGCGCGCGACGAGATGGTTGATTTTTCAACACCCTATTACACTGCACCGATGGCAGTTCTGGTTGGACCGGGCGCGGTCGATACGGCCGCAACATTGGACGCGCTGCGTGATCTGAAATGGGGCGTGATGGGATCGACAACGGCTTTGCCAAAGATCGAAACCGTGATCCAGCCCACCGATGATCCGTTGATCTATGGCGACAACGCAGATGTTAACGCCGCGATGAGCGCAAACCAGATTGACGCTGCTTTGTTTGATTTGCCAACAGCACTGTTCCTAAGTGCGGTGATGATCGAAGGCTCAAAGGTTGTGGGCCAGTTCGCGCCAGACATGACAGACAATCCTGACCAGTTTGGCATGTTGATGGAAGAGGGTTCATCCTTGAAGACCTGCGTTGACGAAGCGCTTGCCGCGATCACCGAGAACGGTACGCTCGCCGCGATTGAGGCGACTTGGCTACAGGACACCACTGGTGTTCCGCTGATCAAGTAAAGTGAGCGATAACCAAGCGGCGGGTATGACCCGCCGTCAACGCTATGAAGCGGCACAGCGCCGCCGGTCGCTGATCATTGCGGGCATAAGTACCGCTTTGGTCATCGCAGCGATTGTGATCTTTGTGCCAATGGCACCGGGTTGGGAAAAGGTGCAACGCAGCTTTTTCAACGGCGGAGTGCTGGCCGATACCTTTCCAAAACTGCTGGAGGCTTTCAAAGTTAATGTGATGATCTTCACATTGTGTGCGCCTGCGATTGCCATTCTTGGGCTTTTGATTGCCCTCGCACGCGATGCGAAATCCCCTGCGTTCTTTCCGCTGCGGATCTTTGGCGCCGCTTTCACCGATGTTTTCCGTGGTGTGCCTGTCATCCTGACGGTCTATCTGATCGGCTTTGGTATCCCGGGTCTTGGCCTGCCGCGTCCGTACAATTCGCCTTATATCTGGGGGTCGCTGGCGCTGATCCTGACCTATTCGGCCTATGTGGCTGAAATCTTTCGCTCTGGCATCGAAAGCGTGCATCACAGCCAACGCTCTGCTGCGTTGTCATTGGGCCTATCAGAGAGGCAAGTCATGCGCGATGTGGTCTTACCACAAGCGGTGCGCAATGTGGTGCCGTCCCAGATGAACATGCTGATTGCGTTACAAAAAGACGTGTCATTGCTGAGCTTTATCGGCCCTGTCGAGATCTTTCGCCAAGCGGGAGTTTTCAAATCCCTTACTGCAAACTTCACGCCTTATGTGGGGGCTGCTATTATCTTTTTGATAGTCACAATTCCCGCGACACGCTATGCCGACTACCTGATGGCCAAGCAACAGAAAGCGCGCAGCTAATGGCGAAACTTGAACTGCGCGGCGTGATCAAGCGCTTTGGGGATGTGACGGTTTGTGACGGCATAGACCTGGATGTCGAACAAGGGCAGATGGTTTGCCTTATCGGGGCATCGGGTGCGGGAAAATCCACGCTGTTGCGTTGTATTAACCTGTTAGAGCCGGTTGAGGATGGTGCTATATATTTGGACGGTGAAGATATCGCCGAACCCGGTCTGAACCCACAAAAAGTACGTGCGCGGATTGGGATGGTTTTCCAGAGCTTTAATCTGTTCCCGCATATGACAGCGCTCGAAAATGTGATGCTTGCGCCGCGCCGTGTGCATGTGAAATCGAGTGACGAATTGCGTAGCGAAGTTGAAGAGCTGTTCACCAAATTCGGCCTTGCTGACCGGATCGACAACTACCCTGATCAGCTTTCAGGTGGGCAACAACAACGTGTGGCTATTGTGCGTGCATTGGCGATGCGTCCCGAGGTGATGCTTTTTGACGAGATCACCTCTGCGCTTGACCCGCAGTTGGTGGGCGAAGTGTTGGACGTGCTTTTGATGCTGAAAAATCAGGGCATGACAATGGTTTTGGCCACCCATGAGATGGGTTTTGCACGTGAGGCCGCCGATAAGGTCTGTTTCCTTCAAAGCGGGCGTATCATCGAAGAAGGCCCGCCTGAGGCAGTGTTCGACGCGCCCCAACGCCCAGAGACACAAGCGTTCCTTGCAAGGGCGCTTAAGTGACCGCCTATATTTTAGGCGCTTTGGGTTTGTCTGCGGCTAATAAGGTTCGTCTGTGGTCGCTTGCTCTATCTAATTTGAAAATCCCTGCCTAACGTTGACCGATACCGATTAGACGGTATTGTCAGACAAACTTGACGGTTTTGCGGTCGATCCCCATTTTTGGTAAATGACAACATGTTCTCCCTTCAAATATTTCAAGACTTCACCTGAAATCATCCGATTGGCAGTGATGTATTGCATACGTTATCCATTGAGTTTTCGTCAGGTGGAAGACATCTTGCATGAACGTGGCATCGATATCTGTCATGAAACAGTTCGGTTTTGGGTTGAACGTTTTGGGTCAAAGTTCGCGGGAGAAATCCGTAAGAATAGGGCAGGGCAACACTCGAACTGGCAATGGCACCTGGATGAAGTCTTTGTGAAAATAAATGGAGAACGCTTTTACCTTTGGCGCGCCGTTAACCACTTCAACCATGAAAGACATCTCGAAAGCAGGCAATCCTTCAAGCAAAAACGTACAACTGCTCTCACAGAGTGGTTCAATTTCTGTGCCGCATGATGATTGACTTGAGGTGCCTTTTACGGGTGTTCAAGTTTGTCTGACAACACCCGCAAAAAGCTATCCTATCAAACTGATGTTCCCATCGAAGGCATGGCCAAAATCACAGATCTGACGAAAATATCAGCCTGAACTTCAATCTCGTCAAGCAACTTGCACGACGCCAAGTTGAATGAGCCCGAGATCGAAGCAGACAGCATCGAAAGTAACGATCTGCACATAGACGTGCTGCGCCGCATCAAAGGCCACCTGATCGCAACAGCATACCTCACCTCGAAAGACGCTGAAGAAACACCACGTTACAAATGAAAAAGCGAAGGGCCGGTCTGCACAATGAAATTACAGGCGTGTTAAATTCCGATGCGCAAATGCTTTGTGTAAGTCATCTCTAGACCTGGAGGTTCTCCAGGCTTTCTTTGAACTTTTCCATGAAATCGAGGGTTATCATGGACGGCGCTTGGTGTGTTGGGCGCACTAAAGACAGTTGGTGGGGAATATTTGGCGTGAACGGGCGAAAATCCAACCTACCTGTATATGTTCTTGCGTCAAGTTCACTGACAATCGACACCCCGACCCCTAACGAGACCAACTCACACGCTCCGGTAAACTGCCGAGTCTCGACGATCTGCTTTGGTGCTACTGAATGTTTGCGGAATGTTTCGCTGAGCGCCTGGAAAAAATAGCTATCGCGACGGGTGTGGACAAGCCGTTCGTTGTCGAGATGGTTTGGCGAAATTTTAGCAAGCTGGGAAAAACGATGGCCCAGAGGAAAGATGCATACGGTCCGAATATTCATCGTCGTTGTTTCAATCGTGGGGTGCCCATCGAAAGCGTCGGTAATACCGCAGTCGTATTGTTCCCCAATGATCCATTCTAGAATACGTTCAGGCCGGTCGGGTTCAATTGTTATGGTGACATCAGGTCGATTTTCTAAAAAACTTGCAACAATTTTTGGTAAATGGCTCGTTGCGAACCCAGGCAGGCAAGCGACCCTAAGATGCCCAGCCCGTCTTGCTGTGAGGTCTTGGGTGGTGCCACGGATGTGGTCCATTAGTTCGATGACCCTGCTAATATCAGGCAAAATATAACGTGTCTCTTGGGATGGAATGAGTAGTCCATCTTTACGTTCGAACAAGGGAAATCCAAACAAATCAGAGAGATCCGAGATAACACGGCTGATTGCAGGTTGCGAGATACCAAGACTTTGCGCCGCGCGCGTCATGCTGCCGTGATCAGCAACCGTTTTTAGTATCTCGAGTTGCCGCAACTTTGGAGCTGATATCATTTTGGGAATCCCTTATGGCGAAAGTATAACCGTTGGTTATGTATTTTTGCAATAGTTGCTGTTGTTTTATGTTGTGTTCTTGTTATCCTATATTTTCCGATGACGAGTCGGGTCAGATTTCTGGGAGGAAACAATGAAAAAATTTTCAGTCGGCGCTCTTGCCGTTAGTACAACACTTTTGTCACCGCTTGCTGCACATGCACAAACCGAAGTGCAGTTTTGGCATGCTTTTACCGGTCGTCTTGGCGAACTAGTTGCAGCGCAAGTTGAAGACTTCAACGCAAGCCAGGACAACTACACCGTCGTACAAAGCCACAAGGGTAACTACTCTGAGACATTGAACGCTGGCATCGCAGCTTTCCGCGCAGGCGAGCAGCCACAGATTTTGATGGTCTTTGAAGTTGGTACAGCCACAATGATGGCAGCCAGCGGCGCGACACGCCCTGTTCATGAAGTGATGGCAGCCAGTGGCGCTGCATTTGACCAAGACGCTTATATCGGCGCTGTCAAAGGTTACTACACATCAACTGACGGCGACATGCTGTCATTGCCGTTCAACGCATCCACACCTGTTCTTTGGGTAAACCGGAACGCGTTTGAGGCGGCTGGTGTTGACCCAGACACAGACCTATCCACATGGCAGAACGTTGGTGAAACACTGACAGCACTGCAAGCTGGCGGATCAACATGCCCTCTAGTCACTGCATGGCAAAGCTGGATTCACCTCGAGAATTTCTCGGCGTATCACGACGTGCCATTTGCGACTATGGACAACGGCTTTGCTGGTCTCGACACCGAACTGTCAGTCAACGGTCCAGCACAAGTGGCGCACCTGACCGCAATGGGCGAATGGGCCGCGGACGGCAAATTCATCTATACCGGTCGTCGTAACGAGGGTGGTGCAAACTTCCGCGCTGGCGAATGTGCGTTGTTCACTGAAAGCTCTGCTGGTTACGCAGGCATTAAAGCCGAAGCTAAATTCGACTTTGACGTGCGTCCACTTCCATACTGGGAAGGCGTCGGCAGTGCGCCACAAAACACCATCATCGGTGGTGCATCATTGTGGGTCATGGAAGGGCACGAGGCTGACGAATACAAGGGCGCGGGTGAATTCTTAAGCTTCTTGTCATCATCTGACGTCCAAGCCCAATGGCATCAGGACACAGGTTACTTGCCAATCACTGCCGAGGCGAGTGCCGCGACCAAAGCGTCAGGTTTCTATGAGGCGAACGTCGGCACAGAAGTTGCCGTTATCCAGATGACGGCCAATGCGCCAACGGCGAATTCCAACGGCTTGCGTCTTGGGTCCTTCGATCAGATTCGTGGAATCATCGACGAAGAGCTAGAGGCAATCTGGGCTGGTGACAAATCAGCACAGGAAGCAATGGATAGCGTTGTTGCACGTGGCAACCCACTTCTGCGTCGCTTCGAGCAAGCGAACAAGTAAATAAGCGAGTTAACGAGTTCATGAGTTAACACTTCGTATATCGGGCGGAACCCTTCATCCGTCCGGTATACTTCCAACGAGGCAGGATATCATGGAAAAACGCGTCACATTTAAAGGCTGGCTTTTACCGCTTTGCCTTATTGCGCCTCAGGTTATCGTATCAGCGATTTTCTTCTTTTACCCCGCGGCACAAGCTGTTTGGCAATCGCTATTTATCCCCGACCCGTTTGGGTTATCGATGCAATGGGTGGGCTTGGGTAATTTTGAATACCTCTTGTCTGACCCGTATTATCGCGCTTCGTTTTTAACGACCGGAATATTTTCGATCCTTGTCACGCTTGTGTCGATGATCCCCGCACTTTTCCTTGCTGTGGTCGCAGACCGTTTGATCAAAGGAGCCGGTGCCTATCGCACCATGTTAATTTGGCCTTACGCCGTCGCCCCCGCAATCGCTGGCGTCTTATGGCTGTTCATGTTCAACACCCGCGTCGGTGTTGTGTCATGGTACCTTGGCAACCTTGGCTACGACTGGAACCACGTGTTGAATGGCAACGAGGCGATGGGCCTTGTGGTTGTCAGTTCATCTTGGGGCCGGATCAGCTATAATTTCTTATTTTTCTTCGCAGCTCTGCAATCTGTTCCTAAATCCGTCATCGAAGCTGCTGCAATCGACGGCGCACGTTTCTGGAAACGGTTCTGGACCATCGTATTGCCGCTGCTTTCCCCAACCACGTTCTTCTTGTTGGTAGTGAATATCGTCTATGCCTTCTTTGAGACATTTGGTGTGATCCACACGATCACTGCTGGTGGTCCACAGCAGTCCACGACAATCCTTGTCTACAAGGTGTTTTCGGATGGTTTTGTCGGACAAGATTTGGGCTCTTCGGCCGCACAATCTGTCATTCTTCTGGTGGTCGTCGGCGCACTCACCATCTTCCAGTTCAAATTTGTAGAGCGGAGGGTGCACTATTGACCCATTCAGCAGCAAAACGACGCAAAGAGCCGGCACCAGGCATGGTCGAAAAACGCGGGCTAGGCCTTTGGTTTACCCATGCTATTATGATCTTTGGCGTCTTGATCGTGTTCTTCCCGATCTGGCTTGCCTTTGTGGCGTCAACCATAACCCAGCCGGAAATTGTCAGCCCGCCTATGCCACTTTGGCCTGGTGACCAATTTTTCACTAACTACAAGAAAGCACTGTTTTCAGGTGTCAACGTGCCTGTGGCAACGATGCTGTTCAATAGCCTTGTGATGGCCATCGGGATTGCATTTGGTAAGATCGTCATTTCTTTGCTATCGGCCTTCGCGATTGTCTACTTTAAGTTTCCGGGCAAGATGATCTTCTTTTGGCTAATATTCCTCACCTTGATGCTGCCCGTAGAAGTGCGTATTGTTCCGACATATCAAGTCGTCGCAGGCTTCGGCATGTTGAATAGTTATGGCGGCCTTATTCTGCCGCTGATCGCATCGGCCACTGCGACGTTCTTGTTCCGTCAGTTTTTCATGACAGTTCCCGATGAATTGGCAGAAGCCGCACGGGTCGATGGCGCACGCCCAATGCGCTTCTTCTGGGATATCCTGTTTCCAATGAGCCGCACCAACATTGCAGCCCTGTTTGTGATCTTGTTCATATACGGCTGGAACCAATATCTATGGCCGTTGCTCATCACCACAGATCCTGAGATGAACACCATCGTTATGGGCATCAAACAGATGTTCCCATCCGGCGATGATGTTGCCGACTGGCCTGTGATTATGGCCACTTCAATTCTGGCAATGATCCCACCGGTCATCGTCGTGGTCTCAATGCAAAAACTCTTTATCCGCGGTCTCGTGGACAGCGAAAAATAGGAACGACATGGCAACTGTAGAACTCAATAACGTCAAAAAACGATTTGGCTTGGTCGAAGTTATCCATGGTGTCAGCACCAAGATTGTGGACGGTGAATTCATAGTTATCGTCGGCCCGTCAGGGTGTGGAAAATCAACACTGCTGCGCATGGTCGCGGGCCTAGAAAGCGTATCTGAAGGCGAGATTGGTATTGACGGAAAAACCGTCAATGACCTAGAGCCGATGGACCGTGACATCGCAATGGTGTTCCAAAACTACGCGCTCTACCCGCATATGTCGGTCCGCGAAAACATGGGCTACGGTCTTAAGATCGCGAAAACACCCAAAGACGAGATTTTACAAAAGGTCGATGCTGCCGCCAAACTATTGCAGCTTGAAGACTACCTTGAACGGCGCCCGCGTGATTTGTCTGGTGGACAACGCCAGCGTGTTGCAATGGGCCGTGCGATTGTGCGTGAACCATCGGTTTTCTTGTTCGATGAACCGCTTTCGAACCTTGACGCAAAGCTGCGCGTACAAATGCGTCTGGAAATCCGCGACTTACAAGCCCGTCTTGGGATCACCACCCTTTACGTGACCCACGATCAGGTTGAGGCCATGACTATGGCTGACCGCATGATCGTCATGAACGCTGGCCGCGCCGAACAAATCGGCACGCCGCTTGAAGTCTACGAGACACCGCAAACCCTGTTTGCTGCACAGTTTATTGGTAGCCCGTCGATGAACGTTTTTGAGACAACCGTCGCGGACAAAACCCTTTCAGTTGGCGAAGCCATCATTCCGGCAAACACCAAAGCCCAAGGCCCCGTCACCGCCGGTGTGCGCCCCGAACATATTATCGCAGACGAAAATGGACCGCTGTCGATCACGGTGCAAATGGGCGAACCGCTCGGTGCCAACACCCTTTTGCACGGGCGTCTTGGTGGTACATCCGACGCCTTCACGATCAGCCTACCAGGCGTGCATCACGCGGTCGCAGGCGAGGTTATTCGCTTTTCTATTAATTCAAAGCACTTGCACTTCTTTGACATCAAAACTGGTCGTCGCATCTAATGGTAGATACGGCTAATCGGCAGAACATTACTGTTTTTGGACATCGTGGTGCCCGTGGCATCTATCCTGAAAACACGATGGCTGGGTTTCAATATCTGCGAGACATTGGTGTCAATGCCGTCGAAGTTGACGTACAAAACGCGGCCAACCGCCTGACCGTTGTTGCGCATGATCCTTACGTGACTATGTATGATGGCGGCGATGTCCACAGCCAACTCATACGCCACACAACCGCGACCGAAATTGCGAAACTTAAAGTTGGCGCGCTGCGCCCTGACAGCGATGATGCGATCATGTTTCCCGATCAGGCGTGTCTTCCAAACGAACGCGTCCCAACGTTTGCGGAATTTTGCGAATGGGCGTCCCAAAACCCATTGCTTTTGCTGAACGTAGAGATCAAATCCCATGCAGAGCAAGATGATATTTATGATCCGCCTGAAATCATCGTTTCAGACGTTGTCGACCTGCTTGAAAAACATAACCTGTCCCAATTTTGTGTCATATCCAGTTTCGACTGGCGGGTGCTTTTCGCCTGCGCCGCGCGCGCGCCTGCGATAGCACGGGGCTACCTGACCCTAGAGCAGAAGCACGGGACATTTATGGTTCCCAACATCGTTGATGGTTCGGATTGGATGGCTGGCGTGACGCGTAGAGATCA
The DNA here is from genome assembly GCA_905182105.1 of uncultured Paracoccaceae bacterium. GTDB lineage: Bacteria > Pseudomonadota > Alphaproteobacteria > Rhodobacterales > Rhodobacteraceae > Ascidiaceihabitans. The sequence goes on from CAJJAR010000028.1 coordinate 10,913, forward strand.
CAATGGCAGTTTGCCGGAAACCATTGCAGCACTTGGCGGAAAAGTGTGGTGCCCATATTTTAAGGATCTCACCGCTTATGACTTAGCGCAGGCGCAAGCCTTGGGAATAGTGGTCAACGTTTGGACCGTAAACACATTAAGCGACATCAACGTTATGGCCGACATGGGCGTCGACGGTATCATCTCGGACTACCCAGCGCGTGTGCAGAACGTTCTTAAGCAACGCAGTAGTGTTTAAAACTGCATTTGGTCGCTCGCGATGCGCACACTTTTTAAATGACAGATATTATCTGTGGAGGCTGAGCTATTTATGCTGTTATTGATCGAACTTTCTGGCGCTATCGGACTGCTTCTTTTTGGTCTCCGACAAGTTCGAAACGGCATGATGCGGTCTTTTGGAACCAGCCTGAAACGGTTGGCTAGTCGCACCGAGGGGCGGATCCTTCCGACGTTTTTGGTGGGACTATTGGTCGCGGTGCTGCTGCAAAGCAGTGCCGCAACTGCAATGATTTCTGCGACATTTGCAGCACAAGGTGCGATCAGTGCGGCAACGGCTTTCATCACCGTTCTTGGCGCAGATGTAGGCACATCCATCGCGGCCTTTATCGCCTCGCAAAAAATTACAGCCGTATCCCCATTGCTGATCGCGCTGGGTTATTTTGGCGGCCAATTTGCGACAACACCACGCGCAATTGGACTGTTCAAATCAACCATGGGTATTGGTTTGGTGCTGCTCAGCCTGTCGTTAATCGGGGCCACGGCGCTGCGGATCAGCCAACTCGAAGACTTCGCAACGATCCTGAATATCTTTGCCAAACAACCGTTCCTTGTGTTGATTTTAGGCGCGCTGATTTCATATCTCGCGCACTCCAGCCTTGCCGTGATCTTGCTGACTGTTGGCCTTGCCGAGGTTGGCGTTCTTGATCTTCAGGCAAGTCTGTTCATGGTCCTTGGCGCCAATATCGGCAGTGGCGTGTTGCCCGTGATCGCCCATTTGCAGTCAAGTGCCGCCGCGCGCGTCCCCCTTGTGGCCAATCTGTACGTGCGGCTTGTCGGCGTTGTCATCGCCGCAGCGATAATCCTTTTGGCATGGCCGCTGCCACAATTTGACTTTGCAACCGAGACCTTGCCATTGCTGCTTCACCTTGCGTTAAACATCGCCGTGGCACTGATGGGTATTCTTGGCGCCAAAATCTGGGTCGGCTTAGCTGCGTCATCAGTATCAGAAGGAACCTCAAATCTGAACGACGTGCAGCCCAAGCACCTTGATGCAGCGGCACATGCAACCCCGTCTATCGCGCTGGCCTACGCTAAACGCGAAGCCTTGCGCATGGCCGACATTGCCCAAACAATGGTGCGCAATATAGCCCAGATTTTGAAAACTGGTGACGCCGACCTTCAGGCCACAACCAGTGATTTGGACGACGGGCTTGATACATTATTTGACGCTATCAAAATTTACATGGCCCAAACGATGCAGCAGCAACTGTCTGAACAAGAAAGCCAGCAAGCCCAAGATCTGCTGACCTTCATCACGAACATGGAACACATCGGCGACATTGTTGACTGCGATCTGCTGGTGTTGGCGCGCAAAAAAGCTACCCGCCAAATCGATTTTTCTGATGAAGGCTGGAGCGAAATCGCCGACCTGCACGAACACGTTTGTCTGAACTTCGACCTCGCGGTGAACACGTTTCTCACCTACGATCCTGACCTTGCCATACAACTCTACGACGCCAAGGCCAACGTGCGCGAAATCGAGGCGGATAGCATCGCTACCCATATCGATCGCATCGGATCCGGTCAATCAGCCAGTATCGAGAGCAGCGATTTGCATCTTGACGTGTTGCACGGATTGCGCCGCATTAATGGTCATCTCACTACGACGGCATATCTTGTACTAAAGGCCTCTGGGGGGACGCCACGTACCAAGTGGAAGAAGGCAAAGGGTTAAAGGCTAGACGCAGCATCACTTTTACTGCTCGCAACTAACTCGTGAGGCCGCATGACATTTAACAAACGCCAAAAACAGGGGGCTACGTCATATTGATTGCCCCACCACAAAATTTTGAAGCGTCGGTGCAGGCGCAAGAAGCTAAAATGATTATAATAGGTGATAGAAATGTTTAATGAAAATAGAGTCGTAGATCTTTTCATTATCGGTGGTGGCATCAATGGGTGCGGAATTGCACGTGATGCGGTGGGTCGTGGATATAGTGTCTCACTGGCTGAAATGAACGACCTCGGTTCTGCGACATCGTCCGCCTCGACCAAACTGTTACACGGCGGTTTACGCTACCTGGAATTCTTTGAATTCCAGCTTGTCCGCAAAGCGCTGATCGAGCGGGAAATCCTGCTCAAGGCAATGCCACACATCAGTTGGCCCATGCGATTTGTCCTGCCTTTTCACAAAGACATGCGGTTTGAGAGCGATACGCCTGTATCCAAGCTGCTGTCCTTTATAATGCCTTGGATGAAAGGGCGTCGTCCCGCATGGCTGATCCGTTTGGGACTATTCATGTACGATAATATAGGCGGGCGAGAGATATTGCCGAATACGAAGACACTGGACCTGCGTTCTGGCATAGAGGGCGCGCCTTTAGTCCCGAAGTTTGAAAAAGCGTTTGAGTATTCTGATTGCTGGATCGATGATTCTCGGCTCGTCGTCCTCAACGCACGTGATGCGCACGAAAAGGGCGCTGAAGTTCGCGTTCAAACAAAGGTTCTGTCCGTCACCTTCGAGAAGGGTCTTTGGAATGTCTTGACGCAAAATGCAAAAGGCGAAGAACAGACCACGGTTGCGAAGATGATTGTGAATGCAGGCGGTCCGTGGGTCGAAAAGATCATTGGCAATATAATCCGCTTGAACTCTACCGAAGGGGTGCGCCTTGTGCGAGGCAGCCATATCGTTACCAAAAGGCTTTATGAACACGACAAGTGTTATTTCTTTCAAGGTGAAGACGGGCGCATCATTTTCTCGATCCCTTACGAGGATGATTTTACACTCGTAGGCACGACCGATGTAGATCATGATGACCCCAACACCAAACCAGTTTGTACGCCAGAAGAGTCGCGGTATCTTATCGATTTTGCGAACAAGTATTTCAAAAAGGTCCTTACCGATGACGATATCGTCTGGACCTACTCTGGTGTCCGTCCACTCTATAATGACGGTGCCAGTTCGGCGACGGCAGCCACTAGGGACTACGTGCTAAAGGTAAATCGCTCTGCTGGTGGACCAGTCTTGAACGTATTCGGTGGTAAAATAACCACTTATCGCTGTCTAGCGGAATCGGCACTCGAAATCATCGACGAAGAATTCCAACGTAAGACTAAGAAATGGACTGCTGCGGCTGCGATGCCGGGTGGGGATTTTCCTTTAGACGGCGTAAATGACTTGCGTATTGCATTGGCCAAAGCCCTGCCATTTTTGCCCACCAAGACAATTATTCGTCTGATCAGACAGTATGGCACTGATGCAATGATCATCTTCCGGGGGTGTGACACCGTTGACGCTTTAGGAAAAGACTTTGGCCATGGCGTATTCCAACACGAACTTGATTGGGCAATCGCGCACGAATGGGTCATGCAAAGCGATGATTTCCTTTGGAGGCGCTCAAAGCTTGGCTTGCGGTTCAACGCAACCGAGACGAAGGAAATTGGCGACTATATCCGCCATCAACATGCACACGATGATTAAATGCAAGCGGCGCGGTAAAAGGAATTTCCTGGTGTCTTTCGCTAAGCCCTGATGGACTGGATCATGTCAATTGGCGACGTACAAAGATGGGTCGTGAGCCAAAAGCCTCAACGCTAAACACTCATAACTCAGCCATGAACCGTGTGTTCGAAGAAGCTGTGGCGCGAGGATTTTTGGCGCATAAGAATGTGCCGCTGTTGGTGAACAAGGGTGAGAAGAGCGAACGCCGCCCTGACTTCACCCGGGAAGAATACGCGACAATGATCCGCAAGATGCCAAGCTGGATCAATGCAGGCAAAGCAGGCAAGCCTACAGATATGCGCCATCTGATGCGGGACTAGTGTTGATCATGGCTAATACGGGCATGCGCCACGGCACAGAGGCGCTGAACCTACGCTGGAAGCATGTGACGCTGTTCGAGGAGAAAGACCTGCAATACTTGGAGATGAGTGTCACAGATAAAACTGGGCGACGGGATATCATCTGCTGCAGTGGAACGATCAACTACCTCAAACGTATCCATGAGCGCAGTGACGACATCAAGCACATCCCGTTTGATGATCTACTCAAGCAGCGACTGAATTTGCCTGTGTTTAGATTACCCGATGGCACCGTATCCAAGAACATCCATCAGACGTTCCGCAAGTTCGTCACAGACGCAGGGCTGATCACATGCCCGCGTACGAACCAGAACCGCACGCTGTACAGCCTGCGCCACACTTACGCGACCTTTGCCTTACTAAACGGCGGTATGGATATACACGCACTGGCAATACAGATGGGCACATCAATAGACAGCCATCTTACGCCTCGCTTGAAGAAAGACATGCTCACTGACAAGCGCTCCGAATTATCGCGGGATGAGTTTGACGATCAGTATGACACTAGAGAGTGATGGCTAACAAAACGTTGGGCGGATCGAACATTCGCTGCAGTTTGCGCAGAGGTCTGCAATGCGGACTTTGCTGCCATTAGCTGCACGCGCACCAATGTCCGGTCCTTGAGCTTAGCTACCTTTAGAGATTTCAAGAATTGGGTTTGCAAGTCCCTCGTATAATCAATTCAATATTGCAGCTAACCCGTCTTCTGCCTACCGATTTACCAATGATCGAAAGACTAAGATACTCACCAGCTTGACGCCCAATTTCCCGAGCAGGTAGGCGAATTGTCGTCAAGCCAGGCTCTACTTCATTTGATCCCTTGAAATCGCCTATTCCAATTATTGATAGGTCTTCGGGGATATTCAAATTGCAACTTCGGGCAGCATACAAAACCCCCATCGCCAAGACATCATTCCCACATAATATTGCACTTGGGCGGTGCTCTGTTTTTAGAATTCGTAAAGCTGCGTCTTTAGCGTCAGCAATACTGTATGTACTTTCAATGTCCCACTGCGGATAAACTTGGGCACGACCTTTGGTCAGAACGGATTGCGCACCATTTCGTCTGTCGCGTGCGCGGTCGTTGTCAACGGTTGGTGGGAACACCAGACCGATTTTCAAATGACCAAGATCGATAAGATGTTGTGCCGCCAAGTTGCCCGCCAATTTGTTATCTGAGCCAACACACGAGAGACGTGAATCTTCATTATAATTCCAAAGTGATATTGCGTGAATATCTTGGCGTTCAATCAGGTCGTAAGTTTCCTCAGAATGGTCTTCGCCAATGAGGGCAACTCCGTCGACACGATGTTCAAGGAATTTTCTCAAAACTGCGTATTCTCTTTCCAAATCGTAACCATGTGAAGCGATGAGTATCGTAAACCCATGCTCATCCACGCTGTCTGAGAAAGCTTGAATCACCTCGGCAAAGATCGCGTGATCAATTGTGGGCACGACTAGACCAATGGTTCCACTACGAATCCCGTGCATAGTTTGGGCTGCGCGATTACGGATATAACCAAGTTTGCGTACGGCCGTGTCAATTTTCTTGCGAGTCGCCAGATTTACAAGATTGGGGTGATTGAAACTGCGCGAGACAGTAGAAATCGAAACTTTTGCACGCTTTGCGACAGCGAAAATATCTACTTTATCTTTATTAATATCAGTCATTTAAATACCAATTTATGCTAATTTATGAAAACATTTGCAATACTATTTTCATCATTTAACCTTATAGGTCAACAACAGGTAAGACTGGAACACCGACGCATGGAATTCATCTATTACTTTGGTGACGTTTTCACACCGATCAACTTTAGCCTGCTGTTGCTGGGTACAATTGGTGGTCTAATCCTTGGCGCGACACCCGGGCTTTCACCAACTATGGCGGTTGCTTTATTGATTCCATTCACCTTTCAGCTAGAGGCTGCTCAAGGGTTGATCTTGCTTGGCGCAGCCTACACTTCGACCGTCGCGGGCGGCGCAGTTTCCGCAATCCTTCTCAAAATACCAGGCGCTCCCGCTAACATTGCGACCACGCTTGATGGGCACGCAATGGCCTTGAAGGGTGAAGGAGCAAAAGCGTTGCAGCTTTCTTTCCTATCCTCCGCGGTTGGCGGTGTATTCGGCGTTCTACTCCTGATCTTCCTTACCCCAGTCCTCGCCAAATGGGCTCTCGCATTCGGTCCCAGCCATCTTTTTTGGCTCGCGATTCTTGGTGTCACGGTCATCGGTTCACTCGATTCAAACTCCGTCGTCAAAGGTCTGCTTTCGGGTTGCATCGGCCTTTGGCTTGCCACGATTGGGTTTGACGACATCATGGGGGCGCAACGCTTTATCTTTCACCCATCCTTGGGCGGTGGCATCAACATCATTGCGGCCCTGATAGGCCTGTTCGCGATCCCACAAGTCATCACCATGTTTGCAAAGGGCCGTAAAAACGACGGCTCTGAGGCGATCAAAGTACAAAAATACCCGATCAAAAGTGCAATAGCCGAAATGATGCGCAACAAACGCGCATTGGGGATCGGCACACTTACGGGATCAATCATTGGCCTCATCCCCGGTGTAGGTGGTCAAATCGCGGGACTTGTGGCCTATGACCAGTCCAAGAAATTCAGCTCTGATCGGGATAAATTCGGCACGGGCCATCCAGAAGGCCTCATCGCTGCCGAATCTGCTAACAATGCAATGGTTGGCCCCTCTCTGGTTCCTTTACTCACGCTTTCTATCCCGGGATCACCCACTGCTGCAGTCTTACTTGGCGGACTACTCATCCATGGTATCTTTCCCGGAACTGACCTTTTTGACAACCATCCAGACGTTGCATGGACCTTCATCAACTCGATGTTGATCGGTCAAATCCTGATGTGTATCTTTGGGCTATATGTGGCTGGCATGGCCGCACGCGTCGCCCAAGTCCCACAATCCATGATGGCCGCCATTGTCCTTGGCCTTGCTGTATTCGGCAGCTATTCGGTTCAATCCAGCATGGGCGATGTGTATGTCATGGCCACCCTTGGGGTGATGATGTATTTCCTTGAACGGTTCGGATTTTCAGCAGCACCCTTGGTGCTTGGCTTGATCCTTGGCCCGATTGCGGAAAGCAACTTTATCCAAGGCAGTATGATCGCCACCGCCACAGATGGTTTGGCCCCTTATTTTTTCGGTGGTCCATTGAACATTTTCCTAATTGCTATCGTAGTCGTGTCTATCTTTTACAGCGCCTACATGGAACTCAGATCACGGCGTTACACCTCAAAAGAGGAGATCATGGCATGAGCACCATAACCTTGCCCCGTCTTCAGCACATCATCGGTTCTGGTATCGTCGCAGCCGTCGGCGCATCAGTTTGCTACGTCAGCTATACACAACAACCGTCCGAGGCGTTTCTATTCCCACGGCTTATCTCGACGGTGTTCCTTGTTCTCGCGCTTTGGACGTTCATCAAAGCCTGCCTTGGCTGGACAAAGGTTGGCAACGGCATATCAATGATCCAATTCATAAACCTAGCCCCCGGATTGGTCATCGCATTGATCTACATCTTCTGGGCCGCCAAGGGTCTTGGTTTTTACACAGCAACAACAATCGCTTTTTTCATTCTGTTTAGCCTCTACGATCCAGCGCCGCACACGGTACTAAAATCATGGGTTAAACGCGTCATCACAACGGCATGTTTTATGGCCGTTATGTACGGTCTCTTCGCATTACTTCTTAAAGTTTACACACCGCGAGAGATTTTTTTCTGAACCGCACATGCGGCAGAACTTACTTAAGGGAGGAACTAAAATGAAAACGTTACTAGCAGGGGCAGCAATTGCCCTTATGGGCCTGACCCAAACAGCATCCGCTGACGGTCACGCCAACTATCCTGAACGCCCCATCATGATGATGGTCAGCTATGGTGCTGGTGGTGCAACCGATTTCCAAGCCCGCATCGTAACGATGACTGCTGGCAACGAGGACGCATTAGGTATGCCTGTTGCGATCATAAACAAACCTGGGGCTGGCGGGCGGGTTGGTTGGAACTGGCTTGCGGGCCAAGCCGACGCTGACGGATACACACTTGGGGCCTACAACGTCCCCCACTTCATCGCGCAGTCCATTAAAGGTGGTGTTGAATATAGCACTGCATCATTCGAACCGATTGCAAACTGGGGTGCTGATCCTGCCGTATTGGTTGTTGGCGCAGACAGCGCATTCAATACGTTGCAAGACGTCGTTGATTTCGCCAAAGCCAACCCAGGCAAGCTGACAACATCCGGCGCTGGCTTGTTTGTTGGTCACCACATTGCGGCGCTACAAATGGAAAAAGCTGGCGACATGAAGATGGCCTATATCCCGACTAAGGGTGGCGGTGCCGCGGCAATGAAAGCTGTGATTGCGGGCGACGTAATGGCGGGCATCAACAACCTGTCTGACGCATTCCGCGCAGCGTCTGCTGGCAACGTCAAAATTCTTGCCGTGGCCGACCTGGAACGCAATGAATTCCTACCAAACGTTCCAACGATGATGGAAAGTGGCCTTGCCGTTGACAATGCTTCCGTGAATTTTCGAGGTGTGATGGTGCCAAAAGGCACACCACAAGGCATCATCGACAAGTTGGCGGCGACCGTACCAATGATGTTCGAAAACAAGCGCGTCGCTGGTAAAATGAAAGCTGGCGGTTCGCCAATGCACATCATGAACCGTGACGAAGTGTTAGCCATGTGGGCCGCACGTGAAGGGACCTTGAAGGAACTGCTGGCAGGTCTCTAAAGCCACTTAAATCAAATATATATCCTCCCCAATACATCAGGGGAGGATCATCTTTCAAACTCTAGGAAACGCCCCATATGAACGTACTTGATGATCTTGCCGAAGTCGAAGCCATTGTTGCAAGCGCGCGCGCTGCACAGTTGCGGTTCGAGGCGAACGGCTCTCAAGTTCGCTATGACCGCGCAGCCCAAGCGGCCGCATGGGCGATCATGGAACCTTCCAGAAACACTCATCTTGCTGAGTTGGCCGTGCAAACAACTGGCCTTGGCAACGTGCCTGACAAAATAACCAAAAACCATCGCAAGACGCTGGGCCTGATGCGCGACATTTCCACCGCCATAACCCATGGGGTAATTCGTGATAATGCAGAAACTGGCATCACTGAAATCGCCCGTCCCATTGGGGTAATAGGTGCCGTTGTCCCGTCGACCAACCCCGCCGCGACGCCTGCGAACAACATCATCAACGCCCTGAAATGCGGTAATGCAATTGTGCTGTCTCCTTCGCCCAAAGGTGTAGCTGCTTGCGCAGTTCTTATTGGATACATCCACACTGAGTTTGGCAAAATTGGTGAGGATCGTGATCTTGTCCAAATGGTGCAAGGCAAGGGCAGCAAGGAAAAAACCCAGCGCCTGCTTGAAATCAGCGATCTGATCGTGGTGACTGGATCACAAAACAACGTGAAGCGGGCCTACACATCTGGGACGCCAGCTTTGGCTGTGGGTGCCGGTAACGTCACGGTAATCGTAGATGAAACATGCAATCTGGACGCGGCTGCTGAAAAGATTACTGCCTCCAAAACCTTCGACAACGCAACTTCATGCTCATCCGAGAATTCAATGGTTGTGGTCGACGCAATATACGACGACTTTATGATTGCCCTCGCCAAAGCTGGTGGCGCACGCGTCACGGATGAGGCCGCAATCATCGCCAAGCTCTGGCCTGACGGGCACCTAAACCGATCCGTCATCGCCCAAGACGCCGACAAAATGCTGCAAGCATTAGGTATGGAGAATGACGTCCCCCCAAATACCAAATTTCTAGCCATAGAAACCAAAGGTATTGGGCCTGACCACCCGCTTTCAGGCGAAAAGCTCTCCCGTGTCGCAGCGCTTTACCGAGCCCGCGACTTTGATGATGCGCTTGAGGTCACCAAGGAAATTATGGCCTATCAAGGCGCGGGTCACTCGATCGGTCTGCACTCCAACAATTCAGATCGCGCCCTACAACTCGGCATGCAAATCCCGACCTGTCGCGTGATCGTAAATCAAGCCCATACCTTTGCGACTGGTGGTTCTTTCACCAATGGTATGCCGTTTTCTCTGTCGATGGGTTGTGGATCATGGGGGGGGAATTCCATCGATGACAATGTGCATTGGAAACATTTTATGCAAACGACCAAGATCATTCGCGAAATCCCACCGCGCGAACCAAAAGTTGAAGATATCTTTTCGGATTATTGGGGCGTTGCTGGTAAATGAATCTCTCTTACGAAACACCGCCGGATGGAACCGTGCGAGACTGGGTCGATTATCGTGCACAAAGCGATGAAATTGCATTTGTTTTTGCCGAAGACAACCGCACGATAAACTGGAGCGAACTGCGGGTTGAAGCCGCTAAAATAGCGCAAGCAATTACAGCTCAAGGAATAGGCAAAGGCGAAAGCATCGCAATCCTTCAACCCAATGGACGCGAGGGTGTCTTGGCGTTCTACGGTGCAGTCTACGGCGGGTTCCGCGCAACAATGATAAACTTGGCTGCCGGTCGGGACGCTATCACCTACGCATTGGATCATTGCGAAGCCCGCATAGCGTTGGTTCATGATAGTGTAAGCAGCGTTTTTGAAAGCTCACGCCCTGAAAAAATGATGCGGCTCAGTTCATTCGCTGAAAACGCTGTTGAGCTGCACACTGTATCCTCTTCTGATCACGCACTGCTTATGTACACGTCCGGTACAACGGGGCGGCCAAAAGGTGTGGTCCATACACAATCTAGTTTACTCGCCGGAGGGTGGACCCCCACTGTTGCACACCGATTAACTGATGAGGACCGCGCCCTTTGCGTTTTGCCAATCTGCCATATCAACGGATTGTGCGTCACTGTTATGGCGGCGTTGGTTTCAGGCGGTTCCGTAGCCATGGTAGAAAAATTCTCTGCCAGCAGATTTTGGGACCAGATCAAAACGCATGAGGTCACATGGTTCTCTGTCGTCCCAACAATCATCTCACACTTACTGCATAGCGATACAAACCCAGACAAACAAAGCAAATCACGCCTGCGTTTTGGTCGCTCAGCATCCTCTGCCCTTGCGCCCGACGTGCAAACTGCGTTTGAAAAGCGCTTTGGCCTGCCGGTTATAGAAACCATGGGACTAACGGAAACTGCAGCCCAAATTCTTTCTAATCCTTTGCCGCCCAGAACTCGCAAAATTGGTTCTCCCGGCATCGCCTATGGGAACGAGGTTACCATCCTCGCTCCAGACCTCAGCGAATGCAAAGCCGGGGATGAAGGTGAAATTGCCATTCGTGGGCCAAACGTCATGCTTGAGTACTTCAAAAATCCGGACGCGACGCAATCCACGTTTCACGGGCGCTGGTTGCGTACTGGCGATTTGGGTCGCAAAGACGTTGATGGTTACCTCTTTGTGACAGGCCGGCTCAAGGAATTAATCATCAAAGGTGGCGAAAATATCGCCCCACGCGAGATCGACGAAGCACTCTATGTCCATAGAGATGTCGTCGAAGCCGCAGCCTTTGCGCGTCCCTGCAAAACATACGGCGAACGGGTCGAAGCTGCAGTACGTATTTGCGAAGGATCATCCCTCACGGAACAAGAACTGATAGCCACCTGTGTTAAAAAATTGGGTAAATTCAAAGCACCTGATCATGTGCATTTTCTGTCCGAGTTGCCCAAAGGACCATCCGGAAAAATCCAACGACTTAAGCTGCAAGAAATTCTATAAATGTAATTTCTGACACACACTTGCGGCGCGAAATGGCATGCAATGGTGTTGTCAGGCAAACTTTACGGTTTTGCGGTCGATCCCTATTTTTGGTAAATGATAACATGTTCTCCCTTCAAATATTTCAAGACTTCACCTGAAATTGCATTGTCTGAGTAAACATACTCGAAGCGGGCAGGGCTGCTTTGTAGCATCTTTGGATGACAAAACATTCTCCATTCCGCTATTTCAAAACCAATCCTGACATCATCCGACTTGCCATAATGCTGTATGATCTTTTCTTGTGGTCTCTTAGTAGTGTGGACACCAAAGTAGAGCAGCAGAGAGAGTGGAGTAATCTACATGATTTATGCTTACACACAGCGCCTAACACTCTCGTGCGCCACCTGTGTCCCACAAAAGGTACTATAGGGGCTGGGTGTAAGGTTAGTTTGGGTGTGTGATAGTCTACAGGAACGGCATCTCTATTCACGCACTCATTTTAAGCTAAACCGTGATGCTGCTCTGGCTGAGTGGCGTCAATTATTGAGCGCATAGATTTCTATTGCTCCATCAATCTGATACTTGCAATCTTTAGTCTGACAGCACCACATAATGTCATTGGGACCAATTTTTACCGGGCATCAATATTCGCACAGCAGAGTTGTTCGAATCTTAAAGCTGTTGCATTGTGATACCTTAATCGACGCTTCTTTCGCTGAAGCCATTCAATTATAAAAGGAATTTACAGATGCCTCTCTCCATTAATCGCCGCCATTTTCTTGCTGGAACTGCTGGTCTTGTTGCTATGCACCCATTTTCTGCCCTTGCCGCTAGCAACCAAGCACATCTTCGGCTCATGGAAACGACTGACTTGCATGTCCATGTTTTCCCTTATGATTACTATGCTGATAAACCCCGTGATACTATCGGTCTTTCACGCACTGCGTCCCTGATCCAAGGGGTGCGAGCCGAGTCCACGAACTCATTACTGCTAGACAACGGTGACTTTCTTCAAGGCAATCCGATGGGTGACTACATCGCGTATGAGCGTGGTATGAAAGAAGGCGACAGCCATCCTGTCATAAACGCGATGAACGCGCTTGGCTTTGATGCTTCGACCCTCGGCAATCACGAATTCAACTACGGTATCTCGTTTCTGATGAAGTCTTTAGCAGGCGCGGACTTCCCTGTTGTCTCGGCCAATGTAGCTAAAAAAATGGGCGCATCTGCAACGGCAGATACAACGTTAGTGAAACCTTATGTGATTATGGAACGTGAAATAACTGATGGCAGCGGTGCAAAGCATCCGATAAAGATCGGACTGATCGGATTTGTGCCACCCCAGATTATGAACTGGGATCGCAAGCATCTAGAAGGCAACGTGCAGACCCGGGATATACTCACGACAGCGAAGGCCTATGTCCCTCAGATGAAAGAGGAAGGTGCAGACCTTATTATTGCGCTCTGTCACTCTGGCATTGGAGGCGTAAACGCTGAAGATGGAATGGAGAATGCTGCTATTCCGTTGGCGGCGGTTGAAGGCATTGACGCGATCCTGACTGGTCACAGCCACCTTGTTTTCCCATCGTCAAAATATGATGATTTCGCGGGTGTCGACACTAAAGCAGGCACAATCGGTGGCAAACCTGGTGTCATGGGTGGTTTCTGGGGCAGCCATATGGGTCTACTCGATCTATTGATCGAGCGGGATGGCAATGGCTGGCGGGTTCTTTCACACACTGCTGAAGCCCGTCCAATTTCAAAACGTAATGAGGATCGTTCGTATACTGCATTGGCAGAAGATTTTGCACCTGTACTGGCAGCTGCGAAAATAGAGCACGAAGAAACTTTGAAGTACGTGCGCACAGCCGTTGGTAAAACCGAAACGCCATTGCACAGCTATTTCGCACTCGTTGCTGATGACCCATCGGTTCAAATCGTCGCGAACGCGCAGACCTGGTACATTAAGGAGCAGATGGTTGGGACGGCTTATGAAGCTTTACCAGTCCTATCAGCTGCAGCACCGTTTAAAGCGGGTGGTCGTGGTGGTCCCGAGTATTACACGGACGTCCCTGTGGGCGATGTGGCTATCAAGAATGTCGCTGACCTTTACCTTTACCCCAACACAGTGCGTGCGGTGAAAGTGACGGGTCAGCAAGTCAAAGACTGGCTGGAGCGTTCAGCGGGCATGTTTAACCAGATTGAGGTGGGTGCGCAGGATGCTCCTTTGCTAAACTCGAGTTTCCCGAGTTATAACTTCGATGTGATGGACGGTGTGAGTTACCAAATCGACCTCTCTCAACTGTCCAAATTCGACAAAGATGGTGGGGAGGCTAACCCTAATGCCAGCCGCATCGTTAACCTCATGTTCGACGGTGCTCCTCTAGATATGGCAAAAGAGTTTATCGTGGCCACCAATAACTACCGCGCTTCAGGTGGTGGCAGCTTCCCTGGTGCAAAGGGAGACACAATAGTTTTCGAGGGGCCTGACACTAACCGTGATATCATCGTGCGCTACTTGGTCGATCAAGGTACAGTGAACCCGAAAGCAGATGCTAACTGGTCCTTTGCCCCACTCACTGACACCACAGTAATCTTCGAAACGGGCCCTGCGGGTGCTGGCTATGCGGATAGTGTCGAAGGTGTGTCAATCGAGCCTGCAGGTATGTCTGACACGGGTTTTGCTAACTTTCGCATAAAACTCTAAAATATTGAACTGGAAAGCCGATCCTAATATTTGGGGTCGGCTTGACGATGCCGAAATTAAAAAGTTTCAAACGGTTCTGTCAGATTAAGCATACTCAAAGCGGGCAGGGCTGCTTTGTAGCATCTTTGGATGACAAAACATTCTCGTTTTTGCTATTTTAAAACCAGTCCTGACATCATCCGGCTTGGAGTAATGATGTACGTTCGATTTCCACTTTCTCTTCGTAATGTAGAGGACCTTCTTCATGAACGGGGTGTAGATGTAAGCCATGAAACAGGCCGGTTTTGGAGGAACCGTTTCGGGGGCTTTGTCACATTAATCTCGCTTGAAACGGGCGATGCATATTCATAGTCTATTATGGTTAGGTGAAAGGAATGTAAGATATAGTTCTTCGAACTTCGTTAGCTTCAACACCATGTAACACAGTCATTCTGCTCTACTCGCAAAATTCACCAAAAACGCACTATTAAGCACACCTCAAAAACACATTTTTTGCCGTGTTGCTGACTATTTTTAGGGTTGAAGCGCTGTGTTGAACATGGCGATAGGTATCAGTGTGTTAGCGACAGGAATTGTACTGCTGCCTCGTGAGCATGCTTTTATTTGATCGCTTAGCGTAGGCTACGGTTAGAAGCCTGGATCTTTTATTTAGTTTTTTGACGCATAACGCCGAGGGGCTTAACATTTGAGAGCACTGGGCTTTTACCTTCATAGACCCGCATAACCCGGTCTATTGCTTCCGCTTGTGTCTGTGCCGAGCTGATGTGAGTGACGCTACCCTTATCGGTATCGATCCTTATTTCAAATCGAGGGTAGCGCAGAGTTGTTGGCATGAGACGTTCCTGTGGTGGAGTTAATAATTAAAATACTTCTTAAGTTGGTTTGATAGCAAGATACAGTCTCAAAGTTTCAGATTGGCACTTATTCGCCTGCCTTCTTAAACACACTTTGGTAGACTTGTTGGTGCGTTGAGCCGTAGTGTTGTGGCAAGGAGCATGACATGCGGCAGCTGCGCGACGACACACACCTGATACTGGACGGCGAGGTTCGTGTGTATCGGCGTGAGCGCAGCAAGCGCTGGCAGGTGGCCTTTGTGATTGATGGGCACACGATCCGCATCAGCACTGGCAAGCGCGATTTGGCTAAGGCCAAGGAGTATGCCCGCGACACATTCCTTGAGTACAAGTTCCGTCATAAGAACGACCTACCTGTTGTAACCAAGAAGTTCTCTGACGTTGCAAAGTTGGCCATCGTAGATATGCGCAAGCAGCTGGACGCAGGTTTAGGCCGCAAGGTGTTCGCAGATTACATCGTGTGCATTGAGCGTTATCTGATCCCGTTCTTTG
>CAJJAR010000029.1 GCA_905182105.1 uncultured Paracoccaceae bacterium
TGGGTAAGCTGAATTTCAGAATTCACAGCACCGATCGCCGTGGACATATCAAGCGGATTACCCACCCGCATGTTAGATGCAGCCTTTGCCACGGCGACCACGAATTCATCGTGAATAGACGCTTCGACAAGGAGACGTGATCCAGCAACGCAAACCTGCCCAGAATTTCGAAAAATGCCACCCGCCGCGACTTTTGCCGCCTCATCAAGGTTAGGTGCATCAGCAAAAATGATGTTGGGGGATTTGCCCCCCAGTTCCAAGTAGACACGCTTCATATTGGAACGAGCGGCGTACTCCATCAGGCGCCGACCAGTGCCGCCAGATCCAGTGAACACCAGAACGTCAACATCCATGGAAAGGCCCATTACCTCACCAACAACGGCACCCTCACCCGTGACGGCGTTCAAAACGCCTGCCGGCAGGCCCGCTTCCAAAGCAAGGGCACACATGCGCATCAATGAAAGAGACGCTGTTTCAGACGGTTTCAACACAACAGAGTTGCCCATCGCAAGTGCAGGCCCCAGCTTCCATGCGCCGATCATCATTGGGAAATTCCACGGGATAATTGCGCCAACGACACCCACAGGCTCCTTATGAATCATGCCCAGGATATCTAACGAGGTGGGTGCAATTTCACCGTAGATCTTATCCAGAGCTTCGGCATAATAGCGGATGGTACCCGCCGCAGATCCCGGCTCCGCCTTGATCGCCATGTTGATTTCGGTGCCATTATCGCGCACACCCAACACCGCCAACTCAAGCGCATTCGCCTCGATCAGATCCGCCCACTTCATCAAGACCTTTTTACGAGCGGCTGGTGACTGCCCCGCCCAGCGACCATCTTCGAAAGCGTCGCGCGCAGATATTATAGCCGCCTGCATGTCAGCGACGGTGCCCTTGGCTGTTGTAGTGAATACCTGACCGTCGATAGGCGACAGAATATCCATCGTGCCACCATCTGAAGCAGGGACATGTTTGCCGTCGATCAAGTGCGAGAAGGCTGCAACGGGTTGCGCGCGAAGCGCATCAATTTTGGTCTGGTCCATGGGGCTACCTTGTTTGACTGTCGTGTAAATCATGATCTTCAGGGCCTTGATGGGCCCAGTATTCTTTCACCAGCGTACGTAAATGCAGCGCTAATACCAGAATGATTATAGTAAACAGAATGAATGAAATCGGACGATCAATCATATCGAAAGGTGTCTTGAGGCGTGGCATCGCAGAGCGAAGTTTGACCTCCATAATACCACCAAGAACCATGCCAAGAATGATCGGAACAATCGGTAAATTCAGGCGTTTCAAAACAAGTCCAAGTACGCCAAAAGCTGCTGAAATCATACAATCAGTCAAAGAGTTACGCAGGGAATAAACCCCGACAAACGACAAGATCAATATCATAACCCCCAAAAAACGCGTGGGAACGCGAATGATCTTGGTCAGCAGGTTCGTAGAAAACAGCAAAAAGATCATGACGATTACATTCAGCAGGATCAGTGCGAAATACAGCCCATACACTAGATCGATATGGTTCTGGAACAACTGCGGCCCAGGGATCACGTTGTGAACATAGAACACGGACAACATCATCGCCGTCAGCGCCTCACCCGGAATGCCAAGTGCCAAAAGTGGGATCATAGCAGCAGCTGGAACGGCATTATTGGCGGCCTCTGAAGCTATCAAACCTTCAGGACTGCCTTTTCCAAAAAGTTCAGGGTTTTTGGATGTTTTCTGCGCGTAGGTGTAAGACATAAACTGTGCTGTAAATTCGCCCGTGCCAGGGATCATGCCAAGGATCACACCAAAACCAGACGCAACCGTCGCGACACGTTTGTGCTTCATCAACTCTTTGATGCCAGCAGTCATTTTTCCTTGAACTGGCTTTGCATCAGGGACGTTGTCGGGTGCCGTCAAAAGGAAGAATGCCTGGCTTAGCGCAAACAGTCCCAACACCACAACGATCAGATTAATACCCGAGCTCAAGAACGAGTATCCGAAGGTGTAGCGTTGCGTATATGTGACAGCATCAAGTCCGACAGTTTGCAAAAATATACCAAACATCGCGAGGATCCCTGCGGCAAAAATTTGCCCGCGGTGCGCCAGTACAACCAATATAATCCCAAGGAGGGCTGCTAAGAAAATCTCACGAGAGCCAAACATTGGGGCAATAAGGGCAAGGACAGGTGACAATAAAATCAAACAGCCAATACCAAAAATTCCACCCCAGAACGACGCGCTATAAGCCAGAGAAAGGGCTCGGTGCCCGTCCCCATTCTGCGTCATCGGGTAACCGTCATAGGACGTCAGCGCATTCACCGCTGTCCCGGGTGTGTTGATCAAAATCGCGGGTATCGCACCGCCATACATGGACGATCCATAAATCCCCAAAAGCATGGTCAACCCGACAATCGGATCAAGCGAGAACGTGGCAGGCAACAAGATTGCGATGGCAACCGCAGGGCCAACACCCGGTATTGCACCGATAATAACACCACCGATTGAGCCCACAAATAGCGCAAGAACAACGTCCCAACGCGCCAACATTTCGAGGCCTGCATATAAATTTTCCATTG
>CAJJAR010000030.1 GCA_905182105.1 uncultured Paracoccaceae bacterium
TCGACATACCGTTTCCAACTACAATGATAATCAAGGCGGATTAAAGAATTGTAACAACTGATACCTAGAATTGGATTGCTGGCACAGCCTAATCTATGCGCTCAGTAATTGACGCCACTCAGCCAGAGCAGCGCCACGGTTTAGCTTGAAATAAGTGCGTGAATAAAGATGGCGTTCCTGCAGACCCATACATCCAATCTAACCCCACACCCAGCCCCTGCAGTGCCTTTTGAGTGGCATCGGTGGCAGACAGGTGTGAGATGCGCTGAGTGTAAGCTTAAACCATGTAAATTACTCCACTGTCTCTGCTGCTCTACTTCGGCGTCCAAACTACTAAGAGACCATGGAAAAAAATCATACAGCATCACTGCAAGTCGGATGATGTCAGGGCTGGGTTTGAAATAGCGATGTGGGGAATGTTTTGTCATCCAAAGATGCTACAAAACAGCCCTGCCCGCTTCAAGCGAGTTTGCGCTGATAGTGCCAAATGCACCTGAGTTGTGAGCCAAGACTAAGATATCAAGCTGCTCAAAAGAGTTTAGACCACGGTACTTTCCTGACAACCGAGACCGGGTCTTGAGACAGGCTCCATGTCTTTCATTGTTGCTGCTTTAGTAAAACTCCAAACTCATGACATAAATATCAGCTGAATAGTTCTTACCATAAGCAATAATACCTATTGTCTTAATCGTCTCTTGGTTCATCACAGATCGCAATAATGATGCAGATTTAGTAAAAGCTGCAAATGGAAGTTTGACTTCAGTCCATGAACCGGTTGTTTCAAAGCCCTGTTGGTAATAATGCCAAGGAAGGCGAGAGCTAGAGTTTCTGATGTGCAGATAATACTGCTCTCCATTACCCTTAACTTTTAGCTTTATGCCTGTTTTGCCCTTAGCCAGACCCGGAGGGAGTGATGATCTAACTTGTATGAAGCCCCCATTATTCGCCGTAGATACTTCACCTACAAGCTGTATGGTTTTGTTTGGTCCTTTGCTATTAAATTTAGCAGTTCCCTCAGACACACCACCCATGACTGTGTCCGAAAAATAGGACCACTGGCTCGTTTGAATAAAATTCTCAGCCATTACACCTCCACTCGCAAAGGATAGTACTGACGCACTGACCAATAATGATTTTAATGTATTTTTGATGACCATGACCATTCTCCAATTGAAAAATTAGGTAACATAAATTGTACGGGACTAATCTCTATTTGGATTGATAAAATAAAAAGGCCTTATTTAACCGTCCAATTCGTAGTTAATAATTCTTGTAAAATTTTGCACAAATACTGGTGCTTACAGACTAATGATTTCAAGCACCAGATTATTAGCACAACCTAAATTTATGCGCTCAATAAGTGACGTCATTCAGCGAGAGCAGCAGCACGGTTTAACTTCAACTTAGGACGTGAAAAGAGATGGCGTTCCTGTAGGCCCGCACAGTCAGCCTATCCCCACACCTAGCCTTTCGCAGTGCCTTTAGCTGGAAGTGGGTGCAAGAAGGTTGTGATAGGCACTGCGTGTAAACTTAAATACGCGAATTGAGCTTAAATTGGTTGCCCGGTCCAAAGAAA
Source organism: uncultured Paracoccaceae bacterium (assembly GCA_905182105.1). Taxonomy (GTDB): domain Bacteria; phylum Pseudomonadota; class Alphaproteobacteria; order Rhodobacterales; family Rhodobacteraceae; genus Ascidiaceihabitans. The sequence continues at coordinate 1,577 of CAJJAR010000030.1, forward strand.
AGCTTATCGCGCAGTAGCTATCATACTTGTCATATCTATTATATTCTGTGTCCAGATATGACACATATGATAAGGCTACCGCAGGGCTTGGTCATTATGAGATCGATTAGACCCTATCAATACCAGATTTGACGCATCAAAAACGCATTCACTTAATAGAGAATAATTAAGTTGGCCAAGAGAGACTTATAGTTACTGTGGTATCGCCGGAAGACTTACAGAGTTTCCTTAACAAAAAACTAAAAGCGGTACCTGGATAAATTTCAAGACCCTGCGCAGCACCCCGCAACAGATTTTGATAACTTACCTGACGGCTATTCCATTTACTTCTAAGGTATCTCCCTCCCATACATGAGTCACGGTGCCAACCACTTACCTGACCAATCGTTTTCGTGACTAAATCCAGCGCGTCGATGGCGTACCCCAAGCTGCACGAGGTCTATGAATAATATACTACACGACAAAACTGCAAATCGTTCACGATCGCTTGGTTTTTCGTATGCATACGCATCTGAAATCAAGCTGCCAGGCGTTGGATGAGTGCCATAAGAAACTCGCGAACCCTCTGGAATGCGGTCCCAATGCTGATCAATGTCGCTCCCTGTCAGGATGTCTACAGTTGTCGTGATCCGAATTTGTAAATCTGCACGCGGCAACCAAACGAGAAAAGCGGCTTTCGGCGAGTGCTGCAGCGCAACTACCTTGGAAGTCGCAATATCAGTGTGGACCTGCAGCATAGATTGAGATCGGGACGCACCTCGCAGCGCCACTGTCCGCACCTCGGGTGTTCCACCTGCAGCTACTGTTGCAAACGCCGGATAGCGCGCCGGTGAACGGGAGTCAGCCACACCCCGTTGAAGGTGACGCCACGCATCATCAAGGAAGGCACACAGATCGTTTGGATCACCCATTAACTTTCACCTCGTATTATAAATAGTAATCGTATGAACAGAAACCAGACAGATGAAATTCTGCACATGCAACATGGATGTCACCTTTAGAATGCTAGCCTCCAGCTACACTAGATCTTATTTGTATAGCACACTGCTGGGCGGTTGGGCGCGTGGCAAGAATAGTGGTTCGCACGGACTTTAGCCAGTAATCCGAGAGCAGATAAATCAGTTTATATTAACTGAAGAGAATTGCAAATTGCGAGGCAGCTAAGGCGATTGCTAAGCCCAAGTTCATAAGTCTTAATACGCCATATGGCTGGACAGAAATACCCTTATTGGCATTAGTTTTTCTTGTTGCGTTTGATGCATCTTTTATGTTGGCAAATCTGTGATCTGAGTGTTGCATCACTCCAATCAATTGTGAAAAGCGCGGTAGCGATGATTGGGACGCTCAAGGCAATCTCATGGCCTGCGGTGTCAGCAAATAAAAGAAACGCGAAGTTCACACTGCTTGCCATAAACGCAATTGCAATCCCCACAATCTGAAAGCTGATGTAACACAAATCCACAATTCAGGTTTGGAAAGCTTAAGCCTCCGCAAGCATGAGTAAGTAAATGTGGCCTTTTCTGTTGATATTACAAATAAAGTACCCAGCCACCTTGATCATTGTTTTAAATAAATAAAAAATTGGTTAAGGAACTTCCTGATTGAGGGGTAGGTTTAACATTAACGTTGCGCCACCGTTACTTCCATCAATCGTCAACGCAGCCCCAATTTTGTTTGCCCTTGAAGCCATATTTGTCAAACCGTAACCTCTGGGGCTATTCGGATCAAACGACCGCCCTCTCGCATTAATTAAAGTCATGATCAGATTACCATCACTCTCCAGAAAGCAACGAAAAACTAACTTCTTGCTGCTGGCTCGAAATAGAGCATTATGCAAACCCTCTTGAAAAATACGAAATATTTCTAGAACTAAATAATAATCCAGATTTTGAAGATCAGAGATTTCGATAGTAGACCAAGAAACGTCTACACCTAATTGCTCAGCAGGCTCCACTATATGAGTTCTAAGAATTGATAACGCTGTTGGAAGGGTGGCGTGTTCATTTTCCTTCAGCATTATTAAAACACGTATCTCCGACATGATACTTTGACTAAGAATATTTATTGAATTTAAGTCTTCATCATCTTGGTTTTCACTAAGGGCGCTTATCATTGAAACGTTGGTCATTATTCCATCATGAAGTTCAGCATTTAACCTTGATACCTCTTCAAGTGCAGACTGTTCAGAAAGCAAGCTCTCTCTCTCACTATAATATGAGCTTAATTCGAGACGTAACTCTGTCTGATATTTTTCAAGAATTTTCGTATGTTCTGAAAGATCAATTCTCTCTTGAAAAACTCGTAATAGATAGAAAGACGTGACGAAGAAAAATAGTATAGAAAGAGATATGTTCGAAATGACAACACCATTAAGTGTGTAGCCTAAGCGGAATGAGACATCGTGCAATACCGAAATTATTACTACGAGAACAATCGTAATGAACCCTAATTCTGACCAACTTGATTTAAAATGATAACTAGTAAACGAGCTAATTACTAAAAAAGAAAGAAAGAAAGATACAAATGGAATTGTGAAATAAAGGTTAAAGTATTGAACATATTTAATACCAAAAAATAGACCAATTGAAGCAAAAGCTAAACACAATGTGAAAACCACAATGTACTTTTCCAAAAAATCATATTGAGTATCCCTTATGTCCAATTGGAAACCACGAAGTCCTAGGCAGCAAACTGGTGCAAACAGAGTGATATAAGGATACCAATTTTTCACAAACGGAAAGGCCCCAGCTTGAGATGATAAGTTTAATCCAGATATAAATATTAATATTACAATTGGAGTAAGTGTATTTCTATCAAAACTGCGTTTCAGGGTTAATAAACATATGATAGCTACAATAAAAATTTGAGCGCCAAAAATAGAAACGCGTAATTCTGAATAATAAGATGTCAAATTTCTATGCTTAACTCTCAACTCGTCTGCTGGACCAAAAAATACATCTGACATAGATAAAAATGCATTTTTAGATTTCAAAAAATTGATATTTATTTCTATTTTCTTAGACTTAGGTAACGCAATGAAAACAGAGTTCAAAAAAGCTAAATTTTTCCAATTTCCATTAATTTCACTGTCATAAATTAAATTATCATAATTAAATATCTTTATAAAACCCTCATAAAAGGGAATAAAAAGATAAGGCTCTTCAACATTGATAGTGTCAATTGGCTCAAGTTTTATATGTAGCTTTGGGTTACCTTCATGCAAAAATCTTTTAGAAAACGGCAACGTAATTGAAGGCTGAATTTCTGATTTATTTTTAAGTAATCTTACATGTTCTCCATCTGGGTCAGAAATTAGACTCCAAGAAAAGCTGACAACGACAAAGATTGAAATCAAAATACTAAAAGTCAAAAGTAGAGTTTTTTGTATATTTGCAGCTATCATTTATTGTAAAATTCCAAGTGCTCTGGCTTCAAAAACTGCTTCTGATCTATTAGTAGTTTGTAATTTTTTGTAAATATTTCGAACATGAACAGGCACAGTATTTACTGATAACTTTAAAGATGATGCAACTTCTTTGTATGTTAGACCTTTTGCGATGAGATTTATTACCTCAGTTTCCCTTACAGTTAATATTTTGTGTATTTTTGTATTTTGGATACTTTTTTCTTGTGAAACACCAACGCTCCGAATGTTCGAAAATATTTTTGAAGCAATCATCGGCGTAATTGGTGACCCACCATTAAGCGCTTCTTTTAATGATGAAATGATTTTTAGTGCACCATCATCTTTGTGTAGATACCCAACAGCACCAAATTTGATAGACTCAAGAATAGAAGAGCTATCCACACGAGCGGAAACCACGATCATAAGACCCTCAGGTGCATGCTTTTTAAATAACTTTATAGCATCCAATCCGTCGCCATCAGGCAGGGATAAATCTACTAAAAAAATATCATACTTAGCAAAGTCTGGTATCTCTAAAAAAGCGCTAAAATTAGTTTTAACACAAATATCGTTTACTTGTTCCCATTCCCTCAGAAACCGGCTCAACCTTTGGTGAAATATTGGATTATCTTCCAAAATCAATATATTAAGCAAACCAACGCCCCAAACTATTCCACTCTGGCATAATGTTGAAAAATCTCAAAAAAGAAGCAAAGTGACAATTTTGCCTTGATTTATTAGCATTTCAATTCTTTAGGTTAGAACCTATGAAGTCAAATAAGGAAAGCTTATTATTTCATGTTTTTGCTCATCTTAGACACTGAGGTAGACAGCTGCGGTCCTACCCCTGTCACACCAGCAATCTGCCCTTGGTTATAGCTGCCGTCACCAAAGACCCGAGAAAGCCTATGTTTAATCTCTCGTCGCCTGAGAATGTACCAGTGATCATCAAGTTCACTTGCCAGCACCTGAGCCTGACGCACAGCAGACGACTGCAGCGAGGTATATAGAAAAATTGGACACGATCAGTCCTGAAGTGTTTCTGAAGGGGCTTGGGGACACGTCTAGAGAATTAGTAGGTGCTTCCCTTGAGTTTAAGATACGAGCAACTTTGGTGGACCATATGGTAACCTCCTGCGTCAGACGACAATGAATATCGCTCTATATCAGGTGGTTAACTGAAGTTATCTAAGAAATAGGACGCCCCCCACACGGACATAAGGTCAAGCCCTTTTTCAAAGGGTTCGCTGCGCTCAACCTTCCACCGTGTTTCACACGCCCGAACCGCGGCACTTGCCGATGTGTTTCAGTTGCGCAATCAGTCAAAGCTAAACGCCCGCAGCTTAAGTAGCTGAACCTTTTTTCTTATCTTGTGGCAGATACTGGATTCTAAGGCGGGTGCGATTTCTCCCTCGTAATCTGGAGGGTCCCATAGCGCCTGAGAGGTCGGTACAGACTGTCTAGAGGTCGTAAAAATTAGACTTAACGCTTACCTTGAGTGGTGGCATTATATACTTGCTTAAGTTAGATGAGCAAATAGCATCGATCCCAACAGGACGAACATGCCGCATACTTTAAGGAGTGCGTTATGCGATCAATAATAGAGTTTACACGGTTTAGCGAGTTTGCAGTTATCGCTTTGGCTTATATCGTGGGATACCTTCTTGTTGATTACATTGTGGCACCTATCCAATATTTATATTTGAGCAGAGACTTTACAGTTGGTAGCCTACTGTTTGTCCCTCACGGCATACGGGTCCTTGCTGTATGGCTTTGTGGATCACGCGCTATACTACCCCTAATAATAGCAGAATTATTATGTACAGTTCTATTATGGCAGCCCGACGTTGCCATTAGTACTTCACTTGGCTCATCAATGGTTGGAGGCATTTGTGTTTACTTAACGTTTGAACTATTTCGCCTCGCTGGAATCGAAATGCACCCTGATGGGAAAGACTCTGCACTCACCAACTGGAGATCACTCATTTTGTTGGCCAGCATTGCATCAGTCTTTAACTCTGTTGGAAAACAAATCTTCTTTGAAAGCCTTGCGCCACTAACTGACGAGATTTTGATCTTGGCGATGTTCTGGGTAGGCGACACGTTAGGGACGTTTGCATGCCTGCTGCTGCTTATCGGTATCAGAAGACGGTTTAGGTTCTAACTTTATCATAATGAAAATAGGTCAGCCTGCTGAGAACAACAGACTGACCATAAGTGGTGGGGAAATCCACTAGAAAAAAAATTATAATATACTATAAATGTGGTACTGGTTAACTCTAATACACATGGTATCAACATGAGACGTTTTTAATTGCGGAGCTTTGATTGTCAAGGGGACTTCGTACACATGAGTAAGTTTAATACGTTTGCGCAACTCAAAGAATTGATGTTCGCAATGGAGCAAGACTTGGGCATCAGCGAGTTGTCTGAACCTGATGCAGCAGAACATCGCCTCAACCTCGGCACTAACCCAAGCGTGATTAACCCATCGCCCATCATGCGCATTTCAGGCACCGTTAGCTATCCCAGCCAAAGCAAGGTCGCCAAGGGCTATATCCCCGAATTGATTAGCCTCATGCAGGAGGTGATCTGATGTCGTTGCCAAATATCCAATAAAGGATCGGTCATAGAGCCAGATAATTTTACCACTATTATGTCGATAGAGAAGCCTATTGCTCGTCTATAGTTCTGTCGTGATATCTCTAGCCCATAGGCTCAGACATTAAGGGATATCTGTCATTTCTAATGTTTCCCAAAATCAGATTGATGGGGGCAATCGAAATCTATGCGCTCAATAATTGACGCCACTCATTGTCGACATTGGCGTTGGGTCTACGAGTTTTAGATTTAATTTGATAATAAATTATCACTCGCTTCGTGAAACTAAAATAATCGTCGAACGCTGGAGGAACCACTACAATACCAAACAACCACACAGTGCATTGGGCTATCGCCCACCTGCGCCGGAAGCCTCCATCCCGGTAGACCAAAGGCCAGTCATGCACTAACTTTTAAATTGGACCACTCAAGTGGGGCTGCTCACTCCAAATTACAAAGAGAACTCGGAAAACGAACAGACAGAATTACGGCAAGTCGGATGATGTCAGGGCTCGTTTTGAAGAAGCGAAAAGGAGGATGTTTTGTTATCCAAGGATGCTGCAAAGCAGCCCTGCCCAATTCAAGTACCTTTAATCTGACAGTACCGTTTCATAACTTGCGCCAACGCCTCACTCATGAATCGGTGCGATACCCGTTTCGTTTACCAGATGACACGCTACAGAATGAGCTTGCGTAACTTCGTTCAATCTTGGTTTTTCTGATTGACAACGGCCTTGTGCAACGGGGCATCGGTTTGCAAAACGGCATCCTTTTGGCAAATCCAATGGATCTGGCGGATCGCCTGGAATTAGAATGCGCTTGGATTCGGCTCTTCGCTTTTTATCAACAGAAGGCACCGCTGATAGCAGCGCTTTTGTGTAGGGGTGTAGCGGGTTGTTAAACAGCGATTTGCGATCACCATATTCCACGATCTTACCCATATACATTACGGCGATGGAATCGCACATGTGCTGCACAACGCCTAAATCATGGCTGATAAACAAGAATGTCAGGCCAAAATCTGCCTGCAATTTACGTAGTAGATTTAGAATTTGCGCTTGAACAGCGACATCTAAAGCTGAAACTGGTTCGTCACAAATAATCAGATCAGGTTGGGTCGCAAGTGCCCGGGCAATACCAATACGCTGGCGTTGACCACCAGAAAATTGATGTGGGAAAAGGCGCTGTTGTTCGTGATGTAGGCCCACGGCTTCAAACAGTTTATCGACTATATTTTGGCGTTCTTCTTTGGGAATTGTGTCTAGGTTGTCGAGTGGTTCACAGACAATTTTTTCTGCGCGAATTCGCGGATTTAGACTTGAATATGGATCCTGAAAGATAAATTGCATCTTTGAACGTGCTTGACGCAAATCTTCGTCTTGGAGGCTTAGAAAGTCTGTACCGTTTAAATTTACGCGTCCCTTATAAGCGCTGACCAATCGTGCCACGGCAAGTGCGGCTGTTGTTTTGCCAGAACCACTTTCGCCAACAATTGCGAGTGTTTCACCACGTTTGATTTGGAAAGAGATATCATCAACTGCATAGAGATGTTTTGCTTTGCCAAACAATCCACCACGTTTGATAGCAAAACGGACAGTGAGGTTTTGAACATCTAGAAGCAGTTTGGTTTGCGCATCATCAATCATCATATTGCCCCTGCGTGCCAGCAGGCTGCCCTTTGACCGTCGCCAAAAATGGCCTCTGGCGGCCGTTTGTCTAGACACTTTTGGCTGACCATATTGCAACGTGAAGCGAACAGGCAGCGATCTTGGCCAAACTCTCGTAGCGGTGGTACGATGCCTGCGATCTCAGTCAACTCATATCGTTCATCGTTAAGCGTAGCCATGATGTGCGGCACGCATGAGATCAGCCCTTTGGTATAGGGATGGCGGGGGTGGTCAATGATTTGCTCCACGGGACCTTGTTCAGCGTTGCGACCCGCATACATGACGATCATGCGCTCTGCCATTTCAGCTACGGCCCCCATGTCGTGTGTAATCATGATAATGGCGGTCCCAGTCTGGCGTTTGAGTTCGTTCAGCAGATCAAAAATCTCCGCCTGAACGGTCACATCCAACGCAGTTGTCGGTTCATCCGCAATCAGGATCTTTGGTTCGCAGGCCAACGCTATCGCGATCATCACCCTTTGTCTTTGCCCACCTGACATTTGGAAAGGATAGTCTGACACCCGCCGTCTAGCATTTGGGATACGCACAGCGTCCAGCAGTTCAATAGCGCAGTTCCACGCCGCTGATTTACTTAGGCCTTGATGCGCGCGCAGGACTTCAGCGATTTGTTCGCCCACAGTATAGACGGGGTTTAGCGATGTCATCGGTTCTTGAAATATCATCGAAATTTCGTTGCCACGAATGGCGCGCAATCGTTTTTGTGTGACCGTGGTCAGTTCCTCACCGTCGAATGTGATTGTGCCTGAAGCAATTCGACCAACCTTTTCAGGGAGTAATCCCATTATTCCAAGTGCCGTCATGGATTTTCCACAACCGGACTCGCCTACAAAGCTGATACTTTCTCCAGCGCCTAATTCAAAAGACAAATCATCAATCACTGGCGCAATGCCGTCGCGGAGGGAGAGTTCGATCCGCAAGTTTTGGACCTTTAAAAGGGGTTCGCTCATCGTTGTCTCAATTTTGGGTTCAGGGCGTCATTTAATCCATCACCAACCAATGAAATGGCAAGAACAGTAACAAAAATCGCGATGCCTGGGATGGTAACTGTATAACTGGCATCTAGGATATATTGGCGATTTGAACCGATCACTTGGCCCCATGACACAACGTTGGGATCAGTAAGTCCAAGGAACGACAGACCCGCCTCAAAAAGGATCGCAGATCCCACCATAAGCGCCGCTTGTACAATAATTGGTGGCAGTGCGTTTGGAAGAATTATTTGGAACATTAGTTTACCATTTTTGGCCCCCGATGCACGCGATGCAGTGACATATTCTAATTCGCGGATTCGCAAAAATTCCGAACGTGTAATGCGCGCCACGGCGGTCCAGCTTACGACTCCGATTGCAAATGTGATCATTGGTAGCGATGCACCGAACAGGGCAACGATCACCATAGCAAATAGAAGCGTTGGCAGGACTTGGAAAAACTCTGTGATCCGCATCAACAGTTCTTCGACCCAACCACGATAGAACCCAGCAAGAGCCCCAACGGTCACACCGATAAAGACGGACATGAAGGCGGCAGCAACCCCGATAACAATTGATACACGCGCGCCGTGGATCAGTGCGGCCATCAGGTCACGGCCCAAATAGTCGGTGCCCAAAAGGAAGCCGTCGACACCGGGCGGTGAGAACGGAGCCCATACCATATCGAATGGGTCGGTCGGGTAGATATAGGGACCGATGATAGCAGTGATGATGATCAAGGTTAGGACCACTAGCGCCACCATGGCTGCATGATTACCGCGAAACATTTCCCACGCCTCGGCCATTGGGTGGCGGGCTTTTGGAGTTTCTTGCATTGGGATAATGGGTGGGGTGCTCATCTTTTGCCTCCCACGCGCGGATCTACGAAGCGCAGGGCTATGTCGGTTAAGAGGTTGCCAATAATCACAACGAGCGCGGAAAAGAAAAGAATACCAAGGATTGTTGGTGTGTCGCGGGCGATGATGGACTGGAACGCCAGTGTGCCAAGACCGGGCCAGCTGAACACAGCCTCGACCAGCACTGCTCCAGAAATGACAGCTGAGAATTGTAAACCCGCTAGTGTAATAACGGGGGAAAGGGAGTTTTTGAGGGCGTGTTTATAAACCACTTCGCGCTCGGACAGCCCTTTTGCTTTGGCGGTGCGCACATAGTCAGACCCAAGAACTTCCATCATCGTGGCGCGCGCGAGGCGTGAATAGAGTGCGAGGAAAATCGAGCCTAGGGTAACAACTGGTAAGACAAGGTGACGAGCAATGTCGACAAAATGCACCCAGAACCCGCCTTCGATTGTAACGTCACGCATTCCAGCGACAGGAAAGAGTTGGATGTTAAGGGAAAAGCCAATCAACAACAAAATACCCGTCCAGAATACTGGCGCGGAATAGCCGAACAACGCCAATATCGTGACAAAGTGGCTGGCGATTCCATTGGGTTTGCGTGCCGAGATAACGCCTAAGATAACGCCTATGAACAGTGCAAGGATTTGGGCTGTGAACACCAATAACAAGGTTGCAGGTAAGCGTTGCAAGATTAACTGCGTCACTGGTGTGTTGTAGAAAAACGAATATCCCAGATCAAAGCGCAGCACTTTGCCCATGTAACTGCCAAGTTGAACAAGAAAGGGTTGGTCGAGACCGTAGTCGGCCCGAATTTGGTCCAATATTTCCTGATCCGCGCCACCCATGGATTGGCTGATAGTGTCGGCCACATCACCGGGGGCTAGATGCATCATTGAAAAATTCAACACCAGAACAGCCACCAACAAGATAACTGCATAGACGATGCGCGTGAGTAATGATTGGAGAGTTGCCACGAGTCTAGTCTTCTCTTGGTCAGAGGAATGCGCGGCAATCCCTAGATAGGCAGCCGCGCAATAGAGTGATTACTCTTTCAAATAAGTCATATCGATGGGCGTTGATGAGCCCCAGATTCCCAAGGGTGGGTTGCCAACCTTGTCGTTGTAGACGGTGTGATATGGCACTGTATTGGTGTGATAAACTGGCAGTTCATCCGCAATGATTTGCTGAAATTCACCATAAAGTGCCTTACGTTTTGCCGGATCTGTTTCAACCGCAGCCATTGCCATCAACTCATCTACACGGGCGTTGGAATAACCTTGTGTGTTGGACCAAACACCTTTGGCGATGTTAGTGCTGTCATAGGTGCGGTGTACGCCAATCACAGGGTCACCCCAGTTGAACACAGTGTCCCAAGACATATCAAAGTCCATAGTGCCCATCTTTTTGGCCCATGTTGGAAAATCTGCAGAAGCGCGGACTTGCACATCAATGTTCACCTTTTTCAAGGCGGCTTTGACGTACTCGACCTGCGGCTTCACTCCCGGCCAACCAAAGTCGATTGTTAGGGACATGCGTGTACCATCTTTGACAGGGAACCCTGCTTCGTCCAACAGTGCCGCTGATTTCTCAAGATCAACTTCATAACCTTCTTGCGCCGCATAAAACGGGCTATCTGGGTGAATGCCTGATGTAGAATCTGAAGCTGTACCTTGCATCAAGGCCTTGTGTATGAAGTTCTTATCAACAGCATAAGCAATTGCTTTGCGCACGCGCACGTCAGCCAACGGGCCTTTAGTCGTGTTCATCGCCAGCCAATCAACTGGACCAATCGCGCCGTAGCCGTCTGAGGTAACAGTCAAGCTGTCGACCTTTTTCAATCGGTTGATGATCCGGGGTAGCGATTCAAATGCGCCCATATGGAGTTCACCGTTCTCATAGGCAATCGCACGTGCTGCAGGGTCTGTGATGATCCGCATCACGATCTTATCTAGGTAGGGACGCCCCTCGATAAAGAAGTCGTCGAAACGTTCAAGAATAACGTGCTCACCGTTTTTGAATTCGGTCAGTTTGAATGGGCCAGAACCAACAACATTCTCGTTGTTGCGGGCGTGCGTTTTCACATCTTTAATTTCGCCATCACCATAAATATGTTTCGGAATGATCGACATCAATTGCCCAGACATCGCCAACATCAATGCTGGATGCGGTCGGGACAAGTTCAAGATAGCTGTGTGCGCATCAGGCGTGCTAACGCTTTCCACCGGCGCGAACATAGATTTGAAGGGGTGGTTTGTTTTGATTACTTCAACAGAAAACGCGACATCTTCAGACGTTAGTGGCATGCCGTCATGGAATGTTGCGTTCTTCACCAAGTTGAGCGTTACAGTCAGCCCATCCTCAGACACTTCCCAGGTTTCGGCCAGATAAGGCTGAGGTTCCCAATTTTCATCATAGCGCAAAGGTGACGCAAAAAGTTGCGCACCCGGAAATCCTGTGACGATACCAGATTGTACCGCAGAGTTTAAATTACGTACATTGGACCCCAGAACTGTGATCAGTGTGCCACCCATTTTAGGTTCTTCGGCCTTGGTCAATGTGGCAAATGACGCGGTGAGCGCCGTTGCCATCGCCAAGCCTTTGACGAATTTGTTCATTTAGATTCTCCCTAGAGTTTTATTTTTGGTCTTTTTATAGGAAAAGCCTAAACCAGCCCACTTCCAGCACAAAACAGTTTTAATACGTTTCCTTGCATCATTTTGTGGAGGAACGGTTGGGTGATTTCACAACAATGTTATCAAATGCGCCATTAAGCTTTAAGTCAACGCATTGCCCGATGAACGCCTGGACAATGTTAGGTTTACGGATGCCAGCGAGGGTAATAATCCCAAAAGTGGGCACATATAGTTTGTCCAACAAAGGTAATACACGGTACCTCACATCATCTTGTCGATAATCTGGAGGGCAGATATTGAGCAAAGAATATCCATGACCACCAGACACTAAGGCGCGGGCAATTTCTGCGGATCGTGTTGAGTGTACAATGTTGGGCTTCATACCCAATTGCTCAAAGATATTCGTAAAGTAGGCCTTTGTGCGGGGCAAATTCAACATGATCATGGGCCGTTCTGCGAGGTCCTTAAGCCAAACAGAACTATTTTTGGCTAAAGGATCATCTGCCGCTATCAGCACATAAGGTGGCGCACCAAAGAGCGGTGTGAAATCGTGGCCATCCTCGACCATCTCGTCATAGCAAAAAGCTAAATCTGCGTCGCCATTCGCAAGATAAACCAACGTGGCCTCCATGTTACCCTCTAGCAAGGTAATCGAAGTGGTGGGATGGCTTGCCCTAAATTTCTTGAGGATCGGCGGTAGAAACGACGGCGCAGCAGTTGCATAGCAAGAGACCCGAACAGAGCCAGACGCATCCCCACCCACAGACATCATTTCAGTTTCAAAATGGCGGCTTTGGACAATAAACCCACGGATCAGTCGAAGCGCTTCCCTCCCCGCGGGTGTCACGCTGATACCCTTGGCCGGTGTACGTACAAACAGATCAAATCCAATTTGGCTTTCCAACGCGCCGATTGCTGCAGTGATTGAGGATTGCGAGATGTTCAACTCCATTGCGGCATTCGCGATCGACCCCAACCGGCCTGTCGACTCAACATAGCGCAACTGTTTGAGAGTGAAGTTCATAACTTATCGCTTCCAACATTAAATAGCGGTTATTAAGTAGTAAAAACTATTTTTCGCATCAAAGAAAGCATCTTAGTCTGATGAACATCTTTGCAACCTGCCAGCCACTTGAATCACCCAAAAAGGAAACATCCCATGGTCGACACCACAATCTATTCTGCCCGTAAGATTATCACGATGAATCCTGCACGACCAACTGTCAGCCATGTGGCTGTACGGGATGGAAAAATTCTTGCAGCCGGTGATTTGTCAGAACTTGAGACATGGGGTGATTATAAATTAGATGAAACATTTGCTGACAAAGTTTTAATGCCAGGGTTGGTCGAGGGGCACGCCCATACGATGGAAGGCACGTTGTGGCGCTATGTTTACTGCGGCTACTTTGATCGTGGTGATCCGAATGGTAAGGTGTGGGATGGCTTGCAAACTATCGAGGCCATTTTAGAACGGCTGAAAGAGGCCGAGGTTCAGATTGATGATCCTGACGCGCCGCTGTCTGGTTGGTCTTTGGATCCAATTTATATGGACAACACCCGCGTCACACGTGCGGATTTGGACAGCGTTTCGGCGACGCGTCCCATTGGGGTTTTGCACGCCTCTGGTCACATATTAAATGTGAATACCAAAGCGCTAGAATTAGGTGGCTTAATGAAAACAGGCATCAATCATCCTGGAATTCCTTTGGGCGCTGATGGCTACCCAACCGGCGAACTTTTTGGCCCAGAAACAATGACGCCTATTGGCGTACATGTTGGGTTTAACCGATCCTTAACGGACAGCGACGAACAAGGATTGCGTGATTTTGCCAAGCTTTGTGTCCGTACAGGCGTGACGACCATAACTGACCTAGCCGCAAGGTTAGACGACGAAGGTATAGAGGCAATGTTAAGAGTCACAGGAGAGGATGATTATCCTGCTCGCGTGGTGCCTCTGCAATTGTTTATGGGAGCAACGCCAAAGGAAATTGTCGACAAGGTTGTCGAGCTGAAAGCGCGCGCCACTGATCGGCTGCGATTGGGCCGTATCAAAGCCGTGGCTGATGGATCAATACAAGGGTTTTCTGCACGGATGCGTTGGCCGGGGTATCACAACGGCGCCCCAAACGGGCTTTGGTACACGGCACCTGAGCAATTGGCCGAATTATACCGTTTGGCATTGGGGGCAGGCATCCAAGTTCACACCCACACCAACGGCGACGAGGCCACAGAGATGGTCCTTGAAACCCTCGCACCTGCTTTGAGAGATGTACCAAGCCCCAATCATCGGTTTACGCTGCAACATTGTCAGTTGGCTGACGCAGCACAGTTTAGAAAGATGAAAGAACTGAACATGTGCGTCAATTTGTTTGCCAATCATCATTTTTATTGGGGGGACGAACACTATCGCCTGACTGTCGGGCCTGAGCGGGCGTTGCGTATGAACGCCTGTCGAACCGCACTGGAAACGGGTGTTCCTATGGCCATCCATTCAGACGCACCTGTTACACCACTTGGCCCTTTCTTTACCGCGTGGAGTGCGGTTAATCGATTGACAGCCTCTGGGCGGACGCAGGGCGAACACGAAAAAATTGGGGTAGAGGCGGCCCTTTATGCGATCACCTTAGGTGCCGCATATACACTTCATTTGGATGATGAAATCGGATCCATTGAGGTGGGTAAAAAAGCCGATTTTGCAGTATTAGAGGATGACCCCACCGAAATTGGCAACGACAACCTAAAAGACGTTTGCGTATGGGGGACAGTTCAAAATGGGCGTATTTTCGCGGCTTCAAAACTATGACAGCACCACTTCCAGTCACCGTAATTGGCGGATATTTGGGTTCAGGTAAAACAACATTGGTCAATCATTTGCTACGCAATGCAAATGGACTGAGGCTCGCTATATTGGTGAATGAGTTCGGGGAACTGGCCATTGATGAAGACCTGATCGAGGCAGAGGATGACGACATCATCTCAATTGCGGGCGGTTGTGTGTGCTGCTCATTTGGCAGTGATCTGACTGGTGCGCTGATTGATATGGCCAAGTTAAATCCCCAACCAGATCATGTGTTGATTGAATCCTCAGGCGTCGCAATTCCTAGCGCCATTGTTGGGTCAGTCTCATTGCTAAACGGTTTTTGCGCAGACGGAATCGTAATTCTTGCTGACGCAGAAACCATTCAAAGAAGTGCGTGTGATAAATATATGGGTGATACGGTTCTACGACAGTTAGCTGATGCAAACATTATCGTTTTGAACAAAATCGATCTGGTCAACAAAGCGCACCTTTTAGAAACCAAGCGATGGCTAGGCCAGCAAACTAATGGTGTCCGTATCATTGAATCGTCTCACGGTATTGTTGCACCCCAGGTTGTCTTGGAGAGCTTCTTGGTCCAAAAGTCTTTAGGTGTTCTGCACTTTGAGGCATCCAACCTTGAAATGATGACAATCACATTAAGGGAACCTGTAGACGTCGAAAGCTTGGCCAAAAAACTTGCAGATGACAATCTTGGCTTGATCCGAGCAAAGGGGTTTGTGACTTCCCTAACTGGACAAAAAAACCTAATTCAAGTTGTAGGACGTCGCTGGGAAACATCTTTGGCACCTGACAGTACATTGAACGGAATTGTATGCTTGGGATTCAAAGGCGTGTTATCCAGACAAAATATAGAAAAAATTGGGAATGTTGCTTCATGATGCACTCACTTCAACAATAAAAAAGTAGATTTCCGCATATCGGCAACGTGGAAACAACTTATGATCAGGATGGCCTTTAGCACGTCAAAAGGTGCTGTCAGACTAATGGTTGCAAGCATCAGATTGATGGGTACAGTCAAAAGCTATGCGCTCAATAATTGACGCCACTCAACCTGAGCAGCGTCACTGTTTTGATTGAAATTGGTACTTGAATAAAGCTGGCGCTCCCCATTGAAGTGGTTCTGAACAGACGCGTGGACAGAGACGAATTTTTTAGGGTTGCCGTTCGTCTGAATCTTAGCATCGCCCCCTCTCTTCGCCTGAACGGTAAATGAAAATTTTCAGCTCTATTGTTTACCCAGCGACCTGTTTCTTGCCAGTCAGCATTTCCTATGATCACAATCGCTGCACGGTAGGAACGTAGTTTGTCAGTCACTATGATTCTAGGTTGGCCATTGCGCTTCATAGATTTTCTTACGAATTTCAACGCTGCTTTGGGTGCTGTCAGACCAATGATTACAAGCATCAGGTTGACGAGAGTAACCGAAAATACTGCCTTCAATAATAGACGCCACTCAACAAGAGCAGCGTCACAGTTCGGCTTTATATTTGGGAAATTGGAAAACGAGCATGCATTATTACTACAAAATTGATGACCCGACGGACAAGACTAATAGCGGACATGTCCGACATGTCCATCGATATACCTAGATCAAACAGACACAGACACATCCCTACTGGGGTATCCGGATGTCCGGGGTCTGGATTTACCTGTTCTTGAGTTTACTTGCTTCACGTTAAACCAAGGGTCTGGGCAACCAAAGTGGTCCTAAACCTTGGTTTAAGGGGACTCCACACCAACCCAAATGTTTCATGGATAACATAAAGACCCCTATCATGAAGGAAGAAGTTAACGTTTGCTACGCGCTCATTCCGATTATCGCCCAAGGTTCTCTACATCTAGCAACATTAGGCGCAGGTCAGTTTTCAACACTTTTCCATAATTATTTTTTGGTAGCTCTGCGACAAACCAATAATTTTTTGGGCGCTTGAAACGGGCAATATTCGCAATGCAATGAACATCAAGCTCGGCTGGGTCAACATCTTGACCGGGTGCTAAAACGACAAACGCGACAACTGCTTCGCCCCATTCTGGATGCGGCTGTCCAACCACCGCCACCTCTGCCACGGCCTCCAATTCCAACAAGACCTCTTCCACCTCTCGCGGATAAATATTGGAACCGCCAGAAATGATCATGTCTTTCGATCGATCATGTAGGGTAACGAAACCATCCTCATCCATCGCCCCCATATCTCCAGTCCACAACCAACCATCTCGAATGGTCTTTGCTGTTGCCTCAGGGTTTTGCCAATAGCCGCTCATAACTGTAGTCCCAGACACCAAAATCTCACCAATTTCACCCCGAGTCAAAGTTGTTCCTGTCTCATCGCTGATGCGAACCAAAACAGGGCTTTGCGCCACGCCTACCGAACCAAGACGCACTCGCCAATTTGGGTGGTTACGGTCGCTGACAAAGTGACGTCGAAGGGATGTGATCCCCATTGGACATTCCCCTTGGCCATAAACCTGCACAAACTTATTTCCTAAAACCGCAACTGCCGTGATTATATCAGCAACATACATAGGTCCGCCTGCATAAATAATTGTTTTAACACCCTTCCCATTGCTGTCGACGGCACGCGCCCGCTCAACTAGTCTTTTGACCATCGTTGGGGCCGCAAACATTGAA
The DNA here is from genome assembly GCA_905182105.1 of uncultured Paracoccaceae bacterium. Taxonomy (GTDB): domain Bacteria; phylum Pseudomonadota; class Alphaproteobacteria; order Rhodobacterales; family Rhodobacteraceae; genus Ascidiaceihabitans. Next base: position 19,183 of record CAJJAR010000030.1, read on the forward strand.
ATATTGTCAATCTTTGGAGCCAGTTCCAAAATCTCATCCGCATCAAATCCATGGCTGTCCGGCACCACATGCCGCGCGCCCCTTATAACATGCATAAAATTATAGATCCCCGCCCCATGCGACATGGGTGCCGCATAGAGGATTGCGTCTTTGCAATCGACTTCATCTACATCACTAAAATAGGCCAGCGCCATAGAGCTGATATTACCTGAGCTAATCATCACTCCTTTTGGTCGACCTGTCGTTCCCGAGGTATAAAACAACCACAGCAACTCATCTTCATGCATTTCCTTAGGCCGAGCCATTTCTACATGTTGCCGCAGTAAGGAAAACTCTGGAAGATCAGCATAGATCAGTTCTTTGAGACACTCCGGCGCAAATGCCTGCAAGGCCTTACCCACATCTGACGAGACAAAAGCAATCTCTGCCTCAGCATTCTCGATGATCCAAGCTGCCTCTTTTGCGTGCAGCTTTGCGTTGATCGGCACCACAACAGCCCCCGCAAACCAAATGCCATACATAGCTTCCAAATATTCCGTGCTATTGCTCATGAAGATGGCTACCCGGCTGCCTTTACAAATTCTATGCTTTGCGCAAAGTGCCCCCGCAATAGCCGCAACACGAGTAGCAAATGTGGCATAATCTGCTTCAATCTTTTCTCCTTTAAACAAAGCAGGCGCTGTGGGAGATAGACATGCAGTTCTTACAAGCCACTCAGCCGGGTTCATGACCTGAAAAGCCCGATAAATGGCCAATCCACAGTGTCATTATCAAATGTTATAATTCTTTCCATTACCAAACTCCTGCACGTTTGAGCCACGTTAGAGTCCCGTTATCAAACGCGCAATGACGCTTTCAAATCAAGGGGCAAGAAAAGCAAAACCATCTGCAAACACCTTGCGCCCTAAGCCAGCTTCCACCTGATTACGCATATCCACGATGGCTAGCTTGGCAACATCAAAAAACTTCTTGGTCACCAAAGGCAAATCGTTTTTATGACGAAATTTCTACTCAAGGGATAAGTCGCGGGCGTACTTCTTGGCATCATCCAGATCACGCTTGCCAGTACTGATGCGGATGGTGTGAGGGCCCAAATAGTTTTTTAAGAACAAGAATGACCCGAACCAATCAAGGGAAAGGTCCTTCACATTACGAAGATAAAGTGGAAACAGAACATACAGCATTACTGCAAGTCGGATGATGTCAGAGCTCATTTTGAAGTAGCGAAATGGGGAGTATTTTGTCATCCAAAGATGCTACAAAGCCTCCCTGCCCGCTTCAAGCACGTTTAATCTGTCAGTACCCTCGTTCTCTTTCTGAAGACGCTTTGGTTCCTTGAATTGTTCCGTGCCATTCCACCGCATTTCTTCTTCCAGCGATAATAGGTTTGTTCAGTTACACTGATCTGTATGATCGCATCATTGCGAGGCATGCCGCCAAATGAGGACTTCAACTTGCCGTAACTTCACGACGATTTCTTCTGCCTTGGGCCTCTTAATGGCCATCTCTGGTCCTCCGTTCCTAACTATAAGGACGAGCCACTTCAAAGGGGGAGGGTCAAGAGTAAGTTATGATTACCCGGGTGTCTGACTTGACTTTAATTTCCAAACTCGTTTCAAACTCAACCAAACGGTGCCGCTTATCTTGCCCACGGACGTCAATTTTTTGTCTTTTAGCTCCAGTTTTACATTGGTCAATCGTCCCATTGTCACAGATGTTAAACACTATTGACTTGTTGTTGGAATATGACACGCTCCCTCTAACCTAAGGAGATCTTTGATGATAAAACCTATAAGTGTTTTTAAAATTGGGCTTTTATTGGTTGGTTGGACCTTTCCAGCTATGGCGCAGGATGCTGCGCAAACAGCAGATCTAGCAGGATCAGTGGTTGCTAACAACAAGACCAGGCTATCTTACGAAGCACGAGGCTGCATCACAGGATTGTCGAAATCAGCTGTAAAATCCGGTAAAGCTACTGTCGGCCAAATGCTAGTTGAACTTGATAATCGCACTGCGAAGTTGGCAGTTAGGATTTCCCAAGCGCGAGTGAGTGATCTCAAGGACGCACTAAGTGAAGCCGATTTTGCGATTACGGTTGCCAAGTCAAATGTGGCAAGGGTGAACGAAGAACAAAGCTTTGTTGAAAGAGAATTCGACCGCACTCGTGTGTTATTTCAGCGCGGCTTAGTCAATGAAACTGCGCTTGAGACTGTAGAACGAAGCAAGCTAAATGCATCCTTTGCTGTTGAACGTTCAGAAGAAGAACTCAAGCGCGCGATATCAGCAAGATTACGCGCTAAAACGGCGTTGGAAATAGGTGAATTGGATGTACAAGGCCGTGAATTGGAACTTGAGTCGTTAACAGTTAATTCGCCATTTGATGGTGTATTGTTGAATTTCAAACCAAAAATTGGTGATTGTGTTTTAATGGGAGCGTTAGCAGCGGAAATCTATGCACCGACGGAAAAAAATGTAGAAACGTTTCTTTTTGTCAATCAATTAGTTGATACCGTGGAGGGAGGAGTGACTGTTGGCCGCGAAGTAAATATAACCCGCGTGAATGGCAAAACATGTCCAGGAGTTTTCTCCCTAATTAGTACAGAGGCAGATCTGGAATCTCAGCACGTTAGGACAACCATTGAGATAGCAGCATCTTGTGCACCAGGCATGTTTTTAAATGAATTTGTTGGAATAGAGATTCTACCAGCTAAACCTTAAACTAAAAATTTAAATTTTCCAACTGAACATAAAGCTAACCTATAATCGACTCCTATTGATAAGTTGATTTTATTTAATCTGGTCAAGATGTAATGTCATCTATTTCAAATTAGTAATTCAAATATGGCAGAAGTTAAATGCGAGTTAGTGTTTGTGATAATAACGTCGACCAAGCCTTCAGGGCACTTAAGAAAAAACTCTACGTGAAGGTGTCTTCCTTGAAATGAAGCTCAAAGAAACGTTCGATAAGCCTCATGCGAAAAAGGCCCTCCACATTACGAAGAGACCGCGGAAAACAATCGTATAGCATTATGGCAAGTCGGATGATGTCAGGGCAGATTTTGAAATAGCGAAAAGGAGAATGTTTTGCCATCCAAAGATGCCACGAAGCAGCCCTGCCCGCTTCAAGTATGTTTAATCTGACAGTACCTGCTAGATTGCACCAATCTGCCACCGTACAAAACCGCCCTCGCCGCACAAACGGGCCTGCCAATCACAAACATCCTAACCCGTATCGAAACCGCCCGCAAAGGTACAATTCACCCCAAATTTCTCGACCTCTGACGGAGACTGATATGACGACCGACTTCGCAAACGCTCAAACGACTGATACTCAAATGATCCCTGTCATTGATGTGTCAGGCGCAATTTCAGGCGATGATGTCCAAGGCGTAGCAGATGCAATCCACGCTGCCGCTATCGAACACGGGTTCTTTTATATAGCGAACCACGGCATTGATCCCGCGTTGATGGAGCAAGCATTTGCCGCTTCCAAAGCGTTTTTCGAACTCCCCGAAGCGGAAAAACAAACAGTCGCTGTAAATACTGATCAGCGTGGCTGGATGGCCCAAGGGATGACCCGCATGCAAGGGGCCAGGACCCATGACCTGAAAGAAGTATTTTTTTGGGGCATCCAAACCGAAACTGATGATCCCGATGTGATTGCTGGCAAACCTCTGTGCGCCGTGAACCAATGGCCTGCCGGTTTTCCACACCTGCAAGCAGATCTTATCCCGTACTACGACGCCGTTTGCGACGCGGCCCGCCGTGTGATGGCCGCCGTTGCCGTCAGCCTCGACCAACCGGCGGACTTCTTTGATGCAGCTTATTCCAGGCCACTCGCGCGTGGGCAGATGGTGTATTACCCAGCATCGACAGCGGCAGATGAGGCCGAAGAACGTTTCGGCGTGGCCCCTCATACAGATTTCGGTGTTTTAACTGTTTTGCTACAAGACAATAGCGGCGGGCTGCAGGTGCGTGCAAAATCTGGCGAATGGATCGAAGCACCGCCCATCCCTGACACATTGGTCTGCAATATCGGCGATCTATTAGCGCGTTGGAGCAATAACCGCTTTGCGTCGACCGTGCACCGTGTGATCAACCGTACCAGCAACGCCCGTTATTCTATCCCAGTGTTTTTCGATCCGCACACGGATACGATCATCGATCCTGTCGACCTCGGCGTTCCAAAGGCCGATAGCGCATTCGATCCCGTCCGAGCCGGCGAACATATCAAGGGGCGCAACGTCAAAAGCTTTGCGCAGTACCAAAAATAGTAAAGCCAAAAAAGAGTAAGCGCGTTCATCCTTCAACGCGTTTACTTTTTGAATAGGGAAAAGGTTGCTGTCAAATTAAAGATTGCAAGCATCAGATTGATGGGGATAATTGAAATCTATGCGCTCAATAATTGAGGCCACTCAGCCAGAGCAGCATCACGGTTTAGCTTGAAATTGGTGCGTGAATAGAGAAGTCTAGATCAGCAATACAAAAACCACTTTCGGGACCACTTTTATATTTTTGAATAGAAATAAGTAACTGTAACTAAGTGGTAATATGGAAAGTTCGACGTCCTCTTCTGGTCACCACTTTAACCAAGATCAGTGGACCAAGTACTTGATTTGCAAGGAACACATACCTTGACCCACGATTTTCGCTGCAAGACACTGCAACAAAGCGGCTTACGGCCCTAAGCCACCGTCGGCCGATGTGTCAGATGCCGCGCTGCAGCTTCCCCAAACCGGGCATTGGTCGACGGCGCAGCATTGTAGTTTTTTGTATGGCTGTTTTGTGAATCTACCCACTGAATGGTACAGTTTCTCTAAAAGACATAAACCCCAGAGGCATACCGTTAGCTCTTACCACCACCGAACATTTGCCTTGTTCATCTCGCAGGCACTAACACAATTTAGCCTCACCAGATCGATATTTTCTTAAACTATTTGTACCTTAGCCTCAAATAAGTAAGCCGCAAGCGCCTGCTCAAGAGCAGGAACGAACGATTTTTCTCCTTCAACAACAGACACTGTGACACGCATACCACGTGCACCACCGTCTACGACATCGATGTTCGCGTCACCCAGACCCATCTCATCGTGAACCAAATCTGTTACCCTCAATTTGGCGGCTTCACACCGCAAACCTGGTTTATAGATTTTACCGACTGAGGTCAGAGGCACCGTGTCGATAATATGTATTTTCTTAGGCCATGCAGGACGCTCATCAATTGTGCTTTGGGCATGCGCCTGTAATTCTGCAACGCTCACCTCAGCGTCCTCGTTCAACTGAATAAAGCAGACGGGCAACTCTCCGGCATAGGCGTCGGGCATACCTACCGCAGCAGCTACTGAAACTGCGGGATGCGTGGTCATGGCATTTTCGATCATGGCTGGGTCAATGTTGTGGCCGCTGCGGATAATCAGATCTTTTGATCGGCCAGCAATGTAGAGCCGCCCCTGTGAATCCTTGTATCCCAGATCGCCAGAATTTAGCACGCCATCATTGAACACATTGTTGTTGTGTTTTAGATCACTATATCCCGGTGAAACGTGATCTCCACTGATCGCGATGACACCGATTTCGCCGACATCGCAGGCCTGACCAAGTGTAGCATCCGCGTTATGGCGCAACACGTCGACCTGAGTGTAGGGCAAGGCCCAACCAACAGACCCAGCAGCGCCGTCCCCGCACGCAGGATCAATGCTGATTAATCCTGAGGCTTCAGTCATTCCCAATATTTCAAAAAGAGTGCAGCCCGTAACTTCCGTGAACTGGTGCCCAACAGCAGGAGGTAACAGTGCAGCACCCGTCAGACCTGCCCGCACAGCGCTGATGTCACATTCACCCACCCGAGTTTGCAACACTGCGCCAAGTGCGGTTGGAACACCAGCCACCAACGTGGCTTTGTATTGGGCTGTTAGTCGCCAGAAACCCTCTACGATAGCAGGATTGCGCAGGCCAGCTGGCGACATGATGAGCATTTGCGCGCTCGCCATAAAGACACTCAGACCTGCAACAATGGTTCCTGCAACATGGAATAATGGAAACGTTGCGGTCAGAATATCGCTGGAGGAGTAACCGCACATAGACGCCCCGCCAAACGCGGCTACCAATTGGCTACGATGTGTGTGTGCGACCAGCTTTGGCACTCCAGTTGTGCCACCAGTGTGAAAATACGCAGCCACATCATTGCCTCCGCGTGCTTCACCAAAGGTCAAGTGATCATCAGGTTGCGCCATCAAGGCTGAACCAAAATCGATCACGCCCTCTTCCACTCGATCTCCGGGAGGCGAAACTCGCACGAGGATCAGGCCAGGAATCTGGCTTTTTAATTGTAATGCTTTTTCCCAGATATCCAGCTGAGGGTGTGGGCCAAGAGCGACCAGGATTTTTGCACCTGATGCTTTGAGCAACTCGGCGATGCTATCAGGCTGCAAAAGGAAGTTGATCGGAACTGCAAAACCAGATGTTTCCGCGCCCCATAAAGTGACATGCGTTTCGACCAAAGACGGCAGCATGTAAGCAACGCCTGGTGCTGGTCCCCCCAGAGCGGAAAACATATTGGCCGCTCTTCGGATAAGCCCAAGCAACTGAGCATAACCAACCTGACGTGGCTGCTCATCCGCAGCACCTGTCATCAGCATCGTGATCGCAGTGGCGTCGGGCCGCTGATCTGCACTTGAAATAAATACGTCCAGAATGCTGCGCTCCGGTAAGCGTTCCTCGAGCGACATCTCAGCCTCGAAACGTTTAAGGTCTCTCACGTTCCGGATAGGTTCATTTCCCAGATTAGCCATCGAATGCTCCTCAAGTGTGTATTTGATTTCGAGTTAGTCTTTCCCAACTGACAGAATTGGGCAATCCTGTTTTTAACTCTAAGCCTAGTTGCCCTCCAAGCAAATGAGTCAAATACCAACGGGGCGCAGGCAACGCTCAATGCGGGAAGGTGTGTGCCTGCTGCGTTGTTCCGGGGACAGCGGTTCTTAGTTCCCGATCCATGGGCCTGGGCAAGGTGGTCCGGGAACCCCGAGCCAGGTTTGATGTATCGAAATGGGGAGTGCTTTGTCTTCTGAGGAAGCTACAAATTAGCCCTGCCCGCTTCAAGCGAGTTTTACCTGTCAGTACCGTTTGTTAGTCTTGCTTGCCGGGTTTCGCATTCTGGTCCATAGGCCGATTGATCAGAGGCTTTTGCGTCAGAGCGATGACCGCGCCCAAAAGCAACAGTCCTGATGCGCCCAGGAGGCTTATACCAATGTCGCCGGCCAGATCCCCCAATAGCCCAGCGGCATAGGGCCCAAGCGTCTGCGCAACGGCAAAGACGACAGTGAAGAGGCTGATGGCCACACCCCAGCTGCGCTCAGGCAGGTTTTGACGGGTAAAATTGGTTACGGCACTGGGGGCCATAAAAACCGAAAGGCCAAAAATAATCGCAGCGAGCAACAAGGAGAAATTTCCAGGAAACAGCACAGGCAGCGCGGATCCCAAGGCGATGCAGGTTAAGATCATGGCCAATGGCAGGCCTGAAGCGTGGCGCGTCAAGATGGGACGCCACACCAAGGGTGAAACACAGATGCACAGACCCAGCAATATCCAAACAGCCGCGATGAAGCTGGCGCTGGCCGCCTGCTGGGTCATCCAGGCTGATAAAAATGTCAGAAACACGATATAACCCAATCCAAAGCCAGCATATCCGGCCAGTTGTGCCCAAATTTGAGCGATTGGGATGGGCGCTGGGGCGTCCGCTTGCTTCGGTGTTGGGCGCTTGAGCTTTGTAGCCGACCACAGGCAAAGCGGTAAAAATAACAAGCAAATTGCCGCTATAATGATCCATGCTAAGGGCCAGTGTTCCGCGCCGTAATGCGCTAAAAACAGCGGCAGGCTCGCTCCAGATAAAACAATCGATAATCCGCCACCCGTACCAAATAAAATGGAAATGGCGAGGGCATTGCTGCGCGGATCATTTGGAAACAGGCCAGCTGCTAAAACACCGGCGGTGGAAAAAGACATGGCCCCAAAAAAGCCGACCAAAATGCGCCAAAGAGTTTGCCACCAAAGGTCCGAGATCAACCCAGTAGCCAGCAGCGCAAGGGTGGTTGTAATCAATCCAAAGGAAAATAGAGATGTCGCCGAATATTGCCTAATCATCAGCATAGTCAACACAGCGCCCGCGATATAGCCCAGAGCATTGGCCGTGTTGAGCCATCCAGCTTGGGCATAGTTCCACCCCAAATCTGACTGCATCGCCGGCAATATTAACCCATAGGAAAATCTGGCAAAGCCATTGGTCACTGTCACCCCCAGCGCCAGTCCCGCCAGCACCAACCACGGCCGTTTGTGTGCCTCTATCACCCCAGCGTTTTCCTATGTCTTGTCACGTGATGGGCCTCCGATAGCGAAAAATTTTACCACTATCTAACGAGGCTAGGCGATTGAACCTGCCAGGTCCAGCGGCACCTGCGCAGAAACAAATTGCCAAGGTCGGTTAGGGGGTGACTGAAGGTTTTGAAAAGCCAGAATTTAGGGTTTGCTCAATTCATTTCTTAAATACAAGGACGACCCGAACCACTCAAGGAAAAGGACAGCGGCCTACGACTAGAGGTGGGGGTCAAACATACAGCATTACTGCAAGTCAGATGATGTCAGGGCTGGTTTTAAAATAGCGAAAAGGAGAATGTTTTGTCATCCTAAGATGCTACAAAGCCGCCCTACCCGCTTCAAACAGGTTTAATCTGACAAAACCAGGCACCTTCCTGAACCCATAAAATAATGAGGCAGCTGCTAGATAAACTGCTTTTCACCGTCGATAGCCAAAGTTTGTCCAATCGTATATTTGGACAAGTCTGACGCGAAATAAAGCACCCCACCGCTAATATTATCCACCTCACCTTTGCGCAGAAGGACTGCTCGGTTTGTACCGTAGGTTTTTGCGTCATCGTACTGGCCGGGTAACTCAGATGCTGCGCTTGATGGTGCTGGAGTTAGACTAGAGCATGTTTGAACAACGGCTATGCTGCCTTTGGGTATTAAAGCTTCAACCACGGCCCAATAACCTCTCCTACAGCATCCACAAGCAGTCCCTGCACTCTGCTCAGCAGAAACCGTCAACACAGCCACCCACAGCCCCATACTGCTAGTTTACGAACTCCAGCCACCAATCTCAGGTCAGGGCTATATGCGGTATCCCTAGGGGGTGGGGTGGCACATGCGCTCCCAGTCCATTGCTGACCAGATTATTGACCAATATGCGTTTTATTGCAGCGAACTGGGGCATGCTGAACCGAGTGAATACAGAGTGTTAGCTGATTGATGACGGATGCAGCAGGAGATGAACTCCCTGTCGATCCGCCACAAACTGCCTCACTAGCAGTGGCATATCTGAGATAAGCATAAGTTATTAATTATTTATTTAGGCTCGACACTTGTCATGTCGCATGTGGGTACTGACCAAATTGCTGACAACTTTTTGAAGCCTTTTTAATATACCTGCAAGTTAGATATGCTGGAGATTATTGTTGAACGGGTATCATCGCTGTCAGCTGAGATAGCTATTCCTACTAGTTTTTCTGGCATGGCTCCAAATGCTCTATTGAAGTCATTCGCTAAGTTAACTTGCTCACTTGCCCTGCCTGTGCCCGCTCTTTGTAAAATAATACTTTTGCCAAACTCTTCCAAATAGGGTGAAGGCAGCACCTCTCTTCGATCGTGATTCCCTCCCCAAACATACATCAACACACGTACATTTTTATTGTTAAGAAGATCAGTGAGTTTACCATTGGACTTCGGTAAATATTCTTGAGGCAAAAACACAAAATAAATGGACAGATTTCGATCATCACCACCTTTCACAGTGAGGTCAGTGGCAGGTACTGATGCTTCGACTGCCCAATCCCAATTCGCTTGATTGGCCTCCCACATCGAAGGAGGCAACCTTTTCCACAAAATGGATACTGTGCCTTCAGAACTAATATCAAGGGTATCAGCATTCAGAATAAACTCATTACTGGAAAACAAAGAAAAAGCCTGTTCAGTCCAGTTATCAGAAAAAGTGACCTGTTCAGCTTCTGCCAAGCTGCAAGAACAAATTGAAGCGGCAAACAGGACTAATCTTAACTTTTCCTGTATCTGATACATATCGTTAAATTGCTCCAGCTTTCAGACAAATACAAGTCTACTACCAATTAACAAGTCGCTATACAGTCTTCTCAAACCATTCCTGAAGCACACTCATGGGATAGCCTGCACCATACCCCTGCCCCACATCGTCAATCGTCCAACCACCTATCTTATAAGTAATATTTGAAGGACAATATTTCTAAAATGCGATCATGCGATGGTCATAAACATACAAGGTAAAGATACTCCACGTTGCGAAAAAAAGGTCAGGACTAATGTAAGAATAACTTAATAATGGATGTAGGATCACCCTAAGATAAAACAAATCTGTTCTGCTCACCTCAAGAATTTAAAATCTCACAGCGCCGTTTGCGTTTCTTTTAGGGAATGCTTTTTCCACAAAAGATCATCACAACCGCAATTTTTTAATGTTTCAAACCATAGCTAGCTCTTGCATTGCTTTATAAAATTGCTAGCTAAACTCACAAATAAAGGAGGCAAACATGACTGCACAAACTCACAATTTTGAAGCCGATACTGGCAAAATTCTAAATATTGTTATCAATTCGCTCTATTCCGATCAGGATATTTTTCTTCGTGAGCTTTTATCAAACGCTTCAGATGCAATTCATAAGCGTAAGTTTCTAGGACAGACTGAACCAAGTATTTTAAACTCTGGTGAGGATCAAATCTTTGTGCATGTCGATGAAAAGAAAAAAACAATCGAGCTTGTGGATACTGGAATTGGGCTTAGCGCAGATGATCTAATAGAAACGTTGGGTACCATTGCCCGATCAGGTACGTCTTCTTTCCTTGACAGTATCGATGAAGAAACAGACTCCAAGGATGCAGCCAAGGCACTTATTGGTAAATTTGGGGTTGGTTTCTATTCTGCTTTCATGGTCGCTGAAAAAGTAAGTGTAACAACCAGAAAAGCTGGTGAAACGGATGTAAGTATTTGGGAAAGTGACGGCCAATCAGGGTACACTATTAACCAGTCAGAAAATGAACACGCAGTAGGAACTTCGATAAAATTGCATCTGCGAAAAAGTGCAAAAGAATATGCTGATTTGAATAAGATCAAATCTCTGATTAAAAAATACTCTGATCACATTTTAGTTCCAATTTTTATTCAGTCTAAGGATGTAGAAAAAGAGCAAGCTAATAGTGCGAAAGCTTTATGGACTAAGTCGCCTTCAGAAGTTTCCGAAGAAGAATATTTCGATTTTTACAAAAGTAGCTTAGGTTCCTACGATGACCCGTACATTACGCTGCACAATCGGACCGAAGGCTCGATAGATTTCACCAATCTGTTGTTCATCCCAAAGACAGCCCCTTTTGATCTGTTTGAGCCTGAGAGAAAAACAAAAGTCAGCTTATACATTAACCGGGTGTTCATCAGTCAAGACGTAGATAGTATTATTCCCTCATGGCTTCGCTTTATAAAAGGAGTCCTCGACACAACGAGTTTGGACCTGAACGTGAGCAGGGAAATGGTTCAAAGCAGTCCAGTAATCAAAAAAATCTCAAAGTCTGTTACAAAGCGTATTCTTTCTGAGCTAAAAAAGAAGATGAAAAAGGATGATGTGAATTACGATGCTTTCTGGAGCCAATTCGGTAAAGTTCTAAAAGAAGGATTGTATGAGGACTTTGAAAATCGTGAAAAGATTGCAGATATTACCCGTGTCTACTCTTTCAAACACGAAAAGTTGATTAATCTAAATTCCTACATTGAGGACATGACCGAGAAGCAAGATAAAATCTATTATCTAGCAGCAGATACCTTGAAACAGGCAAAATCAAGCCCTCACCTAGAAGGTTTTAAGGCGAAAAGTATTGATGTCCTGCTTATGACAGACCCTATTGATGCCTTCTGGATGTCGCAAATGGGAACTTACAAAGAGAAATCTTTCCTATCTATTTCCCGTGACAAATACGATCTGGCGGGACTGTCTGATGAGCAAAAAGAGGACGAGGCCGACAATGAAGCGAAAAACAAGTTAACTATACTTATCAAAGATTGCCTTGGCGACCTAGTTGAGGATGTGAAATCAACCTCAGAACTAGTCGAAAGCCCCGTACGACTGGTCGCAGGTGAAGGTGGATTAGACTTCAACTTGGAGCGAATTATGAAAGCGCAAAATCCGGAATTTGAGAGTAGCACGAAAATCTTAGAAGTGAATTGCAATCACGAATTAGTTAAAAAGGTTCCAGACCTCTCAGTCGAATTACAAAAAGCTATAAGCAGAATGTTGTTTGAACAAGCAAGGGTACTGGATGGTGAAATGCCATCTGATCCACAGCAATTTTCAAAAGACTTAATTGCAATCGGAAGTTCTCTCTGATTTTCAAGGTGGGCATATTTTTAGTTTGCCCACCTTAACCAATCTGGTTGAGATTCAATTGCCCACTTTAAAGTTATGTGTTGCGATAGACCTGTAAACGGTGCTGTCAGACTAGCGATTGCGAGCATCAGGGTGATCTAGGGGTGGGCAACAGTCTCTACACTATGCCCAAAAAAATTGGTGTCGCTCAATAAGAGTAGTGGCACGGTTCCACTTGAAATTGGTGCGTGAATAGAGATGGTGGTCCTGCAGCCCCTCACAGCCAAAATAACCCCACACCCGGCCCCTCATCTGTGCCACGTTTGGGGAAGACCTGCCTTCCACCCAAACACTCAACATGCCTGACCCACCTCCCCGCGGTACAACCCAAAGACGTAGGGTCACGCTTTGATCAATGACATATCTGCGTCAATGTACATCATAACAAAGTTTACATCGCGTTATCCCTAATTTTCTTAATTCAAGATCGGAGAAAACGATGGCCTTACTTTCGCGCATATCAGCTTCCCTACTTGTCCTCTTTCCATAGGCACCACAATGAGCCTTAGCACTTTTGCCGCAGCGAACCCTATCGACACCATCCGGCCAGATGCGCCCGCGTTGTCAGCTTACGGCGACCACGCCATCGGCGTTCAAACATTTACGTTCACCAATACTGGTCAAATCGACATTGTAAGTACAACGGCTGACGCCGCACCAACCTATGATCGTCCTTTGACAGTTGAGGTTTGGTATCCTGCAGCAGACGGCACAGCCCAAGGCGGCAATTACACCGCAATATTGCGTGACGGAAAAACTGAAGTGCCCCTCAAAGGCCAAGCGGCACGCCACGCAGCACCTGCATCAGGCAAAAAATTCCCACTTGTTCTGATCTCGCACGGATATCCGGGCAACCGTTACTTGATGGCACATTTGGGCGAAAATCTTGCCTCCAAAGGCTACGTGACCGTTTCTATCGATCACACAGACAGCACCTATTCTGACCAAGGCGCATTTGGCTCAACCCTGTTGAACCGTCCAATCGACCAACGTTTTGTCATTGATCAAATGGAAGCGATGGAAGGCCCACTTGGCGACATCATCGATGCAAACACCACAGGTGTTATCGGATATTCGATGGGCGGTTACGGCGCGTTAATTTTTGGCGGCGCTGGTGTAACTCAAGCGTCAACAGAATATCCATGGGGCACGCCAAATGGCCTGCTGAAACGCCATATTGCAGAGTCAGAAACCCACGAGGCACTGGTTGACGAGCGTGTCAAAGCGATGATCGTAATTGGCCCTTGGGGCAACAACGCGGGCTTTTGGGATGCAAAAGGTCTATCCGGCTTCCGCAAACCGTTAATGTTGGTCGCAGGCAGCGTCGATGACGTATCTGTCTACGAAGCGATCCGCGGTATCTTTGACGGCACCACGGGCACAGATCGTCACCTATTGACCTTCAACAACGCCAACCACAACGCAGCTGCACCGATGGCCCCACCAGCCGAGGCGCTTGCAATGACAGCCAAAGGCGAAACTGGTATTTATGACCATTACGCAGATGCCGTTTGGGATAACACCCGCATGAACAACATCACGCAGCACTTTGCGACTGCGTTTATGGACACGCACCTGAAAGCGAACGCGGAAATGGCTTCCTATTTTGATCTGGTGCCAGCTTCTGTTGACGGCATGAATGCAGTGGATGATGATGGCAAGCCAACTGCTGAACACACCTATTGGGAAGGCTTCCAGCCACGCACTGCGGTTGGTCTACGCTTCGAATCCAAAGCCAAAGGCGAGTAATGTAAATACATTCCCTTACTTGAACGGACGGTACTGTCAGACTAATGATTGCAAGCATCAGATAGATGGCGCAATCGAAATCTATGCGCTCAATAATTGACGCCACTCAGCAAGAGCAGCATCGCGGCTTAGCTTAAAATGAGTACGTGAATAAAGATGGCGTTCCTACAGGCCCCTCACAGCTAGCCTAACCCTACACCCAGCCCCTGGTGCGTCTCTAATTGGTATCTCAGGCTAACGTGCAGGAGGACCATCATGTGATAGCCAACATAGTGGCTGAAGATGACAGCGACGCGGGGGCGTGTGCTCGCTGCAAAAGAATACAGTCACGTCAATGTTTGTAATGTCGCATGTGGGTACTGACCAAATTACTGACTACTTAAAGGCGTCAGAAAGCTAAGATATTGAGACGAAAACTCATGCGTCAGTGCTTTGGGCTAATTGATGAAATAGCTGACAGAAGTTCATCAACGTCATTAATTGTTTTGCTAATCATTCCATCTACAAACAAATTCCTAAATCGTCGTTCATATGCTGTAATCGCTATGATGGGCTTCTCGTTAGCATAGGTAAAACCAATCTCAGCTGCCGTGCCAGAGTCGATGTCCTGCCCCGTCATTAGTGCTACTATCAGGTCTGCATTCTTCAATGCAGTTAGATCAGCATTAAAGATTTTATCCTTAGTAGCTTGACTCATGTTCGTGCCTTCCATCTCAGTTTCATCAATCCCAGACTGATCCCGATGAGGCAGAAAGCATTTGTAACCGTTAGCCTCTAACTCAGAAGCTATAAGTTCGAGGTAGTTTCTCTCATGAGCATTAAACAATGGCCCTGCGATATATATATTTTTGATCATGCATTTAAACTCTCGCGGGTTGGTTAAGAGACAATCTTATGACTGAAAATTTTTTTAAAGCCAGGCTACAGGGTTTGCTCAATTCATTTCTTAAATACAAGGACTACCACAACCACTCAAGGAAAAGGTCCGCGACCTACGATTAGAGGTGGGAAACGACCATACAGCATTACTGCACGTCAGATGATGTCAGGACTAGTTTTAAAATAGCGAAAAGGAGAATGTTTTGTCATCCAAGGATGCTACAAAGTCGTCCTGCCCGCTTTGAGTATGCTTAATCTGACAGTGCCAACAGAGAGGCTGACACAAGAAACTAAAAATTTCCTCTACCAAAACTAGTTTAACATTTAGACTGGACTGAAAATCAAAAGAGCATAAGCTTATTTCAATTAATTTTTGGAGAAGTCTAAATGTCAAATTCACTAGCCAGTAAGTCTTTCAGCAATCCAGATGTGTTAAAAGAACCCGATAAAACTCATTCTGCTTCAGTCGATTTGGGTGTGGCAACAGCTACAAAATTGGTTCTTCAACCGGGCTGGAAATGGTCAGAATGTGTCAAGCCTTTGGTGGGCGGTCACAGTTGCCAAGCGGCTCATGTTGGCGTTGTCATTCAAGGCTCGATGACTGTTGCCCATGATGATGGAACTGAAATCACAGTACATGCAGGTGACGCATATACATTTGCTCCAGGCCATGACGGCTGGGTGAATGGCGATGTAGAGTTTATTGGCTATGAAGTCACAGTTTCCACCAAAAATTTCGGAGCATGGAGCAGCGTTAATACGTAAGTTTTCATCAAAAAACTGCGTAGTCCTTCTTTGTCTTAATCAAAGGTGGGCTACTCTCACAAGACAATTTCGTCCGTCCTAGGCTCGCATACGAATAGATGAGTCTGAGAAATAATTCATATGACCAACGGGACCATTACTCAAAGAGTATCAACTTTAATTGGACAAATTATGCAAAAACTATCCATCATTAAGTTCAAACCTAAACCTGAATGTTTTGAAGAATTTACAGCGAATATTACTGCTTTTAATGAGACAAAGCACCGTATTTTTCATTTGATGCAATCAAGTGATGAGCTTCATGCAATTGTGATAAGAAATTCAGAAATACTTGCTCAAGATGCGGCTGATGGTGTGAATTGGTTGGATGGTCAACGGCATCTTCTACAAGAATTTGATGCGATCAACCGACACACAATAGCGCTGAGCGGTGACCTGCTTCATAGCACTGTCGAATAAAAGTCTTTGCACTCTTCAACTGACTTAAATTTGAAAGAACTTCGCAGTCACTAAAAGGAGAAATAAATGTTATTTATGATAACAATGACGCACGACTATTCAACTTGCCAAACCCATGACCCAGAAAGAGGGCCACTGTGGAAAAATACGCTCGCAAGTTTACCAGACCACGGGCTTAAGATTCACGCAAATTACGTAAACAGGCTTGAACACAAGGGCTATATGATTGTTGAAGCTGATAGTTTTGAACAAATTGATGCTGCTTTTGATCCAGTCTTAGAGATGGGTCATTTTGAAGTAACGCCAGTTATGCAGCGTTAATTACGTTGAGCCAATCGGAATGCTCTAATGCTTAAAAGCGATACGCCAGCTTATCTTTTTGTTCGCTTATCGTGCTGAGACACAAAATAATTAAGGGATATTAAGATAATGACCTATGCTCGGATAAACACAATCACGTTTGCTTCAGAAGAGGCCGCAGACGAGCTTCAAGCAAATTACGCGTCAACAGCACCTGCTGGATTTCCCGAAGCTCAATTACTAGTTTCAGTAAGAACTGGCCCACTAACCGCTTCGTTAACATCAATTTATGAAGACAAAGCTGCATTTGATAGATCAGTTGAGGAACGCACGAGGCGTATGGCAGAAAATGGACATTTGATGGACGGCGTTGTTGTTGAAGAAGGTGAAGTAACATTATTTCACATAAAATAAGACCCTCAGAATTTCATAAATACTATCACAATTAAAAGCGTTTAACGTATCCAGATGAGGCACTACCAAAATGTCCTACGTA
>CAJJAR010000031.1 GCA_905182105.1 uncultured Paracoccaceae bacterium
TCACTTTGGACGGGAAGGCGATCAATCACCTCAGCCCATTCGACGCGGCAAAGGCAGGGATCGCCTATGTGCCCCAAGGGCGCGAAGTTTTTCCTTTGATGACTGTGGTGGAAAACTTAGAGAGTGGATTTGCCTGTCTGGACAAGTCAGATCACAAAGTTCCTGATCACATTTATGATCTGTTTCCTGTGCTGCATGATATGGGAGGGCGACGAGGTGGCGACCTTTCTGGTGGGCAACAGCAGCAGCTTGCGATCGCACGCGCATTGATCACGCGGCCCAAGGTCTTGTTACTAGATGAACCAACAGAAGGCATTCAGCCCAACATTATTCAGCAAATTGGCCGGGTCATTCGCATTCTGTGTGATCAAGGCGACATGGCCATTGTTTTAGTCGAACAGTTTTTCGACTTTGCATACGAGCTTGGGGATGAATTTACGGTTATGAAACGCGGCAGCGTCTCATTTAATAAACGCGCCGACGGCTTGGACCGTCAGACGCTTTATGATGCTGTGATGGTTTAAGACGCGGGGTCTTTAAACCCACCAATACGCGCCAAAAGGCTGATCACCTTGTCTGCGCCAACGCCATTGCGCAGGCTGGTAAAGACAAAGGGCTTATCCCCACGCATCCGCATGGCGTCGCGTTCCATCACCTCAAGTGAGGCCCCAACGTGGGGGGCAAGATCAGTTTTGTTAATGACCAACACATCTGACTTTGTAATCGCAGGCCCACCTTTGCGCGGAATTTCTTCGCCTGCAGCAACGTCGATCACATAAACCGTAACATCCGCCAATTCGGGACTGAAGGTGGCAGACAGGTTGTCACCACCACTTTCGATCAGAACAATCTCAACATCAGTATGACGGCCGCGCATTTCGGCGATAGCGGCCAAATTAATCGAGGCGTCCTCGCGGATAGCTGTATGGGGACAGCCCCCTGTTTCCACGCCAATCACGCGATCTTGAGGTAGAATTTGCATCCGCATCAAGGCTTCGGCGTCTTCTTGGGTGTAGATGTCATTGGTAATGACGCCGATAGACGTTTGGGGGTGGAGTATTTTGGCCAGTGCCGCGGTCAAAGTGGTTTTTCCTGCCCCAACAGGGCCACCTATACCGATGCGAAGAGGGCCATTTTTCGACGCCATGATCTGTTTCCTTATGTGCGAAAGACGCGTGAATATTGGGTTTCGTGGCGCATAGCCGCAATGTCTGACAACCAAGCACAGTTGTGCAGGTCGTCCAATGTCGAACTTTGCAGCTGTTTTGCTATTTCGGTGCAATGAGGCTTCAGGGCGATTTGTGTTTTCTGTCCATCCACTTGACCCAATGGAACCAATCGCATTGCAGCGGCCGTTAGATTTGCAATGAATGACTGCAAATACATCGCAGTGGCTAGTTCAGGATCAAGGGACAGGGCCTCTGCTGCGCGGCCAACAGCAACAGGATAGCAAAGCCGACCAAGTTCGATGCCCCAAACCGTTTCAACAGTTTCACAAAAAGCAGCGCCTTGCAGATCTGTCTCTTTTAACCGCTCCGCTGACGCAGCAAAGGACCTTGCATGGGCGTCGATCTTGGCAACTGTGTTTTTAGGCGCACCAAACGATGCACTCAACAGCACCGCGTCCGAGCGCGCACCGCCATATTCTAACAGGTCCAACAGCCAAGACTGCAGGCTTTGAGCCGACACAACCCGCCCCTCGCTCATAGCGGTCTCAAGCCCATGTGAGTAGGCAAAAGCGCCAACAGGAAAGCTGGGCGATAACAGCTGTGATAGGGTTAAGACGTCAGTGGTCATGTACGTGGTCATGCTCATGCGCAGTGGCACCGTGTTCATGCGAATGGGTGCGCCCGTGGCCATAGGCACCACCCTCTGGCGTGAAGGGTGCATCTATCTGCGTCACAGTTGAGCCCAGATGTTCAAGCATATGGCCAATGACTGCATCACGTTGGATCAGCAGGCGCTCACTCTCGATTTGGCAGGGGGTGTGGCGATTGCCGATATGCCACGCCAATTGCACCAGATCACCGGTGATCTCCAGCAATGGCTCAGGTGCGGCCACAACTTCAATCATTTGGCCGTCAGCCAATTCAAAGGCGTCACCATGATCCAAAGATGTTGTATGAGCAAGGTCCACCAAAAGGGTTGCGCCCTTCACGGTTGTAAGAACCTTGCGGCGTAAAAACCTGTCTTCGTAAGAGAGAAAACAGCTATCAGTCGCATCAGTCCATGCGTCAGTTTTTAAGATGGTTTGAGAAATGTAATCAGTCATCAGAATAAGAAATACCTTTGGGCCATCGGAAGTTCCGTGGCGGGTTCACATGTTAAAAGTTCACCATCAGCGCGCACCTCATAGGTCTCTGGATTGACCTCCATATGGGGTGTAGCGGTGTTATGGATCAGATGAGATTTGCCAATGTTGCGGGTATTTTGGACAGCCACGGTTTGTTTTGACAAACCCAACTTGTCACCAATCCCATCCGCTTGGGCTGCGGCAGAAACAAAACAGACGGCTGAATGCTCAACAGACTTACCATAGGCCCCAAACATGGGGCGTGAATAGACCGGTTGTGGGGTCGGTATCGAAGCATTTGGATCGCCCATTTGGGCACAAACGATTGTGCCTGCCATCAATACCATCTCAGGTTTGACACCAAAAAACGCAGGGTCCCACAGCACAAGATCAGCACGTTTGCCCTCAGTGATGCTACCGATTTCACCACTGATCCCATGAGCAATTGCAGGATTGATGGTATATTTGGCAATATAGCGACGCACACGGAAGTTATCGTTTTCACCTGTTTCTTCAGGCAGTCTGCCGCGTTGCTTCTTCATCTTGTCAGCGGTTTGCCATGTGCGGATCAACACTTCACCCACACGGCCCATTGCCTGACTGTCGGAGGCGATGATCGAAAACGCGCCCATGTCGTGCAGGATATCTTCTGCTGCAATGGTTTCGCGGCGAATGCGGCTTTCGGCAAAGGCAACGTCCTCTGGGATGGATTTATCAAGGTGATGGCAGACCATCAGCATGTCCAGATGCTCCTCTAACGTGTTGACGGTGTAGGGCCGCGTTGGGTTGGTGGAGGAGGGCAACACATGCTCTTCTCCACAAATCTTGATAATGTCGGGGGCGTGCCCACCCCCTGCACCTTCGGTATGGAAGGCGTGAATGGTGCGCCCCTTCAATGCCGCCACCGTGGTTTCAACAAAACCAGATTCATTGAGTGTGTCAGTATGAATCATAACCTGTACATCCATGTCATCAGCCACGGACAGGCAACAATCAATCGCCGCAGGGGTAGTGCCCCAATCTTCATGCAGCTTTAGCGCACAGGCACCGCCTTTAACCATTTCGACCAATGCATCAGGTTGGCTGGCGTTGCCTTTGCCTGCAAAAGCGAGGTTCATGGGAAAGGCATCTGCGGCCTGCAACATACGTCCAATGTGCCAAGGTCCGGGAGTACAAGTGGTGGCCAAAGTGCCATGCGCTGGGCCAGTGCCCCCACCCAACATCGTGGTCAGGCCAGAATGCAGGGCATCTTCGATCTGCTGGGGACAGATAAAGTGAATGTGGCTGTCAAAACCACCCGCCGTTAGAATACGACCCTCACCAGCAATGACTTCGGTTCCCGGACCTACGATGACATCCACGCCCGGTTGCGTATCTGGATTGCCTGCCTTGCCAATCTTGTGAATGCGCCCATCGCGCAGACCCACATCAGCTTTGTAGATCCCAGAGTGATCAATGATCAGCGCATTGGTGATCACCGTATCCACAGCACCCGCCGCGCGGGTCGATTGGGATTGGCCCATGCCGTCACGGATGACTTTGCCACCGCCAAATTTCACTTCCTCACCATAGGTCATGCCGTTGCCACCATTGGTGCGTTCGGCGGTTAGATCGCGTTCCACTTCGATGATCAGATCAGTATCAGCCAGACGGACTTTGTCCCCAACTGTGGGGCCAAACATCGCAGCATAATCAGCGCGATTAATAGACGTAGCCATTATAGGTCTCCCATTACTTTGTTGTTAAAACCAAAGACACGGCGCGCACCTGACATCTCAATTAAATTGACTTCGCGCCGTTGGCCCGGCTCAAACCGCACGGCAGTGCCTGGGGCGATATCGAGGCGCCGGCCATAGGCGGTGGTGCGGTCAAAATCCAAAGCGGCGTTGCTTTCGGCAAAATGATAATGGCTGCCAACCTGCACAGGGCGGTCGCCCGTATTGGCCACCATGAGGGTAATTGCCTCACGATCTGCATTTAGGATCAAGTCGCCATCGGCTGGGAAAATCTCTCCAGGGATCATAACGCCCTCCTATCGAATGGGATTGTGGACGGTGACCAGTTTGGTCCCGTCAGGAAAGGTGGCCTCAACCTGCACGTCGTGGATCATCTCAGAGATGCCTTCCATGCATTGATCCCGCGTGATCACATGGGCACCGGCCTCCATCATGTCCGCCACAGAGCACCCATCACGGGCCCCTTCAACAACGGCGTCAGCGATCAATGCAATGGCTTCGGGATAATTCAGCTTTACGCCACGGGCGAGCCGTTTGCGCGCCACTTCGGCGGCCATCGCCACCAGAAGTTTGTCTTTTTCACGTGGGGTCAATTGCATGGGTCAAAGCCTCCAGTTTTTGGGAACTGCGTTATGGGTTAGGTGTTTCAAGATCGGGAGCAATGCAGTGCGCAAGACAAAGCTGTCAGAGCAAAGCAGACGAATAACGAGGGTGTCGTCGGCCAAAAGGCTGGCCCCAGCAGCGGTGGGAAGCAGGGCCCGCAAGCCCTCAAGCATCGTTTTAGCCATTGGGTCAACAAGGACAACGCTGGCCATAGCGCACGCGCCATTTGCAACCGCAGACCGTTTTAAGATCGATGCAATGTCGCCGTTCAGTTTTATCCGATCAACATAAATGGGGGATCCTTCACAGGTTATGCAGACGCTGTCGTCAAGCGAACAAGATTGCAGGATTTCCCCAGACGCCTTTCTGCCGAAGACCAACGGTTCGACCATCAAGAACTTTGCGCCCTGAGCAACCTCGACATCTAAACGTCGGCGCAGTCGGGAGCCTTCAAACAGGATTGTTTCTTGGGGCAGCCAATAAAGTTGCGCGTCTCGTTTCGCATACAGGCGTGCTTGCATGGAGCCAACGGTTAAATCGGGTGCGCAGTAAATGCGTTCTGCGGCTTGAGTTGTAACGCTGATTTTGGCGTTTGCGTTGGCTGTGATCGTGGTTGAGAAATTATCACCACCCGTGACGCCACCCGCAGTGTTGATAATCACCGCTTCAACAGTGCCCTGAACAGGGCGTGGAAATATCGCGCGGTAAGACCCTTGCTGGCGCAGATCCCTCAAAAGGGATTGATCGTCAGCCGCTGACACGGCGCTGATGTTCAATATTCCACGCGCACGCTGAAAGATGATATCTCTGTCTATGGTAAGATGTGCCGTCATTCGATCCTCAGTGCACTTCGCTAGCATCAACGTGATCGGGATTTTTATGGCGAACAAGAAACGGCTTGAGTGGCACTGAATTTTAAATAGATTTTGGCTTTTTGATTAAATTTTAAGCGGCGAATCTTAGAAATTAATCACTTTGAAGAGTTGGCACAAAATGCCGGTTCGTTTATATGAGACAGTCAAAGCGAAAAGCTGATGCGATTCAAGCGCAACGCATTGCTAAGCTCTTTATTGATTTACAGTAACTAGCAAATCCCCGCAGAAGCCTCCGACAGCTATCTCGCCTGATCCAAGGCTTATTGCACTCGGAGCGACGTACGGATTTGGCGTTATCATGATCAAGTCAAAGATCAAGATGGTGGCGACGAGAGCTATCGTAATTGAAGCGGTAAGGTATCTAGTCAAAATTATGGTGTTGTCAGACAAACTTGAACACCCGTAAAAAGCACCTCAAGTCAATCATCATGCGGCACAGAAATTGAACCACTCTGTGAGAGCAGTTGTACGTTTTTACTTGAAGGATTGCCTGCTTTCGAGATTTCTTTCATGGTTGAAGTGGTTATAGATTTGACTGTGATAACCGGTAAATTACTGGAGCATTGCACAACTTTTCAACTTTGGTATGCAGTTGCAGCCAGGTGACATGCAATTTGTTAACAATCACTCTCAACTACACGAGCGCAGTGGGTTTCTTTATTGGCCAGACCCAAGCCAGCGACGCCACTTGATGCGCTTATGGCTGTCTATTGAAAGAAACCGGCTTTTGCCCGAGTTCTTCAAAGAACGCTATGGTTCAGTTGATGTTGGGAAACGAGGTGGTATCATCACCAAACGCGCCAAACTACACGCGCCAATTGATTTAGCTAAATAGGCAAACAAATGAGTAAAAATCCATTCAAGGTTTATAATGATAAACCTACAACATTAGATGGCATTTACAGCCAAGCTGAAGTTGGTCTGGCAAATCGAAATAGCGGCGTTTTGTTGGAGACTTTAGCCTTAGATATTACTCCCACAGGAAGTCATTATCTGCTGAACCACTTTGACGTTCCATTGTTGGATGCTGAAAATCACAGACTAAAATTTTCAGGCTCATTCAGGGAGCAACTTGAATTATCAATTGACGACATAAAAGCATTACCCGCACTGACAATGCCCGTCACAATGGAGTGCGCGGGTAATGGACGCGCAGGTATTTCACCACGATCTCACTCCATGCCCTGGGTGTATGAGGCCGTCAGCACGTCCGAGTGGACAGGAACAAAACTTGCGTCCCTCATAGATCAAGCTTGCCCCAAAAACGACGTTGTAGAAATATCATTTACCGGAGCAGATTATGGTTATGACATGGGCGAACCTCACTTCTTTGGTCGAAGTCTGACGCTTGCTCAGATCAAAGAGCTCGATATTTTACTGGTCTACGCAATGAACGGTGCACCTTTACTGCCTCAACACGGTGCGCCCTTGCGGATCATTGTTCCAGGTTGGTACGGAATGGCGAGCGTTAAATGGCTAACGCATATCGAAGCCTTAACCAAACCCTATGATGGCTATCAACAGGTTAAGACCTATCAATTAAAAATGCACAAAGATGATCCTGGCATTCCCATTCGGAACATTCGCGTAAAGTCACTCATGGTTCCGCCAGGCGTTCCCGACTGGTCGACGCGCAAACGCTTTGTACATGCGGGTGAGGTAAACTTGGTAGGACGTGCCTGGTCGGGCTGTGGCGTTCCGATTGAAACTGTTGAAGTCGAGATTGCTGGCCAATGGCGCACAGCAAACCTATCGGAAAAAAATGATCGCTACGCGTGGCAAAAGTGGACCTACTCTTGGCAGGCTGAACCAGGTGTATATGTTTTAAGATGCCGTGCGCGCGACATGAATGGAAATGTCCAACCTCTTGATCCACCTTGGGATCAGGCAGGTTTCGCCAATAACGCGGCCCAACAGGTCAATGTGTTTGTGGGTCTAGAAAAATCAAAAGTTGGGCCGCTATCATAGTAAACCTTACCCTCTAAATGTCTCTTATGATCAAAATGGTTCTAGATTGGAGTCTTGATTGAAGCGAATTTCAGCAAGGTTTGGGTCATCTTTAAAGTATCAACACAGGTGCCTAGCTGAGTTAATTTAATTTCAAATCAGACAATCAGGACTGCTTACCATTCAAACTATGCCTGTCGACATAAAGTATAACCTCAAAATCAAACATGTTTTTTAAACCACATACCGTGCAGTTGCACGCCAAAATCCTGCGTAATCCACCGACCCGCGTTAGCTGCAACACAGCGTGGCACGATTAAGGTCGTCCCCGTAAGCCACAGCACATGCGTCAACAGACACCACTGCGATCAACTTGCCCCAACGGGCGGTTGCGACCACTGAGGTTTAAGACGCTCAAAGTCAGCCTGTGACGTTGCAGTACTGGTCGCCGTTAGCATACCAGATGTATTTGCAGAAGACAGCTTAGACGGTGAACTTAGTACATTCGGCTTTGGAGCGGGCGGAGCTGCGATAGCATGGCCAATACGCGACTTCGGATGCTTCGTGGCCTTTACTTCACCCCCCTTTAACCGCGTATCCAACTTATTTGTCAGAAAGCTTGCAGTGTTGGCAAAGGTTTTGATGTCATCAACGACCTGCTCAAGGCTACCACTACCTGAGCCTTTCTCAATCACATCGATCAGGCGGCGCAATTCCTCACGGTCATCCATTGCCGTCCCCCCTGCCCTGGGCGCTTAGGGTCTGCAAAAGACCACCCAGACTTGATAAGTACTGGTCTACAAAAAACCGCAGCGCAGTTTTTTTGAGGCTGCAGAACCCATTTCGGCCACAGGCTCATAGCGCCATCCTTTAAGGCGCGCGCCACACAGCTTCCGCCCGCCTCGCTATGGCACTGTCACATAGGGCTTTGAGGTAGATCAGCTTTGCCCCCCCAAGCCTTATGCTCATCAGCACCTGACCCATCTAAACGCGCCGCATAATACCCAAGTTTGTTGGAACAGATTGTCAGTGTTTCCACACTGAGATCAATGCGGTTGTAGCGCAGCACAGGGATGTAACCCTCACTGCGCCCTAAAAAGTAGCTTGGATTGGCGCGGGTTCCAGCGTCAGCCTATTGCGTATTCCTAATCAGGCGAAGTTTTCAAATCGTCGATTTTCACGGGTTCGCGATGCGTAAGATCACATAAGCAGCGATCACGATATGCGTGAGCGTCAAAACAACAGAACCGGCATGCAGCACCTTGAATTGTTTTTTCTGGCCGCCGTCGGTGGCCGCATTAATCATCGGCATCAGAATCTGACGCGCCAGAATGGTTGTTACCGTGATTCCAAGCAAAAGTACGCCCGACATTGTATCAGACGCCACCGCGCTTACCCCTGCAAGTGCGGACGTGATGATGACGCATAAATAGAAATGCGGAAACGCGCTTCGAATCAAGGGGCTCGCAGTTTCAGCTGGGAGAGATGTAAACAAAAACGCAGCAAAGCCAAACGAGAACAATGTCACCCCACCAAACAAGAGCGCCGTGGTTAACAGGGCGATTGTCGTCATGCCACGACCTCCGGCAACCGTGCCATTCCCATGTATATAATAGTCTTGAACGGCAGCGGGCCAAACGTGATGTCGAACCGGCCATTCACGCCGCGCGGTCCTAGCCCCGTTTGTGGACCACAGGTCAGTCCGGCGTTTGTCATCGCGGCGCGAAGCTCGTTCGGTTTGATAAACATCGCTGGATCATGGGTGCCTTTGGGAAGGAGGTGCAAGATATCTTCGGCAATGGTGATGGTGACGAGGCGCGCGATTAGATTGCGATTTATGGTATCGTACAAAAACAGACCACCAGGTTTGAGAACGCGCGCAACCTCGGCCAAAACGTCGCTTAAATCGCGGACATGTTCCAGAACATCGACGCACACAACAATATCAAATGTGTTATCGGCGTAGGGCATCTGTTCACCCAGACCAACGTCATAGGTAATATCGAGGTTGCTGGATTTTGCGTGGCTTTTTGCGGCTTTAATGGCGCTTTGTGCAGGGTCAATTCCGGTGACCTGCGCGCCTTTGCGCGCCAGTGCTTCGGCCACAAATCCACCCGCGCAGCCAAGGTCAAGAACGGTTTTTCCCTCCCACCTCGTTTGTTTATCAAACCATTTCAGACGACCGGGGACCAGATTTTTCAAGGTCCGAACCCAGCGAATTTCATCAGACCACCAGTCGGCGGCGACATCATTATAAATCTCAAGGTTGTTGCGTTGTGTCGTCATTACAAGTGTTTCCTGAATATGCACGGGATCATATAAGGCACCTTTTTTCGATAATGGGTAAAGCGGTCACCATATCGTTTGCTAAAGCGACGTTCCTTCAGAAGCGGGGCAATCACGCAATACGAGGTGAGGCCGATTGCCAAAAACAACTGGTCCGGTGTCCACACCGGCACCGTCCATGTGGTCAACGCAAATGCGGCATAGATCGGTTGGCGGATGATTCGAAATAAGCCACGGGTGGGCATGTCGGGGAAAACTGGTGAGATGTTTTGCATCAGTGACATCCAGCCCAATGCACCGGATTGCACTTCGGCACCTGCGTCAACGCTGGCCCACAAAAGTAACACCCACGACAGCCCGTAAAGCACACAGATTACGACGAAAGCGCTACCCGAGGCTTCCCACCAGATTGTGCCACTTGGGGTCCACAATGTGAACAGCACAAGCAATTGTACAGACGCGATAGTGGCGTAGGTCGTCGTTGACAGCGTTTTTGCGGTCCGGCTTGGTGCCAGTCGTGCCAGTATCCGCCCCCCCTTTGGCGTCAACAGCAGCGAGTGAACGATGGGGAACTGGAGGATCAGGACTGCATTTGTCAGCATGGCATAGGGTTCGGGCACGCGTCCAAAACTCATGCTCATGCCAAAAAACATCGCAACAATCATTGACAGAACCGCGAGCGCGAACGACAAGTGGCACGCCATCCCGTACGCAAGCGCCGTCGCAATGCGCGCGGGCCCAGGGGGTGACCGCAACGTCGAAAGGGCCAGTCTGATAAATCGCATTAGCGGGGGCTGTGGTTCCATACACTGTAAATGCTTCAAGTGCGGCGCATTGCAAGAGAGGCACGCAATATGCCTCAACCGCGCGACAGGTCTGCCATCTAAAATGGAACCGAACACGGGGTTGGAACGTAGAAATAGTAAGTAAATTAAAAAGAAGCGCGATGATGTCCGATACAAAAACACACGCAAACATTTTTGCCCGGTTTGACCGCCCGTCTAAAAGCGTGAAGCGCAAAAATACGGAACACGCGCCGTGGCACGATGATGACCGTCGCAATGTGAACGATAGATCACAGCATCGTCGGTATCACGGTCTGTTCGAAGATATGATAAACTGATAGGCGAGGATACCCATGACCGAGATTGTTGCTACACGTGAGGCGGGTCTTGCTGCGCTGCAAGCCTTCGTTGCTGGCATGGGGCCGCAGTATGAAAAGAGCCGCAATTACGACAACGGGCCGGGACACCATACTGACGTATCGATGCTTTCACCCTATATCCGTCGTCGCCTGATTTCCGAGCATGAGGTCGTCACTGCCGCGCTTGATGCCCACGGGTTTGATGATGCGTCCAAGTTTATCGAAGAAGTGATATGGCGTGGCTATTACAAGGGATGGCTGGAACGTCGCCCGCAGGTTTGGGGCAGCTATGTCGTGGGCCGAGACGCGGATTTAGCGGCCTTAAAACGGGATCGCGGTTTGCGCCGCGATATCGAATTGGCCGAGGCGGGGCAGACCGGCCTCGATTATTTCGACAGTTGGGCGCAAGAATTGACTGAGACCGGGTATCTGCACAACCATTCGCGGATGTGGTTTGCCTCAATCTGGATTTTCACGCTTGAGCTGCCTTGGAGGTTAGGGGCAGACTTTTTCTATCGCCATCTTCTGGATGGGGATGCCGCGGCAAACACTCTGAACTGGAGGTGGGCGGCAGGCCTGCACACACGCGGCAAACCGTATCCTGCGCGGCGTCAAAACATTGATACTTTTACCAACGGGCGCTTCACCCCCGCACACGGCGAACTGGCCGAGGTAATCCAAGGCCTCGAAGCATCTGAACCTGACGGGCTGCCAACGGTGCAACCCATGCGGGACATGCAAACGGCGAAACCCGGCGTGTCGACGGCTGTTTTGATTACCGACGAAGACTGCCTTGTTGAGCATTTCAACTTGGACACACTGGATGTGGAGGCGGTGGCAACACTGTCATGCAGTCATTTAAGATCACCACATCCCGTGTCAGACGCAGTGTGCCGTTTTGAAGAAGCTGCATTGCGCGATGCGGCGGCCCGCCTGAACCGCGCGCCGCAGACCTTAACCGCGACCGATCCCGCAGGCCTTGTCGACTGGGCGGCATCTGCAAATGCGAAACAGATATTTACGCCCTATGTCACGCATGGCCCGCTGCGCGATTGGCTTGACGCGGCCATGCCGGCCCTCGCGGCGCGTGGCATAACGCTGTGCGAGCAAAGACGCGGTTGGGACAGCGCGATCTGGCCCCATGCCACCGCCGGGTTTTTCAAAGTCAGGAAAAACATTCCACGTATTTTGGACGAAACGATGAATGGCGTGTCAGCATGAGTTTGCCTTTGAGACCCCGTACTGCCGATCTTGTGACCCGTTATAAGGTGCTCACAAAAGAAACCATGCCAATGCTTGCCCGGACGTCGCACAAACATTGGCCCGTCTGGAATGACCATTGTTTTCAACGCATTGTTCTCGACGCGGTCTGTGGCGGTGTCTGGTACGATCATTTGCCACGACCTGCGTATCAGCATCTTACACAGGACCAAGCCGCAACAGCGGTCACATTGTGCGAAAAGATTATGTCTGGCGCTGCTGATTTAGACATGCTGAACCAGCAATCCTTGGCGTGGCGCGGGAAAACGAGTGCACTCAAAAAAGAGGCCTAGGGTGCCGCAAGCGTACATCCCGCAAGCGTCGAAGTGGCCAATGATATTGATGACCTAGTCCATGACAAACGTGCCGATTGGTATGCGACGGCTGCCAAAGGACGAAGACGTCAAAGGCAGTACAAAAAGCGACTGACGCAGGAATTGATCCGCCATCTTGATGGCGACGCATAGAAGGCGGGGTCGGATCTGAAGCCGTCACGGGTGCCATTATGCGGAAACGCCGGTTGTCTATTATGGGGCCACGCCTACCTGTCTAATGATCTTGCTTATATCAAAAACGCTAGAGGCTCCACCCAATGACAACAACCAGCTCAATGGAGCTTAAAGATATTATCTTAAACACAAATATTGGAACATATGGGCCGAACCATCCGATGCCAGACCATCACGTGCTTGATCTGACGTTGCAGATTGACACTTAAAAAGTCCTGATCCCGCAGGATCGCATGGAGCATGTATTCAATTATGATTCCCTCATTGCCAGTCTGAAGGTTTTGGCGCAAACGGGTCACCGCGAAACACAAGAGTGGCTTATGGCCCAGATTGCATAACTTTGTGCACAGAGACCCGCGATCCAGATAATTGAGATTTACCTTCGCAAATTTCCAGCTCATCAAGGAACAGTGACCCTTGGTATGCGTCTGGCACTCGATAAAGCAGATTTCTCGCGCCTTCACGCAGAGCTGTGAGGGCCCAAAAGTGCTGGCCATTATTAAGTAATCGCACAAATCCCACACTTTGCAGGTCGAAAACATCTCACCGAACCCTACCTATCACGCCTCAGCACAAGCTGTTTGGCTGACAGCCCTACGGGTGTCAGTCTCGACAGTGCGGATATCGCGCATTGACGGAATTCATTCTTGGAAAGGACATCCCAATGAAAGCTCTATTTTTTGGTTCAATCGGCAGCGTTATAGAAACGTCAGAACTGCAACATGATGCGTTCAACAAAGCATTTGTGCAGCATGGTTTGGACTGGCACTGGGACTTGGATGAGTATCGCAGCATGCTAAAAACATCAGGCGGTGCCAAACGCGTCACGGCCTACGCCCACGCGCGCAATGAAACCGTTGATGCGGTTGCGGTGCACGCGACCAAATCGCAGATTTTTGTCGATGATCTTGCGTCTCATGACGTACAACCCTTGCCCGACGTCATTGCGATATTGAAAGCGGCTGGCGATGCTGGCTTGAAAACCGGCTTTATCTCAACGACCGACAAAACGACCATAGATATCATTATTGCCAAACTTGCGGTACAGGGTCTTCAGCCTTTCGATGTCATCACCCATCGCGGACTGGGCATGGCCGAAAAACCAGCACCAGATTCGTATTTACTTGCCCTTAAACAGGCCGGTGTTGCTGCAAAGAATAGCCTTGCCATCGAAGACAATATTGACGGAGTTGCTGCCGCCCAGACAGCAGGCGTGAGGGTATTTGGCCTTCCTGGCGCCTATTCTGAGCCGGGTGACCTCGATAGCGCAGACGCTGTTTTCAAGACTGGAATTGTCGCCGCGCTGCAGACGTGGATCATGAGTGGTTAGGACGTTTCATAGTCACTGATGAGGCAAACAGCATAGAAAGGTGAACAGGTCAAAAACGGAGTGCAAACAACCAAAAATTGGCTCTCAGCTTATCAAAAGGTTGGCTTAAAACAACCTATTTTGTCCCTCCAAACGGCCGCTTTGGTGAACCCGCGGCGTCACGAAGTGCTCTCTGCCGCGCTTGCAAATGAATACTGCGTTAGCAACCGTCACATTTGCGGAAGGCCGCTTGTACGCAACCTGATTGTTGGAGCCGCACGCGACGTACGTGAGTTCGCCTTCAAGATGACCCGTGTCGGGGCGAATGCAACAGTTTCTGCTAACACCAACACTGCTGAATCTCACACCTACGGCTGAGACCGCACACCCAGTGGGGCAGCTGCAAATACCTTACGCCCCAAGCCAGCATCCAGCTGTTTGCGCATATCTACGATGGTCAGCTTGGCGACATCGCTGAACTTCTTGGTGACCACAGGCAGATCATTCTTATGTCGGAACTTATACTCAAGGAACATGTCGCGGGCGTATTCTTTTGCTTCAGCCAAATCGCGCTTGCCAGTGCTGATACGGATGGTGTGCCCATCAGTCACAAAGGCAGCCTGCCACCGCTTGCTGCGCTCACGCCGATAGACCCTCACCTCGCCGTCCAGTATCAGATGTGTGTCTTCGCGCAGCTGCCGCATGTCCTGCTCCTTGCAGCAACAGTATGGCCCAACACACAGACAAGTCTAGCAAAGTGTGTGTTTGGATCATGAATTTTCTGTGGCGCAAATTGCGCGCCATCACTTTTTATTGATAGGCTGCTACGAGACACCAAGGGCGGAAACCGGACTTTCGCTTCACATTGCACCGATGGCTCCTAAGCGGACAAACCGGACTTATGCCGCCGTGGTTAATGCTCATGCAGAAATTGCTCGTATGTGCAGCATCGCTCGTTTGGCATCGCAGTATATTTCCCCTAACCGGTCATTCTAGCCGTTCGGTCCTGGCTGATTTATAAAGTTCGTCCTCATCGTGCAAAAGCCATGCAGCAGAACGTATTGCTGCAAATCAACTACGATATTTTCGACGAGGTAGTTTCCGTTCCTACAATCGTATACCGATAGCAAGTGATTTTTGTTTGCTTTGCGTCACGATCAAAATCAAATCGCCGTGCCTCAATTAACCAAAACGCAATGCTTGTCCCGGGAAAGGGTTTTTCTCTCCACTTCAGTCAAAGCAACAATTGCCTCATCGACACTGAGACCGTTCATTCGCGCCTTCTCCCAGATGCGCTTGCACGATTTCGGAGACCATGGAAGCACCGCCTCAGCGAGCCACCTTCTAAGGGGTTGAGGCAGCCTGTCATACGTCATCATCGGGTCTGCTGCGCGGCGGCGTCTCTTAAGTGCTGTCGATCCAAGATTACCAGTCATATCTCTTCTTCCAGATCGAAGATCGGGTCCAAAACCAGCACCAGCCGCGTCTCACCCGACCCTTCAATGGGCGGTGATCGGTGCAGCAGACCTGATCGGGGCTGTTCTGGCCAAAGTGTGCCGCGCAAAAGTATCGGCGTGCCAGTCAGGACGGTAAAAATACGCTCCGGTTCAGCGCCATCGTGAGAAATGCCATATTGGGTCCCCGTGCCACGATATGTGCAAACCAGCCGGGCGGTTATAGCGTCAATATGAAACTTACAGCAGGCATTTGAGGTGATCGGTTCAAGCCGCACACGCACATAGGGGGCAGCCATCAAGTTGCAAAAAAGCTTCGATAATTCGGCAATATCCTCGATAAGATGCCGCCAATGCGACCCGTCCAGCACCGACGATGTATCGCAAACTTGGGACAGAACAGTGTCCACGTCCTGCGGTTTCAGGATCTGCCGAGTTGATGGCAGAACAGCGGAGCCTAACCCGTCAATCCACGCCTGAAAGGCTGGCAAGGGTCGCCGCTGCCAGATCACCGCAGCACAGTCCTGCGTTGCCAGAATATTGAGGTTCTCGGGCACTTGGGTCACACAGACGCCGATTTCAGAATTTTGTAATACGTTTTGCATCAAGGTCATGCCGCTTGTTCCGCCCGACGCCATAGGGGGAACGGATCTGGGAAATCTGGCAGGGTGTCAGACGATTTGGCGATATCTTCCGACACGAGCGCTGCATCCAGTTGCCCCTTGATGTCAGCCCAATCAATTCCTGCGCCAATAAAGACGATCTCTTGGCGTCGGTCGCCCCACGGTTCTTGCCAGTGCTCCGTTATATAGCCGGGAATACTGTCATGCTCGGGCCAGCGATCTTTTGGTACGGAAGCCCACCATGTGCCCAAAGGCTTGATCGATGACAACGCGCCGGCCAGCGAAAATTCCGCCACCCACTCAGGCCGCGTTGCGATCCCAAAATGCCCTTTGGCGCGGATCACACCCTGTAGGTCGCCATTCAGAACTGCCATGACCTTTTCAGGTTCAAACGGCCTGCGCGCACGGTAGACGAATGAGGCGACGCCGTATTCTTCGGTTTCTGGCACGTGATCTGCAAAGCCATAAAGCTCTTTGGCCCACATGGGATGTTCATGCGCCTTTTCAAAATCGAACAGCCCTGTGTTCAGGATTGCATTTGCAGGCACATCCGAATGAGAGGTCTCTATAATCTTGGCATCTGCGTTAAGGCTGCGGATGATCTGACGGGCGGATTCGACTTGGTAGGCTGTAGCGTCCGCGATTTTGTTCAACACGACGACAACCGCGAATTCGATCTGTTCGACTAACAGGTGGACCAATGTGCGCTCATCGTCTTCACCAAGAGTCTCGCCTCGGTCCTTCAGGAAATCGTGACTGGAATAATCTCGCAGCAAGTTCACGGCGTCCACGACGGTGACCATCGTATCCAGACGCGCGACATCCGACAGGCTTTCGCCATCCTCATCGCGAAAATCGAATGTGGCGGCGACGGGAAGCGGTTCGGAAATGCCAGTGGATTCGATCAGAAGGTAATCAAAACGGTCCTCATGCGCCAACCTGCGCAACTCGGCCAGCAGGTCATCGCGCAAGGTGCAGCAGATACATCCGTTAGACATTTCGACCAGCGTTTCATCTGTGCGGCTTAGCTCTGTATCGGCGCTCACAAGATCGGCGTCGATGTTCACCTCGGACATGTCATTGACGATGACCGCAACACGCAGACCGTCACGATTGTTTAGGACACGATTAAGGAGTGTGGTTTTTCCGGCCCCAAGAAAGCCGGACAGAACGGTGACAGGAAGTTTTTGGGTCATTTGGAATTATCCTTATACGGTTTTGGCGGTTTGAGGGGCGCGCAGCATCTCGAAGCTGTAGACAAGTTCCGAGCGGGTGATATCGCGGCCAATGACAACGATGCGCGATTGACGGGTTGTGCCCTGCCAGTCGTGCAAAGGCACCGGTGGGTCAAAAAGATGTTGCACGCCGTGAAACACAAACGGCATCTCAATGCCGATCAGATGTACGATGCCTTTCACGCGCAGGATGTCGGGTCCGCGCAGATTGATGAGCGTGTCGAGCCAAAGATCAAACGCATCAGGGTGAATAGGGTCGTCCAAGACAATGGAGGCCGATCCGATCCGCGCATCATGTTTTGGCAGCGGGGCTGTGGGTGCCGCGGATGGGGCGAAACCGGAAAGGTTATCAAGTGGATTGCTCGAACCAAATGCAGGTTCGGGTACGGGTGGTATCAGCCATGCCAATGCCTGATCTGATGTTCCCTCCGGGTGCATGCCGCTTAAATCCCAAAGGGCTGCGGTGGG
Organism: uncultured Paracoccaceae bacterium; assembly: GCA_905182105.1. Taxonomy (GTDB): domain Bacteria; phylum Pseudomonadota; class Alphaproteobacteria; order Rhodobacterales; family Rhodobacteraceae; genus Ascidiaceihabitans. The sequence goes on from CAJJAR010000031.1 coordinate 17,743, forward strand.
CACCACACCACGATCCGCCCGCAAAAT
>CAJJAR010000032.1 GCA_905182105.1 uncultured Paracoccaceae bacterium
CAAAATCCAAAATGTCCTTTAAACTGAAAAAAGGTGGCAACGATGTTGCTGCCTACCTTGCATCGATGGGTCAGTAACACACGTTAAAAGCCGAAAATTTTGGAATAAAAAAAGCCCGCCCAAACATACTAGCTTGAATGGGCTTTTTTCTAGCTGGTAGCTTGATTCAAGTTGAAAGCTTTTGAATTTTAGTCCACCCATCTGCTGTTGTTTTGGTGGGTAACGTTACTAAAGAGCTAGTGCTATACAAGCACCAAAAACTCAGTTGTTAAAAAGTTGCCCATGGGTAACTTTTTAGAATTCAGGATCAATAAACTTTTGAAACAGCAAGGATGCGCCATTCCGGTTGCGACATTTATTTTGTAAAGAGCGAGTGGCGTGCATGGGCCGCAGGCAAAGAGGCTGCGTGTGATCCAGACCGCGCGTTCCTCGCACTCTTTCAAAGCTTTTCTGAGAATACTCCTTTAGCCAAATAGGCGGAGTAGAGACTTATTTAGCTAAGGATGCGCGGGATGCGTTGGCCCGATTTTGTGCAATGAATGCCTGATCTGGTAAACCTGTTTTATGATAGGCGTCAGCAAGTAACATGTTCAACGGCACCCCACCTGGATCGAAGGTACGGCGCATTTCAAGAACCTGTTGTGCCTTGGATGCTTGACCCGACTGCATTAATGCATCGAGATGGATTTGTTCAAACAAATCACGTTGCGCATGACTGCCACCACATTCAGCTATACGGGGTAGGGCCTTGCCCAAGAAGCGGATCGTGTCATCCCAATCTCCTGCCGCATGTGCCACAATGCCATGTGCTGCCCAAATTGCGACGTCGCGCCAAACCAGATGGTCAAATTTGCTTTCGTCTTCTGCGCGTTGCTCAATCGCTTCCATTAAAACTTCGGCCTCCGTTCGATCAGTCCTGCCAAGCGCATAAAGGTATTGAAGGGTCAAAAATGGACTGACCGTATCAGGCCCCCGTTTGGCAATATAGGACGCAACATCGATCCAACGGTCTCCAACGTTGATGCCGGCAAATTCCATACGGGCCAAGAGTGAGGCAGCGCCAACCTGATCCTGGCTGTAATCTTTGGCCAATCCCCAAACATGGGTGTCATAGGCGCTGACAACATCGGCTTCACGACCCGCGCTGATGTAAAACAGCGCCAAATGCCACCAGTTGTGGCTGTGCATAAAGGAGTTGAGGTTGCCCCATGTGTCGGCAACACTTTCTAGGAATGCGGCACCTTCAGCGGTTTGGCCACGGGTCAGATAAATGTGGGCCAATGCGTGGTGTGCCCATGGCTCATCGTGGCGTAATTCCATCGCACGGCGCGCTGATGTTTCGGCGTCATCCAACAGGTGACATTCCTCATAACCAAAGGCGACCATACCATGTGCATAAGGAATATCATCAGCTGCTGGCATAACCTTGAGTGCCAAGCGCAGCATGCTGGGGAAGTCACCTACGTTAAAGTTGTGGTACTGCCCTAGTTTTACGGCAACCATGTCACGAGGGTGTTCAATGAGGATCTCTTCGCAGATTGAGACACATGTTGGGACATCGCCATCCACCCATGCGCGGATTGCGCGAGTCATCATCTTTTCACGTAGGGTTGAGGTAGCCATTGTTCTTTCTGCTTTGAGCAAAAACGGCAAAGCTTTTTCTGGTGCAATCGGTGCCTCTAGCAACATCCACAACATTGCGGTGTAAGTATTGATCAAGCAACAGTCGGGGGCGTTTGCCGCAGCGCCCATGACGTTGGTTGCCTTGGGTTCAAACGCGATAAAACCATGGATGAAATCGTTGATACCTTGCAATGCAGTTTCAGAGGCGTTGGTAACGGGCAGGCCATACATATCTTGGGTCATGATGTGTCTTTCGCTGTGTTCAGGTTGCCCCAACAAGGCAGCAGGTCGTTAGGGGCAGAGGTTGCCTCAAAAACGGCACGGGCAATGGCACGGGATAGGCATAGGGCTGCGGCATGTCCAATCCTCATCAGATCAAAATCAGGATCTTGCATTTTGATTTCGCCTGTGGACAGGGCAAAAACCGCATCGCCGTCGCCGGGCATGTGGGCGGGGACAATCGCGCGACCAATCCCGTCATGGCTGGCGATCGCAACGCGTTGGCATTGTGCTTTGTCCATAACCATGTCGGTAGCCACAATTGCGATAGTTGTATTTGCTCGTTCCTGAAAAGCTGCCAACTTACGACTGCTAAGGTCACGGCCCAGGCCGCTTGCTGGGTCTGTTCCCACACCGCCAAATTCGGCATCAATCTCAAAGGGTGCCGCCCAAAAGTGACGATTATTTGGGGTTGTGACGTTGCCAATAGGGTTCGTTGCGACCAGTGCGGCAACCGTCGCACCATTGTCGAAAACCAGTGAAGCAGAGCCTAAACCGCCCTTTAGCGACCCAGTCAAAGCGCCAGTGCCCGCGCCGATTGTGCCAAGATTGAAATTAGTTGATGCATTTTGATACGCCTTGCGGCCCAAATCGCGGTAAGGATTTGCGTCCCATTCTTTATTCCCGCCGTTAAGCAGATCAAACAGAATAGCGCCAGGTACCAAGGGAATGATGGCATCTAAAATCTTGTATCCCCGTCCATCGCTGCGCAATCCATCCACCACGCCCGAACATGCATCTAGGCCAAATGCTGACCCGCCAGACAAAACCAAAGCATCCACAGCAGCAACAGATTTATCGGGGGCTAACAGATCGGTTTCCCGCGTTCCCGGCGCTCCGCCCATCACATGCACAGATGCGGTAAACGGCGTGTCAGCAGTCACAACGGTACAGCCAGATTTTAGTGCGTCATCGTGGGCGTTGCCTACACGCAGACCTTTGATGTCTGTGATCAGGTTCTTTGGGCCGGGCTGCATGGGCGTTCCTATCAGATGTGCGGCTTGAGTGTGGCGGTTTTTGGATCGCCAGAGTTTGGTTCGCCTATCGGTTCGATCAACAGAACTTTGCATTCGTTTTCTGCACGGGGGCGATGGGTGACACCTTTTGGTACGATGAATAATTCGCCAGCTTTGACAATATGACTTTGACCCTCAAGGTCCATTTCCATTTCGCCCTCAAGCACTAAGAAAAAGTCGTCAGTGTCAGGGTGAACATGGAACGGAAATTCGCCTTGAAATTTGACAACCATCACGTCGTTTCCGTTGTAGTCGGCGACTACATGCGGATCCCAGTGGTTTGAGAACTGAGCAAGCTTTTCCATCAAATTGATGGTCTTCATCTGCTATCCCTTCATTTGTTGCAGATCAGGCAGGACAGGTGCTGCCGCGATCAGTTCCTGAGTGTAGGGGTGATTGGGCGCGGTGAAAACCTGTTCGGTTTCGCCCTGTTCTACAATTTCGCCGTGTTGCATCACAAGGACCCTATCAGTGATCGTGCGCACGACGTTAAGGTCGTGACTGATGAAAAGATAGGTTAAGTTATATTTGGCGCTAAGGTCGGCAAGCAGGTCAAGAATTTGAGCGCGCACAGAAACATCCAACGCACTGACCGCTTCGTCAAATACGATCAGGTCCGGCTGGATAATCAGGGCGCGGGCAATGGCGATCCGTTGGCGTTGGCCACCCGAAAACTGGTGGATGTATTTGTCGGCATCAGACGGGTCTAAGCCAACGGCAGTCAGCGTTTGGTTGATCAATCTCTGACGTTCTTCATGGGTTGGGGGTGTTTCCAGCAGATGGAATGGTTCAGTGATCAATCGTACAACTTTTTGACGGGGATTGAAGCTGCCAAATGGGTCTTGGAACACCACCTGCATCTTACGCCGAACCGCAAGATTGGGTTTGCGGCCTGTAAATACGGGTGCGCCGTCTAAGGTAATTTCACCACCTTGCACACCTTCGAGCCCCATAATAGCCCGTGTTAGGGTTGATTTTCCACATCCGCTTTCGCCGACCAACCCCAGACGTTCCCCGCGTTTGATGTCAAAACTAATTCCGTTAAGGGCGCGAAAAACTCCCTTGGAGCCGAACACAGTTTTGCGTGGTGTTGTGTAATCACGCACCACGTTTTTGACGTTTAACAAGACATCTGAGGCACGAAAATCAGGCAAATTGACTTGATGCCCAGAAGCCGCAAATAGCATCTTGGTATAGTCGTGCTGCATGTTCGTGAGCAGTGATTTGGTTTCGCCTTGTTCCACCACTTCACCCAATCGCATCACTACGATTTTGTCGGCCATGTTTGCAACTACGGCAAGATCATGGGTGATCATCAACAGGCCCATGTCGTAGTCATGCGCGAGGTCTTTGAGCAGATCCAAAATCTGTGCTTGCGTGGTGACATCCAGCGCCGTTGTCGGTTCATCCGCGATCAGCAGTTTTGGACGCAAAGCGATGGCCATCGCGATGACGACGCGTTGGCGTTGACCGCCGGATAATTCGTGGGGATAGCGTGAAAGTGGATAGCGATCTTGTGGAAGGCCGACGCGGGTCAACACATCTGTGGCGTGGGCTATGGCGTCGGATTTACTCATAGCGCCGTGGATTAGAATCGTTTCTGCCACCTGCGCCCCAACAGTTTGCACTGGATTTAGCGCCGTCATTGGTTCTTGGAACACCATGCCGATATATTTGCCGCGAATTCTGCATAGGTCGGCTTCTGACGTAGTCAGCAGGTTTTGGTCCTCGAATGTAATCGTGCCTGTGGTTTGGGACCCCTCCGGTAACAGCCCCATGGTCGCCAAAGCTGTCAGCGATTTGCCCGACCCACTTTCGCCCGTAACCGCGACGATCTCACCGGTGTTTATAGATAGCGACACATCCTGCAGAATTTTGGTGCCATTGATCGACAGCGATAGGTTTGTGATGTTCAGCAAACTCATGTGCGAGCCACCCGTGTGCGCGGATTCAGATAGTCGCGCAAACCGTCACCCATTAGATTTAAACCCATCACAGTGATAATGATTGCAAACCCTGGGATAAGGGCGAGGTGTGGTGCGATGCTGACCAGCGTTTGGGCGTCCGCCAACATGCGTCCCCAGCTGGGAGTCGGGGGCTGCGCGCCTAGGCCAACATAACTCAGCGCGGCTTCGGCCAAGATGCCAAGGCTGAATTGAATGGTGGCTTGGACAATCAAAAGGTTTAGTACATTTGGCAGGATATGTTCCACTGAAATGCGCGCAGCGTTTTTGCCTGCTACGCGGGCGGCGAGGATAAATTCACGCTCCCAGATTGGCATGGCAGCACCGCGTACAACGCGAGCGAAAACGGGGATGTTGAAAATACCAATGGCGATGATCGCGTTCACGGCACCGGCCCCGAAAATGGCAGTGATTAGGATGGCGATAACCAGCGAGGGGAAGGCAAAGATAAGATCATTGGCCCGCATGATGAGTTCATCAACATACGATCCTTTGCGTGCAGCGGCCCATAGACCCAATGGAATACCAAGCCCCATGCCGATACCAACGGCCACAAATGCCACGGCGATCGAGGTGCGCGCGCCGACCATGATCATGCTGAAAATATCGCGGCCAAAATGATCGGTGCCAAACCAGTGGGTTAGGTTTGGGGTTTGAAGTTTGGCGGGGATGTTCATTGCGACGTGGTCAAATGGCGTCCAGATGAAGGACAGCAAAGCTGCCAAAATCGCGAGGGTTGAAAGGATCAAGCCGATGATAAGGTTGCGGTTCATGTGCGCGCCCTTAATCGTGGATCAACGGCGGCATAGGCCAGATCGACAGCGAAATTCACTACGATTACGGCGAAGACCAAAAGCATGACAACGGATTCGACCACGATCAAATCCCTCGCGCTGATTGCTTGGAACACAAGGCGTCCAAGACCAGGCAGATAGAACACTTGTTCAATGATGATCCCACCTGCAAGTAGGAATGAAAACTGTAACCCGATAATTGTTAGGACAGGGATTAGCGCGTTGCGCAGCCCATGTTTCCACAGGGTTTGCGTAGTGGTTAAACCCTTGGCGCGGGCGGTGCGCATGAAGTCTTCGTTCATCACATCGAGCAAGGCGGATCGCATGACGCGGGCCAGAATTGCGGCTTGGGGTAGTGCGAGTGAAATAGCGGGCAAGGTGAGCGACCATATGACTGCGCCCAGCCCTTTGTTCCAACCGGCAAAGCCACCGCCTGCGAACCAGCGCAGTTTAATAGCAAAGATCAGAACCAACATCATGGCGAACCAAAAGTTGGGGATCGCGACGCCCAGCTGGGTGGCGCTCATCACGGCAACGTCGCCAGTCTTGCCGCGACGAGCGGCTGCGTAGATGCCAGCCGGCAGGGCGATAAGGGTAGATAGGGCAAGCGCGAATAGCGCGAGGGGCAAGGAGACCCAAAGGCGATCCGCGACCATTTGGGAGACAGGCGTGCGGTACGTATAAGACATGCCAAAGTCGCCAGTTAGCATACCTTGAGCCCATGCAAGATAGCGTTCGAATTTTGGTACATCTAGGCCAAGTTCAGCGCGCAGTGCGGCAACTGTATCTGGCTGTGCGTTGATCCCCAGCATAAAGGATGCGGGATCACCGGGAGCGATTTCGATTACGAAAAAAATCAGCAAAGATGCCACAGCCAAACTGATGCACAGGGAAAGAAAACGCTTAAGGGTGTAACGGATCATGGGAAGGGAAACTTATTGGGTCAGGGGCCGCAGATTGGCTTAGTGGTTCGGGCCTGAAAGCCCGAACCGTTTTGTAGACTTGAAGGCGACGATCAGTCAGCCCAGCTAACAGCTGTTAGGTCGGTTGCTTGGGTTGGTGCGTTGGTCCAAAGACCTTGAACGCCAGCTTTTGCTACTGACAATTGTGCCAGCTGGAACAAGTAACCGTTCACATAATCTCCTGAAATCATGCGTTGTGCATCGCCCATGAGAGCAGTGCGCGCTTCAGGGTCTGTTGTCGCGTTAAGGTTGGTCATCAGTTTTTGAAACGCTGGGTTGTCGTATTGGAAGTAGTATTCTGGGTTTGCATAGATGCCGATATCCATTGGCTCTGTGTGTGACACGATTGTCAGGCCAAAGTCCTTGCCGCGGAACACAGTTTCCAACCACTGCGCCCATTCAACATTCGTGATTTGCGCTTTGATCCCAACTTGGGCCAATTGCGCTGCGATAATTTCTCCGCCACGGCGGGCGTACGATGGGGGCGGTAGGTGCAATGTTGTTTCAAATCCATCGGCAAATCCTGCTTCGGCCAGCATCTTTTTTGCTAACTCAGGATTATATGCGCTGGTGCCAGTCAGGTCGACATATGCCGGATTGTGCGGGGCAAAGTGTGTGCCGATTGGTGTGCCGTATCCAAACATTGCGCCGTCAACGATGGCTTGTCGATCAATGGCGTGTGCTAAAGCTTCTCGAACCTTCACGTTATCAAATGGTGGCATCTTGTTGTTGGTTGATAAAATTGTTTCACCTTCAGTTGAGCCAACCAATACTTGGAAGCGCGGGTCCGCTTCGAACTGTGGAAGGTTCTCAGGGGCTGGGAAACCAACAAATGCGTCTACATCTTCAGCCATCACGGAGGCGAAAGCGGCTGTAGGATCGGAAATGAATTTGAACGTTACATTTTCTAGGACTGCATGCGTGCCCCAATATGCGTCATTGCGGGTGAGTTCGATTTTGTCGCCCTGAACCCAGTTTGCAAATTTGAACGCGCCTGTACCGATTGGCGCTTGTTTAATGTCACCGATGGATTCAGGTGCTACTATAATCGCGTCGCCCCATGCGAGGTTGAACAGGAAGTTGCCGTTTGGCGCGTCCAAGGTGACAACGACGGTTGCTGCGTCCAATGCGCTGACATCTGTGATGCCGGCAAACAGTGCTTTTTGCGCATTTGTGCTGTCGTCAGCACGGGCGCGGTTCAGCGAGAATTGAACGTCTTCAGCGTCCATGGTGCTACCGTCGTGGAACAAAACATTGTCATGCAAGATGAACGTGTAAACCAAACCGTCATCTGAAATATCCCAGCTTTTGGCCAAGCCCGCAACAACGGACCCATCACCCATAAAGCGAGTCAGGCCCTCAAACACGTTGGAATACAGAACCGAGTCAATCGCGCCAGCGGCGGCGCTGGTTGGATCAAGATGTGGTGGCTCCAGCTGCATGGCCACGGTGATTTCGGTGTTCGCGGCGTGAGCTGCGAAACCCGCAACGCTCATCGCAGAGGCAAGTGCCAATTGTGATACAAAATGTTTCATAGTTTTCTCCCTAGAAGTCGTTTAGTTTTTTCTCGGCAACAGCAGTGTCTCAAGGCTGGCGCCCATAACCTTTGCACTGTCGAGCATATCGTTGATCCCGATGTATTCATCAGGCTTGTGCGCCATTTCCAAAATTCCGGGTCCGTAAGCGATACAGTTCTTCAGCTTACCGATCCGGTCAATATGTTTCTGGTCGTATGTTCCGGGACTAGCCACATATTCAGGTGCCTTTCCCATCACGTCTTCAATCGCTTGTGCCACCGTTTCAACAACGGGAGCGGTCTTGTCGGTCATTGAGGGCAGAACCGAATTCAGTTCTGTCAATTCGTATTCAAAGTCAGGGCGGGTGATCCGCAATCCTTCGAGTAAATCAGTCACTTCACCGCGCACTTGGTCCAGCGGTTCTTCGACCAAGAAACGGCGATCGATTACAATGCGGCAGCTGTCTGGAACGCAATGCGCAGGTAAGCCGGTAAAGTCATCGCTTTGCTCTTTTTGGCCGCCGTGGATCGAATTGATATTCATGGTTGAGGATTTCGCACCCTCTGGCACCACAGGCATATCGGTGCGACGGGCAGCCATTATTGGGAACAGTTTATCCTCAAATTCGTGGATTAGAGCGCCCATGTGACGCACTGCGCAATCGCCTAAGAATGGCATGGAACCATGCGCGATCTCGCCTTTGGTTTCGATCTCTGCCCACCATCCACCGCGGTGACCCAGACAAATGCGATCTTTTTGAAGGGGTTCAGGGATGATGACGTGCTGCACCTTTTCAGGTGAGAAATGACCGTGCTCAGCCAAATATGCCACGCCGCCATAGCCGCCGGATTCTTCATCTGCTGTGCCAGAGATTTCGATCGCACCGCTAAAGTCGGAGTACTGTTCGATGAATGCTTCGGCCGCAATGATTGAAGAGGCCAAGCCGCCCTTCATGTCACAGGCGCCGCGCCCATAGATATTGCCATCTGCGATTTCGCCGCCAAAGGGATCAAACGTCCAGCCTGCGCCAACCTCAACCACATCGGTGTGGCTGTTAAAGTGAACGCAATCACCCAAAGACGTACCATCGCGCCGCGCAATGATGTTCCAGCGGGGGTAACGTTCGCTATCACCCGGGGTGTCGAAGGCGCGGATCAATTGGGTTTCAAACCCAGAGGCCTGCAGGCGTTTGTTTAAGAAATCGCAGATAGCGCCGTAGTTTTCACCGGGAGGGTTAAGTGTAGGGATTCGGATCAGATCCTGTGTGAGTTGGATCAGATCATCGCGTTTGCCATCTATGCGCACCATAAGAGGTGTTGTCATGTGTCACCTGTTTAAATTGCCTGTTGGCAGTATTGCGGCGATCGTGTACGGTATCAATACCGTATAACCACGGGGTGACGCAATGGATGATTTTACACGAAAGATGGCGCAGGCATTTGATGCAGCGCCTATTGGCATGGCGGTATCCCATCACCGTGTACTTAGCATGTGTAACACATCGTTTGCCGAAATGTTAGGGTATGATCGCGCCAATCTATTAGGCCAATCATTCCGTATCCTTTATCCCAGCCATGCTGAATTTGATCGGGTTCGTGATATTGGCCTGAAAGCGATGGAAGAACAGGGTAGCTATAGCGACGAACGGATGATGCGGCGCAAAGACGGTGTGCCGGTCTGGTGCCGTTTCCGTGCGCGGACGTTGACGCCAGGTGACCCACTTGGGCATCTGGTCATGAGCTTTGCACCGATCCGCGATCAGCTAGATGGTGCGCAACTGACCAAGCGCGAACGTGAAGTTCTCAGCGGATTGAGCCGTGGATTAACAAGTAAGGAAATCGGGCGAGAGTTGGGGTTGTCTCCACGTACTATTGAAGACGTGCGGGCCAGACTACTGCGCAAGTTTGAGGTCAAGAATACCTCGGAATTGCTAAGTCGTATGAGCTATGCAAGACCGACAAGCTAGCAAACTGTCCGAACAGAAAATCAAAGTAATTACTTCCAACACTCCAGTATTTCTTCAAAGTTAATTAGGCCGGCGTCCCCATGCGTTGGCTCGTCGGAGGGCGTCCCAACAAAACGAGGAACGGGTGCTGGCTGAACAATACCATCAGTTTCTACGAAGGTCTGGCGAGAGATATTATGCGGATGCTGTGGGGCTTCGCTCATTGATAGGACGGGAGCAAAACAAGCATCTACTTCGGTTAATATATTTTCCCAAGCACGACGTGTTTTGCCCGCAAAAACCGTTTCTAAAACTGTATGCATTTCCTCTTGAGCGTTTGGGTCATATTGTTGTGCAAACCTTGGGTCTTCACGCAGACCAATGTGTTCAAGCAATGTTGCAAAGAATTGTGGTTCGATGGGGCCCAAGGCTACGTATCCGCCATCCAAGGTTTCAAAGCATCGATAGTACGCCGCTCCACCATTTAGAACATTGCCCCCTCGCTTGTTGTCTTCCCATGCTCCTCCTGCATTTAACCCATATTGTAAGGTCATCATCAGCGCAGCACCGTCGGACATGCAGGCGTCGACCACTTGGCCTTTGCCAGTTGTGCGTGCGCTCATCGTTGCGGCTAAAACGCCAGCCAGTAGCATCATGCCGCCACCTGCTAAGTCAGCAATGATGTTCTGTGGTGGAGGAGGAGGCGACCCTTCAGGTCCGATCGACCAAAGTGCCCCGGAGATAGCCATGTAGTTCAAGTCGTGGCCCGCACGATCCTTCAGAAGGCCGTTTTGGCCCCACCCCGTCATGCGTCCATACACCAGTTTGGGATTGTCGGATGTAACATCATCTGGGCCAAGCCCAAGTCGCTCCATAACGCCTGGCCGAAAACCTTCGATCAAAATTTCTGCTCTGGAAATCAAAGTTTTAGCTTTGGCCAGTTCCTTGGTGTCTCGCAGATCAAGGGTAAGAGACCGACGCGAGCGATCATATAGATTGTGCCTTTGCTCTAGCCCAAAAAGAGGTTTTTGATTGGGGCGGGCGATACGCACCACCTCGGCTCCCATATCAGCCAACATCATTGCGCAGAAAGGTGCGGGGCCAAGGCCTGCCATTTCAACAACGCGCAAGCCGCGCAGGGGGCCATTGCGGTCAAGCATTCTAGGCGATTTCTTTCATTGCGGTTAAAAACGCAGCGACTTCGCCAACCGTATTGTAGTGACACATCGAAACCCGGACTGCGGCAGGCAGGCCCAATGGGGTTAAAATATTGCCTGAATAGTGGTCGGCTTTACGAATATGTGTGCGGATACCGCTTTGGTTCAACTTGTCTACGATTTCCAAGGCAGGGACATTTGTGAGTGCGAAACAAACTAATCCCTCGCGGGACGGGTTGTCCTGACCACCGACAATTGTGACACCTTCAATTTCTGCCAAGCCTGGCAAGTTTCCTGTCCCAAAGAGCATTGCATCTGTCAGTGATTTTTCATGCGATTTGATCGCTGCACCTGCGGCTTCGATCCGTGCACGTGGTTCTGTGGCGTCAGAAACCTGTCCGCCCAACCAATCAAAATAATCGATCACATCTGTAAATGTTGCGTAGGCTCCAGTGTCTCGTGTGCCCATCTCCCAATTTTCAAGCGGCCCATCAATTAAGGCTTCAAGAGGCAATTGGGACAAGCGGTCAGAAGCCCAAGCAACGCCGTATCCGTGGCGCGAAAACACTTTGTAAGGTGAGACAACATAGCCATCGATCCCATAAGCATCGATATCAATATGCCCGTGGCTGGCGTGTTGGATACCATCAACAATAATAAAGCAATCTGGTACAATCGCGCGAATGGCGGCGGCGATACTGGCCACATCAATTGCCATGCCTGTCACTGGGGAGGTGTGCAGGATCGTGGCGACCTTAACTTCTGCTGTCATTTTTGCAGTGTATGCATCGGCCGTGACCAATCCGGTTGCATCGTCATGCGCCACACTGATGTAGGGCATGCCAGCTTGTTTGGCCCAGTGCTGAGCCGCAGAGCGTGAGGCAGGGTGTTCAACGGTGGACCCAATCACAGAGCCGCCACCCGATCCCATTACAGCGGTGCGGATCAAACGGTAGGTTAGCTCGGTGCCACTTTCCCCCACAAAGAATTGACCGTTTGATGCGTTAAAGAATGTGCGCATGTCAGCTTTGGACTTTTTAATAATAGAAACCAAAGCTTCTGCGCCTGCATTTGCGCGGCCTTGATTATCGGGAATGGCTGCGAATTTTGCGCTTGTGTTAACAACTGAATTTAGAGTCAAGGCTCCACCTGCATTTTCGAAAAAGACGCGTTGACCTGAGAAGGGACAACTGTCCACATGGGCGAAACGGTTGCGGATCTCTTTGAGAAGGGGGCCAGTTATTGTGGTCATATCATTGTCCTTAGCGACGTTTGTCGCCATATCATTCTATATCAGGTCATAAAGGCAAGCATGATATGTCCCTAACCACATATGATATTAGCGGAATGCACTGTGCATCCTGCGTAGGACGGGTTGAGCGTACATTGCTGGCGTTGCCAGATGTGACCTTGGCGCGTGTGAATTTGGCACTTGAAGAAGCGATTGTTGAAGGTCTGCCAGATGCAGCCGCTGAAGCGCGTGTGGCGCAAGCGATTATAGATTCAGGTTATAAGGCTAAGATCAAAGTTGCAGGTGCTGGACGCCAAGAACAAGTGGAACGGCGCCAATCGCAGGTGCGTACTTTGGGACTTCAAACTCTGATTGCGGGCCTTTTTACCTTTCCAGTTTTCGTGATTGAAATGGGCGGACATATGTATCCGCCCATGCATCATTGGGTTACCAGCACATTTGGGCAAACGAACAGCTGGTTTGCACAGTTTCTCTTAATCACTTTGGTGATGATCTGGCCGGGTCGGTCTTTCTATACCCTTGGTTTGCCCAACCTGTTTCGCGGCGCGCCTGATATGAACGCATTGGTGGCGATCGGAACACTGGCGGCATGGGGGTATTCAGTGGTTTCACTGTTTTCACCTAGTTTATTACCCATGGGCAACTTGGCAGTCTACTTTGAAGCAGCGGGTGTCATCATCACCTTGATCCTATTGGGTCGCTTTCTTGAGGCTCGCGCAAAAGGGCGTACGGGTGATGCGATAGCGCGCCTTGTAGGGTTGCGGGCAAAAACCGCAATGATCTTACGTAATGATCAATGGTTTGAGATTGCTGCCGATCAAATCCAGATTGGTGATGAAATTCAATTGCGTCCCGGTGAAACCGTTCCGGCAGATGCGGTTGTTCTGACAGGTCAAAGCTATATCGATGAAAGCATGGTCACGGGTGAACCTATGCCTGTCGATAAAGGGCCCCGCTCTGAAATCATCGGCGGCACGGTCAACGGTACGGGTAGCCTGACAATCCAAGCGGCCCGAGTGGGTGAGGCCAGCACGTTGGCTCAGATCATTCGGATGGTTGAGGACGCGCAGGGCACACGTCTTCCGATCCAAGATTTGGTGAACCACGTGACCTTGTGGTTTGTGCCA
>CAJJAR010000033.1 GCA_905182105.1 uncultured Paracoccaceae bacterium
AGACATCTTAAATAACTCTGCTCAGCCTGCGGTGGACCTTTTAAATTTTGTTGGGCCACAGTCAAAGTCTCGTTACACAATAGAGCAAGGTGGTCTTGCTGGTCGTTATAAGCATCTAATGACCCAAACCTTCTGGCATGACCTTCTGCTTGAAGCAGCAAGAGAACAGGGGCTACCAGAGCCTAGACTAGACCCTCTCAAGGGTGCTGATGTCCCAGTGATCGTTGAAGCTGACGGTAACGTGATGGTTGATATTCCCATAATGAGGCGCACGACCAACGAACCCGTTGAACCAATTAGTCGTCCAGCTAGGGTCATACCAACAGGCGTAATAACTATTGCCTCGGTTATGGATGAGTACCTTGTGGATATGCGATTACAGTTGGCTGTGTTGAATACTCAGAAGAAGCTGACACGATGGAACAAGCAGTTCTTAGAGGTAATGGGTGACTTAGAGATAATCGAAATACAGCCAAAACACGGCTACGAGTACGTCCGTAAGGTGTTAGCTGACAACCCAAGTCGTTCAAACCGCACACTCAAGGATTACTGCTGGGCTGTTCAGCATCTTCTCCAATACTGTGTTCGGAGTGGTTATATTGAAGTGAACCCCTTCCGTGAACTTGATTTAAAGAATTACGGTAAGGAAGCTGAAGAAACCCTTACATACACGTCTCAGGAGCTAACTACGGTTTTTGCGCACGATTGGGGTGAGCAAGACAGGCTGCTTCTTTCGATTATTGCGACGACAGGCATGAGGCCATCTGAGGTTGGGAATATGACTTGGGAACGCTTCAACGACACTGAATATGACGGCATAAGGTACATTACGACCACAGATGCTGATGGTGAGAAAGTGCGAGTGAAGAACAAAGGTTCAAAGCGTGATGTGCCACTACATCCTGACCTAATACTGCCTAAGAAGGGCGTTGGTCGCTTGTTCGGCTACACCAAAAATGAAGATGGTCTTTGCTCGACGGACATTGAGCATAAACTTAATCCAACGCTACATCGACTGGTTCCGCACCCCAATAAAAGCATCAGGAGCTTACGCAGAACCTTTAAAGTCATGTTACGTGATGTTGGGGTAGGGGAAGAGGTCCACGATGCTATCACAGGCCATAATCAAACGATTGGCAGTGGGCGTAAGAACTATGGTGGAATGGGTCTCAAGGTGAAGTTTGAGGCTATCGCTAAATTAGACATATCGTTCGTAAATAAGTGGTAATCTGAACCATTGAGCGGCTCGAGGTCATCAATCAGATCAAACACCCGTGGCTATGAACTCCAAAAGACTAGCCTTCAACTGTGAGGATAGGCTTGCACCAGCCCAAACTTTTGTAAAATGCATAGAAGGCTTGTTTAGCGTCACCAGTGTTAGCCTCTGGTGCTATCAAGCAATCATGTAACGACAGGCAGCTAATCCCTCTGTCTAATACCCTTGCTTAGTCGGAATAACTCCCTTGACGCCACCTCTGGGTTCAGCGGAATGGTGGTGGGTAGTTATGCCAGTGTTGGTGCTATAATCTCTTTGTTCTATAGCTGCCTTAAAGCACATACTCTTCTGAGATAATTTCATGGGTTACAATGCCCCTTGTACTTGAGAAAGTTCGATTGAATTGGGTAAGCTTTGATAATAATTCATCCTCTAAAATCGGCTGGCAAGCTTTATAGGATTCTGGGTCTTTATATTCGTAAAGCACTGCTGCAACGTGTGCTCCGTCTTTATTCCAAACCTTTGTGGTAGTGCGCCTCAGCATACCTGCAGTGGTCAACTTGGATATAAGGTTTGGTGTTAGTAATTGTTCTTGCATTTGAATGTATAAATCGAGTTCAGGCTTACTGATGAACTTCATAGTTGTGTAATTTATCAAGGTAGCGTTCGTCATATTTTTGTCCTGTTCAATGCTACTTCACATTATCATAGACGCTTTTTTTTATGAAACAACGCCGGCATACTAACCCGACCAAAGATTTAACCTTTGATTTACCTTTTGTTATTCAAGGTGGGTGCTGTATCAAGATACTGACGGGGCTATTTAGTATAAAAGCTGATGATGTGTTTAGGGCGTGTTGCTATTAGATCATCCAAGACTTGCCCGTCTCAAGTCCAGCGCACCCAAGACCTATACCCCTGCTTATTCGAAATAACACATCTGGGTTAACTACATGATCGTGGGTCGGGGTGCTAATGTGGGTACGGTAAATCTCTATTTGTCCTAGTAAAGGGAGAGGGTTAATACTTTCCAATATTCCAATACTCTAATATATTTATCATGTTATTATAACTTTACAGCATCATTCTCATTATGTAGTTTTAGCGACTTACAGAATTTATCTCTTCTGAGTTCATATTGCTTGGTAGGCTCAATTTGGATTGGTGTCTGGAATACTACCGCTACTGGTTCTTCATATTTCTTAATATCACCCTGTACTTTAATGGTATGAATATTCTGCTTATTCTTGATGTCGTGGTTCGCTCTAACACCAAACGACTCCATAGTGTACTGGGCTATCGACCACCGGCACCAGAGGTCATCATATCGATGGACCAAAGGCCAATCATGCACTAACTTTCAAATTGGACCACTCAAGTAAGGCTGTTCAATTGGAAAAAATGATGAGAAATATTCTACTTGCAGGCATGATTGGAATTTGGGCAACAGGTGTTATGGCACACTCGCCCCTCGATGGAACGACACCTATTAATGAGTCCAGTGTGACCGAGATGCCTACTGAAGTCTTAATGGACTTCAAAGGTAATATCCGTCTAACACGAGTCTCTATTACCCATGCCGACAAACGCACCATGGACATGGACCTCGGTGAACAAACAGCCTTCACACAAGAATTTTCTTTGCCGATGCAAGACATGGGTGCGGGTATTTACGTTGTAAAATGGCGTGGGCTTGGGGCTGATGGCCATGCGCTAAATGGTACCTTTAGTTTTACGGTTGAATAACGATGCCTGATGCGTTCGGTTTGGCGGCTATCGTCACAAAGTTTGCGCTTTATCTTGGTGTGATGACTTCGGCTGGTACGGTCATGGCCACGTTGATGTTTCGGCTCGAACGTACTCGTGGTTTGGCCATGACATTTGCGGTTCTTGGGATTGTCGCGGCAATCCTCGCCTTTTCACTACGCGGTGCCAATCTAACGGGAGATGTGAGTGGCTTAACTGATCCTGAGATGCTTAAGCTTTTGTGGACCACACCTGTTGGCACAGCTTTACTGTTACGTTTGGTGGGCCTTGGCCTGTTGATTGCGGGGCTGCTCATGGGCCGCGTCGGAACTTGGGTCTCGGTGCTTGGTGGTGTCATTGCGATCTGGTCTTTCGATCAAGTCGGACATGTTTCTGGTCTTGAAACTACGCTCCTTGACCTTGCATTGATGTTGCACTTGCTGGCCGTTGCCTTGTGGATCGGTGTTCTTACACCATTGAAACGCTTAGCATCGTCATCAAGCACGTATGCTTCGGCTGCGGATGTAGGGCACCGATTTGGTGTTGTTGCTTCGGCTACCGTGCCTGTGCTGATCATTGTGGGTGGCTACATGGGTTATCAGCTTGTTGGGTCATTTACTGCTCTTGTAGGCACCAGCTATGGGCAGGCGATGATCATCAAAGTGCTGCTGGTCGGTTTACTTCTTGGACTGGCCGCTGCCAACAAACTTCGTTTCATTCCCGCGTTGCGCACCGGTGACCCTGCAGTTGCAAACCATCTTTCCAAGTCCATATCAGTTGAATGGATCGTGATCCTTGCCGTGCTTGGCATGACCGCCGTTCTTACAACAAACCTTACTCTGCCAACATGAGGCACTACATGAAAAGACGACACTTTTTAGCTACCGTCTCAGCCACAGCGATCTAACCAATGCCCACATTTGCAGCATAAGATACGCTCCGACTAAAAGCCAATGCGTTTGTTATGATTTCACTCGAGCCACATATACGTCGAGCGCCTCAAGTCTAATACCATTGCTTACTCGGGATAACTCCCCTGACGCCCCCCTCTCTGGGTTTGCCGACATTACCATCACCCCTTGGGATCAAGTGTACATGTACGTGGAAGACCGTCTGACCTGCTGAGGTTCCTGCACTTCAGGTGAAAAGCTACCTGAGCAGTATATCCTTACAAATTGGGTTTGACACAGCTAAGGAAGGAGCCGCTTTTAATAGGTCACGACAATCCTTCTTAAGTTGAATTGCAGCTTCTTCTATTCGACTTAAAAGAGCGAAAGGGCTTGGCGATTTTTTAGGCTTACCAAAGGCAAATAACAAACACTGATCGTATTTTGTGGCAAGCGACCTTTCAGAAGGACGTTCAAAGTTATTAATTTGATTTGCTATATTTTTGACCGTCCCAAGGTCAGATGACTGCTGCGCTGCATCGCAGATTTCAAGCAGTGTTTTGAGGCGAAAAGAATTTATATCTGCTAACGAAACACTTGGAAGTGCTAGCAAAACGATTACGGCAAGATGTTTCATGGTCAGCCCCTTTTTTGCAAATCGTATCAACTATGCAGACTTAAGATCGTTGATCCTGCGTTCAAACACAATGAATACTACAAGAGCAGAAAGCACTATCGCACCACCAATAAGCATCATCATATTTGGTTTTTCGCCTATTCCCCACCATACCCAAAGAGGCCCTAATACCGTTTCTGATAGCATGATTAAGCTCACTGTTGAGGATTTCAGATTTCTTGCGGCATAAGACAGTGCAACGAAGGACAACGGCAAAATACATATGCCAGTAAAAGCAATCGAAATCATATTTGAGACAGAAAACCATTGTAACGTATCAGCGCACAAAAAGCCTACCCAAGCAGCACATATTGCTCCAATAGCCATTGCCAGCACAAATGGCGCTTCGCTATCTTTGCGTATCAAAGTAAAATTCATCGCAAGTGCAAAGGCTACACCTAACCCTAACAGTAAGCCAACCAAGGTGCTTGTATCCAGCGCGAAGCCTTCGACGTCATGTCCCAACAGAGAGATTAACAATCCACTTAATACTACCAAAGAAGTGACAAGGGTTCGCTTTGACAGTGGTTCTTTTAAGATTAACCTTGATAAAAGAGCCGCTAAAACTGGTACCGTGGCAACGCCAATTAGCACTATCACTACGGGAGCCAGTGCAATCGCAAGGCTGAAAAGAACTGCGTTGAATATCTGGCAAACTATAAGAATACCAAAATTAAATGTTGCAATTTTTGGCCAAGCCTTGTGGCGATCGATCACAGTCCAGATCACAAAATAAACCAAACCACTGAGGCCACCACGCCAGATAAGCATATTCCAGCCATCCAGTTGCGATAGGCGCATCAGCAATGTGTCAGGTGTTAATAATAATGCACCAA
>CAJJAR010000034.1 GCA_905182105.1 uncultured Paracoccaceae bacterium
ATGGTGGGCGACCCTGGAATCGAACCAGGCGTGCGTCTCCGCGAGGGAGTTACAGTCCCCTGCCACACCTTGCGGCCTGTCGCCCACTGTCATGCGCATTGCGTCTGACGTGGTGGGTGATTACTAGCGACCTAAAGGCCCGTCAAGGCACAAATTGGCTCAAATTAGGCAGCCACTCAACAAAGGCGAAAAAGATGCAAAAACCAAAGTGGGTTGTTCAGAAAGAACAAGACAGAAAAACAGAGGCAAATGCGACTGTTTGGTTGTTTGGCCTGCATGCGGTGCGTGATGCGCTGATGAATCCAAATCGTAAACGTTTACGTCTGATTGTGACTTTGAACGCACAAAATAAGCTAGAAGAGGCGATTTCTGAGTCCGGCATGGAACCTGAAGTCGTTGATCCGCGCAAGTTCTCTGCTCCGCTGGATCCGGGTTCCGTACACCAAGGTGCTGCCCTGGAAGTGAAGCCGCTTGATTGGGGGCGCTTAGATGATGTGGTTATTGGGGATGAACACCCACGTGTTCTTTTGCTAGATCGTGTGACTGATCCGCATAACGTTGGTGCGATTCTTCGTTCAGCTGAAGTGCTGGGTGCCTCTGCAGTTATCGGGACGCGCCATCATTCGGCACCTGAAACAGGTGCTTTGGCTAAAACAGCCAGTGGTGCGTTGGAACGCCAACCTTATTTACGCATGCGCAATCTGGCGGATGCAATCATTTCACTGCAGGGAATGGGGTATTTGGTATTGGGGCTTGATGGCGAGGCTGAGCATACGATTGAGCAAGCGGTGGAAGGTAAAACGCATTTACCAGTTGCTCTTGTTCTAGGTGCCGAAGGTCCAGGCTTGCGCGATAAGACCAAAGAAACTTGTGATATGTTGGTCCGAATTGACGCAGCCGGTGAATTTGGTTCGCTCAACGTCTCGAATGCGGCGGCTTTGGCCTTATATGCCACCAAGGTACGTATCTAAGCGGGTATAGAAACCATTTAGAGGGCTACGTGGGATATCCATCTAATAGTGACATGTTGTTATTGTGGCGCGCGTGCGGCTTTGGTTATGCCCAAGCACGGGCGTCAAGAGTTGGTCTGTTCGCGATGTGGGGCCCCGTTACATGATTTCAAGATGTTGCCTGTTACCAAAACTGGTGACTGCGAGCTGATAAGGTCCAGCCCTATCCGCTTGGCCAAGCCTAGTGTTTCGAAGAAATCAAAAAAGAAATTGTCCAAACGCAAAAAATCAAAGGATAACTTTAAGTTTCTTAAAAATGCTTTTGAGGAGGCATTCGATTTCATTGATGACATTTTCGACTAAGTTAGTAAAATTAATCACTACGAATGAATTCTAGGCTTAAATCCGCCGAAAACACTGATTAGTTTAAGTTTTCATTCACGGAATTAAGAGAGGGTCTTTTCCCGTGCCAAAGCGATATTATGTCTTTCGTACTGTGCGATGGAATTGGAACTCCCGCTGCTATGATACTGTCCCTCGTTCCATACCTACGCGCTCCCTGGCATCGGCCACGGGGCGCTTTTTTTTTGCGCAAGACTAATGTAGGAATTGAACATGACAGAATATACAAATAAATTCCTCAAATCATTGCTCAGCAGTGTCAAACGTGTGGCCATCGTAGGGGTATCCAGCAATCCCGTACGGCCCAGTTATTTTGTAGCGAGATATTTGAGTTTAAAAGGGTTTACGGTCATTCCCGTTAATCCGGGGCTCGCTGGCCAGACATTGTTTGGTCAAGAGGTCAAAGCATCATTGTCCGATATCGAAGGACCAATTGACATGATCGACATTTTTCGCCGTTCTGACGCTGTTCCTGCGATCGTTGATGAAGCTTTAGAGGCGTTTCCTGATCTAAAAGCGATTTGGATGCAGATTGGCGTGATACATGCGGACGCAGCACAAAAGGCTGAAGCACGTGGCGTCGACGTCGTTCAGGATCGTTGCCCGAAAATTGAATATCAGCGGTTGTTTGGCGAATTGCGCTTTGGCGGGTTCAACACAGGAATTATCAGCTCAAAGCTCTAATTAGCGTGAGGCTTTTTCTGCGATGCCAGACTTGGCTTGGCGCTTTGCCAATTCATCGACCACGTCATCAAGGCTGATGTCACGTGACGCCAACATAACCATCAAGTGATATATCACGTCAGCTGCTTCTGCTGTCAGGCCAGCTTTATCGTCCTTGACAGCTTCGATAATGGCTTCAATAGCTTCTTCACCAAATTTTTCAGCACATTTTTCTGGACCTTTTGATAATAATTGTGCTGTCCAGCTTGAGCTAGGGTCAGCCGTTTTGCGTGCTTTGATTGTTTCAAATAGATCGTTGAGTGTCATGTGAGCCTCATTGGAATACCGGCATCTGCCATGTGTTGCTTTGCTTCACCAATTGTATATTCACCAAAGTGAAAAATGGAAGCTGCCAAAACAGCGGATGCGCCGCCTTTTGTGACGCCTTCAACAAGATGGTCAAGATTTCCAACACCACCAGATGCGATAACTGGGATATTCACCGCGTTTGAAATGGCGCGGGTGAGGGGTAGGTTAAAGCCCTGTTTGGTTCCATCACGATCCATTGAGGTCAGCAAAATTTCTCCCGCACCTTTTGCGGCCGCGAGCAGGGCAAATTCAACTGCGTCGATTCCAGTAGGTTTGCGCCCGCCGTGAGTAAATATTTCCCAACGGCCCGGTACAACGGTTTTGGCGTCAATCGCGCAGACAATACACTGGCTGCCGAATTGATCCGCGGCATCTGCGAGGACGTCAGGATTCGCGATTGCAGCAGAGTTGAAACTGACCTTGTCAGCCCCCGCAAGCAGAAGATTGCGCACATCAATACTGGTGCGCACACCGCCGCCAACTGTCAACGGGATATAACATTGCTCAGCCGTGCGGCGGACAACATCAAACATGGTGCTGCGATTTTCATGGGTTGCTTTGATATCAAGGAAACATAACTCATCGGCGCCAGCAGCGTCATAAGCACGTGCAGATACAACAGGATCGCCAGCATCGCGCAAGCCAACAAAATTTACCCCCTTAACCACACGGCCATCAGCAACATCTAAGCAGGGAATAATGCGGGTTTTTAACATGTTAATCTGACCTTGGTTCTATAATCGCTGATTTTTCGCCAGTTTAGCGAGTATGTAATTTTAGGCGAGGGCTTTTAGCGCCTCAGACAAATCAATTGCTCCATCATACAGCGCACGACCAGAAATCGCGCCCGAAATGACATTGGTAGCTTTAAGTGCCTTCAGGTCCGCCAATGACGAAACGCCACCGGACGCAATTATGGGAATTGAGATTGCACGAGCAAGATCTGCTGTTGCCTCGATATTTGGGCCGCCCATCGCACCGTCACGCATAATGTCAGTATAGATGATTGCTGCAACGCCTGCGTCTTCAAACGACTTGGCGAGATCTGTGACCATAACGTCCGTTTTCTCAGCCCAGCCTTTTGTTGCAACGCGACCATTGCGGGCATCTATGCCAACGGCAACTTGGTTCGGGAATGCGCGCGCGGCTTCACGTACCAGATCAGGATTTTCAACGGCAACAGTTCCAAGGATCACGCGGGTTAGCCCTTTATCCAGCCATGCTTCAATCGTTGCCATGTCACGGATACCGCCGCCCAGTTGGGTTGGCACTTTGCAGGTCTTTAGGATTGCTTCGACGGGTGCGGCGTTAACCGGTGTGCCTGCGAATGCTCCGTTCAGATCGACCAAGTGCAACCATTCGCAACCCGTATTCACAAATGACATTGCTTGGGCGGCAGGATCGTCATTAAATACAGTCGATTGTTCCATGTCGCCGTGAATAAGACGAACAGCTTGGCCGTCTTTTAGATCAATTGCGGGGTATAGGATCATCTGTTCTGGCCTCTTGCTTAACTGTTTGAGCCGTTATGCACGGCCAGCTCAGATTTGCAACGCGACCCAAGGTCAACCTTGCCACGATCAACGTTGATAAAGCAGAGTTACGATAAAATAAGGGAGAAATAAAAGATGAAGAAAATTTTGATGGCCGCAGTTGCAACTGTTGCGCTGGGAGTTGGGGCTGCACAAGCAGATCCGGTACATGGTACGTGGCAGACGGTGAAAGATGATAATGGCAACTATGGCTATATCGACGTCAAAGACTGCGGTAGCACAATTTGTGGAACGCTTGTCAAAAGCTTTGATAACTCAGGTGCTGAGTTTAAATCTGAAAACCAAGGTCGGAAAATAATCTGGAACATGAAATCCAATGGTGGCGGCGCTTATAGCGGCGGCAAGGTGTACTCACCCGATCGCGACAAGACTTACAGCTCAAAGATGACTTTGAAGGGCAATAACCTGAATATCAAAGGTTGCGTTTTGGTTATTTGCCGTGACGGCGGTACGTGGAAGCGCGTTAACTAATTAGAAGACCCATTGGGCTAGATCCTAGCCCAATGGGAAACTCCGTGGCTTTATGGTTTCCACTGTAAGAAGTTAGAAAGCATGCGCAGGCCAGTGCCTTGGCTTTTTTCAGGGTGAAATTGCATGCCTAGCATCGTATCCCGACCAATTACTGCAGTCACGTTATGACCGTAGTCAACATGCGCCAAACATTCGGCAGGCTTGGCGACTTCAAAGTGGTACGAATGCACAAAGTACGTGTGATCACCTGAATCGATACCGTTCAGAACGGGATGCGGATGATTGATGATCAGATCATTCCACCCCATATGTGGCACCTTGAGCACTTTGTTTTCTGGTTTGATCTCAACCACTTCGCCTTTGATCCAATCAAGACCCGGGGTGTCGCAATATTCGCGACCCATCGTGGCCATTAATTGCATGCCAACGCAAATTCCTAAAAACGGACGGCCTTTTTCCTCGACCGCTTCACGCATAGCGTCAAAAAGGCCACCCGTGCCTGTTAGGGCCTCATAGCACGCTGGAAATGCACCATCGCCGGGCAGGACGATACGATCAGCGCGCGCAACAACGTCCGCGTCTGAGGTGACGATGACTTCGCCAGCATCCACTTCGCGGGCCATGCGTTCGAATGCTTTATGGGCCGAGTGCAAGTTACCGCTCTCGTAATCAACAATTGCTGTAAGCATATGAGTTACAGTGCCCCTTTGGTCGATGGGATGTCGCCTGATTTGCGTGGGTCAACTTCAACCGCATCGCGCAGTGCACGGGCAACTGATTTGAAGACAGCTTCAGCAATGTGGTGACTGTTAAAGCCATGCAATTTGTCGACGTGCAAGGTGATGCCGCCGTGTGTTGCGAATGCTGTAAAAAACTCGCGGACCAATTCTGTATCGAAGTTGCCAATTTTTTGGGTTGGCAAGTCGACGTTCCAAATCAAATAGGGGCGCGCAGATAGATCAAGGGCACAACGCACTTGGGCATCGTCCATTGGTAGTAGACAGCTACCATAGCGCAAGATTCCACGTTTATTACCAAGAGCTTGGGTCAAGGCTTGGCCCAGTGCAATACCAGTATCTTCAACAGTGTGGTGATCATCGATGTGTAGATCGCCTTTGGCGTAAACGGTCATGTCGATCAAGGAGTGACGCGCCAATTGATCTAACATGTGGTCAAAAAAGCCAACACCAGTTTGGTTATCATAAATACCGGTTCCATCAAGATTGATGGTGACTGTGATTTCTGTTTCAGCGGTGGAACGTGTGATGGTTGCTGTTCGCATTGTCTTCTCCGAATGTCGGGTAATGTGGTGTTTGATGAGTTATAGGCGGGAAGGGTGCTTAGGCCAAGGTGGTGTAAAAGGGATTGCGCCAGTTGTGCTGGATATGTCAGCAAGGTGCAAAGCAATTAGGAGCCTCGCTAATGAGCACATGCGTCTTTATACAAATCCGTTGCAAGCCCGGTACCACTTATAAAGTGGCTGAAAACATCGCGCTATTGGAAATTCATTCGGAACTCTATTCTACTAGTGGGGATTTTGACCTCATGATTAAGTTATATATTCCAGAAAGCGCTGACGTTGGTAAATACATTAACGACAATCTGCTGAACATAGAAGGGATTAAAAGATCGCTGACGACTTTGACATACAAAGTATTCTGAAGGAACCTTTTCAAGAAGGTTACTCACAGTTGGAAAACAACAAAAAAGCCAGTCAAAATTGACTGGCTTTTTTGTTTAGTTGGAGCGGGCGAGGCGATTCGAACGCCCGACCCTAACCTTGGCAAGGTTATGCTCTACCCCTGAGCTACGCCCGCCTCCTTGGGTGTGGACGATCTATAATTGCGCAGCAAAACCTGCAAGTAAAAAATTCACTTAATTTTCATTAATTTGAAATGGAGCAATGTTAGATCTTCTATCTGTGTAAGTAGGAGGGTCTTGAACAACAAAAAAGCCAGTCAAAATTGACTGGCTTTTTTGTTTAGTTGGAGCGGGCGAGGCGATTCGAACGCCCGACCCTAACCTTGGCAAGGTTATGCTCTACCCCTGAGCTACGCCCGCTTCCTTGGGTAA
>CAJJAR010000035.1 GCA_905182105.1 uncultured Paracoccaceae bacterium
TAAATGCTGCTTTGGCCCTGCAAATGTACCGAACCATGCGTCATTTGTGAGCTGAATAAGAAAGTCCGGTCTGTCTTTCGCAGCCCCAACATCATGCGCAAAAACGGCTTCGTAACAAATCAAAGGAAGCCCCTTTCCCAGCGCGCCAAAATCAAGGGTTTGTGCTCCTTCCCCCTCACCGAAACCATCTCCAAACATATCCGCAAAGACGTGCAACCCCAGCGCAGACAAAACTGGTCGCAAAGGCATGTATTCTCCAAATGGGACCAGGTGGTGTTTGTCATAGGTGGCTGTGATTTGACCGAGAGGATCGAGAACCACCATGCTGTTATATAATGTAGGCCCATCAGCACGCAAAATGCCTAAAGCAACTTGCGCACCACGGCCAGCTTCACCAGCAGCCTGCAAAATTCCAGGTGCATTGTGTGCAAGATACGGCAACGCTGTTTCAGGCCACAGGACCAAGTCAGGTACATCGCCCGCCTGCGTGGATTGCAAGAGACGGTCGATAAAAATGCCAAATTTCGCTGGATTCCACTTATCGCGCTGTGGTGCGTTCGGTTGAACTAGGCGCACAATGTGCTCTGTTAATACTGCGGGACCTGTCAAAGGAGGGCAAAGTGTGAGTACCAACGCAACAAGACAGGAACCTATGAACGCAACATTGGAGACCTTCTTTGATTGAAAGATTGCAAATGCCCCAGCACACATTGCGAACATGACTCCGTGCGGACCAACTAGTGCCAGTGACTGCCCTGCAAGTGCGTCCACCAAAGCCTGTGGCGGTGAACCCCACGGAAAACCTGTAAAGACATAGGCCCGTAAAAGTTCGACCAAAGGCCATGTCACAACTAATGCCCAAACGGGTCCCAAATAGCGAGCCAGCATGAACGCCAGCCCCCAGAATAGTGCCATGCCACCCGCCATCAAAACCAAAGCGAATGGTGCCATCCATGCGGTTTGTTGCGCATCCACTTGAAACGGGGCTGTTATCCACTGCAGCGTGATCAGGAAATAGCCAAAGCCAATCATCCAGCCAATATGTGCGGCATGGCGCATGCTGGAAGAGGTTAACAAGCCCATGAAACCCAGCGCCATCATAACAATTATTAGCGGTACTATGGCAAATGGTTGCTGCGCCAAGGCACCGATCCCACCGACAAAAATCGCACAAAGGCTTTGCGCCCAAAGCTTCAACGCTTTGAAGTGATCAATCATCCCGCGTGATCAGGCAGGCAAACACGAAGGCGTTTAATCCGACGTGGATCTGCATCGACAACCTCAAATTCAATGCCATCAGGATGAATCACGACTTCGCCGCGCGCAGGAACGCGTCCTGCTAACATAAACACAAGCCCACCAAGCGTTTCAATGTCTTCACCGTCAACGTCTTCGTGTTCAGTCAACGACAGGTTCACTTCGGACTCAAAATCCTCAAGCGGTGTTTTAGCAAGAGCCAGATAAACGCCCACCTTTTCGAGGCTCCAATGTTGATCTTCATCAACATCGTGTTCATCTTCGATCTCACCAATAACTTGCTCGATCAAATCCTCAATCGTGGCAAGACCATCTACCCCACCATATTCATCAATGACCAAGGCCATGTGACGTCGTTCAGCCTGCATTTTCGTCAGCAAAACGCCAATCGTCATCGAAGGCGGCACAAACAGTAGGGGCCGAAGCATCTTTGCAAGATCAAATGCACCGCCACCACCATTGAAGCCGTGGGTCAAAGCAAGGTCTTTAAGGTGGGCGAATCCCACGGGGGTATCCAGCGTTCCATCATAAACGGGCAGTCGTGTGAGGCCGCTCTCTTTGAACTTAGCAACAAGTTCTTCCAGAGACACGGTCATAGAAACAGCAATAATATCGGCTTTGGGCAAAGCGACATCTTCGACCCGCATGCGGCGCAGGTTCAACATGCCATGACCGTATTTGAAGCGTGCTGGCTGAGGTGTCATTTCGATTTCCTCACCAACGTCCTTCGGGCCGAACGAAGCAATAAAACGGGTCAAATACCCACCCTTACGCTTCGGCGTTTCTACAGTTTCAGATGGTTCCAAAACCGGAACAGCACTCGATGAAGTGGTCGTTACATTGTCTGACTGCGCGCGTTGCGCTGCGCCAGACGATCCGTCGTCAGTGTCGCCCATTGGGTTCCGTTCTATAGGGGCAGCGATTTCTGCCGTTAACCAAGACAGAGTGATCTGCCTATCTTGTACAATATGGGTCATCTATGCCCATTTTTTCAAGTATTTCTACCTCTAACGCTGCCATTAACGTGGCATCTTGGTCACGCACGTGATCATAACCCAACAAATGAAGCGTCCCATGGATCATTAAATGCATCACATGGTCTTGCATTGCCTTGCCCGCAGCAATCGCTTCGGATGCACAGGTGCCATAGCTAATTGCTATGTCGCCCAACTCAAGGCCGCCCATTGGATCATGTACCGGTTGGCTTGGCAAATCACCTGCGTCCTGTGCGCTAAGCTCTGCCGCTGGCCAACTCAAAACGTTCGTAGCTGTGGGATTTTCGCGAAAATCCGCATTTAGTTCAGCTATGCGTGCGTCGCCACAGGCCAGAACCGCCACTTCCCCGTCCTCACCGTCAATTTCAAGGCGCTCCAAAACGCCAGTAACTGCAGCATCAGCAATTGTCTGTAGATCAACGGCAAGCCAACGATCATCCTCAAAAACGATATCTACTTCTACCATCAGTTTGACTGCTTGTGAGGTTCGTCCGCCTCATAAGCCTCGATAATAGCAGCAACCAAAGGATGACGCACAACGTCTTTAGATGTGAAGTAATTGAAGCTGACCTTCGGAATTTTGCTAAGCAACCGTTCCGCGTCTGCTAATCCTGATGGTACACCACGCGGCAGATCTATTTGTGTGCGGTCACCCGTAATTACCATTCGTGATCCCTTGCCGAGACGGGTCAAAAACATCTTCATTTGCATCGTTGTGGCATTCTGCGCTTCATCCAAAACAACATAGGCACTAGACAGTGTGCGGCCACGCATGAAGGCTAAGGGTGCAATTTCAATGATTTTTTCTTCACGTAGTTTTGCCAGTTGTTTACCCGGTAGAAAGTCATTCAGCGCATCATAAAGCGGCTGCATGTAGGGATCTACTTTCTCTTCCAACGCTCCAGGTAAAAAGCCCAAACGCTCTCCTGCCTCAACGGCCGGACGCGACAAGATGATCTTGTCGACCTTACCGGAGAGGAACATTGAAACACCAACAGCCACAGCAAGATAGGTTT
The DNA here is from genome assembly GCA_905182105.1 of uncultured Paracoccaceae bacterium. Lineage (GTDB taxonomy): Bacteria > Pseudomonadota > Alphaproteobacteria > Rhodobacterales > Rhodobacteraceae > Ascidiaceihabitans. Next base: position 3,269 of record CAJJAR010000035.1, read on the forward strand.
TACCTGTACCAGCAGGGCCAATTCCGAAAGCCAGTTCGTTTTCAAACAACGATTGCACATAGGTTTTTTGTGCATCGGTGCGTGGTTCAACCAATTTTTTACGGGTCTTGATTTCAAAGCGCGCACCGACGGACATTTCCAATTGATCACCTTTGACCAGATTACGCTTGCCCACGTCTTCATCTGGGCCACCCATCCGCAGTTCACGATCGACATCCGCGGCCTCAACATCACGGCCATTGACACGGCGTAGATATAACGCGTTCAAAATTTCAATCGCGCGGTCACGTGCAAGATCGTCGCCGATCACAACAATCGAATTTCCACGCCGCACAATCTGCACTTCGAGCGAAGTTTCAATTGTTGTTAGATTACTGTCAAATTCTCCACAAACATCCATCAACAAACGGTTGTCTGGGAATTCAACCCGTGCTTCGGGGTTCGAAGGTTTAGAACCTGCTGGGTCTAAAGGTACGTCGCTTGGGGACAAAAATGTGCTCCTGATTCACGGGTTATCTGTCTTTTCCCAAGGGTGGCTTGTTCACAGAGTAGGTACAATAGGGCAAAAGCTGATTTTGCCCTTTCCCCACAAAAAAGCCGCGGCGAATATCGCCACGGCGCAAAATTATGCAATTAATTCAGCTTTAGATTGGATCACCGAATGTGGACCCTGACTTGAACAGGCCAGTCGCAGTGTTTGGTTCCGCAATTCCTGAGCAAACAGGCTTACCATATTTGTCGAGACGTTGGGAAAAATAGCCCTTAACACTATCATCAATGATCCAGTGGTCACATCCATTTGGATCAACCCAAACACCAGCAACCAATTGGCTAAGGTGTTTTTTGTCAAAGCCACGGTCAATTGTTTTGTCTGATTTGTTGCCACTGCCAGCAACCTCACACGCACCCAATGAGGCAACCAACGAACAGGCCGTGATAATTTTTACAAAGGTCATTTTGGTTCCCTTAACGAATGCAGATAATTTCAACCTGGCGGTTATTTTGCATGCCGTGCGCTGTTTTATTTGAAGCAGAAGGCATACCTCGCCATAACCGCGGACGTCAGCAATACGTGCACCAGCGCTTTGTGCAATTCGAGCAACAGAAGAAGCACGGTTGTAAGAGAGCTTCATGTTGTACTCATCAGAAGCGCGCGCATCCGTGTGACCTGTAATGATATAGCTGGTTGCACCAGTCTGTTAAAAGAACTGGGCCAAACGCTCGCGTCCAGCAGCAGAAATTCTTGCACTATAGGTCGCAAAGAACTGATCAAATTCCATCACGCCAAAAACATCACTGCGACAACAGACAGGAATACCTTGGCGGTTGGTGTGCAGAGACATGTATCCCTCGACGCCATCATCCATTACCCAGTGTTCGCATCCATCTGGATCGATCAAGATTGCGGCAGCATATTTATTTTTCTGCGCTTTTATCAAACCGAAAAGACCTTGCGCAGACGCGCTTGTCCTTCCAGTGGTAAAGCGACTGCCGCTGCAGCTTTCCCAGCCAGAACGTTACGTACGGCATTAGAAAAATTATACCCCTCAGCCCTGTCCCTTTTTTTGTTCCGCCGCACAAGCCTTGGACGCCGAAATAAACGCTGGCTTATGCTCTTATGAAGCGAGGATAAGTAATAAATCGGGCTATTCGAAGGTGAATTCACAACATATAGTAGAGCAAAACACCCCTAGTCGTAAAAAAATCACATTTTCATAGGTGCTCATGCCGATCTCTGCCCAAACACGTTACCGTCAGGTAAGTTCGCCTTTGAGTGAGTTCGTTCCTGCATCAACGATTCTCACCTTTGCAATATCCCCGACTTGGGCATTTGCATTCGCGACATGGACCGCATGTAAATACTCGGATTTACCAACCATTTGCCCTTCATCGCGGCCCACTTTCTCGAAAAGGACGCTGACTTCTCGTCCGATCATGCCGTCCTGAATCTCGCGCTGATGCTGCGTTATCAAGGCTTGCAGGCGTTGCAGGCGTTCATCTGCCTCGGCTGCATCCACTAATGCGCGTTCCGCTGCAGGCGTACCTGGGCGTGTGGAGTATTTAAAGGAATACGCGTAGCCATATTTCACTGCCTCGACCAAATCCAAGGTTTCTTGGAAATGAGCTTCAGTTTCTTCAGGGAAGCCGACAATAAAGTCACCTGACAATACAATATCTGGACGCGCTGCGCGAATGCGTTCGATCACGCGCAAATAGCTTTCTACTGTGTGGCTGCGGTTCATACGTTTTAGAATATGGTCACTTCCTGATTGGACAGGAAGATGCAGATACGGCATCAGTTTTGCACAATTACCATGCGCTTCAATCAACTCATCTGTCATATCGTTTGGGTGGCTTGTGGTGAAGCGAATACGCTCCAACCCGTCAACCTTATCCAGTTCCCAGATAAGCTGTGCCAGTGTGTAGTCGGTCCCTTTTGGGCCTTCACCGTGATATGCGTTAACATTCTGACCCAGCAAGGTAATTTCGCGCACACCACGTTCCACAAGATTGCGTGCTTCATCAAGAATACGTGTTACCGGACGACTTACTTCAGCTCCGCGCGTGTATGGCACTACACAGAAAGCGCAAAATTTATCACAACCTTCTTGAACGGTCAGGAACGCAGTCGGGCCACGCGGGGCTTTAGGGCGTGCTTTAAGCTTCTCAAACTTGTCTTCTTCAGGAAAATCCGTGTCCAGTGCGCGTTTACCCTGCTGGATCAAAGCTTCCATTTCTGGGAGACGGTGATAGGACTGCGGTCCAACAACCAAATCGACCAACGGTTGACGACGCATAATTTCGCCGCCCTCAGCCTGTGCCACGCATCCCGCAACTCCAATTTTAAGATTAGGGTTGGCTTCTTTGAATTTCTTCAACCGGCCCAAATCAGAATAGACTTTTTCCACTGCTTTTTCGCGGATGTGGCAAGTGTTCAGCAGAATCATATCTGCGTCTTCTTGGCTTTTCGTCTCAACATACCCCTCGCCACCCAGCGCTTCAGCCATGCGTTCGCTGTCATAGACGTTCATCTGGCAGCCGAAGGTTTTGATGAAGAGCTTCTTTGGGCTAGTCATAGTCATAATCCGGTATGATTTTGGCAGTTAAGCGTCGTCTAACAGGGGCAAGTGCCGCTTGCAATGCGCGCAGATTTGAAGGAATTTAGGCACTACACTTAAAACGAGTATCCAATGCAATACTAAGACCTAGATACATTCTTAGAAGACGTGACTACAGCCTTAGACAAAGGGCCTGTTGCGATTATTTTGTTGAGGATGATGTCGAGATTGCGACCACCCTACGCCATCACCGGCAGGCAGGCTTCGCAAGCATCTTAGTCTTTATGCCAGACGAATTTGCGTTGCCACGAGATCTACAGGACTTGGTTCACCGCGTAGGGTATAACATGGCACGCGAAGGTGCCATGGAACTTGCGGTAAACAGCGTGATTGCTGCGGCCCCCGGTCTTTGGATGTACTACTGTTTTAACGCAGAATACCTGTTCCACCCATTTTGCGAAACACGTACAGTTAGTGAAATGCTATCGTTCCATACCGAGGAACGCCGCCATTCGATGCTAACCTACGTGGTCGATTTATTTTCTGATGATCTAGACGCTAACCCTGATGCGGTGCCCTTAGATCGCGCTCACCTTGATCGTTCTGGCTATTGCGCACTGGCGCGCCCAGACATCAATAACCACAACCACACTAAAGAACGTCAATTGGATTTCTTCGGTGGATTACGCTGGCGCTATGAAGAGCAAGTCCCTCTGGCCCGGCGTAAGATTGACCGCATCGCACTATTCAAATCCAAAGAGGGTCTGAAACTTCGTGAAGATCACACATTTAATGACGAAGAGTACAACACATACGCCTGCCCGTAGCACCACAACCTGACGTCTGCCATCTGTTCATCCAGAACGGCCAAGGCGTTAAAACAAAACCCAGTCAGCACATTAGACATCTCAACCTTCAAATGGCACAACTCTGTTGCTTTTGAATGGCATTCGCGTCAGCTACTTGATCTGGGGCTAATAGAACCAGGACAGTGGTTCTAATATAAAGCTAAGTTGGCAGACCGAATTAGCGTTCAAACAATGTTGGAAACCAATCAGACCGGAGCTTTTGACCGGGCGTCATATCATGTCCAGGGAAAGGTGGTGATGTTGGCCCTGGGCGTTCCACATAGCGTGCGTCATCCCCAAGCAAGCGCAGCGAAAATGCCCGCCGCCTTAGTGTGGCCTCGTTCCCACGTGCCCCATGAAGAATATTATAGTTAAATGCCACGGCATCGCCCGGTTCCAATGCCCACTCAACGACTTTCATCCCTTCGGCATCAGGGTCAGGCACAGTCATATATGTCTCGTCATCTGGGTAAAAATTTGTTTCGCTAAGCCAACGTGTCGGCAAAACTGGTTTTCCCCAAAGATGTGACCCCGCAACGCAACGCAAGCTGGCATTTGTTACCGCATCCAGAGGCGACCAAAAGCTAACCGTTTGCTGACCTTTAACAAAATAGTATGGGCCGTCCGTGTGCCATGGTGTCGGCTTTGAGGTTCCGGGTTCTTTAACCAATACGTGTTCATGGAACAATTGGACCGAATTGGACCGCATCAGATCCGCACCAACTTCGGCAGCAGCAGAGTTGCGAATAACATTTTCAAACTCGGGAATGCGGGACCAGTTACAATAGTCATCAAAAAAGCGACCTGCCTCCCCTTTATGCAAATTTTCCGCAGCATATGGCCCAGGATCAGACATGTTGCGGGCGACGCCCTCGCGCAACGTAACAACTTCATCAGCAAACAATCCTTTGATCATAACAACCCCGTCCTTCTGGAAGGTGTCGATGTGATCTTGCGTAATAAGTGGATGGGTCATGTATGTGCTCCTGAACTCTTAGGCGCACGCTAGTTTGCAATCATGTATTAAGGCAAGCCCGCCACGTGAAATGCTAACTCAAACTTGGATTATTTTTTGGCTTTGTGGCGCAAACGGATGACAACATCAACGGATGCGATTTCCGCACCTTCAGGTACATCAGGCAACTGCGCAATTACCAACTGTTCTGATGGCGCATCAGTTAATCTGGCTTCGTCTTCCCAGTAAAAATGCGGGTGATCATGTGTATTGGTGTCAAAGTAGCTTTTTGAACCATCAACAGTGACCTCTTGCATAAGCCCTGCATCACAAAACGCACTGAGAGTATTATAGACAGTCGCTAGCGACACAGCGTTGCCTTTGACATGGGCTGCATCAAACAAGCTTTCGGCAGTGACATGACGGTGCTGACCATCCCCAACCAGTAAAGCCGCCAAAGTCACGCGTTGACGCGTTGGGCGAAGCCCAGCAGTTGCCAACCAGTTCGTTCCTATCTGTTCCTGCGACATTATCATTGCGCCTTTGCAAGCCATTCTCGAACCACACCTAGTGTGACCGACACATGTTTTCAATTGCTTTCCATGAATTGGGTATAAACTGCACAATACTCCGCTTAGCTGCACAAGCTGCCAATTTGCCCGGATAGCGCATCGCAAAAAACACATCACAGTTTTAAGCGTTCGCCATGCGTGCCCCTACCCTTGCAGGACCACAAATTGCGATGGTAAGGGGAGAAACACTAAATACGTTATGGAGAGCCGCCAACATGTCCCTTTACCCAACAAGCTTTGACAAGGACGACCTATTGAAATGTTCGCGCGGCGAACTGTTCGGAGAGGGCAATGCCCAGTTACCAGCCCCACCCATGCTGATGATGGACCGTATCACGGACATCTCAGGTGATGGCGGCGAGCATGGCAAGGGCCACGTTGTTGCAGAATTCGACATTACGCCTGACCTTTGGTTCTTTGACTGCCACTTCCCTGGCAACCCAATCATGCCAGGTTGCTTGGGTCTCGATGGCTTGTGGCAGCTTACCGGCTTTAACCTTGGCTGGCGCGGCTGGCAGGGCCGTGGCTATGCATTGGGTGTAGGCGAAGTTAAATTGACCGGCATGGTGCGTCCTGACCGCAAAAAACTAACCTATAAAATCGACTTCACCAAAGCGATCCAAACCCGCCGCCTCACGATGGGTGTGGCCAACGGGATTGTAGAAGCAGACGGCGAAGTCATTTACATGGTCAAAGACATGAAAGTTGCATTGTCGGAAACCTAATCCTACTTAGGTTTAAGTTATCAAACATGATCAGGTTGGTTCAAAGACCCAACATAGAACAAGGAGAGCGCCATGCGCCGCGTTGTCGTCACAGGTTTGGGGATTGTCTCAAGCATCGGTAATAATGTTGAAGAAGTGCTTGCAAGCTTGCAGGCCGGAACTTCTGGCATCGTAGCAAGCCCAGAAATGACCGAGCACGGCTTTCGCAGCCAAATCGCTGGCACGCTCAAACTGGATGTCGCCGAACACGTCGACAAACGCACCCTTCGTTTCATGGGCCAAGCAGCTGCTTATGCCCACATCGCTATGGGCCAAGCCATTGCTGACGCGGGCCTGACTGAAGCTGATGTCGTGAATGAACGCACGGGCCTTGTTGCAGGTTCTGGTGGTCCTTCCACTTCTGCAATGCTGACAGCCCACCAAACCGTTGCAAAGACAGGTGCTACAAAACGCATCGGTCCATTCGCTGTTCCAAAATGCATGTCATCCACCGTCAGCGCAAACCTCTCAACCGCTTATAAGATCAAAGGGATTAACTATTCGATCACCTCAGCTTGTTCCACATCGCTTCACTGCATCGGCAACGCAGCAGAACAAATCATGATGGGTAAACAAGACGTTATGTTCGCAGGCGGCGGCGAAGAGTTGGATTGGACATTGTCCTGCCTGTTTGACGCGATGGGTGCGATGAGCAGCAAATACAACGACACTCCAGAACAAGCGAGCCGTGCATTTGATGCGGACCGCGATGGTTTCGTGATTTCAGGCGGTGGCGGTATTGTTGTTCTTGAAGACCTAGATCACGCATTGGCGCGTGGCGCGAAAATTTATGCTGAAGTCACAGGTTACGCGGCAACATCAGACGGCCACGACATGGTTGCACCATCTGGTGAAGGCGGAGAGCGCGCCATGCGCCTTGCACTGTCCACATTGCCAGAAGGCCGTAAAGTCGGCTACATCAACGCACACGGCACATCCACGCCAGTTGGCGATGTTGGTGAAATCGAAGCGGTTCGCCGCGTGTTTGGCAAAGGCACGACACCACCTGTCAGCTCAACCAAATCCATGACAGGTCACGCCCAAGGGGCAGCTGGCGCACTCGAAGCAATCTTTAGCATCTTGATGTTGGACAATGATTTCATCGCCCGCTCGATCAACGTCAAAAACCTTGATCCAGCCATCGACGCCTCAGAAATCGCACTTGAAACGGTTCAAAACGCTGGTCTTGATAGCGTGATGACCAACTCATTTGGGTTTGGCGGCACTAATGGATCAATGATCCTTTCCAAATATCACGGGTAAGAATTTCATTATGACCAATATGTTAGCAGGAAAACGCGGCCTTATTATGGGTGTCGCCAATGAACGTTCCATCGCTTGGGGCATAGCAAAATCTATGGCCGAAGCTGGGGCTCAGCTTGCCTTTACCTATCAAGGTGAAGCATTCGGCAAACGCCTTGAGCCATTGGCTGCCTCTGTTGGTTCCGACTTCATGGTCGACGTTGATGTTACGGATGATGCAAGCCTAGACGCAGCGTTCGATGCTTTGGGTTCACGTTGGCCGACAATCGATTTTGTTGTCCACGCCATCGCGTTTTCTGACAAATCAGAGCTAACAGGTCGTTTCCTGAACACGTCACGTGCTAACTTTAAGCATTCAATGGATATCTCAGCATATTCCTTCATCGAAGTTGCGCGTCGTGCGCACCCATTGATGGTTGAAAATGGCGGGACGTTGATGACATTGACGTACCAAGGTTCAAATCGGGTTGTACCAAATTACAACGTCATGGGCGTTGCCAAAGCAGCTCTTGAATCAGCGACACGTTACCTTGCCAACGACCTTGGACCAGATGGCATTCGCGTTAACGCAATTTCACCTGGCCCAATGAAGACACTAGCAGGTGCCGCGATCGGCGGGGCACGTAAGACCTATAAACACACAGATCAAAATGCGCCAATGCGCTCAAACGCTACCTTAGAAGCGGTAGGTGGCACAGCAGTTTATCTTGCATCTGACGTTGGGGCCTACACCACAGGTGAAATTATTCGCGTCGATGGCGGCTACCACGTTTTGGGTATGCCACAACCAGACCACCTGTAAGCAATTATAGAATTCGGGCGGAACACGCAGTTAACCCTGCATAAATTCGCCCGATTTTCGCCCTAACATGGTCCACAGCCTCAATTAGCTATTTGACCATGAGAAAATAGATCCCACATTTCGAAAGACTATTAGCCAGCCGTGAGGCGCGTGCGATGCGATCCAAGAAACTGAGCCGCCTCATTTTTTACGTGGTAGCTGTTGGCGCAAGCGCAACTTTGTGCCTGAACCCGCAATTGGTTAGCGAGATCGCAAATTATTTTGCTGAGCCTTCCCAGGCTACACAGGTTGCAACTGACAAAAATGCGCCTATCGCTGTAATTCGCAACACTATGCCTAAAGATCGGATTAAAGTTAGACGTGGCATTACCCGGCAGGCCCAACTTAATACTGCTGACAGTTAAACGATGTCTAAAGAAATTGAGAAAATGCTTCGCGAGATCGAAGCTGGGCAATAGACGCCCAGCTTCGAAAAATCAGTTGATTAATACAACTTCGAAATCAAATGTCAGAGCTTTACCTGCAAGTGCGTGGTTTGCATCCAGCGTTACAGTCGCTTCGTCCATCGCAACCACGGTAACAGGCAGTGGCTGACCGCTTGGTGTTTGCATGTGAAGCGTGAGGCCGATTTCCAATGGAATATCCTCAGGGATACCTTCGCGTGGCACCGCTTGCTTCATCTCTTCAACAGCTTCGCCGTATGCCAATTCACAAGGGATTTGTACGATCTTCTTTTCGCCAACCTTCATGCCAGGCATCGCTTCATCAAGACCAACAATGATGTGACCAGAACCCACTTCAAATTCCAGCGGTTCACGGCCTTCTGAACTGTCAAAAACGCTGCCGTCTTCAAGGGTTCCAGTGTAGTGGATGCTCACGTTGTCGCCGGTTTTGATCTTGGTCACGGTGATGTCCTTTGTGCCGTATTTTAAATTTCGCGCACACTGCCCCGAACCGATCATCGGGTAAACCCATCTTTTAGCCTTTTCGATCGCCATATCGCGTGCCACTGTGTTGAAAAGAGGAGACCACACATGCCTATTACCACGTGTATTTTCGACGCCTACGGCACTTTGTTTGATGTGGCTGCTGCGGCGCGCCAAGCGGCAAGTGAACCACAATTTTCCAAGATTAAAGATACGTGGCCACAACTGGCAGAACACTGGCGTCTCAAACAGCTGCAATACACTTGGCTGCGCGCCATCACACAGGCCCACACCGACTTTTGGGAAGTGACCCAAGACGGCCTAGATTGGGCATTGGAGAAATGCGGCGTTGATGGTGATGCAGAGCTGCGCGAACGTCTACTTTCGCTATATTGGGAACTACAGGCCTATCCAGAGGTTCCCGAGATGCTGCAAACCTTAAAGGCAGCAGGCTTGAACACCGCCATTTTGTCCAACGGGTCCCCCAATATGTTGGATGGTGCAGTCCAATCGGCTGGGATCAAAACCTTATTGGATGACAACCTGTCCGTTCAAAGCGTTGGCATCTTCAAACCTGATTCACGTGTGTACGACCTTGTGGGACAAAGGTTCGGTTGCGCCAAAGATGAGGTATTGTTCGTATCTTCAAATGGATGGGACGCCGCGGGTGCAACCGGCTATGGGTTCACAACCGCATGGGTGAACCGTTCTGGCGAACCAATGGACCGTATGCCATGGAAGCCAAAACACGTCTTGCGCGACCTGATCGACATCCCCAAAATTGTCGGACTTTGATCTAAGCCACAAACCTTACCCACTCGCACTTCAGAAGGACCTGACATGAACATCGATATGATCCGCGCTGCTGCACAACGCATTCAGGATCACGCACGTTATACGCCCTTGCTGAATTCACCGTTTTTGGATGAGATTGCTGGCCGCCGTGTTTGGGTCAAACCTGAATGTTTGCAACACACGGGTAGTTTCAAATTTCGAGGTGGCTGGTCTGCCCTATCGGCACTCGACGAACAAACCCGCGCAAAGGGTGTGATTGCATTCTCAAGTGGCAATCACGCACAAGGGGTTGCCTTAGCCGCGCGTTCACACGGCGTGCCATCCGTGATCATCATGCCATCCGACGCCCCTGCCCTAAAAATCGCGAACACAAAAGCATTAGGTGCCGAAGTCGTTCTGTATGACCGCGACGGCGAAAGCCGTGACGCGATTGGTGCGGCTATGTCCAAAGAACGCGGACTAACCTTGATCAAACCCTATGATGAGCCCGAAGTGATTGCAGGCCAAGGCACCGTTGGCCTTGAAATCGCAGCCCAAGCGGCCGAACACGGCGTCACCAAAGCTGAGGTTATTGTGTGTTGTGGCGGCGGTGGTCTAACCAGCGGCATCGCCCTTGCCTTGGAAGCGGATGCGCCTGACATGTTGGTGCGCCCTGTAGAACCTGAGGGCTTTGAAGATGTCGCCCGCTCACTCAAAGACGGTGTAATTCGAAGCAATACAGCGACCTCCGGTAACATCTGTGATGCGGTCATAACACTACAACCCGGCGACATCACCTTTCCTATCATGAAACGGCTATGTGGTTCTGGCCTAACCGTTTCTGAAGACGAAGCATTGCAAGCGATGGCGCAGGCCTTTAGCCGCCTGAAGCTTGTTGCAGAACCCGGCGGCGCAATCGCTCTTGCCTCTGCACTATACCGATCTGACCAAATCACGGGCGATGATGTTATCGTCGTTATTTCCGGCGGCAACGTCGACGCAGCCCTTTTCCAAACAGCCCTTTCGCGATTTGGAGTTTGATATGACCAATTTTACTATCGCCAGTTTCAACGTCAAAAATTTAATTGGTGAGGACAAAAAATACTATAAATTCCAAAAATACACGCCAGAAGAATATGCATGGAAAGCCGATTGGCTGTCTGAACAGTTGCAAACCATGAATGCCTATATCGTTGGTTTTCAGGAAATCTTTGAGGAAAGCGCGCAGCGTGATTTGATCGCAGAGGCCAACGCCGAAGGGATCGAAGACAAGGCGGCCCACATTCCGAACAAAACCAAACGTTACCGCAAGCGCGCAATTTTCCGCAAACTGGCTTACACCCCCTATACGAATGCAGCTCTCGCATTCGCACCTAACCTGAATGACGGTGGTGCCGGTGAACGCCGCCCCGGCTTTGCGATCCTGTCGCGCTTTGGCTTTGTCGGTGAACCTGAGGTGATCCAAGACCTGGACGAGGACCAAATCAAATGGACCGGTAAGAGTCAGGAAGGAAGCTATGTCCTCAAACGCCTTTACCGCGCGATCCTTAAGGTCCGTGTCCCTGTTGTCGATGCGATCATCACAATCTTTAACTGCCATCTGAAATCAAAGCTGGGTGAATATGACGTGCCCGAAGGTGCAGAGTTTCCGGCTGAAGCTGTCCGGACTGAATACGATCCAGTTGGCCGCGCGATGGGTGCCATGCGTGCCTCAATGCGCCGCATGGCCGAAGCCTGCGTGCTGCGCCGTTTGATTGTTGAAGAACTGCATGCTGGCAATCCTGTTATGGTTATGGGTGATTTTAATGACGGCGAACACGCAATCAGCAGCGGTGAAGCCCCGTTCAAAAACTATTCTTGGATGCTGCGCCATAATGCCAAGGCCTCTAATGATCACTATTCAAAAGAGCAAAACATCCAGATCACCGAGGATATCGAGTGCGTGCGCCTGCATTCAGCTGAAAAACAATTCGTGCGCAAATCAGCCCGCGATATTGTGTTCACTATGGCCTTTGGCGGCAACTTTGAAAGCATCGATCAAATCTATATGTCTCGCCATTTTATGGCTGGCACACCTAACAGCATCGGTGAGATGGAATATTTCAGCGTCCTGAACGATCACCTGACAGACGGCAGCCATCCTGAAGCCCCGTATAACAAACTGGCGTCAGATCATGGCCAGATCATCGCGCATATGCGCCTAAACGATCGCAACAAACGAGGCTAATTCATGAAGTATGCGCATCTTGAAAACACAAAACTGCACTACAGGATTGATGGGCCAGAGGGCGGCGCACCTGTTGTGTTTGCCAACTCCCTTGGCACTGATTTGCGCCTATGGGATCCAATCATGTCTTTGCTTCCAAAAGGTCTGCGCATTTTGCGGTTCGATAAGCGTGGCCATGGCCTAAGCGCATGCCCACCTGCCCCATACTCCATGGGATCGTTGATCACCGATACCGAACAATTGATGGATCATACGGGTTTCAAAGACGCCCTGTTTGTGGGCCTGTCCATTGGTGGCATGATCGCTCAAGGGTTGGCCGTAAAGCGTTTGGACCTGATCCGTGCAATGGTTTTATCCAATACAGCAGCCAAAATCGGGAATGCTCCGATGTGGTCAGACCGCATTGATATTGTCCAAACGCAGGGCATCGAAGCACTGGCCGACGGTGTCATGCAGCGCTGGTTTGGCAAAGCGTTCTGTGCAGGCCCAGACCTTGAACTATGGCGCAACATGTTGGCCCAACAAAGCGTCCAAGGTTACACTGGCTGTTGCGCGGCTATCTCCGGTACTGATTTTTACACGCCAACCTCAGGCCTGCGTCTTCCGACATTGGGCATTGCGGGGTCAGAAGATGGTTCAACCCCACCCGATTTGGTGCGTGAAACCGTTGATCTCATCCCCGGAAGCACGTTCCATTTGATGCGTAAAGCAGGCCACCTGCCTTGCGTCGAGCAACCAATCGAGTATGCACAGGTTTTGACAGACTTCATGCGCAGTACAGGACATATCTAACCCATGGCAGCTTCCGTTTTTGACAGCCCACTTTACACCAAATTGTTTCCATCAGGGGACACTGGCCGCCTATTTACGGATAGTGCAGCCATTCGGGCCATGCTTTTGGTTGAGGGCGCATTGGCAAAAGTCCAAGGCAAATTGGGTGTGATTCCAGACGAAAGCGGCGCTGCAATCCATCGCGCAAGCCTTGAGATCACGGTCGATCCAGGTGCTATCGCAGCATCAACAGGACAGAACGGAGTTTGTGTTCCTGGTTTAGTCGCTGCATTTCGCAAAGAAATGGAAGCGCCAGAGCACAGCGCCTTCGCCCACTGGGGTGCCACAAGCCAAGACATCATCGATACCGCATTGATGTTGCGTATGCGTCAAGCGCTGACGCTAGCAGAAACCGATATCAAAACCATCCTAACTTCTCTAGCAAATCAAGCATCGAAATATGCAGATCAACCAATGTCTGCGCGCACCTATAGCCAGCATGCGACGCCCACCAGTTGGGGCGCTGTGATTGCAACCTGGGGCATGCCATTGCTTGATGCATTAAATGAATTGGACGAACTACGCGCCTCATCACTTTGGGTTTCTCTGAGTGGCGCGGCGGGCACGTCATCAGCACTTGGCCCCAAAGCTGATCAAACACGCACGGAATTGGCCGCAGCCCTTGGCCTGAATGATCCCAAACGCAGTTGGCATACAGACCGCACCCCGGTGTTACGGATCGCGGACTGGAGCGCACGGGTCACTACAGTCCTAGGCGCAATGGGCCAAAGCCTGATTGGGCTTAGCGCTGGTGGGATCGACGAAGTCACACTTGGAACATCTGGTGCATCATCCACTATGCCACAGAAACAAAACCCAGTCGCGCCATCAGCCATTGTCGCGCTGTCAAATCAGGTATCTGGTCTTCGCAGCAGCTTGCATGTAGCCGCCGTTCACCAACATCAACGCGATGGTGTTGCATGGTTCACTGAATGGATGACACTGCCACAAATTATGTTGTCCGGTGCATCTGCATTGGCCCATGCTAAAACCCTAAGCGCCAACATGACGCCCCAAACCGAAAATATGAATGATGCCCTGGGCGGGCTTGGATTAATTCATGCCGAAGCGCTAAGCTTTGCACTTGCTGAAACTATGCCGCGCCCCGATGCCCAAGCTGAAACCAAGAAGTTGTGCGCGCAAGCGATCGAAACGGGCCAAGAATTGGTAGCGATCGCGCTGGCCGCGCATCCGGCGATTTCCGCTGCGACATTCCAAGCCACAGAACAAATGGGACATGCAGCTTATCAGGCGCACGCCTTCGTTGCAGCTGTTAAGGCCCTCTAGAAATGCGCCTCCCTGTACTGTTCATCATGTTCACCGTCATGATCGATGCGATGGGCATTGGTCTGATTATGCCCGTAATGCCCGATTTGATGGTCGAAGTGGGTGGCGGTACTTTGGGGGCAGCCGCCTTGTGGGGTGGGTTGTTATCCACGTCATTTGCGGCGATGCAGTTCCTGTTTGGACCGGTTGTAGGCGGATTATCTGATAGGTTCGGGCGCCGTCCAATCTTGTTGGTTTCCTTGGTGGCAATGGCCGCTGACTATCTACTTATGGCCGTCGCTGGCACCATTTGGTTACTTTTGATTGGCCGCATCATTGGCGGAATTACAGCCGCGACCCACTCAACCGCGAATGCATACATCGCCGATATCTCCAAACCTGAAGATAAGTCCGCCAATTTCGGATTGATCGGTGCGGCCTTCGGGATCGGGTTTGTCCTTGGCCCATTGATTGGTGGGTTGTTGGCCGAATACGGCACCCGCGCCCCGTTCTATGCCGCCGCAGTCCTTGCGGTGTTAAATGCACTGTTCGGGTGGGTTGTTTTGAAAGAAACAGTGACTGACGCGATACGGCGTCCATTTTTACTGAAACGCGCAAATCCGTTTGGAGCGTTTAAAGCCTTAAGCAAGCTACCTATGATTGGTACGCTGCTTGGCGTCTATTTTGTCTATTCTATCGCGCACACCGTATACCCCGCCATCTGGAGCTATTTTGGCAAGGAACGCTTTGATTGGGATCCTGCAACCATCGGATTATCGCTTGGACTGTTTGGGATCATGATGGCGTTTGTCCAAGGGTTTCTGATCCGCCCAGCGATCAAATATTTGGGGGAACGTGGAACAATCATTTACGGATTGTTCTTTGATATCATGGCGTTTGGCTTTCTAAGCCTTGTGACTTCTGGAACCGTTGCCTTGTTCTTTATCCCTTTTGCTGCACTTGCAGGGATCGTTTCGCCAGCGCTTCAAGGATTGATGTCACGTGCCGTCGGAGATGATCAACAAGGGGAGCTGCAAGGCGCACTTACCTCATTGTCCGCACTGGGTATAATTATATCACCAATGTTGATGACGAGCACCTTTGCCGCATTCACCGCAGAAACAGCACCCTTCTACATGCCAGGTGCACCATTCTTGCTGGCCCTTATCCTAACGCTGATCGCAATCGCACTATTCATGCGCCACCGCACTTCAGGTGACGCTACGAAATAAGCAGTCCGGCCCCCAAGATTACCTTTTTTCTTGAGCTATGAGCCGACACAGGCCAGCATTACGAAAACGCCTGACTTAATGGAGCCGCCATGCAAACAATCAAAGCCGCCGTCTGCCACGCATTTGGAGAACCCTTGCGCGTTGAGGATATACAATTGCGCTCACCAGAAATGGGCGAAGTCGAAGTAAAATTGGACGCTGTTGCAATCTGCCATTCCGACATCTCATTCGCAGGTGGCGCATGGGGTGGGTCATTGCCAGCCGTATACGGCCATGAAGCAGCTGGTCGCATCAGTGCTGTCGGCAATGGTGTGAACGGATTGGCGGTTGGGGACAGTGTTGTTGTGACATTGATCCGATCCTGCGGCACATGCCCAAGCTGTGCTGGCGGCAAGCCAACGATCTGCGAAACCTCTTATGACGGTGACCACGGGCCGATAAAAACAGCTGACGGTGGAAAATTACACCAAGCGATGGCAACCGGTGGATTTGCCGAAAAAGTTGTTGTTGATCAACGCCAACTAGTCAAAATTTCACATGACATTCCAAAAGATGCAGCCAGTTTGATTGCATGTGGCGTGATCACCGGCGTTGGGGCGGTCATAAACGCTGCTAATCTGCGTGCCGGACAAGACGTTGTAGTCATTGGTGCTGGCGGCGTTGGCCTGAACGCCATTCAAGGTGCCCGCATCGCTGGTGCCCGACGCATCGTAGCGGTCGATATGAGCGAAGAAAAACTGGCCATCGCCAAAGAATTTGGCGCAACTCATGGCATTTTAGCCGCTGCCGAAAAACCTTGGCGCGCAAGCTATAAGGCATTGGGTGGGCGCGGCGCGGAAGCGGTTATCGTCACCGTGGGCGCGATCCCAGCCTATGAGGATGCTCCTAAGTATCTGGGCCGCGGTGGCAAAGTCATCATGGTTGGCATGCCCCATTCAGGCGCAATGGCTGAATTTGAGCCCGTCATGTTGGCGGCTGTTGGTCAGGGTATGATTGGGTCAAAGATGGGTGACGTTGTTATTCAGCGCGATATTCCATGGATGGTCGATTTGTACACCCAGGGGCGTTTGAAGTTGGATGAATTGATTTCTGGCCGTTGGTCATTGGACCAAATCAACGAGGCGATTGCCGATACTAAAACGGGTTCTGCGCGGCGTAACGTGATTATGTTCGATAGGTAGGATTGGGGCGCTGCCCCCGCTCGCCTTTGGCGGTCTCCCCCGGAGTTTATTTGGTAAGATGAAGTTGGGCCTGTTATGAAGCTGCAAGATTTAGAAGTCATTGTTACAGCGCCACCCGCACCCGGATGGGGCGGTCGGTATTGGATCTTGGTTAAGGTCACAACGGACACTGGCATTGTTGGCTGGGGGGAATGTTATGCCTCTTCCATTGGGCCAGCCGCGATGAAAGCGGTTATCGAGGACGTTTTTGCCCGTCATATGCAGGGCGAGAACCCTGAGAACATCGAATTGATGTATCGCCGTGTCTATTCCTCTGGATTTACGCAGCGTCCTGACCTGACTGTTATTGGCGCTTTTTCAGGACTTGAAATCGCATGTTGGGATGTTTTGGGCAAAGACCGTGATCGACCTGTTCATGCCCTAATTGGCGGACGCATGAACGATCGCGTCCGTGCCTATACCTACCTTTATCCTTTACCTCACCACGACATAAATACCTTTTGGACGTCACCAGAGATGGCAGCCGAGTCTGCAATTGATTGCGTGGCACGTGGATACACTGCGGTTAAGTTTGACCCTGCTGGCCCATATACCCTGCGTGGTGGGCATATGCCTGCCATGAGTGATATTACCCAGTCGGTGGCTTTTTGCAAAGCAATCCGAGAGGCCGTTGGTGATCGAGCAGACCTGCTATTTGGAACTCATGGTCAGTTCACCACTGCGGGTGCCATTCGGTTGGCCCAAGCCATCGAACCATATAGCCCACTTTGGTATGAAGAACCTGTGCCGCCAGACGCGGTGGAACAAATGGCCCAAGTGGCACGCAGCACCCGCATACCTGTTGCGACAGGTGAGAGACTGACAACAAAGGCCGAATTCGCCCCCGTCTTGCGCAGCGGGGCCGCCGCGATCTTGCAGCCTGCATTGGGCCGTGCGGGTGGCATCTGGGAGATGAAAAAGGTTGCTGCGATGGCTGAGGTGTACAACGCGCAGATGGCACCGCACTTGTATGCGGGCCCCATTGAGTGGGCCGCCAACATCCAATATGCGGCATCCATCCCGAACATCCTGATGTGTGAGTGCATTGAAACCCCATTCCACGACCAATTGATCAAAGGCAGCATTCGCGTTGAGGACGGTTTTATCACCCCTCCAACAGCCCCCGGCCTTGGCATTGATGTCGATGAGGCGCTGGCACGCGCCCACCCATACAATGACGATGGTTTGCATTTGGAAATGCAAGAAACGCCATGTGACTACGTGAATGGCAATTCCTTTGCAGGTGGGGCCCCGATC
Organism: uncultured Paracoccaceae bacterium; assembly: GCA_905182105.1. GTDB lineage: Bacteria > Pseudomonadota > Alphaproteobacteria > Rhodobacterales > Rhodobacteraceae > Ascidiaceihabitans. Next base: position 21,265 of record CAJJAR010000035.1, read on the forward strand.
AAAACTTAGTGCCTTTCCCTTGCGCCTGCGTTTCGCTATCTGATGTTTTAACTTAAAACACCCACGACCAAAGGATACCGTAGCCATGGCGCTGGAAAAGAAATTCGACGCGACAACCGCAGAACCCCGTCTTTATCAAGCATGGGAAGCGGCCGGTTGTTTTGTGGCGGGCGCAAACGCCAAGCCAGAGGCCAGCAGCTATTGCATCATGATCCCACCGCCAAACGTCACGGGCGTTTTGCACATGGGTCACGCGTTCAACAACACACTTCAAGACATCATGATGCGTTGGAAACGGATGCAGGGGTTTGACACGCTATGGCAGCCTGGCACCGACCACGCGGGTATCGCCACACAGATGGTTGTGGAGCGCAAGCTGGCCGAGACAAAGCAGCCTTCGCGCGCTGAAATGGGGCGCGATGCGTTCCTTGAAAAGGTTTGGGAGTGGAAAGAAGAATCCGGCGGTCAGATCATCAACCAGTTAAAACGCCTTGGTGCGTCTTGTGATTGGGACCGTGAAGCATTCACCATGTCGGGCAACTTCCCTGATGCAGTGATCAAGGTCTTCGTTGAAATGTACAACAAGGGGCTGATCTATCGCGGCAAACGTCTGGTCAATTGGGACCCGCATTTCGAAACAGCGATTTCCGATCTTGAAGTCGAAAATGTTGAGACGTCGGGCCACATGTGGCATTTCAAATACCCACTCGCTGGTGGCGCGACCTACACCTACATCGAAAAAGATGAGGACGGAAATGTCACACTTTCCGAGGAACGCGATTACATTTCAATCGCAACCACACGTCCAGAAACCATGCTGGGTGATGGCGCGGTTGCAGTACACCCAACGGACGAACGTTACGCGTCTATTGTTGGTAAGCTGTGCGAAATTCCTGTTGGTCCGAAAGAATTCCGCCGCCTAATACCGATCATCACGGATGAATATCCTGACAAGGATTTCGGATCTGGTGCGGTGAAGATCACCGGTGCCCACGATTTCAACGACTATCAAGTTGCAAAACGTGGCGGCATTCCGATGTTCAACCTAATGGACACGAAAGCCGCAATGCGCGCCGATGGTAAGCCATACGCTGAAGAAACCGCGATTGCCCAAGCGATTGCGAATGGCACGCAAGAAATCGACGAGGCGATGATCGCCGCGATGAATCTTGTGCCCGAAGAATACCGTGGCATGGATCGCTTTGAGGCCCGCAAGAAAGTGGTTCAAGACATCACCGATGAGGGGCTGGCCGTTATGGTGCCCGTCACGACAACGGATGATGAGGGTGAAGAGACAACAACGTTGATCCCTTACGTTGAAAACAAGCTAATCATGCAGCCGTTTGGCGACCGATCAAAGGTTGTGATCGAGCCGTTGCTGACGGACCAATGGTTCGTAGATACCGACCAAATCGTTGGGCCAGCTTTGGATGCTGTGCGCAATGGTGATGTGAAGATCATGCCAGAAAGTGGCGAGAAAGTTTATTACAACTGGTTGGATAATATCGAGCCATGGTGCATCTCGCGCCAGCTTTGGTGGGGACATCAGATTCCGGTTTGGTTTGATGCTGATGGCAATCAATTCTGCGCAACGACTGAGGCTAAAGCTCAGGCTAAAGCTGGCGAAGACGTTGAGCTGACCCGCGATCCAGACGTCCTAGACACATGGTTCTCCTCCGGCCTTTGGCCAATCGGCACCCTCGGCTGGCCCGAGGAAACCGACGCCCTCAAAACCTATTTTCCGACCTCTGACCTGATCACAGGCCAAGACATCCTGTTCTTCTGGGTCGCGCGGATGATGATGATGCAGTTGGCGGTCGTCGACGAAATCCCGTTCAACACCGTTTACCTGCACGGTCTTGTGCGCGATGCCAACGGCAAGAAGATGAGCAAATCAACGGGCAACGTCATCGACCCGCTCGACATCATCGATGAATACGGTGCCGACGCGCTGCGCTTTACCAATGCGGCGATGGCCTCTCTTGGCGGTGCGTTGAAGCTAGATACGAAACGGATTGAGGGCTACCGCAACTTCGTGACGAAGCTATGGAATGCAGGCACCTACGGTGATTTCAAAGGTACCTTTGATGTGCCTCATGCGGACGGGGTGCCGGAAACAACCCTCCCGTTGAACAACTGGATAAAGGGTGAGATTGCCAAGACACGCGAAGCCGTAGACGCAGCCCTAGAAACCTACCGTTTCAACGATGCGGCCAGCACGCTGTACAGCTTTGTGTGGAACACCTTCTGCTCGCAATACCTTGAGTTCACCAAGCCAGTTCTGGACGGTGATGATGCGGCTGCGGCGGCTGAAACCAAGGCGACATATGCGTGGGCCTTCGATCAATGCCTGATCTTGTTGCACCCCATCATGCCGTTCGTGACCGAAGAGTTGTGGGGCGCTAAAGAGCGTCCAAAGATGTTGGTTCACACCGACTGGCCAATATACACGGCTGCTGATCTGGTTGACGCGCAAGCGGACGCTGATCTGTCATGGACCGTTGCTATGATCGAGGCGATCCGTTCGGCCCGTGCCCAAATGAACGTACCCGGTGGTGATTTTGTGCCGTTGGTTGTTGTTGGCATGGACGCGGCGGCAACATCTGCGTGGAATCAGAACGAGGCGTTGATTAAACGCTTTGCCCGTATCGAGAGCCTAACCGCGGTTGATACAATGCCAAAAGGCACCGCAGCTTTGGCGGTTAGCGGTGGCGCATTCGGTATTCCACTGGATGGCATCATCGATGTTGCGGCTGAAAAGGCCCGTCTTGAAAAGACATTGGGTAAATTGGCCAAGGAATTGGGTGGCCTGCGCGGCCGTCTGAACAACCCTAAATTCGCAGACAGTGCACCGGCTGAGGTCATTGAAGAGACCAAAGCCAACCTCGCACTGCGCGAGGATGAAGAATCCAAGTTGAAAGACGCGCTGGCTCGCATCTCTGAACTTGGCTAATTGATCATACCGTTGCACCCCATTCACGGGCGCAACGGTTACTTAAAGACAGCTGGACGTTTTTGTAACGTCGCTGCAACCACTTCCATTTGTTCAGGTGTTCCCACCAAAGCTGCTTGTTCTTGGCTTTCTGCCAACAGGATTTCTGTGTCTGATGCCGTGTCACTTAAGGTCATCAACCGCTTTGCCGCACGAATGGCCGAAGGGCTGCGCCCTGCAATCTCTGTCGCCAATTCCATCGCCGCAGCCAATGGATCATCCGCCAGTTCAGTGACCAATCCCCAAGCCAGCGCTTGATCCGCCAAAACAGGCGTTGCGGTGTAGGTTAGTTTGCGCATCACATCAGGTGCCACCAATTTCGGCAGTAACACCATGCCACCCATGTCTGGCACGATGCCCCACTTCAGCTCCATCACCGCGATCTTGGTATCTGGTCCAGCAATGCGAATATCAGCCCCCAGCGCCAATTGGCACCCTGCCCCAAACACAGGGCCATGCAGCGCCGCAATCACAGGGATCGGCAAACGCGCCCATATCATCGCTACCTCTTGCCACTGATTTGTGGTTCCATTGCCGTGGGTGCGTGGCATCAACTGCCCTGCCGGATCGACGCCGATCATCTGTCCAAGACTGCCAATATCGATACCCGCGCAAAAGGCACGCCCCTCGCCAGACAGCACAACAACACGGGCATCAGATGCTGTAATCTCTTCACCTGCCGCAATGATCGCCGTGATCATCTCTTGATCCACAGCATTCATTTTGTCGCTGCGGGTCAGGCGCACATCCGCGATGTGATTTTCATAGGTGACGGATATGCGGCTCATGATGTCTCTCCAAATGCTTGGGGACACAACAGACGATTGGCGCACCAAATACCAGCGGGACGTTAGGGAACGAAGTGTTCAACCGCACGCATCTTGCCAAGGCCTTTGTCATAAACCAGTTTAGTGATCCAACGTCCCTGTGCAGCTTTTGCCGCAATACCGACACCAGCCGGTACAAAGCGCATCGCGCCTATCGCCATTGTTGCTGCCATAAATCCACGACGTGTCATCTTAGCCATTTCGAAACCTCCAGTTGCGAATCATTCTCAATTAGACACGCATCACACCCTTTTCAAGGGTTGCCCGCCCACAGCCCCATAGGCTACGCATTTAAAATGACAGATTTTCGCTTTACCGCCCTCGCCCAATCCTTGCCGTCAACCGTGCCATTTGTGGGCCCAGAAACCCAAGAACGGGCACAAGGGCGTGCCTTTGATGCGCGCCTAGGGGCGAATGAAAATGTGTTCGGCCCATCCCCTAAGGCCGTTCAGGCCATGGCCGAAACCGTCCAATGGATGTACGGCGATCCAGAAAGCTATGACTTGCGTCATGCCCTTGCTAAACACCACGGTTGTACAGCTAATCATATCGTTGTTGGCGAAGGGATTGATGGCTTATTGGGCTACTTGGTCCGCCTTTTTGTTGCAGATGGCGATGCTGTCGTCACATCAGATGGGGCCTATCCGACGTTCAATTATCACGTGGCGGGCTTTGGCGGTACTTTGCACAAAGTTCCCTACCTTGATGATCATGAAGATCCCACCGCACTGTTTAGAAAAGCAGCCGAAACTTGCGCGAGATTAGTTTACCTTGCCAACCCCGACAATCCAATGGGGACATGGCACAAGGGGGAAACGTTGACTGCGGCCCTAGATACTTTGCCTGCCAACTGCTTGTTGGTTCTAGACGAGGCATATGTTGAGACAGCCCCCGAAGGCACCGCGGCACAAGTAAATCCAGATGACCCGCGCGTGATCCGTATGCGCACATTTTCAAAGGCATATGGGATGGCTGGCGCACGTGTTGGTTACGCAATTGGGCATCCAGAACTCATTGCCTCATTTAACAAGGTCCGCAATCATTTCGGCATGAACCGTGCGGCCCAAGCAGGTGCGCTAGCAGCATTACAAGATCAAACATATCTATCTGAAACCGTTGCACGCATCAGCGACGCACGTGATCAGATCACAAAGATTTCCCGCAAAAATGGACTTACTGCAATCCCCTCAGCAACCAACTTTGTGGCAATAGATTGCGGCCAAGACGCTGCATTTGCACAAAGGGTTCTGGCTGCATTGATCAAAGAAGGGTTGTTCGTTCGCATGCCCTTCGTCGCGCCGCAAAACCGATGCATTCGCATCAGCTGCGGAACATCAGACGACTTGGCCCTGTTCGGCGTTGCACTGCCCAAAGCGCTAAAAGACGCAGCAGAATAAGGTCTATCCTTTAGCTATCACGGCCGCTGCCGCTTCAAGCGAACCAGTTCCGTGTTCGATATTCAGCGCAGTCAAACCTGTCTCCACTCCGCCCAACAGGCCCATAATCATCTGGCCGTTTACATGGCCCATATGACCAAAGCGGAAAAAACCATGAGAGCTGCGTTCGCCTTCTTCCCCCATGCCAAGGCCAATTCCCAAGGTTAGACCGATGTTGGCCTCAACCCATTCGCGCAACCTTGTTCCATCCGGAGAGGCGAGACTTAGGGATGTCACCGCATTGCTGCGATTCTTAACCTCAACCACGTTCATCTTAAGCGAGCCCACCTGCCCCCAAGCATCACAAGCTGCCCAAATCGCGCGGGCCAATACCGCATGACGTGCCCATACTTTTTCAATGCCTTCGTCGTGGATAATGTCCAATGCAACGCGCAACCCAAACAAATGTTGCGTTGGCGCAGTTCCATTGAAATATTGCCACAATTGTTCAGGCGCTCCACGCGGAACCCAGTCCCAATAGCGGCTGACACGTGGCATCGCATTGCGCACAACCTCTGCCTTTTCGTTGAAAAATACGAATGAAACGCCCGCTGGGACCATCAAACCTTTTTGACAGGCCGCGACCATAACATCGACGCCCCATTCATCCATTTCAAATTGATCACAGCCTAATGAGGCTATGCAATCAGCCATCAACAACGCGGGATGCCCTGCATCATCAATCGCACGGCGCAGCGCAGCAAAATCATTGCGGATTGAACTGGATGTATCCACATGAACGGCTAAAACGGCTTTAATCTGATGGTCTGTGTCTTCTTTTAGCGCCTGTGTGATCCGTACCATATCCATCGGGCTTTGCTTGCCGAAATCAAACACATCAACCTCAACGCCCAAACCACGCGCCATATCCGCCCAGCCATGCCCAAATAGGCCTGTAATCGGGGCCAAAACACGATCACCCTCGGACAATACATTGGATAGGGAAGCTTCCCACGCCGCATGACCATTGCCAATATAAATCGCGCATTTACCGTTTGTGCGTGCAACCCGCTTCAAATCAGGGATCAGGGTAGCTGTCATTTCCAACAACTCGCCATCATAAATATTGGGGGATGGGCGATGCATCGCTTGTAAAACAGCGTCTGGCATAACCGATGGACCAGGAATTGCGAGGTATCCGCGCCCGTTTGCGGCAATGGGATACTGTGTCATGAAGGGACCCTTTTTGCTTGCGTCTTAAGGGCAACCTAAGCGGCTTTACGGTGGCGTCAATTGCGCATTCACTTGCTGCAGCACTTGCTTCGCTCTAAACACCCATTTAACCGATTAATAAAAACGATACAGGCGCACCCCGTGACCGCATCAAATACTCCCATCCAAGATCAGACAGAAAACCAACCATCTGGGCAATTGATTGCGTGGCTGTGGCGCGGGTACCTGAAAAAACATATTCCAATGATGGGCTTGGCCGTTTTCTTCATGTTCCTTGAGGGATCAACGCTGGGCGCGCTTAGTTACATGATGCAGCCGATGTTTGACGATGCATTTGTGGCAGGCAACAGCACCACGCTGTACTGGGTCGGCGCGATGTTGATCACGATCTTTGTCGTACGTGCAATTTCTTCTATCTCTCAAAAACTGCTTTTGACCACCATCGCACAGAGGACAGCAGCTGCATTGCGCATTGATTTGTTAGCACAAATGATGAAGCAAGATGGCGCTTTCCATCAATCACACCCACCCGGCTTTTTGATCCAGCGTGTTCAGGCAGATGTAAACGCTGTTGGTGATGTTTGGCGCGCAATCATCACGGGTGCAGGGCGCGACTTGATCGGCTTGTTTATTTTGCTTGGAATCGCGATCAGCGTTGATCCAGTATGGGCACTGCTAGCCTGCGTGGGCATCCCAGCCCTCGTTCTTCCCGCTGCTATGGCACAACGCTATGTGCGCCGCCAAGCCGGCATTGCCCGCGATTTGGGCGCACACCTCAGCACACGCTTGGACGAAGTGTTCCACGGCATCGTTCAAATCAAATTGAACGCCTTAGAACAGTACCAATCCCGCCAATACAAGACGCTGACAAAGCGGTTTGTGCGCACTGAAATCAAATCAGCCTTTGGTGCCTCAGCGATTCCTGCAATGGTCGATATCATGTCAGGCATCGGGTTCATGTCCGTGATCCTTTACGGCGGCTCAGAAATCATCGCTGGTGAAAAATCCATTGGTCAGTTCATGACTTTCTTCACTGCCATGGGCTTTGCCTTTGAACCCCTGCGCCGTTTGGGCGGAGTGAGTGGACTGTGGCAAGTCGCAGCTGCTGCGATTGAACGGGTTAAAGAACTGTTGGAGGCACCAATCACACTGACAACAACAGATAATCCAGTCGCAATTCCAGACGGCACACCAGAAGTTACATTGAAAAATGTAACTTTGGCCTACGGTGACAATACGGTGCTACATGACCTATCGTTGGTCGCAGAGCCTGGCAAAACGACCGCTCTTGTCGGCGCTTCAGGTGCTGGAAAATCGACAATCTTTAATCTGCTGACCCGTCTTGTGGACCCACAGACAGGGTCCATCGAGATCAGTGGCGTCTCCACCCCAGATATAGCTCTGAACGATTTACGCGGTCTTTTCTCTGTCGTGACTCAAGAAGCTTTGCTGTTTGACGAAACCTTGCGCGAAAACATCCTGCTGGGTCGTACGGATGTAACCAACGAACAGCTTAAAGGCGTTCTAGATGCAGCTCACGTATCTGACTTCCTTGAAAACCTTCCCGAAGGCTTGGATACCAAAGTTGGGCCGCGTGGTTCCGCCCTTTCAGGTGGCCAGCGCCAACGCGTTGTCATCGCACGTGCCCTACTGCGAGACACGCCAATCCTGTTGCTGGACGAAGCAACTTCAGCACTAGATGCCCAGTCTGAAAACGTCGTTCAAGAGGCATTGGACCAACTGTCTGCTGGTCGCACAACGATCGTGATTGCGCACCGTTTGTCGACCATTCGTGGTGCCGACAAAATCGTGGTCATGGATCGCGGTCGCATTATGGATCAAGGCACGCATGATGAACTGTTAAAACGAGGCGGCATCTATGCCGACTTGTATCGCCTGCAATTCCGTGATGGCAAACAGGTCAGCGATGTGCCCAAACAATCAAAGTTTGGTCTTTCAACCGATGCTGTTCCTGTTGCCCGCCAAGGTATATTGGAGCGGATGAAATTTAAGTTCTTCGGCTAACGACTATAACGCTCAGCTAAGGCTTCAGGATCAGCACCTGCAAAATACTGCAGCAATGTGATTATGTTACGGCCACCGCGTATAAGCCAACCTTTGTTCTGGTACTTCACCGCGCTTGTTGTTGCGGTGGCCTCGATACGGCGCAACTTGCCCTTTAGGGCTCGCGCCAACGCGACATCCTCCATCAAGGGGATGTCACGGTAACCACCAATAACATCATATAAATCGCGCGATATAAGCAAACCTTGATCACCGTATGGAAGCCCTAAGCGGCTGCGCGAATTAGCCCAGAACGCAACAAGCTGCCCCATAACGCCACCAACATCAAACTGAAGACTAAACCAGCCAGCGTCGCCTGTTTGTAGGTGCTGGGCCGCGGCATTGACCCAGCCCTCACTCAAAACAGTATCCGCATGTAATACCAGCAACCATTCGCCTTTGGCCGCGCCACATCCTCGCTGTAGTTGCCCACCACGCGAGGGCGCGCCGCTCACAACTTCGGCTCCCCAATCTTTGGCAATTTCAAGTGTCTGATCCGTTGATCCCGCGTCAGACACAATCACTTCACGAATCAGGCCCGCGTCCAAGGCTTCCATCAAACAAGACAGGGTATGATGCAGCCCAATGCCCGCATTCAGTGTTGGCAGTATAACAGAAATCGGTGCACGCATGTCTCAGCCCTTTTGAAGTCACGACAAGGTGCTATATGACACCTATAACTTCAAGAGGAACCGACGAATGACCCCCACTGCACCCACACGCCGCATTTTACGCCTAAGCGGAAAAGACACGCGCGATTTCTTGCAAGGTTTGGTCACAAATGATGTTGGCAAAGTGGACAATTGTTTGGTCTATGCCGCCATTCTAACGCCTCAGGGCAAATATCTGGCAGACTTCTTCCTGCTGACTGAAGGCAACGATATCTTGATGGATACGGATGCGGCCCAAACGGATGCATTGGTCCAGCGACTGACAATGTACAAGCTACGCGCCGATGTTCAAATTGCCCAAACAGACCTTCAGGTACACCGCGGTCTGTCTGACCTTCCTAAGGACGGCTACATCGACCCGCGCACGTCTGACCTGGGATGGCGCGCCTATCGCAGTGATGAGGCAGCTGGTACAGATGTCGACTGGAGCGCCCTTCAGATCCAACATACCGTTCCGGCCAGTGGGGTAGACCTCACACCTGATACATTCATCCTTGAAGCAGGTTTTGAGCGACTCAACGGCGTTGATTTTCGCAAAGGCTGTTATGTAGGCCAAGAAGTAACCGTACGAATGAAACACAAAACGGAACTGCGCAAGGGTTTGGTGCAGGTCAAAATAACCGGAGCTGCTGAAAGCGGCACGCCCATTAGCGCGAATGACAAAGCTGCAGGCACGTTGCTAAGTCGCGCGGGCGATACCGCTATCGCCTACCTGCGTTTTGATCGCGCAACAGGGCCAATGCAGGCTGGTGACGCCACAGTAACGTGGGATGGCCAAAAGTAGGCCATACTCCCTACCCCCAAACGAAAAAGACCACCCTGAAAAGAAGGGTCTTTTGAATTTCAAGGATAACAATCAGGCCAACTAGGCGCGTTCGGAATATTCCATCGTGTCTGTGTTCACTACAATGTCTTCGTCTGGACCAACAAACGGTGGCACCATAACTTTAACGCCATTTTCAAGAATAGCTGGCTTGAACGAATTCGCAGCTGTCTGGCCTTTAACCACTGGTTCAGTTTCCGCGATCTTGCAAATCACCTTTTGCGGCAAACGTGCGTTCAAAGCTTCGGTATCGTGAAACTCAACAACGATGGTCATACCATCTTGTAGGAACGGACGGGTTTCACCTAGCAATTCGGCTGGCAATTGAACCTGTTCGTAGGTTTCCATGTCCATCACTGTCAAAAGACCATCGTCCTCAAATAAGAACTGTTGGTCCTTCTGTTCAAGGCGCACTTTTTCGACCTTGTCGGCGCTGCGGAAGCGCTCGTTCAACTTCGAACCGTTGCGAAGATTGCGCAGTTCGACCTGTGCAAATGCGCCACCTTTTCCGGGTTTTACGTGGTCCACTTTGACCGCAGCCCAAAGGCTGTCGTTGTGTTCCAGTACATTTCCAGGGCGAATTTCGTTTCCGTTAATTTTAGGCATATGTGTCAAAACCACGTCAAAAGGTTGATGGAAAGTTGTTCTTTCCTATACCTAGTTGGCTGGTCCACTGCAAGACAACGATATGTCGGAGGGCTCAGCAAGAGGTATGCACAATTTGCATAGAAGCTATGCAAAATCAGCCTATCCGAATCGAGTCAATTAGGTCATAAGAGACCTCACGCCAAAAAGACAAGAGCAAGAGTAATTGAAAGGACGACGGATGAAAGACTTCGTTGACGGCACTGCCTTTAATAACGAACAAGGTAATCGTGCACGCAAACTATTCGCAGCTGTCGTACTGGCTGCACTGGACGACGCAATTGCTGACGATAAGAAGTATGGCAATGGTCCAGAACAAATCGCTCGTTGGGCACGCTCTCGCGATGGTCGCGAAGTGCTTAGCTGCGCAGGTATTGACCCTAACGAACGGGTTGTAACTGGTCTTATGGACTTTGTTGGCAAAGGTGTACGGACTTCCGTAGCTCTGTCACGCGAAGAAAGCGAACGTCGCAACGCAGCCCAACAGGCTGAAGCGGCATAATAATTTGATCTAACTGCCATGATCGATTTTGAAAAATGCGCCCTCTGTTTGGGCGCTTTTTTCATTTGCAGGACGTTAATTTTGTCGATTATTTATTGCTGGAAGATAAACAACTACTGACGCATGATCCACAATTCTACCAGTACCATCTGAATGCACAAGTCAATCACCCACCAAGGTGCTTTACGCAGCCACAGCATCACTAGGGCAATAAGGGCCAGAAAACCCTCAATTGGGGCAACCCACCGTGCCCCATGATCAATATCCCAGTAACTCAGTGGACTTTCGAACACCCACCACGCGGCAGGCCAAAAATGGGCATGCCCGTCATCATGATGCAGTGGAAAATCAAGTGCCAAATGCAGACGCGCGGCACCCACAAGTGGAATAGCCCATTGGCTGCGCCTCCAAATAGCCAGTGCAAAAAGTCCTAGCCAAATAAGGAACGAGTTGTCGATCGCGAAAACCATCTGCCAAGCATCTGAAAAATGCAGTTCACCAAACACATTCTCGGGTGGGATTTTCAACAGAACCAGCGACACAGCCGCCATCAGATACAATGACAAATCAGGCAAAATTGTCCCGATCACAGCAGCCCCTAGAATGTGCGAGGTCGCAGGCCGTCCAAAAACAGCTGCGCCGATCAATAAATGAGCTAGCGTATTCTTAACTTCCCCCGATAGATCGCCAAGCTGAGGCAGTCAAAATCGGTAAAGTCCATCTGATTTTTAGCAGGTTATTTGAGTTATTGCGCTACGAGGGCACGGTGAATTTCACGGCGTACCAGTTTGCGCACATTGCTTGTGATACGTTCACCCAAAGCACCCTGCAATTCCTCGCGTAAGATTTCGCTAACAAGGTCACGAAGAGCTTCTTCATCCAAAAGTTCTTCAGCAGACGGAGAAAGCCCACTGTGCTGCGTCGTAGAATCAACCTCAGGATCTTCATCAAAGCTGACTTCTTCAGCATCGTCCCACTTCATCGATGGAGCTTCGCTTTCTGACGAATTTGGCTCAGCATCTTCAGACTGCCCATCGATTTGCGGCGCGACGTCATCGACAACCACTTCCAAAACAAAGGGCTCTGGCGCGGGTTCAGCAGCTTTTTCAGCCACATCTTCATACAATTGTTCGTCAGAGTGATCAAAGGTCGCTTCGGTATCATCTGAAACGTGTTCCTCGGAGCCCTTATCATCGTCGTTTTCTGGTGTTTTCACCTCATTTGCATCGTGACCCTCAGGACCAGCACCAAACTCTGACCATGCGTGAATAGTAGGTTCTGCAACAACTTCGCCGTCGCCTTGATCGTCTGCAACACGCAAAGCACGTGTTAAGACCAATCGGTCTGAGGATTGCGCTACGGCTGCAGCCACTTTCATTGACGGGCGATTATCATCCGAAACCAATCGGCGGATCGACGACAACACATCTTCGACTTCTACATTCGTTACTGGGTCTGACATTTTTTATACCACTCTTGCCTGACCCAACATTACAGCGGGTCAGAGATTCGGACAACAGCCCACTAAAACAGTAACGTGATTAAACTCCGTCCTAAACGAGAGCTTATAATTTAAAGCTGTTCGCCTGCACAAAGCCATCCAAGACAGGCGCGCCTGCATTGAAGGACATGCGCCAATTCATCTTGCCATCGATCTTGTGACCAACACGAACTTCACCAAGGGCACCCGTCATAAAGATACCCACGATGCGGCCACCCTCTTTCAACTGGTCCAACAAAGCTGCAGGAATTTCCTCAACTCCGCCCTGGATCAAGATAACATCGTACGGACCATGCTGTGCAGCGCCTGCTGTCAGCGAACCTGTGTGAAGAATCACATTGTCCATACCAGCAGTGCTCAAGGCTTCTTGAGCCTCCACCACCATCGCTTCGTCTTCTTCAACAGCGACAACTGCTTCGGCCATATGTGCCACAACAGCCGAAGAATATCCGAATCCAGTGCCGATATCCAAAACCAATTCATTGTCTTGAATATTCAAAGCGTCAAGCATTTTTGCCAACGTACGCGGCTCCAAAACCACACGGGCACCGCCCAAAGGCAGGTTTTCCCCCATATAAGCGGCTTCTCTTTGTGCTGTGGGGACAAAGTCCTCACGCGCAACCGATAACATCGCATCGATGATTGGAAATTTAGTCACATCTGAAGGGCGAACCTGTGTGTCGACCATCATTGTGCGGCGCATCGCAAAGTCTGTCATCTGCTGAACTCGTTCGTCAATTTCTATTTGAGCCCTGATGTGCCACATCTGATCCCGCGCGGCAATGTCAGCTTGATGCAAATTGAGCATAGGAGGCCTTGCAGGCGCAAATCAATTGGGCTAACCCCTCTCTTACTACCCTGGCGGCGAGTTGGTAGAGTGGTTATGCAGCGGATTGCAAATCCGTGTACACGAGTTCGATTCTCGTACTCGCCTCCAATAAAATCAATCACTTAGATGATTAATTACTCCAAAAACACACGAAAAATCTCATACACAATTCATACACAGTCCGTGGACAGTTTTTTCATTGATTCCTGCACTCCTACCAGTATCATCAATGAAATCAGGTAGATGAGAAAGTAGAGAGATAAGTGTGAGTGCTGGCGTCAAAGCAATTTCCATACACAAAAGACTGGTTCTTGATAAACGAGAAAACAGCGATAATTGGTATGCTCGACTGTCCCTTGAGAATGGTACCAATATCAGACGCAGCACGAAGACAGCCGACCTAGAATTAGCAAAAGAAATTGCTTTGAAAATCTACTACGAAACAGAAGCAAGAATTGCCAACAACCTACCCGCCTCTACTCGTAAGTTCCGTCATGCTGCAGAGCATACGATAAAACGCATGAATGACGACCTAAACGCTGGTCTGGGTAAGTCAGCGTATAATGATTACATATCCGCATTAAAAGTTTGGTTCATTCCATATTTTGCAAATACAGATATCAATAAAATCAACTTGAAAGCACTGACTGAGTTTAACACTTGGCGAGACGAAAAACGTGAGAAGCGGTTCTCACAATCAGGGATCAACAATCATAATGCAGCACTCAATAAGGTACTCGATGAAGCAGAGTTGAATGGTTGGATAACAAAAGCGATGAGACCAACATTGCTGAACAAAGGTGTTGCTACTCAAAGCAGAGGTAGTTTCTCAAACGCAGAATATAATAGACTAACTCGTAATTTGAGAGATTTTCATACTACGACAACAAGACCAAAAGCCGCCGCAACCAGAGAAACACTCAGAAACTATGTCATGGTTCTCGCGAACACAGGTATCAGACATGGAACTGAAGCGTTAAATCTTCGCTGGCGACATATCGATTGGTATAAAAAAGATGACGAGAAATATCTCGAATTCAGCGTAGACGGTAAAACAAACAGTCGATCACTCATTGGTCGAGATAGTCTCTCAGATATCTTGCTACGCCAGAGCAAGCTCAACCCAAAATTAAACTTCAGTAATATTGACGATTTACTCAAGTCCAAGAATGACGAGTTTGTTTTTGTTAACAGGCTTGGCGAACGCGCGACGGTCTTTAACTTGAACAGAGCATTCAACGCTTTGCTTCATAATTTATCGATGAAGAGCGGAGCCGACGACAAATTTCGGACGCTTTATAGTTTAAGACACTACTATGCGACCCAAGATCTATCACGAGGTATGAGCACTCATATGCTTGCAAAGCAACTTGGCAACAGCACGACGATGATCGATAAACATTACAGCAAAGTCAGCCCTCGATTAAATGCTGATCT
>CAJJAR010000036.1 GCA_905182105.1 uncultured Paracoccaceae bacterium
ACTCAAAAATTTTACCGTTTGATAAAAAAATAAACTGTGCAATGGTGATTCCATAAATCGACCGGTGGAGGACCTATGACCAGCCCGATGACCCCAGGTATTGCAGCGGATCGCCTTAGCGACGAAGCGCTGGCACAGAACTTTGCGGACCTACACGAACCGCTTGAACCGCATGAAGTGCGCGTTGCGGCGGACCGCTGTTACTTCTGCCATGATGCGCCTTGTGTGACCGCATGTCCGACGGACATCGATATACCGTTGTTCATCCGCCAAATCAGCACTGGGACGTCAGAGGCTGCGGCCAAAACGATTTTCGATATGAATATTCTGGGTGGCATGTGCGCGCGTGTTTGTCCAACCGAAGAACTATGTGAACAGGCCTGCGTGCGTGAAGCATCAGAGGGCAAACCGGTCGAAATTGGTCGTCTTCAACGCCACGCCACAGATACCTTGATGGCACAAAACATCCATCCTTTCAGCCGCGCGGCATCGACGGGCAAAACGGTTGCTGTTGTTGGGGCAGGGCCTGCGGGCCTGTCCTGCGCTCACCGTTTGGCGATGCAGGGCATTGACGTCACAATTTATGATGCGCGTCCAAAGGCCGGTGGTCTGAACGAATACGGGATCGCAGCGTACAAATCGACAAATGACTTTGCCGCAAAGGAAGTGGACTGGTTGCTGTCCATCGGTGGAATCACGATTGAGAACAACAAAGCGCTGGGCGAGGACCTGACCCTTGATGGCCTAAGCGCAGACTTTGACGCGGTATTCCTGAGCATTGGTTTGGGCGGTGTGAATGCCCTTGGTATCGCGGGTGATGATGATGACAGCGTCTCAGAAGCTGTTGTGTTCATCGAAACCCTGCGCCAGTCCTCTGATTTGGCTAGTCTGCCAATTGGACGCAACGTGGTTGTCATTGGTGGTGGCATGACCGCGGTTGATGCTGCGGTTCAGTCGAAACTACTGGGCGCAGAGCAGGTTACAATCGCCTACAGACGTGGTCGTGAAGCAATGAGCGCTAGCCGCTATGAACAAGATCTTGCAGCGTCACAGGGCGTAAAGCTGCTGTTCAATGTCCGACCGAAAAAGGTTGAGGCAGAGGGAACAAGTGTGGTGCTTGAGGTCGAATATACGGCAACGAAAGACGGCAAGCTGACGGGCACGGGTGAGACACTGCGCATTGCGGCGGATCAAGTGTTTGTAGCAATCGGTCAAACGCTTGCGACTGACGGTGGGCTGACGCTTGAGGGACGAAAAATCGCGGTAACGGGTGCAGGTCGCACCAGCCGTGAAGGTGTTTGGGCCGGTGGCGACTGCGCCTCTGGCGGTGATGATTTGACCGTAACTGCGGTGGCCGAAGGGCGTGACGCTGCAATGGATATTCATGTTACCTTAATGGGAGGGGCGAACTAATGGCTGATCTAACAACAGATTTCTTGGGTATCAAAAGCCCAAACCCTTTCTGGCTCGCCTCTGCGCCCCCAACGGACAAAGAATACAATGTGCGCCGCGCGTTTGAAGCAGGTTGGGGCGGCGTTGTTTGGAAAACCTTAGGTTCCGAAGGGCCGCCAGTCGTGAATGTTAATGGCCCACGCTACGGCGTGATCCACGGTGCGGATCGCCGCGTTCTGGGCTTGAACAACATTGAGTTGATCACGGACCGCCCATTGGAAGTGAACCTCGAAGAAATTAGCCGTGTGAAGAGGGATTACCCTAACCACGCAGTGATCGTGTCCATCATGGTGCCTTGCGAAGAACAGGCATGGAAAGACATCTTACCAAAGGTCGAAGCAACAGGCGCTGATGGGATTGAACTGAACTTTGGCTGCCCGCACGGGATGTCCGAACGGGGCATGGGTGCGGCTGTTGGACAGGTTCCTGAATACATCGAAATGGTGACGCGCTGGTGTAAACAATACTATTCCAAGCCAGTGATCGTAAAGCTGACGCCAAATATCACAGACGTTCGTTTGCCCGCTGCGGCGGCGAAACGTGGTGGTGCGGATGCGGTGTCTTTGATCAATACGATCAACTCTATCGTCTCTGTCGATCTGGACAGTATGAGCCCAGAACCATCCATCAATGGCAAAGGGACACATGGTGGTTATTGCGGCCCTGCGGTTAAGCCAATTGCGATGTCGATGGTGTCTGAAATAGCCCGCGCACCAGCGACAGCCGGATTGCCGATCTCAGGTATTGGCGGCGTCACAACATGGCGCGACGCGGCTGAATTTATCACGCTTGGTTGTGGCAATGTTCAGGTTTGCACTGCCGCGATGACCTATGGTTTTAAGGTGGTACAGGAAATGATCAGTGGTCTGTCTCAGTGGATGGATGAAAAGGGGCACACCAGTATCCAAGATTTCATGGGTGCTGCGATCCCCAACACCACCGATTGGCAGTACCTTGATCTGAATTATGTGGCCAAGGCCGAGATCAACCAAGATGATTGCATCAGCTGTGGCCGTTGCTTTGCTGCATGCGAAGACACATCACACCAAGCGATTGCTATGTCTGCTGATCGCAAGTTCAGCGTGATCGACGCGGAATGTGTGGCGTGTAATCTATGTGTTGAAGTTTGCCCTGTCGAAAACTGCATTACGATGGTTGAGCAACCCGCAGGTAGCGTTGATCCACGCACAGGTGAAACTGTTGTGGATGACTATGCCAACTGGACAACACACCCGAACAATCCGGGCGCTGTTGCGGCTGAATAATGAATAAAAAGATCGGCGCGTGACCAATACCGCGCGACGTTTTAAACTGTCAACATACGACGCAGCATATCTTCTAGGTATTGCTCAGCATCATCAAAGTGATCGCCGTCACCCAAGACTGCCTGCACCTGCACATCAAAATCAGCGTAATGCTGTGTCATGGCCCAGATCGAAAAAATCAGATGATAAGGATCAATAACGCGGATTAATCCTGCCTCTGACCAATTCTTGATCAACTGGGCTAAAGTCGCAATAACGTCACGCAACTCACCCGTCAAAACTGATTTGATACGTGGGGCACCTTGGATGATTTCATTGGCGTAAAGGCGGCTTTCACGCGGGTATAGCCGGCTCATCTTGAGTTTGTGTCTAGCGTATATGAGGATTTCCTCAACAGGATCGCCCGCGGGGTCAATATCGCGAACAGGCTGCAACCAATCGGTCAACAGCTGGGCCAGTAACGCCTCATAAATCGCCTCTTTGGAAGAGAAGTAATAAAGAATGTTGGGTTTTGACAGGCCAGATTCAGCTGCGATCTGATCCAATGTTGATCCGCGAAAACCAAATTGGGCAAAGACCTTTAGCCCAGCGGCCTTGATCGCTGAGTGGTTCTTTTTCTGGATGCGGGTCTCTGTCTTTTTCATACCGAATTATCCCATGGAAAACCCGAAGGAGTAAATGACTAAATCTAAGGCACTTCGGGAATGGGTGCACCATTTATGAAAGCAATTCCTTGACTCGTGTCCGACCTCTGCTAACGTTAGTTTTACCAGTTGGTCAAATTAATTGAGAAATCGAAATCATACTAAAGTGAAGGACGGGTCCATGGCTGCTATTGGCGAAAATCTGAAGATTAACAGCGAACGTCTTTGGGATAGCCTGATGGAGATGGCCAAGATTGGGCCAGGCGTTGCAGGTGGCAACAACCGTCAGACCGTCACGGATGAAGACAGCGAAGGCCGTCATCTCTTTCAGGATTGGTGCAAGGCTGCTGGCTGCACGATGGGCCTTGACCAAATGGGCAACATGTTTGCGCATCGCGAGGGGGCAGACCCTGACGCCTTGCCAATTTACGTGGGATCACATTTGGACACGCAACCAACGGGTGGGAAATATGACGGTGTGCTGGGGGTTCTAAGTGGTCTCGAACTTTTGCGCACGATGAATGATCTGGACATCAAAACCAAACACCCAATAGTTGTAACCAATTGGACGAATGAGGAGGGGACCCGCTACGCACCGGCCATGCTGTCGTCTGGAGTGTTCGCCGGTATCCATACCCAAGACTGGGCATATGACCGCGTGGATGCTGAGGGCAAAGCCTTTGGCGATGAACTGCAGCGCATCGGTTGGCGCGGTGATGAAGAAGTAGGTGCACGTAAAATGCACGCCTTTTTTGAACTGCATATCGAACAAGGCCCGATCCTAGAAGCAGAAGGTAAGCAAATTGGGGTCGTGACACACGGGCAGGGCCTTTCGTGGACCCAAGTGACCATCACAGGCAAAGACGCGCACACTGGCTCGACCCCGATGCCTATGCGCAAGAATGCAGGGCTCGCCATGGCGCGTGTTTTGGACAAGGTTGAGAAAATCGCCCTATCACATGCACCGCATGCGGTTGGTGCTGCGGGCCACATTGATGTGTACCCCAATTCGCGCAACGTGATCCCGGGCAAGGTGGCGTTCACTATCGATTTCCGCTCTCCTGATTTGGCTGTGATCACTGACATGGAGGCGCGTTTGCGCGTTGAGGCACAGGCGATCTGTGACGCGATGGGGATGGAGATTGAGTTTGAAAAGGTCGGTGGGTTTGATCCCGTGGCCTTTGACGAAACATGTGTTCAGGCCGTGCGCAGCGCCGCTGAGCGTTTAGGGTACAGCCACATGAACCTGATTTCAGGTGCGGGGCACGATGCCTGCTGGATCAATAAGGTCGCGCCAACCGCCATGATCATGTGCCCTTGCGTGGATGGCCTAAGCCACAACGAGGCCGAAGAAATCAGCCAGGAATGGGCTGCCGCGGGCACAGACGTACTGCTGCACGCTGTTTTGGAGACAGCAATAATCACAACCTAAGCCCCATCGAAGATACCAATAGACAGGGAGATTACCATGAGCACAGTCATCAAGAACGGTACAATCGTCACTCATGATTTAACTTACAAAGCGGACGTTTTGATTGATGATGGGAAGATCATCGAGATCGGTCAAAACCTTTCTGGCACTGACGAATTGGACGCCACAGATTGCTATGTCATGCCCGGTGGTATTGATCCCCATACCCATCTTGAGATGCCGTTCATGGGTACATATTCTACGGATGATTTCGAAAGTGGCACCCGCGCTGCATTGGCTGGTGGCACGACGATGGTCATCGATTTTGCGCTGCCCAGCCCGGGTCAAGGGCTGCATGACGCATTAAAAATGTGGGATAACAAATCAACCCGCGCCAACTGCGACTATTCCTTTCACATGGCTGTGACATGGTGGGGCGAACAGGTGTTCGACGAGATGGAGAGCGTGATTAAAGAACGTGGTATCAACACGTTCAAGCATTTCTTGGCCTATAAAGGTGCCTTGATGGTAAACGATGATGAATTGTTCGCCAGCTTCAATCGCCTGTCTGAATTGGGTGGTATCGCGATGGTTCATGCCGAAAACGGTGATGTTGTGGCTGAACTATCCGCCAAGTTATTGGCAGAGGGCAACACAGGGCCAGAAGCGCACGCATATTCGCGCCCTCCACAAGTTGAGGGCGAAGCCACTAACCGCGCGATCATGATCGCCGATATGGCAGGTGTGCCGCTTTATGTGGTGCACACGTCTTGTGAAGAATCCCACGAGGCGATCCGCCGTGCCCGTCAACAGGGCAAGCGGGTTTGGGGTGAACCATTGATCCAGCACCTGACGCTGGACGAAAGCGAGTACTTTAACAAAGATTGGGACCACGCCGCACGTCGCGTCATGTCCCCGCCATTTCGCAACAAACAACACCAAGACAGCCTTTGGGCAGGCCTTCAGTCTGGCTCCCTTAGTGTTGTGGCAACTGATCACTGTGCGTTTTCGACAGAACAAAAACGGTTCGGTTTGGGTGACTTTACCAAGATCCCGAATGGTACGGGCGGTTTGGAAGATCGTATGCCGATGCTGTGGACCCACGGCGTTGCGACGGGTCGTTTGACGCCCAATGAATTCGTGGCTGTGACATCGACAAACATCGCAAAAATCCTCAATTGCTATCCACGCAAGGGCGCAATCCTTGTTGGGGCTGACGCTGATATCGTTGTTTGGGATCCCGAAAAAGAGAAGACGATTGCAGCAAGCACACAGCAATCTTCTATTGATTACAATGTGTTCGAGGGTAAAAAGGTCAAAGGCTTGCCGCGCTTCACCCTGACCCGAGGCCATGTTGCCGTCTATGATGGGGAAATGCGCACACAAGAGGGGCATGGCAAATTTGTGAAACGTGCTGGCAACACAGCCACGAACAAAGCACTGTCCTCTTGGAAAGCATTGACGTCCCCGCGTCCAGTTGAACGCACAGGCATTCCGGCCAGTGGAGTTTGATGCTTTGATCAAAATTTCGTTGCTCCATTTGCAGGACGCCCCATGACGCAAAACCCAACCATCGAAGCCAAAGGGCTTCACCTAACGTTTGAAACCAATGACGGTCCTGTGCATGCGCTGCAGGACGTGAACCTTGAGATCAACAAGGGTGATTTCGTCAGCTTTATCGGGCCATCGGGCTGCGGCAAGACCACATTTCTGCGCTGTATTGCAGGGCTTGAAGCCCCGACGTCGGGTGAGATTTACGTAAACAGAATGACGCCGGATGAGGCGCGGCGCGCGCGGGCCTATGGCTATGTGTTTCAGGCGGCCGGACTGTATCAGTGGCGCACAATCGGCGGCAATATTCGCCTTCCGCTTGAGATCATGGGCTTTTCCAAATCTGAAATGTCAGAGCGTGTGGACCGCGTTCTGGATTTGGTAGACCTCTCTGGGTTTGATAAGAAATTCCCGTGGCAACTGTCTGGTGGGATGCAGCAACGGGCCAGCATCGCGCGCGCACTTGCCTTTGACGCTGACATCTTGCTGATGGATGAACCGTTTGGCGCGCTTGATGAAATCGTGCGCGATCACTTGAACGAACAGCTGTTGCAGTTGTGGGCGCGGACGCAAAAGACGATTGGGTTTGTGACACACTCCATCCCCGAGGCGGTCTATCTATCGACCAAGATTGTGGTGATGAGCCCACGACCAGGCCGCATTTCGGACGTGATCGAAAGCACATTGCCAAAGGAACGGCCGTTAGAAATTCGCGACAGTCCTGAATTCATCGCCATTGCCCAGCGGGTGCGCGATGGGCTGCGGGCAGGGCATGCTCATGTCTAAGTCAATCATCAACAAAGGGCGGATTACGTGAAGTCAATTTTGCCTGTTCTTACCGTTATTGCCGCTGTTCTGTTGATCTGGGTCGTGGCTGTTGTCCCGATGAATGTGCATCTGACTGCAGATCAAGCGCAGCGTGACGGTGCGCTTGTAATGCCCGATACCCCGATCGCGCGCAAAGAGGTGTCGGGATTTGTCCTTGCGCTGAAAAACCCACATCTGGTCCCACTGACCTATTTTGGGAAACGCCCTAATCTACCGTCCCCGCATCAAGTTGCGGCAGAGATGTTTAACACCATTTTCGGGAAAAAGATCACCTCGAAGCGCAGTCTTGTTTATCATGGTTGGGTCACTTTAGCTCCAACTTTGCTGGGCTTTGTGATTGGTACCTTCCTTGGTGTGTTACTGGCTGTTGGCATTGTCTTTAGCCGTGTTATGGACAAATCGGTCATGCCGTGGGCGATTGTCAGCCAGACTATTCCGATCCTTGCACTGGCCCCGATGATCATTGTGGTTCTTGGCGCGGCAGGTGTTCACGGTGTTTTGCCCAAATCGGTTATCGCGGCTTATCTGTCGTTCTTCCCTGTGGTTGTTGGCATGGTCAAAGGGCTGCGCAGCCCTGACCACATGCAGCTGGATCTATTGCGCACCTACAGCACCAACAACAATCAGGGGTTCTGGAAGCTTCGCTTGCCATCCTCCACGCCGTACTTGTTTGCCTCGCTCAAAATTGGAATATCCGCATCCTTGATCGGGACAATAGTCGCAGAATTGCCCACAGGGGCAAAGGCAGGGTTCGGCGCGCGTATGTTGGTTGGTGATCAATACGGTCAGCCGATCCTGTCGTGGGCCGCTCTATTTGCAGCGGCCCTCACAGCGGCTGCATTGGTTGGGATCATATCCCTGATTGAACGGGGCACGCTGCGCAAAATGGGGATGAAACTGGCATGATGTATGTAATCGCCGGATTTGCCATTTGGGCCTTAGGCTGGTTGCTGAATGTATATTTGGCAAACGGTAAGTTATCAGATCACTGGGCCATGAATATTGGCATTCCGCTTATCTTTGGGCTGACCATCCTGCTGGTGTGGGAGTGCTTTGTGATCGGGTTTGAAGTGAACCCTGTGTTTTTGCCGCGCCCCTCTGACATTATTGTGCGTATGGCGAATGAAGTACCTCGGCTTTGGGCCGACTTCTTCCAGACTATCATTAAGGGTGCATTGACGGGGTATATTATTGGCGGCTTGGCGGCTTTTGCCATCGCAGTGCTTGCAGATCGATCTGAGTTCCTAACGCGAGGTGTCCTACCAGTTGGTAGCTTTATGGCGGCTTTGCCCATCGTTGGGATCGCCCCGATCTTCGTCAAATGGTTCGGCAGTGATTGGGAATCCAAAGCGGCTGTTGTCGCCGTGATGGTGTTCTTTCCAATCTTGGTAAACGCTGTTGCAGGTCTGCGCGATACAACGTCGATGCAGCGTGACCTGATGCGCACCTATGGCGCTGGCTATTGGCCCACGTTGTTCAAGCTGCGCATTCCTGCTGCGATGCCGTTCATTTTTAATGGCCTAAAAATCGCAACAACACTGGCTTTGATTGGCGCAATCGTAGCTGAATTCTTTGGCTCCCCAACCGTTGGGATGGGGTTTCGTATTTCCACCAGCTTTGGCCAACTTGCGTTGGACATGGTCTGGGCAGAGATCGTTATCGCCGCAATCGCGGGGTCAGCGTTTTACGGTATCGTCACACTAATCGAAAAGGGGGTTACCTTTTGGCACCCCTCACAACGCTGACAGTCCAATGAAGATTGTAGCAAAACCAAAGACTTGGAGGTCTAAACGATGAAGAATATGATTATTGCTGCCGCTGTTGTGGCAGGGCTAGGTGGCACGTCTGCCATTGCTGACGGTCACGCGAACTCCGTTACCTTGCAATTGCAGTGGGTCACTCAAGCTCAATTTGCTGGCTACTACGTTGCCTTGGACAAAGGGTTTTATGAGGCCGAAGGATTGGATGTGACTGTATTGGCGGGTGGCCCTGACATTGCCCCGCCACAGGTTCTTGCTGGTGGCGGCGCGGATGCGATGCTGAACTGGATGCCTTCCGCATTGGCTGCTCGTGAAAAAGGTCTGCCAGTTGTGAATATCGCGCAGCCGTTCAAAACATCTGGCTTGATGCTGACATGTTGGAAAGATACTGGCATCACCAGTGTTGAAGACTTTCGCGGCAAAACAATTGGCGTTTGGTTCTTTGGCAACGAATATCCGTTCCTAAGCTGGATGAGCCAAGCTGGTATTTCAACAGAGGGTGGAGATGATGGCGTCACTGTTTTGAAGCAAGGCTTTAACGTTGATCCACTTCTGAACCGTGAAGCAGATTGTATCTCAACCATGACATACAACGAATATGGTCAGGTGATTGATGCGGGCGTGAACCCGGATGAGTTGGTGACGTTCAAATACGAAGAGCAAGGCGTTGCGACACTTGAGGATGGTATCTACGTTCTTGAAGACAACCTTGATGATCCGGTGTTTGTGGACAAAATGGTGCGCTTTGTGCGCGCTTCCATGGAGGGCTGGAAGTACGCTGAAGCCAATGCAGAAGAAGCGGCTGGCATTATCATGGACAATGATGAAACGGGTGCACAGAATGAAGCGGCCCAAATCCGCATGATGGGCGAAATTGCCAAACTAACAGCTGGTTCAAATGGCGCGTTGGATGTGGCTGATTTTGATCGCACGGTTGCAACATTGCTGTCTGGTGGCTCTGATCCGGTGATCTCTGCTACTCCAGAAGGCGCATGGACACATGCAATTACGGACGCTGCTTTGAAGTAAACGTCAGCAGACAATGACAGACGAAAGGACGCCCCACTAAACATGGGGCGTTTTTTTATGCCTGATGGTTTAGGCGCATCGTTTCGAGGTGGGAGGCAAAATCATCCGCACCCATCCCCGCGTCCAAAGCACGGGTAAAGAACGCGGCTTGCGTCTCAGGCGCAAGCCCCCCTTTGGGTGGATCGCGGTCCAAGTTGGTGGGGAATGAATACCCCTCAGCCGATGACGCGATGGCTGCGGCCATTTCATGTGGATTTAGTGTTGCCGTGCGCTGTGCCTCTTTCGCAATTGGATACAACAGGTTGCACATTTTTTGACGGTTGCAGGTTTCCATTGCGCGCCCAAATGCAGACGAGACCTGTAGCAGGTTGGCCATACGGTGGATATCTGGACTCGTATTGGCCCCAGCCGCGTGAAAAACCGCTGGATTAAAGAATAGCGCGTCGCCCTTGGCCAAGGGCAGTTGGATATAGCGTTCCTCAAATGAGGTTCTGAAATCATCACGCCGCCACGCGGTATATCCCGCACGGTACAGCTGTGAGAACGGCAGCAGTTTGGTTGGACCACTCTCAACCGGCATATCACAATGCGCCACAGCCCCTTGAAGCGTCAAAGCAGGAGATAGGTCATGCACATGGGTCGGGTAATCCGCGCTGATGTCTGCTGTCTGAAACCCCAAATGATAATCACGGTGGGCCAGTTGCGCGCCACCACCTGGGTGAACCAAGTTGATTTGCGCCGTCATCTGATAGTTTGGTCCCAACCATGCCTCAGATGCTGCTGCGATGGCCGTATTGGCAAAATAGTGCAGGAACACCTCTGGTGCTGTTTCGCAAAGCTTTTGCAGGGAATTCCAAATGCGGTCATTCGATCCCGCCGCGGCAAAGTGATCACCACCGCCGCCATTTGCCTTTTTCTCTGCCGCTATAATTCTTTCATAAACTGCGGTGGCGTCATCCAAAACTGCCGTATCCGCATACGCACCGCGCAACACGATAATGCCTGCGCCTGATTTTAAAACATGCGCCCATTCGGCCATGATCTGGCGGCGGGTGCCTTTGACGTTCAACGCATCGCGCAACGCGGCAACGTCATAGATCGGCACATTGTGCTGAACCTCAGCCGCATGGGGCAAACTGACCAAGTCAGTTGTTTGGTCAATCAACGCTTCAAACATGGATAGGTCGCAGGCTTCGGGATCAAAGAAGCCAGTGTCTGGCTCAATCATGGGTGTCATGGTGTTTCTCCGTTCATGTCTTTCCATAAGTTGCCTCAGATTGATGTTGATTGGTGAGTTAAAACACCTCAATAATACACCAATGACCCATCGCTTCCCCCTCAAAGAAATTGCACAGCAATCGGGTCTAAGTACCGCAACGATTGATCGCGTGATCAATGATCGCCCCAATGTCAGCCCTCAAACCAAGGCACGGGTTGAGCGGGCAATCTCTGAACTTGAAGGCCAAGAAACCCAATTGGCCGCGCGTGGCCGGCGCATGTTCTTTGACTTTGTGATTGAGGCACCAGACCGCTTTAGTCGTGAGGTTCGACAAGCCGCTGAACAAGTGTTGCCCAAGATCGGCACCGCCGTTTGCCGCCCCCGCTTTGTTTTACAGGCTGAAATGAGCGAGGCAGAGGTGTTATCGACACTTGCGCGCATCCTGAAACGGGGCAGTCAGGGTGTCTGCTTAAAGGTACGCGATCTGCCATCTATCCCGGCGGCTGTGGATCGGTTGACGAAGGCTGGCATCCCAGTTGTCACATTGGTCACCGACCTGACAGGCACGAACCGGATCGCCTATGTGGGGTTGGATAACAAAAGTGCCGGGCGTACCGCGGCTTATTTGATCGTCAAGTCCCTGCGAACGATGGATGGCACTGTTCTGACGTCGCGCAGCAACGATTTGTTCTTGGGTGAGGAAGAGCGTGAGGCAGAGTTTATAAAGACCCTTAGCCACCACGCCCCAAATTTGCGCATCGTTGATGTGACAGGGGGACAGGGTGTGCATCACGAAACGGCACGGCTGATGGGAAAAGCCGTTGGGCATTTGAGTTATCTATGCGCGGTCTATTCGATGGGTGGGGGCAACATCACGATCCTGGATGTGCTTGAGCAAAACAAGATCACGCCGGACATCTACATCGCCCATGATTTGGACAAGGACAATCTGGCGCTTATTGAGGCAGGGCGCATCAGCTTTGTCTTGCACCATGACCTGCGCATCGATCTGGAAAACGTCTTTCAGGCATTCTTGCATTATCACAAACTCTTGAATGGTATTCTGCTTACACCCATTTCAAACATTCAGGTTGTAACGCCCGAAAACATCCCCGCTGAACCACATAATTGATCGGCGAAAATCAGAAAAAAATGAGAATTTCAATATTTCGCATGACGAACGGCGTTTACGAATTAAATGTGGCAAACGAATCTGATAAACGGGTCTCAAAGCAGCCCAATCTTGGAGAGTGACAATGGACGGAAACGATATCGGCAAGTGCCCAGTCATGCACGGCGGAAGCATTCACGCAACGAACGAAGTACGTGGTAACCGTGATTGGTGGCCAAATCAATTGAACCTTAAGATCCTTAACCAGAACACAGATCAAACTGATCCGTTCGGTGGTAAAGTTGATTACGCGAAATCCTTTGAGACATTGGACGTTGCAGCGCTGAAGGCTGACTTGGCTGCGTTGATGACGGACAGCCAAGAGTGGTGGCCTGCTGACTACGGTCACTATGGTCCATTCTTTGTGCGCCTTTCATGGCACGCTGCTGGCACCTACCGCACAGGCGATGGCCGTGGCGGTGCAGGCACTGGCCAGCAACGTTTTGCGCCACTCAACAGCTGGCCTGACAATGGCAACCTTGACAAAGGTCGTCGTTTGCTTTGGCCAATGAAACAGAAATACGGCAATGCTATTTCTTGGGCTGACCTGTTTGTATTGGCAGGCAACGTCGGCATGGAAACCATGGGTTTCAAATCCTTCGGCTTTGGCTTTGGCCGCGCTGATACGTGGGAGCCAGAAGAAGACGTCTATTGGGGCGTTGAAGATGTATGGTTGGACGACAAACGCTATACTGGCGACCGGGATCTAGAAAACCCATTGGCTGCTGTGCAAATGGGCCTAATTTATGTGAACCCAGAGGGGCCAAACGGCAACCCTGATCCAGTATTGTCTGGTGTTGATATTCGCGAAACATTTGCGCGTATGGGTATGGATGACGCAGAGACTGTGGCATTGGTTGCAGGTGGTCACACCTTTGGCAAAGGCCATGGCGCTGGCGATCCATCCCTTGTTGGTGCAGAGCCTGAAGGTGCACCGATTGAGCAAATGGGCTTTGGTTGGAAAAACAGCTTTGGCGATGGCAAAGGCGTTCACACAACGACGTCTGGAATTGAAGGCGCATGGACGCCAACACCGACACAATGGGATAATTCCTACTTCGAAACACTATTCGGTTGGGAATGGGAGCTGACAAAAAGCCCCGCAGGTGCCCAGCAATGGACCGCCATCGGCGCTGAAGGCACTGTGCCAGATGCCCACGACCCATCCCGCAGCCACGCCCCGATGATGACTACCGCCGACATGGCGTTGCGCATGGATGCGATTTACGAACCGATTTCACGTGACTTCTACGCGAACCCGGACAAGTTCCACGATGCATATGCCCGCGCATGGTTCAAACTGATCCACCGCGATATGGGACCAAAAGTACGTTACCTTGGCCCAGACGTGCCTGCTGAGGAATTGCTATGGCAAGATCCGCTTCCAACGGGTGCTGCTGCTTTGTCCGATGCAGATGTGGCTTCTTTGAAAGCTGTTGTTCTAGCATCTGACCTTAGCATTGCTGCGCTGGTTGAAACCGCATGGGCGTCTGCCTCATCCTACCGGGGTTCCGATCACCGCGGCGGCGCAAACGGTGCGCGTATAGCATTGGCCCCGCAAAAGGATTGGGAAGCCAACAACCCAGAGCAACTTGCAAAAGTGCTTGATGGCCTGCGCTCGATCCAATCCGCATCAGGTATCAAAGTGTCCTTGGCCGACTTGATCGTTATCGCGGGTTCTGCAGCTGTTGAACAAGCGGCAAAAAACGGTGGCCACGCGGTCAACGCTGCAATCACCACAGGCCGTGTTGATGCGACCCAAGAGCAAACCGATGTTGAAGGCTTCGCGGTTCTTGAGCCAATCGCCGACGGTTTCCGCAACTACCTGAAAAAAGAGTTCGCAGTTTCTGCTGAAGAACTGCTTGTCGACAAAGCACAGCTTTTGACGCTCACAGCGCCAGAGATGACTGCGCTTGTTGGTGGCCTGCGCACAATCAGCGGTGCCTTCACGGATGAAGCCGAAGCGCTTAGCACTGATTTCTTCAAGAATATCGTTGATATGGGCGTAAGCTGGTCACCAGCTGCCGATCACAACAACGCGTTTGAAGGCGTTGCTGGTGGCGAAGTGAAATGGATGGGCACACGTGTCGATCTGGTCTTTGGTTCCAACTCACAACTGCGCGCCTTGTCAGAAGCATTCGCACAAAGCGATGCAGATGCAGCCTTCGCGCAGACCTTTGCAGATGCATGGACCAAGGTAATGAATCTTGATCGCTTCGATCTGGTCTAAACAATAGCGGGCGGGGGCAACCTCGCCCTGCACCACACACAAAAGCGGCGCGTTGATCTTATTCAACGCGCCGCTTTTTCATGTCTAGAATGCTAAGTGGTTTAACCCGCCAAGGCCAACCAGACCAAATAGCAGGCATACATCAGATATGTCCCCAGCAGCGCTGGGCCGACAACACGGCGCACAGAGGCGATTTTGAAAGAAGCCAACCAGATTACCGTCATCACCAACAAGAAGCCGATATCAATTGCGATGCCGCGGGAATACTCAAAGGAGGCAACGAGACCTGAAATACCTAAGATCCCAAAGATGTTAAAGATCTGACTGCCCACGATATTGCCAATAACAATGTTTGAACGCTTCATGCGGGCCGCCTCAATGCACGAGACTACCTCGGGAAGGCTGCCGCCGGCTGCGATGATAGTTGCGCCAATGACGACGTCGGGAATACCTAACGCCGCTGCGACATCGACCGCATTTATGACTGTAATATTTGCAAAAAAGCTCATGCCGATGGCACCTACGATCAAACAGGGAATGATAATCGACATGGATTGGCTGATGCTGGAAAGGTCTTCTTCGTCATCTTCGCAATCAGGATTGCGCAGTGTCCAAACGGTGAAACCGACAAATCCTGCAAATAGAACTATAGCCACAGTGCGACCGAAGATCGCCACCTCAAGGGAGGGGCCAGAGATCAGAGTGACAAGCAGCAAAAACACTGTGCCAAGTAGGCCAATCACTGCAGCCTTTAGGTAGGCCATGGAGGGGCACTGATATTTGACCAGCAAACCAGCCAAACCAATACCAAGGCCAAGGTTAACAATATTACTACCAACAATGTTGGATGCGATGACGTCACCGGCCGATTGTAGGCTAGCCGCGACGTTGATCGCCAGTTCTGGCGCGCTGGTACCGATTGCGACGATAATGCTACCAACGATAAATTCTGGAATGCCAAACCGTTGAGCAGCGCCAACAGCGCCATTTAGGAATATCTTCGCACAAACAACGACACCGATCAGCCCACCAAGAAGCAGTACAAATTGAAGAGTAACAGGGGTCAAGATTATTCCAGTCTTTTATCAATTCAAGGAGTTGAAGCCCAATACCGTGCCTGAAACCCTACCACTCGTTAATTGTGCGCAAGCACCGTGAAGTCAAGTTGCCAGATGGACAGTAATGACGGTTACCATTGGTAGATGTTGCCTCAAGTCCATTTAATCAACCAACAGGCAGCATCAAATGCGCTATACTTACTGAAAAGCGATAACAGGCTCTGCCTAATTGCTGCATGAATACGTCCAAACCCGCCTCACGCACAGAAATCGAGCACCGATTTGACTGACCCGACTGACATGAACACCAACGATCGCAAAGCCGCTGATACCAATCGTACGCGGCTGGCGTTTGAATTGTTTGTAGAGAAGGGGTTCGATGAATTTGAACTAGGATGCATCATCCGCACATTGTCACTGGCCAATGACATCCACCCCAACGCACCTTTTGAGTGGCGGTTCACCTCTAATCAACCGGGCATGGTTACATCGGCCAATGGTATGATCGTTCGTGCAGAGCCCGCCATTCCAGACCACGGGTTTTCCGATCTAATGGTTGTGATTGGTGGAACCCGTGTTGACGCTGCCAGTTGGTTGGTACGCCTTCGTATGATGCAGCGCCAAGGGCTCAGCGTTGTATTGCTGTCAGACGCGGCAACGGCCTACATCCGATCATCCCAACGGTTAGAGGGGCGGATCACCACCCATTGGCGCGACATCGAGCTGCTCAATGAAACAGGTTATTACCCCAATCTATCTGCGCGCCTGTCCGAAAGCTCTGGTGGCATCATCACGGCCGCAGGGGTGGGGGCGACAACCGACCTGATCATTGGTCTGATCGCGTCCTATCTTTCGGCACCAGCGATTGCAGAATTGGGGAACCGGCTGTTGCTGAACACCTTGCGTAAAAGCACGGCAGAACAGCCCAAGAAAATTTCTGACAGCCCCAGCCTGTTTGACAGTCGAATGCGTGATGTCATCTCTATTATGGAAAATAGCATTTCAGAACCGCTGCCCATGACAGAGATAACCAAACAAGCCGGCGTTTCCACGCGACAGCTTGAGCGCGTGTTTCGCGAAGTGTTCGATGAGTCCCCTGCACGGTTCTATAAGGTGCTGCGGATCAAACATGCGCGATCCTTGGTTGAAGAAACGCTACTGCCCTTGGTGGAGGTTGCATTGGCATCTGGCTTTGGCTCGACCAGCACGATGTCGGTGGCACTGCGCAGCGAATATGGCCTAACAGCCCACCAAATGCGTCAGCGTAAAAAAGTGCGGCTGCTTGATTTCTGAAACCTCAGATATTCACTGGATGTTAAATAAAGTTCAGGCTCGGAGATGCCTTAACAATTCGTAAATTCTCAAAGTCGAAATGGGCGGTCAAAGCCGTACAGATTTGGCCCTGTCCTGCGCAATTACACGCTTAAGAGGAGTATACTTTTGAATTTGTCAGAATAGACTGCTCAGTTAGGGAGGGAAACTGTGCAATTTGCGTTGATTTTGGGCCTGCACGGGGCGTTAACGCTGCAAAACGCCTGTTTTGACTCGCCTCATAACTTCAGATAACCTGAAGTTAACTGGCCGAACTTCAGGACAACCTATGGTGATCAAAGTCGAAATGCTGCGTTGCTTCCATGCTGTCGTGGACAATGGAAACCTTATGCAAGCGGCCAAAGAACTGGGGCGCACCCCTTCGGCCGTTTCTATGATGCTTAAACAATTTGAGGACCACATCGGCGCGCCTTTGTTTGAAGCAGGGCGAAAATCTCGCTTAACTGCGTTGGGCGAAATGATCCACGTGGAAGCGCGTAGGGAGTTGATTCACTTTGATAAATCCGTCTCGATGATCAACGCATTGGCACGGTCCCAAGCGGGATTGGTGCGTATTGCGGCAACGCCTTCAGCGGCCAACACAATTCTACCACCGGTCATAGAACGCTTCGCTACATCCCATCCTGCGGTGCGGTTGGACGTGCGCGATATGTCCTCGGCTGATGTGTTGCATGCCTTGTACGAAGATCAGGCGGATATCGGGATTGGTACTATTCCAGATACTAATAATTTTGAGCATTTTGAAGTGTTTAGAGACAGATTTGGTGTTGTCTGCCGCCATGATCATCCCCTTGCCAAAGACTGGGATCAACTCGCTTGGGGCGATGTTGCGCCCCATCGTTTCATTGCAAATGGGTCATGTTCGATGGTCCAAGACCCTGAATTTGCACCAATTTTAGAGGGTTCGTTGATCATGGCATCTACTACGATCTCGCTGTTGGCGCTGGTGAATGCAGGCGTAGGGATAACAGTGTTGCCAGAACAGGCTTTGCCG
Organism: uncultured Paracoccaceae bacterium; assembly: GCA_905182105.1. GTDB lineage: Bacteria > Pseudomonadota > Alphaproteobacteria > Rhodobacterales > Rhodobacteraceae > Ascidiaceihabitans. Next base: position 17,945 of record CAJJAR010000036.1, read on the forward strand.
TCGACATATAACGATCTGGTTTTTCTTAAGCTGTTTAATATCAATGAAATACGTAAAGTTGGGATTGCTTCGTTGCCAGCAAGTGAGCTGACGCCCGCGGTGAAATCCTTCCTGAACAAACTTAAGAAAAACTGAAATATTATTCAGTTAATTGCGATTGATTGAAGGTAGTTTGTGGCGCAAAATATAGAAAATTTCCAACAGTTAGGCGTGCAGATGACACAATCATACAAGAACTATATTGCAGGTGAATGGGTCGCTGGCGGTTCTGAAATTGAAAACCGTAACCCCTCTGATCTATCTGATATTGTTGGATTTTATGCCCAAGCAACCGCTGATCAGCTTGAGCAAGCCCTGGATCAAGCGCGCGTCGCTCAAGCCGAATGGGCCGCCACGGGAATCGAAAAGAAATACAATGTCTTGATGTCCATCGGCACTGAGATGATGGCCCGCGCCGAAGAGTTGGGTACATTGCTTTCCCGCGAAGAGGGCAAACCGCTGGCAGAGGGCAAAGGCGAAGTTTACCGTGCCGGCCAATTCTTCACGTACTACGCTGCTGAATCCCTTCGCCAAATGGGTGACACAGCAGACAGCACACGCGAAAACATCGAGATCGATGTGCGGCGCGAAGCACTGGGTGTTGTGGGCATTATCTCACCATGGAACTTCCCAACAGCCACGGCCTCTTGGAAGATCGCTCCAGCCCTTTGTTATGGCAACGCAGTTGTATGGAAACCTGCAAATGCAACACCTGCATCTGCGGTTGCATTGACAGAAATTATTGCGAAGCAAGATATCCCTAAGGGGTTGTTTTCATTGGTAATGGGTGCTGGTTCTGAAGTGGGTCAACGCCTTGTTGAAAGCCCGAAAGTTGACGGTATTTCCTTCACGGGTTCTGTGCCTGTTGGTAAAGGCATTGCACGTGCAGCCATCGAAAATCTTACTAAAATTCAGATGGAAATGGGTTCTAAAAACGCGCTGGCGGTTATGGATGACGCAGACATCGATCTGGCTGTGGCAATGGCTGCAGGCGGCGCGTTTGGGGGCACAGGTCAGAAATGCACAGCATCTTCCCGCCTTATCGTACACTCAGCCGTTCACGATGAATTCGTTTCAAAATTATTGGTCGCAACTGAAGCAATGAAGGTTGGGCACGCACTTGAGGCTGGTACACAGATTGGCCCAGTTGTGAGCCAACAACAACTGATGGAAAACATGGCCTACGTAGAGTTGGGTAAATCCGAGGGTGCGGAACTGCTTTGCGGCGGCCAACGTATGGAAATGCCGACTGAGGGGTATTACATGGCTCCGGGACTTTTCATCAATTCAAACAATGATATGCGCATCAACCGCGAAGAAATGTTTGCCCCGCTGACTGCTATCATCAAGGTCGATAGCTACGATGAGGCACTGACAACTTTGAATGATACAAACTTTGGTTTGACTGCTGGTATTATGACCCAGAACCTCGCACGCGCTACGCACTTCCGTCGCAATGCGAAATCCGGTTGCGTCATGGTGAACCTTGCAACGGCCGGTACAGACTATCATGTGCCATTTGGTGGTCGTGGAGACAGTTCATACGGTCCGCGCGAACAAGGGTCTTATGCAGCTGAGTTTTACACTGTTGTAAAGACAGCGTATATTTCATCAGGGACACCAATGTAATGTCCGCAAAACCGCTCCTTATTGATAATCTGCAATACGCCAACTTCTCGCCTAAGGTTTTCGAACAAATGCGGGCAGGGGGCGTGGACGCAGTGCATGTGACGATCGCATATCACGAGAGTTTTCGTGAGATGATCCTGAACCTTGAGCAGTGGAACCGTTGGTTCGAGGTGCATGGCGATCTGATCTTCAAAGGGACCACAGCGGCAGACGTTCGTTTGGCGCAAGAGACTGGGCGCACCGCAATTTTCTTTGGGTTTCAGAACCCTAGCCCGATTGAAGACGATATTGGGTTGGTGGAAATTTGCCATCAACTTGGTATTCGTTTCATGCAACTCACTTATAACAATCAGTCACTGCTGGCGACTGGGTGTTATGAGGATGCCGATACTGGCCTGACCCGAATGGGCAAGCAGGTGGTGACTGAAATGAACCGAGTTGGCATGGTCATTGACATGTCGCACTCTGCGGATCGCTCCACCTTAGAGGCGATTGAGCATTCTACCCGCCCGATCGCGATCACCCACGCCAATCCAGATTGGTGGCATCCTGCGTTGCGTAACAAGTCCGATGAGGTTTTACGTGCCTTGACGGACAAAGGCGGCATGCTAGGTTTTTCAGTATACCCGCACCACTTGGCGGGTGGAACTGCCTGCACCTTGGATAGTTTTTGCCGGATGATAGCTGAAGCCGCATTGCGCTATGGCGCTGAGAATCTAGGTATTGGGACTGACCTGTGTCAGGACCAACCTGATAGTATTGTGGAGTGGATGCGGGTTGGTCGCTGGTCGAAGGTAATCGATTATGGTGAAGGGTCGGCGAACAATGCTGGTTTCCCAACGATGCCAATATGGTTCAATGATAACCGCGATTTTGATAACATTGCCAAAGGTTTGATCGCTGTTGGTATGGACCAGAATGAAGTGGACGGCGTGATGGGTGAAAACTGGCTGCGCTTTTACGAAACCAGCTTTGGTCCTGGCAAATGAACGCTTTCGTCGCCCCCACACCAGCGTTGCTGCGCTCGCCATCACTAGTGATGCGTTTGTCGCGCATGGGGTCGATGTTTCCTTCACGCTTGTCTTTCTTACGTAGCTTGATGCGTCGCCTTGCGGCCGAAAAGGTCAAGGTGACCCGTCCTGTTTGGGAAATGTCAGATGATGGGTTTGGTCGTGCGGTTTATAGCTTAGATTTTGGTGGGCACACTTACAGCCTTGTTGCCATCTCAACGGACTTACCGCCGGAAATGCGCACTGACCGCGTGATCGCTGAAGCATGGGACAGCGCATATGTCCTATATGATGGTGTGCCCGATGCCGCGGAGCTGGACCGCATAACCGCCAACGCTCCACGACAAGAAGCAGGGCGTTTTACGGAACGTGATCTGGTCCTTAGCCGTGCAAACAAGTCGGTACGCCTGTTTTCGCACGTGACCGAGCGTCTGCAGGCAGGACAGCAACCTGACACAGATATGATCCGCAATGTTGGCTACCTGATGCGTACAACGGCTGTCTATGGCAACGGAAAGTTCGGGATTGCAGATCGCAGACTTATTGCGGACCGTCCCGGACTGGAAGGGCCATTTGCTGCAGAAATGCTGACCGTCTGGTTGATCCGTAATTTTACCCATGACTTGGCCGAACATGTCGGCGGTGCGCCACTGGATGACCATCTCAAACGCCATTTGGGTGTCGGCAATTCAACTGGCCTGGGAATGGCACCATTTTTGGTAACGCACCCAGTTTTATTGAACAATTGGATGCTGGCCCGTGAGACGGCATTGGCCCGCGTGCGTGCGATCCCTGAGCTACAACCCCCTCAAAAGGTACGTATTTTAGAGCTGGCCAAACGCGCAACACAGCATTTGGTACAGTGGGATGTTCCGGATGTGGAACATCAAAGGCGCATTGAAAAGTTGCGCACTGATTGGACTGGGGTTGAAGCCTCAATTCAGCTTTATCTGAACCAAGCTTATCCGCTGGATAAACTTATGGCGGTGATGTCGCAGCGATCTGAAGATGTGCAAGAGTTGATGGTCTCCCTATTGATCGAACCCTTTGGGGATTTGGTGGATGACCTTTGCGAAACGATGGGGGACTCAATTGGTCCACTTTCGAGCGTAATCAAAGACACAGACACCCTTCGTGTGCTGATTGAACAGTATTTTTCATGGGCGATGGAAATTGATTTCTCTGCCCCCACTGAACACCAACAATTTTGGTACGTAAGCGAAGCCAAGCAAGAGCCGCGATTGGGTGACCGATATCTTGAGCCGGGTTCAGAATTGGAAAGCCCACTGGATATCGCGCGCAGAATTGTGTTGCTTTACGAAGCGTTGCCGTTACAAAACCAATCGGTGGTGGACTTCTCACGCGAAGTGTCTGGCCATGGATTGGCCATTGAACGGGCTCAGTTAGTCATGCGTTATCAATACGGTGAAATCCAAGATAACTTGGTTGGCGTTGGATGTCTGCCAATCGATATGTTGCGCTGTAAGTTGTCGTTCTTTGGGGCGTCCAAGTTTGATCCTAAATCTGATCGTTGGACACGAATTACCATGTGCCAAGGGGCTCCGCTGATTGGTGAGCTCGATAAAGGTGCCGACGATTGGTGGTTGCCGGTGTTTCAGGCATGAACGGATATTCGTTCACTGAGGTTGAGGGCGTCCTGACCAAAGCCGCGCGTGGCAGTGGTGCTGGCGTTGCGCATGCGGCAAGGTTTGCTAAGGCTGCCGCATTGGCTCTTGCCTCTGACGAAGGCGCGGACTTGGTGAAAGCTGCACTTGCTGATTTGCCAAATGGCGTAATTAGGGATCACGCTATTTGTATTCAACGCTATTTGGCCGATGCGGGTAAGGGCACCGTTATACTCCCCAATGGTGATGCGCTTTGGGTTGGGTACATCGATTCACTGCCCTACAAATCGGTTGAGACGCCGACAGGTGAAATCGCTGTATATATCGACGTTTTTGCCAAACCAGTCAGGCCACCGCGCGTTTTTATCTCAGATGAGAATATGGCAAAGTGGCAGGCATTGGCCGCCAAAACTTATGTGCCAGAAACTGAACAATCGCGCCTCGGCGGCGCGGGCGCTGGATTGAACGACAACGATTAAGCGAACGGATCGTCTGGATAGACCACTTTGGCAAGGTAAAGCCCATATGGTGGCGACACAGGGCCACATGCGGACCGCTCACGCGCCTCTAAAGCTTCCTTAACCCGCTCGGGTCCCCAAGTACCTGCGCCCACACGCTCTAGTGTGCCCACGATGCTGCGCACTTGGTTGTGCAAAAACGATCGCGCCTGGACGTGAAAGTGCATTTCGGGGCCCCAACGGGTTTCGACCTGTTCAATGTCTAAAACATCGAGGTTCTTAACAGGGCTTTTGGCCTGACAGATGCTGGACCTGAAGGTCGTAAAGTCATGTTGACCTATGAAGTGGGCTGCGCCTTCACGCATCGCTTCGATATCAAGAGGATTGGAGACCTGCCAAACAAGACCCGCCTGATGCCCACAAGGGGCGCGACGTACCATTAGGCGGAAGAAGTACTGACGCTCAAGCGCTGAGAACCGTGCATGCCATTCATCATCAACCCGTGCGCAGTCCACGATGGATACAGGCGCTGGTTTCATATGAAAATTAAGCGCCTCAGATAGGCGGAATGGTTCCCAGTCTTTGTCCAAATCGCAATGTGCCACTTGGGCCAAGCCATGAACCCCTGCATCAGTACGCCCTGCAGCAGCGATCGTGTGGGGCCGGTTTTCTAATTTAGCCAAAGCAGCCTCAATGACGCCCTGAACTGAGGGACGGTCATTTTGGCGTTGCCATCCAGAGAAGGGCGCACCGTGGTATTCAACTTTTAAGGCATATCTAGGCATTCGAATTCCCTATCTTGGCTTTTTGACTTGGGCAATCCCCTGTGCCTGCCTATGTTCAGATCAGTAATAGGCGAGTGGGGCCCAAAGAGGGTATGTTCAAAGATTGTGGACGGTTTGCTGCGAGGTGTCGAAACAGTTCAAGACACCGTGTCAGAGGCATTCTTTGAACCCGTCATTCGTTTGGGTGTTACGGGGTTGGCCCGTTTGGGCAAAATCGTGTTCATCCGCCTTACTGCTGATTGGGGGCGGGCTGTTTTATCAGTCCTTGGCAAAAGGTTCAGTAATGATGCGCAAAGTTGGTTTGTTTGTGATTGGTGCGGCAGTTGCCAAGGTGTTCTTTATCGATGTTTCGGGGCTTGAGGGACTGGCGCGCGTGTTCTCATTACTGGTCCTTGGTTTGTCGCTGGCTGGATTGGCGTAGCTCAATCGCTGGGCCCAAGAACAGGTTGAACCAAAGCCAGAGTAACACGGTGGTTGGGGTGAATGGACACTTGTGAGCCTTATCCCACGTGCCTATAAGGCGGGTATGAGCTGTATTGATCAGATCATTATACGAATTATATCCCCGGCGCTCTGATACAGTGAGCCGCCGGGCTAAGGTGTTTGAGCCACTCGCACCGACCAGCAGACATTTCCAAATTTTGATCCGAAGGACGCGACACAATGAGCGCCGAGACACCTGACTACAAAACCACATTGAACCTGCCAAAGACTGATTTCCCAATGCGGGCTGGTCTGCCAAAACGCGAGCCTGAGTGGCTTGCACGTTGGGAAAAGATGGGCGTCTATGATCGCTTGCGCGAAAAAGAGGGGCGCAAGCCTTTCACGCTGCATGATGGTCCGCCCTATGCAAACGGCAATCTGCACATCGGCCACGCGCTGAATAAGACGATCAAAGACATGATTGTGCGTTCCCACCAGATGATGGGTTTTGATGCCCGTTATATCCCTGGTTGGGATTGCCACGGTTTGCCGATCGAATGGAAGATCGAAGAAAAGTACCGCAAGAAGGGCAAAAACAAAGATGCCGTTCCGGTTAACGAATTCCGCAGTGAGTGCCGAAAGTTTGCCGCAGACTGGGTTGATGTGCAGCGCGAAGAATTCAAGCGTCTTGGCATCAACGGCAATTGGGCAAAACCATATCTGACGATGGACTTCCACGCAGAGCGCGTGATCGCTGAAGAGTTCCAAAAGTTTTTGATGAATGGCACGCTTTACCAAGGTTCAAAACCTGTGATGTGGTCACCTGTCGAGAAAACAGCATTGGCTGAGGCTGAAGTCGAATACCACGACAAAGAGAGCTTCACGATCTGGGTGAAGTTCAAGGTCAGCAATGCGGCTGATGATTTGAATGATGCGCATGTTGTGATCTGGACCACAACCCCGTGGACCATCCCATCCAACAAAGCCGTCGTTTACGGTCAAGACATCGCATACGGCCTTTATGAAGTGACCGGCACACCTGAAGAAAGCTGGACAGCTGTTGGTGACAAATTCTTGTTGGCTGACAACTTGGCTGCAGACGTGATGAAACGCGCCCGTCTTGAGGAAAATCAATGGACCCGCGTACGCGGCGTTCCTGCGGATGAATTGGCAGATTTGACTCTAAGCCATCCATTGGCAGGTGCTGAGGGCTCAAACGGCGAATGGGACGAGGCACGCGATTTCCGCGCGGCTGAGTTCGTCACCAACACCGAAGGTACGGGTTTCGTGCACTGCGCTCCATCCCACGGGATGGACGAATACGAGTTGTACCGCGACCTTAATATGCTGCAGCAGGTAATCACCTATAACGTCATGGACGATGGCGGCCTGCGCACTGATCTGCCGTTCTTTGGTGGCACGTACATTCTGAACCGCAAAGGCGGCGAGGGCGATGCGAACAAGACGATCATCGACAAGCTTGTCGAAGTTGGCGGCCTTTTGGCACGTGGTAAGATCAAACACAGCTATCCACACTCATGGCGCTCTAAGGCTCCGATCATCTATCGCAACACACCGCAGTGGTTTGCTGCAGTTGATAAGGCCGTGGGCGATGGGCAAGACACGCATGGTCTAACGATTCGCGAACGTGCGTTGACTGAAATCGATAACGTCAAATGGACCCCACAATCAGGGCGCAATCGCCTGCATGCGATGATGGAGCAACGCCCTGACTGGGTGTTGTCGCGCCAACGCGCATGGGGCGTGCCCTTGACTTGCTTTACGCGGGTGGGCGTTTTGCCAACTGACGACAATTTTCTTCTGCGCAACGCTGACGTCAATGCGCGCATCGCGGAAGCGTTTGAAGTTGAGGGTGCAGATGCATGGTATGAAGAGGGCGCAAAAGAACGCTTCCTTGATGGCATCGTGAACCCTGTTGATTATGATCAAGTGTTCGACATCTTGGATGTTTGGTTCGACTCCGGTTCAACCCACGCATTCGTTTTGCGCGACCGCGAAGATGGTTCTGAAGATGGCATCGCTGATGTCTACATGGAAGGCACCGACCAACACCGCGGTTGGTTCCACTCGTCCTTGTTGCAATCCGTCGGCACCACTGGCCGCGCACCTTACCGTAATGTTGTGACCCACGGGTTTACGCTGGATGAGAAGGGCATGAAGATGTCCAAATCCATCGGCAACACCATCGTGCCTGAAACGATTATCAAGCAATACGGCGCTGACATTTTGCGTCTTTGGGTGGCCCAAACGGACTACACTGCCGATCAACGCATCGGGAATGAAATCCTGAAAGGCGTGTCAGACAGCTATCGGCGCCTGCGCAACACGATCCGCTTTATGCTGGGTTCATTGGCTGATTTTGATGCGTCCAAGGCTGTGGATGTTAAAGACATGCCAGAGCTAGAGCAATTGATCATGCACAAGATGGTTGTGCTGGATGAAACCGTGCGGGCGGGTTACGCCAAGTTTGATTTCCAAGGTGTGTTCCGCGCGATCTTTGAATTTGCGACCCAAGACCTGTCATCCTTCTACTTCGATGTGCGCAAGGATGCGTTGTATTGCGATGGTGCCTCTGATCGCCAAAACGCAGCTTTGACTGTGCTGGATCACCTATACGTGCGCCTCACCACTTGGCTCGCTCCGATCTTGCCCTTCACGATGGAAGAGGTTTGGTTGGAACGTAACGGCGCTGAAAGTTCCGTTCACCTGGTCGATTTCCCAGAAACACCAGCTGAGTGGCGCAATGATTCGCTCGCAGCACGCTCTGACATCGTGCGGGCCGTGCGCCGTGTTGTGACAGGTGCGCTCGAAGAACAGCGCACAGCAAAAGTGATTGGTTCCTCGCTTGAGGCATGCCCAAGCGTTTATCTGTCGCCAGAACTGGCTGCGGTTATCACCAACGCTGAAACTTTTGCTGATCTTTGCATCACCAGCCAAGTGAAGCTGGAAACAGGCGCGGCCCCAGCGGGCGCTTTTGCGATCCCAGAAGTTGAGGGTGTTTCGGTTGTCTTTGCCAAGGCTGAGGGCGACAAATGTGGCCGTTGCTGGAAAATCCTTCCAGATGTTGGCGGACATGCACATGCAGGCGTTTGTGGACGTTGCAGCGCTGCCCTTGGTTAAAGCTGGCTAGGAATAGAATTGAGGAAAAGGCGCTGGGCAACTGGCGCCTTTTTTGTGGACGATGCCGCTTAAAAACGGTGTAGTCACAAGTAGCTAATGGAGAACGGCAAATGTTTCTGAAAAACGCATGGTATGTGGCTGCTTGGGCTGAAGAGATCACACAAGATTTGCAGCAGATCATGGTTTTGGGCGAAAAAATTTGCGTCTTCCGTACGGAGACTGGCGAATTTGTCGGGTTAGAGGACGCCTGTCCACACCGTAAGTTGCCGTTGTCAAAGGGGCGTATCAAGGGCGATACTGTAGAATGTGGCTACCATGGTCTTACGTTTGATTGCGCTGGCCAATGCGTTTGGGCACCGGGCACAGGGCGCATTCCATCTAATGCCAAGGTACACGCCTATCCCCTGCATGAAAAATACGGGTTGGTATGGATTTGGATGGGCAACCCCGCCTTGGCCGACCCCCATGATATTTTCGAGATCGAAAACTACGATAACCCAGACTGGGGCATCAATCGCGGCGACGCGATGGAGCTTGAATGCAATTACCTGTTGATGTGTGACAACCTGCTCGACCCGACCCACGTGGCATGGGTGCATGCGGGCAGCTTTGGCCAAGCTGCGACCAAGGACGCTCCGTTGCGGGTGACTAAGAACGAGGATGGCGTGATGGTGCATCGCTGGATGATGGATGTGGAACCCGCCCCGTTTTACAAAAAGGTCATCGGCTTTACCGGAAATTGCGACCGTTTGCAGCATTACGAGGTGCGCTATCCCTCACATGCGTTGATCCGCGCGGTGTTTACACCTGCGGGAACTGGTGGCGTTGATGGTTCGCTGCATGAGGATGTGTTCATCATGGACAGCTACAACTTTATGACCCCTACAACTGAGGGCGAGACACGTTACTACTGGTTCCAACTACGCAATATTCGGCCAGATGATGCGGCACTGTCGCAGTTGATGACAGAGGATGTGCAGCACGCCTTTGAAGAGGATCGTGCGGTCCTCAATGAGGTGCAAAAGGGCATGAGTAATAAGCGCACGCCGCACATCGATCTGCAGATTGATGGAGGGCAGTTGCGGTTCCGTCGTCAATTACAGGCTATGATCAATGAAGAAGAGCAAGTTGATCTCCAAATGGCAGAGTAGAGCTTTATTTTAGGCGAGATCGCAGAACACGGATCATGTTTTCTCCCATGACCTTGCGAATGTCGGCATCTGTCAGCTCGGCCTCTCGCAGTGCGTGGGTCAGTGCAGGAAGCTCTGATGTGTCAAACGCGGTTTCAACAGAGCCATCAAAATCAGAGCCAAGCGATACGTGATCAACGCCAACTGCGTCTACGCCCGCTTTGATCTTGCGTGCGATTCCAAATGGTGAGATGTTGCCGCAAGCGACTTCAGCCCAGTAGCCCATTCCTAAGACGCCACCAGAAGCAGCGATTTCCCCCATTAACTCGTCAGTAAAGTTGCGCTTAGTTGGGCAGTGCCCATGAAGGCCAGTGTGACTAACGATGATTGGCATAGAGGTGATAGCGAGCACATCAACCGCCACTTGCGGTGAGGAGTGAGCAAGGTCAAGCACCATGCCGCGCGTTTCGATTTCAGCCACAACAGAACGTCCGAACGCTGTAAGCCCCAAGTTGCTTTCGCCGTGCAACGAGCCACTAAGTTCGTTGTCAAAAAAGTGCTGTAGGCCGATGACACGGTGGCCAGCAGACTCGATTTTGTCCATATTCGCAAGATCACCCTCAAGTGGGGTGTGCGCCCTCGATCCCAAGGATACCGCCCACGCCCGTGCTGCCAGCCGCACGGGCGGTGAGATGGTTTTCGAGGTCCGCTAGGGATGTAATAATGGTCAATCTATCAGGTATTCTATCGGCCAAGCGGTGTAGTTTTTCTGCTTGGTACATGGCGCGCTCAAGGATCGACCCCCATGTGCGGATAGGCCAAAGTTGCCCAATCGCAAGCGGGGTGCCTTTTGTCAAAGGCATCACTGGAATTGCTGTCATAGCTTTGACCAGCCGGGCTTTTAGTAACGGCTGTGAACACCTGAATGGCAACCCCACCTTCAATAAGGTGTGGAATGTCGACCTTACCACGTGTTCCACGCTTGGCTAAGTCCTGCTGCCACAACAGGCTATCGGCGTGCCAATCGCCGATCACAAGGGTGTCATGGAGCGCTTGGGCTGTGGCCAAAACTGGGTATGGGTCATGAGGTACGATGCTATTGCGGTTTTTTCAACGTAGCCTGGCGCGATTATTAAGAAGGCGATCATGGCAATGGCGAGAACAAGCTAGAGTTGTCTGATCCGTTTCCCCAATACACGCATTGCCGGCCTCTTTGGTTTTAGCTGACTGCATCGTAAATCAGATCAAGATCAAGACAAGAGCCAAGGTGGTTTTTTGCAAAATTTGGAGACATGAAATGGTCGGCGGTTGTTCAAAAGATGGAGCTGTTAGTAAACAGATTGAAGCATCAATCAATGATGAGTTGGCCCGCATGCAAGCGCGCAAAGTTCCTTTGGGCTCAAGCCTGTCACATTGTGCAGAGTGTAAGGAGCAGATTTCGGAACAACGGCGGTTGGCGGTGGTTGAGGTGAAGTTGTGCCTTGACTGTGTTCGAGAGCGTGAGACCCAGCATCAAAATCGTGTTGGGATCAATCGCCGCGGTAGTAAGGAAAGCCAGTTGAAGTGAGCGTTTGACGTATTCTCTGAGCGGCCCTTCTGGGAGAGTTTGTTTGGTAAGGTGAAGTGGGATCGGTCACGCGCTGTTGTGCGCGTGACCAATTTAGTTTCAGTCTTCCATGGCTTCGAGTTCGTCGATGAACCCTGAGATCATTGAAAGACCTTTGTCCCAGAATTTTGGATCAGACGCATCAAGACCAAATGGGGCAAGCAGTTCTTTGTGGTGCTTGGATCCTCCAGCTTTAAGCATCTCGAAGTATTTGTCCTCAAAGCCTTCGTCACCTTCCGCGTAGACGGCATACAGTGCGTTCACGAGGCCGTCGCCGAAAGCATAGGCGTAGACGTAGAACGGTGAGTGGACGAAGTGGGGGATATAGGCCCAGAAGGTTTCATAACCGTCCATGAATTCGAATGCTGGCCCGAGGCTTTCGCCTTGTACACTCATCCAAATATCATTGATATTTTCTGGGGTGAGTTCGCCTTGAGCACGTGCTGCGTGAAGTTTGCACTCAAAATCATAGAACGCGATTTGGCGCACAACTGTGTTGATCATGTCCTCGACTTTGCCAGCCAAAAGGATGCGGCGTTCTGATTTGGTTTCAGCCCCGTCAAGCATCTTGCGGAATGTAAGCATTTCGCCAAAGACGGAAGCCGTTTCAGCTAGCGTGAGTGGGGTCGAGGATAGCATTTCGCCTTGTCCTGCGGCCAAAACTTGGTGCACGCCGTGGCCCAACTCGTGGGCCAATGTCATGACATCACGTGGTTTTCCCAAGTAATTTAGCATCACGTATGGGTGCACATTCGTCACGGTCGGGTGTGCAAATGCACCTGGGGCCTTACCCGGCTTTACACCTGCATCAATCCAGCCGTCTGAGAAGAAGGGTGCTGCGAGTTCGCCCATACGTGGGTCAAACGCGTTATAGGCTGACATCACCATGTCTTCGGCTGTGGCCCAATCGACGATGCGGGTGTCTTCCATTGGGAGGGGCGCGTTGCGGTCCCAAACCTGCATCACATCAAGCCCCAGCCATTTGCGCTTTAGTTCGTAATAACGGTGGCTGAGTTTGGGATAGGCGGCGACAACAGCATTACGCAGTGCCTCTACGACTTCGGGTTCTACATCGTTGGATAAATGACGGCCTGTTTGCGGTGTTTCCATACCACGCCAGCGGTCGATAATTTCTTTTTCCTTGGCTTGCGTATTGTGTACACGGGCGAAGGTTTTGACATTGGCCCCAAAGACTTCAGCCAATTCACGTGATGCTGCTTCGCGGACACTGCGATCGGGGTCCGTTAGCAGGTTTAATGTGCCCTCAATGTTGAGAAGTTCACCTTCCACGTTGAACTCAAGTCCAGCGATGGTTTCATCAAACAGGCGTTCCCATGCATCGCCGACGACACCCAAGTCGTGCATGAATTTTTCCAACTCGTCAGACAGCTGGTATTTCTTCATTGCGCGGATGCGGTCAAATACTGGTTTGTAACGCGCCAGATCAGCATTGGCGGCTAAAAGTGCTTCCATGTGATCGTCGTCTAATGTGTTAAGCTCAAGCGTGAAAAAGACCAGTGGCGTTGTGTAGTTGGTAATTTTTTCTTGCGCATCCGACATAAATTTTGCGCGACTCGCATCTGTTGTCGTTTGGTAATAGCGCAGGCCAGCATAGGACATGATGCGTCCAGCGACTTGGTTGATCTTTTCGTTGCGGAGGACACAATCAAGCAAACCATTGGCATCAAGACTGGCGAGCTTGTTTTCATAGTCGACGGCAAAAGACGCGCACTCAGCTTCAAGCCATTCTAGATCGCGTGTGAGTTCGGGTGCGTCTTCGCCAGTGTATAGGTCATCTAGATTCCATTCAGGGAGATCGCCCATTGGGCCATCGCTATTTACGCCTCCGGATCCGGTGTTTGCATCTTGGGTGGGGAAGGGGAGTTGGAACATTTGAAGCCTCACTGTTTTTCTAGTTCAATAGGTATGTGCGAGGGGCAGGCAGGACAAGGCACAAATACGCAAATGCTGCGCGCAGGCGCTGCTTGCGGACCCGCTTATGTGTGTATTTTGATGAAGCGGGTGCCCGTCTGTCACAGAACACCGTTTTGCTAAGGCTGAATATCAGTCTTGCTAAGTTTAGTCCGCGAATAGTGCTGCAATCTGATCAAAAGCATCATCACGTATACCTTGGCGCTCCATGAGGATTTCGTGCTCTGCATCCTCGACAAGGGTAAGGTTGCCGTTGTCCCACCGTTTCATACGGTCATAGATCGAGCTAACACGCACAATCCGCTCATTTGTGCCTAAGAATGTGAGCGTTGGAATGTCAGGGGAAGGTAGCGCTGCAAGAGACCGTGTCTCTCTTAAGGCTTCACGTAACCAGATAAAACTGGGCCCACCAAGACCAAGAGCGCTGTATTTGGCCACTTGATCTGTCATGAGTTCAAACATTGTGGGATCGGTGGTCAGCATGTTGTCTTCATAGGGCGCTGTTAGCACATAGGATTCAGGTGATGTAGTTGGTGGGTAGGATGCGCCTTTACCGAGCAATGGCATAATATGACCTAAAATCCATGCGACGGGGCGCAAATGTGGGGCAATATGAATGCCAAACATTGGTGCAGAAAAAGCGACAGCCTTGACTGGCAACCCGTTTTTCAAAGCACGAAGTCCGATGGCACCACCCATCGAATGGGCGACAAGGTAGTATGGCTTTGGAAGAGTTAATTCCTCGGCAGCTCTCAAGAGTGCGCCGACATCTTTTTGATAATCGTGGAATTTTTCGACATGCCCGACCATTGGGTCACTCAATAAGCGATCTGCCAAACCTTGGCCGCGCCAATCGACTGCTATCGTGCAATATCCACGGCTCTCTAGGTCCGCGGCGCACGCTGCGTATTTTTCAACGTATTCGGTGCGGCCGGGGAATAGCAAAATTGTACCCCGAGCCGAGTTTTCTGCCCAGACTGCCAGTCTGATACGTTTGTTGTCTGATGTGGTGGCCCAATAAGCCGTCGCATTATCACCCAGTGGGCAAATGTCAGCGTAAAAAGGTGCGGCAGTCAAAGTCATATTACTAGATTCTAGCCTAAAACAGAGGCCAATTTCATTGCCATGCCCATGTCGCCATCGACCTTAAGCTTACCTGTCATAAATGCGCTGGTTGCGTTTGTATCACCAGCCAAGATGCCTTCGAACGTTTCTGCGTCAGCACTTAGGGTTACATCTGTTTCATCGTCGCCCGCACGTGCGCCATCAGCGTCGATTACAACGCCGCCTTCGCCTTCGATGTCGAACTTAGCGGAGCCATCAAATGCTGCTCCTGCCAGTTTTTCGTTTAATGCAGTAACAGCTGCGTTGATAATATCACTCATGTGTTATGGCCCTTTTGGCTATTTTGCGCAGACTGCTATGGAAATGCGGCTGCGTCCTCTTACGTTGTTACATATGGGCATCAAAACAACGAACCTCAAACTTACCGTCGCGGCAATTATGATAACAGTCATAAATTCCATACCATTGGCTGCGCAATCGGTCACCTCTGATTTGTTGGCACAGCTAAAAACTGCCGAAGTTAGAGACGTTGCCAAAATTGAACGAGCACTAAAGCTGGAGTGGTCGCGATCTGGATCTAAAGCATTAGATTTGCTTCTTTTTCGTGGACGTGAGGCGATGGCTTCTGGAGACCCAAATGCTGCAATTGAACATTTCACCGCGCTAACAGATCATGCCCCAAACTTTGCTGAGGGTTGGCATGCGCGTGCGATAGCCTATTTTGAGGTCGAATTGCTGGGTCCTGCGTTAGGTGACTTGAAACGCTCATTGGTGTTGAACCCCAACAATTTTGATGCTGTTTTTGGCCTTGGCTCTATGATGATGACATTCGAAGATTTTCCCCGTGCAGAAAAGGCATTTCGGGAGGTTCTGCGCTTGCATCCTCATCACGAAAACGCGACCATTGCACTTGAACGGCTTGAAAGCCAAGGAATCGAGCGTGAGCTGTAAAAGCTTGGGCCATTAAGGGAATGTAGTGTCGCTGAACGGACGCGTCGTGGCCGTTTTGGGTCCGACAAACACAGGCAAAACCACTTACGCAATCGAGCGCATGTTGGGGCATCGGACGGGTATCATTGGCCTACCGCTGCGCCTTTTGGCGCGCGAGGTTTATGACCGCATCGTCGCTATTCGTGGGCCATCGGTTGTGGCCTTGGTCACAGGCGAAGAGCGCATTGTCCCACCGCGTACTCAGTATTGGGTGTGTACGGTTGAGGCTATGCCAGAAGGCATGGGGTGCGATTTTCTAGCAGTTGATGAAATCCAAGTATGTGCAGATCCTGAGCGTGGCCATATATTCACGGATCGCTTGTTGCGTGCTCGTGGTCTGAAGGAAACGCTTTTTCTTGGCTCTGATACTATGCGAGGGGCGATTGCCGAACTCATCCCTGAAGCACAATTTTTGCGACGAGAACGAATGTCTGAGCTGACGTATGTTGGCCAAAAAAAGATCAGCCGCATGCGTCCTCGCAGCGCGATTGTCGGGTTCTCCGTCGAAAACGTTTATGCGATTGCTGAACTACTGCGACGTCAAAAGGGTGGGGCGGCTGTTGTGATGGGTGCACTTAGCCCGCGGACGCGTAACGCTCAGGTTGAGATGTATCAAAACGGAGAGGTCGATTATTTGGTGGCAACAGATGCCATTGGGATGGGGTTGAACCTGGATGTTGATCACGTTGCATTTTCTGCGCTGTCCAAATTCGATGGGCGCCGTATGCGTCCACTTGCGCCTAACGAGCTAGCGCAAATTGCTGGGCGGGCAGGGCGCGGCCTAAAAGATGGCACATTCGGTGTGACGGGGGACGCTCGTCCGCTTGATGATGGCATGGCACAGGCCATTATGGACCATAAATTTACACCTCAGCGAAAATTAAATTTCCGCAATCATGCGCTTCAATTTGGCAGTGTTGACCGTCTGATTCAGACACTTGAGGCATCGCCAGACCACGAAATGTTGGTGAAAGCCCGAGAAGCTGACGATTTAGCAACACTTAAAAACCTATCCCAAGTTGGGGAAGTGAGTGCGCGTGCAACAGATGGGCCATCGGTCAGGTTGTTATGGGATGCATGCCGTTTACCGGACTTTCGAGGCATTGGTCGGGGGACCCATGCGGACCTTGTAGCCGTTATTTATAACTATTTACACCAAAGTGGGTGCATTCCAGACGAATGGATGGAAAGACAGATCAAAGTGATTGATCGGACTGATGGAGACATCGATACCTTGTCCAAACGGCTCGCTTTTATTCGAACTTGGACCTATGTGGCACAACGCAAAGGTTGGACAAATGACGAAAGTCATTGGCGTGAGCAGACGCGTTCTGTAGAAGACAGGTTGTCGGATGCGCTGCACGAGCGTTTGACCCAAAGATTTGTAGATCGGCGCACATCCGTGCTTTTGCGCCGATTGGGACAGAAGGAAGCCATGGTGGCCGAAGTAAACGACGCAGGTGAAGTGACTGTAGAGGGTGAATTTGTAGGCAAACTGGATGGTTTCCGGTTTAGTCAGGACAAAGGCACTGGAGTGGCTGAGGCCAAAACGATCAAAACGGCGGCGCTTCAAGCGTTAGCCCCGCAGTTTCATCTGCGCGCTGATCGGTTTTATAACGCTCCTGATACAGAAATTGATTACACGGAACAGGGCGGCCTTATGTGGGGTACCTCTGCCGTTGGTAAACTTGTCGCTGGCGCAGATGCGCTTAAGCCACGGGTTGAAGTCTTTGTTGATGACGTCGCTGGGCCAGAGGTTGCTGAAAAAGTGCAACGTCGCTTGCAGCACTTCATCGATCGCAAGGTTGCGGCCTTGTTTGAGCCGTTGTTGAACCTTGGTCGTGACGAGGTGTTGACAGGTTTAGCGCGCGGCTTTGCATTCCAATTGGTCGAAAACATGGGGGTGTTGCCACGCTCTGTGGTGGCCAACGAAGTTAAGGCACTTGATCAAGATGCTCGTGGCGCATTGCGCAAACACGGTATCCGTTTTGGTCAATTCACCATCTTTATGCCATTGTTGTTGAAGCCCGCTGCGACGCGTCTGCGTTTGGTGCTTTGGTCTTTGAACAAAGGACTGGATGTTTTTCCTGAATCGCCTCCTCCTGGCTTGGTCACAATCCCAGCTGAAAAGGGTGTGACGGAAGGGGCCGACACGATGTCTGGCTACCGCATTGCAGGCGAACGCGCCATCCGCATCGATATGTTGGAACGTCTTGCTGACATGCTGCGCTCAGAGGACTCACGTGGAGGATTTGAAGCCAAAGCTGACATGTTGTCCATTACAGGTATGACGCTTGAGCAATTTGCGGATCTTATGCAGGGCCTTGGTTACAGAGCTGAAAAAGGTGAACGTGCTAAAGTTAAAACTGCACCGGCTGTTGTTGATACACCTGCGGAGGCAGAAGTTGATGCTCCAGCGGCACCTACTGAAGCGACTGATACTGAAGCACCTGTGGCAGAGGTCGAGATGGAGGTGTTCTACACCTTCACTTGGTCACGTGCACCGCGTGCAAACACACGTCCAGCCCGCACTGGCGATAAGCCAAGCAGTGAAAGCCGTGGCAAAGGCAAACCTAAAGGTAAGCCACGTGGTGCCAACAAAGGTGCGCGCGACGACAAAGCAAAGTCTTTCTCTGCTCGTCCAACAAAACCTGAGAAGAAAATCGATCCCGACAATCCGTTTGCAGCGGCATTGATGGGATTGAAAAGCGGTAAGTAAGTGAGTGATCCGTCGGGCAAACAACGGCTAGACAAATGGCTGTGGTTTGCCCGTTTCTTCAAGACGAGGTCATTGGCAGCGACCCGTGTTGCTGCTGGCGATGTTCGGGTTGATGGGGAACGAGTCACCAAACGATCCACGCTCATCCAAGCAGGCAACGTTTTAACCTTTGCAGTCGGTACACAAACGCGTGTTATTCAAATTGATGATATCGGTGATCGCCGTGGTCCAGCGCCTGAAGCACAAGAACTTTACACCGATCTGACCCCGCCCGAGGTCAAGCTTGAGAACAAACATCCTGCAAACCCTAGCTTTGAAGGAAAAGGGCGCCCGACCAAGCGCGATCGCCGTAAAGGTGATCTTTATCGCATTCATTCCTTCAGCGACGTCAGAGACGACCTTGAATGATCCTCTCCACTGAATTAGCAAGTCCAACGAACCGTTAAAAACGAGCGACCCTATATGACATATATCGTCAATGATTCTTGCATCGCCTGCAAATACACAGACTGCGTCGAAGTCTGCCCCGTAGATTGTTTCTACGAGGGTGAAAACATGTTGGTCATTCATCCAGATGAATGCATCGATTGCGGAGTTTGTGAACCCGAATGCCCTGCAGATGCTATTCGCCCTGATATTGAGCCTGACATGGAAAAGTGGGTTGAGTTTAACCGTAAGTATTCTGAGCTATGGCCGGTTATCATCACCAAAAAAGACCAACTTCCGAATGCGGAGGAAATGGACGGCAAAGAAGGCAAGATGGAGCTCTTCTCTGAAGCACCAGGTGAGGGTGGCTAAGCCACTATTGATTCGCGGTGCTGGTGCTGAAATTCGCTTTCAGCCATGAATTTAACAAAGTAATTCGTTATTTTTAGTTAAAAGGCCTCCCAGCGAACTTTCTTGGGGGGCTTTTTTGTGGTATGTTGCTTGAGTATATAACCCAACGGATCAATTCCCTGCTCAGCTATTTTCAAGAAGCTGGGCTCAGAAATCACTGAAAAACTGCAAATATGACGTGGCATCGATGCCCCGCCCGTTGCAGTTTTGACTTTGAGTGCTGCATGGAAATTATCTGTTCTCTGAGGAAAATGAATGACTAAATCGAAAAAGCTCGACTTCCGTACTGGCGAATTTGTGGTTTACCCAGCCCATGGTGTTGGTCAAATCACTGATGTTGAAGAACAGGAAGTTGCTGGCGTTACGCTGGAATTGTTTGTGATTTCTTTCGAGAAAGACAAAATGACTCTGCGCGTCCCAACATATAAAGCTGTTGAAATCGGTATGCGCTCTTTGTCATCACCAAATGACATCTTGCATGCCATGAAGACCCTAAAGGGTAAAGCTAAGGTTAAGCGCGCTATGTGGTCCCGCCGTGCGCAAGAGTATGAGCAAAAGATCAACTCTGGTGATTTGATTGCAATTGCTGAAGTTGTGCGTGACTTGCACCGCACTGATGATCAGCGTGAGCAAAGCTATTCAGAGCGTCAGCTGTATGAAGCTGCGCTTGAGCGTCTTACACGTGAAGTTGCAGCTGTTGAAGGCGGTGACGAAGTTGCTGCTGGAACCAAGATCGTAGATGTGTTGATGAGCCGTGTTGTGCCTGTCATCGCTGCGATCTAAGTCGCCCAAAAAATTTCAAAAACTGCGCGAGACGAAAGCCTCACGCGGTTTTTTGTTGGCTGCTATTAAGCGATCAGAAAAATTAAGATAGCTGTTTCGCATAGCACCTGAGTTGCGCCTAAGACATCGCCTGTCTGGCCGCCAACTTTTACCTTTGCTAGTTTGGCCACTGCAAACGCGATAAGTGCTGTGATGATTGCCGCACTGATCGCACTAGATCCGATCAAAATAAGGGCCAGAACACAAGCTGCAGCGAATGAGGTCGCAGCAGCTTGTTGCGTGGGCCGGCCAACAGAGTGTGATAACCCCGTATCACGTGCATGGATTACCATTGCCATGATTGCAGGCAGTACCCCGCGTGATAAGACGGCCGCAGCCATAACACCGGCAAACCCAAGGGAAATCACTGCGCTCAGTGCCAACCAGCGTAGGCCACTGAAGATCACCAAAGCCAGAACGCCATAGGTGCCGATTTGGCTGTCCTTCATGATTTCAAGGCGACGGTCCGGGTCAAATCCACCCCAAAAGCCGTCTGCGCAATCAGCGAGACCATCTTCATGCATCGCACCAGTCATGATCATGGTTGTTGCGAGCATAAGACCTGCAGTTATTGGAGCATTAAGGCCTAAGCCAAAAGCGATAGCACCAACAATGCAGGCTATAATACCCACAATTACCCCAATAAGAGGGAACGCCCATACATTTTCTTCTTGGCGCTCAAATGCTTCATCGGGTGCTTGTGGCAAGGGCAGGCGGGTCAACATTGTGGCTGCAACAACAATATCCCAAAGCGAATTGCTGAAGGATGTGTCGTTCAAGTCGTTTTTATTCATGTCTGCGCCTTTTTCATGTCTTGTACCTTAAGGCGCATTGGGTAAACAGGCGATACACGTCTGGCAAGAGTAGGAAGCGACACATGAGCGATTCAACAAACATTACCTTCACTAAACTCGATCATGTGCGCGACTTGATGGAAAATTTACCTGTTACGGATGCTGCCGCTGTTGAAGGTGCACAGGCGCGCAATAGCCAGCTGACCAAACCACCAGGTGCTCTTGGGCGCTTAGAAGATTTAGCTATTTGGTACGCTGGATGGCGCTGCACTGCTCGCCCTGAGATCAGTTTGCCACAAATTATTGTATTTGCAGGCAATCACGGCGTTGCTGCCAAAGGGGTTTCTGCATTCCCGCCCGAAGTTACAGAGCAGATGGTCTTGAATTTCCAACATGGCGGTGCTGCAATTAACCAATTGGCTAAAACTTTCGGTGCAAAGATGGACGTCCACGCATTATCATTGGAAAAGCCTACTGCTGATTTCACACAAGAGCCTGCAATGAGTGAGACGGAGGTCTGCGCAGCTATCCAAATTGGTTGGGATGCAGTTGATCCAGTTGCTGATTTGCTTGTTGTGGGTGAAATGGGCATTGGTAACACGACTTCAGCGGCTGCGATTGGTATGGCGCTACTGGGCGGTGATGCTGCCGATTGGACTGGCCGTGGTACGGGTGTTGAAGGTGCTGCACTTCAAGCGAAGACCGAAGTGGTAGCGGCAGGTGTAGCGCTTCACGCTAGTAAAGGGGACGGTTTAGGCGCATTGGCAGCTTTGGGTGGTCGTGAGTTGGCCGCTATGGCTGGTGCGATCCTGCGGGCACGTGTGCTGTCCATTCCAGTAATCTTAGACGGTTTTATCTGTACTGCTGCCGCGACATGCTTGCATGTGACACAAAATGGCGTGTTGGATCATGCTGTTGCGGGGCATCAAAGCGATGAACAGGCTCATGAACGGATGTTAGCTGCACTGGGAAAAAAACCCCTGCTGCAACTTGGACTACGCTTGGGAGAGGCATCTGGTGGTGCCTTGGCGATTGGTATTCTGCAAGCCGCTGTTGCATGTCACAGCGGCATGTCTACCTTTGCTGAGGCAGGTGTATCTGACGGCTGAACTTAGCCCTTTGGCATTTTAAGGGTCAGGTTTCTACTGCCTTTTTTGTAGCGCAATTCGTTGTTGCCAATAGCTGAAACACGTCCGCCGTCGATACGATCACCTACTTGAACTTTTTGGTAGCGGCCATTTGAAAGGCGGACCAACGCCCGGCGGCTAGATGGTTTGCCGTAGACGCCGATAAGATTCACGTTGCGCAGATTGATTGCATTTTTGACTGTCGCTGATTTTGCTACATTTGCGGACGATGGAATTTTAGGAACAACAACCTTTGGCGCTACTGACGCAACACGCGTTCCTTGATCCGTGGATTGTTTTGCCTTGGCACGTTTGACAACCCGAGCAAAATTGTTTGGCCGACCATCTGGACGAACAGATGTAGTAACAGCCTGTGGATTTGTTGGGCCTTCAATGGCTATCCCGTCAACAAGTGGTGGCAATCCGGCAAGTGATGCTAAGGCTGCAGCAGCGGCTGCGTTATTTTGTGCGTTCTCAGTGGCTGGGTCGACATCGGGTAGCGAAACGGCCCGTTCAACTGCTGGGCGCAAACGTGGGCGTAATTGGGCTAGTTCTGATCGCGAAAGCCCCCCATTTACTGATCGTTCATTTTGTTCGATAAGATTTGATGGTCGTGGCTGTGGACGTGTTTTGGCGATCAACACACGAGCCGGATCCACTTTTTCTGGCAGAGCCTTACGCTGCGGCATTTTTGGCGGTGTAACTTTGGGGCGACCTAAAAAGACTGTAACGCCGCTGGGCGTTATCGCACCATTGATCGTTGGAACGACCAACCCATTAGTACCGAGTGCAAACGAGGTTCCCGCAGCCACTGGTGTTGTTTGTTCGCCGAGGCCGAGGTCAGTTAAAAGCGCGCCAACATTGGGCAACGCAATAGCATCGTTAGATGAACTGACGGGATCGATGCTAGTAATGTACAGGTCATCAAGGCTGATCAATGATGCGGGTTGTGAGACTTCTGGCGAAACAGGCCATATTCCAGTTACCGCGTAGTTTGCCGAAAGTTCTTGAGCTGAAAGTTCTGGTAATGCAACGACAGGACCAGCCTGTGGTGCGCGCAGGGCGTCCAATACAGCCATGTCTTCAGAGCTTAGTTTGGACGATAGGGATGCAGTTTTAGTGTTTGGCCCATCGCCCTCGGGTGGGGTAGGTGCCAAGCTCGAGGGTGCCTTAGCAATTGCGTCGTCATTTTGGGAGTTGAAGAAGCGGGCAAGACTTTCGCCCATAAATACAGAGGCCCAAGCGGCCACACCAGCAAGGAAAAGTAATAATACGGCAGTTAAGATAAGGCCTAAGAATTTTGGTTTGCCACCAACAAACACTTTGCGATCTGCTTTGCGTGCACCGAAAATTGTTAAACGCTGCGCCTCTGTTAATGGTTGGGTTAAAACTGGCGCTGGAATCGGTTCGTTGCCGGATTTGTTCCGCCGGCTTAAGAACCCTGCTGCGATCTGAGCTCCAGGCGGATCGATCGCGACCAATTCGGGTGTTTCAGATGGTGTATCCTCTATCGAAGGGACAGAGGCGGTGATGACTGAGGTTGCTGGGATGTTTCGGGTTGCGCCTGCAAGCGGTGGAGACGGTTTATTTAGTGTCCGACGACTTGCTAATCCAACAGCTAATGGGTTTTCAGATATTTGGGTAGGAGATTCGATGGCAGTTGGGGGCGCAACGGCCACGGCATCAGGCGCAAGTTTTGGTTCTGTTGTTTCAGCCAGTATAATGGGTGTAGAGACAATTTTTTCATCTGCTACCTCGTCAAAATTGTCCGTAATAAACTGTTCTTCGCTGACGCCGCCTTCAGTCGCCTGTTCTGCTATCAGCGCGGCTAATTCTGGCTCTTCATGTTCCAGTCCGCCTTCCTCAGAAACGGCTACGGCTTCAACATCAGGAATGGTAAAAACCTCAGGTTCCACGCGTTCAGGCTCGAGTTTGGGGATGATTGCCTGCGGAATGTCAGCAGCGTTTCCAACTACGACAAGTACAGTTTGGTCAGGAACAATTGTTAAATCGCTATTCGGAGAGGTTGCACCAAAAAATGGTTCGCCGACGAAGTTACCTTCTTCAGGGATCGCCACCCAGCTTACAGGGTTAAAGTTGTGCTCTCTTGCAAATGCTTTAGCTTCTGCCAAGGTTTCGCGAGCGACTGCCGCGACATAGGTTTGTGACTGAACCGAACTTACATCATAGGCCAGATCAGAAACCGCATAAGGAGTCGCATCTTCTAGCGCATCAAGCGCGAGTTGGTCACGCTCATCTTCGCTTAGGTCACCCGTTTCAAGCGTAATATATTTGATCTGATCGTTTGGAATGATCAACTTGCTGCTGATTGCATCATCACTGCACTGACGCGCTTTGGCTTCCAATTTGGCTAGATCGCCAACCAAATCCGCAGAATCAAGAGCAACTTCATCAACCAAACGCCAGCCATCCGCTGCGCGCAGCAGCAGACGAATACCCTCAAAGGAAAGGGAAAGCGCAAAATTCGGCTTCATCGTAAGTCTGTTCCATCGATTTGTTGCGTGCACAACGGCACGTCTTCTTCTTCAAAGATATAACAGTCAGGCTACGATGGGAAGTATTTCGCCCAAATGTGGAGCAGAACTGTAGAACGACTTCGCACATAAACCGCGCGTTGTTTACTGGATGTTAAATAGCCAAAGAAAATAATGGGGTAGGTAGAGAAGTTTATGTGCTGCATCAAAATATGCTCTGCGGAATATTGCCGATCCCGCAGAGCAATTGTGTATTGGCTTAGCTTGTCGCTTTGGCCAAAGCTTGATCCAAGTCAGCGATCAAATCGTCTGCGTCTTCTGTTCCGATTGAAATGCGCACAACTTCTGGTGCTGCACCGGATGCGCGTTGTTGCTCTTCAGTCAGCTGACGGTGTGTCGTTGAAGCCGAGTGAATGACCAAGGACCGCGTGTCGCCAAGGTTGGCGACGTGGCTAAAGATTTCCAGCGAGTCGACCAATTTAATACATGCTTCATAACCGCCCTTGACAGCGATAGTGAACAAGCCACCCGCTCCACGTGGGCAAATTTTAGCAACGCGGTCGTAGTAAGGAGAAGACTTTAACCCCGCATAAGTCACGTAATCAACTCGCGGATCGGTTTCGAGCCAACTAGCGATCTTCTCAGCATTTTCAACGTGGCGCTGCATGCGCAAGGAGAGTGTTTCTGTGCCCATTAGCGTGTAGTGTGCAGCTTGTGGGTTCATTGTCATGCCCAGATCGCGCAGACCTATTGCGATACCAAAGAAGGTGTATGCAAGGTTGCCAAAGGTCTCATGAAACTTCAGGCCGTGATATGCTGGCTCCGGCTGACTCAGAGATGGGAATTTATCGTTTGCTGACCAGTCAAATTTCCCTGAATCGACGACGCAACCACCAGTAACGGTGCCGTTACCTGTTAGGTATTTGGTGGTTGAATGAACAACAAGCGTCGCGCCGTGTTCGATAGGGCGGCACAGATATGGGGTGGATGCCGTGTTATCCACGATTAACGGAATGCCTGCTTCGTCAGAGATAGCTGAAATTGCGTCTAAATCGGTGATATAGCCACCTGGGTTTGCAATCGCTTCGCAGAAGACCGCACGTGTGTTTTCGTCAATCGCAGCTTTCACTGCATCCAAATCGTCGAAATCAACGAATGTGCAGGACCAGCCAAAGCGTTTAATGGTTTGACTGAACTGAGTGATCGTACCGCCGTATGCACGGCTAGAGGCTACGATGTTCATGCCCGGTGACATCAGCGGGAAGATTGCCATGATTTGGGCCGCGTGGCCAGATGAACAGCAAACTGCGCCAACGCCACCTTCAAGTGTCGCGATGCGTTCTTGCAAAACGGCAACTGTGGGGTTGGTCAGGCGGGAGTAGATGAAGCCTACTTCCTGCAAGTTGAACAACGCAGCAGCGTGGTCAGCATCGCGAAAGACATAGGCTGTCGTTTGGTGGATCGGCGTTTGACGCGCGCCAGTTGTTGGATCAGGTTTTGCACCTGCGTGAATTTGCAGGGTATCAAAACCATAAGTTGGGCCATCGATCATTGTGTAGATCCTTTTTCATAGCGGCTGTTTGTTGAATTGTGGAGTAAGGTATGCACCGCCAACGATCAAGGGCGAGACTGAAAATCAAAGTCTTAGCGCATCCAGAAGCCTTCGGACTTGATCCGATTGCGGATCGCTTGTTCGCGCCGTGGCATGTGGTTTTGATCAAATAATGCACGCACTTTTTCACTGCGGCCTTGATAGACGGTACGCTTAATCGCCTCATAATCTTTTAGGATTTTTTTAACTTATTCGGCGTGGCAACTGTTTTCAGAGTTTCAATTACTTGCTGGCTTTCACGTGTATAAAGCAGCGGAAACATGCCGTAATGATAGCTGGTGTTACCATCGAGATAGCCAGCTTCCAAAGTATCACGACCACCGCCAAGTGCATGTACGACCAAGGGTAGGACTATTTGATCCAACCATGGCGTTAATTCCTGGAAGGCCAGTTCAGGCATTGGTTCGTTACGCACAGCCAATGCGTATTCTAAAAATTTCGCACCAAAAGCATGCGGAAAATTATAATAAAAGAAGCCCGCGTTAAAGTAAACATAACGCCTCCAATACTCATCGGGTTCAGACGAATCTAAGCTGCTGTCGAAATCCAACCCGAATTAATCATAGAGCGATTTCAAAATACCCGAATAACCTGGGACATAAAGGGGTGGCTTTGGCCACGTGCCTTCTCGGCGCAGCGATGCGCTGGGACGGTCAAAATCAAATGGCACGTTCGTCAGGTCGCTGGTGATAAGGGTGTTTGTATCAAAAAAGACAAATGGTTCGCCTTTGGGCAGTGAGAACAACATTTCAATTTTATTGCCATAGGCGTAATCGGCACCAAAGTGTTTGCAGCTAAACGGCACAATCTCTGCACCCAACCCCTCAAGGTCTTCACAGATATCGGGTTTTAGGCGTGGATCATTGGGCCACTTTGGACTTGGTTGTGGCTCTGCAATCAGCAGTTTTGAAAATCAGGGCTGTGATGGCGCAGTGATGCCGCAAAAAGCAAGGCTTCTTAGCCCAAGCGGCCATTTTGGCCAACGACAACAACGTTGAAGTTTCTCGGATTGCATGATTGTTTTGCCATGCTGCGCCTACTTTTCTTTTTTATCAGTATAGTCAGATTGTTCGATGTACAAAAATCGGCAAATTAATTTTCTATATCGATGGTTATCAAATTGGGAAAAAAGAGAAAGCCCCGTAAGAATGCGAGGCTTTCGTTTCATATGGGCAGTTGTTTAGACAGAGGCTGTTAAGCCGCCATCAACTCGAAGGTTCTGGCCCGTTACATAGCTAGAAGCATCAGACGCCATGAATGCTACGGTTTCAGTAAGTTCACGCACATCTGCGTAGCGTCCAGCAGGAATACGGTCCAAACGGTCTTGTTTCTCTGGCAAGCTGTTGATGAAACCCGGAAGGATGTTGTTCATCCGAATACCTTCAGGTGCATATTTGGTTGAAAACAGCTTTGTGTATGAGGCCAAGGAAGCACGGAATACTGCAGATGTTGGGAAATCTGGATCAGGTTCGGAGACTGCAAATGTTGAGATGTTGACGATGGATCCCTTGCCTTGGCTCTGCATGATTGGCAGGATCAGACGGGTGATACGCACAATGTTCATGAAGTAGTAATCCATGCCAAGGTGCCAGTCTTCGTCACTGATTTCCATGATCGGGCCCTTGGGGCCATGACCCGCACAGTTGATCACTGTATCGATCCGGCCAAAACGGTCCATCGTTGCGGCAACAAAGGCTTCTAGATCCGCCACCACCAAGTTGGAGCCAGTGAAGCCCAAGCCGCCTAGCTCATTGCCCAAAGCCTCGCCTCTGCCTGAAGAGGAAAATACAGACACGTCATAGCCCATTTCGGACATCTTACGGGCTGTGTCCGCGCCAATGCCGCTGCCTCCGCCAACAATCATTGCAACTGGATTGGTCATGCCGATCTCGTTACGTTTTTTTCGTGTCATCAACGATGTTCATTGTAGCAAGGCCAGAATTGCCAAGCTCGACAGAAGCAAACGGCCCACCATGACACATGTTACCTGGGTCTTGGCTGTCCAACACATCACTCGCTGCAAATGTTTTTGCAGCAAATTGTTCAGCGTTGTCTTTTGGTTGATAGCCAAGGAAGCTGGCTTTTGCGTTGTCCACAGGCACCCGGTCATTGTTTGATACGCCGTAGACGACAGCAAAACCTGTCACAGGTGTATCGATAGCGCGTGTCACCAGTTGGATTAGATCATCGTATGATAACCAAGACCCAACAGCGCGAGGGTTGCCGACGTTTGCGGCAGACAGAATGCGCATGCAGACGGATTCAATACCACGTTTGTCCCAGTAAAGACTGGCCAGATCTTCCGCAAAGCATTTTGCCAAACCATAGTAGGTGTCTGGACGGTGCGGCGCATCGGTTCCAATGAATTCATTTTTCGGGTGCATGCCGACAGCGTGGATTGACGAAGCGTAGACCACACGGCGCACACCATTCTTGTATGCGGCTTCCCACACGTTATAGGCACCGACGATGTTGGATTGAAGGATTGCATCAAACGGTGCCTCATCCCCAATTGCGCCAAAGTGTACAACCATGTCTGCGTCTTTAAGTAGGTCAACCATTTGATCAAGGTTGGCCAAGTCAGCTTTCACATAGCTTTCACCCGCGTAAAGTGTGCCGATCTCGTCTGTCAGGTCGGTTGAAACCAACTGATCTGCCATTTTGCTAAGCGGTTCACGTAAGTGAGATCCAAGACGGCCAGCGGCGCCGGTAAGAACGATTTTTTTCATGATGTGTTTCCTTTGACGGTCAATTTGGAAAGGGCCGCGGCTATGCGGTCCAGTGCGATGTTCAGGACATCTTCAGAGCAAGCTGTGGAGATGCGAAAGAAAGGTGATAGGCCATAGGCGCTGCCTGGTACTGCGGCGACTTTGGCTTCGGATAAGATATATGCGGTAAATGCTGTGTCATCTTCTAGCGCATTACCTTCTGCAGTCGTGGCACCTATGAAGTGTTCACAATTTATATAGGCGTAGAATGCGCCATCTGGTGGAGCCAGCGTCAAGCCATTGATCCCTTTGATACGTCCGACAACCAGATTACGCCGTGCTTCAAATGCGGATTTGAAGAGGGCGACGCTGTTTTGGGGGCCATTCAGCGCAGCCGTTGCAGCTGCTTGAGCCACCGAACATGCACCTGATGATATCTGTGACTGCACTTTGGTCATACCTTTAATCAAAGGGACGGGGCCCGCGCCATAACCAATGCGCCAGCCGGTCATCGCACAGGCTTTTGATACGCCGTTTACGATCAACACTTGACTGCTCAAATCTGAATTGGCCAAGAGGTAAGAAACGTGTTTTTTGCTATCAAAAGTGATGTGTTCGTAAATTTCATCCGACATAACCAACACGTGCGGATGGCGGCGGACTACATCGCCAAGCTCTGAAAGCTGCTGTTCATCATAGGACGTCCCAGATGGATTTGACGGCAGGTTCAACAAAAGCCAACGGGTGTGAGGCGTAATTGCTGCCTCAAGTAACTCAGGGGTTAGACGAAAACCGTTGTCGGGCGGGCAGTCGATAACAATAGGTCGCCCACCAAGGATCAAAACTATGTCCTTGTACTGACCAAAATATGGGGCACAAAGCAGAACTTCGGACGTGTTTTCCAATGTCGCCATGAACGCATCAAAGATGACCTGCTTGGCACCGTTTCCTACAATGACTTCGCTTGGAGAAAAGCTTAAGGTGTTGTCACGTTTGAATTTATCGATAATTGCCAACTTAAGCGCGGCGGTTCCATCAATTGGTGGATAGCGCGTTTCACCGACTTTAGCAGCTTGATAAGCTGCCTCAACGATGTGGGCCGGCGTATCAAAATCTGGCTCGCCCAATCCCAAATCAATCACGTCATGACCTTCGGCTTTTAGTGCTTTGGCATTTTGGCTAACCGCTACTGACGCAGAGGGATTTACTGCATCCAACCGCTTTGCCAGATAGTTCACTGTAACCTACCTTTGACTTGAGCAAGTAATAAATCAGATCCTTTGGCAAGAATTGATGAATCAGACCCACAAGCCACAAATGTGAAGCCTTCATTCAGCAATTTGGCTGCAAATTCCGTGTCCAATACTAGTGTGCCAACGGGGACACCTTTGGCCATTAGCGCGCGGGCGGCTGGCATGATCAAATCCCATACAGCATTGTCCATAGGCTTGCCTAAAAGGCCCATATCGGCCGCGATATCCGCTGGGCCAAAAAATACACCTGAAACACCGTCTTGGGACCCTATTTCTGCAGCCATTGCGACAGCTGATTGGGTTTCCAGCTGCAAAATCACAGTGGTTTCTTGCTCAACCTTTGCGAAATAGTCTTTGATACGGCCAAACTTGTTCGCGCGTGTGGAACCTGAAACTCCACGCACGCCGTGTGGTGGATAACGCGTCGCAGCGATTGCTTTTTGCGCTTCTTCGACGGTTTGGATCATTGGAAACAACAGGCCGGGTGCGCCAGAATCCAGTAGCCTTTTCACTTGAACAGTGTCGTTCCAATCAGGGCGCACAATCGCGGTGGTGCCGGTGGAGGCGAAAACCTGTAGTTGCCCAATGACCGAGTTAAGGTCGTTGGGAGAGTGTTCCATGTCTATTAGGACCCAGTCATAACCTGACGGGGCCACAACTTCAGCTGTGAAATTACTTGATAGCGTGACCCACAGGCCGATCTGTTTTTTCCCTGCGGCAATCGCGCGGGTAAACGGGTTTTGTGGCAGGTTCATCAAATAATCGCTTTCTCAGGGAACTTTTCACCCTTCTCAATACGCTCATATCCAAAAGCTGACAAATCTAGTGAACGGTACTCACCATAAGTCAGCAATTCAGAGACACCGCGGCCCATCGCTGGTGATTGTTGGAACCCGTGACCAGAGAAACCGTTGACGAAGATAAAGTTAGTGACCTTTGTATGAGGTCCTACAATCGCGTTTTGATCAAAGGTGTTAAAGGCGTAGTGTCCAGCCCATGAATTGATCAATTTGATGCGCTCAAACGCTGGAACACGCGTGGCCAATACCGGCCATACTTTTTCTTCCCAGATTGAGTGATCTTGAACAAAATCATCGAAGTCGACCGCAGGGTCTTCATCTGGTGGGCAGCCCGCAAGATAGTATGTCCCTTCAGAACGCATATGCACACCTGAAGGATCAATCGTCAGTGGAAGATCGCGATCTAAGGGCTCTTCTGCGTCAAAGATGAAGGTATAGCGCTTGCGAGGTTCAACAGGGATGTTGATACCCGCCATAGCCGCCGTGAGAGCTGCACGTGGGCCAGAGCAGTTCACAACCGTGCCGCATGTCACGACTTCACCAGAAGCCAGCGTGATGCTTTCCACTTTGGAACCGTCTACGGATTTGGTCATGGCGACCACTTCGTTTGTTAGGTATTCAACGCCGCGCTCGCGGGCTGAGCGTTTCCACCAGTCGAACAGTGTGTTGCCGTCGAAATAGCCCTCGTCGATTAGGTTGTGGTTGCCCACCAAGATGTCGTCGAGGTTATAAAACGGGTAATCGGTTTTGATTTCCTCAGCCGTCATGTGCTTGGTGCCTGCGCCCAGTTTCGCCTGAATCTCCTGGCCCTCTTTCAATGTGGCTGCAAATTCGTCGTTGTCGGCCAAATACATGTAGCCATAGCTTTGCAGCACCGGATTTGGCACGCCTTCGTCCCCACCCATGTATTTGCGAAAGTTTTTTACGAAATCTGCAGCGAATTGAGAGACTCGAATGTTTACCTCGTTTGAGAACTGCTGACGCATACAGCTGTTGGTGTGAGCCGTGGATGTAAATTCATATGTTGGGTCTTTTTCGACAACTAAGATGCTGCCATGAAAGTCGGGGTTTGTTGCCGTAAACCATGCAACCGATGATCCCAACATTGCGCCGCCCACGATAACGACGTCGTAGTTTGTCGCTTTTGGTGTTTGTAATTCGCTCATTAGACCATGTCTCCTGTGGCAATTGCGTCTTGGACGGCTGCGATATCATTCTCATTCATTCCATAATCACGTGCCGCTATCTCGGCTGAGATATAACCGCGGGCTAAATCACGTTTCACCAATGCTGGATCGCGTTCACTTGCAGGACCGTATCCAGCACCACCCGGGAAGGCCAAGATGACGCGTTTCCCATGAGCTACGAATTGTTTGCCCTTACCTTTCATTTTTGCACCATCATTTTGTCTAATTGTTGTCGGAGCACCGCTTTTGCCACCTTGGCGACCGCGTGCAGGGTGATCAACGCGGTCAAACATCGCTTGGAAATCAAACTCATGTCCTTCTTGGGCACCAACTTCCATGTACTGACCTAAGCCACCACGGAATTTACCAGCCCCCCCGCTGTCAGGGCGCAACTCTTTACGCCAGATGATGACAGGGCCAGTGTGTTCTGTCGCCTCGATGGGCATTGTCATAACCCCAGATGGGAAGGCCGTTGCATTCAAGCCATCAAATTGTGGGCGTGCGCCAGAGCCACCCGAGTTAAAGGTCAGAACCTCAGCACGACGGGCACCAACCGTTGGTTCGGCATCCATGCGTGGGCGAACTGAAACTTGGAAGTTACATAAACAACCTGCGCCTTCGGCTGGGACAGTGTTTGGCAGCAACTGATCTAGTGCAGCGTAAATGGCATCGGGCACAAAATGGCCAACGATATGGCGTAGAGCCACAGGGGCAGGGTGCACTGCGTTCACGATAGAGTTTACAGGTGCTGTGATTTCAAACGGGGCCAAGGAGGCCGCGTTGTTCGGGATCTCAGGCGCAATCGCACATTTCAACGCGTAGCAGGCATAGGCTTTGGCATATACCAACGGGCAGTTGATGCCCTTCTTGTCCAAGCCAGAGGTGCCAGAAAAGTCAGACAGAATACGATCCTTTTCGATGCTCAGCTTCACCTTCAACGTGATCGGTGAGGCAAAACCATCCACGGTCATTTCCCCATCCGCAACACCTGGTGTCAGTGCGTTGATGCGCTCCAACGTGGCTCGGCGTGAGTTTTCGAGGATGAAACCGCCGATGCCATTGAGGTCATCAAGATTGAACTCTTCCATCATTTCGATCAGGCGACGATGTCCAATCTCATTACATGTAGTTAGCGCATAAATATCACCGACCAGTTGATCTGGTTCCCGGACATTGCCCCGGACGATGCGGATTAAGGTTCGATCCACTTCACCACGATCCACCAGTTTCATGATCGGGATATAAAGACCCTCTTCATAAACGCTGGCCGCATCCGCACCAAAACCACGGCCACCGATGTCCACGATGTGCGCAGTGCAGCCAAAGAATCCCACCAACTTGCAGTTGTGGAAAGACGGCGTCACGACGGTGATGTCATGTAAGTGGCCGGTGCCTTCCCACGGGTCGTTGGTGATATAGACGTCACCTTCAAAAATGTTCTCGCGCCCAATACGGCGGATAAAGTGACCAACAGCATCGGCCATCGCATTGACGTGACCGGGGGTACCTGTGACCGCTTGGGCCAACATTTGACCAGCGGTGTCATAGACGCCCGCCGATAAATCGCCCGCTTCGCGCACAGAGGTGGAGAATGCGGTGCGTACCAATGCTTGGGCTTGTTCTTCGACGATCGAAATCATGCGGTTCCACATGACCTGATAGGCGACGTTTGATGGGGTGCTCATGCTCGCGCTCCTTTGGTGGTCATGTCGATTGTGCCGTCAGGCTGTGCTGTCACTTGGCGTGACGAAGGAACGATGATGGTTGTTTCATCCTCAGTAACGACGGCTGGACCTTGGACCGTTTGTCCTTCGATCATTTTGTCGCGTAGGACCACTTGGGCGTCTGTCACTACTGCAAGAGCGGGGTCAAATAGTGCGCGACGGTCCACAGAGGTTGCAGCACCCGCATCCGTAGCCAAAGAAATTTGGGGAACATGCTCTGTCGGAGTGGTCGCATTTACCGACCAGACGGTGATTTCAACGTCCATACCATCCACAGTTCGGCCAAACAAATATGCGTAATCCGTTTCGAATAATTCCAAAAACGTTGCTGCATCTGGTGCCATCGCTTGCTCTGCGGTCAAGTAAATTGGAATTTCCCAACCTTGGCCTGTGTAGCGCATATAAACTTTGAACTCGGACTTAATATCTGAGGCTGGGTCACATGACCGAACAAATCCTGTTGCCTCGTTCTGTAGTTCAGTGAGTAGTTGCTGGATCATTTTGGGCTTAAAGTCCGATAATTTCATGTACACAGAACGATTGGCTTCAAAACTAAATGGAGCGCGTAAAAAGCCGATTGCAGACCCAACCCCTGCTCCAGTTGGTACCAGCAAACGGTCAACGCCCAGTTTTTCACACAAACGACCAGCATGCAGTGGAGCGGCTCCACCAAACGCGATCATGGTGTATTCGGAAAGATCTTCGCCGTTTTCTACGGCGTGAACGCGGGCCGCATTGGCCATATTTTCGTCTACAACTTCGGCCAACCCGAAAGCCGCCGTTTGCGCATCCATATTCAACGGCTTGCCTAGTACATTGACCAAAGCATCCGCAGAGCTGTCTGCATGCAGTTGGATTGATCCACCAGCAAAGTTGTCAGGGTCGAGTCTGCCTAAAACTAAATCAGCATCGGTTACCGCTGGCTTGTCGCCGCCTTGGCCATAACAGGCTGGTCCAGGTTCCGACCCCGCGCTTTCAGGTCCAACCCGAATTTGGCGCATGGAGTCGATATGGGCGAGCGACCCGCCACCAGCGCCAATCTCGACCATATCAATCACAGGGATCGAAATCGGCATGCCTGATCCCTTTTTGAACCGATAGGTGCGGGCAACTTCAAAAACGCGCGATGTCTTTGGGGTTTGGTTCTTAATTAGGCAGATCTTGGCCGTGGTGCCGCCCATGTCGAACGATAGGACTTTGTCCAAACCATAACGGGCCGCGATGTTGGCGGCGAATACCGCACCGCCTGCCGGGCCAGATTCAACAAGACGCACTGGGAATTCTGCAGCGCTTTCGATAGAAATAATGCCACCACCAGAGTGCATTAGGAAGATTGAACAATCAGTGCCTTCATCCTCGAGGCGTCCTTTGAGACGACCCAAATAAGATTTCATCAATGGTTTGATATAGGCGTTGGCCACCACTGTATTGAAACGCTCATACTCACGCATCTGTGGTGAGACTTCAGAAGAAAGCGATACCATCACACCCGGAAGCTTCTCAGCTAAAACTTCACGCACCAAACGTTCGTGGTTTGGGTTGAGATAGGAGTGGATCAAGCCAACAGCGATACTGTCGTAACCAGCAAATTTGATTTCATCCGCGACGGCTTCAACTTCGGCGCGGTCTAGATTAATCAAAACACTACCTGTAGCGTCCACTCTCTCAGAAATCGTGAAACGACTTTGGCGCTGGATTAAGGGCTCGGGCAACGTCAGGTTCAGGTCATACTGCTCAAACCGGCTTTCAGTACGCATCTCGATGACATCGCGAAAACCTTCCGTGGTAATCAGCGCTGTTTTGGCACCGCGACGCTCGATCAAGGCGTTGGTTGCAAGGGTCGTGCCATGGATGATTTGACCAATATCTGCAGGGGAAATATTGGCCTTGATACAAACCTGATGCATGCCATCTATAATCGCGTTTTCAGGTGCGATGTAGGTTGTCAAAACCTTGGTTGAAAATTGCTGCCCCTCTACCTCAATAACCACGTCGGTAAAGGTTCCGCCGATGTCGACGCCCATACGAATTGCGCTGTTGTCCATGTCTA
>CAJJAR010000037.1 GCA_905182105.1 uncultured Paracoccaceae bacterium
GTTACTTGCTGACGCCTATCATAAAACAGGTTTACCAGATCAGGCATTCATTGCACAAAATCGGGCCAACGCATCCCGCGCATCCTTAGCTAAATAAGTCTCTAATCCGCCTATTTGGCTAAAGGAGTATTCTCAGAAAAGCTCTGAAAGAGTGCGAGGAACGCGCGCAGCCTCTTTGCCTGCAGCCCATGCACGCGACTCGCCCTTTACGAAATAAATGTCGCAACCGGAATGGCGCATCCTTGCTGTTTCAAAAGTTTGTTGATCCTGAATTCTAAAAAGTTGCCCATGGGCAACTTTTTAACAACTGAATTTTTGGTGCTTGTATAGCACTAGCTCTTTAGTAACTTTACCCACCAAGACAACAGCAGATGGGTGGGCTAAAATTCAAGAGCTTTCAACGTGAAACAAGGTACCAGCTAGAAAAAAGCCCATTCAAGCTAGTATGTTTGGACGGGCTTTTTTTATTCCAAAATTTTCGGCTTTTAACGTGTGTTACTGACTCATCGATGCAAGGTAGGCAGCAACATCGTTGCCACCTTTTTTCAGTTTAAAGGACATTTTGGATTTTGCCTTTGGGTTATCCAAGGCATTACGCAAGAACGCTTTGGGGTCGGTGACCCACTCTGCCAAAAGTACTTCATTCCAAATAAGGCCAGCTTCGCCCGCAGCGAAGAGATCTTTGGAGTATTTGAAACCCTCTACAGACCCAGCTGTGCGGCCAATCATGCCATAAAGGTTCGGGCCTGATTTACCACCTTTTGTCAGGACCTCACCATCGTCAGACTCTATCATGTGGCAGGACTTACATTTCTTAAATAATTTTGCGCCAGCTTCTGAAACATTATCAGCGAACGCAGGAGCACCCAGGCTCAAAGCGGCAATAGCTATAAGTTTGTGGATCACGTTTTAGACTCCATTATAATTACGTTCAGCCTAGCCCAACTTCGCCATTTCGAATATTCACAAAGTTGCGATTAAAGGTCGCAGATCAGTTTGCTTGCGACAACTTTGGCTGCTATTTGTTGTGGCGAACACTATTGATTTGGACCGACTGACGAATAGGGCATTGCAAATGAAAATCATGATTCCAGCTTGGGTTGATGATGTGCTGACCCCCGTTGAAAAATTGGAGGTTCATCAGCGAGGTCTACGTCACAAGGCCATTTCAGTTTTTATTCTGTGTGGCACGCAAGTTTTGTTACAACGCCGCGCTTTGAAAAAGTATCACACACCCGGCTTGTGGGCGAATGCCTGTTGTACACACCCCACTTGGGAAGAGGCGTCAGGCGCATGTGCCATTCGTCGGTTGGATGAGGAATTAGGAGTCAAAATCACTGACCTTGAGTACCGAGACACTCTTGAATACCGCGCTGACGTTGGTGGTGGTTTGACTGAACATGAAGTTGTTGCTGTGTTTATTGCCCAAGTAGCTAGCGATCTGCAGATTACCCCAAATCTTGACGAAGTTATGAATTTCCAGTGGGTGGAGTACGTCGATTTGCAAAAACGGATTGCCGATACGCCAGATGTCTTTACACCTTGGCTGCGTATTTACATGGCAGACTTTGCCGAAGCGATATTTGGTGCAGACTTCGGACTAAAGTGACCTACACCTTAACCATGTTACCCTAGCAAATTAGCGCGACCTTTGTTTGGTTGCTCTGACCTCAAAAAGATAGTGAACCGTATGGAAAAGCAGCCCTTAGACTTATTTATCATCGGTGGCGGCATTAATGGGTGCGGTATCGCACGTGATGCAGCCGGCCGTGGTCTAAGGGTTGCACTGGCCGAAATG
Source organism: uncultured Paracoccaceae bacterium (assembly GCA_905182105.1). GTDB lineage: Bacteria > Pseudomonadota > Alphaproteobacteria > Rhodobacterales > Rhodobacteraceae > Ascidiaceihabitans. The sequence goes on from CAJJAR010000037.1 coordinate 1,799, forward strand.
GGCGACTTGGGCGGAGCAACATCCTCTGCATCCACCAAGCTATTTCACGGTGGCTTGCGTTACCTGGAATTCTTTGAATTTGGGCTGGTTAGGTCTGCGCTTAAGGAACGCGAAGTATTGCTAAAAGCGATGCCACATATTTCCTGGCCCATGCGATTTGTATTGCCCTACAGCGAGGACATGCGTTTCGATAGTGAAACTCCGACCTCACGTTTGTTGACGTGGATTATGCCATGGATGAAAGGGTGCCGTCCCGCATGGCTCATTCGCTTGGGTCTTTTCATGTATGACCATCTGGGCGGGCGTGATATTTTGCCAGCGACCGAAACCCTTGATCTTCGTGTCGGGGCTGAAGGTGCGCCATTACAAGATCGTTTTGAAATGGCTTATGAATATTCTGATTGCTGGGTCGAAGATTCACGGCTTGTCATGTTGAACGCACGCGATGCAGAAGCACGTGGCGCACAGATATTGCCCCGTTGCCGGGTAACGTCGGCACAGCGCAAAGGCGATTTTTGGCATGTCGAAACAGAGCAGGGGGATTTCACCGCCCGCAATTTGATCAACGCCGGTGGCCCATGGGTTGTCGACATCCTGTCAGGTGTTTTGCGGCAAAACAGCAGTGCGGGCATCCGATTGGTACGCGGTAGCCATATCGTGACCAAACGCTTGTACGATCACGACAAATGCTACTTTTTCCAAGGTACTGATGGGCGGATAACTTTCGCCATTCCTTATGAGCAAGATTACACACTAATCGGCACCACAGACGCAGAGCATCATGACCCTGATACGAAACCTGCAATCTCAGATGTTGAACGTGATTATCTTTGCAATTTTGCCTCTGAATATTTCAAGAAGCCTGTAACGCCTGATGATGTGGTTTGGACTTACTCTGGTGTGCGTCCACTTTATGATGACGGTGCTGCCTCTGCTACTGCGGCAACGCGCGACTATGTCTTGGATCTGGATACTAATGGCGCGCCATTGCTCAGCATCTTTGGTGGTAAAATTACAACATATCGCAAGTTGGCGCAAAAGGCTTTGGCAAAGCTTGAGCTGGGTGAGGATTGGACAGCAGAAGTTGCACTGCCTGGTGGGGATTTTCCTGTCGATGGTGTTCAGGATTTAATCAATGGCTTAATAACCGATTATGCGTTTTTGGACGCGAAGTGGGCAAGTCGTTTGATCCGCGCCTATGGGACCGAGGCACGAGAATGGTTGGCTGATGCGAAAGAAACTGCCGATTTAGGTAAGAATTTTGGAGCGACTTTGACAGCGGCCGAACTGACGTGGATGATGACCCATGAGTATGCGCGCACAGCAGAAGATGCGGTTTGGCGCCGTACGAAGTTGGGTCTGCGTTTGACCGCGAACCAGATTAAAACCATCGACACATGGATGATAGAAGAAGAGCATCTACTATGACTTATATCTTAGCTATTGATCAGGGAACAACGTCATCGCGCGCAATTGTTTTTGATGCAAAAATGCAGCCCGTTGCGAGTGCTCAACAAGAATTTGAACAGTTTTTCCCAGTTTCTGGATGGGTTGAACATGACGTTGAAGAAATATGGGAAACAGTTCTGAAAACATGCCACGATGCACTGGTTAAAGCAAATATTACTGCGAAGGACCTTGCTGCAATCGGAATTACAAACCAGCGTGAGACGACTGTGATTTGGGATGCAGAAACGGGTAAAGCGATACATAAGGCAATCGTTTGGCAAGATCGGCGAACTGCATCATTCTGTGATGAACTAAAAGCCAACGGGCATACAGATACGATTATGAATAAGACGGGTCTATTACCTGATCCATATTTCAGCGGAACGAAGGTAAAGTGGCTACTGGATCAACACGAGGGATCGAGGGAACTTGCTGCCGAAGGCAAGCTGCTGTTCGGCACCATGGACAGCTTCCTGATCTGGCGCCTTACAAACGGGGCCTCGCACGTGACTGATGCAACCAACGCGGCCCGTACGATGATGTACGATATTCATGTGGGCGAGTGGAGCACAGACATGTGCGACATACTTGATGTACCAAAAGAAATGCTACCTAAGGTTTTGGATTGTGCCGCTGATTTTGGGATCGCTGATGCATCACATCTAGGGGCTGATGTGCCTATCTTGGGCGTTGCAGGTGACCAACAGGCCGCCACCATCGGGCAAGCGTGCTTTGAACCAGGCATGATGAAATCCACCTACGGCACGGGTTGTTTTGCCTTGCTGAACACGGGCGCTGATGCCGTTCCTTCAAAGAATAAGATGCTGACTACCATCGCCTATCAATTGGACGGCGTACCCACCTATGCGCTTGAAGGATCAATCTTTATCGCAGGTGCGGTGGTGCAATGGCTGCGTGACGGAGCGCAGATGATTTCGCATGCGCATGAGACCCAAGAACTAGCTGAGCAGGGCAGTGGCGACGTGACCATTGTGCCGGCGTTTACCGGCCTTGGTGCGCCCTATTGGAACGCTGATTGCCGCGGCGCAGTTTATGGTTTGACGCGCGACAGTGGCCCCGCTGATTTCGCACGTGCAGCGCTGGAATGCATTGGTTTTCAAACACGGGATTTGTCTGAAGCAATGTTGGCAGACTGGCCAAATGCGGATCAATCGACCCTTCGTGTGGATGGGGGCCTTAGCGCAAATGATTGGGCGATGCAGTTTCTGTCTGACATGTTAGGCGCGGCTGTTGATCGACCAGCTGGGGTCGAAACAACAGCGCTGGGTGCAGCATGGTTGGCGGGAATGCGTGCGGGTGTTTACCCCGATGCCAAAGGCTTCGCAGAGCTATGGGCCTGCGAAAAGCAGTTTATCCCTGCATTGTCTGAAGATGAACGGTCTAATCTGTATGCACACTGGAAACGCTGCGTGAGCGCAACGATGATGGTTTAGGCCACCGTTACCTCAATTTTACCAATACCATCAACGCCACCGGTCATCACGTCACCACTTATAACAGCGCCCACACCTGCGGGTGTGCCTGTCATTATGATGTCTCCAGCCTCAAGCCGGACCGCTTGAGATAGGGCTGCGATGTGCTCATCCACGGTCCAGATCATATCACCGATGTCACCTGTTTGACGTGGCTCACCATTCACAGACAACCAAATACGGCCCTCTGTTAAACTGTGCACATCCGCAAGAGGAACCAATGCAGAGATGGGTGCGGAATGGTCAAACCCTTTGGACATGTCCCAAGGACGACGTTTGTCTTTGGCTTGTTGCTGAACGTCGCGGCGTGTCATGTCGATGCCCACACCGGCACCCCAAATGTGGTTCTGCACCTCTTCGGGTGCAATGTCTGAACCGCCTTTGCCGATGGCAATCACCAATTCGATTTCGTGGTGAAGATTATTGGTAAGCGTCGGATATGGCATGGTGCAGGGGCTATCCATCACAGCATCTGCAGGTTTTGTGAAAAAGAACGGTGCCTCACGGGTGTCATTGCCCATTTCCACCACATGCTCCTCATAGTTGCGGCCCACACAAAAAATGCGGCGCACCGGGAAACGATCAGATGAATTTACAACAGCTAGGCTGGCTTGTGTGGCAGGGGGTATGACGTAGGTCATGGGCGGTCCTTTAGCTCAATTTTACTCAACTTGGCAGAACTATGCAGCACAGGGAATGGGGATGGTGCAGTAATCGCCACTGGCCCGTTTAAAATTGATCTATAAACTGTAAAGAAATTGCTGTGATCAAAGGGTGGCACCCAGATGAGACTTATACGCTACGGCGCAATCGGCGCAAAAAACCGGGACTGATTGATAATGCAGCTGAAACTGGTGCGGCCATTCCAAAACACTCTATTCTCTTTTTCAAAGTGAACTCTGCCATTTTGGGGGCCTATGACGACGTGGTTATGCCGCGCGGATCAACCCATACCGATTGGGAAATTGAGCTGGGTGTAATTATTGGCAGAACGGCAAAATACATCTCTAAAGCAGACGCATTAGACTACGTCGCGGGGTATTGCGTCGTTAAAGATGTGTCTGAAAGGCACTTCCAAACACAGCTGACAGGGCAGTGGACGAAAAGAAAATCTTGCGACACATTTGGGCCAACGGGTCCATGGCTTGTGACGCGTGACGAGGTAGCTGATCCTCAAAATCTAAACATGTCTCTCGACGTGAACGGCAAGCGGATGCAGACGGGCAATACCAGCACGATGATCTTTTTCTGTTGCTGAAATTATCGAGCATCTGTCGTCCTTGATGACTCTGCACCCAGGTGATGTGATTACCACAGGTACCCCCCGGGTGTTGGCATGGGGATCAAACCCGACCCCATTTATCTCAAAAAGGGCGATGTGATGTCCCTGACTATTGATGGTCTTGGCCAACAGCTACAAACGGTCGATCAAGACGCTTAAATCCTATTCATCAGTTAATGATATTTTTCTTGCCATCTGATGTTGTTTTAGGCCAATTAGACACAACGGGTTAGCGATGGCGTCGCTCGCAATTTTGCGTATTCCCGTTTCACCATCCTGAACGCCGGGACTTTGCTTTGCCGTTGCCGCGGTGAGGGATGGTTCACGCCCCTTCTTCGTCTGCAACGCCAAGCCGTAAAGAAGGAGTTATGTTGATGGAACGTCCACAACACTATCGTTTCCACCAAGGGCAAAAGGCCCTCCCATTCACCGCTGATGAGTATGAGGCCCGTTTGGCTAAATTGCGCGCGAGCATGGCTGAAAAGGGTATTGATGCTTGTGTGTTAACCTCGATGCACAATGTCGCTTATTATTCTGGCTTTTTATACTGTGCCTTTGGCCGCCCTTATGGGTTGGTCGTGACAGCCGCAGACAACGTAACATTCAGTGCAGGTATTGATGCCGCGCAACCATGGCGGCGAAGCCACGGTGATAACATCACTTTCACCGATTGGGAGCGCAACAACTACTGGCGCGCGGTTCTATCCCTAACCGGTTCTGGCAAATCGATTGGGTATGAAGCTGATCATCTGACAATCTATCAAATGAGTTTGATGGATGAGTTTCTTGCCCCGAAAAAAAAGGTCGACGTGGCCCCGACAACGATGCTGCACCGAATGCACAAGTCCACGGCCGAGATTGAATTGATCCGTGCAGGTGCACAAACGGCTGATGTTGGCGGATATGCAATCCGTGATACGATCAAAGCGGGCGTGCGCGAGATTGATGTTGCAATGGCTGGACGTGATGCAATGGAGCTGGAAATTGCCAAGCGGTTCCCAGATGCAGAATACCGCGACACATGGGTTTGGTTCCAATCAGGAATCAACACAGACGGTGCCCACAATCCAGTCACAAGTCGCACATTGGAGCGTGGGGACATCCTAAGCCTGAATGCATTCCCAATGATTTCGGGATACTACACAGCCCTTGAACGGACGTTGTTTGTCCAAGAAGTCGATTCTGCGTCGCTCAAGATTTGGGAAGCAAATGTCGCGGCCCATGAATATGGGATGAGTTTGCTGAAACCGGGTGTGAGTTGTGCCGAGGTGACGGATAAAATCAACACGTTCTTCGCAGAACGCGATCTATTGCAGTATCGCACCTTTGGCTACGGTCACTCGTTTGGTGTTTTGTCCCACTACTATGGGCGTGAAGCAGGGTTGGAACTTCGTGAAGATGTAGACACGGTTCTAGAGGCGGGCATGGTCATTTCTATGGAGCCGATGTTGACGATTGCCGATGGGAAATCGGGGGCAGGGGGGTATCGTGAGCATGATATCTTGGTGATCACCGAGGACGGAAACGACAACATTACGGGTTATCCGTATGGGCCTGACTTCAACGTCGTGGGCTAAATAAATGGACCTGAGTCGCGCTTGCGGCTTGGGTCAGCTTCCCGTGCGAACTTCGCGTATCCATGCCACGATTGTGGCGCGTGCTTCATCAGACATTTGAATTGCGTTGGGTGGTGGCATTGCGCGGCTTAGGCCAGCGTGCAAATAGATTTGGTCAGCATAACGGGCCACGTCTGCTTGGGTTTCAAGATAGACGCCTTTGGGTGCCCACTGCATGTTGTTCCAAAACGGCTCGCGGGCGTGACACATGGAGCAGTTGCCAAGGACGGTATCGTATGCCGCCTCAAACCCATCCGCGGACACGTATTGTTGTTCCACAGCTGTGAGTGGGCGTAACTCTGCCTCTTCTACGGTTTCAGTTGGGCCAGCGGTTGAAAGCCACGCGATGATCAACATCAACATGATCGTGACGCCCCATGTCCAATGCGGGCCTTTGCCGGTTGCGTGCATAGTGTTGAAGTAGTGGCGGATAGTGACACCGGTTAGGAACACGAGGCTTGCGATAATCCAGCTGTATTCAGTTCCAAAAGACAGCGGATAGTGATTGCTAAGCATCAGGAAGATGACAGGCAATGTGAGGTAGTTGTTATGGGTTGAACGTAGCTTTGCGATCTTGCCGTATTTGGCGTCCGGCGTGCGCCCTTCTTTTAAATCTTTTACCACGATCCGCTGGTTCGGCATGATGATGAAAAAGACATTGGCCGTCATGATGGTGGCAGTAAATGCACCCAAGTGCAGTAATGCAGCACGGCCAGTAAAGATTTCGTTGTATCCCCAAGACATCGCGATAAGGATCACAAAGAGCAAAAGCATTAGAAGCGTTGGACGTTCGCCTAGTTTGGATTTGCACATGAAGTCATAGCAAATCCAACCAATCGTCAGTGAACCGCCAGAGATCAAAATACCCTGAAATAGGGTCAAATCAGCTTTGGTTGGGTCCAGCAAGAATAGCTCACCACCCGCCCAATAGACGATCATCAACAAAGCAGCGCCTGACAACCACGTGAAATAGCTTTGCCATTTATGCCAGATCAAATGCTGTGGCATATTGTTGGGGGCGACCATGTATTTCTGGATATGGTAGAAACCACCACCATGAACCTGCCATTCTTCACCGCTAACGCCATCAGGCATTCCCAGGGCTTTTTTCAGTCCTAAATCAAGAGCGATAAAGAAGAACGATGCACCAATCCACGCCATCGCTGTGATGACGTGCAACCAGCGCACGACAAAGGCGATCCAGTCCCACAAAATTGCCAGATCATACATGATCGCGCTCCTTCTAAATCAAATACTTGGACACACTAGCCGAGGATACATTATTCCGATATTGTCCAAAATGAAAAGCAGTATCAAGAAAAACAAGTCAATGTCCTATTTGAATAACATACGTACCTTTGTAAGGGTTTACGAGCTTGGAAGCATGTCTGCGGCAGGCCGCGATTTACGCATTTCACCCGCTGTCACGTCATCACGTATTTCGCAGCTCGAAGAACATCTTAGCGTTCGCTTGTTCCAACGCACAACACGCAGTTTAACACCCACAGAGCAGGGCAAGGCGTTTTACAGTGGTGCCTGTGAAATTTTGGAATCTGTAGACAGTGCAGAAGCGCAGGTGGTCAACATCACCGATAACCCCAAAGGGTCGCTTTATGTCGCGGCACCTTTTGGTGTTGGACGCCGTCTAATCGCACCGCAAGTGCCTGCATTTATCGCTGAATATCCTGAGGTGAAAATTCGCCTTCGTCTTACGGATCGTAAAGTTGATTTGACGACTGAAGGGCTGGATCTTGCCTTCTTCCTTGGACAACCAGAGGACAGCAACCTTCGTATTCGTAAAATTTCTGATGTTGAACGCGTTTTATGCGCATCCCCAGAATACATCGCAGCACGTGGCAATCCGGCGTCGGGAACGGAATTGGTCGCTGATAAACATGAATGCTTGAATTTGCGTTTCCCAGGTGCGACAGAATTTGAATGGCGTCTTCAAACCGATGACGGTGCAAAAAAATTCCGCGTCACTGGCCGTTATGAATCAGATGATGGGGATGTACTGACGGAGTGGGCCTTGGGTGGGAATGGCATTGTGATGAAGCCAATCTTTGAGGTAGCGGATCATTTGAATGCTGGGCGTCTTATCCCAGTTGCCAGTCAAACACCGCCAACACCTATTCAAATGGCCTGTCTGTTTACACATCGCAAACGGCAAGATCCTAAAACCAGATTGTTTATGGATTTTGTAATTGAACGGATTTCAAAAGCAGTGCGCTATCGCACCAGCGGTTCTTAACTACCGCGGTAGGTCGAATACCCAAACGGCGAAAGCAACAAAGGCACGTGATAATGTGCTGCTTCAGACATGCCAAAACGAATTGGAACAACGTTTAGAAAACGTGGTTCTTCAGGTGGTGTGCCGATCGCGTCAAGGTACCCGCCAGCATGAAACACCAACTCGTATGTCCCTATTTCGAATTCCTCTACAGGTAAAATTTGCCCGTTGGTGCGACCGTCATCATTTGTTAATAATGTTTTCAGGTGCTTGCGTGTCTCACCATCGATTTTGAAAAGTTCGATTTTTAGACCCTGTGCAGGGCAACCACGTGCCGTGTCCAAAACATGCGTCGTCAAATATCCGGCCATTGGTGCAGCTCCTCGTTTTCATCTAGTATATAGACAGACCGCGCACCGCATGGAAACCTATGGTGCAACAACCCAGTCAAAAGACTGCTTATTGTTTTTATTGAAAAACAGGGCGATTATATTGGAATATGGGTACCCAAACCCTGAGAGGATGAATTGAGTGAACCGCTATCCCCGTGACATGAGTGGCCATGGTGCCAATCCACCCGCTGCAAATTGGCCAAACGGCGCAAAGATCGCAGTACAAATTGTGCTGAATTACGAAGAAGGCGGCGAAAACAACATCCTTCACGGTGATGCCGCCTCTGAGGCTTTCTTGTCAGAGATCACAGGTGCTCAGCCATGGTTTGGTCAGCGTCACTGGAACATGGAAACTCTGTACGAATACGGTTCTCGCGCAGGGTTCTGGCGCCTCCACAGGATGCTCAGCGACTTACCAATTACAGTCTACGGGGTGGCAACAGCATTAGCCCGCGCACCACAGCAAGTTGCAGCGATGAAATCTTCAGGTTGGGAAATCGCCAGCCACGGCCTTAAATGGGTCGAACATAAAGACATGGGCGAAGAAGAAGAACGCACCCAAATCGCCGACGCCATTCGCCTGCACACCGAAGTTGTTGGGGAAGCTCCACAAGGTTGGTACACAGGGCGTTGTTCCAACAACACTGTGCGCCTGACAGCGGAAACGGGCCAGTTCGCATATGTCGCGGACAGCTATGCTGATGATCTGCCGTACTGGTCGAAAGAGGGCGGCGTCGATCAATTAATTGTTCCCTATACTATGGACTGCAACGACATGCGCTTTAGCATCCAAGCAGGTTTTACCAACGGCGATCAGTTTGAATCCTATCTTAAGGATAGCTTTGATTTTCTGTATGAAGAGGGTGAAGCTGGCGTACCGAAGATGTTATCAATTGGATTGCATTGTCGCATCATGGGCCGTCCGGGGCGCGCAGCTGCATTGCGTCGTGTCATTGAATATATGAAATCACATAAGGGTGTTTGGTTCGCCACGCGCCTTGAAATTGCACAACATTGGGCAAAGGAAAATCCAGCCATGACCACCGCCCCCGCGTCTCAAATGACTCGCGAAAAGTTCGTATCCGAATTTGGTGGCATCTTTGAACACAGCGCGTGGATTGCTGAAGGTGCGTTTGATCTGGAACTGGGTCCAACACATGACAATGCCCAAGGGGTTCATCAGGCGCTGGCACGTGTATTCCGGTCTGCTACCGAAGAACAGCGTTTGGGCGTTCTGACTGCGCACCCTGATTTGGCTGGTAAACTGGCTGCAGCGAAACGTTTGACCGCTGAATCCACAGCTGAACAGGCCGCCGCTGGTTTGAATGCGCTGACCGCTGAAGAACACGCCAGCTTTACCGATTTGAACAATGCCTACACCACCAAATTTGGTTTCCCGTTCATTATCGCTGTCCGTGACAATACCAAGACCACCATCATGGCTGCCTTTAAGCGACGGATTAGCAATGACCGTGATGTGGAGTTTTCTGAGGCATGCAAACAGGTCGAACGCATCGCAGAGCTGCGCCTGATCGAAAAGTTCGAAGCATGAGTATTACATTGAAGCTAGAGCCACTTACATGTGCAGAATTTGCGCCCTTTGGTGATGTTTTAGAGGTTGCGGGTGACCCTGACAAAGTCATCAACGCAGGCATGTGTGGCCGTTATCACGATCGCGCAAATATCGAATGTGATGGTGGTGCTGCTGGGATCAGCCTGTTCAAATCAGAGGCCCGCAGTTTGCCTATTAACCTAGATATGATGGAACGGCACCCTGACGGAAGCCAGGCGTTTCTACCGATGAGCTTGGACCCATTCATCGTGGTGGTTGCGCCTGATGACAACGGAAAACCGGGTCAGCCAAGGGCGTTTATTACGACCGTGGGGCAAGGCGTGAACTATGCGAAAAACACGTGGCACGGCGTCCTAACCCCGTTACACGATCCAGGCCTGTTCGCGGTTATAGATCGAATCGGGGAGGGGCCAAACCTGCAAGAGCACTGGTTTGAAACCCCGTTTCTGATCGAAAGCTAAGTCCTAGCGTAGTTTCATGTGGCGGTTCACATCTTTGTACAAAAGATAGCGGAACCGTCCAGGGCCACCCGCATAACAGGCTTGTGGGCAGAAGGCGCGCAGCCACATGTAATCGCCTGCTTCGACCTCAACCCAGTCGCTGTTCAGGCGGTAGGCTGCTTTACCTTCAAGCACATAAAGCCCATGCTCCATAACATGGGTTTCTAGAAACGGGATCACACCACCCGGTTCAAAGGTCACGATGTTGACGTGCATGTCGTGGCGCAGATCTGTTGGTTCCACAAAACGTGTAGTCGCCCAACGTCCTTCGGTATCTGGCATAACGTTCGGGGCGACATCTTGTTCGTTGGTGATAATAACTTCTGGGTAGGGCAGGCCCTCAACTGGCTCGTATGCTTTGCGAATCCAGTGGAAACGCAATATTTCATCGGTCGCGTTGTGCAACGTCCAATCCGTGGCAGGGGGTAAAAATGCGTATCCACCTTCGGTAAGCGTATGTATCTTGCCATCAACGGTTAGGCTGGCACTTCCCTCGACAACAAACAATACACCCTCTGCCCCTTCATCCAGTTCGGGACGGTCAGATCCGCCTCCAGGTGATACTTCCATGATGTATTGTGAAAATGTCTCGGCGAAACCGCTTAGGGGGCGGGCAATTACCCAAAGGCGTGTTTTCTCCCAGAATGGCAAGAAACTGGTGACAATGTCGCGCATCGTGCCTTTGGGGATGACAGCGTAGGCATCGGTGAAAACAGCGCGGTCCGTCAGCAGTTGATCTTGGCCCGGGTGGCCCCCTTTGGGTGCGTAATACTTTGGCGACATGAAAAACCTCAATTTGTGTTGTTCTATGTTGGGGCGCTGTCCGCTTAATATCCACCCGCAATCGAACGAAGGCACTGTTCGTGTGGATTTGATAATCAAATGTCCGAAACGATGGGTAAAAAGAAGACTATACAATCCACAGATATTAGTTATCAATTATAACTAAATATCTAAGGAGTGCGGTACATGGAAATTTCAGGACAAATGGCATTGGTCAGCGGCGGCGGCAGCGGACTGGGAGCCGCAACTGCACGCCATCTCACCAGCTTGGGCGCTAAGGTTGCTATTCTTGATTTTGATATCACTCGTGCACAAGCTGTTGCTGAAGAAATTGGTGGCGTGGCTGTTCAAGCAGATGTTGGCGATGAAGAAGCAGTAAACGCAGCTATGCAAAGCGCGTCTGAGCAACTCGGCGATGTCGCACGAATTGCGGTAAACTGCGCAGGCGTTGGCTTAGCGGCCCGCATTGTTGGACGCGAGGGCAAGTTGTCCTTTGACGTTTTTGAAAAGACCCTGCGCGTGAACCTATTTGGAACCTATAATGTAATGAGCCATGCCGCTAGGCGTATGGCTGAACTTGAGCCACTTGATGACAACGAGCGTGGGGTGATCATCAATACCGCTTCCGTTGCCTATGAGGATGGCCAGTTGGGCCAAGCAGCCTATGCCGCATCCAAAGGTGCAATTGCATCAATGTGTTTGCCAGCCGCGCGTGAGCTGGCCCAATCGGGTGTCCGTGTCATGGCTATCGCACCTGGACTGTTTCAGACCCCAATGATGGAAGGGCTGCCCCCAGAAGTAACATCAAAGATCACATCGAACATTCCGTTTCCTGCCCGTCTGGGTGCGCCCGAAGAATACGCGTTGTTGGCCGTACAAATCGTAAATAACAGGTTCCTGAATGGCACCACAATTAGGTTGGACGGCGCTGTACGCCTACCACCACGTTAAAGGAACGATATGCCAGAACCTATGCTAAAAATTTCTGTCGAGGGCACCATTGCAACCCTAACGATAAACCGACCCGACAAACGTAACGCTATGTGTGAAGCACTTTTGGATGACTTGGACGCATTCTTTTCTAACCCTCCAAAACAGGTACGCGTTGTCATTCTAACAGGAACTGCAGGCCACTATTGTTCGGGTCTGGATCTGTCAGAACACGTCCATCGTTCAGCCGAGGAGAACCTACATCACTCCCGTGCATGGCATGGCGTGATGGAGAAAATACAGTTTGGCGGCTTGGCAGTTGTCTCAGCAATGTTCGGTGCCGTTATCGGTGGTGGGCTTGAGATAGCAGCAGCCACCCATGTGCGCATTGCAGAACCTTCAACTATCTTTCAACTGCCTGAAGGGCGCCGCGGTATCTTTGTTGGCGGTGGTGCCACCGCTCGCGTTGGACGCCTGATTGGTGCCGAACGCATGACTGAGATGATGCTGACTGGTCGCAAATATAATGCAGATGAAGGGTTGGCCTTGGGCCTCACTCATTACTCAGTTGGTGAAGGTGAAGCATTGGAACTAGCGCAGCAATTGGCTGACAAGATTTCTCGCAATGCCCCCCTGTCAAATTACATGATGATCCAATCGATTTCACGGATCAACGATATGTCTCAAAGCGATGGTTTGTTCACAGAATCTTTGGTCGCGGCGATGTCTCAAACAACACCCGACGCTGAAGAGGGGTTAAAGGCCTTTCTTGAAAAACGCGCGCCAAAGTTCCGGTGATGTGATGGGTAAAGCGGTCTCCAAAAAGGGTGAACAGCCCAGTGTCGATAAGACAAACTTTGAGACTCTCAATGGATTCACGGGCTATCATCTGAAACGGGCTACCAACCTGATGATGTCTGATTTGAACGCAACGTTGAAACCGTTTGAGTTGCGCCTCTTATCCTACACGGCACTGGTTTTGATCGTTGATAACCCGAGCATTAGAATGTCGCAATTGGCGGCGGCGATGGATGTTGAACGTCCGAATATGGTTGTGATTGTTGATGCGCTGGAAAGCCGTGAACTGATCAGCCGCCAACGTCTTGAAACTGACCGCCGCGCCTATGCTTTGAACATTACGCTGGCTGGACGACGCTTGTATGAAAAAGCAACCGTGGCGGTGCACGCACACGAAGAACGCCTAACGCGCCAACTTGATGCAAAGACCCGTGACAAAGTTATTGAAGCTATGAAATTGATCCTGAAAATCGGGGGCGTTGCAGATACATGAAACGTACAACTGAATTTTTGAAACACGCCGTAACACGCACTGACCGTGATGATGGTACAATTCTTCTCACCTCAGATTATACATTGGGGCCTGTGACGGATCGCACTGGCGACTGGTTGCACAACTGGGCGGACAAGGCTGGTGATCGCGTTTTTATCGCTGAACGCAGCGGTGCCGGTTGGCGAGAAGAAAGCTACACCGTAACTTTGCAAAAGGTACGTGCGATTGCCTCTTCATTACTTGCGCGTGGGATGGGGCAAGTAACCCCTATCTTGATCATGTCCGGCAACGGGGTCGATCACGGCTTGCTCACGTTGGCTGCGCAATATGTTGGCGTTCCAACAGTTCCCGTGGCGGAACAGTATTCACTGATCACTGGTGCACATGAGCGATTGCAACATGCCATAGAGCTAGTGCGCCCCAAGATGGCATATGTCATTGATGCCGAACAATACGCCGCCGCTATCGTCCATCCTGCCCTGAAAGGTGTGGAAATCGTTGCAACGAAAACAGGGCAGACGGGCAATGTCACGTCATTTGATAGCCTTCTGTCAGGTGACAACAGCGTTGATGTTGATGCTGCCTTTGCATCTGTCACACCAGATACCGTTGCTAAAATCTTGATGACCAGTGGTTCCACGTCTTTACCAAAAGGCGTGCTGACCACCCAAAAAATGATGTGCGTGAATCAAGCGCAATTGGCAGATTCGTTGCCGTTTCTACGCGCCCGTCCACCTCGCATTGTAGATTGGTTGCCATGGAATCACGTTTTTGGTGGGTCCCACAATTTCAACATGATACTTGCGAATGGTGGCAGTTTATACATCGATGATGGTAAACCCGTTAAGGGATTGTTTGATCGTACCCTCGAAAATCACGCGCTGATAACAGGCAATATTGTTTTCAACGTACCAATGGGTTTTTCAATGTTGCTGGAAGGTTTGCGCAAAGATGCGGATTTGCGCAAACGGTTTTTTGAAAATCTGGATATGGTGTTTTATGCAGGTGCGTCACTCCCCCAAGATGTTTGGGAAGGTTTTGAAACCCTTGCGATGGAAGTTAAGGGGGAAGTACCCCTTATGACCTCATCATGGGGCCTGACCGAAACAGCACCGGCAACGATGATCCAACAAGAACCGACCGAAAGTTCTGGCGTCATTGGAGTGCCGATGACAGGCGTGACGCTGAAACTGATCCCCGACAGCGATATGCGCTGTGAGGTCAGGGCTAAGGGACCAAACATCATGAATGGCTATTTCGAAGACCCAGCCAAAACGGCAGCGGCCTTTGATGATGAAGGTTACTTTATTACCGATGATGCAATGGCGTTTGTTGATCCAAATGACGCGAACCGTGGAATGCGGTTTGATGGACGACTGTCTGAAGACTTCAAATTGCAGTCAGGTACATGGGTACGTGCCGCAGGCTTGCGCCTTGAAATGCTCTCAACCCTCGCACCATTTGTCGCTGATCTGGTCGTGACAGGGCAGGATCGCAATGAAATTGGCCTCATGATTTTCCCAAATCGTGAAGCAATTCAAGCAGCTGGTTACACGCTAGATGACGACAATGGTGCCTATGTTTGCCCCAAATTGCGTGCCGATCTTGAACACCGCCTAAAGGAACGCGCGGCGGGGACCTCTGGCTCCTCAACCCATGTGGCCCGTGCCATTGTATTGGCAGAACCCCAGTCCCTTGTGGACGGGGAAATAACTGCCAAGGGCAACCTGAACTTCCGCACAGTCCTGACCCGTCGGGCTGACTTGGTAACGCGACTGTATAACAATGATGCCGCCGGCATTGCGAAACTCTGAAGAAAGAAAACAGATGGTAGATTTTTCCAAAGTCCGGGCGATTGATTTTCACACACACGCAGAGGAACCTTGTGGCTGCCATGCGGATGACGGCTATGACGATCTGCAAGCAACGATGGCCAGCTATTTTCGTGCCCCTTGGAAACACCCACCAACAATCCCAGAAACAGCGCAGCATTACCGTGACCAAAACATTGCGGCAGTGATCTTTCCCGTCGATTCAGAACGTGAAACTGGTTACCGGCGCTACAAGAACGAAGAGGTCGCGGAATTGGCCGCTGAAAACGACGATGTATTAATTCCATTTGCCAGTATCGATCCTCATAAAGGCAAAATGGGCCAACGTGAAGCACGTCGTTTGATCCGTGACTATGGCATCAAAGGATTCAAATTCCACCCAACCATGCAAGGGTTCTACCCCAACGACCGCATGGCTTATGGCTTATACGAGACAATCGCCGAAGAGGGTGGCATCGCACTATTCCACACGGGTCAAACTGGTGTGGGATCAGGTATGTCAGGCGGCAATGGGATGCGTTTGAAATACTCAAACCCAATGTATATGGATGACGTTGCGGTGGATTTCCCAGAAATGAAAATCATCCTCGCCCACCCATCATTTCCTTGGCAGGAAGAAGCGCTGGCCGTGGCCCAGCACAAGCCGAATGTGTACATTGATCTGTCAGGTTGGTCCCCTAAATATTTTCCGGATATTCTGGTAAAATACTGCAATTCAATATTAAAGAAAAAGGTATTGTTTGGTTCTGACTGGCCAATGATTACACCAGAGCGTTGGTTGGCCGATTTCGAAAAGATCACAATCAAAGATGAGCTGCGCGAAGGCATCATTAAAGGTAATGCAATGAAGCTGCTTGGGGTCGAGTAATCGGCCAGCGGCAGCTAGAATAATTAACGCACCATTTATATGATGTTGGTCCTGGGTTTGTTTTGCACTCACTTCAGCAATGGTTGGCTTGTGTACATTAATCACCTAAACGGCCAAACATAGATTAACGTGGAAAAGCAAAAGGCCCCAACATGATCATTTACGGACTAAGCACATGCTCAGATTGCCAGAAAGCGCAAAAAGCATTGGAGGCCGCAGGTAACACAATCACGTTTCGGGATGTGCGCGCAGAACCTTTGACTGAGGCGGAGCTTGAAGAACTATTAATTGAGTTTGGTGATTGCTTGGTGGATCGCACCACTAATGACTATAGGGCATTGAGCGCTTGGTTAAAGAACTCTGAAGCAGATGCACAGATCTCTTCCAAACCGAAGGTAATGGCCCGCCCCGTCATTCAAGACGAGGACCGCTACTATTTAGGTTGGACTGATGAGGTTCAGCAGGCTTTACTGGCTGATTAAGAGGCGCTTACCCAACGCAGACGCAGCGCGTTAAAGACAAAAACTCATATCAGATTTAGCTTGATATTACGCGTACCGCACGCTGTGCTTGCAGTGGTCGAAATCATAACTACTAATTTTCTAGACGCGCTGGTTGCAATGTTTTCATCCAAAGTTTCTCTTCAACAAACCCAGGTAGCAATTCGTTACCAATTACAAGAGGCGGTTCACATAAACCCTTGGATTTCAGACACTTTCTGAGCTCTGCATGACGGGCGAAAAGCTGTCAGCCAACGGCAACCCAAAAGTCATCAACTTACCAGAAATCCATAGCTGTTTTCAGATATCCAAGTCTAAATTCACCAATAAATTAACTGGCGCAATCATGGACGAATGCTAGACGACGAACTGAGTTAAAGCCTCGTCATTGGTTATGTCTGTCAAAGTAAATCCAGCCTCAGCAATCAGCTTGCACATAACATCAAAATTCTTTGGGTCAGAAGTTTCGATCCCGATCAAAACAGACCCAAAATTTCGTGCTGATTTTTTCATGTACTCAAAGCGTGCGATATTGTCGTCTGGGCCCAAAATATTCAAGAAGTCTTTTAGTGCACCCGGGCGTTGCGGAAGGCGCAAAATGAAATATTTTTTTAATCCCGAATATCGCTGCGCTCTTTCTTTAACCTCTGGTAATCGCTCAAAGTCAAAGTTTCCACCTGAGGCAACACAGACAACTGTCTTACCTTTAATCTGATCTAAGATCTCACTTAGCACCTCAATCGACATTGCTCCGGCTGGCTCAAGGACGATCCCTTCGACATTCAACATCTCTAGTATCGTATTACAAATACGGTCCTCATCCAGATGTAAAACAGTTGATCCATCGATGCCCTTCAAACGTGCAAATGTACGCTCTCCAATCCGCGCAACCGCTGCACCATCAACAAACGTATCCACCTTAGAAACGGTCATTGGTTCACCGGCATCAACAGCCACCTTCAAACTTTGAGCACCTGTGGGTTCAACAAAAGTATAGGCGCAATCATCACCAAAATAACTAAACGTCCCCGCAGACAAACCGCCACCACCAACTGGAAGAACAATGTGGTCTGGAACACGCCCTAACTGCTCTTCAATCTCAACCGCAACACTAGCCTGCCCTTCAATCACATCCTCATCGTCAAAAGGCGAAAGGAAGTAAGCACTTTGTTCAGAACAATATTTTTGAGATGCTTTAAGCGTCTCGTCAAAGTAATCACCAACCATCCGAATCTCAACATGGGTGCCACCAAACATCTGTGTTTTCATCACCTTCTGCTCTGGTGTTGTAACAGGCATAAACACCACGCCCTTCACACCAAAGTGACGACACATAAACGCAACACCTTGAGCGTGATTGCCAGCACTAGCGCAGACAAAGACATCGTGCGATGAAATCACCTTACGCATCGCATTAAACGCACCACGCAATTTGTAGGATCTGACAGGGCTCAAGTCTTCACGTTTAAGCCAAATATCTGCCCCAAAACGTTGAGATAGAAGATCACTACGCATTAATGGAGTCGCTGGAAAAACCTTGCGCATCTCAGCAGTAGCAGCGCAGGCAGAAGCAACAAACGGGTCGAGGGCCATAAAAAATCCTAAATAATGCGATACGTCAGACCTAAGGACAGGCCAGCAAAGGGTCAACGGCCTTGCTGTCCTTGCCTCTAGACGTAAAACGGGTTATCGCCTGCGGCAAACCTGACAAAGGAAATAAAAGATGTCCGCGCCCAAAAAAGTTGTCCTAGCATACTCCGGTGGCCTTGATACCTCAATCATCCTGAAATGGCTGCAAACCGAATATGGTTGCGAAGTTATAACCTTCACTGCTGACCTGGGCCAAGGCGAAGAACTGGAGCCAGCACGCGCAAAAGCCGAATTGATGGGTGCATCATCGATTTATATCGAAGATGTGCGTGAAGAATTTGTGCGCGACTTTGTTTTTCCAATGTTCCGCGCCAATGCGGTTTATGAAGGTCTATATCTTCTAGGCACATCTATCGCACGCCCATTGATCTCAAAACGTCTTGTCGAAATCGCTGAAGAAACCGGTGCAGATGCAATCGCACACGGCGCGACAGGCAAAGGCAACGATCAAGTTCGCTTCGAGCTGGCAGCCTACGCCTTGAACCCAGACATCAAAGTGATCGCACCTTGGCGCGAGTGGGATTTGTCTAGTCGCACCAAACTTATTGATTTTGCTGAAAAGAACCAAATTCCAATCGCCAAAGACAAACGCGGCGAAGCCCCGTTCAGTGTTGACGCGAACCTGTTGCACACCTCATCAGAGGGTAAAGAACTGGAAGATCCAGCAGTGGATGCACCAGAATACGTGTACCAACGCACTGTGTCTCCAGAAGATGCACCCAACGAGCCAGAGTTCATCGAAATCGGCTTTGAAAAAGGTGATGCAGTTTCAATCAACGGCGTAGCAATGTCACCAGCAACCGTTCTAACTGAACTGAATCGTCTTGGCGGCAAGCACGGCATTGGCCGCCTTGATCTGGTTGAAGGTCGTTTCGTTGGCATGAAATCACGTGGCATCTACGAAACGCCCGGCGGCACGATCCTACTCGAAGCGCACCGTGGTATCGAATCCATCACATTGGATCGTGGCGCAGCGCACCTAAAAGATGAGCTGATGCCAAAATACGCAGAGCTGATTTATAACGGTTTCTGGTTCAGCCCAGAACGCGAAATGATGCAAGCAATGATCGACAAAAGCCAAGAGCACGTCACCGGCATTGTTCGCGTGAAGCTTTACAAAGGTCTGTCACGCACTGTTGGACGTTGGTCTGATCACTCGCTGTATTCCGAAGCACACGTGACGTTTGAAGATGACGCAGGCGCATACGATCAAAAAGACGCAGCAGGATTCATCCAGTTGAACGCACTGCGACTAAAACTTTTGGCAGCACGTGATCGCCGCCTTAAAAAGTAACTACAACTTTACAGCCGCAAGCCTGTCGTAAAACGGCATGGCTTGCGCCACTACATCCGCATAATCCGGCTCTAACGAGGGTAGGTCACCTTCCGCATCTGCAAAACCGGTAGAGCGATGAACAGCCCCATACCAATGCGACGCCCAGACGCCATCACTTGCGTGACCGCCACTTGGCCAGCGTAGCATACCCAAATCCCACGGCAAATTCAGCGCATTACATAGTTTATGCATCATTCCCTTAGGATCATCCCGAATGTCATGTGAATCTATGACAAGCGGTGTTTGACCCAACGAAGTGACGTGGTCGAATAATTCGACCTGTTGGCGGAATCCGATATCGTCTAACTGCGGCCCATCACGTTTTTTGGCATAACTTGCAACGACCCTTGCTGGGTGGCGGATCAAAAATACGTTGGTGACGTGGGCCATCCACCCACGTGGAACACCATCGACCATATGCTGGGTCATATGCTTTTGATAAAAAATTGGGCGGTCTGTTGGTGCTAAAAGCTGGCGGGCAACCATATCAGGGTCTTGGAATTGCGACGCCAATATCTCATTTTGCATCGGATGAAGGGTCCCTGTTTTGGCCAAATAGGCGGCATAAAACGGTTCATCCATAACTGTAGAATCCTTGCGACCACCAAAACTATACATCATGGCAGTCGATAAATTGCGCGGCCCAGACCACATCGCGATGCGTTTTGTTTGATCCATAACTCTCCCCAGTCTGAGAGCACCTTAGGCCTGCACATTCACACTGCCAATATGAAACCTCTCTCACCTCTGCGTTACATCATATGCTCTACACTTGCGTAAACCGCTCCAAATTGTGAACTCGAGTGCAAAGGAGAATGACATGATATCTACACGCTCAACTAAATTAACGGCCATTGTACTGGCAGCCACCATGGGACTGTTTACAAAGGTGCAAACCGCACAGGCAGGTTCCGAAACACCTACCGTTGCCGGGGGATGTTTTTGGTGTGTTGAATCAGATTTCGAAATCGTCGACGGTGTAAAAGAAGCCATTTCAGGTTTAGCAGGCGGCGAGGTGCCAACCCTACATACAAACAAGTCATACGTGGTAAAACTGGCCATTATGAGGCTGTTCAAATCATCTTTGACCCAGACATCGTTTCGCGCGACGAAATACTAAGCAAGTTCTTCCGCTCTGTGGATCCAATCGATGCAGGCGGCCAGTTCTGTGATCGCGGCCAAAGCTATGCAACAGCAATCTTTGCAGAGGGTCCACAACAAAAAGCCGCAGCTAAGAAGGCCGAGGCACAGGCTGCCAGCGATCTTGGGCAAAAGGTTGTAACCCCTATCTTGGGTTCATTTCCCTTCTACGTAACCGATGCATCACATCAGAACTATTACAAGGGTAGCAAAATTATGCTGACACGCTTTGGTCCAAAGAAACAGTCAAAAGCGTATAAAGCATACCGCGATGCATACGGTCACGATCAACGCATTGAAAAATTGTGGGGCGTTGCAGCTCAGTTTGTTGGTCACTAACCTAACTTCGCGTCCTGAATATCTTTTAGGTCAGGGATAACATCTGCCGTCCCAAGCCGTGTAACCATTAACGCACTGGCTTGGGTCGCCAATTTGATAGCCTGCGCCATCGGCATACCCCGATCCAGTCCAGCAACAACATAACCGGTGAACGTGTCACCAGCCCCAGTGGTATCAACTGGTTCCACTTTGATTGCCTCAAAATCACTCTCTAACCCAGCTGAATTCGTATACCAACGGCATCCATCAGCACCTAAGGTTACAATGACATTTTCAACTTCCAGCGCATTTATTGGTTTTCCAATCGAAACTTCAAGCTGTGCTGCTTCGACTTTGTTCAAGAACAACAAATCGATATAAGGGAGCAACATCTTGACCGCATCCGCCTCAAACGGCGCAGCGGCATAGACGATCCGAAACCCCAGATCCCTAGCCATTTGCGCTGCAACCAATTGACCTGTCGTTTCGTTCTGCAACAATAAAGTGTCGCCAGTATCAGCCTCAGCCAATGCTGCACCGATTTGATCCACTTCAAGTCGGTAGTTTGCACCGGGCCACAACACAATCGAGTTTTCAGCACTGTCATCAACGCTGATAATCGCGTGACCTGTCACCTCTGAAACCTCAGTGATGTGTTCCACATCGACGCCGTATTCTAAAAGACGTTCAACCGCCCAGCGCCCATCGGTTCCAACTGCCCCAATGTGACGTGTACGTGCACCTGCTCGGGCAGCTGCCACAGACATATTTGCGCCCTTACCACCCAGACCCTGAGAATAGGATTTTGCAGCCAAAGTTTCGCCAGGTGCCGGCAAATGCGGCACCTGATAAACCATATCGATGTTGATTGAGCCAAGGTTGTAGATCGTCATTAGCCAACCTTACATGCGGCCAAAATTGCCATGTTCAAAATATCATTGGCTGTCGCTGACGTTGAACAAACCTGAATGGATTCATCGACACCGGCAAGGATTGGCCCAATCACAGTGGCATCGCCCATTTCTTGCATCAATTTAACAGAAATGCTGGCAGAGTGACGTGCAGGAACGACTAGAATGTTTGCAGGACCAGTCAGACGTGAAAATGGATACTGCTTTTGAGACTCCGCATTAAGCGCCACATCCACGGTCATTTCACCCTCGTATTCAAAATCAACACCCCGCTCGTCCAGTACCTTTGGCGCGAGGTGCATCTTCTCTGCCCTTTCAGAAATAGGATATCCAAAGGTTGAGAAGCTGACAAAAGCCACACGCGGCTCAAGGCCCATATCACGCGCAACAATTGCGGCGCGTTCTGCAATTGTGGCCAGATCATTTTCGTCAGGCCATTCATGAACTAAGGTATCCGCAATGAACACAATCTTTCCTTTGTGAAGGATTGCAGTAATGCCCGCGGCACCATGGGCTGCATCCGCATCAAACACGTGATTGATGCGTTCCAAAATATGCGCAGATTTGCGCGTCACACCCGTAACCAATCCATCGCCATGCCCATGCGCCAACATCAATGCAGAGAAAACGTGGCGATCACGTGAAGCTAAGCGGTGAATATCTGCGCGGTCAAAACCTTTGCGCTGCAAGCGATCGTACAAGAAGCTTTTATAAGTCTCTAAATGGGATGTATTGGCTGCATTGACCACTTCTAATTCACGCACAGCATCTGCTAGTCCAGCTTCTTCAAGCTTGGCTTTTACATCAGGAGCACGTCCAACAACCAATGCCTTGCCTAGACCAGAACGCTGGTAATTCACTGCTGCGCGCAACACACGCGGATCATCACCTTCGGCGAAAATCATCCGCGCTTGAGCCGTGCGCGCACGAATGTTTAGACCCCGCAAGATGCTTGCTGTTGGATCCATCCGCGATTTTAGCGAAACTTCGTATGCCTCGATATCAATAATCGGGCGACGGGCCACACCAGTGTCCATTCCAGCTTTCGCAACAGCTGGTGGAATACGGTGGATCAATCGCGGATCAAACGGTGTTGGGATGATATAGTCACGTCCAAACGTAAGGTTTTTCCCATAGGCTAGTGCAACTTCATCCGGTACCTCTTCGCGGGCCAATTGGGCAAGCGCGTGAGCACAGGCGATTTTCATCTCATCGTTGATTGCACGGGCGTGAATGTCCAATGCCCCACGGAACAAATATGGAAAGCCCAAAACATTGTTCACTTGATTTGGATAGTCACTGCGCCCTGTCGCAACGATGGCATCGACCCGCACTTCGTGTGCCTCTTCTGGTGTGATCTCAGGATCAGGGTTCGCCATTGCAAAGATAACCGGATTGTCCGCCATGCTGGCGACCATCGACGGGGTTACGGCACCTTTCGCCGAAACGCCTAGAAAAACATCACAGCCCTTCATCGCCTCGTCCAATGTGCGTGCGTCTGTGATCACCGCATGCGCTGACTTCCATTGGTTCATACCCTCTGTGCGACCTTGATAGATCACACCCTTGGTATCGCACATGATACAGTTTTTGTTTTTCGCACCCATGGATTTCAATAATTCAAGGCATGCAATCCCAGCAGCACCCGCACCATTGAGCACAATTTTGACGTCTTCAATTTTTTTACCAGACAAATGAAGCGCGTTGATCAGGCCTGCTGCACAAATGACTGCCGTGCCATGCTGATCATCATGAAAAACAGGAATGTCCATTTCCTCTTTCAAACGCTGCTCAATGATAAAGCACTCTGGTGCCTTAATATCCTCAAGATTGATTCCACCAAAGGTGGGGCCCATCAGCCTTACAGCCTTACAGAACTCATCTGGATCTTCGGTATCCAATTCGATGTCGATGCTGTTCACATCCGCAAAGCGTTTAAATAGAACCGCTTTGCCTTCCATTACAGGCTTCGACCCTAATGCACCCAAATTTCCCAATCCCAGCACAGCAGTACCATTGGAAATCACCGCAACAAGGTTCCCTTTGTTCGTATAGTCATAGGCCAAACCTGGATTCTCAGCGATCGCCAAACAAGGAACCGCAACGCCCGGAGAATAGGCCAAAGACAGATCCCGTTGCGTAGTCATCGGCACAGTGGCCGTGATTTCAAATTTTCCGGGTGTTGGTTCTAAGTGAAAGGCCAATGCCTCTTCATCGGTGACTTTGGTCTTGGACATTGTGCACTTTCCTCCCTTGCGAGATTTTACCGTAAACGAGAGATCTGAAACCCTCAATGGTTACGCGCTTTACGGGTTTTCCCACCCCCTCCGTCTTTGTAAGGTCAGCCAACACTTGTCGGGGGACAAAATATGACCGTCACACCAATGATGGCCCAGTATCTAGAGATCAAAGCCGCGCATCCTGATGCTTTGCTGTTTTATCGCATGGGTGATTTCTATGAGATGTTCTTTGATGATGCCGTGGCAGCGGCTGAAAGCTTAGACATCGCACTCACAAAACGCGGCAAACATAATGACAACGACATCCCCATGTGCGGCGTGCCCGTTCATGCGGCCGAAGGTTATTTGCTGACATTGATCCGCAAAGGATATCGCGTTGGTGTTTGCGAGCAACTGGAAAGTCCTGCTGAAGCAAAGAAACGTGGCTACAAAGCGATCGTGAAACGCGATGTTGTGCGTCTAGTGACCCCAGGCACCTTGACCGAAGACAGCTTGCTAAACGCACGCAGCCACAATTATCTCGCGGCGTTTGTAGAGGTCCGCGATCAAGCTGCTATCGCATGGGTCGATATTTCCACAGGTATGTTCAACGCAATGAAGGCGAACCAAACGCGGTTAGGCCCCGAACTCGCCCGTTTGTCTCCGTCAGAGCTGATCGTACCACAAGCCATAGAGAACGATTTGCACGAGTTAGTAACCGAATTTGGAATTTCACTAACGGGATTGTCAGGATCGTCCTTTGACAGCACATCTGGCGAAAAACGGTTGTGCGATCTGTTCGGTGTTAATACTTTGGACGCCTATGGCAACTTTGATCGGGCAGAAATTGCCGCGATGGGTGCCATCGTTGATTACCTAAATATTACTCAAAAGGGTAAATTGCCTCTATTGCAGCCCCCACAGCAGGAACAGCACAATAAAACCGTTCAAATCGACGCTGCAACGCGCCGCAATTTGGAACTAACCCAAGCGTTGTCAGGTGGACGTGCTGGATCATTGCTCGCTGTGATTGACACCACCGTCACCGCAGGCGGTGCACGCCTTCTTGAGCGAAGGCTTTCTGCACCTTCACGTGTGTTAGAGACAGTTTCGGACAGGTTGAATGCCGTATCTCACGTTTTAGAAAACATACGAATTACCGAAGATATACGCGAAAAACTACGCCAAGTTCCTGATCTGGATCGTGCCTTGTCTCGCCTTTCTTTGGACCGCGGCGGGCCACGTGATTTGACTGCAATTCGTAATGGATTAACAGAGGCAGAATTGATCGCGACGAACGGCCTAGGTGATGCTCCCAAATTACTATCTGATGCCCTAAAAAATCTCACAGGGCATAACGAACTTATTGAGCTACTAGATCAGGCTTTAATCGCCGATCCGCCACTTCTGGCCCGTGATGGTGGCTTTATCGCATCTGAATATGATGAAGACCTGGATGGGGCACGTAAGCTACGTGACGAAGGGCGTAGCGTGATCGCACAAATGCAGACTGAGTTCGCGGCAGAGACTGGAATTTCGACGCTCAAGATTAAGCACAACAACGTCTTGGGTTATTTTATCGAAACCACGGCGACCCATGCGGATAAAATGCTGTCCCCACCTCTGAACGAAAACTTCATTCATCGCCAAACAACCGCCAATCAAGTTCGCTTTACCACCCTTGCGTTGTCTGAGATGGAAACAAAAATTCTCAATGCTGGTAACCGTGCTCTTGAAATCGAAAAGCGTCTCTATGAAAAATTAAAGTCCGCTATTTTGAACAATGCTGCCTTGATTACGCAAACAGCCCGCGCCTTGGCAGAAATCGACTTAGCGACCAGCTTGGCCCATCTGGCCCGCGCCCAAGATTGGTGCAAACCTACAGTTGACAACTCACGTGCTTTTAACATCCTCGGCGGGCGCCATCCGGTGGTGGAAAAAGCGCTGCGTGATCAATCAGGCCAGCCCTTCATCGCAAACGACTGTGATTTATCGGCGACAGATACTGCGAATATTTGGCTGCTTACTGGTCCGAACATGGCTGGTAAATCAACATTCCTGCGCCAAAATGCATTAATTGCCCTGCTGGCGCAAATGGGCAGTTATGTGCCCGCCACTTCGGCACATATTGGGATGATTAGCCAATTGTTCAGCCGCGTAGGCGCATCTGATGATTTAGCCCGTGGTCGTTCGACATTTATGGTCGAGATGGTGGAGACAGCAGCAATTCTTAACCAAGCTGATGACCACGCACTGGTGATCTTGGATGAAATTGGACGCGGTACTGCAACCTATGATGGTCTATCAATTGCATGGGCCACGCTAGAACACCTGCACGACGTTAACCAATCACGCGCCTTGTTCGCTACGCACTATCATGAAATGACTGCGCTTTCGGGCAAGTTGGATGGAGTAGATAACGCTACTGTTGCGGTCAAAGAGTTTGATGGCGATATTGTCTTCTTACACGAAGTCAAAAAAGGGGCCGCAGATCGATCTTATGGCGTTCAGGTGGCAAAACTGGCTGGCCTGCCCGATGCAGTGATTGCGCGCGCACGTGTGGTGCTAGAAGCCTTGGAAAAAGGTGAGCGTGAAGGTGGTGCTTCACAAAAGACACTGATCGACGATTTGCCCCTTTTCGCCAGCACGCCGCCACCTGCACCAGTGAAGGTTGAAGCGTCCCCAGCACTTGATTTATTAGGCGATATCCTTCCAGATGAGTTATCGCCAAAACAAGCGCTAGACTTGATCTACAAACTAAAAGAGGCGGCCAAAAAATGACCGCCTCTTTTAAAACTTGTAGTCGATAACTTAACCTAGCCAGCAGGTGTAGACGACACGCCAACCTGTGCAGGACGCAACAAACGATCGTGCAACATAAAGCCCTCAGCGGCGACCTGTATGATGTCGCCAGCTACTGTCGCTGGCACTGGTGCTTCAAACATCGCTTGGTGAACCTGTGGATCAAACTTGTCGCCAACACCTGGCGTAATAACTTCGATGCCGTGCTTTTTAAACACGCTCAAAAGCTCGCGCATTGTCAGCTCAATACCTTCCAACAGCGGGCCAGCAACTTCGCGCTGCTCATCGGTGATCGTATCAAGCGCACGTTTCATATTGTCATAAACCGGCAGCATATCGCGGGCCAATTTGGAACCGCCATAGTTCTCTGCCTCACGACGATCTTTATCCGAACGCTTACGTGCATTTTCAGCATCAGCCAAAGCGCGCACAAAACGATTTTTATAATCATCACGTTCTACGCGAAGCTCATCTAGCTCCAACGCTTCATCGGTGATTTCCTCGATTTCATCAGCGAATTCTTCCGCTTCCATATCCTCGATGTCCTCGAGAAAGTCGTTATTTGTTGGCTCAGCCATAATCCACCTCTAGCTCCGGTCTGAAAGTAATTTTCCAACCAGTTGCGCCGTGTAATCTACAATCGGCACGATACGTCCATAATTCAGTCTCGTCGGACCAATGACGCCCACGGCACCAATAATCTTTCGATCAGCGTTCATATAAGGGGAAACCACCAAAGAGGAACCCGAAAGTGAAAAAAGTTTGTTCTCAGAGCCAATAAAAATGCGAACACCGTCGCCATCCTCGGTTAATTCAAGAAACTCAGAGATATCACGCTTGCGTTCAAGATCATCAAACAGGTTTCGGATGCGTTCAAGATCATGTTCTTCTGCACTGGATTCGAGCAAGTTGGAGCGACCACGCACAATCAAACGTTCGCTGCGCTCCCCTTCAGCTTCCCAAACGGCCAGCCCACTATCAACCAAACTGCGTGCCAAGACATCAATTTCTTGGCGGCGGTGTGATATCTCTTTTTGAATAACGCCGCGCACATCGCTAAGGGTTCGTCCCTCTACCAGTGAGTTCAAGAAATTGGCTGCCTCACGCATGGAACTCGGTGTTAGGCCCGGAGGTGGCGTGAACAGGCGGTTCTCAACATGTCCATCGGCAAAGACCAATACGACCAATGCACGATCAATCGCCAACGATACAAATTCGATATGTTTGATCGGTGCCTCATGCTTGGGCGTCAAAACCAAAGATGCTCCCTGAGTCACTCCAGATAATGCCGCACCAACTCGATCCAGCAATCCACCTACATCGTTTTCGTTGTGCCCCATCGTTGCATCGATCTTTTCACGGTCGGTATCGTCTGGAATTCCGACTTCCATCAACCCATCTACGAACATCCGCAGACCTGCTTGGGTCGGGATACGCCCTGCACTAACGTGGGGACTGTCCAGCAACCCCATATACTCAAGATCCTGCATAACGTTGCGAATGGTGGCCGCGCTGACCTTTTCGCTGAAATCGCGAGTAAGCGTACGAGACCCGACAGGGTCACCATTGTGCAAATACCCCTCAACCACGCGGCGAAACACCTCACGGGAGCGGTCGTTCATATCATCAAGCATCTGTGGTTTATCTGTCATCATGTACCTTTAGCCAAGTGCCAATAGCGCCGCACCATTAAAGAGCACAATGAACAAAGGTCAATCAGGGTTGCACAAAGGGGGCGCAGGGCGGTATCCAACAAGCAACTTAAAAAGGATATCTCATGCGACCTTCTGGACGTGCCCTCGATCAAATGCGCGAAGTTTCAATCGAAACTGGATTTACCAAACATGCTGAAGGGTCCGCCCTGATCAAAATGGGCGACACACACGTGTTGTGCACCGCATCAATTGAGCCGCGCGTTCCATCCTTTATCAAGGGATCTGGCCTTGGATGGGTCACCGCTGAATACGGCATGTTGCCACGCGCCACCAACACACGGATGCGCCGCGAAGCAGCGTCTGGAAAACAAGGCGGTCGCACTGTTGAAATCCAACGTCTCATTGGCCGTTCATTGCGTGCAGGCGTTGATCGCGTTGCCTTGGGCGAGCGCCAAATCACAATCGACTGTGACGTCTTACAAGCCGACGGCGGCACGCGTTGTGCATCCATCACAGGTGGCTGGATCGCATTGCGTTTGGCTGTGAACAAACTGATGAAAGCTGGCGATGTGGTCAGCGATCCCTTGGTTGATCCAGTTGCCGCAGTAAGCTGTGGTATCTACGCGGGCCAACCAGTTCTTGATCTGGATTACCCTGAGGATTCTGAAGCCGGCGTTGATGGCAATTTCATCATGACCGGTTCCAAAAAACTGATCGAAGTACAGATGAGCGCTGAAGGCTCCCTGTTCTCACGTTCACAGCTAAACGAACTGATGGACCTAGCCGAAAAAGGCGTAGGCGAATTGGTAGAAGCCGCGAAAACCGCTACAGAATGAGCCGTAAATTCACCCTAGATCGCCTGTTGGTTGCAACACATAACGCAGGCAAGTTGGAAGAAATGCATCAGCTATTTCAACCACTTGGGGTGGTCATTACCGGTGCGGCCGAGATGAATTTGGCCGAACCAGAAGAGACGGAAAATACCTTTGTCGGAAACGCAAGGATCAAAGCCCACGCAGCCGTTAAAGCTACAGGGCTCCCTGCGCTTTCTGATGATTCAGGCATCCAAGTTGATGGTCTAAATGGTGCGCCAGGTGTCTACACCGCCGATTGGGCAGAGACGCCAAATGGCCGTGACTTTATTATGGCTATGACCAAAACTCACAACCTTTTGGAAGAATGTAACGCCCCACATCCACGCACCACGCGTTTCTGTTCCACGCTAGTTTTGGCATGGCCAGACGGACATGACGAAGTATTTGAAGGCACGGTCGAGGGCACCTTAGTCTGGCCAATGCGCGGCAAGCAAGGTCACGGTTATGACCCCATGTTTATGCCGGTTGGCCACGATATCACCTTTGCTGAAATGGACCATGACGCAAAGAATCTGATCAGCCATCGCGCCCGTGCATTCGAGAAACTGATCGCTGGCTGTTTTGGCTGAAGATTGGGAACAAGGTGGCTTTGGCCTCTACATCCACTGGCCATTTTGCGCCGCCAAATGCCCCTATTGCGATTTCAACAGCCACGTTTCGCGTAACATCAACCATTCCGCCTGGCGCGACGGCTATCTAGCCGAACTGCGTCGCGCAGCCCGTGAAACCAAAGGCCGCGTGTTGCGCAGCGTGTTTTTCGGTGGCGGCACCCCCAGTCTAATGGATCCAGACGTTGTGGCTGATATCATGTCAGAAATCTATCGCCTCTGGCCCACCGCCAACGATCTTGAAACCACGCTTGAGGCCAACCCCAGCTCGGTCGAGGCTGGCCGCTTTGCCGCCTTCCGTCAGGCAGGCATCAATCGTATATCCATGGGTGTTCAGGCCCTCAACGACGAAGACCTACGTAGACTGGGCCGCATCCATACAGTGGAGGAGGCGTGCACAGCATTCGACATTGCACGCACGACCTTTGATCGCGTTAGTTTTGATTTGATCTATGGGCGTCAGAAACAAACACTCGATGATTGGAAAACAGAGCTAAAGAAGGCTCTAAATATGGCGATTGATCACCTTTCGCTATACCAGCTCACTATTGAACAAGGCACAGCATTCGGCGATCGTTACAACGCGGGCAAGCTGGCTGGACTCCCCAGCGACGATCTTGGCGCAGATATGTACGAAGTGACCCAGGACATATGTGGCGAAGCCGGCATGCCATCCTACGAGGTATCCAACCACGCCCGTGATGGGGCGCAGTCACGTCACAACCTCGTCTACTGGCGCTATGGTGACTACGTAGGAATCGGCCCAGGTGCGCACGGTCGTTTGACCGTCGATGGGCAACGGACGGCTACGGAATGTTTCAGTAACCCAAAACGCTGGCTCGACGCCGCGTTGACTGGCGAAACGGAAAAACCCCGCGAGCCGTTGGCGCGCGAGGATCAAGCAAGTGAACTTTTATTGATGGGCCTTCGATTGAAGGAAGGCATCGACCCGAAGCGGTTTTTTAACCTGTCAGGCCGTAACATCGATCAAGACGCCATAAATGAGCTGATTGATTTAAATCTACTTCACACCGAAAAAGACAGAATTATCGTTTCAAATCAGGGATTTATGATATTGAACGCTGTTTTAAGACGTCTCCTAGAGGCTTAGGCCCCACCTAGCCTACGACAAAGATCATCGAGATCGTCGAGAGAGCCATAATTAATGACCATCTGACCTTTCTCTGAACCTGGTTTATGGTTCAACAAAACCTTCATCTTGAGACCCGCTGATAAATCACCCTCCAGTGCTTTGGTATCGGCATCTTTGCCTGACTTGCCACCTACAACGTTTTCTCCATTCGTAGATTCTCCTTTAGATGCTGACGACTTCACAAGTGCCTCAGTCGCACGAACGCTGAGACCACCCTTGATTATAAGTTTGGCCAATTCAGATGCGTTCTCTGCTGGTACCAACGCACGAGCGTGACCAGAAGACAATTCACCAGTGCGAACAAGCTCAATTACATCATCTGGCAAGTTCAGCAAACGGAGCAAATTGGCGATGTGGCTACGGCTTTTGCCTAAAGCCTCTGCCATCTTTTCTTGCGTATGACCAAAGCGATCCATTAACTGACGATACCCAACAGCTTCTTCCATAGGGTTCAGATCAGCACGCTGAATGTTTTCAATGATCGCAACTTCTAAAACCTCGACATCAGAAAACTGACGCACAACAACAGGCAGTTCATGCAATTTTGCCATCTGCGATGCGCGCCAGCGGCGTTCGCCCGCAACTATCTGGTAACGACTATTGTCCAGAACCCGCACAATCAGCGGCTGGATAACACCTTTTTCTTTGATGGACGCAGCCAACTCATCCAAATCACCTTGAATAAATTGTTTGCGTGGTTGATCAGGATTAGCTTCGATTTGCTCGATTGGAACAAAGCGTTCAGCAACAGGCCCACCTTGTACTGGCGTTTCAGCCTCTGTTACGTCAGCCAACAACGCTGAAAGCCCACGACCAAGTCCACGTTTGTTGTCTCTACCTGAAGCCATGTTGCACCCCTATTTTAGGTTATAGTTTGTTCTTTTCGATCAATTCTTGAGCCAATGCACGATATGCAGATGCCCCTTTGGACGCTGAATCATATATCAAAACCGGCATGGCAAAGGATGGTGCCTCGCTCAAGCGGATGTTTCTTGGAATGACTGTTTTAAACACCAGATCACCCAAATTATCACGCGCATCTTGCTCAACCTGTTGTGAAAGGTTGTTACGCTTATCATACATCGTAAGCACAACGCCTTCGATCCTAAGACCGGTATTTCCGGTTTGTCGAACTTCGCGGATCGTCAACATCAATTGAGACAACCCTTCAAGTGCAAAGAATTCGCTTTGAAGCGGCACCAATACTGTGTGTGCCGCAATCATAGCATTTACAGTCAAAAGGCTCAAAGATGGTGGGCAATCGATAAGAATGAAGTCAAATTCAAACTCATCAATTTTCGGTTGGCGCAATGCGTCGTGTAACAAAAAGCTGCGCTTTTCGTTCGAAACCAGTTCAAGATCAGCCGAGCTCAGATCAACAGTTGCTGGAATGATCGCCAAATCTTCGATTGCAGTCGCCTGTATAACATCCTTTAGGTCGATATCTTCGAGTAAAAGCTCGTAAGTCGTAAACTCACGATCACTTTGTTCAACCCCCAAACCCGTTGACGCATTTCCTTGCGGATCCAAATCAACCACCAAAACACGATATCCTACTTCAGCCAGCGCAGCGGAGAGGTTAATTGTTGTCGTAGTCTTACCAACGCCCCCTTTTTGGTTCGCCACGGCAATAATTTTAGGACCATCTCGGCGCGTTAGATTAGACACGGGCAAAATCCTTAATCTTTAAGATAGCTGCGTCATTATTAGTCTTACTTGTAATTTCCTCGTATTCAAATGACCAGTTTTCTTGTGCCTGTAAAATCTCTTTTTCCCAAGTCTCGCCTTTTGGAAGTATCGCAACGCCATTTTTCGCGGAATGGCGCTCCACAAATTCTAGCAGACCGTTCAAATCCGTTAGCGCACGTGCTGAAATTACACTTGCCCCAATGGGGTCAAGTACTTCGATACGTTCAGCATGGACTTTCACATTTAAACCGATCTCACGAACAGCATTACGAAGGAACGCGCATTTGCGTTGATCACTTTCGACAAGATAAAATTGCATATCTGGTCGAAGTTCTTTGGCAAAAATGGCTAGAACAATACCTGGCAAGCCACCACCGCTACCAAAATCAGCCCAAACTGAGCCCTCAACAGCAATGTCAAAGATCTGAGCAGAATCCCAAATATGACGATCCCAGATTTCTGGCAGACTGGATTTTGAAACCAAATTAATCTTTGGATTCCACTTTTCTATCAAGGCAACGTAGGCTTCCAAGCGTTCAAATGTTTCACGTGAAACATCCGTCTTTAGCCAGCTTGGACTGTTCATGCAGATTTCTTTTCAAATTGTCTAATTTTTGCCAATAACAAAGCCAACGCTGCCGGCGTCATACCATCAATACGCCCTGCCTGGGCCAATGTAGATGGACGAACCAACAATAACTTCGCCTTTAATTCGTTAGAAAGCCCATCAATAGGCTGATAATCAAACATTGTGGGGATTTTGTGCGCTTCATCCTTCGCAATCCGATCAATGTCACGCTGCTGTCGTGATAGGAAGCTTGCGTACGTCGCTTCTCGCTCTAGCTGTTTCTGCGTTTCTACATCCAGCTCAGCCAGCTTTGGCATCAATGGTAACAAATTTTCAAACTTTACGCTTGGAAATGCCAGGATTTGATAGGCCGTGCGCCGCGAGCCGTCTTGGCTAACCTGAATGCCTGCGGTCTGCGCCTCTTTCGGAGTGAAGGTTTTAGCTTGAATCGTCTCGTATCCCTTAGCCAACCTCTCCATCTTAGCATCAAAGACATTGATGCGCTCACTTGAAGCTGCACCCAACTCTTTAGCCAGTGGAGTCAAGCGCTGATCAGCATTGTCTGCTCGAAGGGATAGACGGAACTCCGCACGAGATGTAAACATCCGATATGGCTCTGTCACACCCCGAGTTGTCAGATCGTCAATCATGACACCAATGTAGCTTTCGCTGCGACTAAAGTGGACAGGATCACGCCCAAGCGCTGAGAGCGCTGCGTTGAAGCCGGCAACCATACCTTGCGCCGCCGCTTCCTCATATCCTGTAGTTCCGTTGATCTGACCCGCAAGATATAGACCACCAACGGTTGGTAGAGCGAGAGTATCATCAAGAACACGAGGGTCGATATAGTCGTACTCGATTGCATATCCAGGTTGTAGAATTTTCACATCCTCCAAACCATAGATCGATTTCACATAATCTTCTTGAACAGATTCAGGCAGGGATGTCGAAATTCCATTAGGATAAACTGTATGATCGTCCAAGCCCTCTGGCTCTAGAAAAACCAAATGGCTGTCCTTTTCGCCAAAGCGAACAATCTTATCTTCGATAGATGGGCAATACCGCGGCCCTACGCCATCAATGTGACCGCCATACATAGCAGATTTTTTAAGGTTTTCGCGGATAATGTCGTGTGTTTTTTCATTCGTATAAGTCATCCCACACGAAATTTGGCGGGCGGATACTTTATTCGACAGGAATGAGAACAAGGCAGGTTCATCGTCCCCCGCCTGCGATTCAAGTAAATCCCATTTGATTGTACGTCCGTCAAGACGCGGTGGCGTGCCTGTTTTCAATCGACCAAGTGGCAATTCAAAAGAATCGATTCGCTCTGCCAACTTGACCGAAGCCTTATCACCCATGCGTCCACCAGAATATGAGACATCACCGATATGAATGACACCACGAAGGAAGGTACCCGTTGTGAGAATAACGCGCTTTGCCTTGATTTCGGATCCATCAGCCAGCTGAACCCCAATGACGGTGTCGCCCGACATCAAAAAATCAACAACCTCTCCAATGACAATTGACAGGTTTTCACGATTTTCAGTTTCAGCAAGCATCGACTGCTGATAAATTTTACGATCTGCTTGGGTTCGAGGCCCCTGCACTGCCGGTCCCTTTTTTCGATTTAGCAGACGAAATTGAATCCCAGCAAGATCAGAAACACGACCCATGACACCATCAAGGGCATCAATTTCACGTACCAGGTGACCTTTCCCAAGACCACCAATGGCAGGATTACAAGACATCACCCCAATACTGTCTCGCGTCATAGTTACCAAAGCGGTCGTCGCTCCAAGGCGTGCAGACGCATGTGCTGCTTCTGATCCGGCGTGACCGCCACCAATAACGAGTACATCAAAATGTTTCACGTGAAACACTCCATCACTTGCCCAGACAAAAGCTGGAGAAAATTTCATCTAGCAGGTTTTCAACGTCAATTCGACCCACCAAAGCCTCGAGCGAACGGACCGCTGTACGCAATTCTTCCGCAGCTATATCATAATGTTCAGGACCCAGATCAACGAGAGGTAACACCAGATCAAGTGCAGTCAATGTTGATTGCATCGCAATTCGGTGACGTTCGTGCGTTGCAAGTCCAGCATGAGATGAACGTTGTTCTAAGGTTTGGTAAATTTTGTCCAACAACTCAGAAACACCCTCCCCAGTTACTCCCGAAATGCCTGACCCAGAAATGTCAGCTTTTGGGGTAACGCGAATATCATCAGGTTGCTGGGCAAGCGGTAATACTTCATTATCATCAGCTAAGAATATACGAAGGTCCGCATCCCCTGCCCGCCCCAAAGCACGATTGATACCGATCACTTCAACTGCGTCTTGGCCATCGCGCAAACCTGCGGTGTCCAAAATAGTAACTGGTAAACCTTTCAAGTCCATACGAACTTCGATCACGTCTCGCGTTGTGCCAGCGATTTCAGACGTAATTGCAGCGTCACGACCAGCCATTGCATTCAGCAATGTTGATTTTCCAGCATTTGGTGCACCCACAATTGCAACTTCAAAACCAACGCGAATACGTTCAGCAACTTTACTGCCCGCAATTTCTTTAATTAGGTCAGTTTTCACACCTGTTAATAATTCACGGACCTCAGGAGTCACATCAACGGGAACGTCCTCATCCACAAAGTCAATCGTGGCCTCAATAAGTGCAGCCGCGCGGATAAGCGATGAACGCCACTGCTCAACCAACGCTCCTAAGTGGCCAGTCACAACCCGCAAGGCTTGTTTGCGTTGCGCCTCAGTTTCAGATTCAATTAGATCAGCCAGGCCCTCAACTTGGGCCAGATCCATTCGACCATTTTCTAGTGCGCGACGCGTGAATTCTCCTGGATCAGCCAAACGCGCCAGTCCACTGTCACCCAAAACGCGTAGAACAGATTGGACTACAGCAATACTACCGTGCAGGTGCAGCTCGACAACATCCTCACCCGTGAAACTACGTGGACCATCAAAACAAAGAACAAGCGCATGATCCAGCGGTTCACCAGCATCATCAATAAGGATACGAAGCCCTGCAACACGGTCATTAGGCAGATTAGAGGCAAATTTGGCCACAACTCCCTTAGCATCCGGCCCAGAAAGGCGGATGACGGAAACCCCAGCGCGACCTTGAGCGCTGGCAAGGGCAAAAATCGTATTCATCTATCTAACCCATTGTTAATGAACAATAAGTTACGTGTTCATTGAATCAAAGAAGTCTGCGTTGGATTTTGTTTGTTTCAGTTTCGAAATTAGGAACTCAACAGCATCTGTTGTACCCATTGGGTTCAGGATGCGGCGCAGAACGAATGTTTTCTGTAGATCGATTTTATCAACCAACAGCTCTTCCTTACGTGTACCTGATTTTTGGATGTCGATCGCTGGGAACACTCGTTTATCAGAGATCTTTCGATCCAAGACAATTTCAGAGTTACCAGTCCCTTTGAATTCTTCAAAGATAACCTCGTCCATTCGACTACCTGTATCGATCAAAGCAGTTGCAATAATGGTAAGCGATCCACCCTCTTCGATGTTACGTGCCGCACCAAAGAAGCGTTTTGGACGTTGAAGCGCATTTGCGTCCACACCACCGGTCAAAACTTTACCAGATGATGGAACCACAGTATTAAACGCACGACCTAAACGCGTAATAGAATCGAGCAAGATGACGACATCACGCTTGTGCTCCACCAGACGTTTGGCTTTTTCAATGACCATTTCGGATACGGCTACGTGACGCGTTGCTGGTTCATCAAAGGTCGAGGACACAACCTCGCCTTTTACGGACCGCTGCATGTCTGTAACTTCCTCTGGGCGCTCATCTATCAGCAAAACGATCAGATAGCACTCAGGGTGGTTCTTTTCGATGCTGTTGGCGATATTCTGTAGCAAAACAGTTTTACCAGTACGCGGCGGTGCCACAATTAGGGAACGCTGGCCTTTGCCAATAGGGGAAACCAAATCGATGATACGCGCAGAGCGATCTTTAACTGTTGGATCTTCAACTTCCATTTTGAGGCGCTCGTCAGGGTAGAGAGGCGTCAAATTATCGAATGCGATCTTATGCTTAGCCTTCTCAGGAGCTTCGAAGTTGATCTTACGTGTTTCCGTCAAAGCAAAATAACGTTCTGCTTCTTCAGGGGCTTTAATCAAACCGTGAATTGTATCGCCCGTGCGCAAGGAATGTTGGCGAATCATATCAGGTGATACATAGATGTCATCTGGGCCAGCCAAATAGTTAGCTTCAGGCGAGCGCAAGAAACCAAATCCGTCTTGCAGAACTTCTAAAACACCGTCACCAGAAATTTCCCAACCTTCATCTGCACGTTCGCGCAGAATTTGGAACATCATCTCACCTTTGCGCATCGTAGATGCGTTTTCGATCTCAAGCTCTTCAGCCATAGACAAAAGGTCTTTTGGCGTTTGGCGTTTCAGATCAGCAAGGTCTAGAGTTTCTTGTTGAGCGTCAAAGGTCGTATCAGTCATGGGTATATCCAACCAAATCGTATGAGAGCATACGTTGGCGTTGAGTAAAAAAATGTTGGTTTTACACGATCCCCGAATGGGGCGTTGTAGACCATCTATGATTTTTAAGGGTTCGAGTCAATCAGCCGCGGTTTTCTCAGAACTTAACAACTACGGAAATTACAATTACGATCATCAATACTGTTGGTACTTCGTTCATGATCCGGTAGCGCCGCCCACTTAATACGCCATCGCCTGCTACAAAATTCTTTTGCTGCTGTCCCAACCAATAGTGGAATAATGACATTGAGATTACGCAAGCTGCTTTTACCCAGGGCCAATATTCAGACCAATCAACAATGCCGGGTGTGAAAACAAGTAAAAGCCCAAAGATCCATGTGCTGGTCATCGCAGGTGTCATGATCACTTTAAATAATTTGCTTTCCATCATGCAAAACAGGTCATGGGTTTCGCCACTGAGTTCTACTTTCTCAGAATGATGAACAAACAATCGTGGCAAATAGAAAATACCAGCCATCCATGAAATGATGGAAATAATATGGATCGATAAAATCCATGGATAGGCTTGGGCAAAAACGTCCGTCATATCACTCTCCATCATAGCCTTACTTAATATAATATATATATAAAGAGAAAGATGATGATTTAGTAGGGAAGCCATTTTCTGTGGATTAATTAGTTATCCCCATTTTTATACATGAGGGATAGAAATTAATCATATTTTGTGGATGGACTGGTTGACTATAAAATGAACCCTTAAAATTAAGACTTTTTCTTCTCAGATTAAACTATTTTATCATTAAAACCTGTGGATATTGTTTGGATAACTTTTTCATCAACAGAAAGATGTTATTCATATCCCAAGGGGATGAAATGAGTGAAAACGAGGTGAGAAAGATATGTTATCCCCTCTTGCGCAGTTACTCCCCATTATTCAGAAGACTTCATGAATAAACTCTTAACTTAAGACATAGGTTATCCACATGGTTATGCCCGTTATCCTCGCTTCTGGTTCTGAGATCCGTGCCCAAATGCTGCGTCAGGCGGGTGTGGATTTTGATGTTCAAGTCGCTCGTGTGGATGAGCAAATGATAAGAGAAGCTCTTGTTGCTGATGGTGCCCTGCCCCGTGATATTGCTGACGCATTAGCAGAATCCAAGGCGCGCAAGGTCGCCCAAAAGAACTATGATGCGTTTGTTATCGGTTGTGATCAGGTGTTGGAATTCAACGGAAACCTATTGTCCAAACCCAAAAGTCCTGACGAAGCGATCGATCAGATCATCGCAATGCGCGGAGAGCGCCATACATTACTATCCGCCGCAGTCATCTATAATGAGGGAAAACCGATCTGGCGCCACGTTGGACAAGTTCGCCTGAGAATGCGGGATGCAACGGACGCCTATATATCGGGCTATGTTGAGCGAAATTGGGATAGCATCCAGAACAGTGTTGGTGGATATAAATTAGAAGAAGAAGGTGTGCGGTTGTTTCACAGCGTTGAAGGGGATTACTTTAACGTGCTTGGTATGCCACTTTTGCCACTTCTAGCATTTTTAACCCTTCGTGGAGTGATTGAACAATGAGCCTACCTAAAATTCCACTGGCTGGCGTCATTGGATCACCTATTGCGCATTCAAAATCGCCACAGCTTCATCGCCACTGGCTAAAGACCTATGGCTTACAGGGGTTCTACATTCCGATGAATGTATCTCCAGTGAACTTGCGTGAAGTTCTGATGAGCCTGCCTAAGATGGGGTTTGTTGGCGTTAATATAACGATCCCTCATAAAGAAATTGTTTTGCAGATTGCTGATTTGGTTACCGATCGCGCAACACTTATAGGCGCAGCGAACACTCTGATTTTCCGTAAAGACGGTAAAATCCACGCGGACAATACCGATGGCTATGGTTTTCTTGAAAACCTCAAAGCGGGCGCTCCAACTTGGAATCCAAAATCTGGCCCAGCTGTTGTGTTAGGCGCTGGCGGCGCATCGAGGGCTGTAGTGGCCTCGCTACTGGATGCTGGTGTCCCTGAAATTCTAATTTCAAACCGTACGCGTATTCGGGCGGAAAT
This sequence comes from uncultured Paracoccaceae bacterium, assembly GCA_905182105.1. Taxonomy (GTDB): domain Bacteria; phylum Pseudomonadota; class Alphaproteobacteria; order Rhodobacterales; family Rhodobacteraceae; genus Ascidiaceihabitans. The sequence goes on from CAJJAR010000037.1 coordinate 42,023, forward strand.
ATTGGCGGAAGACTTTGGGAAACGGTTGCAGGTTGTTGATTGGGTTCAAGTAGGAAACGTTTTGGAAGAGGCAACTCTAACCGTAAACACCACATCCTTGGGTATGGTTGGTCATCCAGAACTGCGCGTACCACTTGATGGTTTACGCAAAGGATCAATTGTCACCGATTTGGTCTATACACCATTACAGACCAGTTTTCTGCGTGAGGCAGAAGCACAAGGATGTATTACCGTCGATGGTTTGGGAATGTTGCTGCATCAAGCGGCCCCTGGGTTTGAGCGTTGGTTTGGTCATCGCCCCGAAGTTGATAGCGCAACACGTGTTGCGGCGCTTCGGTGACGTTTAAATTGGGCCTTACAGGCTCCATCGGAATGGGTAAATCTACCACTGCTTCGATATTCAGTGAATTTGACTGTGACGTTTGGGATGCGGATGCGGCTGTGCATCGCCTTTACGCTAAGGATGGCGCTGCTGTGCTGCCAATGTCTGAAAAACTTCCACAGGTGATAGTGGAAGGTGCCGTTTCACGCGAGCAACTTCGCACACTTATAGCTACTGATCCGTCGGCACTAAAAACCATCGAGAAAATTGTGCATCCGTTGCTGGTTCAAGACCGCGCAAATTTTGTTGGAAGCTCTCAAAGCGATATCTTGGTGTTTGATATTCCGTTGCTGTTTGAAACAGGTGGTGACGCCAACATGGATGGTGTTGCCTGCGTTTGGACAACGGTCGAAGTTCAGCAACAACGCGTCATAGAGCGTGGCACAATGAGTATGGAGCAATTCGAAGTGATCCGTGCCAAACAACTGCCTGCAGATGAAAAACGGGACAGGTCGGATTTCGTTATCATTACAGATACGATTGAACATGCCCGTGTACAGGTGCAAAATGTACTAGCCCAAATTCGTCAAAGGATGACCGATGCGTGAGATCGTACTTGATACTGAAACTACAGGATTTGACCCATTCAATGGTGACCGCATTGTAGAAATTGGTGCGCTTGAATTGGAAGGTCACGTGCCGACTGGTGTTCAGTTTCATGAATACATCAACCCTGAACGTGGAATGCCAAATGAAGCATTTCAGGTTCACGGCTTGGGCGATGATTTCTTGCGTGACAAACCAAAGTTCGCGCAAGTGGGCCAGAAGTTTCTTGATTTCATTCAGGACTCAACTCTGATTATTCACAATGCCGCGTTTGATATGAAGTTCTTGAACGCTGAATTAAAAAAGATAGGGCTGCCCGAAATCCCAATGAACCGCGCGCTTGATACTTTGCCAATGGCACGCAAGAAGTTTCCAGGTTCACCGGCATCTTTGGATGCTTTGTGCCGACGTTATGGGATTACGAACTTTGAACGGGATTTGCACGGCGCCTTGTTGGACAGTGAAATTCTTGCTGAGGTGTATTTAGAATTGATTGGTGGACGGCAGCCTGATTTTGGGCTGGCTACAACATCATCTTCTAAGGGGGGGGCGGATGGTGGGGAATGGAAACCTCAACCGCGTCCAAACCCACTACCATCAAGATTGTCTGAGGCAGAGGCCGAAACCCACAAAGCCTATGTAGCCAAAGAGCTGGGCGATGCCGCTCTTTGGCTAAAGCCTTAAGTTCTACGCGTTTTCAGGTGCAGGTGTTTCTGCCTGACGACGTGCAATTTCACCGCGGTATAGTGCGATGAAGTCGATGTTTTCCAAGTTCAATGGCGGGAAGCCACCGTCGCGTGTGATGTCGCTGACGATACGGCGCAAGAATGGGAAAATCATGCGAGGGCATTCGATCAACAAAAATGGGTGTATTTGATCTTCTGGTACACCTTCAACGTGGAAGATACCGACATAGTCGATTTCCAAAACGAAGATTGTTGTGTCGCTGCCTTTGTCTTTCGACGTGACAGTCAATTTGATCGCTGATTCATATTGGTTTGCTGGTTCGCGCTTTTTTGCGTCCAAGTTAACCTGAACCTGCACATCAGGTTGCGCATCAGATGGCGCGCCTTTTTGTGCAATGATGTTTTCAAAAGACATATCGCGGATAAACTGACCCAAGATTCGCATTTGTGGTTGTGATGGAGCAGCTGCTGCAGCTGCTGGTGTTTCGTTCTCGGCCATTATTTTCTCCTGCGGATGTTCCGAATTTTTTTAGTCTGTATCAGTTTGGTTCATGGGTCTCAATGCTTGGTCCAACCAGAGGGATCCGATGGTTTATTTGGGTTGATTTCGACCTCTTCAAAATCTCCATCGATCACATTTGGGTCATATGATTGATGCGGCTGATGCCCAGTTGATCCCATGCTGAAGGACTGCATTTTTACCTTTTGGCGCAGGCTATTGAAAACCCATGTTCTAATGAAAGGCACGCACAGTGCAAACCCAACACCATCAGTGAAAAATCCGGGTGTCAGCAGCAATGCACCCGCGAACAAGATCATAGCCCCATGTGCCAAAGGTTCAGTTGGGTCCTGAAGCTGTGAAAATGATGATTGGAGCTTACCAATTGCCATCAATCCTTGGGTGCGCACCAAATAAGTGCCCAATATAGCGGTCAAAACAACAACCAAAAGCGTTGGCCAAAGCCCAATGACGCCCCCGATTTGAATAAACAAACCGATTTCAATGAGCGGTACGGCCAAAAAGGCTACAAAAAGCCACATGTCGAGCAATCCTTTCATGGTCCCTGCAGTGGACTTGCAGGGGGTCAGCCCCTACATAAGGTTAACAGCCAAATTTTTCCATGGTATTACATTAATAGAGGTAATTATGAATCAGCCCCTGATCCAACTGTTGGTATTGGCCGGCATCGCCGTTTTCCTGATCCTGCGTTTGAAAAACGTATTGGGTACCCGTGAGGGATTTGAAAATGGGCCTGCCACAGCTCCAGTCAACGAACGCCGTGGTAGCCCTGATCTCGAAGTGATTGAGGGTGGTCCAGATCTGGATATTACCGATCATGTCGAGGTCGATACGCCACAAGCAACCGCATTGTCTGGTATGAAGCGCCTTGAGCCATCGTTTAACGTTGGCGATTTCATCGGTGGTGCGCGTGGCGCATATGAGATGATCTTGATGGGTTACGAGACAGGCGAACTGACCGAAATCCAGCCGTTTATGTCCGAAGAAATCTACGAGAGCTTTGTAGACGGTGTTGCAGCGCGCGAAGACCAAGGCCTGAAAATCGATGCAAACTTCTTTGGCGTGCGCGAAATGAAATTGGTCGATGCAACCTTGAACCCAAAAACGAACGAGGCCGAAATTTCGATCCGCTTTGTTGCTGAACTGACATCTGCCGTGCGTGATCGTGGCGGTGACATCGTTGAGGGCAGCACAACTGAAGTTAAGAAACAAAAAGACACATGGGCGTTTGCGCGTATCATGGGCGCGGATGATCCAAATTGGTTACTTGTTTCTACAGACGCTTAAGCCGCGCAGTCGCGATTGCTTGTGCAGTAGGTTTTGCCTTAACGGCGGAACCTGCCACAGCAGAGGTGACTTACAAGGTCTTATCATTTGACGATTTAGAAGACTGGGCAGAGAATGGTCATTCCGCTGCCCTAATCGTGGTTCAGAACACATGTTGCGATATGGATGATCCAGATTGGACGGCTTTGTGTGCTTACGCGACAGCCCAACCAGACGCGCGTACTTTCTTTGAATTGTTGTTTCGCAATGCAGATCAGGTGCTTGCACACAAAGGCCCGCTTGGGGCAATGAACAGATCGATCACGCAGATGCGCAGCGTTGCTGTGGATTCCAAGTTTGTGAAACTTAGCTCACCTGTATGGTTGGAAAAAGACGTGAAAAACCTAATACGTCGTTTGATGATGGCACAAGATACAGAGTCCGCAATTAAGGGTGCCCAGCGTGCCGATGTGTTTGTTGGAACTGGTGACGAGGCAGTGCGCAAAGCAGGTCGTATGATGGTCTTTATGCCAATCCAACGCGCCTACGCGCGGCTATTGGAGGACACCTGATGGGTCGTAAGTTAAGGCCTGAAGAGGTCGAATTGTGGAAGCAAGTGACTGACCGAACTGAACGGTTAGAGCAGGGACGAAAGCCTGTTGATTTTGGTGCCATGTTGAATATGGAACCACAAATCTTGCCCATGCCAAAGCGGCGCAAGTTGATCGACACTTTGGTTAAACCATCAGGTCCCAAAGTAGGTCAGAAACCCAAATCTTTGACCCGCGTTGATCGTGTCGCACCAATTGCAGAACAAGTGCGTAATGCAAGGATCACGATGGATCGAAAAGCCTTTGATCAGATGAAACGTGGCAAGCTCAAACCCGAAGAACGCTTGGATTTGCACGGTTTGACATTGGATCGTGCACACCCACTTTTAACGCAGTTTATCTTGTCGGCTTATGGAAACGGGAAACGTCTGGTTCTGGTAATTACCGGTAAAGGCAAATCGCGTGATGACGGTGGGCCGATCCCCGTGCGCTTTGGAGTGTTGCGCCATCAAGTACCACAGTGGCTGGCTCTGGTACCTTTGTCCTCAGCAGTGCTGCAAGTGACCCAAGCCCACGATCGACATGGTGGAGGCGGTGCATACTACGTCTATCTGCGCAAACGCTGTTAGGCTTTTAGACTGGGTGCGTGTTTACGGACGCCAATCCATAAGACAATTGTTGCCAATGCGAAGTAACCTGCGATCCAATAGAATTGGGTCTCAAGTCCTATACCATAATCAATCATAACGCCAGTAATCCCAGGCCCGATTGCTGAGCCTAGCACCATGACAGCAGCGGCTAACGCCTTGATCGATCCAATGAATTTGGTGCCATAGAATTCCGCCCAGAATGCGCTGGGTAAAGTTGCACCTGCACCTGCTGTTATACCCAACATGACAAAGCCAAGGGTGATCATGAGTGTGCTTTGTGCGAGTGCAAAAATAATAAAGGCCGCGATCATGGGCACTTGGATGAATGGCAAGAGACGCGGTGTTCCAAGTTTATCTAAACCCCAACCCGATAGCAGCATCGCACCAACGGATACCGCTGTATAAAGCGGGAATTGTGCGACCAATGCGATGTGCGTGATTTGCTTCAATTCAGCAAAGTGGACCTGGTGGAAAAAGAACGCGGTGTTGAATGCAGAAGGCCCAAGGACCGTAGGAACCATGCACCAGAACAAGGGATGGCGCAGTGCTTCAAAGCGTTTCCAATAACGCCCTTCCATTCCCAATGAGGGGTTTTCATTGGCCATTGATTGTGGCGTGCGTTCTTTGCGCAGCAACCTTTGCAAAATGGGGATACCTGCAACTGCAATCACAGCAGCCACTACCCATAACAAGCGCCAGTCCATGACGCCCAACAGCATAACAAAGATAATTGGTAAAATTGCCTGACCTGCTGAAAACCCAAGAGCAGAAATTGACAGCGCACGACCACGTGCTGCAGAAAACCAACGGGCCATTGCAACGACTGCAATGTGGCTGGTCATGCCCTGTCCGAAAAGACGAAGCGCAAAGATCACTAGAGGCAGCAAGACGGCAAATGGGTTAAAGGCCATGAACAAACAAGCCAGCGCAAGCAGCAACAAAATAGCGGAGCTCAGTGTGCGAACGCGAAACTTATCGGTCAGGCCACCGGCCCATACCATCACAATAGCTGACGCAGTTGTTCCCAACGCATATATGCCGCCCCATGCACCGTGGCTTAGGCCAAACTCAGACTGAATTTCCGCAGCAAAAATAGATATGAAAAACGTCTGCCCAAAGGATGACAGCAACGTCAAAAGTGCACCCGCCGCCAACCATGGGGCGTTTCTAAATAGAAATGTATCGCGCATGGACTGACCTTAAGGCTGAGATTGGAACCGCTCTATCCCAGCAATCTGCCTCTGACTAGAGCACGTAGCGGCTTAGGTCCGTGGACTTGGTCAATTCGCCAAGGTTCTTTTCAACGAATGCAGCGTCTACGACCACCTCATCGCCTGCGCGATCAGGGGCGCCAAAAGAAAGTTCCTCAAACACCCGTTCCATCACAGTATAGAGACGGCGGGCGCCAATGTTCTCGATGCTTTGGTTCACATCAGCTGCAATTTTTGCTAGCGCTTTGATGCCATCTTCTTCAAATGTAACGGTCACTTCCTCAGTACCCATCAATGCAGAATACTGAAGTGTCAGGGCATTCTCTGTTTCTGTTAGGATACGGACAAAATCACTCTCTGTGAGTGGCTGCAATTCAACGCGGATCGGTAGGCGGCCCTGAAGTTCAGGCAATAAATCCGATGGCTTGGCGATGTGAAAAGCACCAGATGCGATGAATAGGATATGATCAGTTTTGACCGTGCCATGCTTGGTGCTGACATTGGTACCCTCGATAAGCGGCAACAGATCGCGCTGCACACCTTCACGGCTCACATCGCCACCACGGGCATCTGCGCGGGTGCAAACCTTGTCGATCTCGTCTAGAAATACGATGCCGTTTTGCTCAACAGCTTCAAGGGCAGCGCGTGTGACTGTTTCGTCGTCCAGAAGTTTGTCGGCCTCTTCGCCAATCAGAACGTCGTAGCATTCTGAAACTTTTAATTTGCGGCGGGTGGTACGCCCACCCATGGCTTTTCCAAACATTTCGCCAAGGTTCATCATACCCATGTTTGATCCAGGTTGTCCCGGGATTTCCATTGATGGGAAAGGGCTAGTTGTGTCTGCGACCTCAAGTTCGATAACCGTGTCATCCAGAACGCCCGACTTCAGCTTTTTGCGGAACATGTCGCGTGTGCCTTCGCGGGCATCAGTGCCTGCGATTGTATCAATCACGCGATCTTCGGCAGCCTGGTGTGCCTTGGCTTTTACATCGTCGCGCATGTGTTCGCGGGTCATTGTGATCGCGCTTTCCATCAGATCGCGGATGATCTGTTCGACGTCGCGGCCAACGTAGCCGACTTCAGTAAATTTCGTCGCTTCTACCTTTATAAAGGGTGCTTTTGCCAGTTTGGCCAAACGACGGCTGATTTCAGTTTTACCAACGCCAGTAGGGCCAATCATTAGGATATTTTTTGGATAGACTTCATCACGCAAATCATCTGGCAGCTGTTTGCGACGCCAGCGATTACGCAATGCAACGGCAACAGCGCGTTTGGCATCGTTCTGACCGATGATAAAGCGATCAAGTTCTGAAACAATTTCTCTGGGTGTAAGATCGGTCAAAGGGGCATCCTGAGTTGAATAGGTAATAATTTATGTAAACGTTGGGCTCTGGAACGCAACCTTGAACACGAAAACAACTGTCGAATTCATGAATGGGAGAGGTGGCTAGCGGGAAAATAATTCATCTGTCAGGTTGGGCCCTAACAATCAGCAATCAAAGGAATGCCAATGAAACGTCGTCTTCGCTGAATTTATCCGTAGCCGCTGGTGCAACAACTCTGGAATCATCAGTCTTTGTGGGTGGCTATGGCCGGCTTGCTGAGTTCAAAGGGATGAATGGTCACATTACAACAGTTCGTGCTGAAATTGCTAAAAAGGACGGTGGGTTCGTTGTAAACCTTTTGGATGATTTCACCTTTGACGGCGCCCCTGACCCCAAAATCGCATTGGGGAACAATAGCTTTGATAAGTCGACAATTATGGGCACACTTAAAAGCCTAAATGGTGCGTCATCTTATGAAGTTTCAAGAGGTATCAACCCAGACGACTACAATGAGGTCTGGGTCTGGTGCGAAAGATTTAATGTGGGTCTTGGTGTTGTGAAGTTTTGATTAAGATTTAGGCTTAATAACTTCTACAGTCAGTTTGCCGTTGGTATAAACACAAATATCAGCGGCAATCGCCATCGCATCACGCGCGATCTGTTCTGCGTTACGATCACTGTCCATCAATCCACGCGCTGCGGCCAAGGCAAAGTTACCACCTGATCCGATGGCTGCTACATTGTGCTCAGGCTCAAGAACATCACCAGCGCCAGTAATTACGAACAACTCAGTTCCATCCGTAACAATCAACATGGCTTCGAGCTTTTGCAAATACTTGTCGGTGCGCCAATCTTTTGCTAACTCAACAGAAGCACGCGCCAATTGGCCCGGTGTTGCTTCTAGTTTGGCCTCTAGCCGTTCCAGTAGCGTAAATGCATCAGCGGTCGATCCCGCAAATCCGGCGACAACATCAAACCCACCTGGGGACAAGCGGCGCACCTTGCGTGCAGTGCCTTTAATAACGGTCTGTCCCAAAGATACTTGACCGTCGCCTGCAATCACAACTTCACCGCCTTTTTTGACGCCGATAATTGTGGTTCCATGCCAACCTGGGAATCCTTCGCGCGCCATTTTAGTCTCCTAAGGTTTGTTGATTGATAATATGGCGACGTGGGGCCAAAGTCACAAGAGCAACAGGCTTGTTGCTATTAGATATAAGGGCATTGCCAAGTTGTTGAGCGAAGTTTGATCGAAACTATCGGTTTAATTTTAGGCGTTCATTTCGACGGTGTAGTCAGACCACAATTCGAAAGCATCTGATCTGGCATGGTGATATGAGCTGGCCGTGAGTTGGTAACGGCGGGGTCGAAAGGCGATGTTAATTTGATCGTGCGCGGATATAAATCGTTGCCCTTGCCGGGACGATTTGAAACGTCCCTGTATTTTTTTCGCTTCGGGTGGGTTGATGTAATCCCTCGATCGTGTTGTTCAGCCCCTTGTGCGCGCGGTGGTCGGAATCTGGTTCCAAAGATCTGATCGGCTTGAAATAGCTCCGCAGTTTGTCGGTGATCACAATGTGGGGTTAACCGTACCGTCTGATCAGCCTCTTCAAAAAGCGCCTTGCTGCCTTATTGTTTCGGCACGGTTGCACCAGGATACCCAACACATATCCATTTGCATCGATGGCCCGCCACAGCCAGTATTTCACACCACGGATCGAGATGACAACTTCATCCAAATGCCATTTATCGTTGGGCCTAGGTCGATCTCGGCGGATGCAATCTGCGAAGTGAGTGCCGAAACGATTGACCCAAAGACGTACCGCTTCCCGACTGACGTAGACACCGCGCTTGGCAAGCAAGTCCTCGATATCGGCTGTGCTCAGAGCGAACCTGTGGTATGCCTAAACGGCATAGGCGATAATCTCGCGAGGGTAACGCAAGCCCTTGAGGTGCGGTAAAAGTGCTGGGATTTTCATGATCTTAGGCTATCTGCTTCCCGCAAACTCAACAACTTAGCAATGCCGTAAAAGGCACCCGTGAACGGATGCCTTTAAGTACGTGATCAGTTTAGTCTTAAATTGACTCTTCGATCCAGCTTTTTAACGCTGCTTTTGGCTTTGCGCCTGCCATGTTTGCAACAACTTGGCCGTCTTTGATGACGAATAGGGCAGGGATGCCACGGACACCCATTTTTGCTGCTGAGTTTGGGTTAGTGTCGACGTCAACTTTGACGATCTTGACCTTGCCACCCAGCTCTTCAGACAATTCTTCGAGTGATGGGCCGATTTGTTTACAAGGTCCACACCATTCTGCCCAAAAATCAACAACAACCGGGATGTCTGAATTTGTGACTTCTGCTTCGAATTGTGCGTCTGATACTGCAACGGTTGCCATTTGGCTTCTCCTCAAGGGGCTAATTTGTTGGTTGGGAATCTATGTACCCAGTGTTCAAAGGTCAAGATATGTTGATGTCTTTAGCGCCTGAGACACAAGATCGTGTGTTAAAGGCATTAAGCTTTGTGTGTTGGTCCACAATATAGCTGTTTCGATCTCATGATCGGGATAAATTTCACGTAATGCACAGGCATAGGCACCCATTTGGCGAAGCAAACCAATTGGGCAATTCTCAGCTGAATGTGGAATGGCGCGGTTGGTTTTGAAATCGATCGCGGTGATCTTATTGTTGGTGATCAATAAACGGTCAATCGTGCCATGAATGCGCTGCGATCCGATGGGGGCAGTGATCGAAATCTCTGCCAAGGTGTCGGGTGCAAAGACATGGGCCAATTCGGGCTTATCCAAAACTGCAACTGCCTCGGCCTTCGCTTGGGTTCGCAAGGTGTCTGACAACCCAAAATCCTGTTCAGTGGATTTATTCGGGTGTTCTAGATGCCAGTGCACCAAACTACCGTATGAAAGGGCGATATCCTCATCCATTCCCAACTCACCTGCAAGGGCTTTGGCACCACCCAGATCAGATGGTGAAAGGGTTTTGACTGCCTCAACCGGATGGGCAGGTTTTTGAGTGTAAAGGGTCTCTAATATGGGGATTTTTGTCAAAGGCACCGTCTTCTGTTTAAAAACAGGAGCATCCCAATCACCATGTTCAACCCGCAAGATTGGGCCAACTTCGGGCATGGATGTGTCTACCGCACCGGCATGTTCCATCGCGCCCTGAACAGTGTGGTACCATGATGGCTCGCTCTTACCCAAATCACCTGCGGCGGCCACGATCAGCCATTTCTCTGCGCGGCTCAACGCAACATAAAGCAGGCGCAGCTGTTCATTGCGCTGGGCGTCTTTCATCTCTTCCAATGCGTCCTGCATTGTCTTGGGTGTTTCACCTTCGCGCGCTTTCCAAACGGGTACATCACCCATTTTGATTACATCGCTTTTGACCTGAATGTTGCGTTTACCAGTGTCAGGCAAAATCACGATGGGCGCTTCAAGGCCTTTTGATCCATGCACCGTCATCACGCGAATTTGGTCTGACGCACTATCAATTTGACGTTTGATGTTCAGATCATCGGCCTTCATCCAGACGATGAACCCTGTCAGGCTGGGAACCGCTGTGCGCTCATATGCCAGCGCTTGGGACAGCAATGCATTAATGCCGTCTTCTGCCTCTGTACCCAAACGCCCTAACAATTTGCGCCGTCCATCATGGCGGGTCAAAATGCGTTCAATCAGATCGTAAGGGCGCAAGAAATCAGCATTGTCGCGCAGATCGCGCAGGACAGGTACCGTACCTGGAAAATCATCTGCGCGATCACGCAGGTTTTGCCATAGGTGCTCTTGGCTTCTGCGGTGTGCCACGTCGAACAGTTGTTGTTCGCTCCACCCAAACAGTGGGGATTTCAATACGGTGGCAAGCGATAGACTGTCTTCTGGCGTCGCCAAAAAGGAAAGCAACGCACCAAGGTCACGCACCGCCAATTCAGCGCCAACCTTTAGCCGATCGGCACCTGCTATGGCCAATTTCTGAACCTTACAGGCGCGAATGATCTCAGAAAATAGAGCAGAGCGGCGTTGTACAAGGATCAGGAAATCACCGGCGGTAATAGGGCGTTTGATCGTCGTACCGTTTGGTCCGTCATCAGGAATAGTGTGTTTTTCGTTAATCAGCCTGGCGATGGATCGAGCAATTTGATCCGCTAAAATCACGGTGTGGTGCTGTTCGCTGCGCCGATCAATGGGATCGAACCAATCACGTTCATCGTCGTCTTTGATGGGTTCGATGACAGGCCACAGGTCTACGCGACCGGGCAGATCGGATTTAAATGCGATGTGCTTTGAATCCTGCACAAACCCAGCTTGGGTTTTGTTGTCAAAGGCCTGATCCACCATACGCAAAATCGCGGCAGAGGAACGGAATGAAAAATCCAAAGTGGTCTCTTGGAAAGGCGCGCCAATGGCTGTGAATTTTTCCTTAAACTCTTCCTGCATCCGGTCAAATTCACGCGGGTCTGCCCCTTGGAATGAATAGATGGACTGTTTTTTATCTCCAACAACAAACAAAGTACGTTTGACATCTTCGCGGGCACCATCTCCGCTCGAGAATTCTTCGGCCAGTTTGCGGATCACATCCCACTGGTCTGGGCTGGTGTCTTGGGCTTCATCCACAAGAATATGGTCGATGCCGCCATCAATGCGGAACAACACCCACGCAGCCACTTTTTCGTCATTCAAAAGATGACGTGCCTTTAGGATCAGATCGTCAAAGTCCAACCAGCCGCGCACCAGTTTGGCCTGTTCGTATTTTCCAACGAAGGCATGAGCAAAGTCGTGTAAAACCTGTGTTCGACGCGCAGATTGTAGGGCCAAACGCCTATCTCGCGTATCTTCGACCCGCAGCATGAATGCCTTTAAGTGGGGCATCAATGCTTCAACATTGCTTTGGGTTGCTTTGGTTGGAAACGTCCCTAACTTGGCTGAAAACGGGTCTTTGGCACTGCCACCAGTTAGAAAAACACTTTCTAAAACGGGCAAAGATTTGAGGGACAATGTGCCAACCATCTTCAGCTTTTCGCCCGCCTTGCCATCATTGCCACCTTTGGCGATTAAAACGGGGATCAGCTGATCCAGCAGCTGCCGTTCACCACCTTGAAACGCCAAGCCTTCAATCCCTGCCTCGTCCAGTCCCGCGGCTTGACCAAACAGTGCGAGGCAATCATCCCACGCCAGTGGATTTGCAAATGCAGCACGGTGGCTGACAATCTCCCGGGTCAATCGTAAGAAATCTTCGCCTGAGTATTGGTTGGCAAGTGCGGCAACCAAACCCGCTTCTGATCCGTCTGCCATCATATCTATGATCTCACCGCGCAGCATATCAGCTGCGCGTTCTTCGATCTCTTTGAACTGTGGGCTTACGTCAGCCTCCAACGGAAAGCGGCGTAGAAGTGAGGCGCAGAACGAGTGGATAGTTTGGATTTTCAATCCACCGGGGGTTTCAATCGCACGGGCAAACAATGTGCGGGCATCGCGCAACTGATCGCCATCCGGATTGTGGCGCACACCTAATTCGGTCAGGGCATGGCGCAATTCTGCATCTGGCAACATGGCCCAATCACCAAGGCGCTTGAAAAGACGGTTTTGCATCTCTGATGCGGCGGCCTTGGTGTAGGTTAGGCATAGAATATGTTGCGGCTGGATCTTGTCCAAAAGCAGACGGGCCACGCGGTCCGTCAGAACGCGGGTCTTGCCCGAACCTGCGTTGGCTGCAAGCCATGTAGACGTGGTTGGATCTGCTGCGGCCAATTGGCGGCGCGTAGCTTCGTTCGGTGTCATCATGTCAGATCCTCTGGCACAGGAATATCGGTGCCGTCCCATTCCCCAAAACGCGCAAGGTGATCGTAATCACCGCGCTCCCGTTCGCTTTGGATTGTGCGTTGCGAGGTAAAACCCTGCTCAATGGACAAATAGGCGCGGATCAATTGCGCGAGTTCATCCAACACCTTAGCAGGCGGTTCTTTTTGCAATGGGGCGCGCACCTCAACAGGCGTGCTTCCCAGACCGATAAACACAGCTTCCGTCACCGTGTTCACACCCACATGTTTAAAGCTGCCTTGTTCCATCATTGCCGCTTCGATCAGCAATTGTTTGTCGAACTTGGCCTGCTGTTTTTCAGTCGGGGGTGTCCCGGTTTTGTAGTCAAAAATCGCAACGCTATCGGGACCGGTTTGGTCAATCCGATCCGCATATCCGGTAAGGGTGAAGTCTAATTTGGGCATGCTCATGACACCCTTGGCTTGCTTTTCAAATGCAACGGGTGTGCTGCGAGCTTGGCGCTCTGCTTCTCTGGCGACAAACCAATCTGTCACGCGCGATAGCTTTGCCAACCAAAGTGCACGGGTCGCAGGCCAAGGCACGTCGCGGCCCAGCACGTCTGTGGCAACTTTCATCAAGTGTGTTGAGGTCAGCAAAGACGGATCTGCCATTATGTCTTTAACGAACACCTCCATAACGGAGTGGATCAAGATACCGCGCATAGGTGCATCTGGGGATTGTACGATTGGATTCAGGGCACGCAGTTTTAATGTGTGCTTGGCATAAACTGCGTAAGGGTCGCGGATCAGGCGCTTGATCTCTGTCACGGACAGGGCGTGTGGGCGCGCAGCGATTGGTGGACGTGGGGAAGGGCGATGGGCACGATCAACGGTTGTAGGTTTCTCTAGCACTTTAGTCTTGGCCAACCATTCATCGCCTTTCGCGATCATTTCCTTCAACACTTCAGGTCCATCAAGTGTGGGCAAGCCGCCCAACAAGTTCTGCAAGCGGTTCAGCCAGCGCGAGGGCACAGTTTCTGCATCGTCAGACCGTACAGACCGTGTGATCCAGACCTCTTCTGCGGCAACGGCCTGCTGGAAATCGTGTGCAGACAGACCAATGCGCCGCTCGGGCAGCAGCAAACCCGCCTGATTGCGCAGGGCGCGGTTCAACCACGGATCGGGTTTGGGGGCTTCGGGCCATGCGCCCTCATTCAACCCGCCCAAAATGACCAAATCAGCCCCTTGAACCCGGGCTTCAAGGGTACCCCAAATCATGATATTTGGATGAGGCGCATCGCGGTCGCGCACTTCTTCGCCTGATAGCAAAGCACCCACCAGATCAACATAGTCAGAGGCGGACATTTCGCCACCGTACTTCCCGTGTTCCGTCAGGGTTTCCATTACTTTGCGGGCCTTTTGACCTGCGGATTTCAACCACAATTCACCCGTAGTTTCGCCCATAGGGCCTGATGCTATCGCTTCAGCCACTTGGATGTGGAGGGCGGTCCAATCGGCCAAGGTGCGGTCTCCTGCGAAATGCAGATTGCAAAACGTCTGGGCAACCCAATCCGCCCAATCGGTGAGTGTGGTTGGCGGGTCTAGTTTGGCTGCTGCTTTTTGCGCGACCTCTGACACCCCTTCAGCAGTGGGATAAGGCAGCCCATCACGGCGAATGCGCAGTTCGATCCGTTGAGTGTTTAATTGGTGTAACCCGCGATCATCACCGCTGTGGGTCATCGGATGTTTTAGCAATGTCAGTAAGGATTCAGTATCTAGCAAACGGGAAAACAACCCACCTACATGGCGCAGAAACCGCCCGGGAGGGGAAAGATGCAGCGGTGAACCCGCACTGTCATCGGGCAGAATATCCCAACGATCCAATGCCGCCGACACTTGTCGCGTTAACATTCGATCAGGCGTAATAAGTACTGCTGTTTGGCCGTCTTCAGCAGCCTTGCGCAGGCGCATCGCAATGGCCAACGCTTCATCGCGTGGCGTTTCAGCTTGTAACAGCGTGACGCCTTTCAACCCTTCAGCAATACCAGTTAAATTGGGGCCTTCAGACAACCACGCATCTGTGACAGGCGCTGGGCGTAGAGCAAGGGAAACCAGTTTATTACGGGCAGGGGCGGCAGGCGCGTCATCGGCCCATGGGATCACGTCATCTGACGACGTTTCCAACGACAGTAGCAGTTTGTGAAAACGGAACTGCGGGTGGTCTTCCGATAGCATCGCGTCAGACAGGCTGGTCCACACATCTGTTGGCATATCAAAATCAAAACCGGGCAGGATAACAGCACCATTTGGCAGTCTTGCGATGGCTTGCATCAGCATCAATGTCGTGCCGCGTGATCCTGTTGAACCCGCAAGGATAATGGGATGCTTTGGCGGGGTGTGTTCCCAACGTTCAACCAGATTTTGCACAATGATACGTTGGCGTGCTTCGGTGTCAGGCGTGTCTTGGGACAGATCGATGTAGGATTGCGCAATATTGATGAACGTCTTTGCGCGCTCCCAGTGGCCCGATTGATCTGTGACATCAAGGTTCGCAATGGCTTCGGCCGAAACGCCTTCGCCCTGCATCTCGTCCATCAAAGTGGCAAGGCTGTCAGCAAGGTCATAAAGCGATGCGCGCGCAGCAAAGCTTTGCTCGCGTTCGAGCAAATTGGCGACAAGCTGTACCAATTCCAAACGACGCTTAAGTGCGGAATTGGATTTAGGTACATCAAGGTCTGGCAGCAGATCCTCGATCTCGTTCAGCATTCGAATGCGGGGCAATAAAAGGGCAGGGCCCGCATCAAACAAATCCCGCATACGGCGTGCCATACGACGGGTGTTCAAGATGACTTCGACCTGCGCCATCTCATGGGGCGGGTGGCCATCCATCCGTTTGATCAGACCATTCACCAGCGATTTTGGAAAATCTACACCGTTGGGGATGCCAAACAAATGCGTAGGGTTTTGGGGATCAAACATTCATCATCTCTTCTGCCTGTGCGATGCCTTCAGGGTGCCCAACGTCGCACCAGTTGCCATCATACGAAATCCCAAAAAGACGATCGTTCTTTAGTATTTTGTTCCAAATGACGTTCAATGAGAACGATGGTTCTTTGATCGTTTTGAGCAGGTCAGTTTTAATGATCTGGATGCCGCCATAAACAACACCTGCCCCACGCGCCAAACGGCCATCGGATGCAATTGTGAAATCGCCATCACCAGAATAACCAACAGTTTGCGCGACAGGGACACATACCAACAGAGCATCCATTTCAATCGGGTCCCAAATGTCCAACGCCTGTTGCAAAGGATTGGCCCCTTTCCAAATAGCGTCTGTATTCATGGTAAATACCGGGTCGGTTTCTAGAAGAGGCAGCGCATTGCGCAACCCTCCCCCTGTTTCCAAAACATCAGGCGCTTCAGTGACAGTCTGAACCTCTGTTCCACTCAGATGATCGACCAACATTTGAGGAAGGTAATGTAGGTTTGCGACAATGTTTTTGGGGGTGATTGCGCGGGCCAAATCGATTGAGTGATCAATCAGCGCCTTACCTCCAACCTGAACCAATGGTTTGGGTTGATGGGCGGTCAAATGCTTCATCCGCGTGCCAAAGCCCGCAGCGAAAAGCATCACAGATGTGGAACGGTCGCGCATTTTGATTTCAACTTGGATAAAATGGTTTCATCTGGAAATGGAAGGTCGTTTAGAACCATACCTGCGATCGAAGACAGTGCTGGATGGGCTAAATTTGTCTCGATATGTGACCAAACACGGGGAATAAGATCAACGTAATGTGCTTTGCCATCACGCATACAAAGACGGGCAAAAACACCTAATATGCGTAGGTTGCGCTGCGCACCAAGAAGGGCATAAGCTGTGTCAAATTCATCGGCGTTCAGATTGTTTTGCGCGATGTAGCGGGCCTTCATCTGTGACTGAACTGCAGGTGACACATCGCGCCGCGCGTCTTGCAAAACAGACACCAGATCATATGCAGGATGGCCCAGCATAGCGTCCTGAAAATCAAGCAAACCAACCTTTTTAACCCCGTCTCGTTCGGGCATCCAAAGAAGGTTTTCAGCATGGTAATCGCGTTGGATCAAAACTTGGGGTGCGGATTGTAGGGGGGTAAGAAGCTGACTGAATTTGGTCGAAAATACAGTGGTTTTTGCAGGGTCTATTTGACCGGTGGAACCCAGAACATACCATTCATAAGCAAGCGCAGCCATTTGCGTCATGACCTCAGTTTCATATGGGGAAAGCGGCGGATAGGGTGCTTTGTGTAGATGAGTTAAGACATCAACCGCAGCCTCGTAAAGCGGGACCTCAAGATTAGGCGATACCTCTAAAACCCGCACAAACAGGTCATCGCCAAGGTCTTCTAAGATCAGAAAACCGTGCTGTTCGTCTTGCGCATAGATGCTGGGTGGGTTCAGTCCGATCGCATCCAAGTGCTGCGCAATTTTAACAAACGGACGGATATCCTCGCCTTTTTCTGGCGATGCATCCATCAAAATTGCGGCAGTGCCATCAACATGCGTTAACCGATCATAGCGTCGATTGGATGCGTCACCTGCCACGGTCACACGCTGGGCATTGCTCCACTGGGTTGCTCCCAGAAAATTGGTCATGGCAGTTTCGCGATCAGTCACTGCGCCATCCCTTAGTTTTTGTATCCCACTTTGGGTCATTCCATTGCGCGATTAGCACGCGTGAATCCAAGATGTTTGAAGGTGTTAATTCGATATGAAGTGCATCAGTTGGGGCATAGCTACCCAATCTGTCAGGCCATTCTATCAGGCAAACTGCTTCGGTCATTGCATCAAAAAGGCCAAGCTCTTCGATCTCTTGTTCTGCGTTTAAGCGGTAAAGATCAGAGTGCCAGACTTCGCCAGCCGTGGTGTCATATGTCTGCACAAGTGTGAAAGTTGGAGAGGGCACGTCTTCGTCCACCGTCAAAAGAGATTTGATAAAGGAACGCGCAAAATGTGTTTTGCCGGCACCAACTGCGCCCGTCAGTAAAATTGTGTCACCAATTTGGACGTTTTGCGCAAGAATACCTGCAAGATTTGCAGTCTCATTCGCGTCTGCCAGATCAATTTTTAGGGTGTTGTTTACCATGACGCCTATGGTGGCGTGGGTGTGGCC
This sequence comes from uncultured Paracoccaceae bacterium, assembly GCA_905182105.1. Classification (GTDB taxonomy): domain Bacteria; phylum Pseudomonadota; class Alphaproteobacteria; order Rhodobacterales; family Rhodobacteraceae; genus Ascidiaceihabitans. The sequence goes on from CAJJAR010000037.1 coordinate 60,077, forward strand.
AAGCTGCAAGTCAAATTGGTCTTATTCTTGTAGTTCAGGAGCCGTGCTGAACCGGATGACCGAACTCGGTCGCCCACATTTCGAACGCACCGCCTGAAATCCATCTCGGGTAGGGCGCGTTCCGAGCCGTCGCTGATCCGTGCAACACGGCTGGTATTTAGCAAGGCCGCTACGACGACTATCAAAATATCAAAAAGTTCTATTCCTGCCATATCCCCTGTCCAATGTTCTGGGGGAACTGTCAGCGGAAATGGTTAACAGCCCGTTAACCAATGGGTAAGTCGTTTAACTACCCTAGAAATCTTTGGTTTTCACCAAGTGGAATTGCGTTGCTGCCGTGGCGCGCATCAATCGTGTCGCGAGGCCATTTCACTTCGACAATTGCGCCAGTATGTTTGGCAGCATCTGGTGCTGTCATGTATGGATCAGACCCGTTTGCAAAACTCAGTTCAGCACCAGATCTTTCTAGCAAGGTCTTGGCAATAAACAGACCTAAACCCATACCTTCATACCCTGGCCGGTCTTGACCTTCAGACGGCGTTTTGCGGCGCCCGACAAAAGGATCACCGATGCGTCCAATTAAATGAGGTGGGAAACCTGTCCCATCATCAACGATCCGGATTGAAATGGTGTCTGCAGTCCAATGTCCTTCGACCCAAACATTCTTGCTGGCGAAGTCGACGGCGTTTTGCACCAGATTACGCAACCCATGAATAATCTCTGGTTTGCGCAAAATAGCGGGTTGGCTCATTTCCACACCAGCTAATGGGTCGTGTGAAAAGTGCATGGCTTTGCCACGATGGGCGTGGGGTTCGGCGGCTTCTGCGATGACGGTCATCAAGGGTGCTTGGCGCAGGTGCAAATCGTCTTTTCCTGCCTGACCCATATCGCGTAAAATATCGCGACACCTGTCTGCTTGTTCACGGATCAATGCAGCATCTGCGCGTAAATCTTCGCGATCCTCCAATTCGTCCATCAACTCAGAACTGGCGAGCTTGATCGTGGCAAGAGGAGTGCCTAATTCATGGGCTGCAGCAGCGATAACGCCGCCTAGATCAGTCAACTTTTGTTCGCGCGACAGGGCCATTTGAGTGGCGGTTAGCGCATCGGACATAGAGTGCATTTCAGACGTAATCCGACGCGAATAGGCCCCGATAAATACAATGGCAATGACCAATGCGATCCAGTTCCCAAACAGGAAAACATCGGGCACGCGCAGGATAAACCCTTGGTCAGTCCTAAGGGATAGATGGAACTTGGACAGCAGCGTCACCATCGCAATTGCAGTGCCACCTGCTAGTAGGGTCGACCGCGTTGTAAGGACCGCGGCTGACACAGTAACTGGACCCAACAGCAACAATGCAAACGGATTGTGCATACCACCAGAAAGGAACAACAAGAAGCCCAATTGCAGCAAATCGAACATCACCATGGATAGGTTTTCGCGTTCAGACAGACGCTTGTTTTCTGGAAAGACAAAGGCAGCGACCAGATTTCCGATGATCGAAAGGCCTACAGCAAAGTAACAAAGACCCAATTCCAGCTGCAATCCATAAATAAATTGTCCCACCAAGATTGCGGTTAATTGTCCCACGATGGCGACCCACCGCAGGAAAATCATGGTTCTTAGCCTTATCCAATTGGATCTTTGCTGCTCGGTGAAAACGCTAAGGTGGGAATCTGGCATAGGCTCACTATTTCTTGGATTGCGCAGGATAGGTGGACTGGTATCAATTTAACATTGTTAAACAATACTAACATATAAGGTGAATAACATGTCACGTATCATCGCACCCATTGCTGCAATTGCCGCAGCTGTTTTAGTTGGGGGCTCATGGCTGGCAACCCGAGACGTCAATCCAGATCAATTTGCACAGTGCCGCGCATCTGCGGTTGCGGGTGGAACAGCCATTGGCGGACCCTTTGAACTGGTGAATGCCAAAGGCGAAACCGTGACAGACAAGGACGTCATCACCGAACCGACAATGATATATTTTGGTTATACGTTCTGCCCAGATGTTTGCCCACTTGATGTTTCGCGCAACGCTGAGGCTACTGACTTTTTAGCTGAGGGGGGGCAATCAATGACACCGCTTTTTATCTCCATCGATCCCAATCGTGACACGCCAGAAGTAGTTGGCGATTTTGCGTTCAACATGCACGAAAAAATGATTGGTTTGACGGGGTCACCTGAACAGGTTATGGCCGCCAGCCAAGCGTACCGTACATACTACAAAGCGCACCCAGCGGACGACGAATATTACCTCGTTGATCACTCAACGTTTAGTTATCTGGTTCTTCCAGAACATGGGTTTGTCGAATTTTTCCGCCGTGAAGTTGGGGCCGAAGATATGGCCCAAACGGTCGGGTGTTTCATCGACAACGCTTAATATTGTGACTTAATTTGACCAAAGGGTGTCCGCGACCCATATTAACTCTGAACAAGGAGACGATCACATGGCAGGCCCAATCGAATACGACCTTGGTGAAGACCGCACATTGATGTTGCTGGATGATGACGAACCCTTTTTGCGCCGTCTTGCAAAAGCGATGGAAAAACGTGGCTTTGAAGTTGAGACTGGCGGCAGCGTTGCCGCAGGTCGCGCAATTGCGACGGCCCGTCCACCAGCTTACGCTGTGATCGATCTGCGCCTTGAGGATGGTAATGGTTTGGACGTGGTCGAAGTACTGCGTGAAAAACGTCCAGATGCACGTATCGTTGTCCTGACAGGTTACGGTGCAATTGCGACGGCTGTTGCTGCGGTGAAAATTGGCGCAACAGACTATTTGTCCAAGCCAGCGGACGCGACCGATATCATGAACGCGTTGTTGGCCACAGGCGCTGATCTGCCCCCACCACCAGAAAACCCTATGAGTGCGGATCGCGTACGCTGGGAACACATTCAGCGCGTCTATGAACTGTGTGATCGCAACGTATCTGAAACAGCACGTCGCCTGAACATGCACCGCCGGACATTGCAGCGTATCTTGGCTAAACGTTCACCGCGTTAGGCGATTAGATATCGTAGCGTTTGCTGATTTTGTCGACGATTAAACTGGTGTCCAACTTGATGTCTTTATCGATGGTCCACGTGCGAAAACCGCGCGATTGATAATAGGTTAATCCGCCCTCGTTGTCCGCGCGGATACTGGCGTTGATCCACACATATCCCAAGTTTTTGGCTGCCTTTGAGGTGGCCGAAAACAGTGATGACCCAATGCCCAACCCCGTACGCCCGACCTGAACAAAGGTCGCAATATCGCACGCCTCCGCGGGCAGTTTTTTGTGCGGGGAAATCCATTGAAAGCCGACGACCTGTTCAGCATCATCCAATGCGACATGCCATGCAGATTCGTCTGGGGCAAAGGACATCCATTTGTTGATGTCGTCCCCCGTTACTGTTTGGGTCTTAGCCGTGGTGCCACCCTTTTCAATGATAGCATTCAACAAGGTCGCCATTGATTTGGCGTCCATCGAACTGGCGTGACGTACAGAGGTCATGGCATTTCCCTTAGCAGTGCGTGGTGACGGGCGGTAAAGTCGTTGCGCGTTTCAACTGGTGTGCGCAAAACGATCGAAAGCCCGTCGATCACGTTGGCATCTGGTTTGCCAAACAGCTTTGTCGCTTCTTCATGCGAAAAGCCCGCGATTTGCACGGCTTCCATCCATGCGCTGATACGGTCTGCTTTCTTGATCTGCTTTTTGATAGCAACAGGGATCACCGCAGGCAGACCAAAACGAATGTGGATTGCAGCCGTTAAGCGATCATCTAATTCCCCATAACCCGGACCGACGGCGGCTTTAACGGGGGAAATCATATCACCAATCACGTATTCAGGCGCATCATGCAGCAGGGCCACCAACCGCCACTTAATCGGGACATTTGGAGATATACGCCCATATAGGGTCTCAACGAGTAACGAATGTTCAGCCACGGAATAGGCGAAATCGCCGTTTGTTTGACCGTTCCAACGCGCGACAAATGCAAGGCCGTGGGCAATGTCTTCGATCTCGATATCCACAGGGGTGGGGTCCAGCAAATCCAGCCTGCGACCAGACAGCATGCGTTGCCATGCACGAGGTTGTTGCGCCATTTCCTGATCCCTTCCTGTGTTAATTACTAATGTTTGTCACAGGATGTTGATCCCGACAATTGTATCGAAACGATTTCATCCTTTTCTTTTATGCATCGCAGCCCCATCTAATAGACAACCAACATGAAAGGACACGCCATGACCACCTATACAAAGAACCCAGATGTCATCGCTACCCTCTCACCAGAGGAGTTCTATGTGACGCAAGAAAGCGGCACAGAACGTCCAGGTACGGGCAAACTGCTCGCCAACAAAGAGCCAGGACTTTACGTCGATATCGTATCGGGTGAGCCATTGTTTGCCTCAAGTGACAAATACGAAAGTGGATGTGGCTGGCCCAGCTTTACCAAAGCGATTGAACCGGGAAATGTGGCTGAACTGAAGGACGCGACCCTAGGTATGGTCCGGACCGAAGTGCGTTCAATGCACGGCGACAGCCACTTAGGCCACGTGTTTTCCGACGGACCACGTGATCGGGGCGGATTGCGCTACTGTATCAACTCGGCCTCCCTACGTTTTGTCCACCGTGACGATATGGATGGGGAAGGCTACGGCGCATATATAGAACAAGTAGAGGAAATCACATGACGATTGAACGCGCAGTTTTAGCAGGCGGATGCTTCTGGGGTATGCAAGATTTGATTCGCAAAATGCCGGGCGTCACGGATACTCGTGTGGGTTACACCGGTGGGGACATTCCAAACGCAACCTACCGCGATCACGGGACACATGCGGAAGGGATCGAAATCATGTTCGACCCTAACAAAATCACCTACCGTGAACTGTTGGAATTTTTCTTCCAAATCCACGACCCGACCACGCCTAACCGTCAAGGCAACGACCGCGGTTTGGGCTACCGTTCTGCCATCTACTACGCTAACAAAGCGCAGTATCAAATAGCGCTTGATACCATTGCTGATGTTGAGGCGTCAGGCATCTGGCCGGGCAAAGTTGTGACCGAAGTCGACCCAGTGGGCGATTTCTGGAAAGCAGAGCCAGAGCATCAAGATTACCTTGAGCGGATACCAAATGGCTATACCTGCCACTTTGTACGACCCGATTGGACATTACCAAAACGGGCAGCAGAATAAAAATACGGGCGGGCCTTCAGGTCCGCCTTTTTTATGTGTGAAAGGAATTTAAATAAATCAATTGATTTCAGACGGTATTAGCAATGTGATCAAAGAAATCGTCGAACAGATCGCGCACGACGTGCGGTTCCTACCGAAATACGGCGGTGAGGTTCTGGTCCATGGTCCCGAAAGCGACAAGAAGTTCGTTAGCGGGATTTACGTCTACAAAGACCACGTGTCGTTAGAGTTTTCACAAGGTGCGTCGTTTGGCGATTCCGATGGGCGGCTCAAGGGCAAAGGTAAGTGCCGTCGACATTTGAAGTTCGCTACGGTTGAGGATGTGACAGGGAAATATGCAAAAGGGTTTTTGAGGCAGGCTTTAGGGCTTTCGTAGGGTCGCATTGCAGCGGGATCGCCCTACGCTTGCCAAAACGTTGGAGAAATTGGGTATTAAGCGTGGTGGTGGTGCGACAAGTGCTGACGCCAAATTTAATTAAGGGGACGACTATGCAGTGGTGTCTAGATCAAATTGGTGGGCAATCGATGAAATGTGCGACTTACAGGTTTGGCGATGGTCAAAGCCTGCGATCCAGCCCCTGATCAAACATCGCCATTCTGGATAAATCACTTTGGCCGATTATCATTGAACAAACCAATAGTGTTGAAAATAAATTTGATTTTACGATTGGGCCATTCACCAATGTGCTTCTTCTAAAGGACAGTTTCAAAAGATTATTCGGAGAATTCGAACCTGACCTTCATCATTTTACCCTGTTGAATTGGACCTGATAGATGACAAAATTGATCAAGATCAATTTTATATTATTAAGCCTGGACAGATAATTGAAAACTCAATTGTTGTGGAAGAGTCAGATCTTGTTGAGTCAATCCGTAAGGGATTGTCAGGCGATACGGCCCGACATCGCAACCGTATCGGGTTATGTGGAGGGAGTCTGCGGTTAGCGGAAATCACGTTTGGATCGAGAAGCTGTTTAAGGGTGGATTGAACGTTTCAGACGCTTTTTATGAAGAAGCCAAAGCGCGAAAACTAAGGGGTTGGCTGGCGATCGAAGGTCGCATCAAGGCGGGAATATAGAGTCTGTCTCTACTCCAGCTCCCCCGACAAAATAATCCCAAAGAACGCCCCGCTAGACCAAACGCCAAACCAACCCTCGTGATGCACCCCCAGATCCACCAAACGATAGAAACTTTTGCGATCAATCAACGCCTCTAAATCCGCGCGGATCAGGATGTAAGGCGACGGCTCACCCGTCTCACTATCCCGCTCAACCCGAATAGGGTGCCCCGCGCCTGCAACAGCCACATCATCGACCTGCGTTGTGAACGTCAAAACCTGATCTACACCCGTGCCTGTCGCGTTGAAATCAATCGCCACAAACGGGGCGTCGTCGACCACGATGCCGACCTTCTCAACGGGGGTCACAAGGAAGTATTTCCCGTTTTCCCGCTTCAAGATTGACGAAAACATCTTAACCAATGCAGGCCGCCCAATCGGCGTACCCTCGTAAAACCACGTCCCATCCCGTGCGATCCGCATATCCAGATCACCACAGAACGGTGGGTTCCACAGGTGCACAGGCGGCAAACCGCGCGTTTTCGTGGCGTTTATAGAGGCAACAAGGCCTTCTGCACTGGGGATCACGGTGTTTTGTCCACTCATAAGAATTGTCATTCCGTCGTTAGGCGATAGATTATCACCAATAGATATAACCTGCCGGAGACAGATGTCATGACCAATAGCCAAGATATGGTTGCGCAAATAGAGGCGCTGGGCGAAAAACTTGGTCAGGCCAAGGCATCCATCAACCGTCGCTTCATCGGGCAAGGGCGGGTTGTTGACCTGACACTGACCGCATTGTTGTGCGGTGGGCATGGTTTGCTGGTCGGTCTTCCGGGTTTGGGAAAGACGCGTTTGGTTGAAACCCTCAGCACCGTTATGGGGTTGGACGGAAACCGCGTACAGTTCACACCTGACCTGATGCCAGCCGACATTCTGGGGTCTGAAGTGCTGGACACCAAAGCGGATGGATCCCGTGCCTTTCGTTTTGTGAAGGGCCCTATCTTTTGCCAGCTTTTGATGGCTGATGAGATCAACCGCGCCAGCCCCCGCACGCAATCCGCGCTGTTGCAGGCGATGCAGGAAAAGTCCGTGACCGTCGCGGGTGAGGATCGCCCACTTGGCACCCCTTTCCACGTCTTAGCCACCCAAAACCCGATTGAACAAGAAGGCACATATCCGCTGCCCGAAGCTCAGCTTGACCGCTTCCTTGTGGAGATCGATGTGCCCTATCCTGACCGCGCGACAGAACGCGATATTCTGTTGGCAACCACTGGCGATACAGAGGCGGAAGCAACTGCGATTTTTGGCGCTGGTGAACTGTTAGAGGCCCAAACCCTTCTGCGCCGAATGCCTGTTGGCGATAGCGTGGTTGAGATGATCCTAGACCTTGTGCGCGCCTTCCGCCCTGGTGATCCAACGGCCTCGCAAACTGTACGTGAAACGGTTGCGTGGGGTCCGGGACCGCGTGCTGCACAGGCTCTAATGCTGGCCGTTCGGGCCAGAACGCTGCTTGATGGACGTTTGGCCCCTTCAGTTGAGGATGTCCTTGATATGGCCCGTCCGGTCCTTAGCCACCGCATGGCGCTGAACTTTACCGCGCGTGCACGTGGCAACACATTGATCGACCTTATTGATACAACCACCACAGGCCTCATCACTGGAAAACCCGCCGCGTGAACACCCCTGCCACCCTCCGTGCAAGGTCTGAAGATCAGGCCGCCCGCCTGCCGCCCCTTTTGGCGCGGGCAGAGCAATTGGCGGGTGCTGTGCTGCTTGGGGATCACGGGCGCAGACGCGCAGGATCGGGCGATGATTTCTGGCAATATCGCCCTGCACAAATTGGTGACAGCCGCCGTATGATTGACCACCGCCGCAGCGCGCTGGGCGATCAGAAGTTTGTGCGTGAACGCGAATGGCAAATCGCGCAAACTGTGATGTTGTGGTGTGATCAGGGCGCATCGATGCGATTTAACAGCATTGGCACGTTGCCGACTAAGATGGACCGCGCACGCCTTTTGACGTTGTCATTGGCGATCTTGCTGAACCGTGGTGGCGAGCGTGTTGGGATGACGGGCGCGCGCCTTCCACCCCGCCGTGGCAATGCTCAAATCCTGCGTCTGGCTGAGATGTTAAGCGAAGAAGACAGCGCGGAATATGCGCCGCCTGAACACAGCGCGATGATCCCTAATGCAGCCGCGATGTTCGCCTCTGACTTCTTAGGTAATATGGCACCGGTTGAGTTGGCCCTGACCAAAGCCGCTGATCGCGGTGTGCGTGGTGTGTTGCTTCAGGTTCTTGACCCCAGCGAAGAGGAGTTCGGCTTTCATGGGCGTACCATCTTTGAAAGCGTGGGTGGTTCCATGCGTCACGAAACCCTCAAGGCCAATGATCTGCGCGGTCGTTATTTGGCGCGGCTGGCGCAGCGCAAAGATGAACTGCAACGTCTTTGTGTGCGAACAGGTTGGCAATACGGCCTGCACAATACAGAGAAATCGCCGCAATCAGGCCTGCTGTGGTTATATCAAGCGATCAGCGGTGGTGCGCGTTTATGACGATCATTGGGGGC
>CAJJAR010000038.1 GCA_905182105.1 uncultured Paracoccaceae bacterium
CGTTTGATCCGTGAGGCTGCATTGCGCCACGATTGTTACGCGACCTTTATGGCCAAACCGATTGCAGATGAACCTGGGTCTGCAATGCACATCCACCACTCGATCCTGGATATTGAGACAGGTAACAACATCTTCTCCGGCCCTCAGGGTGGCGAAACCGATGCTTTCTTCCACTTTATCGCGGGCCTACAAAACCACATGCCATCCGCATTAGCTGTGATGGCCCCTTATGTGAACAGCTATCGCCGATATGTGAAAGACCACGCGGCCCCCATCAATTTGGAATGGGCGCGTGACAACCGTACAACAGGTATTCGCATTCCACTCTCATCCCCCGAAGCCCGCCGCGTTGAAAACAGATTGGCTGGCATGGACTGCAACCCGTACCTTTGCATCGCTGCATCTCTAGCCTGTGGTTATTTGGGACTGCTGGAAGAAAAGCGGCCCGACAAACAGTTTAAGGGCGATGCTTATGATGGCGCTGAGGACATCCCCCGTGTCTTGGGCGAAGCATTGGATCTGTTCGAAGAAGCAACTGGGCTACATGAAATTTTGGGTGCTGACTTTGCACGTGTTTATTCCATTGTGAAGCGTGCGGAATACGATGAATTCTTGCAAGTTATCTCCCCTTGGGAGCGCGAACATCTGTTGCTAAACGTTTAGGCCGCTAAAATGAATCTACTTGATGCCAATGACATCCAAGGGGCGTATCCTCAAAGCTGGTATGCTGCAACGACTGACGCCTTACCACCTTACCCTCCACTTGAAGGTGATATCCAGGCGGATGTTTGTGTTATAGGCGCAGGGTTTACGGGACTATCCGCAGCACTGTATTTGGCGCAAGCCGGACGAAATGTTGTTTTGATTGATGCACAGCGCGTTGGATTTGGGGCATCGGGCCGCAACGGAGGTCAATTGGGCAGTGGCCAACGGGTTGAACAACCGTACTTGGAAAAGATGTTAGGCGAAGATGATGCGCTTAAGCTTTGGGAGCTTGGCCAAGATTCAAAGGCGCTGGTCAAAGGGTTGATCAAAGAGCACAAAATTGACTGTTACTTGCGCCCCGGTGTTGCTTGGTCTGCATCGACGAAAGGTAGTGTTGATGAGCTGCATCAATATGCAGAGCATATGGATCACAAATATGGGTATGCAATTCAGCAACTCGACGCTGCAGCAATGCATCAACTCTGCCCATCTCCTGACTATTTAGGCGGCATTATAGACCGCGACGCCGGCCATTTGCACCCCCTTCGCCTCGCTGTTGGCCTTGCCAAAGCGGCCATCGCTGCGGGTGTGAGCATCTATGAAGGCACACGCGCCCAAACCATTGCTTATGGCCCACCCTGCAAGGTCACCACGCCTAACGGTCAAATTACTGCGGATCACATCATACTTGCTGCCAATGGCTATCTTGGCGGCCTTGCGCCCAAAGTGGCAGCTCGCGTTATGCCAATCAACAATTTCATTGCCGCGACTGAACCGCTTGGAGATGAGACGAAGCGGGTTCTGAAGGAGGACGTCGCAGTAGCTGACGGACGGTTTGTGGTTAACTATTTCCGCCTTAGCCATGATGGTCGCCTGTTGTTTGGTGGCGGTGAAAGTTATGGCTACAAATTCCCCAAAGACCTTGTCGCCAAAGTCCGCAAACCAATGACTGAGATATTTCCACATTTGAGTGATGTTCGCATTGATTACGCATGGGGTGGAACACTTGCAATCACGATGAAGCGCCTGCCATACCTCACTCGGCTGGCCCCCAATGTGCTTAGCGCGTCGGGTTATTCAGGACACGGCGTTGGAACGGCGACGCATGCGGGACAACTGATGGCTATGGCTATTGAAGGTGAAACAGATGGTTTTGATACGATGTCACGTATTCCAACATATCCGTTCCCGGGCGGTGCATCGTTGCGCACCTCACTGCTGAGCCTTGCAATGACTTGGTATAGTATGCGCGATCGACTTGGATTTTAGACTGTCTTTCAACGAAAAACCGAAGACTACTTCATCCATTCGCGTATCGCGGCTGTTGTTGCAGCAGGAGCATCAAGCGTCATAAAGTGACCCGCGTTTTCAAGGACGACAAGTTCAGCGAACGGGATAAGTTCTGCCATGAAGGTATGCCGTTTAACTGGGCAAATCTGGTCGTGCGCCCCGCATAAAACGAGCGTTGGAACTTTGCATTTACGCAATGTGCCCTGCTGATCACGCCTGCGTTGTAGCGCACGTGACTGGCGCACGAATGTTTCTCCACCAAGGGTCAACGCCATATCGACAACCAGCTCACAAACATCATTGCGCTGCGGACCTGGTGCAAAGTGCTGCGTTTCCAGTTTCTTGCGCATCACCTGTTCTAGACGGCCAGTGCGTACACCAACAATTTGTGGTTCACGTTCTGCAGCTACGGGTGGCGTTTCAGCGAGGGGATTGGTCCCCATTAATGCAATTCGCGTGATCCGGTCTGGGGCCCGACGCAGCAACTCCATCGCAATGATGCCGCCCATGCTTAAGCCAGCAAGAGCAAAGCGTGCTGGAAGTTGATCAAGCAGATTAGATGCAATTTCTTCAACCCGCTCACCTTGGGTGATCGGTGCAACAGTGACACATGTGTCCGCTGACAATTCCACAATTTGTGGGCCAAAGAGGCGTGCATCGCACATCATCCCTGGTAGGAAAACCAACGGTTCAGCCATGTTCGCTTACCCCATGATCGATCAGAAACTGCATCACTCTACTTGTCCGCCCAATGGACCTACCAATCGATCTCATTCGGTTTTACCCATAACTTCAAGTATTGCACGTTCGATCAACCACAAGCATGATCCATCCGAGAACCGGTGATCTGCGTCTTTGACCAATGTCAGGCGCATGTCTGGGCTGGTGGCGTGTTCTTGCAAATTCACCGCACACTCCGTGCTGACTGCGGTATCGGCGGTACCCTGAAGCATACGCACTGGAAACGGCAAATCTAACGGACTGCGCATGACCAACTGGTTGCGCCCATCCTCAATCAATCTCTTGGTTATAATGTAGGGCTCCATATGGTCAGAGGGTAATTCGATCCTCCCATCTGCCTCAATTGCAGCCTTCTGTGTGTCGCTAAACGATGCCCAATACCCGTCCTCTGTAAAATCTGGTGCCGCTGCAATCGTCACCAGCCCAGCCATACGACCACAGTGATCACGCGCAAACAATAGTGATTGCCAACCGCCCATACTAGAGCCGACCAACATAACCTTGCCCTGTGTCAAAGCATCGATTGCAGCAAAGGTATCCTCTGCCCAATCGCCTATGCATCCCGTTTCAAAGGTACCAGAACTGATGCCATGACCTGAATAATCAAAGCGCAAGAACGCCTGACCACGCGCACGGGCCCACGCCTCAAGATGAATCGCTTTCGTACCTTCCATGTCAGACTTAAGACCACCCAAGAATACCAGCCAAGGCCCCTTGCCTTCGGTGCGGTGATACCCGATGCGGCGGCCTTGTGGCGTGTTCAAATATTGTGGTTCTGACATGATTGGCACCCTGATTTTCAATGATAATGCGACACCCCGACGGTCTGACGCAATCACGAAATGTGCTCCATAAACACGAAGTCATATTTGATCGTCCCGAAGGCCTTGACCACTTGAGATGCTTTAGGCAAAAGAAGGTTTAACAAAATAACCCGCAACCGGGCGTTTCGTAGGCGCCAAACTGACGAGGAGTGCCCAAATGGTATCAGTCTCCCTTACCTTTCCCGATGGCAATACACGTGAATATAACGCGGGTGTAACAGCAGCTGCCGTTGCCGAAAGCATCTCAAAATCGCTCGCTAAAAAAGCCATCAGTGCTACGGTGAACGGCGAGCATTGGGATCTGCAGTGGCCAATCAATGAAGACACATCAATCGCCCTGCACACCATGCAAGACGAAGAGCAAGCGAACGAACTTGTCCGCCATGATCTCGCACACATCATGGCCCGCGCAGTTCAAGAGATCTGGCCAGACACCAAAGTGACAATCGGTCCTGTGATCAAAAATGGCTGGTATTATGACTTTGATCGCAAAGAGTCATTCACACCAGAAGACCTGATCGCCATCGAAAAGAAAATGAAAGAGATTATCAACAAACGCGATGCTGTGCGTACCGAAGTATGGGAGCGCGATGTAGCGATCAAATACTACGAGGATCGTGGCGAACCATATAAAGTTGAACTGATTGATGGCATCCCTGGGGATGAACCGCTGCGCATGTATTGGCATGGAGAATGGCAAGACTTATGTCGTGGCCCACACCTGCAACACACTGGTCAAGTGCCAGGTGATGGCTTCAAACTGATGTCCATTGCTGGTGCATACTGGCGAGGCGACAGCGACCGTGAAATGCTCCAACGCATCTATGGCGTGGCCTTCACTGGTAAGGAAAAGCTTAAAGCGCACCTTAACATGCTGGAAGAAGCCGCTAAACGCGACCACCGCAAGTTGGGTCGTGAAATGAACCTGTTCCACATGCAAGAAGAAGCCCCGGGCCAAGTGTTTTGGCACCCAAACGGCTGGCGCATCTATACAGAGTTACAAGACTACATGCGTCGCCGTCAGCGCGCAGGTGGCTACGTTGAGGTGAACACACCACAAGTTGTGAACCGCCAGCTGTGGGAAAAATCAGGCCACTGGGAAAGCTATCAAGAGAACATGTTCATCGTCGAAGTCGACGAGGACCATGCTCGTGATAAAACAGTCAACGCGCTGAAGCCAATGAACTGCCCATGCCACGTTCAAGTCTTCAACCAAGGCATGAAATCCTATCGCGATTTGCCTTTGCGTATGGCTGAATTTGGATCGTGCAACCGCTATGAACCTTCAGGTGCCCTACACGGCATCATGCGCGTACGAGGGTTCACCCAAGATGACGGGCATATCTTCTGTACTGAGGAGCAGATCGAAACAGAGACAAAGGTCTTTATTGAATTCTTGTCAGAGATTTATGCCGAATTGGGCTTCACCAACTGGGCCATCAAATTATCCACCCGCCCTGAAAAGCGAATTGGTTCTGATGAAATCTGGGACCAGTTGGAAACAGCACTGGGCAACGCGTGTAAGGCGGCAGGATACGAGTACGACATCCAAGAAGGCGAAGGCGCCTTTTACGGCCCTAAGCTTGAGTTCGTGCTGACCGATGCAATCGGACGTGACTGGCAGTGTGGCACATTACAAGTCGACAGCAACATGCCAGAACGCCTTGATGCATCCTATGTTGGCCAAGATGGAAACAAGCACCAGCCATTCATGTTACACCGCGCGACACTGGGATCCTTCGAACGTTTCATTGGAATTTTGATCGAAGAACACGCTGGTAAGTTGCCGTTCTGGCTGGCTCCTCGACAGGTTGTTGTGGCATCCATTATCTCAGATGCTGACGACTACGTGCACGAAATTGTTGCAACGCTGAATGCCTTAGGCGTGCGTGCAGAAGCCGACGTTCGCAATGAAAAGATCAACTACAAAGTCCGCGAGCACTCTGTGGGCAAAGTGCCTGTGATCTTAGCTATTGGCGCACGCGAAGTCGAAGAACGCACGGTGACGGTTCGCCGGCTTGGTGAGAAACAAACCTCTGTTCAGTCCTTTGATAATGTCAAAGCCGCTTTGGCGGTTGAAGCAACGCCGCCAGATCTGCGCTGACAGACAGCATGAAATCGACAAGCCCCATGTCGTAATAGGCATGGGGCTTATCTACGGCCTCTAAAATCTATGTTTTTCATGCGTAGGCTTTCACCTTACAAACCTTTAACAAACAGACACCCGCTGTAGAGTGATTAAAACACCAACCGCCGATGATACTGTCATTTAGACAGGCCAAGATAGTTAGCTTGTGCGCCCGAGGGCCAAAAAATCAAATTCCAAACACAGCCTGAACATCTTTGCTCCAACCCAGATACATCTGGTCAGCGTCCACAATCAACGGGCGCTTCATCAAGGTTGGATGCTTTGTTATCAACTCCAAGGGCGCACCTGATCGCTCCTCTTCCGACAACCCACGCCAAGTGGTCGAGCGCGTGTTCAATAATGCGTCGCCAAATTGGGCGAACGCCAATTTCATAACTTCAGCCGGCACACCATCGGCGCGAACATCAACAAGTTCAGATTTCTCAAACACTTTCAGTGCTTTACGGCACGTGTCACAGTTCTTTAGGCCAAAGATTTTCATGAGATTCCCCATTGTTTCCGAACACTTAGAGTGATCTCACCCAAGTATCACGCAGTTTTTCTTGATTTAACATCCATTCGGACAAAATATAAGACTTGGGAATGGGCGGTTTTTATCGTCCAGATCACCCAAACCAAGAGAAAAGCAATTGGTTAACTATTGAACACAAGGAGACGTTAAATATGCCAAATGGTACCGTAAAATGGTTCAACACCACCAAAGGGTTTGGGTTTATTGCACCCGAAGATGGAGGAAGCGATGTATTTGTCCACATTTCCGCCGTCGAACAATCAGGGCTGACAGGCCTAAGCGATAATCAAAAAGTCAGCTTTGACCTAGTCGACGGTCGTGATGGCCGCCAAATAGCAAGTGACATCACACCACTTTAAAATAAAAATAGGCGCTGGTATTTCCCAAAGCGCCCGTTTTAAAATTCGGTTAGATGATCCTTAGATCAATCGTAAGCGAAGCCTTTTTTACCAACTTAGCAAGTAGCTTTAAGTCTAGTAACACGCTGCTACCCCAATTTACACAGTGCAGGTATCATCATTGCCTGATGATAAGACATATGTTGGTTTGGCACGCCGAAAAATACAGCACTAAAAATTGTTACCGGCTAAAGACCTGCTGGGCAAAAGTTCTCACCGTGGTGGAGATGAATTTTAGCCCCTAGGGAAGAAGCTTGTGCAGCATAACTACGGCTAGTCACTGTCACGTTTGCTGGGACAATTTGTGTCACTAAAACGGATGTATCATCATGTGCGAATGTAGGAGCTGTGCGCGCCATCAAGAGGCCACACCCGCCGCCAAAATCATTTCAAGCGCATATCTTCCCTAGTTTTAAGGCAAATGCCACTAAATATGGTCGAATATTGCCTGATGATAACAACGCAAGCCTATCTTTTTCTCGCATTTAGCGACTGCTGTTGCGCATATTAATCAGATGGTTGGTAAGAATTTTTGGACTTTCAGTGTAAATCATCGCGGGGTTATCCTGTTAAGAACCACGATTACCTGCATGCTTAATTTCCCAAAATCATCAGGCAACTCAGGCACGGAGCCATTCCCCTGCAATACACCGCGGCTCATCAGTTCTGATCTCAGTCTGCGTGCTAAGTCTCCACTCGGCCCCATCAAAGGGTGGAAAGAAAGTATCGGCGTCATCCACCACTAAGTTAACTTCAGTCAGGCACAGCCGATCTGCCAATGGTAACATCGCAGTATATATCCCTGCGCCGCCCACGCCATAGGTCCGGTGATAGCCAAGCGTGGTCGCAAGCGCGAGCGCTTCGTCCACAGACGCTACGCAATGCTCTGCTGCGCATCCCTTGGACGTCACCACGATGTTCAGCCGATTTTTCAGTGGCGCATTTGGGAGGCTGTTCCACGTGTTGCGCCCCATGATCATCGCACCGCCCATAGTTTCGCGCATGAAATATTTCAAATCTTCAGGCAGATGCCATGGCATATCACCATCTTTGCCAATCACGTTTCCACGGGCGCGTGCTGCAATCAAGGTGATCATACTGCCACCTCACCCTTGATCAACGGATCAGGGTCATATCCATTGAGCTCGAAGTCCTCAAACTTGAAGTCAAATATAGATTTTACGTCCCTCTTAATACGCATCGTTGGTAAAATTTTAGGTGTGCGCGACAATTGTAATTCGACCTGATCCATATGGTTTGAGTAAACATGAGCATCACCCAAGGTATGGATAAAATCTCCAGCTTCATAACCTGTCACATGGGCCAACATTTGCAAAAGCAACGCATACGACGCGATGTTAAAAGGAACGCCCAGGAACATGTCAGCAGAGCGCTGATACAGCTTTAGGTGCATCTTTCGCCCAATAATTTTAACTTGCCACATTGTGTGACAAGGGGGCAACGCCATCTCGCCAATCTCGCCAGGGTTCCATGCTGATACGATTAAACGGCGACTATCGGGAGTCGCTTTGATGTTGGCAATCAGCTCTTCAATTTGGTCAACGGAACCGCGTTCGCAAAATGCAGGAAATGCACGCCACTGTTTGCCATAAACCGGACCAAGGTCACCATTTTCATCAGCCCATTCGTCCCAAATGCGAACACCATTTTCCTTGAGATATCTGATGTTTGTATCCCCTGACAGGAACCACAAGAGTTCATGAATGATCGACTTCAGGTGCACTTTTTTCGTTGTGACCAAAGGAAAGCCATCCACCAGCGGATAGCGCATCTGCATCCCAAAATACGATGTCGTCCCTGTACCAGTGCGGTCAGTTGTGACTTCACCCAGTTCCAAAATCTCGCGCAATGCGGCGTGGTATTGTTTCATGTGGGTCTCCAGTGCTTTGGCTTTGCAATTTCGGCAAAGATACAGAATCTAATACCGTCTACCTTATCTAGCGCCACAAGTTTTTTGAACCGCTATATCCCGGAAAGAAAGTCATCTAATATCAGCTGCTTTAACAGCAAAGGACTATCAGTTTCCCTAGGAATTCAGTCGAAATTCTAAGAGGCGTCTGGTATCCTTCGGTACCCGTGATACATTGTGGTTAAACAACGCAAAGGATTGCATGATGCCTCTGAAATACCTTCATACGATGATCCGCGTCGCTAACCTTGAAAAAACGATCGCTTTTTTTGAGTTGCTCGGCATGACTGAAACTCGTCGTCACGAAAGTGAAGAAGGGCGTTTTTCACTGATTTTCATGGCTGCACCTGGGGATGAAGACTGTCCTGTAGAACTAA
Source organism: uncultured Paracoccaceae bacterium (assembly GCA_905182105.1). Classification (GTDB taxonomy): domain Bacteria; phylum Pseudomonadota; class Alphaproteobacteria; order Rhodobacterales; family Rhodobacteraceae; genus Ascidiaceihabitans. The sequence goes on from CAJJAR010000038.1 coordinate 8,926, forward strand.
CCTACAATTGGGACGGCGATGATGGCTTGCCGTCAGACAGTCGTCATTTTGGTCACCTGGCCTACGCAGTAGATGACATCTATGCGACCTGCCGAACTTTAATGGATAATGGGGTTACTATTAACCGTCCGCCACGCGATGGCCATATGGCGTTCGTTCGCACCCCAGACAACGTATCCATCGAATTGCTTCAAGCAGGCGACAGCTTGGCCCCTGCTGAACCATGGGCCAGCATGGAAAATTCTGGCAGTTGGTAGCCTTACCAATTAACTCAACCCATCTAGCCTGCGCACCATCATCAACGCAGGCTAGTTAAAACCTAGAAAACGACTGCATTACATGCGCAAGTGATAGTTTTTCTTGAGAGCCCCTCAATCGATCCAGCAACGGCCAAAGTCGTAAAACTCAATAAATATAACGGATTTGATCAGTCCAGTGCCGCTCAACTCGTTTCAAAGATGATGTAATCGTTTCGAGCCCTTCGTGGCCAAGGGCACCGCAAATTTACAACCCGTCAGCGTGGCGTTCAAACATTTCTGTAACGACGCTGCGTACTTAGCGGCCTTGGTCTGTCAATTTAACGCGAACTGAACGACGATCAATTTTGCATCTCTGGTGATGCATATAACCCGTTTCGACAAGTTTCTTCAGGTTATAGCTGAAGTTGCTGCTTTGATAATAACCACGGTTTTTAAGCTCTCCCGCAGTCACTTCATTATCTCCGATGTTGAGCAACAACATGGCCTGAACTGCGTTAATCTCTAAAACGCCAGCCCGTTAAAATTCATCTTTGATGACGTCCAATAACAATCGGTGCAATCGTTCAACCAACGACAGCGCCTCTAAGCAACCGCCCATAAAGCCCTTATTTTGCGCCATGCTTATGGACTGGGCCATAGGGTCTTGAATGCTCATTTATGTCTCGGACTAAATCTGCTCTCTCACTGCAAACTGAGCCAAATTCACAAATAACGCGTTAAACTCAGAAGATTAGGCCTTAATGCCCTGCATTTGCACGGAAATCTTAGCAATCATTTGTCTAAATCTTTCTGGCGCAGCAACCTGACCCGTCACCCATTGATAGAGATCTTGGTCATTTTCATCGAGCAATCGATCGTACAAAGTGATAGTCGTCTCATCCATCTTTACTAGATTTTCTGTGGCATACGCCGATAAAATAATGTCCATCTCTTTGATTCCGCGACGCATTGAACGCATAACAAGGCGCTTAATGCGGTGTTCTGGAAGCTCAGTCATTCACCATTCTCCGACATAACAAGACGTAAACGTTTTTCCAAACGCGCCATTTGTTCCGCGCGCGCAACCATATCTGCGCGCAGTTCACGTAGCTCGTTCAGAATTGCCCGCATATCAGGTGTTACTTCACCCGTATCAGGCGGTGAGTCCATGCCTTCACCTTTGCCGTTGATCAGCCACATCATCGAAACATTTAATAAGCCTGCCATCATAGACAAACGGTTCGCACGCGGTTCAGACAAATCGTCTTCCCAATTGCGCACGGTGCTTGTGCGAACACCCAATCGACGCGCAAGATCCTTTTGGGTCAGACCAGATTGCTCACGTGCTGCAGATACGCGATCCCCAAAGGTTGCAGCATCCTGACTGTACCAATCAGATGTTTCATCTTGTGGGTTCGACATATTGATATCCTTTATCGGGAACATTTCCCGTGAATGCAGCTTGATCGGTTTGATTAGCACGCCTATTGAAGTCTTATTTAAACCTATAAGGCTGAGATCACAATGAAACTGCTCTCTGATACTCTGGACCGCGTCAAACCGTCGCCAACAATTGCCGTCACAAACAAAGCTGCCGAGCTTAAAGCCGCCGGACACGATGTAATTGGCCTAGGTGCGGGAGAACCCGATTTTGACACTCCTCAGCATATTAAAGACGCAGGCATTGCCGCAATCATCTCTGGCAAAACCAAGTACACCGCAGTGGACGGAATTCCAGAGTTGAAGCAAGCAATTTGCGCCAAGTTTAAGCGCGATAACAACCTTGATTACTTACCTTCCCAAGTGTCCGTGAGTTCTGGTGGCAAACAAGTCCTTTACAACGCATTTATGGCAACCCTGAATAAAGGCGATGAAGTTATTATTCCAGCGCCCTACTGGGTTAGCTATCCAGATATGGTGCTGTTAGCGGGTGGCACACCAGTTGTAGCCGAAGCCTCTTTGCAAACCGGTTTCAAACTGACTGCCGACCAACTTGAGGCTGCGATTACGCCTAACACGAAATGGTTTCTCTTCAACTCCCCTTCCAACCCAACAGGCGCTGGATATACTTGGGACGAGTTAAAGGAACTAACGGATGTATTGATGCGCCACCCACACGTTTGGGTAATGACAGACGATATGTACGAACATCTAACCTTTGGTGACTTTCAATTCTGCACCCCAGCCGAAGTTGAACCGCGCCTGTATGACAGAACACTAACCGTAAACGGTGTGTCAAAAGCCTACGCAATGACAGGCTGGCGCATTGGGTATGCCGCGGGCCCCATTGAGTTGATCGCAGCAATGCGCAAGGTTCAATCACAAAGTACATCAAACCCATGTTCAATAAGCCAGTTCGCCGCAGTCGAAGCGCTAAACGGGTCGCACGACTTTATTGCAGAGAACAACGCCGCTTTTGTCCGTCGTCGCGATATCGTCGTCGAGATGCTAAATCAGGCCGAGGGAATAACATGCCCGACACCAGATGGCGCATTCTATGTATACCCTTCGGTTGCCGGCCTTATCGGAAAAATCACCCCTGAAGGGGTCAAAATCGTCAATGATGAAGCTTTCGCCACTGCTTTACTGAATGACACTGGTGTCGCTGTCGTTTTTGGTGAAGCATTCGGACTGTCGCCAAATTTCAGGGTTAGCTACGCTACCTCTGACGAAGCGCTAAAAGAAGCATGTGCCCGCATAATAAAATTCTGCGAAGTACTGAGATAACAGGGAAGAAGCATGTCTGGTGAATTGCCCAGCTACTATTTCTGCGTTCGTTAAAACGGAGCCGCTGTGTTCTGTGTCGACACGGAAAATCGCCAGCGGCGCATTGAGATGGATCAAATTACCATCATCGACATGCGCAACGGGGAAATCAAACCACATGGCGAGCGCAGATTATCTGAATCTCACAACGCAGTGGGTTCAATAAAAGTCGTCTGCTGATCAGCTAGACTCTTTCACGAACGCTTTACTTCTCGCAATGCATGATTTGGGCAGCACTTTGGTCCGTAAAAAGCAGATCGTTTGATGACGGGCTAAGGTTTCCGCTTAGTTAACCTGAGACACAGTTCCAACACGACCAAGGAGAACCGACCAAAAGCGCACACTGAGCAATACAGCAGCACTGGCAAGTCCCACAACCAATCCCATCCAAACGCCTACCCCCTCATATCCCAGCACAAAGCCAAAGATATATGCACATGGCATGCCAATCACCCAATAGCTAAATGCAGCCATATACATAGGCACGGTTGTATCCTGGACGCCGCGCAAGAGCCCAAGTGCGATTACTTGCACCCCATCCACCAGCTGAAACAACGCAGCCATTGCCAATAAAACAACGCCAATGGCAACAATCTGATCCCGTGCGGGCTCGCCAGACTGTAAGAAAACAAGAACCAGCGGTTCAGGCCAAAGTAAGAACCCAATGCTTGTCAGCAATGCGGCAACCAAGGACATACCAAAGACGACATATGCCCCTTTTGCCAGATGGTTCCGATCACCGCGCCCAAAGGCATTGCCTGCACGAATAGTGGCCACATTGCTGATCCCAAGATGCAGCATAAACGTTATACTCGCGCATTGAAGCGCAATGCCATGTGCCGCTAAAGGAATAGTACCAAACCAGCCCATCATCACAGCTGTTGCTGCGAACAAGCCGGTCTCAGAAAGCCCAGTGAACCCGATAGGCACACCCAAGCGAAACACACGTGCCATCATTTCCCAGTCAGCCCGCCAAAACCGGACGAACAATTGGTGTTGCGGGAAGATAAAAGCTGCGTAAGAAACGACGCCGATCATTCCGACCGTGTGCGTCAAAAGTGATGCTACGGCAGCCCCCTGGATGCCCATTTCAGGTGCGCCCCATTTGCCGAAGATCAAAGCATAGTTAATCAAACCGTTGCAAACCGTTGCAAGTACAGCAATCCAGAACACAACTTGTGTGCGTTCAAGCGCCGACAAATAACTTTTAATGACCATTGCGATCAACCAAGGGAACATCCCATATCCAGTTATGCGCAAATACCGTTGTCCATCCGCAGCTACTGATGGTTCTTGCCCCATCAACAAAAACAGCGCTTCGGACCAAAACATAAATGGCATGATGACAATGGCATAAGCAATTGACAGCCACAGCCCCATCCGTGCCACGCGCCGAATGCTGATTTCGTCTTCTTCGGCGTCAAAAGTTGCCACCATTGGCATGACGGCAAAAGCGAACCCTGCCCCCATAATGAAAAGAACGAAGAAGTAGCTGGCGGCTAATGTTACCGCGGCAAGCGCATCAACACCGTACCACCCCAACATGACAGTATCTGTCACGCCAATCGTGATCTGTGCTAAGTGTCCACCGACCAATGGCAAGCCAAGGGTAGCGACTGCTTTCGCGTGAGCGGGATATGACATGATTTTTGAGCGCATGCAGCAAGCCTCAACTAGACATGCTGACAAGGCAATCCAGAAACGTGTACCCAGACAATTATTATCCTGAAGTCGGCCGCTTACTCCGCAACAGCACGCGCCTTTGGTTTGATGTACCAATACCACACACGGTAGGCCTCTAGCAGAGCCAAAGGCAGGAAGTGCACGATTGCAGACATTGGGTGTTCCCAATTATGCAGGGCCGCCCAATGCAACAAGGTCAGAACCGCAGCGCCATAGGTCCAACGTTGCAAGGTTTTCCACCACGGCCCCATAATTCGAACAAAATAATCGGTCGATTTAGCGGCTAACGGCACAAAAATTAAGAATGCAATCCACCCAGACCAAATATAAAAGTGCGAGATTTCACTAATAACGCCCGACATTGATCCCTTATCAATCACATAAAACAAGGTATGAAGCGCCGCATAGCCAAAGGAAGCGATCCCCAAGTAACGGCAATTTTTCTTAAGCCACATTGGGCCAAGCCATCTGCGGAGCAACATCGCCAACGGGGTCGCCATCATTGCGAAAATTAGGATGCGCGCTGAAAACTCCCCAGTTGGGTGTACCAATTCACGGAATATGCGTAGATCATCAGATGCAAGGGCGGCCCCAAACATCAATCCACCCGGCAAAGCGAAGAGAGCCCACACCCCATATGGGTTTAAAAATGAAAGACGTGAAAGCATGTTGGACCTCATATTTTTTCTATGTTCTTATTAAAACGAAGAACATCAGCGTTTCCGCCGAAAAAACCAAAACAGTTTCAATCATGCTGCGCGCAATAGAGCGCAAACCCAAAGTCAAAGTACTTCGCCACCCAAGTCGGGAAAAACCAACTATGCAAACACATTCGCTTTCTCTCAACGGCCACGATTTCTTTGTGCGTTCTTGGGGGCAGCCACATCTTCCCAAATTGATACTGCTGCATGGCTTTCCTGAATACTCTGGCGCGTGGGATGATCTGGCACCTGAATTATCTGGAATGTTTCACTGCATTGCACCCGACCAACGTGGCTATGGCCAAAGTTGGGCACCCTCTGATGTGGGCGAGTACACGTTGTCAAAACTGGTCAGCGACATCGTCGCCTTGATCAACACCGATCTAGTGGGAGGCGGCCAAGTCGCCGTTATGGGCCATGATTGGGGTGCCAGCGTGGCCTACGGAATTGCCATGTTCCATCCCGAGCATGTGAACCGTCTTATCATTGCTAATGGCGTGCACCCAGTTCCGTTCCAAAGGGAGTTAGCCAAGGGCAGTGCTCAATCCGAAGCGTCCCAATACATCAACTTCATCAAATCCAACACATCCCCTGAAGCATTGGCCGCAGATGACTTCGCCAAAATGACCCGTCTTTTTTCAGCCAAGATGGATACCAGATGGCTGATTGGCGAACGGCTAGAGGCTTACAAGACCGAATGGGGTCGCGAAGGTCGCTTGCGTGGCATGACAAATTGGTACCGCGCTTCGCCCTTGAAGGTTGCAGATGTGGGTGTCCCCATTGACGTTTTACCAGCCTTGCCCTTGGAAAAGCTAAAGGTACACTGTGACCACCTGCTCATCTGGGGAATGAACGATACGGCATTGTTGCCACAAACAACCCAAGAGTTGGAAGACCACTGCGCCCAACTAAAGCGCGTCGAAATTGAAGACGCCGATCATTGGATTCTCCACCAAAAACCGGTCGAGGTGGCAGATACCATTATCGATTGGGTTATTGGGGATGACTTTTACATCCCCTAGTCCACCCACAATCGCGAGCGATGAAGATAGACAGAGCGGCAGTGCGCGCATAGGGTTTTCCAACACTGGGAATCAAAGGGCAGCAATATGAGCACTGCATCAAAAGCATCAAGAATTGCGTTTTGGACTATCGGGATCATCGCCCTTCTTTGGAACGCAATGGGCTGCATCAATTTCGTGCAACAACTAAGTCCTGCTGGGATCGCGACTTTACCACCAGAATATCAAAGCTACGTCGAATCGCGTCCAACATACGCGTTCATAGCATTTGGGGTATCAGTCATTGCAGGCCTAATAGGTGCCATCTTTATGTTGATGTGCCGTGGTGAGGCCACAGCACTGTTCTTGGCATCTGGCCTCGGCGCGTTCATTGCCACTATCCCTGCACTTAACGCCGGCATCCCATCCATCGTCTTAGGCAGCGCAATGTCAATCGTATTGGCAGCCATCTTTGCACTATACGCAGCCCGCACAAGCAGCTAACCAACCCACCACAATTAATCTGTGACTTTGGAACAATGAAGCAACGATGGCGTCTTTCCCAAACTGTCATGCTCTGACATACTGCTGCTCAATCAAAATCAATAACTCCGAGCATGCCCATGTCCAGCGATCTTCTTTCCAGTTCAACAGCCAGCCCTGACGATTATGATGCGTCCTCCATCCAAATCTTGGAAGATATGGAGCACGTACGCCTGCGCCCAGGGATGTATATCGGTGGTAAAGACGATCGTGCACTGCACCACATGGTCGCAGAAATCATCGACAACTCGATGGACGAAGCTGTGGCTGGACACGCCACTTGGATCGAAGTGGAACTACACGAAAACGGCCACGTGTCTGTGCGCGACAACGGACGGGGCATTCCAACGGGGCCGCACCCCAAGGATCCTGAGAAATCAGCTCTCGAAATCATCTTCTGTACGCTGAACGCTGGTGGCAAATTCTCTGGCGACAGCTATGAAACGTCTGGCGGTTTACACGGTGTAGGCTCATCCGTTGTGAACGCCCTGTCCGATCATCTAAGGGTCGAAGTGGCACGCAACAAAGAATTGTTCGCGATGGAATTCTCGCGCGGCGTCCCACAGGGCAAACTGGCCAAAATCGGTGCCGCCCCAAATCGTCGTGGCACAGCTGTGACTTTTCACCCCGATGCCGACATCTTTGGGTCGCTAACCCTAAAACCTGCACGCCTGTTCAAAATGGCACGCTCAAAAGCATACCTGTTTTCAGGCGTGGAAATCCGCTGGAAAACATCCCAAAACGACGGCGAAACACCACAAGAGGCAAAGTTTCACTTCCCCGGCGGTTTGGCAGATTACCTGTCTGAATCCCTCAAGGGAGCCACCACATACGCCGAAGCCCCATTTGCGGGAACTGTATCCTTTGAGAAATTCAAGGTGCCAGGCAAGGTCGAGTGGGCCATCAACTGGACCCCTGCCCGCGACGGATTTATTCAGTCCTATTGCAACACTGTTCCAACGCCTGAGGGCGGCACGCATGAAGCAGGCTTTTGGGCCGCAATCCTCAAAGGGGTCAAAGCTTACGGCGAACTGGTGAACAACAAAAAAGCCAGCACAATCACACGCGAAGACCTGACCACAGGTGCGGGTGCCCTTGTGTCCTGTTTTATCCGCGAACCTGAATTCGTGGGCCAAACCAAAGACCGTCTTGCCACCGTTGATGCACAGCGCATGGTCGAAAACTCGGTTCGTGACCACTTTGATAACTGGTTGGCCGCAGACACCAAATCCGCTGGTGCGATCCTCGACTTCCTAGTGCTGCGTGCCGAAGAGCGGCTGAAACGGCGTCAAGAAAAAGAAACTTCGCGCAAGACAGCAACCGCCAAACTGCGCCTGCCTGGCAAACTGACTGACTGTTCATCCAAAACCCGCGAAGGGACCGAGTTGTTCATCGTGGAAGGGGACTCTGCGGGCGGTTCTGCCAAAATGGCACGCGATCGCAAGACCCAAGCATTGTTGCCGCTGCGTGGTAAAATCCTAAACGTTCTGGGCGCAGCCTCTTCAAAACTTGGCAGCAACGCCGAAATCTCTGACCTGACCCAAGCGCTTGGCGTCCAGTTGGGCAGCAAATTCAACGTTGATGACCTGCGCTATGACAAGATTATCATCATGACCGATGCGGACGTCGACGGCGCGCACATCGCTGCGCTGTTGATGACGTTCTTCTTTACCCAAATGCGGCCCATGATCGACGCAGGGCACCTGTACCTTGCCTGCCCACCCTTGTTCCGTATCACGCAAGGGGCCAAACGAGTCTATTGTATTGATGAAGTGGAAAAGGACAAATGGCTTGAAAAAGGGATCGGTGGTAAGGGGCGGATCGACCTGTCACGCTTTAAGGGACTGGGTGAGATGGACGCCAAGGATCTGAAAGACACAACGATGAACCCTGAAACGCGCAAGCTGATCCGTGTGACAATTGACGACGATGAACCGGGCGAAACGGATGATCTAGTTGAACGCTTGATGGGCAAAAAACCTGAGATGCGCTACCAGTACATCCAAGAGAACGCGCGGTTTGTTGAGGAATTGGATGTTTGAGTTAATAAACCCCTAATTACCAAATGCAGCAGAAAAGCTACAAATAACAAGACAAAACCTAGGCAGGCGAAAACTTGTTAAAACAAACTACAATTCAATGCAGTTGGATTATCAAATACTGAAACGAAGCGACTCTGCGAATTAGACATGGTCTTGCCGTTGTAACTTATTTCTTTTTTGGAACTTTTCTCCGCGATTTCGATAAGATTCACCATTCCACCAAGTGCAAGAATACCAAGGCATAAAGAAACAACAAAAGTTGCCGTAACAATTACGATCAAAGCGAACACGAAAGAATTTGCCTCGTTTTAGAAAATGGAACCAGCAAAAGCCCCAATTCCGAAAATCTAAGCACTTGCAACAGTTATCAACTGCTTAGATATCTCGATTACTTCATCAAATCGTTTCAAAATCATACCAGTTTGCACCATGAAAACATACAATTCACACTATTGCCTATTTATCGTTGGCTTTCAGAAAGATTGACGCGATTGCCAGCAAATGAGCTTAGATTTTCTCATCACGGCAAAGATATTTTCTTCGGCTACTATTACAGCACGATCACGATTAGCTTCAGAAATGTACCTCGCATCAATATGCCGAACAGCCCTTTCAAGAAAAAGCTCCACAACTTCATTAGTAACCGCCAGACCACGCACATTGGCCGCTTGAGTAAAAGCGTTTCTCAATCTTTGTCTACTCTGCTCTGGAGTCGCCATCTATAAATTTCCTTGCATCGAACATATCGCTTGAGTTGTTTTTGAAAAATATTGATAAAACAAATACTTAAGTATCAATCACGTTTAACAATAAGCATTCACAAGCCCCACACCGCGGGCCGTAGGCCGTTTTACAAACTGCCCAGTGGACAGTTTCAGGCCGAAGAAGGCGATAGCCTCGGGGGTGCCAAAGACGCCCCTGCCAATGGGGGCGGTCGGGGGCGGCGAAAACGCGGGGCGTTTCCACGAAGTACCAAAACCCGTAGGGCAGGGCCACCCGCCAACCCTGAATTCAACGGCACGCGGTCATACAGCTCAACCATCTGGTCATTGATCAAACGCGCGCAGCCATTGGACTCTTCACCTGTTCCCAACTGATCGCTTGCGCAGTTCCAACAATATCGTAACATTACGAACTAAGGGACGGCACGCGCAATTCCCTTAACATGATGTGGTCCTCTAATCTGGCGCTCAGTCAAATTATGCCTATGGACTGGTTCCAAAAAGGAGGTCGCGATGACACAGTACGCTCTGACGATGTTGCTGGCTGGGATCGGCATTCCATTGCTTGCCGGCCTGAACGCAGCACTTGGCAAGTATATCGGGTCGCCCGCTACTGCTGCCGTTATCCTGTTCCTTGTGGCGCTCAGCATCAGTCTTGTCGTTATGGTCGCAACGGGAACCGAAGGGTTCAACCGATTGCTGTCCGCCCCCAAACACCTGTTTTTAGCGGGCGCATTCGTTGCGTTTTATGTGCTGACGGTAACCTACATCGCCCCACATTTTGGGGTCGGAAACGCCGTCTTCTTCGTCTTACTTGGGCAGTTGATTAGCGCGGCTGCCATCGACCACTTTGGCCTTTTCGGCGCGCAGGTTTCACCTCTTGGGTTGGCGCGCGCTTCAGGCATCGCCTTGATGGCTGCGGGTGTTTGGCTGACCCAACTCGCTTAGCTCAGCCATTTTTGCGTAACTTAGGACGCGTCCAAGCCTGACAGTTTCATCGCCTGAGCCCAGACTGCGTCTGGGACGTCAACGGGATCGCTCTCAATACGCCCTTGGCCCGGCATACGTGCGCCTTCGTCTTCGCTGATTGCTTCAGCGATACTGGCCAATCGGTCCGCAAATCCGTCAGACACACTAGGATCGATGATCATATAATATTGACCCAAGTCGTGGTGTGGCCCTTCAGGTGCCTTCAGTGGTTTCACGTCTTGGCTAAGGGTAGACCCAGTCATACCAGCAGCCAAAATTTCAGCCATCAGGCCCAGGCCCCAGCCTTTGTATCCGCCCATCGAAACCAGCGACCCGGTCAATGCGGCTTCTGGATCCGTCGTTGGATTGCCGTCGATATCCACGGCCCACCCTTCAGGAATTGAGGTGCCAGCTGCCTTAGCCATAGTAATTTTGCCCAATGCAACGGTTGTCGTGGATTGGTCAAACTGCATCGCCAATCCACCCTGCCCGTCAGGCACAGAAAACGCGATTGGGTTTGTACCGATGACTCGCGTCTTACCGCCTGGGGGGGCAACGATAGGTGATGCGTTCGTCAGGCCCAAACAAATGAACCCGGCACGTGCAACCTGTTCGGTGAAATACCCCAAGGACGTACAGGTGTGCGCATGACCAATGGCCAGCGTCGCAGTCCCAAACTGACGTGCAGCATCCAGCGCAGGTACAAGGCCATAAGCAAACGCAGGTTGTGCAAAGCCAAATTGCGCATCCACAAGAATTGCTGCTGGACGCGGGGCGGAAACCACAGGAGATACGTTCCCCTTAACACGGCCAGTGCGCAATTGCTGACAATAGCTTTCTAGATAGTACAGCCCACAAATGCGGTTGCCATGCGCCTCAGCTTTGCGCACTGCACGCGCAACCTCCGCCGCAGGGAATGCGTCTGCGCCATGTTCAAGCAGCGCCGCTAAAACAACACGTTCAATTTCATCTAGGGTGACATGTGGCATCGCGCATTCTCCATGAGTGTTTCGGTCTTTGAGTCCAAATTAAATATGAGGCTAGTTGCGTAAAACACCAGCATCTAATCGCACGATCCGGTCCATGCGAGCGGCCAATTCCAAGTTATGTGTGGCAATGACTGCTGCTAACCCCGTTGAGCGCACCAACTCCATCAACACACCAAAGACCTGATCAGAAGTTGTCGGATCAAGGTTGCCAGTTGGTTCATCCCCTAAAAGCAATCGTGGACTGTTTGCGAGGGCACGGCAAAACGCAACGCGCTGTGCTTCGCCCCCTGACAACGCCGCAGGGCGGTGATCTGCACGTTCTGCTACACCGACGCGGCCAAGCAGATCAAGCGCACGTTCATGTGCTGCTTTGCGCCCAATGCCTGCAGCAAGTTGCGGTAACACGATATTCTCAAGCGCTGTAAATTCAGGCAGCAGATGGTGGAACTGATAAACAAAACCAATGTCATCTCGGCGAAGCCCTGTGCGTTTTGTATCGTTCAAGCCATGCATGTTTTGGCCACAAAATGTGACGTCGCCAGCATCAGGTGTGTCCAATAGGCCAGCCATATGAAGCAACGTGGATTTGCCTGCACCAGACGGGGCAACCAAAGCAACAACTTCACCAGCTTTTACCGCTAGGTCCACGCCACGCAAAACCTGCACCTCATTAGGCAAACCATCATTATAGGTTTTGCTTATCCCGCTCAGTTTAAGAACCAAATCACTCATAACGCAAAGCCTCCACAGGATTCATTCGGGCCGCACGTCGCGCTGGAAAGATCGTTACGATGAATGACAAACCAAGGGACAAAGCGACAGCAGACATGACGTCTGCAAAGTGCAGCTCCGCTGGCAAAGCATAAATCCCGCGAATTGCAGGATCCCAGACACCGCCCCCCATCAACCAATTTACCGTGCTGAAAATCGGATCGATATAAATCGCGAACAAGCAGCCAAATAACACACCCAAGGCCGTACCAATGATCCCAGTGAAAGCACCACAGATGAAGAATACACGTAAAACCGAACCTTCGCTTAGACCCATAGTACGCAATATCCCAATATCGCGTCCCTTATTTTTCACCAACATAATCAAACCACTCACAATGTTCATCGCCGCAATCAAGACCAAGATAGATAGGATGACGAACATCACGTTGTCTTCAACCTCAAGCGCACGCAGGAAGCCACCAGAGGCTTCTACCCATGTGAAGGACAAAGCCCGATCACCTGCAACCGCGACAATTTCAGAGATCAAATCATCAATTTCTTCCGGATCTTCGACCATGACTTCAAGTTCAGTTGCACCACCTTCGCGATTGAAAAACGCCTGTGCATTTTCAATAGGCAAATAGGCCCGCGTACGGTCGATGTCATATCGTCCGGCGCTGAACACATAGACAACCTCATAGGCATTCACCCGTGGACTGGTCCCAAACGCAGTCTTGACGCCGTTGGGCGAGATGACCTTGATCTTGTCCCCAACGCTTGCACCCAACTCACGTGCGACGCCTGACCCAATCGCAATACCTTCGTCAAAGCGCATGATATCGCCATATGACGTTTCGGGGTTCGCAATCCGCGGGATTGTCAAAAGGTCTGCCGCAGAGATACCGTAAATCTCAATGCCAGAATTCGACTGACGCAAGTTCGCCATCGCCTGTGCACGCACCAAGGGGGCAACACGTATTACCCCATCGACGCCAGCGACACGAGCAGCCATCGCAGTGTAATCTTTGATGGTGCGATCAATTTGGCCACTGTCTAGAACCTCGCCCATATTATAAACGGTGACATGAGCATTTGACCCAAGGATCGTATCAACAAATTCAGCGCGAAATCCTGAGCGAACAGCAAGCGTCACAATCAAAGCAAATACAGCCAATGTGATGCCGACCAAACTGATAACGGTCATAACACTTACGCCACCCTCAGCGCGACGCGCACGCAGATATCGCCAGGCAATCATCCACTCGAAAGGTGCAAAGGGTTTGGGCGTATTGGCCATTTTAGGCTCTTTCTTGCTTGGTATGCTCATTTACAAACAATCTGTGTCGTTTGTAAGCTGTGGTCAAGCCGTGCGTCGGCGAAATGGCCAGCGGATAACCGCTAAAAGGCTGCTCGTTGTGATCAAGCCAACTAAAAAGCCAAAACTAGCAAAGATTGCGCCCGTCAGGTTGAGCGGGACAGCAGGCTGAAACGCATCCCATGCCGCACTTGTCACATCGCCATCAGTAAAGCGGGCCACGTAATAGGCACGCATGAATGGACCAGCCTCAGCCAGTAGTTTCAAATCTTCAGTCAAAATTGCATGACTGTCAAAAATTCGTTCCATATCGGTGCGACGCCGTTCGATAAAATCCGCCCCAGTCATCTGCACCAACGCTTCAGATCGCGACAACCCCTCTGCTGCTGCAGACGTGTCAAAATCAGCGACAACCTCGCTCAGGGCATCAACTGCACCACCCAAGCGTTGCGCATATTGCTGGCTGAACTCAGGAAATTGGGAGGTGCCAGCACCAACGGCCAAACCACCAGCGAGCGTGATTGCACGAACGATCATCACGGCACCTCCACTTGTTCACCTGAATTTATAGAGCGGCGTAGATTTTAGCGATCTTCTGAACAGCCAACTCTGGTGTCATTTCTTCGCTTTCACCTGTTCGGCGCGAGGTAAGTTCAACAACACCATTCTTCAAACCTCGTGGACCAACCGTTATGCGCCAAGGCAAACCAATCAGATCCATAGTCGCAAACTTGCCACCAGCACGTTCTTTGCGGTCATCATAAAGTGGCTCTAGGCTCAGGGTAGTCAGCGACTTGTACAATGCATCACAAGCTGCATCTGCCTCTTCGTCGCCTTGCTTCAAGTTAACGATACCACAGTGATATGGCGTTACGCCCTCTGGCCAGATGATACCTTTGTCATCATGGCTGGCTTCAATAATCGCACCCAACAAGCGGCTGACGCCAATCCCGTGAGACCCCATGTGAACTGGAACAGGCTTGCCTTCAGGCCCCTGAACAGTGGCTTTCATTGCCTCGGAGTATTTGGTGCCAAAGTAGAAAATCTGACCAACTTCGATACCGCGAGCCATCATGCGGCGGTCCTCTGGAACCTCATTGAAAAGCGTTTCATCGTGCGTTTCGTCTGTACGGGCGTACTTGGTTGTGAATTCTTCCATCACGGCCGCACACTGCTCAACATTGTCATAGTCGATGTCGCGGTCCCCAAACGTCAGATCGGTTACTGCGCTATCGTAATACACCTCAGATTCACCAGTCTCGGCCAAAACCAAAAATTCATGCGTATCGTCACCACCAATTGGGCCGGAATCCGCACGCATTGGGATCGCTTGCAAACCCATACGTTCATAGGTGCGCAGATAACTAACCAAGTGACGATTATAGGCGTGCAACGCATCCTCTTTGGTCAGGTCAAAGTTATACCCGTCCTTCATATAAAATTCACGTCCACGCATGACGCCAAAGCGTGGGCGCCGCTCATCACGGAATTTCCACTGAATTTGGTACATGGTCAACGGCAGATCTTTGTAGCTGCCAACATGCGAACGGAAAATATCCGTAATCATTTCTTCAGCTGTTGGCGTAAACAGCATGTCACGGTCATTGCGGTCTTTGATGCGCAGCATCTCTTCGCCGTAATCATCATAACGACCACTCTCGCGCCAGAGGTCAGCAGATTGAATAGTTGGCATCAGCATCGGCATGTGCCCAGCGCGTTGCTGTTCTTCGTGCACAATGTTCTCAATTTTGCGCAAAACTTTAAAACCAAGCGGCAACCATGAATAGATCCCCGCACTTGATTGTTTGATCATGCCTGCACGCAGCATCAAGCGGTGGCTGACAATCTGCGCCTCAGCAGGGTTTTCCTTTAAAACGGGCAGAAAATAACGGCTCAAACGCATGGCGCGGCTCCTCAAATAACAGTTGATGCCTGATTAAGCCAAACTGCCAGCCCTCGCAACGCCCCCTGTTGCATCACTGTAATTTTCCAAACTTCACTCTACCCGAAAAACTCTGGGGGAGACGCGCAGCGTCGGGGCAAAGCCTCTAAAATAACACTGACTGCTTAGCCAAAAAACCACCCAAATCAAGAAACTGAACCCCTAGATCGGACAACCGCGAGCGACATGATCCACAGCCCACACCATGGCGTATCTCTTTCAACGAGTCATTAGGCTTATGTGAAAACATGGAAGGTTATTTACAATGAATACTTTGCGCAAATTGGCAGCGGTGACGGCTGCGACACTTACATTTGGTACTGCAGCGCAGGCTACAAACATAGTTGAAATCGCATCAGGCGACGATCGTTTCACAACTCTAGTGGCTTCCGTATCAGCTGCAGAACTTGTTGAAACGCTTCAGGGCACCCGCCCATTCACTGTGTTCGCCCCTCTAAACGATGCTTTCGCAGCATTGCCAACAGGTACCGTAGAGACGTTACTGAAACCTGAAAATAAGGGCGACCTGACAAAAATCCTTTTGTACCATGTAGATGATCGCAACCTAACAGCCAAAGCGATCCCAACAGGTTCCAACTATTTCAAACCCATTTTAGCTTCCGAGCGTTTGTGCATCACCAAAGGTGCAGACGGCGTGACCATCGCTGATGGAACCGGTGAAATGGGAACAGTTGTGGTTGCCAATATCAAAGCAGACAACGGCGTGATCCACGTGATCGACAAAGTACTTCTGCCAGGTACGCGCCCAGCTTGCCACTAAACAAAACTTAATAACCATCAAAGGCCCCGCAATGCGGGGCCTTTTTCCATCTGCCCTTGAACATCATCCCCAAACACGCGATTTGTAAGAAGGATTAATGAGGAGCCGAAGATGGGCCTACCAGTACGTGACCAACTAAAATATTGGGGCCTCACCGCCGCGATTTTCTTTGTCCTGCTTTGGGTATTGGGGGACGTACTTCTGCCCTTCGTCCTTGGCGCTGCTGTGGCCTATTTCCTTGATCCCGTTGCGGACCGTCTTGAGGCCCTTGGTGCCAGCCGTGTTTTGGCAACGGCCACTATCACCCTGACTGCGGTTTTCATCTTTGTTCTGGTTGCTTTGTTGGTAATCCCAACCCTCATTCACCAAACCACATCTCTTTTTGCCAGCGCACCGCAATATGCGACAGACCTAGGGATGATGCTCACGGAACGCTTCCCTGCGTTGCTCGACGAAACATCGCCTCTTAGCCAAACCTTGTACAGTGTCGGGGAGACGATCAAAAGCCGAGGTGGCACATTGCTGAATACGGCCCTCAACTCAGCAGCATCTTTGATCAGCATCATTACACTGTTCGTCATCGTACCTGTAGTGTCGGTCTATCTATTGTTAGATTGGGACAACATGATCGCCCGCATCGACGAACTGATGCCCCGCGACCACGCACCCATCATTCGTACACTTGCCAAACAAATCGATCAAACCTTAGCCGCATTTATTCGCGGCATGGGCACCGTTTGCCTGATCCTTGGAACATACTACGCTTTTGCGTTGATGATTGTCGGCTTGCAATTTGGTCTGGTCGTTGGGTTTATCGCCGGTTTAATTACCTTCATTCCATACCTTGGCTCACTTATAGGCGGCGTATTAGCCATCGGCCTTGCCCTGTTCCAGTTCTGGAACGGTGTTGAGGTCACAACAGATGGCATCATCACATATTCAACCGATTGGATGCGCATTGGCCTTGTCGCGATCGTCTTTGTTATTGGACAAGTAATCGAGGGCAACTATTTGACCCCAAAACTTGTCGGCAACAGCGTTGGCCTGCATCCTGTTTGGTTGCTTTTATCTTTGTCAGTGTTCGGAACAGTCTTTGGTTTCGTAGGTCTACTTGTCGCCGTGCCTTTGGCTGCTGCAATTGGTGTAATCATCCGCTTTGCAATAGGACAGTACAACACCAGCCTGCTCTACAAAGGGCACAGCCGCGAGTCTGACGACGCATGAGCCAACAACTTAGTTTTGATCTGCCTGTAGTGCCTGCACTTGGGCGCGACGACTTCATGATTGCGCCCAGCAATGCGTTGGCTGTCGCAATGATAGAAACCTCCCAAAACTGGGAAGGCGGAAAACTCATTTTATGTGGTCCTGAGGGATCAGGCAAAACTCACCTATCTCATGTTTGGGCGGGCACGCACGATGGACAAATTGTCTCCGCGATGGCTCTTTCGGATACTGATATTCCCACCCTTGCGCAAACGGCTGTTGTCGTTGAGGACGTCCCAAAAATAGCTGCAAACTCTGACGCTCAAATCGCGTTGTTTCACCTGCACAACTTAATGCGCATGAACCAACACCTCTTGCTAATGACTGGCTCAGGCACGCCGAACCATTGGGGCCTCAGCCTCCCTGATCTTCAAAGCCGCATTGACGCAGCGGGCGTTGCTGCTCTTGAGGCGCCTGACGATACACTACTGGGTGCCGTAATTGCCAAACAATTCAGCGACCGTCAGCTCATGCCCCGCCCTGATGTGATCCCATTTTTGGTCCTGCGCATTGATCGGTCGTTTTCAGCAGCACGTGAGGTAGTTTGCGCAATGGATGGTCACAGCCTTGCGCGACACAAACCTCTGACACGTGCACTTGCCTCCCAAGTGCTGGACAACTTGGCATAATCGGCGCAATAATAGCCACTTAAACGTCATAGTTGAGTGTTAACAAAACCCTATGTCACACGCTGATTTCCTAAAAGCGCCCTTTGATGCGCCAACGCACCTCCCTGATTTGGATCCATCCAGTGCGGATAGGTTCTATAACCGTGAGCTAAGCTGGCTTGGTTTCAATTGGCGCGTCCTTCAAGAAGCCGAAAACCAACGTGTGCCACTACTGGAACGCCTACGTTTTCTTTCAATCAGTGCAGATAACTTAGACGAATTTTACACCGTTCGCGTCGCAGGTTTGCGTGAATTGGCGCGCGCAGGTAACGTGTCGCCGGGCATCGATGGGCTGTCCCCTGCAGAACAATTGAAACTGATCGACGAAAACGCGCGTGATCTTATGTACACTCAACAGCGCGTTTTTGGTGATTTGCACAAAGAGATGGAAGCGCAGGACATTAAGATCCTGAAGCTTGGCGATCTAACGGATGACGACAGGGAATACCTTAAAGACTTTTTCCTAAGCCAAGTGTTCGCTGTGCTCTCCCCTTTGGCAATTGATCCGGCTCATCCCTTCCCGTTCATCCCAAACACGGGTTATGCACTGGCGCTTCAACTGCAGCGCAAACGTGACAAACGTAACTTGCAGGCCCTCTTGCCAATTCCAGCACAGATCGACCGCTTCATTTCGGTGCCCAGCGCAAAAGGCCACAGGTTCCTACCTTTGGAGGCCCTGCTCGTCCTTAACATCTCTGGTCTATTCCCTGGCTATGAACTCAAAGGTCACTTTGAATTCCGCGTCCTAAGGGACAGCGATCTAGAGGTAGAAGACGAAGCCGAAGATTTGGTGCGCGAGTTTGAAGTCGCGCTGAAACGCCGCAAACGCGGTCAGGTCGTACGGATCAACATTTCTGCTGGAGCGCCACAAAAGCTCAAGTCCGTCGTCATGGCCGAACTGGGCGTAGGCGACGAAGAGATCATCGAGATCGACGGCATGATTGGCGTCGATGACCTGAGCGAATTGGTGCTAGACGAACGCCCCGATCTTTTATGGCCCTCTTTCAAGCCACGCGTCCCTGAGCGCGTTACCGATTTCGAAGGCGACATGTTCGCCGCCATTCGTCAAAAAGACATGCTTCTGCACCACCCCTATGAAACATTTGATATGGTTGTTCGTTTCTTGCAGCAAGCTGCACGCGACCCAAATGTAGTTGCGATCAAGCAAACGCTTTACCGCACATCCAAGCGGTCGCCGATTGTCGAAGCGCTGTGTGAAGCCGCCGAAGACGGCAAGTCCGTCACCGCATTGGTTGAGCTAAAGGCGCGCTTTGACGAGGCTGCCAATATCCGCCAATCACGCCGTTTGGAGCGCGCAGGTGCGCATGTTGTATACGGATTTATCGATCTAAAAACCCATGCAAAGATCAGCACTGTTGTGCGCCGTGAAGGCAGTGAGCTTGTGACTTATACCCACTACGGCACCGGCAACTATCACCCGATTACCGCACGTATCTACACCGACCTATCGCTCTTTACATGCGACGCAAAATTGGGCCGTGACGCAACCAAGGTGTTTAATTATCTGTCCGGCTATGCCCCACCAGAAAACCTTAGCAACCTTGCAATTTCGCCCGCCAACCTAAAAATCCGCCTGCTCGAAATGATCGCAGCAGAGGTGGAACACGCGCGTGCTGGTCGGCCTGCTGAGATATGGGCAAAGATGAATAGCCTAATTGAAAAGGAAATCATCGATGCTCTGTACGCAGCGTCCCAAGACGGCGTGAAAATCAGCCTTGTCGTGCGCGGCATTTGTGGCCTGCGTCCTGGCATTAAGGGTCTCTCTGAAAACATCCGCGTCAAATCAATCGTTGGACGTTTTCTTGAGCATTCGCGCATTGTTTGCTTCGGCAACGGCCACGGCCTGCCCCACAAAAAAGCAAAGGTGTTCATATCCTCTGCTGACTGGATGAGTCGTAACTTGAACCGCCGCGTGGAGACATTAGTCGAAATAACAAACGGCACAGTTAAGGCGCAAATTGTGTCCCAAATCATGGCTGCAAACCTCGCAGACGTGACCCAAAGTTGGGTTATGGCACCTGATGGCAGCTTTAATCGACCACCCGTTGATGAAGGCACCTTCGAATTCAACTGCCACCGCTTCTTTATGGAAAATCCATCACTGTCAGGCCGCGGCTCTGCAGGTGCATCCGATGTTCCAAAATTGACCCATACGAAGAACGAACCACCAAAGCCCAATTGATTTCTATCTTTGCCGCGCCTAGCCGAACGGCGCACACGACATTGCAAATCCTGATAGGGAAAACCGGACGTGAAAACAGAAACTTCTGCCGACGAAACGGGCTCATTCGGGCTTTCCCTTTTTGATGATCCGGGTAAGCGCGCACTGTCGCGTGTTGGCGTAGTCGATGTTGGATCAAATTCGGTCCGTATGGTTGTATTTGATGGCGCGGCACGTAGTCCCGCATACTTTTATAACGAAAAAATCATGTGTGCCCTGGGCGCTGGTGTATCTGAAACGGGCAACTTAAATCCCAAAGGGCGTGATCGTGCGCTGGCCGCAATGATCCGGTTCAAACATCTTGCCGATGGAATGGGCCTGTCCGAACTAACTGTAGTGGCAACAGCTGCGGTGCGTGACGCCCAAGACGGCCCAGCATTCTGTGCTGATGTACTGCTGCATACTGGCCTGCGCATCTGGGTCATCGACGGCAAAGAAGAGGCGCGGCTTTCAGCACAAGGCGTACTGCTTGGTTGGCCTGGTGCCTATGGTCTGATTTGCGATATTGGCGGTTCTTCGATGGAATTGGCTGAGATCTCAGAAGGTCGGGTTGGCAAACGTGTAACATCCAACCTTGGCCCATTGAAACTTCAAGGGCTTAGTGGTGGGCACAAAGGACGCAAGGCACACATCAAAGAAACCGTGGCGAGCCTTGTTGAGCAAATGGGCGCACAGCGTGATCGCCTTTTCTTAGTTGGCGGAAGCTGGCGTGCGATTGCGCGCATTGATATGCACCGTAGAGGTTATCCGCTACATGTTTTGCACGAATACCGGATGACCCCTGCTCATGTGTCACGCACTGCAAGATATATCGCAGAAACCGATATCGAAGAGCTACGCAACGCTTGTGGAATCTCATCCGCGCGCATGATCTTGGTTCCCTTAGCTGCCATGGTCCTGAAGCAATTGGTCAAAGCGTTCAAACCCACAGATATCGCCATCAGCAGCTATGGCATCCGCGAAGGACTGCTTTACGAGCAAATGCCCCAAAGATTACGCGACCGCGATCCATTGATTGAGGCATCGCGTTTTGCCGAAAACAAAGACGCCCGTATGCCTGGATTTGGCAAATCCCTTTATGACTTCGTGCTGCCGTTGTTCAAATCCGCACCCGAAACTCGCAAACGCTTGGTCAAAGCTGCCTGCTTGCTGCACGACGTCAGTTGGCGTGCACATCCAGATTACCGCGCAGAGGTTTGTTTTGATAATGCGACCCGCGCCAATCTTGGTGGCTTAAACCACCACGAACGTATCTTCCTTGGGCTGGCGTTGCTGCACCGTTATTCCAACACCCGCGAGGGCACACGTTTCGAAGAACTGTACACACTGGTTGACGAAAAGACCCAGCTAGAGGCAGAGGTTCTGGGCAAAGCCATGCGTTTTGGTGCCATGCTCTGGATGGAGAAAGGTGCCGAACGAGCGACATTCAAATGGTATCCTAAAAAGCGGATCTTGGAATTGCGCATGACGAGCGATGCAATGCCACTGTTTGGCGAGGTTGCAGAAGCACGCCTAAAATCGCTTGCATCTTCATTACAGGCCGAGCTGGTCGTGAAAACCCGCAAGGACTGATCGCAACTTAAACGTCGATGTCCAACTTTACAGGAAAATGGTCAGACGCCGTAACAAGTGCATCGCGTAGATTTGGCATATCCCAACATTTCGGATCATCCAAAGGATGCCAAATGCGCCATGAAGCATTACGTTTTTTAAGATTAGGCGACACCATAATGTAGTCCAGCAAAGCCTGCAGAAACCTTTTGTGGTGTTTGACAAAGAACCGCGATGTTGTCGGCGTAGCTGCTAGTCTGCGCGATAAAGCAATCTGTACATGCGGCTCAATCAACTTTGATATGCCTTTGTCGCCCAACAGCACTTCGACCGAAGAACGGCCAAAGAGATGTTCATATTCGTCCAATCCTGGGCCGTCGTTCATATCGCCCGGAACAATTAAAGGCGTGCCATGATCCAAATGATAAGTAATCCTTTGGCGCAACCAAATCGCCTGCACCAATTGTTTACGGCGATTGTCGATGGAAAAGCGAATGACTTCATCGCGATTGCGCGCGCCATGGGCGGCCTTTGATTTCTAGTGTGCACCAATAAGGTGCAGATCAAAACCAGCCTTGGTTTTAATGGCCAATTCCAAAGGTGGTTTTGAAAACGTAACCAAGTCCTCGACATCATCAACATCCAAATCAATGCGAAACGCACCATCAAAGCGCGGGGCATTTCGGCCACCCGTTTCGCCCAGATCATCGCCCTTCGGATCATGGCGTACAGTCATTGCATCTGGATCATACAACATCGCAATCTCTTGCTGCGTGTCATTGGCAAAACCAATGGCGGCTTTGCGGGCTCTCAATCCAAACCGCGCAACAAACGTTTCAAGCGCCAAAGCGGCATCGCGACGTTTCCCTTGGTCCAGTGCCTCGATGATAATGACGGCATCAGCGTCCATCGCCTTAAAGACAACGCCCAAGACATCAGTTTGTTCCTTGCGTGTCACCTTGTGCCGTCACGACCGACCATCGTCATTTAAAAGTGCCCCGTCGTTGTCAAAAAGACGGTCCATCCATTCGATATTATATGTTGCAATGCGCATTATGCGTGTTCTTTTCTAATATCATCCCAAGCGCGATTGATATCGATCATACGTTTCTCCGCCAACAATACGGCCTCTTCAGGGATGCCACGGGCAACCATCGCATCGGGGTGATTGTCACGTACAAGCTGTCGCCATACTTTGCGCATTTCAACAAATGACATGTCTGGGTTCAGCCCCAATACGGCATAAGGATCTTGTTCCGAGTCAGGCACAAACCGTGCTCTTAAGGCTTTGAATTCGCCAGCCGAAACGTCGAAAATCTCAGCAACACGTTCTAAAAAAGCATTTTCGTTCGGGTGGTAAAAGCCATCCGCCATCGCAATGTGGAACAAACCTTCCATCAAATCCTTTAACGTATGCGGATCTTCATGGAACATCGTGTGAATGCGAGTCGCATAACTTTCAAAACCCGCAACGTCTGTGCGTGCCAAATTGAAAACACGGGCGGCCCCAGCTTCGTCTTGGCTTGTGATATCAAACACTTCCCGAAAGGCCGTGACCTCGTCACGTGTGACATGCCCATCCGCTTTTGCCATTTTTGCGCCCAAAGCAATCACCGCAATCGCAAATGCGACTGAGCGTTCAGGTGGGCTGCGTAGCTTGTCAAAAACCGACCACAATGTTTCCCCAGAAGTGAGGGCAGCAAGAGCTTCAGCTATACGGGACCAAATAGACATAACGCCACCCTATCCCTTGCGTTTAAAAGTGTCAGTGGGCGTTTCTAAAATTAAGTGCATTAATATCAAATCATGCCAGACACCATTTTTGCGGCCGACTTCAGGCATATAACCAACCTGCGTAAAACCATAGCTTTCATGGAACGCGATTGCTTTGGTGTTCCCGCCACTGATGGCACCGATCATTGCATGATGGTCAAGCGTTTTGGCAGCATCGATCAGATTACCCAACAGCGCCCGTCCCAGCCCTTTGCCCTGCGCCTCTGGCACAAGGTAAATTGAATGCTCAGCCGTATGCACATAACCTGGACCACCGCGAAACGCGCCAAACAAAGCGAAACCCGCGAACACGCAATCTTGTTCGCAAATCAAAACGCTTCTTTTCGGATCCGCAATCACATCTTCGACGTCACCACTCACTTTCAATTCAGTGGTAAAGGTAACGACGGTATCACGAATTAGATCGTTCTATAGCGCGGTAATCGATGCAGCGTCCGTAATTTCCGCCGCACGGATCACAGTCGGCGCATTCCATGAGGCGTATCAAGTTCGGCCATCAAGTCATGGGCCCCAACCTCAAAGACAACTCGAGCTTCCGTCAGCGCCTTTTGCACTGCGGTCTCCAACTCTTTTGCTTGTGGATGCGCCACAACAAGACGACGCAAACGGCAACCCGAGGACGGCAACATCTCAGCGGGATGCGTAGCTGTCTGCCATTTGATCAGCGCGGGACACTGATTGTCGAAGGGTAAAACTCCGCTGGCAGGCACAACCATCTGCCAACGCAAATCACCGCGTTGTAACGAAACAGCTTCACCAACCCCATCAGGTAACAAAGCCATATCATCATTAAGCGCATCACTGCGGCATATCCAATTGCTCAAGCGCGGATTGCCTGAAAACCGATCAAGATCAAACCAACGTGGGCGATCAGGCTTGGGAGCGTCAGGATTGATAGCAATCGCCTCAAGATACAAACCATCTGCCAATCCCATCAGCTTATTATGCGTATGAAAAACAGCGTGTTCACCACCTGGCCGCATCGAAACGCCCAAAGCCTCTTCAACATAGGACTGAGCCTGTTCAAGTGTTTCGCCAGACACGGCTAAATGATCTAGTAGCATGGGATCGCCTTATTATGATGCGTTACGAAAATAAACCAAGAGTTAGAGGTAGTTTTGCAGGAATTTACGTTGATTTCGAGGGGCAATATCCTTTAAAAAAAATCCTGACAATTTTGGAGCGATTTAATGTTTTTACGAGCCCTCGACCGGTTTTTTAGCCATGAAGCATCAGGAGGAATTCTGCTTATGCTGTCAGCATTGGCAGCGATGATCGTTGCCAACTCTGCATTGTCAGGCCTTTATGAATCCGTTCTTGGCGCAAAGTTCTCTATTCTGATCAACGGCGAAGGCCTTTCTAAACCGCTGATCTTGTGGATCAACGATGGACTGATGGCGATATTCTTCTTCCTGATCGGTTTAGAGTTAAAGCGCGAGATACTTGAGGGGAAACTCAAGAATCCAAGCGATATCATCCTGCCCGGCGTTGCAGCCATCGGCGGCATGGCCCTACCAGCGTTGATTTTTGTACTTTTCAACTGGAACATCGTTGAAAATATCAGCGGTTGGGCCATCCCAGCAGCAACCGACATCGCATTTGCGCTGGGTATCCTCGCACTTGTTGGCAGCCGGGCCCCTGCATCGCTCAAGGTATTCTTGCTAACACTTGCGATCCTTGATGACCTTGGCGCAATCATTATCATCGCCTTGTTCTATACGGCAGAACTGAAGGTAGATTACCTATTCCTCGCATTACTGCCTTTGGTAGGTTTATTATGGCTCAACATCAAAGGCGCACACCGTGTCGCACCCGCACTACTTTTGGGCGCGATCATGTGGTACTTTGTTCTTAAGTCTGGGGTTCACGCAACACTGGCTGGGGTCGTCACCGCGTTCTGCATTCCACTAAAAGACAAATGGGGCAAGTCACCACTGCATTCTCTTGAGAATGGCCTGACACCCTATGTATTATACCTCATCATCCCGATTTTCGCTTTCGCAAACGCAGGTGTTGTCCTGAAAGGTATGACCTTCAATGATCTACTGGCCCCGCTTCCACTTGGCATCGCACTTGGCCTAATCGTGGGCAAACAGATTGGCGTTTTCGGTTTGACAATGTTGATGGTCAAAACAGGGATCGCCAAGATGCCACATGGGGCGACTGCTCTGCACATCTACGGCATCTCTTGCTTGGCTGGGGTCGGCTTCACAATGTCCCTATTCATTGGTGGCCTTAGCTTTGCCGATGCAGAAATGATGAACCAAGTGCGTTTGGGTGTATTAAGTGGTTCGATTGTATCCGGTATTTTAGGCTACACAGCCTTGATGCTAGCCTCGCGCCAATCACCGCAAGAAAATTTACCAGCATCTGCATAAACAAAAAGGGGCAGCCGCTGGCTGCCCCTTTTTAGATCGCTCCTAGTCGACCCCTTAGGGTCGGGTTTTACGAATGATCTCAAGAATATCCTGGGCGGCATCCGGAATGTTTGTACCCGGTCCAAAGATCGCCTTAACCCCATTATCATACAGATACTGATAGTCTTGTTGCGGAATAACACCGCCACAGATTACGATGATATCCTCTGCCCCTGCATCCTTCAGTGCCTGAACCAATTGCGGTGCAAGTGTCTTGTGGCCCGCAGCTTGAGAACTGATCCCAATCACATGCACATCGTTATCCACAGCGTCTTGGGCGGCTTCCGCGGGCGTTTGGAACAACGGACCCACATCCACATCAAAACCAATGTCAGCAAACGCAGTTGCAATAACTTTTGCACCGCGGTCATGCCCATCTTGGCCCATCTTCACGACCAACATGCGTGGGCGACGTCCCTCGACTTCGGCAAAATCTTCAACAGATTTCTGGATTGCGGCAAAACCAGCATCACCCTCATAAGCCGCGCCGTAAACACCGGACAACATTTTGACTTCAGCGCGGTGACGTCCGAACACTTCTTCCATTGCTGTACTAATTTCCCCAACTGAAGCCCGTGCACGTGCTGCATCAATAGCGGCTTCTAGCAAGTTGCCGCCCTCATTGGCGCGACGAGTCACTTCAGCCAAAGCTGCCTCACATGCAACGGTATCACGGCTGGCGCGAATGCCGTTGAGGCGAGTAATTTGGCTTGTACGAACCGCGTCGTTATCGATATCCATAATATCGATTGGGTCTTCTTTATCCAAACGGTATTTGTTCACGCCTACGATTACTTCAGTGCCACGATCAATTTTGGCCTGACGTGTCGCTGCAGCTTCTTCGATACGCAGCTTAGGCATGCCTGAAGCAACGGCCTTCGTCATACCACCTAATGCCTCAACCTCTTCGATCAGCTTCCATGCTTCTTCAGCCAGATCATGGGTCAACTTCTCAACGTAATAGGAACCAGCCAATGGATCGACCACATTGGTCACACCAGTCTCTTCTTGCAGGATCAACTGGGTGTTGCGTGCAATACGGGCTGAGAAATCAGTAGGCAAAGCAATCGCTTCATCCAACGCATTGGTGTGCAAGGATTGCGTGCCACCAAGGGCCGCAGCCATGGCTTCGTATGCCGTGCGCACCACGTTGTTGTATGGGTCCTGTTCTTGCAACGAAACGCCAGAGGTTTGACAGTGGGTGCGTAACATGGATGACTTCGGGTTCTTTGGTTCAAACTCCGACATGATGCGATGCCACAGCAAACGCGCTGCCCGCAACTTAGAGGCTTCCATGAAGAAATTCATGCCTATCGCAAAGAAAAAGCTAAGGCGCGGCGCGAATTTATCCACGTCCATACCTGCGGCGATCGCCGTGCGGACATACTCGCGCCCATCGGCCAAAGTGAACGCCAGTTCCTGAACCAAGTTCGCGCCAGCCTCTTGCATGTGATAGCCAGAGATCGAAATTGAATTGAATTTTGGCATCTCATTTGCGGTAAATTCAATAATGTCTGCGATAATCCTCATCGATGGCTCTGGCGGATAAATATAGGTGTTACGCACCATGAATTCTTTAAGAATATCATTCTGAATGGTTCCCGCCAGCACAGATTTATCATGCCCTTGCTCTTCACCCGCAACGATAAAGCTGGCCAAGATTGGAATAACCGCGCCGTTCATCGTCATAGAAACTGACACTTTATCCAGCGGAATGCCGTCGAACAGGATTTTCATATCTTCAACGCTGTCAATCGCAACACCGGCTTTGCCGACGTCGCCCACCACACGTTCATGATCACTGTCGTACCCACGGTGAGTGGCCAGATCAAAGGCAACTGAAACACCCTGCTGACCAGCATCCAAAGCACGGCGATAAAAGGCGTTGGATTCCTCTGCTGTTGAGAAACCCGCGTATTGGCGGATGGTCCACGGACGCCCCGCATACATCGTTGCCTTTACGCCACGCGTAAATGGTGCAGCCCCTGGAATTGTGCCCAGATGATCAACGCCTTTAAGATCTTCTTCGGTATAGATCGGCTGTACATCGATCCCCTCAAGGGTTTTCCATGTCAGGTCGTCTACTGGGCGGCCACGAAGTTCGCCTTCAGCGATGCCCCGCCACGTGTCTTTCTTGCTTGTCATGTCGTTGTCCTCTTTCAAATGGACCAAACTGCGGGATATTTCCCATTCTGGGTTGGTCCGTGTCCTTTTTCAGTGTCGCCAACTCGTCTGCACCTGAGTATGGCCAGTGCATGTCGTCGGCATATGCTTCGCGCAATTGTGCGCTTTGTTTTTGATCGAATGGCATCCAACGCCGTGTGCTCTTCTGAGAACCAAGTGCACACAAATCCGCTATATCGCCACGTTCTGATAATATTGCCTGCAGCGCGGTTAGGGTTGGCGCGCGATTTAGCCACTCTTCGCCTGTGTTGCTTGGCCCAACTTCATCGATGCATCCCTTCAGCATCTGATCAGGACGTCCCTGATAGCGTTCGAAAGGAACCACGCGAATTTCGGTGTCAGGCAATGCACAGGCCAGATCAGTAATAACATCACGCCATGTATGACTTGCACATGCGACTTCGTCCAAGGCCTTTGCCGGCAAAACGCAATGCCCACGCCAGATACCGTAAGTAATCGACGACGCCCAATACAAATCATGTGCCCGAATATTCAGCACAACCCGCTTCAAATGACCTTCAAAAGCCTGCGCATATTGGGTCATTTGTTGGCCAATCGCAGGATAAAGTGCACGCTTGCGTAGCTTATGACACACCGACCCAATCATGTTCTCTTCGCTGACCAAAAATTTGCGTACACCAGATTGCGCCGCAGATCCCATTTGCATTTGAACAGGCCCAACAGCGCGTGCCTGCATATTTAGCACGTGCTGCATCGAAGACGAAGGTACGATGCCTGCAAACAACCCCTGTCGCGTGCGTTGTGGCCCCCAATAGCCGATCTGGCGGTTGGAAAATTCTGAATGGGAACGCCGCATATAGCTTTGGAATGTCGTACTGCCGGTTCTGTTTGACCCGCGATGTAGAATAACGTCCATGAAACGGCCTGCTCTATTCCAAAAGGTCGCCCCGTTCGACCGTGATGCGAGGATCACAGCAGTCATGGCATTACACTCGTTTCAAACGCTTTAACGCAACATTCGCGTCTTTGGCGGGTCGCAATCGCCGATAAAGGTACTATGTTGAGTGCAACAGGAGTGCTCATGAAACACATATTACCCGTTGTTATAGCAGCTTTATTTGCCAGCCACGCAATGGCCGAAGACGCCATCGAAGTGACAGAGAGTATCGTATTTTCGCAGACTGCAGAAACAGATTTGAACCAATTTGTATGGAAAAAGCGGCCCATCGTCGTCTTTGCCGACAGCGATGCAGATCCGCGGTACACCGAACAGATCGAATTGCTGATGGCAAAACTGCATGATTTAGAAGAACGTGATGTGGTCGTGTTGACCGATACAGACCCCAACTCAAAATCAGAACTACGCCTAAAGCTACGCCCGCGTGGTTTCATGTTGGCCATCATCGGTAAAGATGGTGGTGTAAAATTACGCAAACCGTTCCCATGGGACGTACGTGAGATTACCCGAAGCATCGACAAAATGCCGATGCGCAAACGCGAATTGCGCGAGAAAAATCGTGAGGCCAGAGAAGACTGACCCCACCTTTTCAATTCTCGCGAAATAGCGTTTGCAAGGTCCATCGCTTATTCGAATTCCATGATGATTTCGTCCACTGCAAGGCTGTCACCTGCGCTGGCGTTAATCTTGGACACAGTGCCCTTTTTCTCAGCCTTTAGGATGTTTTCCATCTTCATTGCCTCGATGGTGCACAGCGCTTGGCCCTCTTCGACAACTTCGCCTTCTTCTACGTTCAATTTAACAACCAGACCCGGCATCGGGCACAAAAGCAGCTTTGACGTATCAGGTGCAACTTTTTCTGGCATCAAGCGCGCAAGCTCGGCCTGACGCTCTGTGCGCACGTGAACCTTCATATCCGCACCACGTGTACGAATGCGGAAGCCACCGCTTATCTTACCCACTTTGAGAATAAGCGGTGTACCATCTACCGTCATCTTGGCCAGTTGATCGCCCGGCGTCCAATCCCCAGAAACGCGCAATGTAGTGCCATCCGCAAAGGTGACATTAGATCCGTCGTGATCTGCGTCGATCACCACATCCATAGATTCACCCTGCAAAGCCACGTTCCAATCGGTACCCACCTTGCGTTCGTGATTATCCATACGACCCGAGACGCGAGTGCGACGAATTTCGGCTACACGGTGCATTGCTGCACATGCTGCAGCGATGCGCCTCAGATCTGTCTCTGGCAGCTCAACACCTTGAAAACCTTCAGGATATTGTTCCTCGATAAAGGCAGTTGTCATCTCGCCTGCCATAAAGATCGGGTGATCCATAACAGCAGATAGGAAAGGCAAGTTGTGGCCAATGCCCTCGACCTCAAAGCTATCCAATGCCACACGCATTGCCTCAACAGCTTCGTCACGGGTTGGGGCCCATGTGCACAGCTTGGCAATCATCGGATCATAATACATGCTGATCTCTCCGCCTTCATAGACGCCAGTGTCGTTGCGGATCGCGACAGGGCCAGAGGCTGCATCTCCTTGCCATTTATCGTTGTCCAGCAATGGACCCGCGGCTTGTTCCGCAGGTGGACGGTAACGCGTCAAGCGACCAATAGACGGGAGAAAGCCGCGATATGGATCTTCGGCATATAAACGGTTTTCAATCGCCCAACCGTTCAATTTTACATCATCTTGGGAAATGGTCAGTTTCTCACCATTGGCAACCCGGATCATCTGTTCAACCAGATCAACACCCGTGATCAGTTCGGTCACAGGGTGTTCCACCTGCAAACGTGTATTCATTTCGAGGAAGAAGAAATTCTTGTCGCCATCAACAATAAACTCAACCGTACCAGCAGATGCGTAATCAACGGCTTGGGCCAATGCCACAGCCTGTTCGCCCATCGCGCGGCGTGTTTCTTCGTCTAAGAACGGAGATGGTGCCTCTTCCACAACCTTTTGCTGACGGCGCTGAATAGAACACTCACGCTCAGCCAGATAGATGCCATTGCCATGGCTGTCGCAAAGAACCTGAATTTCGATATGGCGTGGCTGAGTTATGAATTTCTCAATAAAAATACGGTCATCGCCAAACGAGTTAGCTGCCTCGTTCTTGGACGATTGGAACCCCTCGCGGGCCTCCGCATCATTCCACGCAATGCGCATGCCCTTACCGCCACCACCGGCAGAGGCCTTGATCATCACAGGATAACCAACCTGATTGGAAATTTTGACCGCGTTATCCGCATCCTCGATCAAACCCATGTAACCGGGGACCGTAGAAACACCAGCGTTTTGGGCAATCTTCTTAGAGGTAATCTTGTCCCCCATCTTCTCAATCGCGCCAACTGGGGGGCCAACAAAGGCAACGCCCTGAGCGGCCAAGGCCTCTGCGAATTTTGCATTTTCGGACAAGAAACCATATCCGGGGTGAACAGCCTGAGCTCCAGAGGCTTTGACCGCCTCCATCACCTTATCGATAACGATATAAGACTGGTTGGCTGGGGGCGGGCCAATGTGGATTGCTTCATCCGCCATTTGCACATGCAAAGCCTGCTTATCGGCATCCGAATAGATGGCGACAGTGCCAATGCCCATTTTGCGGGCAGTTTTGATAACACGACAGGCGATCTCGCCACGGTTGGCGATCAGGATTTTGTTGAACATGTGATGTCCTTTTGAAGGTGGCGGGGCTGGAAGGGGATCGAAAAACGCAAAAACACGCCCCACAAAAGCGGGACGGTCAATGCATTCAAATTTTTAGAATATGCCCGAAGGCAATTTTGGGTTATTCCGCGGTCAGAGGACCCAACAGTTAAATCTCTCAGAGACTGGATGCTTCCTCGTGCTTTGTAAATGCACCGGCCAGCAAAGCTGCTGACACTGCAAAAATGCAGATCACTCGTTTCATAATAACTACCTCGCAACAGGGCTGTTCTCGCCCATTGAGTTACTGATAGCACAACTTGACGCGGATTAACATCACGTAAACTTAAGATTGAAAGTCGTTGCAGTGAAACATCACACGGATTAATTGCATTTTTCTGGATCGGTTTGGCAATAAAAGAAGTTTCCTGCCGCACCGATGACCAAACCTTTGATCGGATCAGCGTCCGCAACGATAGCCAAACTGGCACCTGCTGCCCCGCCATACAAGGCTTGGTTTTTTCCTGTATCTCCACAACCGGCAAAGGTTGCGCAGACACCCATTGCGACGATGTATGGCTTGGCTGACATTTCTGCTTTCCTGTTTTCACATTCGAAGAAACAGATGACAGATTTAGCACCCCCTGAAACGCAGAAGAGAACCACAAGTCAATTTCGGCAAAATTACGCGATATCAATGTTTTGCGCTTAAAAAAACTGGGAAACTCAAGGTCAAAGCACTTGAGATGCCCATAAGGGTAAGGGGTACGCAGGCCAGTGCATTCACGTAAGTGGCTTAAGGGCACGGGCTGTGTGCGCTTAGGTTTGCACGCCAATGCCCATCCCACCAACCCAAACAAATTCAAAGCGCAAAAATTGGCTAAGCTTTGCTGGTTTATGGCAGGTTGCAGCAACATTGAGCCTATTCCCCAATCGCTTCTGGAAAACTGGCCCGTGCAATATTCACGTCGATCACCAACAATGCGTCATAATCTTCAGGATCAAAGGTATCGTCAGCCTGAATGACTTCACGACCGAACAACCACGACAAGCGACCGGCATCTAGATTGCCACGCTCAAACGGATGTTCCCCGAACTGTTCCCACAACGCTTCCATGAAACCCGCATCCGCACGACGGTCAGCCGGTTTGCGATCATTCTTGCGTTCGCGTCGCGCCAATGGTGTCGCCCCTTTGGGGTTCGCACGACGTAGTGTGAATTGAAAATCTGTGCCCCGAAGACGGCCCGGGAAACCGCGATGTTTCAGCATGATGATGCCTCCCCTGCCATTTGGCCATCGGTTAGGGGTGTGGTCGAGGTGGGCGAAAACGCCCGCCCCGTAAGTGTATTACTTGTATTTGCCTGTTTGCACTGGCTCAACCGAAATTGAGGCTGGGTCAATGACGACAAATTCTTCGACCTGCTGCTCGCGCGCACAGGCAGCAACAACAGCGATAAAGCCGAATGTTGCCAATAGTTTGATGCTCTTTGACATCTAAGTCTCCTGTCACTTTTAAATTGGTGCTTTGACACAGAATGTGTCGGTGCACCTTTACTTGAGGTAAGGGGTTCTTGGAAAATCCCTGCAGGCAACATAGTGGTATCCTTGTTTGAAATATATCCGCTCAGTTCTAATCGGCGGAATTGTGACTCGAAAGCCTCATAACGGACTTTGGGCAATGCCTCTGTCACAACATATTGTGGTTGCATCAAAAAGCCTCCCAGATACAGATGTCATTTTGGACGCGAAATGCTTCGAAAAACTGTGTCGCGTCAGGATTCGTTTCGCCAAATTCAGTTTTTTGATCCGCCATTGAGACGACAACCAAATCACTTTTCAGATCATATTCAGCGATATAGGGCACGGCGACAGCAGCGCACAGATGTTCGATATCTTTGGCAGCGTCATCATGACTGACTTTACCCTTATCCGCTCCAATTGACGGAGCAACAAAACGAAAGCGCAGCCAGTTCTCACCGTTAACCATATCGACCAGCACTTCGTGCAGTGTGACTGACTGACCTGATGGCACCTCTTGCACAGTTGCATAGAGCGGAAGGCTGTAAACGAATGTAACCGCAATCGTACAGACGCAATACCGACATAATACCAACATTATACATCGTCCTTAAATCGTTGATATCCAGCGCATTTCAACCAACGCACACGGTTTTTAGGATTTTCCAAAACCAACTGAATATCAGCTTCAAGCGTTGAAGCTACATTTCCCATCACACGACCACCCGCCTCAATGTTCAATGCACCATTAACGGGCGTTACCTGAACAACAGGCGAAAAGCCCCGCAACCCTTGTAGCGCACGCCACATATCTTGGCGCACTTGCATCGCTATACGCAAAGCATTGCCACCCGCCAACTGAGTATTTGCAGAGACATCAAAACGAGCTGGAAGCTGACGTGATACCGTCACCTGCCCCTCATCCTTCATGATATGCCAGCCCTTTATCATCGGTCAGAGCGGGATATTATCGTGTTTTTTCCACGGGTTCTTCTGTGATTTACCGCGAAGGGATGCAAACGCACGACTTACGCGTTTACGCGTTGAGCGTGGCTGAATAACTTCGTCGATAAAGCCACGCTCAGCCGCCACAAATGGGTTGGCAAAACGCTCTTCATACTCGGCGGCATGCGCCGCGATTTTGTCTGGGTCACCCAGATCAGCACGGTGAATAATCTCAGTCGCGCCTTTGGCACCCATCACTGCAATTTCAGCCGTCGGCCATGCATAGTTAAAGTCACCGCGCAGGTGTTTGGATGACATTACGTCATAGGCACCGCCGTAAGCTTTACGTGTAATAACAGTGACTTTAGGCACTGTTGCTTCACCGTAAGCGAACAACAATTTTGCGCCGTGCTTAATCACACCACCGTATTCTTGACTGGTGCCAGGCAAGAAACCAGGGACGTCTACTAGTGTAAGGATTGGGATCTCAAAAGCATCGCAGAAACGAACAAAACGCGCCGCTTTGCGCGAGCTGTCGATATCCAAGCAGCCGGCCAAAATCATCGGTTGGTTGGCGACAACGCCAACTGTACTGCCTTCTAGACGAATGAAACCTGTCAGGATATTTTTAGCAAAATCTTCCTGGATTTCGTAAAAATCCCCTTCGTCAGCAAGCTTATGAATAAGCTCTTTCATGTCGTAAGGCGTATTCGCATTCTCAGGGATCAACGTATCAAGGGATAACTCAACACGACCCGGCTCATCAAAAAACGGGCGAACCGGTGGTTTTTCACGGTTCGACAACGGCAAGAAATCTACAAGGCGGCGCACTTCGGCCAATGCCTCGACATCATTCTCAAACGCACCGTCGGCCACGGATGACTTTTTGGTATGGGTTGATGCCCCGCCCAATTCCTCAGCCGTTACAACTTCGTTAGTGACTGTTTTAACAACGTCCGGTCCAGTTACGAACATATAAGACGTGTCTTTTACCATGAAGATAAAATCAGTCATCGCAGGAGAATAAACAGCGCCACCAGCACAAGGCCCCATGATCAAGCTGATCTGTGGAACGACACCTGAGGCCAAGACATTGCGTTGAAACACTTCGGCATAGCCCGCAAGCGACGCAACGCCTTCTTGGATTCGCGCACCACCGGAGTCGTTGATGCCAATGATGGGTGCACCATTCTGGATTGCCATATCTTGGATTTTGCAGATTTTCTGAGCGTGGGTTTCAGACAATGAACCGCCAAACACTGTGAAATCTTGGGAGAAGACATAGACCATGCGGCCATTGATTGTGCCCCACCCTGTAACAACACCATCACCCGCAGGCTTTTGATTTTCCATGCCAAAATCAGTGCAGCGATGGCTCACAAACATGTCGAACTCTTCGAAAGACCCCTCATCCAACAGCAAATCGATGCGCTCGCGCGCTGTCAGTTTGCCACGTCCATGCTGTGCATCAATACGTTTCTGACCGCCACCAAGGCGCGCAGCCTCGCGACGATCATTCAGCTCTGTAAGGATATCTTTCATCTTCAGCCCCGCTTGCGAATTTTCACTAGTGTATCAAGGCTTACACCCAGACCAAAGAGACATTCGGAATATTTGCAAATACTATTCAGATCAATTTTTGCAAACTGCAAAGTTGCAAAACGAACGCCGATTGTCACGCTCCTGCTGGACATCACTTAGCAAGCTACATACCTCTTTCACATGAAAAACAAACCCACGATCCGCTTTATGGATCGCAAAACTCCGCCGCATATATTCACTTTGATCGTTCTGGCAGGCATGTCAGCAATTGTCATGAACATGTTTTTGCCAAGCCTCCCACAAATGTCGCAATATTTTGGCGTTTCAAATGGGATTATGGCGCTGTCAGTGCCTTTGTTTCTGATTGTAAGTGCTGTTTTACAAATCTTTATCGGTCCGATTTCCGATCGTTTTGGTCGCCGCCCAGTCATACTAAGCGGAATCGCAGTTTTCCTTCTGGCCACTATTGGCTGCATATATTCGACCAGCATCAGCATGTTTCTATTCTTTCGCATGGTTCAGGCCGCCATTGCTGTTTGCATGGTTTTAAGCCGCGCAGTTATTCGCGATTCATTCGACCAAGAACAATCCGCCTCAATGCTTGCTTATGTCACAATGGGTATGGCCGTTGTTCCCATGATCAGTCCCGCAATCGGCGGCATCTTAGACGAATTCTTTGGCTGGCATGCAATCTTCTGGGCTTTCCTGTTAATCGGTGCAGCCCTATTTGCACTTGTTTGGCGCGACCTTGGCGAAACCGCAAAACCATCAGGATTGACCCTGTCAGAGCAATTCAGAGAATACCCGGAGCTACTCAAATCCAAACGCTTCTGGGGATACTGCCTTGCCTCTGCCTTCAGCTCAGGTGCTTTCTTCGCCTACCTAGGAGGGGGACCCTTTGTCGGTTCAGACGTATTCGGCATGTCACCCAAATGGGTTGGCATCTTCTTTGGTGCTCCTGCAGTCGGGTATTTCGTCGGCAACTGGTACACGGGCCGTAACGCCAAACGTTTGGGTGTAAACAAATTGATCCTGTGGGGTGCAATCGCAGTGACCGCTGGCACTGTCTTGATGCTGATATTGTTCCTGGTTGGCCTTGGCTCTGCGGTGACTTTCTTTGGCCTTATGACCTTCGTTGGTCTTGGCAACGGCATGGTGATCCCAAACGCCACCGCAGGAATGCTATCAGTGCGCCCACATCTCGCAGGTACAGCATCAGGTTTAGGCGGAGCGATCATGATTGGTGGCGGCGCAGGCCTTGCATCGCTGGCAGTGTTCTTGCTCAAACCCGAAACAGGTGCCTACCCACTGATCGTGATCATGATGTTTACGTCCATCTCTGCAGTTCTTGCGATCCTATCAGTATATCGTCGTGAAGCACGCCTCGCGAAGGACTAAACCTTAGGATATCTTGTGCTTCTTACTTTGCAAAGCTACGATTAGCTAAGTGCAAAGTTGCAAAGGTACTCGTATGGCGAACCAAAAAATCTACGCAGGCGCAAAACTACGCGAACTGCGCACGCGCATCGGCCTGACGCAAAAAGACTTTGCCGCCAAGTTGGGCGTATCCCTGCCCTACCTAAATCAAATGGAAAACAATAACCGCCCCGTCAGCACCTCTGTCGTGGTGGCACTCGCACGTGAGTTTGGCCTTGATGTCACAGAACTTAGCATCGGTGACAGCGAACGGCTGGTCAGCGACCTAAAGGAAGCACTATCAGATCCAGTTTTCACCGCAGATATGCCGCCAATCGCTGATCTACGCCTTGCGGCATCCAACGCTCCAACCTTTGCCCGCGCGTTTATTCAGCTCCACCAAAGCTATCGACAAACCCACGAACGGCTTGCCTCCCTTGATGAAGCATTGGGGCGCGAAGATGCACGCACCCGTCCCAGTCCTTGGGAAGAGGTTCGCGATTTCTTTCATTATTGCGACAACTACATCGACTCAGTGGACCGTGTGGCAGAACATTTCTCTAGCTCACTTGAAGACGCAGTTGACGTGCGCGCAGCAGCGGTTGCGGCCCTGCAAAAGGTTGGCGTGAAGGTTGAATTCACCAATGATGACAGGGTTCGCAGCTACGACCCCAGCACCAAGGTTTTGCGCATTTCCAACCGCAGCGTCACAGAAACACAGACCTTCCAAATCTTGCTACAGGTAGCGTTGATCCGCCAGAATGCGCTGCTAGAGGCCACCCTTGATCTAGCCCGCTTCCAAACGTCAGAGGCCCGTGGCATCGCCAAGATCGGTCTTGCCAACTACTTTGCCGGCGCAGCCCTTATGCCCTACACACAATTTCTAACTGCGGCGAATGAATGCAGGCATGACGTTGAGCTTTTAGCGGGCCAATTCGGGGC
Source organism: uncultured Paracoccaceae bacterium (assembly GCA_905182105.1). Classification (GTDB taxonomy): domain Bacteria; phylum Pseudomonadota; class Alphaproteobacteria; order Rhodobacterales; family Rhodobacteraceae; genus Ascidiaceihabitans. Next base: position 47,386 of record CAJJAR010000038.1, read on the forward strand.
CTCCATCGAACAGGTTGCACACCGCCTTTCAACCCTGCAACGCCCGGGCTCGAAAGGCATTCCATTCTTCTTTGTACGCGTTGATCAGGCTGGAACGATCACAAAACGCCACTCTGCAACACGCCTACAATTTGCACGCTTCGGCGGCGCATGCCCATTGTGGAACGTTCACCGCGCGTTCGAATTGCCCGCACAATTCTTGCGCCAACTGGCTGAAACCCCAGACGGCGCACGCTATATCAGTTTGGCACGCGACGTTTCAAAGCCCGCTGGACGATACGGCGCACCTGTTCGCCGCTTTGCGATCGCTTTGGGATGTGAGGTCGAGCACGCGGGCTCACTTGTCTATGCAGATGGCATGGACCTTAGCCGCGCTGACGCATTTGAACCAATCGGAATTTCATGCAGAATATGCGAACGCAAAACGTGCCATCAACGCTCTGTGCCCCCGCTAGAGCGCAAGTTGCTCGTGGATACGGACACCCGCGATGTGCTGCCCTACGGCGTCGACTAACGACGTGCCTTTCGCCAGCCAGCCTTAACCGCCTCATCCGCGCTACAGAACCACCGCTCGCCTTTGTTGGTGCTAATACCTGTCTGTTCATAAAATCGTTGCCCAGCGACGTGATAAATCCGTTTGCCACTTGAGGAATTGTTGCCCTTGATCGCGCAATTGCGATCGATCGGGATGCGCCCCTTTGTACGGGTCTTGCGATATTGTGCAGGGTCTTGGACACGGCTGCTGTGTAACCCGCGATCATTCACTGCCACCACTTTTTCATCCAGATCATAAGCCATCGAATACTTACGATAGGCAAAGGCCAATCCGTCTGAGACTAGGGCACGCCCAATGTCTTCTCCGTTGACAAAACAGGTCGCGACAGCCCGCCCAAATTTGTCAGTATCAACACGTTTACAGATTGCCTTTTGTCCCTGAGGATGGACACGGACCTGTTGGTCAATCCATTCTCCACAAGCCCACTTTAAGTTCTGTTCAGATTGACATGTTTGCCCTTACTCTGGTGCGTCGATCCCGTGGATACGCACGTGGACATCGCCCACGTCGATGGCTTTGCCATCAATGACGTTCACACAGCCCGAAAAGTCAGCAAGTGAAAGAGAGGGAACAACGATGAAAACGAACAACGCGCAAAATCTAAACATTGGTTAAGAGATGCGGGTTGCCGTTCATCAATTCAAGCGGATTAGGTAATAAAGGTTACCAAAGTGTTGACCCAGTTACCGCTGTTCAGTTTCCCAATTCGGGTGCAGCCACGGCTCATCATTCGAACGCGCCAGCGGATCAAGGCCCAAAATATGATCCGACATCTTTTCGCCGACCATAATTGATGGGCCATTCAAATTACCGTTGGTAATGCGTGGGAAAATGCTGCTGTCCGCAACACGCAATCCCTCAACGCCAATGACTTGGCCTGTGGAATCAACAACTGCATTTGGATCATCCCGCCGCCCCATGCGACAAGTACCACAAGGATGGTACGCACTTTCCACATGTTCTGAAATGAACGCGTTCAGCTCTTCATCAGTTTGCACATCCGCACCCGGTTGTATTTCACCCTTCACGAACGGCTTAAACGCGTCTTGGGCAAATATCTCGCGCGTGAGGCGGATGCACCTGCGAAAGTCTTCCCAATCAGACGGGTCAGACATATAGTTGAACAGGATCTTTGGATCATCTGCAGGATCGCTTGACCGCAACGTGACCGCACCACGTGATACCGAACGCATAGGGCCCGTATGAGCCTGAAACCCATGCCCTTCTGCTGCCGCTTGGCCATCATAGCGAACCGCAATGGGCAGGAAATGATACTGAATATCTGGATAGTTAACACCAGGTTTTGACCGAATAAACGCACAGCTTTCAAACTGATTTGAAGCGCCAAGGCCCGTCTTAAAGAACAGCCATTGTGCACCGATCCACGCCTTAGAAAATATGTTCCAGTGCCTATACAAAGTGATTGGTTTACTGGCCGACATCTGCATGTACAGCTCAAGGTGATCTTGCAGATTTTGTCCAACGCCTGGGCGATCAGCAACCACTTCGATACCGTTGTCCTTAAGGTGATCAGCAGGGCCAATACCAGACAACATCAGAATTTTGGGCGAGTTGATGGCAGAGGCCGCAATGATAACTTCGCGGTTTGCGGTGACCGTCTTTCCACCCAAAAGGGCAACGCCCATCGCGCGGCCATCCTCAATGATGACCTTTTCAACCAAACCATTCATGAGGTTGCAGTTGTCGTGCTCTAGCGCAGGGCGCAGGTATGCATTGGCAGTGGACCAACGACGCCCCTTATAAACAGTCTGCTCCATCGGGCCAAAGCCCTCTTGTTTCTCACCATTATAATCCGACGTCGCCTCATAGCCTGCTTGCTTTCCCGCATCGACAAAGGCCTCAAACAAGGGGTTCTTACGTGGCCCCCGGGTAACATGCATTGGCCCATTTTTACCGCGCCACTCTGGATCGCCGCCGTGGCCATTACCGTCCCACGTTTCCATGCGTTTGTAATAGGGTAGCACATCAGCATAAGACCAACCGTCAGCACCGCTTTCGGCCCAGTGATCAAAGTCCTTGGCGTGCCCACGCACGTAAACCATGCCGTTGATGGATGACGATCCACCAATGACTTTACCTCTTGGACAGGCCAAACGACGCCCATCCAAGTGAGGCTCTGGCTCAGACTCATACCCCCAATCATACATCTTCATGTTCATCGGGTATGACAGCGCAGCAGGCATCTGGATCAACGGCCCTATATCTGTGCCGCCATGTTCAATGACCAAGACGGATTCTCCCGCCTCCGCCAATCGATAGGCCATCGCGCAACCCGCACTGCCGGCCCCGACGATGACGTAATCAGCTTGCATTTCAGCCATCAGAACGGTGCCTCAACATCGCCCATGCGCACATAGACAGACTTTAGCTGTGAATAATAGTTGATCGCAGCCTTTGAATTTTCGCGCCCAACACCAGAGTTTTTCGAACCGCCAAACGGGGCTTCGACTGGTGCATCGTTGTAGGAATTGATGAAACAAGTACCTGCCTCAAAATTCGCCGCAACGCGGTGCGCACGGGATAGATCCTTGGTAAACACGCCCGCAGCCAAACCAAATTCGGTGTCATTGGCACGGGTCATCACATCATCTTCATCCTCGAAATCAAGGACTGCCATCACAGGGCCAAAGATTTCTTCACGTGCAATAATCATGTCATCTTTAACATCCGCAAAGACAGTCGGCTGCATATAGAACCCCTCACGGTCCAAACGGTTGCCGCCATAAACCAGACGCGCGCCTTCTGCTTTGCCTTTCTCGACATACCCTAATGCGATTTCAAGCTGGCGTTCACTGACCATCGGACCAAAATTGGTTTCCTCAATCTGGGGGTCACCGATAACAGCTGTATCAAGACGCTCAGAAAGACGTTTAAGAAATGCTTCTTTGACAGATCTATGAACGAATACACGGGTGCCGTTTGAACATACCTGACCAGAAGAATAGAAATTCCCCAAGATGGCACCACCCACTGCATTTTCGATGTCTGCATCTTCAAAGACAATCATCGGGGACTTGCCGCCCAATTCCATCGTCACATGTTTAATACCTGCAGCCGCTGCCGCATAAACCTTTTTGCCAGTCGGCACAGAGCCTGTCAGCGAAACCTTGTCGACACGATCATCGGTGACCAATGCAGCACCGACATCGCCCATACCTTGGATGACATTATAGATACCTGCAGGCAGACCTGCTTCGACCAAAATTTCTGCAACCTTCAGTGCACAAAGCGGTGTGGTTTCAGAAGGTTTGAACACCATAGAGTTGCCACAGGCCAATGCGGGCGCACCTTTCCAGCAGGCAATCTGTGTTGGATAATTCCAGGCACCGATACCCACACAAACACCCAAAGCTTCACGGCGCGTGTAAACCCAGTCTTCGCCCAACTGGATGTGCTCGCCGGTGAGTGTCGCTGCCATACCACCAAAGTATTCAAGCGCATCTGCGCCAGAAGTGGCATCAACCGCTATTGTTTCTTGATACGGCTTACCCGTGTCAAACGTCTCAAGAACGCTCAGGTCATGATTGCGTTCGCGCATGATGTCCGCTGCGCGACGCAGAATACGACCGCGTTCTGTTCCCGACATTTTAGCCCACGACGCTTGAGCCGCCTTTGCCGCATCCAACGCTTGCGCAATGATTGCAGGGGTCGCGGAATAAACGGTTGCGATCTTTTCACCCGTTGCAGGATAGATCACGTCGATTGGGGTACCAGCTGTATCCTCGACATATTGACCATTAATGAAGTGGCTGGCTGTTGGATGGGTTGGGTAGCTCATGGTATGGCTCGCCTCCGGCGCAAGAAAGTAGGGTAAGGGATGTAGGCTGCAGCGCTATTCCCCGCGTGGATATCGGGCGTCGTCTTCGACGTTGTTTAAGTCCATGTGGTTGCGCATGTAGCGCTCAGATGCTTTTTGAAGTGGCTGGTAATCCCAAGGATAATAGCCGCCTTCGCGCAGTGCTTCGTAAACAACCCAACGACGGGCTTGGCTTACGCGGACATCTGCATCGAACTTGTCCAAGTCCCAGCGGACTTTAGATTTTGCCCTAAGCTGCGTTAAGGTTCCTTGATGTTCTGCAACCTCTGCAAGGTTGGTCAATTCATGCGGGTCTCCATCCAGATCAAACAACTGATCAGCGTCTAACTTGCAGCGGTTGTACTTCCACTTTCCATACCGCAAAGAAACCATCGGTGAATACGACGCCTCCGCTGCATATTCGATCGCAACGGGTTCGGTGCGTTCGACGCCCTGCCCCAATGGCTTGACGCTTTGGCCTGTAGTCCAAGGTTCAACCTCTGACATATCAACGCCAGCAAGATCGCATAAGGTTGGGCAGACATCGATGTTGGACACTGGCGTGGTGATCAAACCTGGTTGCATATCTGGCGCACAAATCATCATCGGTACCCGCGCCGAACCCTCAAAGAAGGACATCTTAAACCACAGCCCACGTTCGCCAAGCATGTCGCCGTGATCAGAAACGAACATAATAATCGTCTCTTGGCGCGTTGCTTTGACCGCTTCCATCACCTCACCGATTTTATCATCAAGATAGCTGATGTTGGCAAAATAGGCGCGGCGAGACCGTTTGATATCGTCCTCTGAGATATCAAAACTACGCCAATCATTCGCATCAAAAATGCGTTTAGAATGGGTGTCGTGATCTTCATAATCCATCGCTGGAACGGTCGGCAGAAGATGTTCACAGTCCTCATACAAATCCCAATATTTTTTGCGGGCAACGTATGGATCATGGGGATGGGTAAAGCTGACAGTCATGCACCAAGGACGTTCATCGTTGCTGCGTGCATAGTCATAAACCTTGCGCGTCGCATGATAAGCGACTTCGTCATCGTATTCCATTTGGTTGGAAATTTCAGCAACACCAGAACCCGTGACCGAGCCCATGTTGTGGTACCACCAATCAATCCGCTCTCCCGGTTTGCGATAATCAGGGGTCCATCCAAAATCAGCAGGATAAATGTCTGTGGTCAATCGTTCCTCAAACCCATGCATCTGGTCAGGGCCAACAAAGTGCATCTTGCCAGACAGGCAGGTCTGATAGCCTGCACGGCGTAGGTGGTGTGCATAGGTAGGAATGGACGATATGAATTCAGCTGCATTATCATAAACGCCAGTGTCAGAGGGCAGTTGCCCAGACATGAACGCAGCACGTCCCGGAGCACACAAAGGTGACGCCGTGTATGCGTTTTTAAAACGGGTTGACCGCGCTGCCAGCTTTTTCAGATTTGGAGCATGTAACCATTCAGCCGGTCCATCGGGGAACAGCGTGCCGTTCAATTGATCGACCATAAAAATCAGTATATTCGGCTTGCTCATTGGTCACTCTCGATCAGAGTTTGAAGGGTTTGCAGCGCGGCATCACATGCATCTTTGGGGTCGCAGGCACTGGACAAAGCCGCCCGTAGATAGAGCCCATCAATTAATGCAGCCAAAGTATGCGCATCCCGTTCTGGATGTTTGGAAATGGGGCGCAAAGCATGGGTAAGATTCGAGTGCAGGCGGCGCTGGTACAGCTTTAACAACCGTTTGGTTTCTACGCTGCTTTGGGATTGGGCGTACAACGTCATCCACGCACTGATCGTTGCAGGCGCGAAACAAGACGGTGCGAAACTGGATTGGACAATCGCACATGCACGCGCGAAAGGCGTGGTTGCTTGACCTAAGGCTTGCAAAACCTCTGTTCCAAACTCGCGCAAGATGTGGCGCATCGCAGCTAAGAAAATCTGATCCTTGCCGCCAAAATAGTGGTGCGCAAGCGCGGTCGACATCCCTGCCCGTTTAGCAATTTGCTCAACGGTCACTCCCAAGTTCCCAGCAGCGCCGATTTCAGCGATCGTCGCCTGCACCAACGCAGAACGTCGGATCGGTTCCATTCCAACTTTTGGCATTCAAAATCCCTTAATATATTAGATGGGATCGTAATCAGCGTTTAATTGACTAGTCAATCAATAAAAAACTTACACCTTTGTCTCATGCACAACAGGGGTCACAGGACTGCGCTCCATCACTGCTTCGCGCCATGTGATGAAAGTGACAGATGCCAGAATTACAACGCCACCAAATACCACCCAAACATCCACAGGTTCGCCGAAAACGATTACCCCCAACAACACCGCCCAAACCAATTGCAAGAATGTAATGGGTTGCGTAGCGGTCACCGGCGCTGCGGCAAACGCCAAGGTCATCGTGTAATGGCCCGCTGTGGCAAAGCTAGCGACACAGAACAATAGCATCAGGTCGTTGAGGGAGGGTGTTACCCAAACAGTAATCGCAAATGGGGCCAGCCCGATAGGCACAAAAATGGACAACATTGCAACGACTACAGTCGGCTTGACCTCGCCTACCATTATCTTGGCCGTGAGATAAGACCCCGCAAATACAATCGCAGTTACCAGCATCGCCAAATGTCCTAAAGACACTTCCCGAAACCCTGGGCGCAAAATGATTGCAGCGCCAAACAATGCAATCAGGATCGCAACAATCCGACGCATAGCTAGTTTTTCCCCCAAAAAGATCGCGGCACCAATCGTCACATATACAGGAGAAAGGTAATTCATCGCGGTCACTTCAGCGATCGGAATGCGGGTCATGGCGTAAAACCATAAGATCACTGCGCCTGCGTGAAACATGCCGCGCATTCCAAACAACTTCCACTGGCGTGGGGTCAAATGGGCCTCGCGCAAGTCCTTCAACATTGGCAACAGGAACACCAAACCCAGGAAATACCGCAGAAACGCAGCCTCAGCTGGTGGCACGCGACTGCCCATATGTTTCACCAACGCCGTAACAGCTACAAAGCATAGGCCTGTCACAAACATCCAAAAGATGCCTGCGCGGTGGCGCGAGGGATTTGATTTCATCATGCCGCTATCAACACTCAAAGTGCCAACAACCACAAGGTATCAAAAGAAAACCAGTTTGATCGCAATGGTCCACATCGTCAGCGCGATCAGAGCATCCAAAATCTGCCATGCCCGCGGATTGGCAAAGATCGGACGTAACAATCGCGCCCCGTATCCAAGGGCAAAGAAGAACGTAATACTGGCGGTAACTGCACCAAAGCCAAAGCTGACACGATCCTCATACTGGGCTGAGATCGAGCCGATCAACACAACTGTATCCAAGTAAACATGCGGGTTCAGCAAAGACAGGGCAACCAATGTAGCCAGTGTGCTTTGCAGCGATTTTTCCTCCCCATCGGCTGCTTCAAGGGAGCTACCGCCTCTCCACGCAGAGACCGCATTCGTCCAACCATACCATAGTAAAAACGCAGCCCCGCCATAGCGCATCGCTGTTTCAAACCATGGCAAAGATTGTGCAAGCGCCCCGAAACCGGTGATCCCTGCCAAGATCAGCACCGCATCAATAACACCGCATACCAAACACACCCAAAAGATATGCGCCCCACGTAGCCCTTGGCACAAAACAAACGCATTTTGAGCACCAATCGCGAGGATCAATGTAATGCTAAGTGCAAAGCCTTGAAGAAAAGTGAGGTACATTTAGGAGTTCCAAGTATCTATTGCTGCATTGCTATCGTCCAAAGGCTCTAAGCACAATCGGCACAGACAAACGGAAAACGCCGCCCCTGAAAAGGAACGGCGTTGTATTAATTATTTACAGGACAAAGCGCTTAAAGCTGTTCCATAACCTCGTCGCTGGCTTCAAAGTTGGATGTAACGCGTTGAACATCATCATCATCTTCAAGCGCATCGATAAGACGCATCAGTTTCTCCATGCCCTCTAGGTCCATCTCTGTAGAGATGGTCGGCTTCCAAACCAATTTGGTTGAAGAAGACTCACCCAGTTCGGCCTCAAGCGCATTTGAGACTTCGTTCAAGTCTGTGTCGGCACACCAAACAGTGTGGCCATCTTCTGATGATTCAACATCCTCAGCGCCCGCTTCAATAGCGGCCATCATAACAGTGTCCGCATCGCCAACAGTCGCTGGATATTCAACTGCACCTTTGCGGTCGAACATGAAACCAACACTGCCCGTTTCACCCAAGTTGCCACCGCATTTCGAGAATGTAGAGCGTACTGTGGATGCCGTGCGGTTGCGGTTGTCTGTCATCGCTTCAACGATCACAGCAACGCCGTTCGGACCATAGCCTTCATAACGGATTTCTTCGTAATCTTCGCCCTCACCCACTTGGGATTTTTTGATGGCGCGATCAATCACATCTTTCGGCACAGAGCTGGATTTAGCTTCTTTAACAGCCATACGAAGACGTGGGTTTTTGTCTGGATCAGGGTCGCCCATTTTGGCAGCCACAGTGATTTCTTTTGCCATTTTCGAAAATAGCTTGGCGCGCAATTTATCCTGACGACCTTTGCGGTGTTGAATATTTGCCCATTTTGAGTGGCCTGCCATAGGAGCCTCCAGCGTTGATTAGGTAATTATGTTTGGATAATTCTATAGGGCACGTCACGACCCAAGAGCAAGCCCACAGCGCAGATCAAGTGAAACCAGCTACACTAGAGAGGCGAACCCCCCGTCAATGGCACTGGCTCCTGACAGATACAGCCCATAGAGTCAGAGCATGAGCACAGATCAAATCATATTATTCTCTCTCTTTGGCGCGGTCTTTGGCCTGCTGTTGTGGGGTCGTTTTCGTTATGACATCGTTGCCTTTTCGGCTCTGATGGTCGGGGTTGTCCTTGGGGTCGTACCCCAAAAAGACGCCTTTGCAGGCTTTGGGCATCCAGCAACCTTAGTGGTCGCACTTGTCCTTGTTGTTTCCGCAGGACTGGTTCGTTCTGGCGCTGTGTTCTTGATCACGCGCACTCTTGTCGATGCCAGCCGATCGCTTGGGGCTCACATCACCTTGATGGGCGCAATTGGTGGCATCCTTTCCGCCTTTATGAACAACGTTGCCGCATTGGCCCTTTTGATGCCCGTTGATGTTCAAACTGCACGCAAGGCTGGTCGCAGTCCGGGCCTGTCTCTAATGCCTCTGAGCTTTGCCACGATCCTTGGTGGCATGGTGACATTGATCGGTACCCCACCCAATATCATCATCGCTGCCATCCGCGAAGAAAGCCTTGGTGCGCCGTTCAAGATGTTTGACTTTGCCCCGGTTGGCGGCATCGCAGCGATTGCGGGCATGACATTCGTCGCTTTGGTCGGTTGGCGTTTAATCCCGCCGCGTGATGATAGTTCGTCCACATCAGACGATCTAGCTGAGTATATTGCCGAATTGACTGTTCCAGAGGACAGTAAGCATATTGGCAACCGTCTCTCAGAACTTGAGGCCGAAGCTGAAAAAACTGACGTTGCCATCCTTGGCCTTATCCGTGATGGGAAGCGTCACTATGGCCAAGCACGCAACACCACGCTGAAAGCAGGCGATGCGCTTGTACTTGAGGCAACGCCTGATGCGTTGGATGAATTTCGAACAACACTCAATTTGGCACTTTCAGACATTGAACGCACAGAACGCCTTAACGCCGCCGGTGAAGGCGTCGAGATCCTCGAAGTCGTGGTCAAAGATACCAGCCGTTTGGTGGACCGTACAGCAGAAGCCGTCGGTCTAGCCTGGCGCCAAAGTGCTGTGTTGATGGGCATTTCACGTGGTGATACCCGAATTAAAAATCAGGTCCGCAAAACACCGATTCAACCGGGCGACATTTTGTTGCTGTTAGTCCCTCGTAATCGTGGGCATGATGTGACGGATTGGTTGGGATGTTTACCACTTGCTGACCGCGGTCTGGCAGTAACAGAAAATAACAAAGTTTGGCTGGCAATTGGTATATTTGCAGGGGCAGTTATTGCCGCAAGCCTTGGCCTTATCTACCTACCTGTCGCTTTGGGCCTTGTCGTGATTGCCTACGTTTTAACACGCATCGTGCCGTTGTCTGAACTATACACACACATCGAATGGCCCGTTGTCGTTTTGTTAGGCTCGATGATCCCGTTGGGCGCTGCGCTTAAAACATCTGGTGGGACTGAGCTGATCTCTGGTGCATTGTTGGGATGGACAGCTGGTATGCCAGCGTGGGCGGTTTTGACTGTTCTTATGATCGTTACGATGACACTATCAGATGTTTTGAACAACACAGCGACCACAATCGTTGCAGCACCCGTTGGCATTCAGATGGCACAGTCCCTTGGCGTGTCACCCGACCCATTCTTAATGGCTGTGGCCGTTGCAGCATCTTCTGCATTCCTCACACCTATTGGGCACAAGAATAACACGCTTATTTTGGGTCCAGGCGGATATTCCTTCGGTGATTATTGGCGTATGGGCCTTCCACTTGAGATCATAATCGTCGCCGTTTCGATCCCCGCAATTCTTGTATTTTGGCCGTTATAACACGCAAAAGTAGAGACTTTACTTGCCACACTGCGCTGATAACTTATTACATAAGTTATTTGAGTTGGAAATTTTAAGTGAATACTTTTGTGAATGTGGCTTTGCCGCTGTCGTTGGTAATCATCATGTTGTCACTCGGCATTGGACTAACACTCAATGATTTCAAACGCGTTTTGAAGCGCCCACATGCATTCGGCCTTGGTGCAGGTGCGCAAATCATATTTGTACCTTTAATAGCTTACCTGTTGATCTTAGCATTTGGCATCACAAGTGCATTGGCTGTTGGCGTCATGTTACTGTCGCTTTGCCCAGGCGGTGCAACTGCCAATATCATTGCAAAAGTTGCGAAAGGTGATGTCGCGTTGTCTGTCTCTTTAACCGCAGTCGTCAGCCTTCTTAGCATTCTGACAGTGCCATTTTTTGCTGCTTGGTCCGTGATTCACTTTATGGCGCTGAAGCACCAAAAGTTACAATAACAGGCCTTGCGCTGGCTGTTTTTGTCATCACGGCATTGCCTATACTCCTCGGGATGGCAATCCGACATTTCAAACCCGCCTTTTCAATCCGTGTTGAACCAGCTTTTTCACTCATTGGTGCCGCACTGTTCGCCCTAATTGTCGTTGCTGCGCTAATCAGCGGCTGGCAGACTTTCATGGACAACATCGCTACGTTAGGTCCGGTCTTAGTTACGCTCAGCATATCACTTCTGTTCATGGGATTTTTCGTTGCGAAATTTTCAGGACGAGAGAGGAATGAAGTGAAATCCATTTCGTTCGAAGCAGGCTTGCAAAACGCTACAGCTGGTATTGCGTTGGCCTCGATCATCTTGACCCAATCAGATGGGTTCTCTGACATGGGACTGCCATCAGCAGTTTACGGCATCTTAATGTATATCGTGGTGGCACCCTTTGTATTTTGGTACCGAAAAACTTAAGGGGCCCGAAGGCCCCAAAACACATTCCATTAGAAGATTGCTAAACCTGCGCTTACTTCTTAGCTTTTGAAGCGGCTTCGGCGGCCTTAACAACGGCCTTTTCTTCTTTGGTCATCTTGTTGCCCCAGCTGTTGTTGCTGATGCCCAAATCGCTTGGCATTGGTTTGGTTTTGCCCCGACTGACTTTACCACCCTTTTCAAGGAACTGCTTAATCAAATCTTCGTCTGTTGTTTCTTTGATAACTTGTTTCATGTCTGGAACCTCGGGTGAAAAATGGGATCAAAGTGATTTAGTAATCTTAGGTCACTATAGGGCAAAATCACAAGGGCCAAAGAATTGGGATAACCGCAGATGCTAGAACCCCAATACTTAGGCTCAAAGGAATACCAACGCGCATAAAGTCCGTGAATTTGTAACCACCGGGTCCGTAAACCAACATATTGGTTTGATACCCGATTGGCGTGGCAAAACTGGCAGAAGCCGCCACCATAACCGCCACAACAAGCGGACGCGGATCAATCCCAAGGGCCGTAGCCAACCCAATAGTGATAGGCGTAACCACAACAGCCACAGCGTTGTTGCTTACCAATTCCGTTAAAACTGAGGTAAGTAAGTAAATAGCCCAGATAATGAGGAAGGGCGGCAAATTACCCAGTGCCGGCGCAATTGCATTCACGATCAGTGCAACGGCACCCGATGCCTCAAGTGCCACACCAATGGCAAGCATCGAAAAAATCAGCGCCAGAAGACGGCCATCCACAAAGGAAAACGCTTCTTCCGCATCAATACAGCGCGTGATCAAAACAAACGAAACTGCTAGGATCGATAGCAAAAAGATTGGGGCGACACCCAGTGCTGCCAAGGTCACCAACCCAATAAGCGCCGCAATAACGAGCGGCGCGTGGCTTCGACGAAACGCACGCGCAGACGGTTTGGACACGTCGACCATTTCCATCTCAATCGAAAGGCGTTGAATATCCGCAGGCGCACCTTCCAACAAAAGGGTGTCACCCACTTTGACAATCAAGTCATCCAGCTGACGCCCAATATTCTGGTTACGACGATGAACAGCCAATGAATAGACTGCGAACCGACGGCGTAGGCGCAGTGAACCCAATGAACGACCAATCATCTTACAACCAGGCGTAATCAGTGCCTCCACGGTTGTGGTCTCCACCGCAGAAACTTGGTCAACACGCTTTAGTTCTTTGTTACGTTGCAGCGCCAGCAGTTCAGTAATTTGGGTACGCAGAACGACGCGGTCACCCACGGCCAGCTCAACACCCTGAAGATTGCGGCGCAAAGACCGATCGCCACGAATGACATCGATCAAGCGTACGCCTTCACGTTTGAACAATTGAACGCCAGTGACCTCACGACCGATCAAGTTGGATTCGGGGGGAATGACCGCTTCGGTAAAGAACCTCATGCGGGATCTATCGGACAACAAGTCCGCCATGCTTTCGCGATCTGGCAACAGCATCGGTGCGACAAAACGTAGATAGATCATTCCCCAAATTACAAGGATAATACCCAGCGGCGTAACCTCGAAAATTGTAAATCCAGCCACCCCTTGGGCACGGGCGACACCATCAACCAACAAGTTGGTCGATGTCCCGATCAAAGTCAGTGTCCCACCCAAAATCGCAGCGTAGCTCAGCGGGATTAGCATCTTAGACGAGGCAATGCCCATCGTCTTGGCGAGCTGAACAAACACAGGGATCATCACAACCACAACCGGCGTGTTCGACACAATCGCTGATGACAGCACGACAAAGGTCATAAGCAACACAATAGCCAAGGCGGGATTGGTTTGCGCAATACGGTCCGCCTGCCCTGTGAATGCCTCTAGTGCACCAGTGCGCACCAAAGCCCCCATGATAATGAACATCGCTGCAATGGTCCAAGGTGCTGGGTTCGATAGCACAAGCAGGGCATCTTCATATGGCAACAACCCCAGCCCCAGCATCAAAGCAGCGCCTGTGATTGCGACAACTTCTGTGGGGAAGGTTTCGCGTATAAACAGGATGAACATGATCGCAACCACAGTGAGGGTTAGGATTGCACTGCCAGTTTGCGAGAACTCAAAAAACGCCATGGAGCTACCTATTTTAGTTGCGACCAGTTTGATCCATCGAGGCACTCGGCACAACCGGTTCACTTGGCTTGCGCGGCTGTACCAGATACATCCCTGCCAACATCGCCAAAAGCGCCAGCCAAACTTGCGGCACATAAGTTTCGTTCAAAATGACCTTGGCCCAAAACACGCCAAAGACCGTCACAAGATAACTCACCTGAACCGCGAATACAGGCCCCGTGCGCCCCACAAGCCATACATAACCCGCGTAAACCATCACATGAATCAAAGAGCCTAAGATATGTGCATAATCCGGAACACCGTAGGGAGGCATCGGGTTGATCCACTGCCCCGTGGCCAACGCCAGAGGCAGCGAAATAATAGCTCCAACCAATGATGCACCCAGTAGAACTTGGATTGCATCCATCCCTGCAGTGCCCCATTTAGCGACGTAATTGCCCTCACATGCGTAGCACGCGCCACCGATCAGCGCGATCATCACCCAAAAAGCAGATCCCATTTGAGGGATGCTGGCAGAGGGCAGAACAATCATCATGACACCGGTCAAACCAAGGAACAGCCCGCCCAAACGGCGCGCCTCAAACTGGTCATTGCCAAGGGCAAGTGCGACAGGAAAGGCAAAAATTGGAATCATAGAAAGCAGGATGGATAAGATACCTGAGGGCAGATGCACCGCAGCTTGATAGGTCGCAGAATTGGGGATTACCGTGCCAATTAGTGCTATAATCAAATAGACCCGCAATTGCGCAGGACCCAAGGGCAGACTTTTACCACGGATTAAACTAACAACCGTCAACAGGGCGGCCCCAATAGCCGCCTGCCAAAATATCAGGCCGAAATGTTGGTAGCCTTCGCTCACAGCCAACTTGGACATCGGTTGGGTAAAGCTCCAACCCATCCCTAAAATGATCAGGACAAGGCTATACCCAAGAAGTTGGCGTTGGTTCATCTAGCCCTTTGGGCCCGCTTGAGACAGCGCACCACCTTGGCGTACCATTTCAATGCGCGTCACCTTACCGCTTTTATCGTCCGTCTCGATGTAGACACCTGATAGGGTCGCGTCGCCAGCTGCAGGTGTAAACCGTTCTTTGGGCATACCAGTGATAAAGCGGCGCAGCGGTTCGGATTTCTCCATACCGATGACTGAATTATAGTCCCCACACATACCTGCGTCCGTCAGATACCCCATACCTTTTTGCATGATCATCGCATCGCTTGTTGGCACGTGCGTATGTGTCCCGACCATCAAGCTGGCGCGTCCGTCACACCAATGCCCCATCGCCATCTTTTCAGATGTCGCTTCGCAATGGAAATCAACAATGATTGCATCGGCCTGCCCACCAAGTGGATGGGTCTTAAACACAGGTTCAATCGCAGAAAACGGATCATCAAATGGGCGTTTCATGAACACCTGACCAAGCGCTTGTGCCACCAGCACTTTGCGGCCGTTATTGGCGGTAAACAAACGTGCCCCTTTCCCGGGTGACGCTCTGGAAAAATTCAGCGGGCGGATCACGCGTGGTTCATGTTCGATAAACTGAAGCATATCTTTTTGGTCAAAGGCGTGATCGCCCAGCGTAATGCAATCTGCACCAGCTTCCAAAATCAACTTGGCATGTGCTCCTGACAGCCCCATGCCACCCGTCGCATTTTCGCCGTTCACAACGACAAAATCTAGTTTCCATTCTTCACGCAAGCGAGGCAATTTTTCAGAAATGGCGCGGCGCCCAGCGCGGCCCATCACATCCCCAAGGAACAATATTTTCATGGAGTATGAGTTAGGCGGGCAAAGCCGCTGGGGCAAGAGGGATTCACACTGCCAACCTGAATTGATCTATTTATTAACTCGCCAGAATTATATCCTGATCAAATCACACCCGTTTTGGTGTGATTATCCCCGTTTCGGTCACGATCATATCAAGGGGCTGATCTGTAGGTTCCAAAGGCAAACCTGCGGCTTCTTGCCCCGAGAAAGCAAATCCTATGGCCAAAGTCGCCCGTTTCGCCCGCAAGATTTCAAGCGTGCGATCATAGAACCCACCGCCATAACCTAAACGCCCCCCGTCACGATCAAATGCCACAAGTGGTACAATCATGATCTCTGGTTCAAAAAAATCATCCACCACTGGTATGCGCGCACCAAATGGCCCGTCTTTCATTTCAGCATCCGGTTCCCACCGTGAAAACAGCAACGGATGGTCCACTTCAACAATGACTGGAACCCCAACATGGCCATAAGCCGCCGCTTCAGCCATCGTAGGCAATGGATCAATTTCGGTGCGTATAGGCATGTAACCAGACATCGGGACACCGCGATATCCAGCCAACAAAGCAGACAAATGCCCAGCCGCTCCACCAGATTGTTCATCAAACGCAACTTTGCGGCGTTCAAAGCCAGCTTTGCGCGCCGCTGCTTTGACCTGAGCAAGGTCGTTCATAACAATATCATCGCAGCAAGACCAAGGAATGCAAAGAAGCCAACGATGTCAGTCACCGTTGTCACAAAGGCACCCGACGCAAGCGCAGGGTCAACGCCCCAGCGTTCTAGCAGCACAGGAATTACCGTGCCAGCAAAACCGGCAACAACCATATTCACAACCAAAGCCGCAGCAATCACAGCCCCCAGCATCGAGGAGCCAAACCAGATAATTCCAACCACAGCCATCACAATGGCAAAGATCAAACCATTCACCAGTCCAACCAACACTTCACGACGCAAAACGCGCCACACATTCGCACTGGTCAAATCCTTAGTTGCAATCGCACGCACAGCAACGGTCAAAGACTGCGTTCCGGCATTGCCGCCCATGGATGCCACAATAGGCATCAACACCGCCAAGGCCACGATTTGTGTGATCGCCATTTCAAATTGCGCAATCACCATCGAGGCGGCAATCGAAGTGATCAAGTTAACCGCCAACCATGGCATACGTTGTTTGGTTGTCTCAATGACACGGTCAGACAGCGATCCCTCACCAACACCAGCAAGACGCATAATGTCTTCTTCGTGCTCGTCATCCAGAACAGCCATCGCATCATCAATGGTAATCAGACCAATCAATCGGCCCTCGCCATCAACAACGGGGGCAGAAATTAGGTGGTATTGGTTAAAGGCATAGGCCACGTCACCTTCATCCTGATCCGCAGGAATGATTTGGAACACGTCCTCAACGATAGAGGCAAGCAAAACCTCTCGCTTTGAGCGCATAATCTTACCGAGGGTGACATTACCAATCGGATGAAGACGCGGATCAACCAACACAAGATGATAAAATTGATCAGGCAAGGCACCTGGATCGGAGCTGCGCAGATAATCAATCGCCTCGCCTACAGTCCAATGTTCTGGGGCCATAACGACCTCGCGCTGCATCAAACGACCAGCTGAGAACTCAGGATAGCTTAGGGCTTGTTCAACCGCCGCACGGTCAGCGTCTTCAAGAACCTCAAGGATCGCCTCTTGCTGTGTTTCACGCAGGTCTTCGACCAGATCCACAACATCGTCACTGTCCAAATCGCGCACAGCTTCGGCCAACACTTGAGGTGTAAGGACCCCAATAACCTCCTCGCGGATGCTCTCATCCAGCTCTGACAGGATATCACCGTCAAACTCACGATCGTATAAGCGGATTAGACGCGAGCGATCAAACGCATTGATTTGCTCCAAAAGGTCAGCAATATCAGCAGCGTGCAGAGGTTCCATCAGTTCGCTAAGCTTAGCCTTATCCTCAATGTCCACAGCATACAGGATCGCACTGACGTTTTTACGGTTCAGCAGATACGCATCGTCTTCACGTACGTTTTCAGGCCCTTCGGCGGGTATTTGGATGTTTTCGCTCATGTTAATCAAACCATATGCGGGGGGCGAGATAGTGACAATGGGATGCGCTTGCGAAATATCATTTACCGTATGCCCCAGCCAGAATAGGTATGGGATATGACAAATCAAAAATTACTTTGCGGTCAGGTTTTGACCTATTCTGGCGACCCCTTTGTAGGGGCATGGCAAGATGCTGTTCACGTTAACAGCTCCGGTGGTGTCTTGATCCGTGACGGCATGATTGAAGCCATAGGCGATGCGGCCGCGTTGCAAGCCACACATCCAGACGCGCAAGTGACGCATTACGGTGAAAAACTTATTCTGCCCGGGTTTGTCGACGCACATGTCCATTACCCACAGACAGGGATCGTCGCAAGTTGGGGCAAACGCCTGATTGATTGGCTCAACACCTATACGTTCCCAGAGGAAATGCGGTTTGGGGATCCAGCGTACGCGGCTGAAATCGCAGGATGCTATCTGGACCTGACGCTGTCTAACGGGACAACCACCGTTTGTTCATATGCAACTATTCACCCCGAAAGCGTGGACGCAATATTTGAAGCAGCGCTTGCGCGTGGTCAACGGGTGGTGGCTGGTAAAACCTGCATGGACCGCAATGCCCCCGATGGGCTGCGCGATACGGCACAGTCGGCATATGATGATAGCCTCGCATTAATAGAGAAGTGGCATGGCGTTGAGCGTGCCTATTACGCGATCACACCTCGTTTTTCCCCCACCTCAACCGTTGAACAGCTTGAGGCCTTGGGCGCACTATGGGCGAAGCGGCCCGACGTATTGATGCAAACGCACCTAAGCGAACAAGTTGATGAAATCGAATGGGTCAAAGGCATGTATCCTGACGCCCGTGATTATCTAGACACCTATGAGGCATATGGCCTTCTCGGGGAGCGCGGCATCTACGGTCACTCGATCCATATGGAACCACGCGAAATGGACCGCCTGTCCGAAGTGGGCGGCTCTGTGGTGCATTGCCCGACTTCAAACACCTTCATAGGTTCAGGTCTGTTTGACATGGCCGCGATGAAAGCACGCTCAATCCCAGTGGGACTGGCAACCGACACAGGTGGCGGGTCCTCATTTTCAATGTTGCGCACAATGGCAGCGGCTTATGAAATTGCCCAACTTCGTGGTGTCGCTCTGCATGCCAGTCAGTTGCTTTGGCTGGCGACTGCCGGATCAGCCCAAAGCCTTCATTTGCAAGACCACATCGGTTCTTTGAAAGCTGGCAATGACGCAGACATCTGTATTCTTGATCTGGCGTCCACCCCTGCCATTGCGCAACGCAGCACGCGGGCGACCGATGTGTGGGAGGCTATCTTCCCAACACTAATGATGGGAGATGACCGCGCAATTGCAGATGTTTGGGTACAAGGGCAGCGGCGCAGCTAATTAGCAAGGTGCAGTAAGAACCATGACCCAATAGTTGTAAAGTCCACGGGCCAATCCAAATTCACGCGCCTTTTTATGGGTCATGTTCTTGTAGTGCCCTTTGGATGCTTTCCAGCCCACCATCACCTCGTCGAGGCTGCGCTGACCACGTTCTGTATTTTCTGCCACAAAGCACCCCTTGCGCCGTTGTGCGATCACCAATGGATAATCCGGTTGCGCCAGTGTGGCTAAAGTAGCTTTGGCTTGCCACGTAATTGGCATGTGCAGCTGCAACTGCTTCAAGCTGTGGGAAATAGCGAATTGCCTTGCGGCGTTTATCTTTACGGATTTTGTTAATGATCTGCGTTGCTGCAGGATCAGCAAAAACAGGGTTAATAGTGGAAAACAAAAACAAAAGCACTGACCACTAAGCACAGATACTTCACAGCTGATCTTTTAAAGCATGTGCCAACTTGTTTTGGCGCCTTATGACAGCATTCAAATCAATCGTTGTGACCTGACCTTCTCGCACAATTTGGCGCCCCTCGACAATAAGATGCCTCACCTTAGTTGGCCCCGCCAACAACAATGCCGCAGGATCCCACGATCCAGCGCTTTCAATGCCTGTTGTGTCCCAGATTGCCACGTCGCCCCGACAGCCAACAGCCAAACGTCCGCATTCTGGACGTCCAAGAACATCCGCTCCACCACGTGTTGCGATCTCAAGTGCGGTACGTGCGCTCATCGCATCCGCCCCAAGCGCGACACGCTGCAACAGCATCGCTTGGCGCGCCTCAGCAACCAGATTGCCAACATCATTGCTGGCTGATCCATCAACACCAAGACCAACAGGAACACCCGCATTATACATCCCGCGCAACGGCGCGATGCCACTGCCCAAACGACAATTGGAACACGGGCAATGCGCAACACCCGTTTTTGTGCGCGCAAACATCGCAATCTCTTCGGCATCTAATTTGACGCAATGCGCGTGCCATACATCGGGGCCAGTCCAACCCAAATCTTCAACATATTGCCCGGGGCGTTTACCGAATTTCTCAAGACTATAGGCGATGTCTTCATCGTTTTCAGCCAGATGGGTGTGCATCATCACACCTTTATCACGCGCCAAGATCGCAGCATCGCGCATCAATTCCATACTCACGGAAAATGGTGAACAAGGGGCTACACCAACGCGACACATCGAAGCCGCGGAGGCGTCATGGAACCCATCGATCACGCGAATACAATCTTCTAGAATGGCACCTTCTTGCTCAACCAAGCTGTCAGGTGGCAGTCCACCATCGCTTTCACCGATGCTCATTGCACCGCGGGTGGGTTGGAAACGAATGCCCAACTCTGCGGCGGCGTGGATCGTGTCCTCAAGCCGTGAACCATTGGGGTATAGATATAAATGGTCAGAACTTAACGTGCAGCCTGACAACGCCAACTCCGTCAACCCCACTTGGGCCGACGTGAACATATGATCGGGGGTAAAGTGTGACCAAATTGGATAAAGCGTTTGCAGCCAGCCAAATAACAACGCGTCTTGGCCACCAGGAACCGCGCGTGTCAGCGTCTGGTACAAGTGATGGTGCGTGTTCACCAAGCCCGGTGTAACAACGCATCCCTCAGCATTGATAACTTCGCCAGTTGTCCGCAGCTCATGACCAACCTCAACGATTTGACCGTCGCGGATCAAGACGTCTGCACCGCTTAACTCGCGGCGTGCGTCGTCCATGGTTAGAATCGTATCCGCATTTTGGATTAGAAGTTCGGTCATGGAAATTCTCTCAAAATTGCCAACGCTTCCGCGTGGATATCAGGGTTTGCTGCAGCAAGGGCCCGACCACCATTGTGGGCTGGGCCGCCTTGCCAATCGGTGACAATGCCACCTGCCCCGTGAATTAATCCAATTGGGCCTTGGATATCATATGAATTCAACGACGCCTCAATCACCAAGTCAACATGACCTGCCGCCAACAACGCATAGGCATAACAATCCATCCCATACCGAGTCAGCAGGGCTTTTTCAGCCACGGCTTCAAAACCTGCCCGTTCTGTCAGGGAACCCACCTCAGGAAATGTTGTGAAAACGGTCGCTTCAGATAATGGGCGTGGCAAACGTGTTTGGATTGCGCCCTCACCATGTGGACCAACAAAGTTAGCACCTTGCGGCGTGCCTATAAAACGTTCGCCGATATAAGGTTGATCGATCACGCCAATCTGCGGGCCAGTATCATCCCCAACCGCGATCAAGACGCCCCATGTCGGCGTGCCAGATACAAAACCACGTGTTCCATCAATTGGATCCAAAACCCAATTCAGGCCACTGGTGCCAGATTTTGCTCCATACTCTTCACCAAGGATTGCATCATCAGGACGCATTTGGGCCAAAAGATCGCACATCGCTTGTTCTGCGGCTTTATCAGCGACAGTAACCGGATCAAACCCAGTCGTCAGTTTGTTTTCAGCCGATAGCCCAGCAGAACGAAAGTGAGGGAGGATGACAGCGCGTGCAACATCAGCCAAAGCATTGGCGACGGATACAAGTTCGTCGTGAATTTCAGGTCTATATGTCATGAAAAAGGGGTGCCATTTTGCCCCCCAAATTGCAATCATTCTCAGCAGGCTTATTGCACAAGCCTGCTGTTCATCAGTTTTTAAATTGCAAATATTAAGCTGCGTCGCCCAAAACACGGGCAAGATCAAATACGCGACGGCGTTGATGTGCAGGGATCGCATAATACGAACGCACAAGGTCCATGACTTCTTTGTTGTTCATAAAATCAGCAGAAGCTTGCTCTGTCGGGGTTTTTTTACTGTTTCAAGCGGTACTGATTGCTCAATCCCATCAAAGAAATGCGCGGCAGGTGCACCGAGTGCTTCAACGATACCCCACAATCTAGACGCGCTCACCCGGTTTGCGCCCGTCTCATATTTTTGAATCTGTTGGAATTTAATACCAACGATTTCAGCAAGTTGCTATTGTGTCATTCCAAAAAGCCAATGTCGCTGGCGCATTTTCAGACCTACGTGGATATCAACATTGTGCGGCATCATAATTTCCAAAACTCGACCCCGAAGGGTAGCTCATTTAATTCCTTAAAACAGCGACGACGAAAGCACCCTCTTCGTAAAGTGGAATACCTTCTCGTTATGGTCGAACTATTGATGTTGGACGTTACGTTATAAATCAACGGCCTCACAGCGGGGGGGAAATGCATTTTAATCCCAGTTCGCGCATGCATCAAACCCAGGTTAGATGCCAAGGCTGCCGAAACACGTGAAAAAATCGCTTATTGGCTGCCGTTAAGAGATATCCTGATTTCGGCCTAGGTAGCGCTTAGCTTCACCTTTTCGTTGCCCCGAAAGGCACAGCGCAACATATCAGCCAGAGAATCGTGGACCACACACTTAGAACCGCCTGAACCATATAAATTAACCTTCTGGGCGGGCAGTTTTGGAAGGCTATTATTGTGATCGACTCGTTCCAGATGTGGCGGCTCTGTGCCCTCAAGCATCGTATGCACCGCCAAATCGGCACTCACGGTTGCCTCGATCGTGCAATCGCTCTCTGTCTCAACAACAATATCCCAGTCAATTCCAGCACCATCCAATCCCTTAATCACTGTGGGGCGAAACGCGCATTTAAACCCGAATGCCAGCTTGAGCGGGCGATGACGCCACGCAGACCCACTTGGGGCACCGATCCAGCACAGCGCGAAGCCACCCGCCCTTTCTGGGACGCGCCTAATACGTGGCGCATGTAGCACTGGGTTAAACAATCGCTAAAATTGCAGCATGTTTAGGGCAGAATAGACTTGAAACATGCGCACTTCACCCCGATATTTAAAAGCATACAAATAGGCAGAGGTTTTTCTGCCCCTAACAGTTTCCTTTGGAGGTCAAAAATGGCTGATGTGAATACAATCCGCAGCGCGGCTGGCGCAAATGCCGCCAGCATCGACGCGGGCCTGCGCGCCCACATGAATAAAGTTTATGGTCAAATGTCTATCGGCATGTTGATCACTGCATTGGCAGCTTGGGCCATCGCTGGCTTGGCGGTCACTTCTGACCCGTCAGCTGCAGCAACCAACGCTGACGGCGCAGTATATGCGCTGCGCGAAGGTTCTTACCTGACTGGCCTAGGCAGCATGCTGTACACTTCACCATTGCGCTTCGTCGTTATGTTCGCACCACTGGCCTTCATCTTCTTTGGCTGGGGCGCATTGATGAGCCGCGGTTCAGCAGCTGCTGTTCAATTGGGCTTCTTCATCTTTGCCGCCATCATGGGCGTCTCAATGAGCTCAATTTTCTTGGTCTACACACCGTATTCCATCACACAAACGTTCCTAGTCACAGCGATCGCCTTCGCAAGCCTTAGCCTTTATGGTTACACCACGAAGAAAGACCTGTCTGGCATGGGTACATTCCTGATGATGGGTGTGATTGGCCTGCTTGTTGCAATGGTTATCAACATCTTCTTGCAGTCTTCTGTGATGATGATGGCGATCTCAGCTATCGGTGTTTTGATCTTTGCAGGCTTAACAGCCTACTACACACAAGACATCAAACGCACATACGTTGAACATGCTCACCACGGTGACCAAGAATGGTTGGACAAAGCAGCTTCAGATGGCGCGTTGTCATTGTACATCTCGTTCTTGAACATGTTCCAGTTCTTGCTGATGTTCATGGGCCAACAAGAATAAACATCAACACCATTTGATGTAATTAGGGCCGCCCAATTGGGTGGCCCTTTTTCGTTTAACGATAGAAGAGGACAATGCTGGAGCTAAGACCAAACTGCGAGTGCTGCGATTGCGACCTAACACCAGAAGCAGCCAATGCCATGATCTGTACCTATGAATGCACGTTCTGCGCAGACTGCGTGAACAACGTCCTCAGTAACGTCTGCCACAACTGTGGAGGCGGCTTTGTTCCGCGTCCCATACGTCCCATACAGGCACGTCGGGAGGGGATAAGCCAACATCAACAGCAACCAAGCCAGGTGCGCGTACACACCAAATACACGCGCGAAAAGTTGATGGCTTTTGCAGCCCTTCACAAAGACACAGCACCGTACGACCGCTGAACGATAAAACTCAAATGGCAGAACTGACTTTGCTACCTGACAAAGCGCAATACGCCAATCTGTGAACGACAGAGAATGATCTGACTGACCCAACCGATGTGATCAATTGGCGACGCTGTGGCATTACCTCCACCCTATCGGGCCAACCGACAGAGGCACAATTCGCGGCGATCAAGACACTTGGCGTGAGCGATGTCATCAATCTTGGACCCCATAGCAATGACAGGGCATTGGATGATAAGGCAGGATGTTTAGCAGCCTTAGCCATCAAATATATCTATATCCCCGTAGATTTCGACAACCCGACCCAAGCGAACTTTGACGCGTTCTGCACAGCACTTGAACAGCTTAACGGGAAATCGATCCACGTGCACTGTATCTACAACGCCCGCGTCACGGCATTCTTTTAACGCTATGCGCTTGAGGGGTAAGGCGGCGACAGATAACAGTCGTTCGATAGGATGGACGGCATCTGGCGGCCAGGCGGGATCTGGGCCAAATTTATCAGCAAGCCTGAAGATGAAAATCAAAAAAACTGTTACGCTGGCTTCGACTATTAATCTTCGGAAGAACCCAACTCAAGATCAGCCCCTAAAACGCAAAAGGCCGCGCTAAATGCGCGGCCTTTGTATACGTAGCCAGGTAAAATCTTACTTGATTTTGCCTTCTTTGTATTCAACGTGCTTACGTGCAACTGGGTCATACTTACGTGCGACCATTTTTTCAGTCATTGTACGTGCGTTCTTTTTGGTCACATAGAAGTGGCCAGTGCCCGCGGACGAGTTCAAACGGATTTTAATCGTGGTTGGCTTAGCCATGTTACTTCTCCTACTGCGTAGGTTCCTGAAAAAGGGGAACCGCGCGTGAATTCTTGATTTATGGCTTCTACCCCGCCCACCATCCGAGTCAACCGCAAAAGCAGGAAGATCATCGGCCAGCAGTAAAAAAACCGCGATGCTGTGAAAAACACTGCGCCCAAGCCCCTAATACAACATTTTCGACAGCTATACACTGCCAAAGATGATCATTTCACATCATCAGATTCGCAGCCCTTTAAGGCCCTAAATGACAACAAATGTAGATATGCGCGGAAGGCCTGTAAGCCGGATTTTGTCTAGATGCGTTACCACACCCGAGATAGTCATTCATCTTAGCACGCAGTTACCTGCGCACCTCTAGCTGCCAACCCGGACCTGCTGGGGCAAAAGCAGCCCCGCGACTTGAGTCGCACGCGGTCCCTATTTGGCATTGCTCCTGGTGGGGCTTGCCTTGCCAGTCCGGTTGCCCGTCCCGCGGTGGGCTCTTACCCCACCGTTTCACCCTTACCTGCGTGTGATATCGGTTGCCCGATCCGCACACAGGCGGTTTATTTTCTGTGGCGCTTTCCCTAGGGTTACCCCCGCCGGGCGTTACCCGGCACCATTGCTTTGTGGAGTCCGGACTTTCCTCGCGATTGTTGCCAACCCCGCGACCATCCAGCCTTCCGCGCAATCGTCTTGTGCGTTTTGTTTGGGGGTTCGTCAATGGGTTGGAGTGTTAGGCCGCTATCAAGATTTAAGAACCGCGTGGTCCTTGGCACACAAAGGGCCTGTAGCGGATTGGTTCCAACGCATGCGCACGGCTTGCAACAAGTCATCTGCAGATACGCGAATGTCATACCCCGCATGTGCTGCCAGTTTTGCAAACTCTGTGGCAGAACATCCCTCGGGGGGCGTATCAGCGGCAAGTCCCTGCATGGCCAAACGTGCCCAATCAAACCGTGGACCTGGATCAATTTTACGACCCGGCGCTAGATCAGAATGCCCGATCACACCCTCAGGCGTTATACCCCAACGCTTCATGATCCGCGGCAGCAGTGTTTCTAACGCGTGCATCTGCTGTTCTGAGAACGGGTGGGTTCCCTCGTTATCAAGTTCAACACCGATAGAACGCGAATTGATATCATCCTGACCATGCCAGCGCCCTGCCCCTGCGTGCCACGCGCGCATCTCCTCGGGTACCAACTGTGTCAGTTCTCCAGAATTGGAAATCACGTAATGTGCAGAAACTTCAAATGCTAGATTGCACAGCCGTTCAATGGCGGCCTGTGCTGTCTTCATAGCAGTGTAATGTACAACGATCAGTGAAGGGCGAAGGCCATCACGCCGGGGACCGCAATTGGGAGAGGCGATTTGTTCGATCACCCGCGATATTTTGCTGGATTCCAATCACAGGCATAACCGTCACCATCTGGATCCAACGCTAGGCGGTCTCTGGTTGGGCCACCACGGGTCAAGAATTCAAGCTGAGCATCATCTGCCGAATTGTATTTCGCGCAATTGCGTTGTGTTTTCGCAACTGATGCAAAACCTAAGCGACGATGAACCTGCATTCCACGTGGATGTTGCGTTTTCAATGCATAGGCCACAACATTTGGCTGATTAGAACCGCTGCGGCTTGGCAATGCCGTTGGCTGAACAACAGCGTATTGCGCGCGGCTTGCTGCAATACGCGCCTTATCGCTTTCGATTGAGTGGCGACCAGATACGGCACCAAAATCATTTTCATCAGAAATGCCCGCGTTATTCACGGCAACTGGTGCAGGGTTGGATGGGCTAGCATTCACCACCTGACGTCCCGCCTCAACAGAGGTGCGTGCAACATCGTTGCCCAGCGCAACTAAAGTATCATTAGCAACAGAACTGGTCTGGGCGTTGACTGTCGCAGCAACCCGAGCCGTCTGAGGCGTAACCGCCTGAACCGTTTGGTTTTGCTGATTGCTGGATGGCAATGTTTGCGACTGAACCGTCAATGGCGCATCAAGTTGTGTACGTGCGCTGGCTGAAGTATCAAATCCCACACCTTGTCCAGGTGCACCTGCAACACTTTCAGGAAGTGTAAGTTGGCAAGCAGCCAAAGCACCAAGTGCTGAAGCCATCATTATCAATCGGATCTTCATACTATCTGCCTCTGGTTCGCTTAAGTGCGCTATATTTTTGCGCTAATTACCACCATTTGGTTGGTTTGGCTATAAAACCTGCAGCTTTCTCTAGCGCATAGGCGGAAGACAGCAGATCGCCTTCTTCCCATGGACGGCCAATCAGTTGCAGACCCATTGGCAAACCTTTGGAATCCAGACCAACTGGGACGGAAATCCCTGGCAAGCCAGCCATGTTCACAGTCACGGTGAACACGTCATTAAGGTACATTTGCACCGGATCAACATCCGTCATCTCACCCAAACCAAAGGCCGAAGAAGGTGTCGCAGGTGTCAGGATTGCATCAACACCAGCCGCAAACACGTCTTCAAAGTCTTTCTTGATCAACGTGCGTACTCGGCGGGCGCGGTTGTAATAGGCGTCATAGAAACCAGCAGACAATACATATGTCCCGATCATTACGCGGCGCTGCACTTCTGGGCCAAAGCCCTCAGCGCGGGTTTTCTCATACATCTCTGTGATGCCATCGCCCGCGTCCAATGTGGCGCGGTGGCCGTAGCGAACACCGTCATAGCGAGCGAGGTTCGAAGATGCCTCAGCAGGGGCAATCACGTAGTACGCTGGCAATGCGTATTTTGTGTGTGGAAGGGAGATATCAACAATCTCTGCACCCGCATCACGCAACATGTCAGCGCCGTCAGCCCACAGTTTGTCGATCTCTGCAGGCATGCCGTCCATGCGGTATTCTTTTGGCAGACCAATTTTCTTGCCGCGAATGTTGCCTGTCATGAGGGCTTCAAAGTTCGGCACAGCCAAATCAGCGCTGGTGCTGTCCTTTGGATCATAGCCACACATGGTTTCCAACATGATCGCCGCATCGCGTACCGATTTAGTCATTGGGCCCGCCTGATCAAGGGAGGAGGCAAACGCCACCACGCCCCAGCGTGAACAACGGCCATAGGTTGGTTTAATGCCAACAGTGCCCGTGAAGGCCGCAGGCTGGCGAATAGAACCACCCGTATCCGTCCCAGTCGCAGCCAAACACAGGTCAGCCGCAACGGCCGCCGCAGAACCACCGGATGATCCACCTGGGGTCAACTGCCGCTCGTCAACTTTCCATGGGTTGATCGCGTTGCCGTAAACGGATGTCTCATTAGAGGAACCCATAGCAAATTCGTCCATGTTGAGTTTGCCCAACATAACCGCACCACTTCCCAGCAGGTTGCCAGAAACGGTTGATTCATACTCTGGCAAGAAGCCTTCCAAAATACGTGAACCTGCTTGTGATGGCACACCCTTAGTGCAAAACAGATCTTTGATCCCGATTGGCAAACCACACATCGCAGGGGCATCACCCTCCGCAATACGGGCATCGGCCGCTGCCGCTTGCTCCATCGCGATCTCAGGGGTGTGGTGAACAAATGCGTTCAGCGCACCCGCACCCTCGATGGCTTTCAAACAAGCCTCAGTCAATTCTTTGGACGTGGTAGAGCCAGCACGAAGTGCATCGCGGGCTTCAGCTAATCCAAGTGTGTTTAGATCGGTCATCTTATCATCTTTCTCAAATCAGGGTGCAGCGCAGGGCTGCTTGAGCGGGTCAATCAGACGTGGCTCACTCCATAACCTTAGGCACAGCAAAAAAACCTTCGCGCGCGTCAGGTGAATTCTTCAAAACAGCTTGTTGTTGCGATCCATCGGAAACCACATCCACACGGCGCTTAAGACGCTGCGGGGTGACAGATGTCATCGGCTCAACGCCATCCACATCCACCTCATTGAGTTGCTCAATAAAGCCTAGGATATTGTTAAACTCAGCGGCCAATGCTGGCAGCGCATCGTCTTCAACTTTAATGCGGGCCAATTTGGCGACGCGGCCGGCGGTGCTTGTATCAATCGACATGGGGATCCCTTATCTGCGTAAGGGCGGTTTAACGCGCCCACGCCCCCCTCGCAAGTGGGTGGTTACTTCTGAATTCGCTTGGGTCAGGGGTCTGGACGCCTCACGAAGTTTGTGAACTACTTAAGACTGTACAGCCAAGGGAGTGTAGAAATGAAACTGACCCTACATCATGTCAGCTTTAGCAGCGAAAATGTCAGTCAAATGGATGCGTTTTATAACGATGTTCTAATGCTGCCGCCCGTCACCGAAGACATCCCAAAACAAGAGAAGAACAAAGGGTATGCGGGGCAGCTAGCCTTTCGCACCGATGGCACGGTTCAAACCCACATCGCGCAAAAGGACCTGAGCATTGGGTTCAAAACCGGTCACGCCGTCAATCCGGTTGAACGGGGCCACATCGCTTATCGAACGGATGACATAGAAGCGTTCAAAGCCCATCTTGAAGCAAAAGGCGTCCAATACTCTGACTATGGACACACTGCGGCCGTCGAATGGCACCAAATCTTCTTTTACGACCCAGATGGCAACATCATCGAAGTCCATCAAGTGAGCGAATAACCACCCTCATATTTACTACACATACTTACCACCCAAGCACTAAACAGGACCTCACCATGAACATCGCCTGGCTGGGCCACGCGAGCATGCTCATCTAAATCGAAGATCAGGTCCTGCTGATTGACCCGTGGCTTACTGGAAACCCGATGCTGCCAGAGGGCAAACATGACGCGGCTCTCAAAGGGGCCACAGACATCCTTTTTACCCATGGGCACTTTGACCATTTGGCCGATGTGGCGGACCTTCCACAAAAACTGAACGCTCCTGTCGCTGGGATGTACGAGTTGGTTGAGCATCTGGTCGATGAAGGCGCGATTGAGGGTGATCGGTTCAACATGGGTGGCACGATAATACGCGGCAATGTCGAAATTTCATTGGTCCTTGCCTCCCACTCCTCCAGTATTTTTGAAAACGGAAACCGTAAATACATGGGTTCTGAGGCGGGGTTCATCATCCGCGGCGAAGGACACTGTATCTATATCACGGGCGACACGGGGATCATGGCCGACATGGAAAAGAAGGAGCTTTCCTGCTTGGAATGCCCACACCCAATTCCAGCAAGGTGAATTTCTCTTTAAAGTATGGCACCAAAATAAACTCATAAAACCGCATATAGTCGTGCTGAAGCGAGCTTTTGTCTGTCTTATTCTTAATCGCTAAGGCGTCTAAAGTACCCTTTGGCAAAAGCGGAATAGCTGTGGCGATAGCTGCGGGTTTGGTAGTCATACTCTGCACTCTTTTCGTGTTTTTTGCTACCATGAAGAGATTATTTGATCATTTCAACAAAACACAATCTGGAAAGGAGGTGTCAACACCCTACCGCCGCTCCTTAAAAAAATCACGTAATAATTTCTGCGACGCAACCGCGTCAATACCGTCATAAACCTCAGGCGCATGGTGGCATTGCGCGTGTGAAAACACCCGCGGCCCCTGCTCTACCCCGCCGGATTTCGGATCGCTGGCACCGTAATACAGCCGCCCGATACGGGCGTTGCTGATGGCAGCGGCACACATCGGGCATGGCTCTAACGTAACGTACAGATCGCACCCCGTCAGGCGCTCAGCGCCCAAAGCCGAACAGGCCGCTCGTATCGCCAACACTTCGGCATGGGCCGTTGGATCACTCAATTCACGGGTGCGGTTTCCAGCCAATGCGATCACCTGTCCTGCCCCATCCACGATCACCGCGCCCACGGGCACTTCGCCCCGATTGGCGGCGGCACGCGCTTGAACCAGCGCCTTTGACATGAAGGATTTAAAAACCATAGTTTTAATTGCCACCAAAACCCGTGCTTTCGCAAGTGCGTAGGATAGTCTAGAGCGGGCGACATGACAAAAGACTCAAAAGATAAAGCCACCGCTTCTGCAACCGCAGGCGACCGTATTGCCAAAGTCATCGCCCGCGCAGGCGTAGCCAGTCGACGTGACGTTGAGCGGATGATCGAGGAGGGCCGCGTTTATGTAAACGGGTCCAAAGTTGAGCGCGCAGCACTTAACGTGACAGCCGCTGACCGTATCACTGTAGATGGCAAGCAAGTCGGCGAACCCGATGCGCCCCGTCTTTGGCTATATCACAAGCCCGCGGGTCTGGTCACATCTGACCGCGATGAAAAAGGTCGCAAGACCATCTATGATGAAATGCCCGAAGACCTGCCGCGCGTTCTCGCGATTGGCCGTCTGGATATTAACTCTGAGGGTCTTTTGCTGCTCACCAACGATGGTGGAATTAAACGCAAACTGGAATTGCCTTCAACAGGTTGGTTGCGCCGCTACCGCGTACGCGTCAATGGCCGTCCCACGGAAGATACATTCGCACCCTTACGCAACGGTGTCATCGTGGATGGTGAGAAATATCAAGCCATGCAGGTCACGATTGACCGCCAGCAGGGTGCGAACGCTTGGCTGACTGTGGGCTTGCGCGAGGGTAAGAACAGGGAAATTCGTCGCGCAATGCAAGACGTTGGACTGACCGTAAACCGCCTGATCCGCATCAGCTATGGCCCATTCCAATTGGGCGATCTAAAGCAAGGCGAAGTCGACGAAATCCGCCGCAAAGTCATGCGCGATCAACTTGGCCTTGATGCTGGTGCCGCTGATGAACCAGCAGCAACCCCCAAGGGCAAAACCGTCAAACGCGGCGAACGTCCACCACGCAAAGAACCCATTTCGCGGAAACCGTCTGAACAAGGACGCACGCGCAACATGGCCCGCTCGGAAGCAGATCGCAAAGCTAACGCCAAAGCGGAACCGGTGGGCCGTGGAAAAGGCGCAACAAAGACATTCGGTAAACAGCACGGTCGTCCTGATCGTTCCGAAGCAGATATGTATGACGAACGCGAAGATGGCTGGAGCTATGGCAAGCCAAAGGGACGCCCAGGCACAAAGCCAACAGGTCGCCCAATGGGCAAACCGACCGGTCGTCCGACAGGTGGCCCAGTAGGCAAACCGACCAGTCGTCCGACAGGAAAACCAGGCGGCAAGCAGTTTGGCCATCCAGCCGGTTCCAGCACTGGCAAGCCAGCAGGTCGTCCACCAAGCAAACCATTTGGGAAACCAAGAGGTCCAAACAACCGTTAAAGGTGCCTAAATGGTGAAAATTTCCCTAACGGCTCAGTTTAACAATTGTTATGTCCCCATCTTATGCGCCAAAAGGATGTCAAACTTTTAACGCGTAAATAACGCTTGGGGGCTCCACATGACCGATCTGCTGACCATCGAAAACCTTGGTAACCTGCTCATGCTATGCTTTTTGCAGGCTGTTTTGGGTTTTGATAACTTGCTTTACATCAGCATCGAAAGCCAACGGGCACCTGTTGCCCAACAAGCTGCTGTGCGTCGTTGGGGCATCCTAATTGCCGTTGCACTACGCGTTGTATTGCTGTTTGTGATGATCCAACTGATCGATGCGATGGCAGAACCCTTTATTATCCTTGACTGGACTGACGTGATTACGGGTGGTGTGAACTTTGCCACCTGCGTCTTCATTCTCGGCGGTATCTTCATCATGTACACAGCCGTCAAAGAAATCGGTCACATGCTTTCTATCGAACACCTTGATACAGATTTGGCCAACAAATCTGGGAAATCAGCGAAACAGGTTGTGGTTATGATCGTGGTGATGAACCTGATCTTCTCCTTTGACTCTGTGCTATCAGCGCTTGCCATCACCGATGTCTTCCCAATCCTTGCGACTGCAATCTTGCTTTCAGGCCTAGCGATGCTTTTGTTGGCTGACAGCGTCACACGCTTCCTTGAAGCCAACCGTATGTATGAGGTTCTTGGGCTGTTCATCCTGTTGATCGTTGGTGTGGTTCTGATTGGTGAAGCAGGTCAAGCAGCGGCACATGCAATGCACGACGATGCGTTGGCGCTGCGCTTGTTCGGCTACGAAGTCATCCCAATGTCTAAAACGACATTCTACTTCTCAGTATTGGTGTTGGTCGCAGTTGAAGTCATTCAATCGGGCTACTCACGCAAACTGAACGCTGAACGCCGCACTGGCTCAAAGCACTAAGCACAATAGAAAACGGATGCGGACTTGTGAAAGCCCGCATCATTCTTACATCCTGTCCAAGGGCGACACATGGGACCTAAATCGTTTCGCAAAATCGCATATTCTGCGCTGATCGTTTTGATGTTCGGTGTGACGACCGGTTGGCTGGGAGGTCTATAAAGCATGGCAAGAAAATTTGGCGGTCAATTTAGCCCAGATGGCTACACATCCGAACGCGGTGAAATCAACAGGCGCTTACGAAAAAGCGCCTGTTGATCCTGTGGGTGCCCGTTCTAGCATGCTGTTCATTCCTGCCATTCCGATGGTGTTTAAGTCCCTCAATGAGGGTGCTGTTGCATTAACCGTCATGCTAATCTCAGCCGTAATGCTGACCTTAGCCGCGTGGTTGCTACGCGGTGGCCTCACCGCTGAAGCAGAATATAACGCGCGCAAAGTGGCACATCGCCCTGCCCTGCCACGCAAACCGATCTCGTCGGTCCTAACAGGTCTTGGTATCGCATTCGCGGCCTACCGCTCTGAACCGGGCATCGTGGCCACAATCCTTTATGGTTTGGCTGCCGCTGGCCTGCACGTTGCTGCATTTGGTATCGATCCACTGCGCTCTAGGTGGATTTTTGAGCGTTTAGGCTATTTCATTGATGGTAAGGCAATCGTATTATTATTACGGAATGTCACAAAGGAGTAAAAAATGTCTTCCAAAAATGACCTATTGGCCATCTGGCACTCTGGTGTCGCTGCCGTTCAAGGTCGTTCAAGCGTCAATAGCGCGTTAGCCGCCCATCAAATTACCCGACCTGATTTTGTTATCGCGGCGGGCAAAGCCGCAGCCTCAATGGCTGCTGCTGTACATGATACATTCGGCAAAATTCCGACCCTCATTGTGACGAAGTATGGCCATACAGAAGATGCGCCAAAACATGCTATAGTCGTGCAAAGCGCACACCCAGTACCAGATGAGGCGTCTTTGGCCGGCGGAGCCGCGATCCAAGACGCAATTTCTAAGTGCGAGAAAGACGCACACCTCCTGTTTCTCGTGTCTGGTGGTGCATCATCATTGGCGGAGGTGCTGCCTGCCGGTATGACCCTCAACGACCTTACCCTGGAAACGGAAATTTTGCTGGCCTCAGGCAAGGATATTCACGCGATGAACGCCCGCCGCAAAGAAGTATCACAAATCAAAGGCGGCAAAGCACTGGCAGGCTTCAAGGGATGCAAGATCACGGCCTTTGCAATTTCCGACGTTCAGGGTGATGATGTTGGCGTGATCGGATCAGGAATCGCAGCCGCACCCGACACATTCGATTTTGAATACAACTCCCTTATCGTCGCCAGCAATCAGATCGCACGGCAAGCTGCAGCAGGCCATGCAGGCACATCTGCTATCAGCAACCTTGAGGATATGTATGACGACGTCACTGTCTTAGCGACTAAGATTGTGGCCCAGCTTCGCGCCTCAAAGGACGGCATTCACATCATGGGCGGCGAACCAACTGTTGTTCTTCCGTCAAACCCAGGGCTTGGCGGTCGCAATATGATGCTCGCTGCGATGATCGCCCGCGAAATCAAAGGCACCACGGGGATACGCGTTCTGGTGGCCGGCACTGACGGAACCGATGGCCCAACGGATGCCGCAGGTGCGCTTGTGGATGGCAAAACGTGGGATGAAAGTGGCCACCTCGCCATTCAGCAGGCTAATGTTGCACCATGGCTCGATGCCAAGGATGTGTTGATAAGGTCTGGTCCTACTGGCACCAATGTCATGGACCTTTTAATCGCAGAAGTTCGATCGAGCTAGGCTATTGACAGAATCTGGCGATGGACCCACCGTCAAGTATGACACAAAACAGCCTGCGCGAAATCTGTGAAGACGCCGATTACGGTATTACCCTTTCAGACAGCACCCGTCTTTCGACACGACTTTGGAAACCTATCGATGCTTTGGGTGATCCCGTACCAGTCATCCTAGAGTTTCTGCCTTACCGTAAACGCGACGGCACAAATGCACGTGATGCGCTGACCCACCCCTATTTCGCCCAGCGCGGCTATGCATGTGCACGCGTCGATATGCGCGGCAATGGTGACAGTCACGGTCTGATGGCAGACGAATACACACAACAAGAACTAGATGACGCGGTTGAGGTCATTCGGCATCTGGCAGCACAGGATTGGTGCAATGGGTCCATCGGAATGATGGGGATCAGTTGGGGAGGCTTCAACTCACTGCAGGTCGCCGCGATGACACCACCAGAGCTTAAGGCAGTCATCACACTTTGCTCAACCGTCGACCGTTTCGCCGATGACATTCACTATAAGGGGGGCTGCCTGCTGAACGAGAACTTGGGCTGGGGCGCAACAATGTGGTCTTACTCAGGCCGTGCACCTGATCCGGCCCTACGCAGCGACTGGCGTGAGATGTGGTTGGATCGACTTGAGAACGAACCCTTCTTACCAGCAAAATGGCTGCGCCACCAAACACGCGATGAATATTGGAAACATGGGTCTGTTTGCGAAGACTTCAGCACTATTACAGCCAAGGTTTTGGCCATAGGTGGCTGGGGAGACGCCTACAAAAATACAGTTTCAAATATTGTTGAGAATATTGACGGCTCAAAAGGAATTGTTGGCCCTTGGGTACACAAGTACCCGCATTTCGCCACTCCCGAGCCGCGCATCGGTTTTTTACAAGAAGCACTACGGTGGTGGGACAAGTGGCTCAAAGGGATTGAAACTGGCGTTGAGAATGATCCAGACTTGCGCCTGTATCAAATGGACGGTGTACGCCCCCAAACATGGTACACCGAACGCGCAGGACGTTGGGTCGCCCAGACACCCGAACGCGATCACCATCACCCAGCAGAAATTCGGAAATATTTCTTGGGCGACGATGGGCTAACGGATGAACCAGCCACGATTGATGCCAATGTCATATCACCCCAAGATTGCGGAGCGGACTCCGGCGAATATTGTGCAATTTGGCTAGGCCCTGAAATGCCTGGTGATCAACGGCGTGATGATGCCCTATCAGCGATATGGGACGGAAACACATTAGATAGCGATCTAGTAATTACCGGAGCCCCAGAAATCACGCTATGCGTCAGCAGCGACAAACCTGTGGCGCAACTGGCGGCACGGTTAAATCACATTCACCCAGACGGATCCAGCACACGGATCACCTATGGTATACTAAACCTGTGTCACCGTGACGGGCATGGGAAATCCAAGCCGCTACCTATCAATCAATCCGTCAACGTTACGCTAAACCTTGATCAATGCGCCTATACTGTCCCAGCGGGACACCGTGTGCGCGTTTCCATTTCCAACGCCTATTGGCCACTGCTATGGCCCTCGCCCGAAGCGACACGCCTGCAAATTCATAGTGGTACTATAAATCTACCACTTTTGAACGAGGTCGCAGGCAGCACTGTCACCTTTCCGCCGCCAGAGGCGGCCGATCCTTGGGAAACAACCACAATCCGTGAAGACACGAACAGTCGTCGACAAGAGACCGACCTAAACACTGGCATCGTGCACCTCCACATCGTGGATGATTTCGGCAAAGTACGCGATGCAGATCACGGCCTGATCAATGGTTCTATTGCACGCGAACATTGGCAAATCCACCCCAACGATCCGTTATCAGCCAAAGGTAGCTGCCACTGGACAGACGAGCTAGAGCGCAAAAACATTAGATTGCGCACAGAAGCACGCTGTGAAATGTGGTCTGATAAGGACACTTTTTACCTTTCGGCTAAAATCGAAGCGTTTGAAAATGATCAACTTATCTATCAACGTGACCTAAACGATGAAATTTCGCGCAATGGCATCTGACACATCACCGTCATTAAAAAGTATTAACCCTTGCGAGTAGCAGGATAATGCGCAAACCTTAGCGCACACCAATCAAAAATGCGCGCATCAGACGCCACTAATTAACCAATTGGGAGATCACGATATGAGTAATGAACTCAAACTACTGTCCACGAAAGTTACCGCCGGCACGATGACGCGCCGCGAATTTATGAGCAAAGCTGCTGCACTTGGTGTGACAGCTGCTGTCGCTTCAACAATATTGGCTGACGCCGCTTATGCAGCGGGCCCCGTCAAAGGTGGAACTTTCCGCATGGGAGTTTCAGGTGGTGAGTCAACAAATTCACAAGACCCTGCAACATGGGCTTCCGACGCGCCTCTTGCTGGTGGCTTCATCTGGGGCGAAGCTCTTGTTTACCCTGGTCCAAATGGTCTCGAACCAAAAGTTGCTGAAAGCTGGGAGGGCTCCAACGCCGCAAAAACTTGGCGTTTCAAAGTCCGCAAAGGTATTACATTCTCTGACGGCACAGCAGTAACAGCCGAAGACGTTTTAGCGACTATGCAGCGTCACTCGAATGAAGACTCAAAATCAGGCGCTTTAGGTATCATGAAGGGCATCGAATCGATGCGCACAGATGGTGACGTTTTTGAACTGACGCTCGTTATTGGCAACGCAGATCTTCCATATCTCATGGCAGACTACCATTTGATCATCCAACCGAACGGTGGCTTTGACAACCCAGCTGCTGCAATTGGTACTGGTTTGTACACACTTGAGACAGATGAGCCAGGTGTTCGCATGACGTTTAAGAAGAACCCAAACCATTGGGCTGCGGACGAAATGGGGCACTACGATGAGGTCGAATTGATTGTGTTAAATGATGCAACAGCACGTACTGCAGCATTGCAATCTGGTCAGGTCGATACAGTCAACCGTGTTGAACCAAAAATCGCTAAACTATTGGGCCGTGCACCTACAATCGACGTGAAAACGACTTCTGGTCGTGGCCACTACGTATTCATTGCACACGTTGACACAGCACCGTTTGACAACAATGAACTTCGTCTTGCGCTGAAGCACGCAATGAACCGCCAAGAAATGGTCGACAAAATTCTTCAAGGTTATGGCTCGGTTGGCAACGACATGCCAATCAACGAAGCATACCCATTATTCGATGAAACTATTCCTCAGCGTTCATTCGATCTAGAAAAAGCAGCAGCACACTACAAGGCATCTGGCCACGACGGGTCGCCAATCATTCTGCGCACAGCAGATGGTGCGTTCCCTGGTGCCGTTGATGCAGCAGCGTTGTTCCAACAAACTTGCCAAGCAGCTGGTATCCCCCTCGAAATCAAGCGTGAGCCAAATGACGGTTACTGGTCTGAGGTTTGGAACGTTCAACCATATTGCGCATCTTACTGGGGCGGTCGTCCGGTCCAAGATCAGATGTACTCAACAGCGTATCTATCTTCAGCTGACTGGAACGACACACGTTGGAAACGTCCAGAGTTTGACGCGATGCTTCTAGAAGCACGTGCCGAACTAGACGAAGGCAAGCGCAAAGAGATCTATTCAAAAATGGGTCGCATGTTGAACGAAGAAGGCGGCGTTATGGTCCCAATGTTCAACGACTTTGTAGATGGGCTCTCTACTGAGATCCAAGGTTGGGAAACCAATCCATCAGGACCACAAATGTACTGGTATGCATTTGCAAAGACTTGGAAAGCGTAAGCCAGACTTATGCACCCCATTGTTAAATTGGTTGCCCAGCGTTTATCGCTGGGCATCCTCCTGCTCTTCGCCGCCTCTGCGCTCCTCTTTGGCTTGACCGAAATTTTGCCTGGTGACGCCGCACAGGCGCAATTGGGCCAATCAGCCACGCCTGAAAATCTTGCCAACCTGCGCGAAGAGATGGGCCTAAATCGCCCTGCCCTGACGCGTTATGCCCAATGGATCGGCGGCATTCTAACTGGCGACATGGGCAATGCCCTTTCCAACAAATTGCCTATCGGCGAACAAATCGGGAAACGATTGGGCGCAACGATGTTCTTGGCCTTCTGGGCCGCGCTCATCTCTGTTCCTGTTGCTATCTTGCTTGGGTTAGTCGCTGTGCGTTACCTCAACAGATGGCCTGACAAGGTGATCTCTGGCTCAACGCTAGCTGCGATTTCGTTACCAGAATTCATGATCGCCTATATTTTAATTTTCGTTTTCGCAGTGAAATTGGGCTGGGCACCATCTTTCGCCAATGTCCCACCCGACATGCCGCTGCTAGAAAAACTACATTCAATTGCCCTGCCAATTGCCGTTCTTACAATGGTTGTGCTGGCACACATGATGCGCATGACCCGCGCCGCAATCTTGAACGTGATGCAATCTGCCTACATCGAGACTGCAGAACTAAAAGGGCTGTCCAGCTTTGAAGTCATTCGCAAACACGCCTTTCCAAACGCTGTTGCGCCAATAGTGAACGTCGTCATGATCAACCTTGCCTACCTCGTTGTGGGCGTTGTCGTGGTTGAGGCTGTGTTTGCCTACCCAGGCATGGGCCAGTATTTGGTTGATGCTGTGGTGAAACGCGACGTGCCGGTTGTTCTGACTTCAGGTATTATCTTTTCCGCAGTCTATATCATCCTGAACATGATCGCGGACATCGTATCGATCCTGTCCAATCCGAGACTGAGGCACCCAAAATGAGCGTGTTGCCATCGCTGTTTCCAGCCAAGTTGTTTTCCCGCGCCTTTTATTCAGCGCACCCTAATACCAACGCGGGGATTTTCTGATGCGTATACCGCTGTCCGCCATTATCGGCCTATTCATAACAGGCGTCTATTTCTTCTGCGCCACCTTCGCCTCATGGGTTGCCCCCTACGGCATGGCCGAAACAGTTGGCGAAGTATGGGAACCCTCCCGCCTTGGGTTCCTACTCGGCACGGCCCCTGAAGGCACTATTGACGCCCAATACTGGCTTGGGACCGACCAAATTGGTCGCGATCTGTTGACCCGCATGATCTACGGTGGCCAAACGACTATTCTTATTGCAACTGCCGCTACGATCCTCAGCTTTACCACTGGTTCCGTTCTTGGGTTCTTTGCGGCTGTTTCTGGTGGCTGGGTTGATCAGGCTCTGTCGCGATTTGTGGACCTCGTGATGTCGATTCCGTCATTGATCCTAGCACTGGTAATCCTATCCGCGATCGACGTGACTGTTGTGACATTGATTGTCCTGATGGGCCTATTGGATTCCACCCGTGTATTCCGCCTTGCTCGCGCAGTAGCCGTAGATATTTCAGTGATGGAATTCGTCGAAGCCGCTCGTCTACGCGGTGAAAAAATAGCATGGATTATCTTCCGTGAAATTCTGCCAAACGCATTGTCGCCGCTCATTGCGGAGATGGGTTTGCGCTTTATCTTTATGGTGCTGTTCATCTCAACCCTGTCCTTCCTTGGTATTGGCGTTCAGCCACCATTGGCAGACTGGGGCGGGATCGTGAAAGAAAACAAAGACGGTATTAACTTTGGTATCAGTGCGGCCCTCTACCCTGCTGTCGCCATCGCAACATTGGCAATTTCAGTAAACCTGGTCGCCGACTGGGTGTTGAACCGCACAACCTCACTCAAAGGGGGGCGTAGCTAATGAGTTCTCCATTACTATCAGTTCGTGGCCTTAAAATTGGCGCAACTGTCTATCCTCCAGATGCCAAACCACATGACATCAAAATCGTGCACGGCGTCGATTTTGATGTTGAGGCGGGTAAGGTTCTTGGCCTTATCGGTGAATCCGGAGCGGGCAAGTCAACCATCGGATTGGCGACAATGGCCTATGGCCGCGGTGGTGTGAAACTTACAGGCGGCACAGTCTTCGTAAATAGCCGTGATGTTTTGCTGTCAGATCGGCGAGATGTGCGCAACCTGCGCGGTGCCGAAGTTACCTACGTATCTCAATCAGCAGCAGCATCCTTTAACCCAGCCAAACGGATCATGGAGCAAGTGATCGAGGCTGCTGTTTCGCAAAGCAAATTCTCGAAAAATGATGCACAAGCACGCGCTGTTGAGTTGTTTCGCAAACTCGACCTTCCAGAGCCTGAAACTATCGGTGATCGTTTCCCACATCAGGTATCAGGCGGTCAGTTACAACGCTGCATGACTGCGCTCGCGCTTTGTCCTGAACCCGATTTAGTGGTCTTTGACGAACCAACAACTGCGCTAGATGTAACCACCCAAATAGACGTGCTAAAAGCAATCAAAGAGGCAATCCGCGACACTGGTGTTGCCGCCCTTTATATCACGCATGATTTAGCCGTCGTCGCCCAAGTGTCTGACCACATTATGGTGCTGCGTCAGGGCGAAATGGTCGAATACGGCACTGCCGATCAAATCATCAACGCACCGGTTGATGAATATACCAAAGCGTTGGTTTCCGTCCGTTCCATTGACCACAAAGAGAAAACGCCAAGCGGTGAGCCATTGCTGCGGGTTCAAAACATCACGGCCCGTTATCGTGGTACAAAGTTTGATGTTCTAAAGGACATCAACGTTGATTTACACGCCGGTCAAACATTGGCGGTTGTGGGTGAATCCGGATCTGGAAAATCAACACTGGCACGTGTGATCACGGGCCTTTTGCCTGCGCGCGAAGGTGTTGTGAACTTTAATGGGCGTGAACTGTCCCCAGAATTGGCTAATCGCAGCCAAGATGATCTTCGTGAACTGCAAATGATCTACCAAATGGCGGACACAGCAATGAACCCGCGCCAGACCGTGGGCACAATCATTGGACGTCCACTTGAGTTTTACTTTGGCTTGAAGGGCGCAGAGAAGCAAAAGCGGATCAAAGAACTGTTGGACGAGATCGAAATGGGTGACGGCTTTATTGACCGTTATCCGGCTGAGTTATCAGGTGGGCAAAAACAAAGGGTCTGTATTGCACGCGCCCTCGCCGCCAAACCTAAATTGATTATTTGCGACGAGGTCACATCTGCCCTTGATCCATTGGTCGCCGATGGCATTCTTAAGCTTCTGCTTGATTTGCAAAAGGTTGAGGACGTCGCTTACTTGTTCATCACCCACGACATCGCGACGGTCCGCGCCATCGCCGATAGCATTGCCGTGATGTATCAAGGCGAGGTTGCGCGCTATGGTGGCAAGACCGAAGTGCTTTCACCACCGTTTGACGATTACACTGATCTGTTGCTGTCATCTGTTCCAGAAATGAAACTGGGCTGGCTTGAGGACGTGATAGCAAATCGCAAAATGCAAAGTGGTGGAAATTAGATAACCCAATCACAACGCGACGAAGAGACGTACATGGAAAACAAACTGCTGCTTATCATTTTAGATGGTGTCCCTTATCGCAATTGGCGCCGTCTGTTTGGCAACCTTGAGGGCTGGGTGGATTCAGGTGATGCGCGGGTTTGGAAGATCAAATCGGTCCTCCCGTCAATCTCTGCCAGTTGCTATGCCTCCATCCATACAGGCGTGACGCCCGCAGAGCACGGCTGCACGGGCAACGGCAACGTATTCCGCCTGTCCCAACCGGATGTTTTCTCACAAACACGACTGGCAGGCGGCACAACAGGTGCGGTTGCTCATTCTTTTTGGTCCGAATTCTTCAACCGCCACCCCTATGACTTTGTGCGCGATGTCGAATACGACGAACCCGAAAGCGACACGATCAATTATGGTAGGTTCCACACCATGACGGGCTATGGGCACGCCAATCAGATGACACCAAGCGACATCGATCTATTTGGGTCTCTGACCAATCTTTGTCTGCGGTTTGGCCTGAATTACGGGATGTTGCACACTTGTACGCTCGACAGCATGGGCCACCGTTTTCAGCATGAAAGCCTTGAGATGGATCATGCCTGTTTTGTTATGGACGAGATGCTGGCCCCTTTCATCACCAAGTGGCGCGATGCGGGATATGAGGTGATTGTGACGGCAGATCACGGACAGGATGAACGTGGTCACCACGGTGGACGTGGTGCATTACAGCAAGAGGCTGCATTGTACTATTTTGGAGATGCAGAGGGTCCAGACGAAGACACCGTCATTGATCAGCTTCAATTGGCCCCAACGATCCTATCCCGATTGGGTGCTTCTATTCCAGACAGCATGAAAGCCAAGCCGTTTTTATCTTAAAACTTTGGCAGCTCAGCTTTAGCCAATGCACTTAATGACTGCGCCATA
Organism: uncultured Paracoccaceae bacterium; assembly: GCA_905182105.1. Lineage (GTDB taxonomy): Bacteria > Pseudomonadota > Alphaproteobacteria > Rhodobacterales > Rhodobacteraceae > Ascidiaceihabitans. The sequence continues at coordinate 90,531 of CAJJAR010000038.1, forward strand.
CGTTCGAAACTTGCGCCTGCCTTCGCCGACATAACCCGCGCGCGAAGATAGGCGTGGACCAATCCCGTTTCGTTGATCCAAACAGCCTGCCCTTCAGCAGCCACTATAGCATCGCGGTAATCCTTCCCATCGCCTGACAATGGATCACATTCCGCAGTGATAATTACTGTTGCTGGAAGGTTCGTAAAATCCTTGTCGTGCAAGGGTGCATAGGTTGGATCGCCGTACTTGTCCTGACCTGCAGATCGGATGTTCATATAGAATTCCATATCCTGCGTGGTTAGTCCCGGTGCCTGTGCATGCGTGATATAGCTGCCTTTGCTATGATCCCCACCTAGCCCCGGATAGATCAACAGTTGCCCTGTAATGCGGCCATCAAAACGGCCACGCGCATAGTGCGTCACAGCGGCAACAAGGTTACCACCAGCACTGTCACCACACATGACAATAGCGCCCTCAAAGGCTGCACAAGACGCCTCAAATGCTGCCCAAGCATCGTCAAAATCATTTGGATGGGGGTGTTCTGGCGACAGGCGATAATCCACAGCGACAACACGCAGTCCTGTCATCGAACAAAACTCCGCACAAACGCTGTCATGGCTATCCAGACCGCCAACAACAAAGCCACCGCCATGGCAAAAGAAAATCGTTGCAGTTGCTAAGTCTGCGGGCGAATAAACGCGGCAGGGGACGCCGCCCAAAGGCACATCTTCAACGGTGATATTTGATGGGCGGCCTTGATCAAAGGCCACACACATCTTGTTATAAAGCGCCCGTTGATTGGCGATACTTAGGCCCACCGCATCATCAGGATAGTGACGTGCGCTTTCGTTCAAAAAGGCCCAAACTTCATCGTCCAAAAGCGCACTATAATCAGCCATTAGTCTGCTGCTTCCGTATGTTCCCATTTGCCAATGAACCCACCAAGGATGGTTTGGATCGCTGTATCAGAAACACCATTCGCTTCAATCTGTGCCACCAGACCGCGTTTTTTGTCGTCGATCACACTCACAACGCGGGATTCCAATCCATTGGTTTCTAGTACCTCATTGTAGATACGGGTAATCGCGTCTTTACGTAGGTCCGGCTTAAAGATTTTGCCAACTGCCGTCTTAGGCAATTCATCCATAATCTTGATGTGTTTTGGCTGCGCTGCGCGCTCTTTCACATGTGTTTTGCAATGCGCGATCAGCTCTTCTGGAGTGACAGCTGCACCGTCGATCAGCTCAACAAACGCACAGGGCAATTCGCCAGCATGGGCATCGGGTTGGCCGATTGCACCAGCGAAGCTAACGGCAGGATGCCCCAAAAGCGCCTCTTCGATTGCGGCAGGATCGATGTTGTGGCCCCCACGAATGATAAGGTCTTTGGCACGGCCAGTGATCCACAAATACCCATCTTCATCCACACGGCCCAAGTCACCCGTGCGCAGGTATTTCTCGTTATAATAAAGGTCTTTGTTCTTTTCAGCTTCAGTATAGGTGTGCCCAACATAAACACCGGGGTTAGAAACACAAATCTCACCAACTTCATCGACACTGGCATCGATTAGACCGTTGTCTGTGCCTTTGATGATTTTGATATCAGTGTAAGGGAACGGGATCCCGATACTGCCAATTTTCTTCTCACCGTCCACTGGGTTGCCTGACACAAGGCAAGTTGCCTCTGTCATACCATAGCCCTCGACGATGGTAACGCCTGTAGTTTTCTCAAAGCGTTTAAACAGTTCTACCGGCAAAGGCGCCGATCCAGAAAACGCAGTCTTAACCGTACTGATATCTGCATCCACTGCGCGCTGCATCATTGCAGCCAAAGCCGTTGGAACGGATACAATGAAGGTCACTTTCCAACGCTCTGTCAGCTTCCAGATATTATCCAGAACGCCTTCGCCACGGTACCCTTGCGGCGTTGGGAACACAACGTGCGCCCCACTGGCCAGTGCACCCAGCAACATGACCTGACAGGCCATCACGTGGAACAATGGCAATGGGCACAACATTACGTCGTTCTCATCCAGCAAAATTTCTGCGCCAACCCAACCGTTGTAAATCGTGCCAGAATAAAGGTGCTGCGCAACCTTTGGCATACCTGTCGTGCCACCAGTGTGGAAATAGAAGGCGACGCGATCTTCCTGAACGTCTTCGAAATCAAGCGTTGTGTTTTGCTTGTTAAGCTCTGTGTTAAAGTTTTTGTACTCCACGCCCGGTGCTTGCGTCATCTTTGGGCGGATCAAAGGGATGATCCAGCTTTTTGGTGGGCTCACATAACGCAACAGGTCGACTTCCAAGACTGTCTTCACGTTCGGGGCCAAAGCAACAGCAGCGGCTGTTTTCTCAGCAACATCTGTCTTTGGGAAGGCGCGTAAAGTTACGACAACCTTGGCACCTGTCTCGCGCAAAATCGCGCCAATCTGCTCTTCATCCAGTAGCGGATTAATCGGGTTTGCGATCCCTGCAACACCACCACCTAAAAGGCTAAGAACCGCTTCGTTACAGTTTGGAAGAATGTAGGCGACAACATCTTTTGGCCCAACATCTAGCGAACGGAATAGGTTCGCGGTTTGGGTCGTTTTATCTTTTAACTGCGTCCAGTTGAATGTCTCTGCCTTGTCTTTTGGGCCAGAAAAAATCTGATAGCTCACCGCATTATTTTGCGGGAACTTTTCAGTTGTTCGACTGATCAAACCATAAAGCGTAACCGGCAGGTCGCGCTCCTCCCATGGCATCTCAGCTTCGATACGGTTTCGATCAGTCATACCTTCGTAAGCCATGTTTATTCCTCCCAAATCCACCCCTCTGACGGGGGTGATAAATTCCCTGCAAATAAGATGCGGTGGAATGGAAAAATACGCAAGGATTAGAGGAAGAATTCAGCATCGGTAAACGCCACGTCAAGTTAAGGCTCACAACGGAAAAGGACGACCCAGTCTTGGATCGTCCTTCTACATTTTAACTTAGCGTCCCGAGGCTTTACCCCAAGTCACTCAATCCGAATTAGGCTTGCGGAATGCGCAACACTTGACTCGGATAGATTTTGTCAGGGTGGCTTGGCATTGGCTTATTTGCTTCAAAGATTTCTTCGTAGCGCGCGCCGTTGCCAAGGTTCTTAGAAAAAACTGTCCAAAGCGTATCGCCCTTTTCAACAGTGTGAAACACATGCTCGCCTGCACTTGGAACACTGTCTTCAACAGACGCAACACTGCTAACGTTTCCAACCGCCAAGATGATTTTTTCTTTTATCTCTTGGCTAGCAGCTTCGCTGGACACTTTGACTGTGTCAGCATCAACGGTGATTTCCATACCAGTCGCGTCTAGGCCTAACTCTTTGATTTCGTCCTGCAACGCACCACCGTCTAGCGCTGGCTCATCGTCACCACCAAATAGTTTTTTGCCACTGCCTTTAACAAAGATCCACAAACCCAACAAAAAAATCTCTCATATTAAATTTATGGTTTATTACTGTCGTGGATCGCCCTCAACTGGAAGGGGAACAATTATCGAAATCAGTCTGTGCCATGGCCATCCGTAAACTGCAATCGTGCAAGGCGAGCGTACAGACCATCCTCAGCAACCAACTCATCGTGCTTACCAGAGGCAACAATGCGCCCTGCATCCAACACAACGATACGGTCCGCCTTCTTCACTGTTGCCAAACGGTGCGCGACAATTAAAGTTGTGCGGTCCGCACTCAGACTATCCACAGCTGCCTGCACCAAAACTTCGCTTTCTGCGTCCAAGGCAGATGTCGCTTCATCCAACAGCAAGACCGGCACGTCGCGCAGGATCGCACGCGCAATCGCAATCCGCTGCTTTTGACCACCCGACAACATCACACCGCGCTCACCCAGCGGGCTATCGTATCCTTCTGGGAGGCTTTGGATAAACTCATGAGCTGCAGCCGCTTTAGCCGCACTTTCAATTTGCACGTCTGTAGCATCAGGGCGACCAAACCGGATATTTTCGCGTGCCGACGTTGCAAAGATAACTGGATCTTGAGGGACCAGAGCGATGTGTTCGCGGAACGCATCGCGCCCTAGATCAGACAATGCATGACCATCTAATAGAATGCGGCCTGCTTGAGGATCATAAAAGCGCAGAATCATCTGAATAATTGTGGTCTTACCCGCACCAGACGGACCAACAAATGCAACAGTTTCACCCGGCTCAATAACCAAATCAACGTCGTCCAACGCCTTAACGCCAGGACGCGCAGGATATGAAAAGGTCACATTATCAAACTGGATACGGCCACGCACGGGTTTGGCCAAAGTAAGCGGAACATCATTGTCCTGAACACTGTCGACGGTCTGCAACAATTCGATCAATCGCTCTGTGGCACCTGCAGCACGCTGCAATTCACTCCAAATCTCAGAAAGTGCTGCAACCGCACCCGCCACCATGACCGCATAGATAACGAACTGGATCAACGCACCCGAACTCATAACGTCCGCGCGTACATCGTTTGCACCAATCCACAAAACGCCCAAAACTCCTGTGAAGATAAGGAAAATAACAATCATCGTCATAGCCGCACGTGTCGCGATGCGGCGTTTAGCGGAATCAAAACTTTGCTCAGTCACATCAGAAAACTGGCGGCGGCTAATTTTTTCATGGGTAAACGCTTGTACGGTTTGGACGGCCGTTAGCGCCTCAGACGCGCTACCAGAGGATGCAGCAATCCAATCTTGGTTCTCGCGACTGATCACACGCAAGCGACGGCCAAGTAGAAGGATAGGAATGATAACGGCGGGCACAATCAACAAGACCAGCGCTGTCAACTTTGCAGAGGTTAGCATCATCAAAACCAACCCTCCCGCAAATATCAGCATATTGCGCAGTGCAATCGACACCGAAGATCCAATGACGCTAAGGATCAACGTAGTATCTGTGGTGATCCGACTTAGAACCTCACCCGTCATGATGTTTTCGTAAAATGAAGGCGACATGCCAATCACACGGTCAAAAACTGCTTTACGTATGTCTGCTACAACCCGTTCGCCCAATCGCGTCACCAGGGCGTAGCGCAGACCAGTGCCCAGCGCCAACAAGGCAGCAATAGCGATAGCAGCTAAAAAATACTGATCCAGAATGGTCCCATCGGCGGTCCCAAAATTATCGATTACCCGGCGCACGGCCAGTGGCAAAGCCAGCGAAATCATTGCCGTCAAAACAAGTGCAAAGATCGCAGCAGCCATAAGCAAGTGGTAGGGCAACACGAACGGCCAAAGCGCGCTTAGACCACTAATTTTCTTTGCTTTTTCACGCTCATCTGTGGCGCTCATACCGACAGGGGAAGGTGCCGCATTGGTATGCGATGATGAGTCAGCCATGGAATTTCCTTTTTGCAACTGCAGCGCTTTTGGCAACCTGTAGTACATAGGTCAAGAACCCAGAAACCGCATCTGTGTGATCGTGAACATCTGCTGTAGAGAATATTGAAGCAGGTAGCGGGATTGTGACCTTCATTCTAGACCACTTAAACATCAAAGTAAGCTAAATCAGTAGTTTATGTCTTCGATTTTAAATTGCAGTACAATGTTCGTCTCTACTGCTTTGCACCATATTTTGCTGCAATCACTGTACGTGAACTGCTAGGTTCCACGTTAGACATATACGAAACTACACAATCAAGGTGTGATCATGTAGTGGTGGGTATGCATGTGCCATAGGGAGTACATTGGATTTTATGTATGATCTCCACTATCAGTCAGGGCTTATGGGCTTCTACAAAATCCAACCATTCATAACTGGTACCGACCAGATGTAGAAATTTCTCTAGTTCTGCTGGCGACATTTCCAATTTTCCGTCATTAATGAGAGGATGAACGTAAATTTTCGAACAGTTTTTCAAGTTACTGTCTAAAAAAGTGAACCGTCATTTTTAGCACCTGTGATCATGGATAGTGGAGTAACAGCACCTGGCAGTATACCCAAGTCTTTCATCAGCCTATCAGTCGACCCAAATGATAAGTTTGAGCATCCAATTATACCTGCCAGCCTTTTTAAATCAACTTTTGCATCTTGTTCTGCGACGACAAGAAAATTTTACTTTTTTTATCTCTCAGATTGAGGTTTTTTACGTGACCGCCGCCCTTTTCAGTTGGCAAAAACATGCCTTGAACTTCTTTAGAATCCTCTACAGTCAGTAGTGGAACATGATCATATCTTTTATAAGAAATTTTCCAAGCATCCAATCGAGTTAACAACTCCTCAGAAGATAATGGCAGGGTATCTTGATACTTCGATGAAGCGTTCGTTCGATGTTCTCGTTTCAGGTTAATAATTCTCTTTAGAATAACTCCAAATAAACTGACAGGCACTGCTTAAATTTGTTTTAACTTGGCACAAATAACCAGCGGCTTAGGGCTGAATAAAATTAATTATGGCTAGACACGAACACTGGTTCCCTAAGACGGCATCAGTCAACACACCGACATCAACGATAACAGTAGCTTAGCTGTCGCCTTAGAACGACCAGTTGACGTCTTTTAAAGGTCAATAACTGTTGGTGTAACACATGCCGTTAGCCACAATACTTTCTGAACATTAATAGATGGCTCAGAGCTAATAGTGGCTTATAAATCTTTAAAATTAACTAGTTCCAATATCTCTACATTCATAGTGGGCCTTCACTGTGTTAAGCTGAATCGTCCCACGTGTGTTGCCCATGAATACTGCAACCTTTCCAGTAGATTCACACTGATCAATGGCTAAGTCTTTTCCGGAATCTTGTTTGCATTACTTTCTCCCTGTTCGTTCCTTATCGTGGTGTTCACTCGCCATAAGAGTTCTCTCCCTGGTCACTTTTTTTAGTCAACCAATATAACAAAACAAATATGCCAATCACAGTAAGTACAAGAAGCATCCACCACCCAGATCGGTTGACATCGTGAAGACGTCTTACGAACACAGCCCAGCCAGGTAGCAGAACAACCAACGAAGTAACTGTATTCGTTGGAGACCATACCGAATAGGGAAAAGCCGCAACATCAAATAATTGTGTGCATAATGAGAGTAACAGCACAAAAAGGTACCAATACCAGTACTCTGATCGTGAAGCCCTTCCCTTGAAGGTCAAGTAATTGTTAAAACCAATCTTAATTGAACCGGTAAATGTCATATCAGTCTCATATTAGTTACTTTTTTACTGGATATTAATAATAGCCCAATCTGTAAATTAAAATACCACTGTATTTAAGCCTATCAATAAGAACCAGAGTCCCAAATATGAGTAAGCAGCAAACACAGTCTCAACCTTGGCTCAAGCACATTTTATGAATACTCTGTAGGCGCTGTTGGTATTGGTGTTAACTGATGCCGTCTTAGGGAACCATTAGCCTCTTCTGGGCACCAAAATACCCCGGTGACTGCAGCTAAACCCCTGATACCAAGCGATATTCGTTGTCGTCTGATGCAGGAGACTACTCAGAGCCTCCCACTAGTTCTTAACTGCTGCCTTAGAACGACCAGTTCGCCGTTAGGCTTGCAGAGTTACCACTGACACCACCTGTTGATGAGAAGCCTTCTACGGCACCCGTGAATGTCATGCCAAGAACCTGCAATTAACTGGTGTACTTCAGCTTATCATGGAGACTGATCGTTGCCGAGGCTGTTCGATAATGGATGGAGTTTTGTCGAGTGCAAACATGTAAAGGGCGCGTGCTCAATAACCCCAAAACTTTGGAGCAGGTTCATCAGTCATTTCTTCAAACTTTCTATCTATCAGAACCGCGTTATGTACTGCTGCGCGAACAGGTGGCACAATTCCGCCTTTTGCTAGATTTTCTTTGTGTTCATCAACTTCGGCTTGGAATTTCCGTGCGGCAGCAGGTGCAGTGATACCACCATAAATACAAAATATTATGAAAGAGCCTATCAG
>CAJJAR010000039.1 GCA_905182105.1 uncultured Paracoccaceae bacterium
GCACCAGTTCGGCACCAAAGATTAAGCCAGAACCACGGACATCACCGATGACTTCATATTTTTGGGCAAGCGTCTTTAGCCGCGTGTTGGCGTGATCGCCAACTATCTTGGCGTTTGTTACAAGATCGTTTTCTTCTATTTCGTCTAAGACGGCCATGGCCGCAGCGCAAGATACCGGATTGCCGCCGAAGGTGTTAAAATACCGATAACCAGAGCGGAACGCGGCCACAATATCTCGCGCCGCCACAACGCCACCCACCGGATGCCCGTTGGCCATAGGTTTACCCAGAACTACAACATCGGGCACGACGCCCATTTTTTCATGGGCCCAAAGGTGTGTTCCCGTGCGCCCGAACCCTGATTGAACTTCATCGCAAATCAGCAAACCTCCTGCCTTGCGCACAACGTCCGCGGCAGGTTTGAGCCATCCATCAGGGTTGTCTGGAAAGCCTTCGTTCAGAAAATACGGACAGACAACGAGGGCTGCAAAGCCCGTTCCGTCTTCTTCTAAGGCAGCAATTTGGTCAGCGACGGACGTGGCAAATAGCGTGCCTTCTGGATCAGGTGTCCGGTAGCTGTCGGGTGCATCAACGAAGCGAAAATATTGGCCCAGTCCAAAGCCTACGGTTGGCACATTTGATTGGCTCAACTGGCTGACCAGCGACGTGTTGCCATGATAGGTCGCGTCCGTGGCGATGATGCCGCGCTTGCCGGTCATGGCCTCGGCCATTCGCAGGGCAATGTCGTTGGCCTCGGACCCCGTACACGTCAGGATCGCAGTATCAAGGGACGTGGCCATCGTCGCGGTAAGGCGGTCAATGTAGTCCAAAATGCCATCATGCAAATAGCGTGTATGAGTGTTCAGCGTGCTGGCCTGGCGGCAAATCGCTTCAACGACACGGGGGTTACAGTGTCCGACATGGGGCACATTATTGTAGCAATCCAGATATTTACGCCCCGCAGCGTCCCACAGCCAAACACCATCGCCTTTCACGAAATGGATGGGGTCGTCGTAAAACGTGGCAACGTTCGGACCCATAAGCCGGGCCCGGTCGGCGACCAGTTGCGCTGTGGTGCGGCTCATAACTCGATCCTGATACCGTCGTGACCGACGATGAGTTCACCGCTCCAATGCGCAGCACATGCGTCTTGCCAATCTTTGGGGCCATAGGTGGGATCATCGGACGGAATAAGGTGCGACAGCGCCAGCCGTTTCACACCCGCATTCGTCGCGGTTTTAGCGGCATCATGGGCAAAGGTGTGCGACCGCAACCAATGCGCCATCAACTTATCACTGCCGTTACCGATGCGTGCCATCAGGGCGGGGAGGGCGCTTTCCAGCATGGCTTCGTGGATCAGTAAATCCGCACCGCGTGCAAAATCCTCAAGCGCAGTGATGGGAGCGGTGTCACCCGAAAACACAACGTGTTTAGTTGTGGTTTTGAACGAAAGGGCGAAGCAATCTATCAACGGCGGATGCTCTGTTCGCAGGGCAGAAACCGTCAATTCGTCATGTTCAAAAACGGTGCCTGCATCAATGAATTTGATGTCGAGGAGGTTGTGCAAATCTGGTCGACCCTCATCCTCAATCCGTAGATCAATGTCGGCTTTCATAGACGCGATGAACCCGTCCCAATATGCGTCCAGCCCTTTGGGACCATACACCGTGACCTTGGTTTTCAGGCCTGCCGTCCATGCGGTGTGTAGCAACGGGCCAAGTTCCAGGTAGTGATCCGAGTGCATATGGCTGATGAAAATCAACGACAGGTCTTTGAGGGCCATGCCTTGATCTACGACACCTTTGGTGACGCCAAGGGCACAATCCACTACAATTTTGTGGCCATTCATCACGATCAAATTGGACGTGGGCATTGATGATCCGGGCCGAATTGCAGGTCCACCCTTGGTGCCCATCAGGGCGACGTAGTTATTAGACATATTGGTTCCTTAAGTAGCCGCAAAACCGGCGTCGATTGCGGACAGCAGAATGTTGCAATCATCTTCGGTGACAATCAGCGCGGGTGACAAAATCAGGTTTGGACCTGACACGCGCACCATGGCGCCGTTCTGGTAGGCGACCTCTTGCACCGTTGCAGCCGTGCCCGCGTCGATTGGCTTTTTTGTTGCGCGATCAGATACCATCTCAATAGCCGTCATCAGGCCATGCCCCCCCCGCACGTCACCAATGATGTCGTATTTTTCCATCAAGGCTTGGCACCCTGCGAACAACTGGTCGCCGCGCACACTTGCGTTTTCCACAACATTAAGGCGCTTGGTTTCTACCAGACAGGCAAGGGCGGCCGCCGCACCCACCGGATGGCCAGAGTAGGTGTAACCGTGACCGATCTTGGCGGCAGGATTATCCTCAAACACTTCCACAACGCGGTGGCCCAGCATCAAGGCACCGAACGGGAAATAGCCGTTGGTGATTGCCTTGGCGGTGCACATCATATCGGGTTGAATGCCCCACAGACGCGCACCGGACCACGCACCGGTGCGGCCATAGGCAGTGATAACCTCATCTGTAATCAACAAGATGCCATTGCGGTTACAAACGTCCTGCACCATCGGCGCGAAGGATTTATGGGGCGGGATCACGCCGCCCGCGCCAAGGATCGGTTCCATGATCATCGCAGCGATTGTGCCCGCCCCTTGGAATGCAATCTCGTCCTCTAATGCCTGAACGCACAGATGCGCGAGCTTCTCAGGATCGGTTTCATTGAATGGGTTACGGTAGGTATATGGGGCAGGGATGTGAAAGCAGCCGGGCAGCAATGGCTCGTACGCCGTGCGGAAGTTGGCGTTGCCGTTCACTGACGCGCCACCGATGTGGGTGCCATGATAGCCTTTCTTCAGGCTGAGGAACTTCGTGCGGCCTGCCTCGCCGCGCAGTTTGTGATACTGACGCGCAAGGCGCAGAGCGGTTTCGACGCTGTCTGATCCGCCGGAGGTAAAGAAAGCGCGGCTCATGCCGTCGGGCTCAAAGAATTTGTTCAACTCATAAGACAGCTCAATCGCAACGTCATTGGATGTACCGCGGAATGTTGAGTAATAAGGCAGCTTGTCCAGCTGCGCAGTCATTGCGTCTTTGACCGGTTGGCAAGAGTACCCCAAGTTTACATTCCACAAACCACCTACACCATCGACAGCGGAATGGCCGTCAAGGTCTGTAATAGTCACGCCTTCTGAACTGGTGATGATCTTTGGCGGGTTGTCGATGCTGTCTTGTGGGGATGTCATTGGGTGCCACATCAAGCGGCCATTGTGTTCTTTTAGAAAGTTCGAATCTTTCATGAGGCGGTTTCCAATACATTTTCTGAAGTGAGAGATTTTGCCCAGAGGGCTTCGATGTGGGCTGGGATCGTTCCGCCCCAATTTTTGCTGATTTGTCTGGCTGCAATCATAAGTTCGTTTTGAATGACGCGTTCAAGTTCTGGCGTAAACCGCGCTGCAACGCTTGCGACTGAGACTGCGCCTGCCAGGTGGCCAGTTTGATCGTATATGGGCGCTGACAAACCCTGCACTTCGTTTTCATAACTGCGGTCTGCGCGCCCAAATCCTGTGTTGTGGATTGTTTGGACTGTAGCACTTAGATCTTGCGCTGTTGTCGCTGTGGTAGCAGTGAACGGATGTAAATTACTCAAAGCTACCTCCATCAGTGTTTCAGGGCCAAAGGCTACGGTGCACAATCCAGATGCAGTTGCATGTAGTGGGAATGTTTGAATGTCGATAATCGCTCGCGTCCCGTGTTTGGGAGAATCGCAAGAGGCCAGCTCATAAACGGTGGTTCCTGATAAAACGGTTACATGGCATGTTTCCCCCGTGGCATTGGCAAGTTCGAACAACGGGGCTTGGACGCCCAACTTACGTGGCACCGTTGCTTCACGTGTTTGCGCCAATTGTAAGATCGCAGGACCAAGGCGATATCGTTTTGTCATTGGATTTTGTTCAATAAGTCCAGTTTCTTCAAGTGCTTGAAGGTGGCGATAGGTCGTCGCCTTATCGCGCTTTGCCATTTTGCATAGTTGTGACAACCCTATTTCGGGCCAATTGGTCGAAAAATACGTTAGTAATTCAAGGGTTTTTGCTGCGGATGACAAATGAAGGGGACCTTTCCATCTAAATTTAAAAAAAGTTTGACACAGGTTAATTAACAAGGCAACCTTTTTTCCAGAACAATGGTTCAATATATGAACCGACAATAGGGAGAGAGAAATGTCCAAATTTACAAAATCTTTGACGGCTATGGCGCTTGCGCTGGTAGCGATGACAGGGGCCGCACAAGCGGAATATCCAGAGAAACCAGTTCAGTTTGTTGTGCCGTGGCCTCCTGGTGATCTGGAAGATGTACTGACACGTATGATCGCCGAAGACTTTGGTGAGATGTATGGCGTGCCAACGGCTGTTGTGAACAAGCCTGGTGGTGGCGGTGGACCCTTCCCTGGTGCAATCGAAGTGGCGAATGCGCCAGCTGACGGTTACACAATCGGTTCGTTCATTATTGCGATCCCAGTTGTTGGTCCACAGATTGGTATTCCAGAGTTGAACCCAGATCCGTTTGTGCCACTGGGCAACTTCCTTACATATCCTTTCGTGATCGCTGCGGGTGCGGATGCACCTTATGATGACATGGCTGGCTTGGCGGCGCACGCGGCTGATAATGAGGTTGCATTGGGCCACTTTGGTGCCCCACTTGTTCCAACGCAGGTAACCTTTGGTTTGGCAAAAGAAATGGGCTTTGCCTATGCATCCGACGCAGCATTTGATGCTCTTGATTGTAACACACTAGCGTCTGGCGACGTTGATGTTATCAACACGACATTGCAGCTAATCTTGCCATGCTTGGATGATGTCAAAGTTCTGGCCTCCATCGGTTCCGAGCGTATTTCGCTGACACCTGACACGCCGACGGTTGCTGAGCTTGCGCCAAACCTTGATGTTGCTTTGTGGAACGGCTTGTTCGTTCACGCTGACACGCCTCAAGATGTCCAAGACAAGATCATTGCCGTTGCTGAGAAGACTATGATGTCTGATCGTGCACAGGCTTTGGCTGCTGAAACTGGCGCACTAGTTTACTGGCAATCTGCAGACGAAGTTAAGGCGCAAATCGCGATTGACATCGAAACACTTGCCGGCATCGAAGCATTGCTTGCTGAGTAATTAAAAGTCTCTGGGTCGGGCAGCTTTGGGTTGCCCGACCTTTTCTATTTTGCCAATCAGGGGTGGCTGCCATGTCGCGGGTCAAAACGCTTCAATCTTTGTTCAAGCGGTACCGCCGACCCGGCGATATTGTTTTCGCGTGGCTCATTCTTATTTTTTCGATCTTAATGTTATCACAGATCGGTGATCAAACGGCTTATAAGAATGGCGGAAAGCTGTTTGCACAGCCTCGCTTTTGGCCAGCCGTTTCTCTGGGCCTCATGACCGTCTTTGCTACGCTTCATCTTCTGGGCTCTGCCTTGTCAGATCGTATTGAGGGACGTTGGCGCGAGGTGCTGTCATGGCTCGCAGCCTTTGAGTATGCGGGGTGGTTCATCGCCTATGCCGCGTCGGTTCCATATGGTGGTTACCTTCCAACAACGGTCTTGTTCGCAGTGGCGCTCTCGTTGCGTGCCGGCTATCGCAGTGCGCGCATGTTGATTGCCGCCGTCCTCAGCTCGATCGTGATCGTCGTGCTGTTCAAAGCGGTGTTGAAAGTGAACCTTCCGTCGGGATTGATCTATGAAACATTGCCCAATGGCTTGCGCCAATTCATGCTGACATATTTCTGAACGGATACACCAATGGAAAATTTATATGCAGGCCTCGAAATGTTGGCGCGTTGGGACGTTGTTCTTGCGCTATTTGTGGGCTCAATCGGTGGTGTTATTATCGGTGCAATACCGGGTGTTGGCCCTGCGGTTGCCAT
>CAJJAR010000040.1 GCA_905182105.1 uncultured Paracoccaceae bacterium
AGCACAGCCTTTCACTATTGCTGGTGTTGAAGGCGAATTTGACGTGGTTGCCACTGTCAAAGGCGGCGGTCTTTCTGGTCAAGCTGGTGCGGTTAAGCACGGTGTTTCCAAAGCATTGCAACTTTTCAACCCATCCCTTCGCGGTGCGTTGAAAGCAGCTGGCTTCTTGACACGTGACAGCCGCGTTGTTGAGCGTAAGAAATACGGTAAAGCAAAAGCGCGTAAGAGCTTCCAGTTCTCAAAGCGTTAATCTTTACTTAAGATTTTGGAATGGGGCGTGCCTATTGGCGCGTCCTTTTTCGTTTGCTTAGGGCATGCCACTGGTGATTGCCCTTAGGTATGCCTAGATTGAGTACAACAATAGGAACATACTTATGAAATTCTCAGTCCTTGATCTTGCCCCTGTTCCCGAAGGTTCAGAAGCGGCCCAAGCGATGTTGAATATGGTTGATCTTGCTCAACGAGCTGAGAACTTGGGCTATTACCGCTATTGGATGGCCGAACACCACAACATGGCAGGTATTGCGAGTGCTGCGACCTCGGTGTTGATCGGTCATGTCGCCAGCCAAACCAAAACCATTCGTGTGGGCGCGGGTGGTATCATGCTACCCAATCATGCACCTTTGCTAATTGCCGAACAATTTGGGACATTGGCCACGCTTCATGGTGATCGTATTGACTTGGGACTTGGTCGTGCACCAGGTGGGGACCAAGCCGTTTATCACGCACTGCGCCGCACTGGCAGCGATGACTTCCCCGCTGATGTACATGAATTGATGACCTTATTGGGTGATCCCCAACCACAGGCCGCTGTACGTGCATTGCCGGGTGAGGGAACGCATGTGCCAATATGGATTTTGGGGTCTTCACTGTACGGTGCGCAACTGGCTGCACACTTTGGTCTGCCATATGCCTTCGCCTCACATTTTGCGCCTGCGGCGTTGGAAGATGCGGCATACATTTATCGACGTGACTTCAAGGCATCCGCTACGTTGACAAAACCATATTTTATGTTGGCAGCCAATGTCTTTGCTGCGGATAGTGATCAAGAGGGTGCTTACTTACGTACCTCGATGCAACAAGCATTCGCGCGTATGCAAACGGGTACCCGTGGCAAGCTGCCACGACCTGTGAAAGACATTGATGCTGCGATTGGCGAGAGAATGCGGCGCAGCGTCGAACCAATGCTGCGGGTTTCGGCAACAGGTTCGCCAGAGACGGTGCGCAAACACTTGGAAAGTTTGATTGAAATTTACGAACCCGACGAGATGATCTTAACAGGTCAAATCCATGACCATGCAGCGCGGGTTAAATCGTTTGAGATCGCAGCGGGTGTAATGAATCATATACTGGCGGCTTAATCGTCCGCGTCAATCAACCCTAATCCGCGCAAATAAATACCAATGCCAGTTTCTAGCAAGTCTTCTGGTGAAAACGGGGATGCGTGTCCTGGTGAATTGCGGGCAAATAGCTCAACAACGCCGTGACTCATGGCCCAGATATGTGCGCTGAACATGGATTCGGGTGGGCGTTTTTCGACAGGAATATGCTCGCTTAGATCAGCAGCGGCTTTTTCTAAAACGTCATTGGCACGCTTTGAGGCTGCAGCTAATTCAGGTGTTCGGTTGACTGAAATGCTACTTTCAAACATTGCGATGTAGTGCCCCGGGTATTTTTGCGCGAATGCTAAATAGGCACGCCCAGTTGCCCCAAACGCTGCCATGGCTGACGGTTGACCTGATTGATAGGCAAACTCCATCAGGTCAGCAAACATGTCATAACCCTGACGCGCAGCTTCGGCGATCAGGTCTTCGCGTCCGTCAAAATGTCGGTAGACCGCAGCAGGGGTCACGCCCGCCGTTTTAGACGCTTCGGACAGCGTGAAACCCGTTGGGCCTTTGGTCTCGATCAGGGTCAACGCCGCGTCGATCAAGGCCTGTTTCAGGTTGCCGTGATGATAGCCGCGTTTAGACATTCCAGATGCCCGGCCCACCACAGATGGCTGTATCAATGTCGCTGATCGCCTTGGTGTCTTTGTTTGTGTAATCCAAAGCGTGCAAAACTGTATGAATTGCATTCAGGCCTGCGCGGCGTTTGTCATCAGAGCGAATGATTGTCCAAGGGGCGACATCGCTGTGAGAACGCTCAAGCGTTTCTGCGATAGCGGCAGAATACTCTTCCCATTTTTGCAACCCTTCGACGTCGGTCCAGCTTAGTTTCCATTGCTTCAGCGGATCGCTTTCGCGGCCCAAGAACCGGCGTAGCTGCTCGTCGCGCCCAACGTTCAGCCAGAATTTGAACAGATGTACACCGTCACTGTTGATCATCTTTTCGACGTCTTTGACTTGGTTGAAAAACACTTCGCGCTGTTCTGGTTTGCAAAAGCCAAAGACATGTTCCACGACGCCACGGTTATACCAGCTTCGGTCAAAAAATGTCATGCCATCCGCAGTCTGTAGGTGTTTAATATAACGTTGAAAATACCATTTATCCATTTCTTTTTCTGTTGGTTTAGACAGAGCAACAACACGTGGGCCGCGTGGGTTCAAGTTCTCGCGGAACTGTTTGATTGTCCCACCTTTGCCGGCTGCATCACGACCTTCAAAAACATTAGCAACACGTGAACTGCTTTCTTTGGCCTAAGCCTGCATTTTGACAAGTTCGATCTGTAACTTGGCCAACTGCCCCTTATAGACCGCACGTGCCAACCTTTCTTGATGTGGATAGCTGGTGCTGATGATGTCACTTTTGTCAGAGCGCTTAATCGCACTGCGCACACTATCTGGTGTAAGGTAATTGAAAAACGCACTGATACCGCCATCAAAAGGTAGGGTCACTGTCCGGATCCTTAATGTAACTGTTTTTTACATCTATATGGGGCAGTGGGCCGCTTAACGCAAACCCGCACGTGACGCCGCGCGATGAATTGCTGCAATTACCGCATCATGTGAGAGATGCTGTGGCATATGGCCAATCCCCTCAAGCGTGACCAGATTTGCACTTTCCACGTCTTCAACCAAGCGCTTTGAGTGAACACGAAGTGGCACAATTGTATCCGTATCGCCGTGCACGATCTCAAGTGGGAGGGTGAGAGAGGCGTATTGATCCGCTATCGCGCGTAGATCTTCCTTTAGGGTTTTGCGTTGACGCGCATTTGCCATCAACGAAGAGGGGCGCAAGATCAGTGATATGCCAATGTGGTCGGCATATCCTGAAACGGGTTCTTGGGGTTGGAACGTCTCATTCAAGCTTTTAGCGACGTATTCGTCGCTGACCCACGCTGATGCAAGCCGTGATAAGATGGGACCGCTGAACGGATGCGCCAGTGCACTAGTCAGCCCATCTAACTCGCCTTTCCAAGGGTAGGCAACGCCAGAGATTGATACTGCGGCAGCGATGTTATCGGGGCGCGCAACTGCCCATGCGAGCGTAATTGCACCGCCAAGGCTTTGCCCCGCAACGATAGGTTTGTCTGCACCAAGAGCCAGAGTTGCAGAGGCCAATAGCTCTGCTTGATCCGTAACTGAAACACCAAAAGGTGCCAATTCTGGCGTATAACCTAGACCGGGGCGATCAAATATGATGACGCGGTAGGATTGAGCTAGTTTTTCGGAAAGCCCAAATGTGAAGTCACGGGTATTGCCCGATGATCCATGGATAAGAACTAAGGCTGGGCCACTTCCCATCTCGACGTAATGGACAGGATGGCCAGCGACTTCGACAAAGGTTCCCTGTGCTGGAAATTGGTCTGTGGCGCGTTTGGCATTTTGCCCTACACGCCACAGGGTGATGGCGACGGCCAAAACTATTGCCATTAAAATCAGCATAAAGACGCCCTTAAGCACCGATCTCATCCATCTCAAACGGGGTCGTTTGATAGATGCTGTTCAGCCAATTGCCGTAAAACAAGTGGGCATGACTGCGCCAACGGTTGGTGGGTTCTTGGGATGGATCATCACCTGGATAGTAGTTGGTCGGAATGTTGATTGGTGTTCCCGCCTCAACATCACGATCATATTCTTGTTTCAATGTCGCGCTGTCATATTCAAAATGGCTAAAGATATAGACGCCACGATGCTTGGGATCTTGCACCACACAAGGACCGACTTCGTCGCTTCCAAGCAAAGTTTTTAGACCATCACTGGCATCGATCTCTGGTTGATGCACTTCAGTCCAACGACTGGTTGGAATAACGCAATCGTCTGAAAATCCTTGTAAATAAGGTGATCTGGGATCGAGGTTTTTGTGGCGGAAACAGCCAAAAGCCTTGTCATCAAGCATATGCTTTTTGACACTGTGAAAGTGATTGATCATTGCCATGCCCCCCCAGCATACACCCATCGTTGAGTGCACATTGGTTTGGGTCCAGTTCATGATTTCGGTCAGTTCATCCCAGTAATCGACGTCTTCGAACTCGAGGTGCTCAATTGGAGCACCGGTGATGATCAAACCATCAAACTTCTCGTCTTTCACCTCAGAGAACGGGCGATAGAAGCTTTCCATATGTTCAGCAGCCGTATTGCGCGTCTTGTGATCAGACATGCGGATTAGGTTCAAATCAATTTGAAGAGGCGTCGCACCGATAAGGCGGGCAAACTGGTTTTCTGTCTGAATCTTCTTGGGCATCAGGTTCAGCAACGCAATGCGCAAAGGGCGGATATCTTGACGTGCGGCCGCGTCTTCGTCCATAACTGACACACCCTCGCGCGAAAGCACGTCAAAGGCTGGCAGTGTTGCTGGAATTTTGATCGGCATAATTTTAGTCCTGATTATATATTCTTAGTGCAGAGATAGCGGTGAGGGGGCGTCTGTTTCCAGTATAGGGCAATCACAAGTTGCTGAAACAGATATCGGTCTTGCCTCACATTCGATCGATAGCGTGACCGATTAATGCATCAAAATCTGCAGCTGACTTTAAAGATGCGACTTCATCCGCAGTCAGCGAAACGCCCCAGCGTGCCATAGCCTCATAACGGGGCTGGCGGTGTGCAAGAGCACGCGCATAGGTCCAGCGAACAAATGAATCTGGATTAACTTTGTCGCCTGAGATACTGTTTTCATTCAGATACTCTGTCCACGACTTAGTAAGGAATTCTGGTTGATAAGCCATTGGTTTAGGAGCCTTATCAAAACGACGTACCAATTCGGCCGTATGGGCGTCATCTCCTTTAATCCAGAGTGGCAAACAATTGGCACTCAATTCGGACATCAACGCATCGCTGTCGTCTGTCGCTTCAACCCACTCACAAATGGAACCACCCGTGTCACAGATGAAATGTGGATAGCCATAAAGGTTGGTTCCGCGATCCGCGAAATATGCAGTGTCATTCAGCGCTGCTATTTCTGCGGAACGGAATTGATCCTGACGCTCTTTATATTCTACAATGCTAAGACCCCCAAGGGTCAGGTCGCCGGGCTTGCCCAAATATGTTGATACAGCTCCCAGGTCATGGGTGTGTACATTGGGCGCCAAATAGATCGCATCCTGACGCAGCATTTCACGCAAGTATGGGTGATCCATCGCTGCTTTGATGCACGAATTGACAATGTATTCGCCCATGTAACGGGTGCCGATGCGGTAATCGATGCTGTAGTGGAACCAGTCGCCAGTGTCGCGCAGGATAGTGGACATGTGCGTTTTGCCCAGACCAGACATCCCAAAAACCATAACCCGTTTGTTAGGGGCAGCGGCCCATGCGTCTTTGGTTGGGTAAAGCATTGTGAAATCCTGCGAAAATAGTGTTGCTCTGTCCTAAACCGCTGAAGGTATTGGGTCAATCACTTGGAAGTCGTGTTACCCACGCAGTGCTTTCCAAGCCCGCCCATCTAAGATGATCAAACCGACGGCCAAAATGACAAACCCAATGAGGGCATTGGCCGACAGTTTTTCGCCTAAAACAACGGCACCCAGCGTGATGGCAACTGGGGCGACCAATAGCGTGACCAACATTAGGTTACCGCTGCCAGCCATGGCTAAAACACGGTAATACAACAAGTAAGCCGCAGCGGTTGCAATCACCGCGTAATACCCAATTGCGACTAGTGTTCGAGGTTGTAGATCAAACGTTGGTAGGCCCTCAACGAAGTAAACCAAAGGCAGCATTATGACAGTGGCGCCCGTCAACATACCCGCAGCTGCCAATTGCGGGGGCATTCCCACCAAATTCTTGCGCGCCCAGACACCAGCAACAGCATAAGCGACTGTCCCACCAATGACGGCAAGCTGGGCCAAGCTGCGCAAATCAAAATTTTTAAAGTTCTCAAGGCCGATCGCAACTGCAACACCAAAGAACCCTAGCACCACGCCAATTATCTTGCGTGGCATCAAACGTTCGTCTGAAAAGAAAAGCGCCGCCATAACGACACCAACAACGGCGGTAAAGGCATTCAGAATTGAGGTTAGGCCGGATTCTATATGCAACTGGCCCCAAGCCATAAGACCGAACGGGATGACGTTGTTCAGTAATCCCATCACAAGAAATGCAAACCATATTCTGGAATTTCGGGGCAGGGGAATACGCATCACCGCGACAACGACCCAAAGAACTAACATTGCCCACGTTACGCGATGGGCCACGGACATCAGAGGCGATATTTCATCAAGGGCTATACGTATAGATAAGAACGATCCCCCCCATATCAGTGCAAGCACTAGCATTTCGGCCCATGCGCGGCCAGAGAGGGATTTTTGATCAGACATGGAGCAATACTAGTGAGTGTGCCGCGCCATGGGTACCCGTTTCTTGCGGGAATTTAACCTGTCCTAAAAAAGGCTACAGATTTTAGTACGAGAAGCTGAACTGGATACGCATACCCGCTGAAACAGCGTTATAGACGTTAAGAGGACCGTATGCTGCACCACCCAATGTTACATCCGCTTTTAAGTTTTGGTAAACTAGGCCGGCGTGGACATAAACGTTTTCAGAGAAACGGTAACTCAAAAGGCCAGTATTAGCTGTCGAAGAATCTGTTATGGCAGTCCCGCTGAGCCATTGCGAATCCGCACTGTACAGAACGCTCGGGCCAAACGGTTGGTCAACTAGCAAGCCTGCTGATAGCTTTCATTAAGTTCGAAGCGACTACCAGCACTAGGTAAATTAAACGAATTTGCAGTGTTGCTTGTCGCGTTACCTGTTACGCCCGCTAGAGCAAAAGAAATATCGGTGCCACTGACCGACTGTTTTGCGTGACTGATGCAAAGTTCGATCATATTTCCTTTTTTAAAGATTAAAGATGTTGGGTGCCCTGATCTATCCAAGCCGCCTGCCAAAGCCGCAGATGAAGTGAGCGCAAGCAAGCTAATGCTTGTGCCAGAATTGGTGTCTTCATTGGTCGTAATCCCGTGAACGCACATTCCCCATGTGCTGATTTCTTTCGAAGAGGAAATATAGGGAGGCGTTAAAAAGCAATCCTTACTCTAGGGTACTCTGCGTTAAAAAGGGGGCGGTTTATGAACATTGCCGCAACTGGGCAACACGACTTCATTCCAAGGTAGAAGAACCACGTGTTTCTGACAAAATGTTCAAATAATTGCTGGCAAAGATGATTCCTGAGCCCAAAAGCACCCATAAATCAAGGATTTCACCATATGCGAGCATCCCGATAATCGCTATGACAGGTAGGCGAACAAAATCGATTGGCACCACAACGGTTGCAGGAGCGATCTCCAATGCTTTTGTTATACAAAAGTGTCCAAGCAATCCCGCCACCCCAATCAAAACAAGCCACGGGAGTGTTTCTGTATTTGGCAGTGCAATATCGCCGTCATGCCCAGCTGTAATGAGACCAAATCCCAACTGTAAGACCGTAAGGTAGAATAAGATGCACGTGATCGACTGAGTGCGGGTCAATCGTTTGGTAAAGATGATGGTGAAAGCAAAGAAGATCGCTGATGAGGCAGCCATAATGACACCAGTGTTAATCCCCGCCATATTGGGGCGGGTGACAACCAAAATGCCGATGAACCCCATCAATGCTGCGGCGGCACGAATTAACGTAATGCGCTCACCCAGTAACAAAGGGCTAAGCAGGATCACCCAGATCGGGGAGGTGAACTCCAGTGCAAAAACTTGTGCCAACGGGATCACGGTTACGGCATAAAACCAAAGGTTTTGGCCGATGAAGTGCATAATATTACGGGCAAAATGCAGACTAAATTGTTGGCGATTGATTTGACGCAACGTACCGAATGCTATCGCAGCAAAGACCACAATGATTACGCCAACGACACTGCGAAACAGCATGATTTCGAACGTATCAAGGGCAAAGCTAACTTCCCGCCCAGCGACTGCCATCGTAGAAAAGGATGCAATTGCACCTGTCATCCATATGGCAGCTTTGAGGACGGGCTTCATAACTTATAGCCTTCTCGCCGGAATCGTGAGTTGGCTAGGGATCATTCCCACTCAATCGTACCCGGAGGCTTGGATGTGATGTCATACGTCACACGATTGATGCCGGGTACTTCGTTGATAATCCGCGTTGCGGTTTCGCCAAGGAATTCGTGACTGAACGGATAATAATCCGCTGTCATGCCGTCCACAGACGTCACCGCACGCAGGGCGCAGGCGAAATCATAAGTGCGGCCGTCACCCATAACCCCAACGGTTTTCACCGGTAAGATAGCAACGAAAGCTTGCCAGATTTCGTCATACAGGCCGTGCTTGCGGATCTGATCGATGTAGATTGCATCTGCTTCACGCAGGATTTCCAGTTTTGGACGGGTAATTTCACCAGGACAGCGGATCGCAAGACCAGGGCCAGGGAAGGGGTGACGACCGATGAAACCAGTTGGAAGCCCAAGTTCGCGGCCAAGCTCACGTACTTCGTCTTTGAACAACTCGCGCAACGGCTCAACCAGCTTAAGGCCCATTTTTTCAGGTAAACCGCCCACATTGTGGTGCGATTTGATGGTCACGGATGGACCGCCAGAAAAGGATACGGACTCGATGACGTCAGGGTACAGCGTACCTTGGGCCAAGAATTTAGCGCCGCCAACTTCAGCCGCATGTTTCTGGAAAACGTCAATGAACAGCTTACCAATAATCTTGCGCTTGGTTTCTGGATCTCTTTGGCCATCCAACTCGCCCAAGAATAACTCGCGTTCGTCCGCATAAATGAACGGCATGTTGTAGTTGTCACGGAACATGGTGATGACTTCTTCGGCTTCATCTTTGCGCAGCAACCCATTGTTAACAAACACACAAGTAAGTTGATCGCCGATGGCTTCGTGGATCAAAACAGCGGCTACTGAACTGTCGACACCGCCGGAAAGGCCACAGATAACTTTCGCGTCACCCACTTGCTCACGGATTTTGGTAATTGCCTCTTCGCGATAAGCGCCCATTGTCCAATCGCCTTTGAACCCTGCCATCTTGACAAAGTTCTCGTACAATTTCGCCCCGTTTGGCGTGTGGTGAACTTCAGGGTGGAACTGCACCGCAAAGAAGTTGCGTGACGTATCAGCTGTGATCGCAAATGGTGCGTTCGGGGAGGTGCCATAGACCTCAAAGCCCGGTGCAATTTTGGATACGTGATCGCCGTGGCTCATCCAGACTTGTTCTTTGTCGTCTTCAAACCAGCCATCAAGCAGTGCCAGTTTTTCAGCTTCTGGCGTCACAAACGCACGACCAAACTCTGCAGTGCCATGGCCACTTTCGACCTTACCACCCAAGACTTCCATCATCACTTGCTGACCATAGCAAATTCCTAGGATCGGAACATTGAGATCAAACACAGTTGATGGCGGGCGCGGCGACCCTTCATTGATGACAGAGGCGGGACCACCCGAAAGGATCACAGCTTTTGGCGCGAATTCGGCCAAAAACGCGTTTGTCACGTTCTGATAAGGGTGAATTTCGCAATAGACGTTCAGTTCACGCAGGCGACGCGCAATCAATTGCGTCACTTGGCTACCAAAGTCGATGATGAGAAGGCGGTCATGTATGTTTGTCATGCGATCTGCAATATGCAGATGTGGCGGTGCTGGCAAGGGTTTGAAGGCGGCTTTGCAACACGGAATTACAAGTTTTTAGGGTGATAGGTCGCGAAGTCGCACAGATGTCGCTTTTTTCCCAGCATCGCCGCAAATTCGGGGTGACATCAGGCGGCACTCAGGTATCAGCCAATCAAGTAATGTCGATACAAAGGGGATCATCATGTCTGAAGCAGCAACTCCAGCAAGACGCGGACGCGGTGGCGGCGGTGCAGCACGTCGTGCAGCACGAACAGCAGTGTCTTTTGAAACGGCAAAATACATTGAACGCAACATCCCAAACTTTGAGGTTCTGACGGAAGAAGCGCTTTGTATCATCGAGGCAAACGCCGAACAGATCCTAGAAGAAGTTGGCGTTAACTTCCTTGATAATCCTGCCGCTCTAAAACGTTGGGCTGATGCGGGTGCAGACATTGACTGTGAACGGGTTCGTATTCCAAAAGGTCTAGCGCGCAAACTATGTGCAACAGCTCCATCTATGTTCACCCAACATGCCCGCAACCCAGAGCGTAATGTCGAAATTGGTGGCCGAAATTTGGTGCTTGCTCCAGTTTATGGCCCTCCATTTGTGCGTGACGCAGAAGGTGGGCGCCGTTACGCGACCATCGGGGATTTTCAGAAATTCGTAAAACTGGGCTATATGTCCAAATGGCTGCACCACTCTGGTGGTACGGTATGCGAGCCTACAGATGTGCCAGTGAATAAACGTCACTTGGACATGCTTCACGCGCACATGACCTTGTCAGATAAACCGTTCATGGGGTCCGTGACCGAACCATCCCGCGCCCAAGACAGCGTAGACATGGCCAGCATCCTGTTTGGCAAAGACTTTGTTCAAAAGAACACGGTCATGACCAGCCTGATCAACATCAACTCACCGATGACGTTTGATGATGTTATGATGGGTGCGCTTGAAGTTTACGCACAAAACAATCAGGCCTGTATCGTTTCGCCGTTTATCGTTGGTGGGGCTATGGCACCAGTTTCTGTGGCAGGTACTTTGACCCAAGTGATGGCTGAAGCGCTGGCTGGCATTGCATACAGCCAATTGATTCGTCCTGGTGCCCCAGTTATTATGGGTGCCTTTGTAACGTCAATCGACATGAACTCTGGTGCGCCAACCTTCGGTACACCTGAGGCTGCGCACATCACATATGGTGCAGGGCAGTTGGCCCGCCGCATGGGATTGCCGTATCGTTCATCTGGCGGTTTCACTGGCTCCAAATTACCAGACGCACAGGCTGCGTATGAAACATCAAATAGTCTGAACATGGGCCTTTTGGCAGGTGTGAACTTCATGCTGCACTCTTGTGGTTGGCTTGAGGGTGGATTGGTCAGCTCGTTTGAAAAATTCGTAATGGATGCGGACCAGTTGGGTGCGTTGCATCACCTTGCACGCGGTGTTGAAATTGACGAGAACGCACAAGCTATGGATGCGATCCGCGAAGTTGGGCCCGGTGGGCACTACCTGGGCTGCGCACACACGCAAGCCAACTTTAAGGATGCGTTCTGGAAGTCAGACCTGTTGGACTACAAACCATTCGAGACGTGGGAAGATGAAGGCGCGCGCGATACGCAATCATTAGCAACTGTCCGTGTTGAGAAAAT
This sequence comes from uncultured Paracoccaceae bacterium, assembly GCA_905182105.1. Lineage (GTDB taxonomy): Bacteria > Pseudomonadota > Alphaproteobacteria > Rhodobacterales > Rhodobacteraceae > Ascidiaceihabitans. The sequence goes on from CAJJAR010000040.1 coordinate 11,603, forward strand.
GTTGAACGACTATGTTCAGCCGCCATTGGATCAAGGCATTGCAGACGGTCTGAATGACTACATTGCAAAACGTAAAGAAGCCGAACCTGACTCCTTTATGTAGTCAGCTGACAGGTTTTGGTTGAGAGGCGCGTAAATCGCGTGCCTCTCCCACGATCGCGATCATCACATCGATATGGCGCAGCAGATTGTCGGCGGATTCGCCTGCTTTGCGCAGTGCTTTTAGATTTTTCTCAATCTCAATCAACTTTAGAATAGCTTCGGATTGTTTCGGCATACGCCCGTAACCTAAAAGGCGTGGCAGATGTGCTACGCGTTTGTATTCAGCAACCCCAATTTGCGCTGCACGCATCAGCATTTTTGGACGACGTAGTTTGTGTAAGATTGTTAAGGCGTCTTGCATTTGAAACCCCTTTGCACTTTTGATCTGTGGGTAAGTTGACCCAGCAATTCAGAATTTATGACATGGGTTTTCAGGGTGTTGCGTTTGCCTACTGGGCTAAGTGCGCAAGGTTCATGACTGTTTTCACTTTGGAAACAATGATGAAGATTGTTAACGCTGTTAACCAACAATTAACAAACGCAACCATAGGGTATGTGGATAAAGCTGGGGATAAGTGGTGGGTAACCGCCGTGTCTCTTATGAGGGAGACATATAAAATGGACATTAAGCAACATATTGCGACGGCAACATCTTTGCCCAGCTGGGTTCCGATGCCTGCACAGATCTATCTTGCATATACCCAAGCGGGACTTCCTATACGTGCGTTGGCTCGAATGACGGGGTGCCTGACTCTACGATTTTACGCCAAATTCGCAAGGTTGAGACCCGCAGCGATGATCTGTTGGATGACGCCGTCCTACACAGACTTGGCACCCACTATTTCGACACCTCCCGTGAATGGTCTGTGTCCCTATCTAAGGAAACGATTGATATGAGTTTTGATACAAAAATTACGACTGATGAGACAATTCTTGAGCAAGAGGCGATGCGTATTTTGTGGCGTCTTTGTGAGAAGGGAGCCGTTTTAGCCGTGGCTACTGACATGGACAAAGCAGTTGTTGTGCGTGATGGTGGCCAACGGCCAGAGCAATCGAAAAGCGGTGGTTGAACGCGATATTGCGCAAGCTATGGCGCTGAAAAACTGGATCGCACCGCAAACATCAGGCTGGATCGTGCGGTATCAAATCACGACTGTAGGGCGGCCTGCGTTGAGCAAAATGCTGAAAAGTTCACCATTTGTGAATGCTGGCGAACCCGAAGAGTACGCAGATCAGCATCGCTAATAGGGTGAAAAGACACTGCCTGATACTGACACAGGTCGGCCGAAGCGGATGCGTTATAACCTGTCTGGATCTCCCTTAACTGAGTTGTCACATCTTCGGGACAAAGATGGGAAACCCTTCTTAAGTGGCGAGTTGGTCAACGTTGGTGAACGACTGCGTGAATATTTTGAGTTGGCCCAAAAGGGACCAAGGGTCGCTCAAAATTTGGATCGATTTTTTACATCCGGTGGATGCGGTGGTTTTGCACCCGACAGTGGTGTTGGCGATGGACCGTTCGCCGCGCGCAAGCGTGTGGCCGATGCGATGGCCGATCTTGGGCCTGGTTTGTCTGATGTCTTGCTGCGTT
>CAJJAR010000041.1 GCA_905182105.1 uncultured Paracoccaceae bacterium
TCGACATACCGTTTCCAACTACAATGATAATCAAGGCGGATTAAAGAATTGTAACAACTGATACCTAGAATTGGATTGCTGGCACAGCCTAATCTATGCGCTCAGTAATTGACGCCACTCAGCCAGAACAGCGCCACGGTTTAGCTTTAAATAAGTACGTGAATCAAGATGGCGTTCCTGCAGACCCATACATCCAATCTAACCCCACACCCAGCCCCTGCAGTGCCTTTTGAGTGGCATTGGTGGCAGACAGGGGTGATAGGCGTGATAGGCGCTATGTGTAAGCTTAAATACGCTGGTTGCTGTTGTTGCGAGACAGCAGCCCAAACAATCTGTGACAGGATAAGAACTCGCCCTGGGTACGCCTTCATCTGGAATATGCTCGCGATTTCGGGTACTAAAATGCCACATCTCAAAAACAGTTGTGGAAAACAGCTTTGAGCAAAAGGAACTTAACGTGTTCGCCAAAGAAAAATTAGATTACAGCGCTGTCCAATTGCCCGACCGGGTCGAGATGAATGCAAATGACAGCGTTAAAGCGGCCAAAGCGCATTTGGAGTTTATGCGCAAACGTCATTCGGTGCGCGATTTTGTCCCGACGCCTGTACCTCAGGCTGTGATTGACGCGGCGATTATGGCTGCGGGATCGGCTCCATCGGGTGCGAACCACCAGCCTTGGCACTTTGTGGCGATCTCAAGCGTGGATGTGAAACACCAAATCCGTCTCGCGGCTGAGGAAGAAGAAAAAAAGTTCTATGCGGGTGGAGCTGGCGATGAATGGATCAAAGCGCTAGAGCCGATTGGAACAGACGCCAGCAAGCCTCATCTTGATTTAGCGCCTTGGTTGATCATCATCTTCGCGCAGCGTTGGGGCGAATTTGCAGACGGCACGCGCTACAAAAACTACTACGTGCCTGAAAGCGTTGGCATCGCAACGGGTTTTCTGATTTCTGCGCTACATCACGCAGGTTTGACCAGTCTCACTCATACACCTAATCCAATGAAATTTCTCAATAGGCTTTTGGGGCGGCCTGGTTCTGAAAAACCGGTGATGATTCTGGCTGTTGGACATCCTGCACCTGAGGCAACCGTTCCGAGCGTTGCAAAAATGAAAAAACCATTAGACCAAATCATGTCAGTTTTCGATTAAAACATGGAGATATCGCTTTGATCGTACCAAATAGTTTAGCGAAGTATCGGTAAAGGATAACCAATTCGATCAGCACCGCACTTCTCATCCCTAACCCCGCTTATAACCAACAGCCAAGTTATGGTCTGTCTCACAGGTGTCGCCTGAACAGCACTCGAAGATGTTAGACCGACAGACCACACACTGCTCATGACCATGAACCACAACTGTGTTCAGTGGGGACTGGCACCTAGGGCAACGTTGTTTGTGCGCATTGGCTGGGTGCAGGTAGTTGTCCATAAAAACCAAACTAGTGAACTACGCCTACTTGTCCAAACCATTATTCGCAGCATCTGCCGCCCTACACACTCAACCCCCGCAGTGCCTTTTGTGTGACAAGGTTGCCAGACGGGGGTGATTGGCCCTAAGTGTAGATTTTGTAGGCACAGCTGCGCGAGGTTATACGCCTGAAGTTACGTTAGATAACTTTTATGATGGCTTTGCCTATATTACCGCCTGTCAAGAGTTTGATGAAGGCGTCGGGAGCGTTCTCTAGGCCGATAGTAATGTCTTCTTGGACTTTGACGGTGCCGTTTGCAATCATTGGGCCGACTTCTTTGTGGAAATCACCCATGCGGTTCCAGTGGTTTGAGATGATAAAGCCGTTCACGCTCAAGAAATTTACCAGAATAGTACGCCAAATTTTAGGAGCTGTGAGGGTTCTCTCTACAGCATCAGCACCAAGGCCGCCCTCATTATACCATGAGATCATGCCACAGACAGGGATGCGGCCATGTTGGTTCATCAGGGGCATGACGGCCTCAAGAACTTTGCCGCCGACGTTTTCAAAGTAGATATCAATGCCCTGGGGAGCGGCTTCTTTGATGGCTTTGCGCAGTTCGGAAGCCGTAGCGTAGGCGTGGTGGTCAAGACAGACGTCAAAGCCGAAATGTTCGACGGCTATTTTACATTTGGTGGGACCACCTGCGATGCCGACGGTGTGCAAGCCACGTGACTTAGCCAATTGGCCAACCATAGAACCTACGGGGCCAGTGGCTGCTGCTACAACAAGGGTTTCGCCACTCTTTGGTTTACCCAGCTCTGAGAGGCCGTACCAGCCTGTAAAACCAGGCATGCCAAGGACACCCAGTGAGTAAGTAATAGGGGCGGCGTGGGGGTCAATTTTGGCGAGACCTACGGCAGTGGCAACTGAGTGTGTGGCCCAGCCAAAGCTGCCCATGACAAAATCGCCAATTTCAAAGCCGTCTGCGTTGGAGGCGATGATCTTGCCTACCGAGCCACCTTCCATTTTGCTATCCACAGGAATGTTGGCAGCGTAGGATTTTGCGTCATCCATGCGGCCGCGCATATATGGGTCAAGAGACATGTACTCGACGCGTACGAGTACTTCGCCTTCGGCTGGTATTGGGAGCGGTGCTTCTTCAAGGCGGAAATTGGCGGGAGTGGGTACGCCGTTGGGGCGGCTAGCGAGGACGATCTGTTTCATTGTCTCTGACATGATAGCCTTCCTTTGGTTTTTTCTTTTACATGCAGGAAGGCTATCGCAGTTGAAAGGCAGTACAAGCGGCACGCTGCGTCACAGGATCTTGTCAGTTGGATCACCTTACCCTTGTAAGCGTCACCATATCACTAGGCATATTTCTGTCTCACTCAGCATTCGTGTTAATTACGTATATTTTGGGTAACAGAGAGTGGACAGATCAGCTGCATTTCTCCACTTGCCGTTGAGTTGTGTAAGGGTACCATCCCTAAGCCCCCCTACACATTCAACCTAACTCCACATCCAGCACATGCTGCGCCTATAGCTGACAATGGTTGCGATTAATGTCCTCTTCAATATTCACCCAAGGCGTCAGCAACAAATTTTCTGCGCCCAGTACTTACAATCAAGAGATACAAACGATGCGACGATCCTAAATTAAATTTAGATTTCCAGCACGGTACAGCCTGTTGTTTTGCGCGCCTCTAGAGCTTCATGAGCTTTTGCCACATCACTTAAAGCAAACCGCTGGCCAATGTTGATTTTCATATCCCCTAACAGTACTTTTGTGGCAAGGTTTTTCGCCATTTCCTGACATGTTTCATGATCAGAAATATGCGTGAACAGCGTTGGGCGCGTCATTTTCAGCGAACCCTTTTTTCCTAAAATACCTATGTCAAAAGGGGGAACCGCCCCCGAAGCATTTCCGAAAGATATCATCATGCCTAATGGCTTCAGCGAATCGAGTGATCCTTCAAAGGTGTCTTTGCCCACAGCATCCATTACTACATCGACGCCCTTACCACCTGTCAAGTCGCGCACTTGCGTAGCCCAATCGCCACTGCGGTAATTTAGGCAATGGGCTGCTCCATGATCCTGAGCAAGCTGGCATTTTTCATCTGTTCCTGCAGTTCCAATCAATGTGATTCCTTCAGAGCGCGCCCATTGGCACGCTAAAAGACCCACACCACCTGCTGCTGCATGGAACAATACGGTATCACCCGATTTCAAAGGTGAAGTACGGTGAAACAAATACTCCACAGTCATACCCTTGAGCATCATCGCGGCACCTTCCTCAAATGAGATGCCATCAGGCAGCGGACAAACCTGAGCGGCAGGCATGATGCGTGCCTCCGAGTAAGCGCCGGGCGGGTTCGATGCATAGGCGGCACGATCACCGGCTTTAAGATGAGTAACACCTTCGCCCACTGCCTCTATCACTCCTGCGGCTTCCATGCCCATCGGATGGGGTAATTGCATTGGGTAAAGTCCAGTGCGCTGGTACACATCAATGAAATTCAGTCCCACAGCTTTATGAGCAATACGGACTTCGCCATTACCTGGCTCGCCTACATCAAGATCCACCAATTTAAACTGTTCTGGTCCACCATGCTCTTCTATTATTGCTGTTAATGCCATCTTCAATCCTCCCATTTCCTCTTAACCATGAAGGCAATTCTTCCAAGATGTACAATGCTTAATCCTGATTGTTGAGCGGCACAGTCTCGATATTGTCTCTGATTATTTCAATTGTCATCTTGTGTCTTTGGATTTGATTTTGATAGCTTTATTTATGCCAATCAACCGACAGGAAATAATTGAAATTCCACGCCCCTTCACATCCAATCTAACCCTACACCCAGCCCTTGCAGTGCCTATTGCGGGACAAGGGTGACAGACGGGAGTGATAGGCGCTGTGTGTAAGCATGAATAAGCTGGTTGAGGTTGGACTGGTTTTCCGATCCGAAGGAAAGCTTATCGCGCAATACCTATCATATGTGTCATATTTTGTGTCTAAATATGACACATATGATAGGGGGCTATCTATCAAGAATTATCGATTCACAAAAAAATCACTGAGTGGTTCATCGGAATGCCAAAGAGAGGCCCAAAGCAGACATACACGTTCGCAACCCTTCTTGCAAAACACAGCATAATCTGCAAATCCATTGCTAGTAGGAAGGTATGCATCAGCCCAAATAGATGCTTCGAAATAATGTGTTGTCTGGAAATTGATACCGGATGAACTGGTACAAGTTCAAAATTTGATATTTTATGAGAATAATGGTATCATTAAGATACATGTGAACAGCAAGGGAGAGAGAAGAATGTCGATTAGAGCGATAATGATGGGTGCCTACAACTCAGAAGGAGCAAAGGGCATAATTGGCGGCTCGGATAGAATGGCCGCAGTCAAGGCGGTTGCTGAAGCAGCTGGTGGTTCTGTTAATCATGTAAGTTTTATGCGCGGAAGAATGGATATTATTGTCGATTTCAATGTGCCTGATGCGGCGACAATGATGGGCGTCATGGCTGCAGCTCACGCTTCTGGTACTTTTTCAAGTCTGGAAGTTCATGAATGCATTGATAACGCGCCAGTAGTCGCAGCAGCCCAGCGTATTCTGAAGGCATACGTGCCAGCTAACGCTTAACAAAAAGTGAAATGCATTCATTGATAAAGGAGTGATACGATGACCAAGTATGTAGTGTGTAGTAAATGGTTTTGGAAAGATGGTGTGCCTGAAGCTGCTTTTGTCCAAGATTGGTTACGAGGCCGCAGGCCAAATATGATTGCTGAGGATACTGTCTTATTCTAAATTGACGATAATCATCATGGCTCGGTTACTACTTATGCAAGTGAAGCTGATTTTCATGAAGAGCGTGGATCGGTTCTAGAAGAACGCAAAAGAAACCATGAAGAGGGTGCTCAATTGATTGATGAAAATGTTGGCTCTGTGTTAGGCCAAATGTCTGAAATTTAAAACAATCAAGAAACGCATTCTTTAAATAAATTGATGGGGGTATCTCCCCCGCCAATAGGGTTTCTTTTTTTTGGGCTATCTACTTTGTTACCGTAAGTTCCGACTGACCCCATCGAGGCGCAGGCGTGCGTGCGCTTGGTGGATCTTGCAATCTAAATCAAGTTTCTATTAACGATAATTGACGTTGTTTAACGTTTATCTGTTTGGCTCTATGTCTGGTTGGGAAAAAACAAACACCTTGCGAGAATTCGCTAAGGTGTTGATTTAATTGGCTCCGGCGGTAGGGATCGAACCTACGACAAATTGATTAACAGTCAACTGCTCTACCGCTGAGCTACGCCGGAACGGTAAGGGTGATATAGCGAGGGTGTTTTGCCTCGTCCAGAGCCTTTTTTGCATTTATCAAAAATAATTTATCTTCAAGCTTACAATCGAATGAATTGGGTGTTTTCAGATAGTTTCCCTAGAGGCGATACTTCAGATTGTCCCACCAAATCAATTAGATGCGCAAGAACGTTGCGCGTTGCAGCACTCAGCAACGCTGGTGGCGTTTCTGTGTATATAGCCTTTGCCAACTCTTGTGCTGTGGCAGGTGCTTCCTCAAGAATTTCCAGAATGGACGTCTCACGGTTGAGACGGTGTTCAATCAGCCAATCTAGGCGCTCTGCGGGATCGGCGACGGGGCCACCATGACCTGGGTAAAAGATTCTCCAATCGTGATCTTCTAATTTTGCGCAGGATTCCATGAAATCTGTCAGATCTCCGTCTGGCGGCGATACCAGTGAGCTGGCCCAGCCCATAACGTGATCGGCGGTAAAGCAAAGGTCCTTCCATGCCAAACAGATGTGATTGCCGATATGGCCCGGCGTATGGATGACTTCAAGCTGCCAGTCGCTACCGTTTATATAATCACCGTCCTCGACGATATCATCCGGTTTGAAGTCGTGATCGATTCCTTCGCCGCCTCCAACCATGCCTGTTTCAGCGAGTTTGATCATTACCTCGCTGCGTCCTGCAGTGGCATCCCCGAATGCTATGATGGGTGCACCTGTTGATTTGGCGAGAGCGCGCGCAAGGGGGGAGTGATCAAGGTGTGTGTGCGTCACGATGATATGTGTGATCTTTTGACCTGATCCAACTGCATCCAGAATTGCCTGAAGGTGGGTTTTGTCATCTGGCCCCGGATCAATTACCGCAAGATCCGATGTGCCCACCAGATAGGTATTGGTTCCACGGTAGGTCATCGGGGAAGGGTTAGGGGCCACGATACGGCGCACCCCGGCTTCAAGGGCCTCAGCTAAGCCTACTTGGGGATCGAAATCATCTGGTGGCGTCATGGGATGGGTCTTTCGCTTGGGGCTTGAGATGCGTATGGTTTAGTTATGATCTTTAAATGGCTCAAACACTATATGCCGCGCAGTTTATATGGACGTGCAGCATTGATCCTTATGCTGCCTGTTGTAGTCTTGCAGCTGGTTGTTACGATTGTTTTCATGCAGCGCCACTTTGAAGGCGTCACGATGCAAATGTCCACGACTGTCGCGCGTGAGGTTGAGTTGGTATTGTCAGGTGTACCTGAAACCACCTTGGACGTTCTCGATATAAAGCTTTCTAACGTTTCGCGTGATACACTGGCGGAGCCCAACACACGCCTTTGGTACGACTTTTCAGGTGTTATTATTACCCGAAACCTGACCAAAATTTTACCTCAGATCAAAGTGATCGACCTTTTTAATGATGATTTTGTTCGTTTGGTTGCAGATGTCGACGGTCAAGCAAAAGAGATTGTGTTTGATCGGGGTCGTATTTCAGCCGCTAAACCCCATCAGTTGTTTGTAAATATGATGTTCTATGGGTTTCTTTTCACGCTGATTGCTCTGATCTATTTACGTAACCAATTGCGCCCGATTAAGCGCTTGGCAACGGCAGCCGAGGCCTTTGGACGAGGGCGCAACATGCCGTTTTCACCAACTGGTGCAACAGAGGTGCGTTCCGCGGGTACTGCATTTGTGGATATGCGCAACCGAATTGAACGCCAAATTGAAACCCGGACATTGATGTTATCGGGGGTCAGTCATGATTTGCGCACGCCGTTAACGCGTATGCGTTTGGCGCTTGCGATGCTGGATGATGACGAGCGTGAGCCGTTGGAGCAAGACGTTGATGAGATGCAGGGCATGATAGACGCCTTCCTTGAATTTTCGAAAGATGGGCAGGCGACGGAACCTGAGGCGGTCGCAGTAAACACATGGATCGAACAAGTCGTTGCTAATTGCGCACGCGCAGAGCGCGAGGTGTCATTGGTTCATAGCGAGGGCGAGGGCACTGTTATGTTACGTCTTGGTAGTATGCGTCGTGCGCTGGATAATTTGATAGGAAATGCTGTGCGCTATGGCTCAAAAGTCGAAGTTTCTATGGACCTGACCGACAAGTTCTTGCGTCTACGGGTAGAAGATGATGGTCCGGGTATCCCTGAAAATCGCCGTGCAGAAGCCCAGCGTCCATTTACGCGGCTAGACCCGTCGCGCAATCAGGACAAGGGTGGAAGTGTTGGTCTTGGGCTAGCGATTGCTACAGATATCGCACGTGCCCATGGTGGTGTGTTGCGATTGGGAGAAAGCGAGCGTTTGGGTGGCTTGCGTGCGGACATAGTGATTGCACGTTGATTATTAGGTTGTTTGCGTGATCGGGCTTGTTAAAGTTTTTTATAATTTCCACAGCTGGGTAGTGTTTAGAAACGGGCACTTGCGATACTAAATGAGGAAGCGTTTAGCCTAAGGATCACCCGAAACCGTATTAGGGTAACCATTTGGTATATCGGGGATTATGGTAGGCCCGGTAGGACTTGAACCTACGACAAAAGCGTTATGAGCGCTCTGCTCTAACCAACTGAGCTACAGGCCCGCCATACGCTCTGGGTAATCGGGGTATGTACGAAGGTCAAGCCTTAGCGTTGCACAAATCGCTACAATGTCGTAACTCGCGGCCATAGTCTTTTTTAACGCTGGAGCCACGCCCATGAGCACTCAAAAAACCGGGATCACCTATGCAGACGCAGGTGTCGATATTGATGCGGGCAACGAACTGGTTGATCGTATCAAACCAGCTGCCAAGCGCACGACACGCCCTGGAGTGATGTCAGGTCTTGGCGGCTTTGGCGCGATGTTCGATCTTAAAGGTGCAGGGTACAAAGACCCAATCCTAGTGGCTGCAACAGACGGCGTTGGCACCAAGCTGCGCATCGCGATTGATACAGGCAACGTGGATGGCGTTGGTATCGATCTGGTTGCCATGTGCGTCAATGATCTGGTCTGCCAAGGGGCGGAACCACTGTTCTTTTTAGACTACTTCGCGACTGGCAAGCTAGAGCTAGACCAAGCGACCCGTATTATTGAGGGTATAGCAAAGGGTTGTGAACTATCTGGCTGTGCATTGATCGGCGGCGAAACGGCTGAAATGCCGGGGATGTATCCTGCGGGCGATTTTGATTTGGCGGGTTTCTCTGTTGGTGCGATGGAACGTGGTGCTGAATTGCCCAAGGGTGTGAATGTGGGCGATGTTTTGTTGGGTCTTACGTCCTCGGGCGTGCACTCAAACGGTTACTCCCTTGTACGCAAACTGGTAGAACACTCCGGTCTTGCATGGGGCTATGATTGCCCATGGGCAAGTGGAACATTGGGTGAAGCCCTGTTGGCCCCCACAACATTGTATGTCAAAGGCGCCGTTGCTGCGATGCAGGACGTCAATGCATTGGCTCACATCACGGGTGGCGGCCTAACTGAAAACCTACCGCGCATCTTGCCTCTGGGCATGGGTGCTGACATTAATTTGGACGCTTGGGAGTTGCCTGCAGTGTTCAAATGGTTGGCAAAACAGGGTGATATGGCGCAGGCTGAATTGCTCAAAACCTTCAACTGTGGCATCGGCATGATCGCTGTTGTTCCAGCCGATAAAATCGATGTAGCACGCGCCGCATTTGCTGATGCAGGTCACGGTATTGTCGAAATGGGTCATGTTAATAATGGCGAATGCGTCTCTTACACAGGTTCGCTTCTGTGACAAAACGGGTTGCCATATTTGTCTCCGGCGGTGGATCAAATATGAAGGCATTGGTGCAGGATATGCAGGGTGATCACCCTGCGCGTCCATGTGTCATTGTTTCAAATAACTATGATGCTGGCGGGATTGCATGGGCCAATGAACAGGGGATCCCGACTGAGGTTGTGAACCACCGTCCCTTTGGCAAAGACCGTACCGCGTTTGAGGCGGAGCTGTCCAAATCGTTAGGCCGACATTCCCCTGATATGATCTGTTTGGCAGGTTTTATGCGGGTTTTGACTGCAGGTTTTGTGACCCCGTGGCATGGCAAGATGCTGAACATCCATCCATCTCTTTTGCCTAAATATAAGGGACTGAATACCCATGCGCGCGCTTTGGAAGCGGGTGACAAAACCCATGGCTGTACGGTTCATGAAGTGACACCGCTTCTGGATGACGGGCCTATTTGGGGACAGGCCAAAATAGACGTTTTGGATGGTGATACCCCTGATACTTTGGCAGCCCGGATATTGGTCCAAGAACATAAATTATACCCTGCTTTATTACGCCGGTATTGCGTCGGCATGACGTCGGTGTTGTACCTGTAGATTGCGATGCTGGTATTCGTTTGTGCGATGGTGTACCCACATCTCAAATATTAACTTTGTGGACGACAAATAACGCATGATCACTATTACAACGACTGAGGCTTTGGCCGAATATTGCACTGAAGCCCGTCAACATGACTACGTCACGATCGACACAGAGTTCCTGCGTGAACGCACTTACTATTCCAAACTTTGTCTTATTCAGCTCGCTATGCCCGGCACAGATGCCAGCAACGCGGTTTTGGTCGATCCGTTGGTTGAAGGACTATCACTTGAGCCGCTTTACGAGCTTTTCCGCGACACTTCTGTTGTCAAAGTATTCCATGCGGCTCGCCAAGACCTCGAAATATTCTTTGTGGATGCACAAGTGTTTCCTGAGCCGTTGTTCGATACCCAAGTTGCCGCGATGGTTTGTGGCTTTGGCGAACAGGTTGGCTATGAGACACTGGTGAAAAAGATCGCGCGTGAGCAGGTCGATAAATCGTCTCGCTTCACCGATTGGTCACGCCGTCCTTTGACTGATGCGCAAAAAAATTACGCTATTGGTGATGTGACACACTTGCGTCAGGTCTATGAGTTCCTTGCCAAGAAATTGGAAGAAAACAACCGCAGCCACTGGGTCCAAGAAGAGCTGAGCATATTGACCAACCCTGACACCTATATCATCAAGCCGATTGACGCATGGAAACGGGTTAAGACCCGCACATCTACGGCCAAGTTCATGGCCGTTGTTCAAATGTTGGCTGTATTTCGCGAAGAATACGCGCAAAGCCGGAATGTTCCGCGCAACCGCGTTTATAAGGATGATGCATTGGTCGAACTGGCTAGCAACAAGCCTAAAACCATGGAAGACCTAAGTCGGTCACGTCTTCTGCTGCGTGAAGCGCGCCGCGGCGACATTGCTGATGGTATTTTAGCGGCTGTTGCTAAAGGAGTTGGAATGCCTGCGGACCGTGCGCCAAAGCCAGTGGGTGGGCGTGAGAAGCTGCAGGTAAACCCAGCATTGGCTGATTTGCTGCGTGTTTTGCTGAAAGCAAAAACCGAAAGCGCCGGTGTTGCGGCCAAGTTGATCGCATCGGCGGCTGATTTGGATGCGATGGCGGGCGGTATGCGCGATGTTGCTGCTGTTTCTGGTTGGCGTGCAGAAGTTTTTGGTGAGGACGCCTTGCGCCTTTGCGAAGGCAAGATAGCATTAGCTGCTGTTGGAAATGACGTGAAAGTTGTTCCACTCGACTGATTGAATGGGCTGGGATCAAATGATTCGGCCAGTTTCCGTGTTTGTATTTGCGAATGAATTAACGGCGGCGTGAGGTTTGCGCGTTGCGTGCAGCTTCGACACGAATTGTGCGAACGCCTGACAGCTCTTGGTCTGTCAAAGCACGTGCTGCGACAACTGTGCGTGTATGCGTTGAACCGACAGCGCGTGCAGATGGAGGCCGAATGCCTTCCAAACGATATGTCAAAACACCATTAACTGGTGTCTCGTCCTCTGTTGCTGGAGTTAGCTGAACCTGAAAAACGCCTTGGACAGCTGTTAGGCCAGTCGCGCGGATGATCGCACCACCTGGAACACGTTCAATCACTAGATTGGTGACCTGATCGATCGGCGTTCCAAGATAAATTGCATCGCGGTCTCGGTTCATTTTGAAAAGACCGCTCTTTGCCTCAGCGATCAGCGGGTTGGTCGGCTCTGCTTGTTCGGAAATAGCTTTTGCTGCGCGGCCTTTACCAAACCAGTTTATCGGATTTACAGCGCTTTCACGGATTGCACCGCAAGCGCTGAGGGATATGGCTGAAATAAGAACTGCTGTGGTCAAAATACGCATAAGGCTGCCCGAAATGTTGTTTTCGTATTTGGTAGCCTATTGTGATGGCGTTGGGAAGAGTGTGGCCTGAAAAGGGTGTGGACCTTTGGGGAGGTGCGCACTACCTGTCTGTTACATAGTAGATGAGGGTACGATGGCCAGTCCTGACTTTGAAGAGATCGTTGAAGATTTTGAATTCCTAGAAGATTGGGAAGACCGTTATCGGTTTGTGATCGATATGGGCAAAGCGATGGATTCTTTACCTGATGCGCTTAAGGCACCGGCAACCAAAGTGGACGGGTGTGCAAGTCAAGTATGGCTTCATCCAACGGTTTCAGACGGCGTATTTACCTTTGACGGCGAAAGCGATGCGATGATCGTGCGCGGCTTGGTTGCGGTATTGCGCAAGTTATACAACGGTTTGACCCTGAAAGAGGTTTTGGCCGTGGATGCACACGGCGAAATGGCACGACTTGGGCTGAACGATCACTTGTCAGCGCAGCGTTCTAACGGCGTGCGTGCGATGATTGAGCGTATTCGTCTTGTGGCTTCAGCCGGTTAAAGCGCCTTTAAGGTCACTTCTAGATCACCGTATCCAGTGAGGCGGCGTTCAAACGCGAGGCCAAGGGTTTCAGCGGCCTCTTTGGCCTTTTTTGTCAGGGCGGGATCATCTGTTTGAGCCTGATAGACCAGTTTCTCATAGTTCCCAAAATACATGTCGCGCAGTTCTGGGTGACGGTCCAGGCCCATCGGTTTGATGATGAAGGCCTCAAACTGGCGGACCAAGAAATCAGTGAGGTAAAAGGCTGTAAATTCACTTTCACTTATGCCTGCAAAGCGTTCATTTCCCTCAAAAAAACTGTAACAGTGTGGGCCTGCAACCATCTGTACACCCATGTTATCACAGGCGGTTTGCAGCAATCCACCGGTTCCACAATCAGCGTAAACAACAAAGATTTCGTCGTATGATGCGCGGTGTTTAGCCACTGACTCGATCACAGCCTCAGTGATCTTTTCGGGATACAGATGCAGTTTGGCAGGTAAACAGGTCAGGTCCATGTGATCCCAGCCATTGGCCTTTTTCAGGTCCAAGATTTCGCGCGCCAGTGCACCACAAGCGATCAAAAGAATCCGACCAGCAGACAATTCCGTCAGCCCATTTTCGGTCAGTTCTGCATCAATGATTTGGGTCATAGTATCACCTTACGAAAAAGGCCTCCCGTGATCTACATCACAACAGGCCCAAATCTAGAAATTGGTCGTGGACCTAAGCGGACAATTGGTTGTGCTTACGGTCCATGAATTCTTTGGCCGTTTCAACGGCCACAGCCGCGTCACGGCAGTATGCGTCGGCGCCGATTGCTTTGCCGAATTCTTCGTTCAACGGTGCACCGCCAACAAGGACAACATAGTCGTCGCGAATGCCTTGTTCTATCATCGTGTCGATCACGACTTTCATATACGGCATCGTGGTTGTGAGTAGGGCAGACATTCCAAGAATGTCAGGGCCTTCTGCTTCCATCGCTTCAAGGTAGGCCTCGACAGCGTTGTTGATGCCAAGGTCGACAACCTCAAAGCCAGCGCCTTCCATCATCATACCGACAAGGTTTTTGCCGATGTCGTGGATGTCGCCTTTGACCGTGCCGATAACCATCTTACCAACGCGCGGTGCGCCTGTTTCTGCAAGCAACGGCTTCAGGATGAACATGCCACCCTTCATTGCGTTTGCCGCCAACAAAACCTCGGGTACGAACAAGATACCATCGCGGAAATCAGCTCCAACAATTGTCATGCCGCCAACCAGTGCTTTGGTCAAAACGTCATATGGTGCCCAATCGCGTGAAAGCAGGATGTTAACAGCCTCTTCGATCTCTTCTTTGAGGCCGTCGTAAAGGTCGTCAAACATCTGCTGAACCAGTTCTTCGTCGTCCAGTTCAGCTAGGATGATATCTGCGTCGTCTGACATGTAAGTGTCCTTTGCAAAGGTAGGGGCACGCCCCATCGTTGATTCAGTTTTGTCAGAATGCCGTAGTATGACTTTTCATTTTGCGACATTGGCGATGCTGTGCGCGACCTAGCGCTTGCATTTGATGCTGTTTTTGACAGGAATAACCGGAAATTCAAACAATAAACTGGACCAGTGTCTGGCCGGTTTTTATCATTATTTTCATGAAGATGGCGGAGATTTACGAACATTGCTTGCCTTCACAAAACTCTAGATGTCTTTTTTACGGCTGCGGCGGGTTCGGCGTGGGCCTGGTTCGTTGTCACCAGTTCCGTCTGTTGCTGATGAAAACGCGCCCAATTTTGTGGCAATTTCTTCAAGAATAGGGGCCTCAGCCATTGTGCGTGTTTCCAGAGCTTCGCGCATTGCACGTAAATGTTCTGGCATTGTACCACAGCATCCACCAATAATTTTGGCACCACAGGCGCGCGCCATTACGGCATAATCGGCCATCAATTCAGGTGTGCCGTCGTAGTGAATGTGGCCTTCAACATATTTTGGGATGCCAGCATTGCCTTTGGCAACGATTGGCACGTTGCTGTCTTGGGATGCAAACCCCAGAACCGTGCGCAGCAGGTCAGAAGATCCCGTGCCACAGTTTGCGCCAAAGGCAAGCGGTGTGTTCGCGATTTCATTAACCATTTTGACCATATCTGCGCTGGTCATACCCATCATGGTGCGCCCTGCAGTATCAAAGCTCATGGTGCCAACGAAATCGATACCGGCCAAAGCAAAGCCTTCGGCGGCCGCGCGATATTCTTCGGGGGCAGAAATGGTTTCAACCCATGCCAAATCCGCTCCACCGGCCTTTAAGCCGTCTGCTGTTTCGTGGAACATCTCAACCGCAAGGGCATGTGTAAGTTCCCCAACAGGCTGCATAATTTCACCAGTTGGGCCAACCGAGCCTGCAACGATGACTTTGCGACCCGACTGATCTGCAATGTCGCGTGCGATTTCGGCCGAAACACGGCTAAGCTCATGGGCGCGCTTTTCGGCACCGTGCAGACGTAAACGTGAGGCATTAGCACCAAAGGAATTGGTCAGGAAAATATCACTGCCTGCATCAACGGCACCACTATAAAGTTTGCGGATTTTCGCTGGTTCGTCCGTATTCCACATTTCTGGTGCATCGCCTGACATAAGGCCCATGTTGAATAGGTTTGTGCCTGTGGCACCGTCGGCCAGCAATACACCTTTTTCTTCAAGGAGTTGGGTTAAAATATTTGTCATGGTTCATGTCCTGCACATTGATTTATACGTGCTGTGTCATGAGGCCTGTCTTGAGGCCAGTTCATAATATTCATCTAAATTATGAATTTACCGTGGGTTTTCTGGGGCAATCGCGTCTGGATTGTGCACCTGCGGGTGATGTCTGCTAAACCTATTGCCAATGACCATGGGGTTTGCGCAGCGGCGTAGCGCGGTTTTCAACTGGGGGCGAAGGTGGATTTAAATTGACGCAGGCCTGCACCACCAGCCTTGCGCACAGCACGTCTTGTGGCCCAGCGGAAAAAACGGCTGCTTGGATAAGGACAGGCGGGTGTTGCAGCAAGGCTAAGGTGTTCGATTCCCAATTCTTTTGCTTTTGTAATCGCGCTACGGACAAGGGAATGCATGGTGCCGTCGGGCAAAGTTGATGTGTGGCGAATGTCCAATCGGGTGAGGGCAACAAGATACAAGCAAGTGCGGTGACGACCGTTAAACACACCATGAATGATACGGAGACAAAGGCGGACAGTTTAGCGCTATTCCAAGAGAAACATCGCGCAACAATCGCCACCGCACCAATGCGCCAGTGAACAATCCGAACCCTAGTGTTGTCTGGGCAATCGCAATTGAAAAGGTGCCAGTGATACGGGCATGAACCTCTGGGATACGTGTTTCAAAGTGTTTATGGGCCACACCGTCGTAACGTCCGACAGTCCAAAGGCTGATCAGAGTCAGTAAAGCTGCGGCACACCATGAAGACCATTGGATTTTTGCCTACTGTTTGGGGAATTCCAGCATTAAATTGCGTGTCAGATGAGGTGATAACAAATATACGCAGGCCGAAAGGTCACTCAGCGGTAAAATCGCTCTGACTAACTCCTGACCTATATTTCTTGCTTTGATGCGTTGCGTCATCTTAATCTCACCCACTATAACCCCTTACGTGGGTTATTTTGGGTGCATTAACATGTGATTAACTGAATGCTGGTTTTCGCTGCAAACTCACGGGTTTGTAGTGATTTTTTTAGTCAAGCTGTGTCTATCCGCCATTTCTGTATTCTTGAATACCTTGCCGATACGGGGTCTCTTTTGGGCGTCTCGTGACGCGAATTATTTCAGCAAATTTTCAGCCTGCCTGTCCTAGGATTAGTTTTGCGAAGTCGGTTGCTTGCGACGCTCAGCTGCATGCCTTATGAGAGCGACAACTGAGAGGGACTCGGACCCTTTCCTATACTGAAAGGACGCCCATGGCCCGGCGCAATAAAATTTACGAAGGCAAAGCAAAGATCTTATATGAAGGTCCAGAGCCCGGCACGATTGTCCAATACTTTAAGGATGACGCCACTGCCTTTAACGCAGAGAAAAAAGACGTCATCGACGGCAAGGGTGTTCTTAACAACATGTTGTCTGAATACTTCATGAAGGGTTTGACCCAGATTGGTGTTCCAAACCACTTTATCAAACGCTTGAACATGCGGGAACAGTTGTGCAAATCTTGCGAGATTGTGCCGCTCGAAATCATTGTGCGCAATTACGCGGCGGGCACTATGTCCAGCCGTTTGGGCATTGATGAGGGCACACAATTGCCGCGTCCAATCGTTGAATATTGCTATAAAGATGACAGCCTCGGTGACCCATTGGTTTCTGAAGAGCACATCGCGGCCTTTGGTTGGGCCAGCCAACAAGACATGGAAGATATTTTAAGCCTCGCGTTGCGGGTCAATGACTTTCTATCTGGTGTGATGTTTGCCG
Source organism: uncultured Paracoccaceae bacterium (assembly GCA_905182105.1). Taxonomy (GTDB): domain Bacteria; phylum Pseudomonadota; class Alphaproteobacteria; order Rhodobacterales; family Rhodobacteraceae; genus Ascidiaceihabitans. The sequence goes on from CAJJAR010000041.1 coordinate 16,810, forward strand.
TCGGTATCAAACTGGTCGACTTCAAAATCGAAGTTGGTCGAGTTTATGATGGCGACTTCCAGCGCTTAATTGTCGCGGACGAAATCAGCCCAGACAGCTGTCGTTTGTGGGATATGGAAACAGGTCGCAAGTTGGACAAAGATGTGTTCCGCCGCGATCTGGGCAGCCTTGCAGATGCATACACCGAAGTGGCCACCCGTTTGGGCGTTATGCCTAAAACATCCACAACACCAACAAAGCCAACCCTGGTCAACTGATCTGGGTAGGTTTTCGAATTTGATTGAACTAAGAAGATAGAGGCGATGGTGCTATGAAAGCTCGAGTACATGTAATGTTGAAGAATGGTGTGTTGGATCCGCAAGGTGAAGCTGTGCGTCATGCTTTGGGTGCAATGGGTTTTGATGGCGTGAACGGCGTTCGTCAGGGCAAAGTCATTGAACTTGATTTAGCAGATGGCACGACCGAGGCCACTGTGAACGAGATGTGCGAAAAGCTGCTCTCTAACATGGTAATCGAATCCTACACGGTGGAGATGTCCTGATGCACGCAGCGGTCGTTGTTTTTCCTGGATCTAACTGTGACCGCGATCTTGCGGTAGCTTTTGAAGCGGCGGGTGCCAAAGTGTCTATGGTTTGGCACAAAGACACCAAACTGCCAGACGGCGTTGATATTGTTGGTGTTCCGGGTGGATTTTCCTTCGGTGACTATCTGCGTTGCGGCGCAATAGCTGCCAACTCACCGATTTGCAATGAAGTGAAAGCCCACGCAGATCGTGGTGGGTATGCCATTGGTATCTGCAACGGTTTTCAGGTTCTTGCTGAAACGGGTGTTTTACCCGGCGCTTTGCTGCGCAATGTGGGCCTGAAATACATCTGTAAGACAGTTGGCTTGAATGTTGTGACGTCGCAATGTGCCTATACTGAAGGGTATTCTGCTGGCGATATTATAGACATTCCAATCGCGCACCATGATGGCAATTACTTTGCCGATGACGATACAATCGCGCGTTTGCAAGGCGAAGATCGCGTTGCGTTCACTTACACAGAGAACCCAAACGGAGCCAAAGGCGACATCGCGGGCATTCTATCTGCCAACAAACGCGTTCTTGGCATGATGCCACACCCAGAGCGCGCAGCTGATGCGGGCCACGGCGGTACAGACGGACAGGCGCTGTTCCGCGCATTGTCTGGCATTCTAACACCTGCGTGACTTGAGCCTCGCCAACCTTCAGTCTAGGTTGGCGCGATGAAAAGCCAGCGCGTCTTCAGCCAAAATAAAGCGATGGGTTGGCGTGTCCGGCTGTCTTTAGTGTTGCTGCTTACTCTAGCAGTTGTGATTGTTTCGGTGACCAATAGCCTTTTAACGGACCGTTTCACGGAAACCACCCGAAATAGGGCCGAACTACGATTGGCACTATATTCCGGTAATCTGTTGTCCGAATTGCGCCAGAACGCGATTGTGCCACAGCTGTTGGCGCGTGACCCTACATTGATCGGTGCGCTTAATTCTGGAGACTACTCCCAATCAACACAGCGTTTGATTTCCTTCGTTGAGGAAATTGGGGCGGCATCTTTGGTTTTGCTCGACAGCGATGGCCGTACAGTTGCAGCCACTGACCGTAACCGTTTGGGCGAAAGCAATCGAAACACTGCGCATTTCGTGAATGCGCTGCGCGGACAGGGCACAATCTTTACCGTAGAACCACGCGAATCGGGTGGGTTCATCTTTACTTACTCTCGCCGCGTGCAATCGGCTGGTGAGGTTTTGGGCGTTATTTCTGTTGAGATCGACCTGCAGAAATTTGAACGCGCTTGGGCTGGCATTTCGGATGCATTGATTGTGACGGACAGCGAAGGTGCTATCATTTTGGCGACTGAGCCACGCTGGCGTGGACGTATGGAAGCCGAGGCTTTAGCCCGCGAAGACCCTCAAAGCGCGATTGAACGGGCCATTCGGGCCACATCTGATTGGACCACCTTTCCCCCTGACGCATATATGAAGGGCGAGGCCGTAATGCGCCTCGAGAACCGGATCGCGTTTCGCGGTTGGCGCATGGTGTCATTCACCAGCTTTACTTCAGTGCGCGAACGAGTGAATGGCGTTTTGGCCCTTGAAATCATGGGGTTCGCGATTCTGCTGGCCTTTGCCTTTTATTTCCTGAGCCGTCGTACCGCGTTTCGTATGGCGTTGTTCCAACGTGAATCGGCAGAGCTTCGCGCATTGAACCTACGCTTGCAGCGGGAAATTGCCGAACGTGAGAGGGTCCAAGAGACGCTTGCCGTGGCAGAACAAACGTTGGAACAATCCAGTAAATTGGCCGCCTTGGGCGAGATGTCAGCAGCGGTTAGTCACGAGTTGAACCAGCCGTTGGCGGCGATGAAAACCTATCTGGCTGGTGCGCGTCTTTTGCTAAATCGTAATCGTCCTGATGAAGCGCTTTCTGCCTTTGGTCGCATCGATGGTTTGATCGAACGAATGAGCGCGATTACACGCCAGTTAAAGTCATATGCCCGCAAAGGTGCCGCAGAGCTCAGCCCAGTAGATATGGGTCTTGCGCTTACTTCGTCGCTATCAATGATGGAACCGCAGTTGCGTCAGCGTCAGGTCGAAATCACGCGCATAATTCCTGATGAAACCGTCTTTGTAATGGGGGATCGTATGCGCATCGAACAGGTCTTGGTGAACCTGCTGCGCAATGCGCTTGATGCAACCAAACTTGAACGCAATCCACAGGTCGATATCATCCTTGCCACTGGTGACACCGCAACTCTCACCGTGCGCGACAATGGGCCGGGGATCGAGGACAAGGATCGGTTGTTTGAGCCATTTTACACCACCAAGCAGGCGGGTGATGGGGTCGGGCTGGGCCTTGCCATTTCATCAGGCATCGTCAACGATTTGGGTGGTCGACTAACGGCACGCAACGGTCAAGCAGGTGGTGCGGTGTTTGAAATGCAGTTGCCGGTATTAGCAGAAGAGCCTTTTGACGAAGGCATGAACGAAGAAAATAATACGCACGCTGAAGTATCAGCGGCAGAATGAGGAAGCAAAGTAACATGACCCAAGCCATGAAAATCGCCATCGTTGATGACGAACAGGACATGCGCCAGTCGATCAGCCAATGGTTGGCACTGTCGGGCTATGACACAGAAACATTTGCCAGCGCTGAAGATGCGCTGAAGGTTCTTGGGCCAGAGTATCCAGGGATCGTGATCTCGGATATCAAGATGCCGGGCATGGATGGAATGCAATTCCTTAAGAAACTGATGGGCAACGATTCTGCACTTCCTGTGATTATGATCACAGGGCATGGTGATGTACCGATGGCCGTTGAGGCGATGCGCGTTGGTGCGTTTGATTTCTTAGAGAAGCCATTTAACCCTGACCGCATGAGCGAACTGGCTAAAAAAGCCACTGCATCACGTCGTTTGGTTATGGATAATCGTATTTTGCGCCGTGAATTGTCTGACGGCGGCCAGTTGATGAAAAAGCTAATTGGCGGATCACCTGCCATGGAACGTTTGCGCGAAGACATCTTAGATTTGGGGCAGGCCGACGGCCATGTTCTGATCGACGGTGAAACAGGGACGGGTAAAACGCTGGTGGCTCACGCGTTGCATGCTGTTGGTAGTCGTGCAGGTAAGAAATTTGTGTTGGTCAGCTGTTCTGCACTGGAAGACGAGGCGCTAATCAAACGCTTGTTTGGTCCGATGCAGCCAGAAGATGGTCAATTGCCAGCGATTGAAGAGGCCCGCGGCGGAACACTGGTGCTTGAAGATATCGAAGCACTGTCTGAAGCCACACAAGCACGCCTGTTAAGCGTGATCAATGAGCAGGGCACGCCCGCCGAAACGCGCATCGTTGGGATTTGCAATCTGCAAGAGGCAGGGCGTAACTGTGAGGACGCTTTGCGGTCGGACCTTTTCTATCGTCTTGCTGCCTTACGCATTACCGTACCGCCGTTGCGTCAGCGCGGTGAAGATATTTTGACTTTGTTCACCCGTTTGGGCGATCAGTTCGCGGATGAATACGGTTGTGACGCTCCTAAGGTTTCGGCCCAAGAAGCTGCACAGCTGTTGCAGGCACCTTGGCCAGGCAACGTACGCCAGTTGATCAACGTGGCGGAACGTGCGGTTCTTCAATCGCGCCGTGGTTCGGGCAGCATCGCATCGTTGTTGATGTCTGATCACGACGAAATGCAGCCTGTTATGACGACTGAGGGCAAGCCGCTGAAAGAATATGTTGAGGCGTTTGAGCGTATGTTGATAGATAACACTATGCGCCGTCATAAGGGGTCTATTGCTCAAGTGATGGACGAGTTGTGCCTGCCACGGCGGACTCTGAACGAAAAAATGGCCAAGTATGGCCTGCAACGTTCTGACTACCTCCAGTAGAAAATAGAATATGAACGCAAGGATCAATTGGTCCCTGCCTCTTATCGCGTAGAAGAACCAATTTCCCAACATGTTGATGATTTTATTGCCAATTGCGCAAGCCTAGGCCGATTGTCCATTGTATTTGGGTCCCAAAAGTCATTATCTAGGGGTAAGAGTTACTTACCTTTGTTGTTTAAGCCTCTTTTTGAGTTTCGCTGTTGTGGACATTGGCTGGCTAGAATGACCGCCACGTTCACGCAGACCGATTGAGCCCCAAAAGGGCTGAGAGAACGCTGCCATCTTGGAATACCAATTTGTGGCACTTAATGGATGCGCGGGCGACTATCGTTGCTGCGTGTCGGAGAAGAACGCGATGACGCGCGCGATAGCATTTTGCATCACAGCAGACGGGCTTTTGGCCTGGTTTTGCCGTGCGTCCATGATCGCCCTGACAAGACACATTCCCAAAACGGCGGCCCATCCGGGTGCGGCCGTTCTTGCGTTGTGCAAACGGATAATATGCCTAAGAAAATGCTTATCGATGCCACCCACGCGGAAGAGACCCGCGTTGTTGTGGTTGATGGAAACAAAGTTGAGGAATTTGACTTTGAATCCGAAAATAGACGTCAAATTGCTGGCAATATCTATCTAGCCAAAGTTACGCGCGTTGAGCCGTCACTTCAGGCTGCCTTTGTTGATTATGGTGGAAATCGCCATGGTTTCTTGGCCTTCAGTGAAATTCATCCTGATTATTATCAGATCCCCGTCGCGGACCGTGAGGCCCTGATGGAGGAAGAACGTGCGTATGCCGAAGCGCAAAAAGCACGTGAAGACGAACGTGAAGACGAAGATGAAAAACCAAAGAAACCACGCCGTTCACGGTCGCGTTCGCGTACTCGCGCTGCAGAAGTTTCTAGTGATGATGCTGTCATTTCAACCGAAGTTGAAATCGACGGTATGGAAACGATTGACCTATCAGCGGATGATGCAGTTGAGGGCTCTGATGCTGAAACTGTTTCAGATGTACCTGTTGTTGAAACAGAGGCTTTTGCTGAATCTGTGGTTGAAGAAGCCACGTTTGAGGACACGACTTCGGAAGAACCAGCTGTTGAAGCGACTGAAGATCCTGCGATGGGTGGCGAAGCTGATGACGCTGAGGTTGAAGAATCCAAAGGTTCTAATGCATCTTCCAAAGATGACAGTATCGAATCTGTTGCAGATGAAGACGACAGTGATGACATTCGTCCTGTTCGCAAACCGCGTGCACGCCGTTACAAAATCCAAGAAGTTGTTAAAGTTCGCCAAATTTTGTTGATCCAAGTGGTCAAAGAAGAACGCGGCAACAAGGGTGCTGCCCTTACAACATATTTATCCCTGGCTGGTCGGTATTGTGTCTTGATGCCAAACACGGCCCGTGGCGGTGGCATCAGCCGCAAGATCACCAACGCACCAGACCGTAAGAAACTAAAAGAGATTGCAAGCGAGATCGAAGTGCCACAAGGCGCAGGTCTGATTGTTCGTACTGCTGGTGCCAAGCGCACCAAGGCTGAGATCAAGCGCGACTATGAATACCTACAACGCATGTGGGAACAGATCCGCGAGCTGACTTTGAAATCTATCGCACCTGCGAAGATTTATGAGGAAGGCGACCTGATCAAACGTTCTATCCGGGATTTGTATAACGGAGAGATTGACGAAGTGTTTGTTGAAGGTGAACGCGGTTATCGCATCGCCAAAGACTTTATGAAGATGATCATGCCGTCTCACGCCAAAAACGTGAAACGCTATGAAGACACTTTGCCATTGTTCGCCCGCTTCCAAGTGGAAAGCTACCTGTCTGGAATGTTTAACCCTACTGTACAGTTGAAATCTGGTGGCTATATCGTGATCGGTATTACCGAGGCGTTGGTTGCTGTGGATGTGAACTCTGGTCGTTCAACCAAAGAGGGGTCCATCGAGGACACCGCTGTGAAGACCAACCTTGAGGCCGCCGAAGAAGTTGCACGTCAGTTGCGTTTACGTGACCTTGCTGGTCTGATCGTCATCGACTTTATCGACATGGATGAGCGTAAGAACAACGCCGCCGTTGAGAAGCGCATGAAAGACAAGCTAAAGACAGATCGCGCCCGCATTCAGGTCGGCCGTATCTCTGGCTTTGGTCTGATGGAAATGTCACGTCAACGTCTACGCCCTGGTATGATTGAGGCTACAACACAGCCTTGCCCATCTTGCCACGGCACTGGTTTGATCCGCTCTGACGACAATCTTGGCCTGTCTATCCTGCGCCAAATTGAAGAAGAGGGCACACGCCGTCGTACACGTGAAGTGTTGGTCCGTTGCCCAGTGGGGATCGCCAACTTCTTGATGAACCAAAAACGTGACCACATCGCGCATATCGAAGTGAGTTATGGCATGTCCGTTCGTATCGAAGCGGATCCATCTTTGGTCACGCCTGATTTCACGATCGAAAAGTTCAAAACTGCAACCCGCGCGTTGTCTGTTGCGAATGCTGCATTTGTGGCGCCTGACACCTCGGTTATGGACAAGATTGACGAAGCTGACGCTTTGGCTGCGGATGCCGCCGAAGCGGCAGATATTGCGGCTGAAGCAGGTGGCGAGGTCGTTACCATTGATCAATCAGTAGTGGCGCCTGTTGTGACTGATGAAGATGGTGAGGGCAAACCAAAACGTCGTCGTCGTCGTCGTCGTCGTCGCAAATCTCACGGTGATGAAGCTGCTGCAAACGGTGAAAACGGTGAAGATGGCGAGCCTAACGATGCTGCTGCTTCGGCTGTTGCCGCTGAGGGTGATGCAAACGTTGAAGCATCTGCTGAAGCTGTGAGTGAAGAAACTGTAGCTGAAGATGCACCAGTGGCCGATGTAGCTGAAGAGAAGCCAGCCAAGCCAAAGCGCAAACGCGTGCCGCGCGTTAAGAAGGTAAAAGAAGAAGTAACTGCTGACGAGGCTGTTGCAACTGAAGCTGCGGCTGAAGCACCTTACGAAGAAGCAGTCGCTGCCGAAGAAAAACCAAAGCCAAAACCAAAGCGCGTTCGTAAATCACGCGCGAAGGTTAAGGTTGCTGAAGTTGAAGAAGCACTAGCATCTGCGCCTGAAGCGGTTGTTGAAGCGGCACCTGCACCAGTTGTTGAAGCACCAGCGCCCGTTGCTGAACCAGCACCAGCACCTACGCCTGAACCGGTGGCAGAAACAGTGCCAGAAGAACTAGCCAAGCCTAAGCGCCGTGGTTGGTGGTCACTTGGCAAATAAGCCAAGCACATAGCCACAGATTAGGGCGGTCCTTCGGGATCGCCTTTTTCTTTTGTATTAGCTGGATTTGCGGATCACATAGGTCTGGTCATTGCCATCGGCATCGCTGGATACCAATTCATGTCCAGCCTCCATGCAGAAATGTGGTACATCGATCACGGCTGCAGGATCGTCCGCGACCATTGTTAGCGTTTCACCGACTGCAATCGCCTGTAGGCGCTTGCGTGCTTTGAGGGCGGGAAGAGGGCACAAAAGCCCACGGGCATCGAGATGTGTTGTTTCATTACTCATACCAGCTGGATAGGGTGATTGTTTCAAGCTGTCCACAATGATGTGACCGATCCTTAGGTGACGCGCCTGCTCAATTGACATATGGCTAGCCCATGTTTGGAATTGATATCTTTGATGCAGGCCTGATCCCTGCAATGTCTGTGGCCCTGATTGCTGGTATCGTCAGCTTTCTATCGCCCTGTGTTTTGCCGATTGTGCCACCGTATTTGGCATACATGAGTGGCGTAAGCATCAATGAGATGAATGACGAAGCCACGGGGCGCCGCAAGGCCATCACGGCAGCGCTGTTCTTTGTCATGGGGCTAAGTACTGTCTTTATCTTGCTGGGATTTGCCGCGTCAGCTTTTGGTGCATTTTTTCTGCAAAATCAAATGTTTTTTGGCCAAATTGCAGGCGTGACGATCATCGTGTTTGGACTACACTTTATTGGCATTTTTCGCATTCCATTCCTTGATCAAGAGGCGCGGTTAGACGCGGGTGACAAGGGTGGTTCGTTCTTTGGGGCCTATGTTCTTGGTCTTGCATTCGCTTTTGGCTGGACGCCCTGCATTGGCCCGCAACTGGGTGCAATTCTAGCTTTGGCCGCGTCTGAGGGATCAGTTGCACGTGGAACGCTATTGCTGGGCATTTATGCAATTGGTTTAGGCGTTCCGTTTCTGTTTGCAGCATTGTTTATCAGCCGTGCAATGGGTGTGATGAACCGTATCAAACGTCATATGAAGACAATCGAGCGTGTAATGGGCGGCTTGTTGATCATTGTGGGCTTGGCCCTATTGTTCAACCAGTTTTCTACCTTTTCATTCTGGCTTTTGGAAACCTTTCCGTCTCTTGCAACACTTGGCTGATTGATCTGTTTCATATGCCTTACTCTTGCCAAAAACCCGCGTTTGGGTGTTTGTAATTCAAGGGTGCGGATATGAGCAGTGACATCCAAAATACGGTCAAAACGCGTCGGGTGTTCTATACTCCGGGGTATGATCCGATTCACCCACGCCGATATCGCGATTTGTACCACACTGAGGTTGCCGCACAGGCAGCTATTTCAGGCTATTAGTTTTCACTTAGCCCCAAACAGGGGGGTGGCAACTATGGCTGTCTGGTCGACATCATCATTGATGTTGATGCGGTTCATGTTGACGCTGAAGTGCTGGTTTGGTCTGACATTGTGCGTGACAGCATGGCCAATTCGATTGCTGCGACCTGCTGGCAACTTGTTCGAACGGCATGGATTTACATCACAACGGGTGCATTGTGGCGGTTGATGAAGCTGTGCAAAGGCCCAGTTATAGCAGCGCTTTACCCTGTTGGGATGCTGTTGATTCAGCTGCTTCTGGCATGTCTTGCATTTTATGTGGCGGCCCTGCTGAGATTGGTAAAGGCGTGTGGTTGCTTGAAACGGGGATCTGCGGGCCAGTGACGGTCTGGCCCCGTTGGTTGACGCAGACGATCATAGCGAGCCTTATCGGTGGCAGTATTGCGTTTTGGGCCGTGTTGCGCTGGTTTAAGGCTAAGGATCCAAATTCTTCGCCTATTACCTGATGTATGATTACGCATATTCTGCGAAGCCGCGCAGTGCTAATCCGCCCAAACTCGAAGTTCGTATAGCGACAATCCATTTCAAAATCGCAGCCGTAATGGATAGCGATGTGGATGATATGTTGGTTTTTGGACATTCTTCTGGTGTGCATTTGGGCGTGTCCATCCTGTCTGATCTGATCTGTTCGAATGGTGTGTCTGCCAACGGACCAAAGCTTTCGTTCTTATCGTTGGGGCAGGTGGTTCCGATGGTGTCCTTCTTGCCCAAGGTCTATTGATTGCGCGCAGACCTTGAGTTTTTTGACCCAAGAAAACATAACATGGGTTGATGTCACAGCGCCCGGTGATGGCTGTGCCTTTGCCCTGTGCAATCCTGTATCAGTGTCGGGGGTGGCAACAGATGCCAAACGCTGGCCATTGGTTTTCTCAGCGGCCTTCACCCAAGCACTCAGCCCTGCGCGCTGGAAAGAACTGCGCTGAAATTTCTTTCGGCTGCATTTCCAATATATGTTCGCCTTTGATCGCCCACGTGATTATGATTATTTTCAGATTACAGCGGGCCCACAAACACTGGGTGATCGCTATGCCAATCGTCCGGCGTCAAAATCACGGATCGATTGCTCCGTTTCTAAAAACACATTGGTGGCCCCATGACAGATCTTCCGCCAAAGCTAAAAAACTGCTCAAACAAGGTGTCATTGCTGCACTACATGCGCTTGTTTCGCCAAGACATTATATTGGCGCAACCTGCTACGCCTGTACCGCGCGTGGGTGGCTGAATTTCGCACGCCGTTATTTCACAGTTAGATGATCAATCAGCCTGAGTTGATTAAGACAGTTCTAAAAGATCGACCTGATGATTTCCCCAAATCCAATCGCATTGGGGAGGGGTTGCGCCCGTCGCTGGGAAACTCGGTATTCCTGACCAATGGAGATACGTGGAAACGCCAGCGCCGCATTATCGACCCAGCGTTTGAGGGCGGACGCTTACGCGAAACCTATCCAGCGATGTGGGACGCCGCAGAGGCGGCTGCGACGCGCCTAAACCAGTGCGATGGTGATGTGGTGGAGATCGAGGAAGAAACCAGCCACGCGGCTCCTGATGTGATTTTCCGCACGCTGTTTTTAATTCCAATCGAACATAAAATTGCGCGCGATGTGTTTGATGAATTCCGTATTTATCAGCGCAAGCCAACCGATCCTGAACATTGCAGCCTTCCTGCCATTGCCCAGATGGATGCCGTGCCTGTTTCGCCGTGATACAAAAGTCAGTGCGCGCAAGATCAGGGTGTTGATTACACAGCTGACGACAGAGCGAATGGATGCGATACACACGGGCACTGCACCGGATGATCTGGCGACCAAGATCATGACAACTGCCGACCCTGAAACAGGTGAGACGTTCGAAATTGAAGAGATGGTGGATCAGGTCGCGATCTTTTTTCTTGCAGGTCATGAAACCAGTGGTTCGGCGTTGGCGTGGGCTTTGTATTTGATGGCGTGTTATCCTGAATGGCAGGAGAAGGTGACCGATGAGGCGCAGGTTTTGACGTCTGACCAATTTGGGTTGATTTTCAAGCTACGGATTTCACGCGATGTGTTTCGCGGAATCATACGGCTTTATCCACCCGTTCCGATGATGGTACGCGAAGCGTCCTGTCCTGAGCAGTTTCGCGATCGTGAAGTTAAGGTTGGCAGTTAAGCAGTAATTAGCCCGTGGTATCTGCATCGCCATGAACGGCTTTTGGACAATCCAGATGGATTTGATCCAACACGGTGGGGCATGGAGAATGGTAGGAAGTGTCAGCGCGACGCCTACATTCCGTTTTCAGTAGGCAGTCGTGTTTGCACGGGCGCAGGTTTTGCCAAGGTTGAAGGGGTTTGATCCTGTCGCGTATTTTGCGGAATTTCCGATTCGAATTGGTGGATGTAGAACCACCTATTCCAGTGGCGCATTTGACCGTAAGATCGCGTGATGACATCCGTTTGCGAATTGTCCGTCGCTAACATTAAAAATGTCTGTCGCTAACATGTACCAATGAATTTGCGCCTGACTTAGGAATACTAAACGAAAGTATCATTTACGGAGGCGTATTAGATGTTGGATCAAGTCACACAAATTACGAGCGGCGCAGGGTTTATTGCAGCCTTGGATCAATCAGGTGGGTCTACGCCAAAGGCCCTTGGACTCTATGGTGTCGATGCATCTGCTTACGGTTCAGAGGAAGAAATGTTTGCCGAAGTTCAGCGTATGCGTGAACGCATCATCCTTGCCCCAGATTTTGACAACAACAAAGTCATCGGCGCGATCCTGTTTGAACGCACAATGGATGAAACCATCGGTGGTAAGCCTGTTGCGCACTACCTTTGGGAAGACACAGGTGTTGTTCCATTCTTGAAAATCGATAAGGGTCTTGGGGATGAAGCCAACGGCGTTCAGTTGATGAAAGAAATGCCAGAGCTTGAGGCCACATTGGCCAAGGCAAAGGCGGCAGGCATCTTTGGGACAAAAGAACGTTCTTTCATTAAATCGGCCAACCGCGCGGGCATCGTAAAAGTCGTTTCCCAGCATTTCGAGATTGCGCAAATGGTGATCGCTGCAGGTCTGGTTCCAATTATTGAGCCAGAGGTTGATATTCACGCCCCGGACAAGGCAGAAGCCGAAGACATGTTGCGGGCTGCATTGTTTGCAGAACTGGCGCTATTGCCAAAAGGTCAGCAAGTGATGCTGAAGCTTACGATACCTGAAAACGCAGGCCAGTATGACGAGCTTGCGGATCATCCGGCAGTAATGCGCGTCGTGGCATTGTCCGGTGGTTATTCCACGGATGAAGCCACTGCGCGTTTGTCACGTAACAGCAAGATGATCGCTAGCTTTTCACGTGCTCTGACCCAGGGGCTGCAGCGTGATATGTCGGATTCTGAGTTTGACACAGCTTTGGCTGCAAATATCGACAAGATCTATAAAGCTTCGGCTTAACACCTAAGGTTTTTGATCACGCTCGGCCTTGATCGCCGCAAGTACATAAAGACGGATAGCAGAGGCTAAGCCAATATCTGCGGTCCGATTTACATCAATTTCTGATGCCAGTGCGTTGATAGGAATTGATTTTTTTGTCGACATGCGCCGAAACTCCACCCAAAATTCATCCTCTAGTGAAACCGATGTTCGGTGCCCTTTAAGGGTTAGTGAGCGTTTGACAGGTCGTCCGCTCATGACTTTGGTGTATCTAGTTTATGGCCATCTAACAGGCGCACAACGTTGTTGGTCGTTTGCGCCTGCTGGTCTTTTTCTGCTTTGGTCCGCCCGAACTTAGCCGCGTTGGCATCGGCTTGAGTCTGTTTTTCGACCCGTGCCTTTGCCTTGCGAAACTTGTTTAGGTTGACCGGTTCGCTCATTTTGGGCCGATCATGTTTTCTGGACGTACAACCCGCTCGAATGTTTCGGCGTCTACAAAGCCAAGGGCGATTGCTTCTTCCTTGAGGGTCGTACCATTTTTGTGGGCTGTCTTGGCAACCTTGGTCGCGTTGTCGTAACCGATCTCAGGGGCCAGTGCGGTCACCAACATTAGGCTTTCGCGCATCAGGCGTTCAATACGATCTGGATCAGCTTGCAAATCAACCATCAGGTTGTCGGTGAAGGCAGAAGACGCATCGCCCAACAACTGCATGGATTGCAGCACGTTATAAGACATCATCGGCTTGTAAACGTTCAACTCGAAATGGCCCTGTGAGCCTGCGAAACCAACGGCTGCATCGTTGCCCATGACGTGGATACAAACCTGCGTCAGCGCCTCGCATTGTGTCGGGTTTACTTTGCCCGGCATGATGGATGAACCCGGTTCGTTTTCTGGCAATACCAGTTCGCCCAAACCACAACGTGGGCCAGAGCCCAAAAGGCGGATGTCGTTGGCGATTTTGAACAGGGACGCGGCAACAGTTTTCAGCGCGCCAGATATTTCGACCATGGCGTCATGTGCTGCTAAAGCCTCAAATTTGTTCGGGGCTGTCACGAAGGGCAGGCCGGTGATTTTCGCCATATTGGCGGCAACCATAACGTCCCAACCTTTTTGCGTGTTCAGGCCCGTGCCAACGGCTGTGCCGCCCTGTGCCAATTCATAGATGCGCCCCAAGGCGTCGTTGACGCGGCGGATGCCCATCGCAACCTGATGCGTGTAGCCTGAGAATTCTTGGCTTAGTGTCAGGGGTGTTGCGTCTTGGGTGTGGGTACGTCCGATTTTAATGATGCCATCGAATTGAACCACTTTGGCCTGCAATGCCGCGTGCAGCTTTTCCAGACCTGGCAACAACACGTCGCGTGCAGTCATCGCCGCAGAGATGTGCATTGCGGTTGGGAATGTATCGTTTGAGGACTGACCCATGTTGCAGTGATCATTCGGGTGCACTGGATCTTTGGAACCGATCACGCCGCCAAGCAGTTCAATTGCGCGGTTCGCGATGACCTCGTTTGAGTTCATGTTGGACTGGGTGCCGGAACCTGTCTGCCAAACTACCAATGGGAAGTTGTCGTCGAATTTACCTTCGATCACTTCGCCTGCCGCCTCAACAATCGCGTTGCCCAGTTTCAGGTCAAGCGATCCCTGGGTCATGTTGGCTTGTGCGCAGGCTTTCTTGATCACACCAAGGGCGCGGACGATAGCGATGGGTTGTTTTTCCCAACCGATTGGAAAGTTGATGATAGAGCGCTGTGTTTGCGCACCCCAATACTTGTCCGAAGGGACTTCTAATGGGCCAAAGCTATCGGTTTCTGTACGGGTGTTTGTCATCTGGGCGCTCCTAGCGAATACGTTGCATAGCGTTTACCGCTACAAACCCTAACAGGCAATTGGAGTCAGTGCGCTAACATGCTCTATTTGCGGAAGCTGTCCAAAGATACGACTTCTGCTGGTTTCGAGGGTTCATCATCTGGGTCAGATTCTTCTACGACAAATGGTTTTGGTTCTGGCATTTGAACCGGTTCGTTTTCGCCCCGCTCTTCGTCGATTTCGCCATCAAAATCTTCGTCATTTTCAGCGGCTTCAAAGCGCAGTCCAAATTCAACGGATGGATCAACGAAAGTTTTGATCGAGTCATATGGAACAAACAACGGTTCTGGCGCATCGCCAAAGTTCAAGCGAATACCAAAACCATCCTCGCCAACTTCAAGGCGGTCATACCAGTGCTGCATCACAACGGTCATTTCCTCAGGGTAACGATCAGACAGCCAATCCGCCAATTCGGCATCTGGATGTGTGGTGCGAAACGTAATGAAGAAGTGGTGAGAGCCGGGGAGACCATTGGCCTGCACGTCCGTTAGAACGCGTTTGATAAGGCTGCGCATCGCGTCGTGCATCAGATTGCCGTAGTCGATGGTGTCGCTCATGGCGGATCCCCTTATCTCAATTGCAGCAACCATACCCTTTTTCACGGCGGTGAAAAGAGGGCAGCGCAAATTGGCCCCGATCTACAAGAGAGACAGTCCCATACCAGCCAGCGCCATCACGCCCATCGTGGTCACAAGGCCGAGTTTGAAGCGCAACATCAAGATCGCAGCACCTATAGTTAGGATTGTTGCAATGACGTTGATGGAGGAAAACGCTGGCAAGGGCATGGCACCACAATTGTTCACCTGATCAAAGATAACATGCAAGGCAAACCAGATTGAAAGGTTCAGGATAACACCAACAACAGCGGCGGTGATGGCACTAAGGGCCGCTGACAATCTTGGGCGTGATGTCAGGGTCTCGATGTAGGGGCCGGCAGCGAAAATCCACAAGAAACAGGGTGTGAACGTCACCCAAAGTGCAAGTAAACCAGCCGCTATCGCAAGGCCAATGCCGCCATTTGCTGCCCCCGCAAGGATCGCGACAAATTCTGTGACTAAGATCAATGGCCCAGGTGTGGTCTCAGCCAAGCCGAGTGCGTCGATCATTTGGCCTGATGTCACCCAGCCGTAATCTTGAAGGACGGTTTGGCTCATGTATGCCAACACAGCATAGGCACCGCCAAAGGTGACAACTGCCAGTTTGGAAAAGAACAGTCCTAATTGGATTAGGAAGTCAGCTTGTAACAGCCATAGCATGAGCATCGGTGTTGCCCACAGTGCAGACCAGATCAAAACGGTGCGCAGCGTCTGACCTGCAGGGATGTGGACGGGGGCGGTTGTTGCGCTGTCGGCTTTGCTTGTGACGTACCCATAAATAGCAGCAAAAGCGATGATCAGAGGGAAAGGTAACCCAAACGCAAACAAGGCGACAAATGCCAATCCTGCTAAGACCCAAGCAGAATTCGTGCCTAAGGCTTTGTTCCCAAGTCTTAGAAGTGCTTGTAGCACAACGATAATTACTGCAGCCTTGATGCCCACAAACGCTGCTTTAACAAGGGGCACTTGGCCATACGAGATATAGGCGAACGCCAGTGCAAAGATGACCAATGCGCCGGGCACAACAAACAATAACCCCGCCAGTAGCCCGCCAAACACACCGCGAATGCGCCAGCCCGCATAGGTCGCCAATTGCATTGCTTCAGGGCCTGGCAACAACATGCACAGTGACAGGGCACGCAGGAACTGATCCTCGGTCAGCCAACGGCGGCGTTCGACAAGTTCTTCATGCATGATCGCTATTTGGGCCGCTGGACCGCCAAAAGACAGCAATCCAATACGCCCAAAGGCACGAAACATATCTGGTAAGGTTTGCGTGCTCATGATGGTTTTCCTGTTGGCCAAGTGTGGCGTTCTTCAGTCCCATCACGCGCCCAGCGATATAGGGCATCATACAGGTGCAAACCTGCCTCAAGCTGTTCCAGATCGTCACGGTATTGGCGTGATAAGCCCACTGACAATGCCAACAGACCTGCAGCCTCTGGCGCAAGGTCATGGTTGTCAGTGTCTGCGGCACAAACGACTGTTGATAGACGATCAAGGGCAGGGGTGCGCAATCCAAATTCGTCTAACATTGTATCAAAGGTACAGGTGTCGCCGCGGTGGCTCCAAAACGTGTCCTCAATGTCAAACGGGATTGCGTTGTAGCGTTCTGATACACCGATGACTTCAGCAGGTGAGACGAATAGAAAGCGTGCGTCTTTGTCGACGAAGCGGCGGATCAGCCAAAGACAGGCGATGCGATTAATCTTGGGCCGGTGGCGTGTGACCCACAGCGAATGGCCTTGGTCCATTGGAGGCAAATTGGCCGAAGGGATACGGGGCGCTTGGCTCAGATCGCGCCAACCATAGTTGCCGCCAGACAGGTATTCAGACTGCAATCCTGCGCTGCGAAATTGGGCCGCCATACCTTGGCTTAGCTTGATCCCTTTCTGGCAAATGATGATCGAAGGCTGGCCGTTCAGGCGGGTTATCAAACCCTGTAAATCAGTATTGGGATGGCAAAAAGCACCAGGAATTAGGTGCGGATCGTCATCAAAATCGGGGTCAATTGAGATATCAACGATCTGCGGACAGTTGGGCGTGCCAATGAGGCGCAGCAATTGTTGTGGGGTGATTTCATTCGGAGCAGCCATAGCATGTGTCCTATTTAAGTGGAGACATGCGAACCTTTGGCTTACGCCTCACGGGGTGTTCGCAGACAAACCCCATAAGCGTAAATAATCAGCCAAATGCGAAAGGGTCAATTGAAAACTATAGGGGGGAGTAAGTGCAGGTTTCTGTTGCCAGGTACCTGCGAACCCCGCCTTAGGTCGCTAAACGTAAGGACTTAAGTTTCAATAGATCCGGTTGCTTACGCAGCCATCGCCATTGGAGCACGATTGTTATTTGCAATTGTACATTTTGGGCCGATACGGTGGCACCCAGCCGAGAAAAAGCTAACCTCTTTAGACGTTTGTCGATCCTATTTCGACCCCATGATCCCCAAATAAAGGATGTTTGGTGGAGTCGCCGGGTACCGCCCCCGGGTCCAATCCGTTTATTACAAGCGCGTTTATTTCCATAGTCCCGAAGGACAATGTATATGTAGGGGGGCTGCACAGAAATCTCAAGGGGTAAGGTGTTTGGGGGCGATTTTTAGTATTTTTACCGAGTGCGCATGAAAACCAAATATTTTCAATTATTAACGGGCCTTAATTGATGTAATAGCAGCGTCGGTACTACATCGGTATTATATATGTTTTGCATCGGTGCAGGTATCGGCACCGCCAATCGGTTAACCCACCGAACGCAGGTTCACCCTAGATTGAGGATCAAAAACGCAGCCGCAAGGGCCGCTTCGATCCCGCCAAAAACCAGTACTTTGACCACAGGTGGTTTGTCTAGGATCAGCGACAAAACCCGACCAGTTGCGGCACCCACAAAAGCAAAGCCGATCATGGCGTAGGCGACAGGGTCATCCAGCCAAAGGGCGCCCAATCCTGCCACAACAAACAATCCACCGACAGAGGCGCGCATCTCGCTTAGGCCCATCGTGGATTTGGTTGGCTCTAGATCAAGGGCAGAGGCGGTGTAGCGAGGGGCCACAAATCCGAACAGACCAAAGCCGATGGTGAGGAGGGCGCAGAGGGTGTTGATTATATCTACCATGAGAAACAGGTAGCATGTGGTGGGGAATAGGCAATGGCGGGTTTGTGGGCCTTAGCTGTCGCTCGCGGCTACTGCGCCAAAAGCGGTTTCCGCGCATTAGACAAAGGTAGCAAAAGCGAGCCCTAAAGTTTGTTTGATGATTTCATTTGGAACGCCTTCTCTTTGCATCCGCATAGCATCACCGTTTTGCGCATCGCAAAAAAGGGCTGCCGCGTGGGTTGGGATGTCGGCCTTGAACTCTGCACGTGATTTTGCTGGTTCGATCCACGCTTCGTAGTTTCGAAGCGTTTGGGAACGAAACATATCAACTTTGTTGCCTGTGATCTCTCCAAGGCCTTCCCTGTGGGCACGCAGTGCTACCTGCAAGCATCCACTCGGAATACCAAGTGATTGGCGGTCCTGCGTAGTAAACGCAATAAGTGCCTCGATCTGCTGGGCAAACCCTTCGTTACTGGTCAAAATGTTGTGGAATGGGCCAAGTACCAATTCGCTGTAAAGATCTAGCACCGCGGCCTTCAAAACATCGTCGCTGCCAAATTCATGATAAAGACTAGGTTTGGAAACATCTGCTACTTTGCAGATGTGACTTATCGCTACATGCGTCGGCCGTCCTGTCCAATAACTCGTCAGAGCAATCTTCAAAACCGCATCGCGATCCAATGTTTGGGGGCGCCCTCGTTTAGGGTTTTTTTAATGGTGGCATATTCGTATCTGCAAGTATTTAAAAATTAACCAACTTATATCGTACCGTTAGTTACGAAATTATATCAAATCATCATTCGCTCTACTAGAGCGTTGTTCTGTAATTAATTTAGCCAAAGGATATGGAATATGATCGCTGGACACTATGCAACTGCCCTCATTGCGCATCAGAAGTTCCCAAAAGGGACGTTGTTGTTCTTTCTTGCCGTATCGCAATTTCAAGATATCTGCTGATTCATTTTTCATTACCTTGGGCTAGAGCCGACGGGACCGATTAACGTCTTTGATGCAACCATTGCCAACATGACCGTATCGATGATGTACAGTCACCACCTGATCCCACAATTTATCTGGGCTGCCGTGGTGTTTTTGATCGGTAAGGTCTTGTTCAAAAGTACAACGATTGGCCTAGCGGCAATGGCCTTGTTCGTTAGCCATATCATACTGGATTTCTTTTCGGGTCACGGCCACCATCTTTTTGGTGCAAACACCGTTGCTATAGGTTTGGGGCTTTATGCGAAAAACGCATACCTCGCGATACTCATCGAAGCCGTCTTTATTGTCACTGCTATTGCCTATTATTTCCGGATCGAGACGAACGCGGGTGTCGTTCGTACCAATAAAAGCCGCGCAGTTATCATCGGGGTTTTCGCTTATGGTATCTTTTTCCTGCTGTCGGTCGCCACGGTTTCATTTCGGGACTTGTTGGGCATTCCAGCATTTAATCTTGCCTTTAATACGACTGTGCCAACCATCATGCTCACTTATATCGCATTGGCCGCAGTGCTGTGCTGGGTTGTTCCCAAGATCGTCAAAGTCTAATCGAATTAAATTAATCGAAGTCATTCTATGCATGAGTGCCCTAGCTGGGGCACTTTCATCGCTACAGCATTGGTCAATCGGGGATAAGGGAAGACGATGCCAAATACCAGTATAACCCGTCACATCCGTTCTATTTCATGCTGCCATTCATAAACGCTGGTCGCTTGTGTTTTTGGATGTAGGTCCATGCGATGAAGCGACTTACCTTTTGCCCTTGTGCCATCTCAACAACTTTGAAATCGGCAATTTGCGCTCTTTCAAGGTTGTTTAAAAGCAGTGGTAGGTTGTCTTTTTTCGACACCAGTGAGGTGAACCACAGACATTGTTTGGCGAAAGCTTTGCTTTGCTTAATCATGTTTGAAATAAACCAAACTTCACCGCCCGGGCACCAAAGTTCTGTGTTTTGTCCCCCAAAGTTAAGGGTCGATGACTTTCCTTTGCCAAGGTTGCGCCACTTGCGTTGCGTCCCTCTGTTGGCCTCTTCCATTGAGGAATGAAACGGCGGGTTGCACAGAATGACGTGGAACCTGTCGCCGGTTTGGATCGCGCCTTTGAGCGTATCCTCGCGATTGGTTTGCAGTCTAAGTGGGATGTTCAGGGTGTTGCGGTCGCAAATCTGTTTGGCGGAGGTGATCGCGACGGGGTCAATATCGATGCCCGTAAACTCCCAGCCATATTCGCTTTGACCAATCAGGGGGTAAACCAAGCTGGCACCGGTTCCGATGTCGAGTGCTTTGTATTTTGGTCCACGCGGGATTTGTTTCTTGTTATCGCCTGCAAGCAGATCGGCAAGGCAGTGGATATAGTCCACACGTCCAGGGATCGGTGGGCACAGGGCGTTTTCAGGGATGTCCCAGTCTTCAACGCCGTGATGTGTTTTGAGGAGCGCCCGATTGAGCATCCGAACCGCCATTGGGTCTTGAAAGCTGATGGTCGTTTGACCCTTTGGGTTCAGCGTTGTGAAGGCCTCAAGCGCGGGAGTGTCCGCCACCAAGCGCGTGAAATCATACCCTTTGCGGTGCTGATTGCGCGGGTGCAGTGTGGTTTTGGTGGCCATGAGGACGCTTTCCTTGAGGTGGGTGCCTAACCCGTCGGTCAGTTCACAGGCTGCGCATAGACGGACTATGCCAGCTGTTTCAAGTCTAAGCTTTGTTCTTGCGCTTTTCCATGACGGACTTTGCCAAATTAGTGGTGTAGCTTTCCAGCCCTGCCAATGCGGTGTCGACGCCTGTGGCATTGTTGGCCTCAAGCGCGTCGGCAAGTGTGGTGTGCAGTTCGATGATCTTTGCGCGATCCCGTGCAGAGAAGGTGATCATGTTCATCAAGGGCTGCATGGCCTCAACGGCACCCGCCAACTGATAGCTAAGCACCGGATTGCCAGCGCCATCGACCAGCGCACGGTGAAAGGCCACGTCAGAGGCGCAGAATGCCTCGTCCGTTAGCCCCGGTTGGGATTGGCGGTGGATTTCGGCGCGCATGGTTGCAAGATGATCGGCGGTGCGGCGCAGTGCAGATAGGAGCGCGCAAGAGCGTTCAAGGGTGTAGCGCGCCTCGCAGGCGGTTTCAAAGCTGACGGCGTTCATGGACAAAAGCAGTGTGGAGGTGGTGATTTGCTGGGGGTAGGCTTCTTCAAAGCTAAGTTTATTGACGAAAGCACCGCCTGTAGCGCCGCGTTGTGTGCGGATCAGGGATTGTGCGGCTAGCCGTTTGAGCGCCTCGCGCACGGTGGGGCGTGAGACGTCGAATTGATCTGATAGCTCTGCCTCTGAGGGCAGGCGTTGGTCGACGATTAAGTCGCCCGAGATGATTGCATCACGGATCGATTTGGCGATTTGGGCCGACAGGTCAGCATTGCTGTTTGGATCAATTTTCATATGTCTTACATTTAATGTTTGTCAGTTATTTAATTGTCTGGCATTTAAATGGCAAGACTAGCTTTGAGTCGCCACCAATCGATGAGTTTTGCGATGCCTCATATACTGCGTTCCACACTATGGTTGTCCTTTTTTGCTGTGATCCTTGGGTCATGGTGGATGATGTATATGATGAGTATGGATATGGGATTGGACCTATTGGGCCGTCCTAACATGATGGCGCAGAAGATGCGCATGATGGATCCGATGATGAGCGACATGGCGATGACCCGTTTTGGGACTGTGTTTGCGATGTGGGCGATCATGATGGCGGCGATGATGTTGCCAACCATGGTGCCGACCTTGCGCAGTTATGAAGACCTGATGGCGTCTGCCGATGGCACGCGGTCAGGGTTCGTAGGCGTTATTTTGGGATATTTCGTGGTTTGGGTGGCGTTCGCGGCCTTGATCGCAGGTGTTCAAATTGCGCTGCTTTATGCAGGTATTATCGATCTGCTGGGCATTGCGACATCGCGTTGGATAACCGCTGGATTGTTGATCGCTGTTGGACTGTTTCAGTTCACCCGCGCCAAGGAAATCTGCCACGGCGTTTGCCATTCCCCAATGATGTATTTCTTGGGCCACTGGCAAACCGGATTTGGTGGCGGGGTGCGGATGGGCCTTGGTCTTGGTGCGTTCTGCGTTGGCTGTTGCTGGGGCTTTATGGTCTTGGGCTTTGTCGGGGGCGTCATGAGTTTGCTTTGGATGGGGGCCGCGACCCTGTTCATGGTTCTAGAAAAGTTGCCCCAAATCGGGCATGTTATAACGAAACCAATGGGTGTGGCCCTTATTGCAGGCGGATTGCTTGTGATCGCATCACCTTATTTCATCGGAGGATAAGATGGCTGTAACGCGTCGTAAGGATTCAGATAAGCTGCCTATTAGTCAGCGTATTGATCAACGGATGCCCAACCCGGGCCGTCGTCAAATGACACCGACCAATTGGGCGATAAAAGGCGAGTTGTTCTTGAACTGCTCATGCACAGTGTTTTGCCCATGTGTTGTTTCTTTGGGCGGTCATCCTCCCACCGAGGGCCACTGCCACGCTTGGATGGCCATCGCAATTGATGAAGGCCACTATGAAGGTGAAGACCTGTCAGGTTTGAACGTCGGTCTGTTGGTCGATATTCCGGGCCGCATGGGCGAGGGGAACTGGAAAGTTGCTGCCTATGTAGATGAGCGCGCAAGTGGCAAAGCCTACAACGGTATTTTGCAAATCTTCAGCGGTGCAGCTGGTGGTACGACTGGTTTGTTCACGATGCTGGTGTCTGAGATCATTGGCGCGGAACGTGCACCTGTTGAGATCACGCGTGAAGGCAACAAACGCTCCATCACCATTGGCCGTAAGATCCAAGGTGAGATCGAGATGCTGACGGGCAAATCCCCTGATCATCCTGTTATGGTGTCAAATTCTAAATACTGGATGGGTCCTGATATCATCGCCGCTAAGGGCCTACGCTCCAAGGTGCGCGACTATGGCCGCGTTTGGGATTTCGACAATATGTCAGCCGAAATTTGCCCAATCGACTGGAAGGGCCCAAAGCCTTAAGTCGTTTTGTTTCAATGGGATGTGGCGTTTGGCTTGTGTGAATAGACTGCGCTGCATCTTGTCCTCAGTTCGGAGAAAATCTGATGGCACTTCTTTCCCCTTCACGTCGCCTGCGCCGCACACCGTTTTCTGATGGTGTCGAGTCGGCTGGCGTAAAAGCCTACACCGTTTACAACCACATGCTGTTGCCAACGGTCTTTGAAAGCGTTGAGGCCGATTATCGTCACCTCAAAGACCACGTTCAGGTCTGGGATGTATCGGTTGAACGTCAGGTCGAATTGCGTGGTCCAGACGCTGGGCGCCTTATGCAGATGCTAACGCCGCGCGATTTGCGCCGTATGTTACCAGGTCAATGCTACTACGTGCCTATCGTCGACGAGACAGGCGGCATGTTGAACGATCCTGTCTGCCTAAAGCTGGCAGAGGACCGCTGGTGGATTTCGATTGCCGACAGTGACCTGTTGTATTGGGTCAAAGGCATCGCCAACGGCTATCGTTTAGATGTCTTGGTGGACGAGCCTGATGTCAGCCCATTGGCTGTTCAGGGTCCGCAGGCTGAAGAACTGTTGGTGCGCGTATTCGGTGAACGCATCCGCGACATCCGTTTCTTCCGCTTTGATTGGTTTGACTTTGAAGGCCGCGAGATGGCGATTGCCCGTTCTGGTTATTCCAAGCAGGGCGGTTTTGAAATCTACGTTCAAGGTAGCGATATTGGCATGCCGTTGTGGAATGCCTTGTTTGCTGTTGGTGAAGACTTGAACGTGCGTGCTGGTTGCCCAAACTTGATCGAACGGATTGAGGGTGGGTTGTTGTCCTACGGCAATGACATGACAGACGATAACACACCGCATGAATGTGGTTTGGGCCGTTTCTGTGACACGCAGACTGCGATTGGCTGTATTGGTCGTGATGCGTTGTTGCGTGTGGCCAAAGAGGGACCTGTGCAGCAACTACAGCCGATTGAGATTGCAGGACCACCGGTTCCGCCATGTGATCGGTATTGGCAACTTTGGGCCAACGGTAAAAAGGTTGGCAAAGTGACGTCAGCCGCGTGGTCGCCAGATTTTGAGGTAAATGTTGCCATTGGTATGGTGCGCATGACCCATTGGGATCCGGGTACGGACCTTGAGGTGGAAACACCTGACGGTATGCGTCCTGCGCTTGTGCGCGAACAATTTTGGATTTGAGTGTTTTTTAAACAATAATGCAGGTTCTTGCCTGCGACAGGAGAGATAGATGTTTAACGCTTTGGTAATGAACAAAGACGAAGAAAGCAGTTTGGCTTCAGCTGCAATTGAGCAGATGGATGTGGATCAACTGCCTGCGGGTGATGTTGTGGTTGCGGTTGAATACTCAACTGTGAACTACAAGGACGGTTTGTGTCTGAGCGCCAAAGGCGGTGGTTTGGTGCGCAACTATCCACACGTTGGTGGTATCGATTTCGCAGGGACTGTCGAAAGCTCTGAAGACCCACGTTACAAAGCGGGCGACAAGGTTGTTCTAACCGGTTGGCGCGTTGGTGAAGTTCACTGGGGTGGCTACGCCCAAAAGGCACGGGTTAAGGCCGATTGGCTTGTTCCACTGCCTGCAGGTTTGGACACACGTCAGGCGATGGCTGTGGGTACCGCAGGTTTCACTGCGATGTTGTCTGTCATGGCGTTGGAAGATCACGGTATCAAAGACGGCCCGGTTTTGGTCACTGGCGCTGCTGGTGGTGTTGGTTCTGTCGCAACAGCTATTTTGGCTACTTTGGGTCATGAAGTTGCCGGTGTTACAGGACGTCCAGAAACAGGTGATTACCTTAAATCGCTGGGTGCCAAACAGATCGTTGCCCGTGAAGAGCTGAACGAGGCGATCAAACGCCCGATGGAAGCTGAAACATGGGGTGGTTGCGTTGATGCGGTGGGCGGTGAAATGCTGGCACGCGTTTTGGGCCAAATGAAATATGGATCGTCTGTTGCTGCCGTTGGTTTAGCTGGTGGCGCTGCTTTGCCAACAACCGTCATCCCGTTCTTGTTGCGCGGTGTGAATCTTTTGGGCATCGATTCAGTCATGCAGCCATACGACAACCGCGTTCGTGCGTGGGGTCGTATCGCCAAAGACCTGCCGATGGACAAACTTGAAGCAATGGTTCAGCCGGCTGTGTTGTCTGATCTGCCAGCGCTTGGTGCTGATATCCTCAAAGGCCAAGTAAAAGGCCGTGTTGTTGTAGATGTGAACGCCTGATCAGTTTAAGAGGGTCTTCAATAGATATTGGAGACCCTCATGACTGCTTATGATGACCAAAACATCCTTGCCAAAATTTTGCGTGGTGAGATCCCAAGTTTCAAAGTCTATGAAGATGATGAAACACTTTGCATTATGGACATTATGCCCCGTTCTGACGGGCATTGTCTGGTGATCCCCAAAACACCTTGCCGCAACATCCTAGATGCGACTGACGCCCAATTAGTGGCTGTGATGGCGACCGTCAAAAAGGTGGCGAATGCTGCCAAGGTTGCATTTAACGCCGATGGTATCACACTTCAGCAATTTAGTGAGGCAGCGGGTGGTCAAGAGATTTTTCACCTACATTTCCACATTCATCCACGCTATGAAGGCGTATCTTTGCGCGGTCCTGGTGTGATGGGTGATATGGATGCGATCAAAGCGCATGGTTCGGCGATTTCGGCGGCACTTGCCTAAGGCATTCGTCTGGTAAATACATGTTGCAGATTAATTTGCTCTATTTATTGGATCCTAGCGATAGGATGATTTGACACGCGGTCCAATTAGCAACCTAAACTAATTCGGCATTTTTTAGATTTTCTTACTATGAAACGTTATTTTCCTTCATTGTGCGTTACCGTTTTCATCTAGGAAGTGCCGTTTTTTTGTTGTGAGCACCGGGAATCACCACAGATGGTAAAAAAATGATGACAAAACACCTATAGATGGTAGCCATGCAGCGATTTTATCAAAAATATGGGAGTAGGGGCAATGTCAATTCAGCCACCCCTAACAGAGTTGGACATCGAAACCGCGAGTTTGGGGTTTTATGAAGGTTTTTCCATAGTCGTAACTATTAGATCAAAAGTCGCCATTGGCGCATTGATCCTCTGGGCCGTTGTGTTTCCAGAAGGTGCTGGATCTGCATTGAAAGGCATTCGCGGCACAATCGATGCCAACACTGGTTCATGGTACATGTATGTAATGACCTTCTACATCGTTGTTTGTCTTGCTTTGGCCCTTTGGCCATCAACTGGCAAAATTCGTTTAGGCGGCGAGAACAGCAAGTCTGAGTTCTCAAACTTTTCATGGTTTTCTATGATGTTTGGGGCAGGCTCGGCATTGGCATGTTGACCTATGCAACGGGCGAACCACCGTACCACTTTGGTAATATCCCGTCTGTTATCATGGGCGATACGACAGAATCTGACGCTG
Organism: uncultured Paracoccaceae bacterium; assembly: GCA_905182105.1. Classification (GTDB taxonomy): domain Bacteria; phylum Pseudomonadota; class Alphaproteobacteria; order Rhodobacterales; family Rhodobacteraceae; genus Ascidiaceihabitans. The sequence goes on from CAJJAR010000041.1 coordinate 43,222, forward strand.
ACAATGTTCATGCCGCGATGAAGTGGTCGTTTCTGCACTGGGGTTTTTCAGCATGGGGTTGCTATGCAATTGTAGGACTTTCCCTTGCGTTCGTTAGCTATTCACGTGGCTTGACGCTTACAAGCCGTTCAGGTCTTACGCCATTTTTTGGTCGTCACCTTGAAGGGCCATTGGACAATATCGTTTCAGTGATCGCAACTATATTGGGCGTTTCGGTAACTTTGGGTTATGGCGTTAGCTAATTTGCTGCGGGTGTCCATAATATCACAGGTTTAGATAGGATCATAAACGCTGAAGGTGCGCCAACAAAAGTGGCGATGCTTATTGCATTGGTCATTGTTATGTTTGCATCAACGCTGTCTGCCTTATCGGGCGTCGGTAAAGGCATCAAATGGCTTTCGAACATCAATATGGGGTTATGGTTCTTTATCCTCGCATTCTTCTAAGTCTTTAGTTCGACAATGTTTGCGCTGTCTAGCTTTTTTACGAGTATTTGGGATTACATCATCGCATTGCCTGCGATGTATATGACCGTTTGGAGCCCTGACGGCGATGCAAAAAGCGTGATTTCCAAACTTGCTGGCGGCACTGCAATTGACCTAACATTGAACGGTGGCGCAGGTGATCAAATTACAGGTTCTGGGCTGTCCAGCCAGTTGTTTGCCATAATTAACTTCATGCTTTCACCTGCTTTGGCCACGCTGATGTCTATGGTTATTGTTGTTCTGCTTATTACTTATTTGATGACTTCCGCTGACTCTGCAGTGTTGATCATTAACACGATTGCGGCTGCTGGTGACGAAAGCCCGAAGGGCCGAGTCCACATTGTCACTTGGGGTGTAATTCTGACCTTAGTAATCGGGAGCTTGCTTATGACTTCTGGAGACGGTCTTGGCGCCATCAACACTACGATGATTACTGGGGCGCTTCCGTTCTCAGTTGTTATGGCATTAATAGGTTTGTCGCTGCTAAAGGCGCTGATCCGAGATGGTATGCGTGAAAATGAAAACAATGGCGGTTAATACGCACTGAAACATCACAGCTATTTGTGAAAATAATAAGGCTAAGGTGCTTGCGCACCGGGGCTTTTTTCTTATCTTGATACAGAACACAGGAGCGCATCTATGAAACTTGATATCGATTTTGTCCGCAGCCAGTTCCCAGCATTTTCTGAGCCATCGCTACAAGGTCAAGCGTTCTTTGAAAATGCAGGTGGGTCATATACTTGCAGTGCGGTCATTGATCGACTGACGCGGTTTTATACGCAGCGCAAAGTGCAACCTTACGCGGCCTATGAGGCCAGCCGGTTGGGTGGTGAAGAAATGGATGAGGCGCGGGTGCGCATGGCTGCGATTCTGGGCGTTGATACTGATGAGCTTAGCTTTGGCCCATCCACGACCCAAAACACCTATGTCTTGGCACAAGCTTTTGGTCAGATGATGCAAACGGGTGAAGCTATCATTGTTACCAATCAAGACCATGAGGCAAACAGTGGTCCATGGCGTCGTTTGGCAGATCGCGGGATTGAAGTGCGTGAATGGCATATAGATCCTGTTACGGGAATTTTGAACCCTGAGGATTTGGAAGATTTACTGGACGAGAAAGTGCGTCTGGTTTGTTTTCCACATTGCTCAAACGTTGTGGGGCACATCAATTCAGTAACTGAGATTACGGCACTGGCCCATGCGTCTGGTGCGTTTGTGTGTGTAGATGGTGTGAGTTATGCACCGCACGGGTTTGCGGATGTAGGGGCGTTGGGGCCAGATATTTACCTGTTTTCAGCCTATAAAACCTACGGACCGCATCAAGGGTTGATGGTGATCCGCCGCGCGTTGGGCGAATTGCTACCCAACCAAGGGCACTATTTCAACGAGGACACTTTGTACAAACGGTTCACACCAGCGGGACCAGATCATGCACAGATCGCGGCATGTGCGGGAATGGCTGACTATGTGGATGCGTTGTATGACCACCACTTTTCTAAACCTGCTAAACCAGTCGAACGTGGTGTCGCGGTGCACGACCTGATGCGCAGTCATGAGACCGAGTTGCTGGACCAAGTGTTGTCTGCCGTTCAGGGCCGTAATTCCGTTCGGGTCCTTGGCACGTTGGACGCACAAACGCGTGCACCAACTGTTGCCATGGCATTGAACCGTCCCGCAGAACCTGTTGCAGCTAAGCTTGCAAAGCATGGGATTATGACGGGCGGTGGTGATTTTTATGCTGTGCGCGCGCTTGAGGCATTGGGCATTGATCCAACAAAAGAAGGAGTCCTGCGCGTCAGCTTTACGCATTACACTTCGCAAGGCGAAATTGATCAGCTATTAGAGGGACTTGATCACGTTTTATAATGATCCGTTTGGCTTGCTTGTGCGTAAAGCTTCTAAGGCGGGAGATAATATACAATGAGCAGCCCAACACTTGTCTGGTTCAGACGTGATTTACGTCTTTCAGACCATGCGGCCCTGACAGCGGCCTGTGCGACTGGCGAGCCTGTGATCCCGGTTTTTATTCACGACGATAGTGTTGCTACCTTGGGCGCTGCGCCTAAGTGGCGTTTAGGTTTGGGTATTGAGAAACTAGATGAAAACCTGCGTAAATTGGGCAGTCGATTGCTTTTGCGTCGTGGCCCTGCGGAAATGGTTTTGCGTAAGTTAATCCAAGAGACGGGGGCCAAATCAGTCGTTTGGTCGCGTCTGTATGATCCTCAAGCCACCGAACGTGATAGTGCGATTAAGAGTGCGTTAAAAGCTGAAGGCATCGATGCGCGGTCATTCGGTGGACACTTAATGTTTGAACCGTGGACGACTGAAACCAAGACTGGTGGGTTTTATAAGGTTTATACACCGTTTTGGAATAATGTGAAAATGCGCCATGTGGATGCGCCTTTGGCAAAACCAAAAGTGATTGCTGCGCCCACGCATTGGCCTGACAGTGAAGACATCGTTGATTGGGACATGGGCAACGCAATGAAACGTGGCGCTTCGATCGTTCGCCCACACATTCGTTTGGGCGAAGATGCAGCCCAAGACCGTTTGGTGGTGTTTCTGGATCAATGGGTCGCGGATTATGTCACCAATCGCGATCTACCTTGGACCAATGGTACATCAAACTTGTCGGAAAACCTAGCAATTGGCGAAATCAGCCCGCACCAATGTTGGCATGCAGGGCAACGCGCATTGCATGAGGGAAAATCAGGAGCGGAGGTGTTCTTGAAAGAATTAGTATGGCGCGAATTCGCTTATCACCTGATGCACCACACTCCCCGAATTTTGGACAGTAACTGGAAAGAGGGTTGGGATGCTTTTCCTTGGAATACCGAGGATACAGACGAAGTGATGGCATGGAAACAGGGCCGTACGGGCATTCTGTTTGTGGACGCAGCGATGCGCGAATTGTACGTGACGGGGCGGATGCACAATCGTGGCCGTATGATCGTTGCCAGTTATCTGACCAAACATTTGATGACAGATTGGCGTGTTGGACAAAAGTGGTTTGAGGAATGTTTGACCGACTGGGATCCTGCAAGCAATGCAATGGGATGGCAGTGGTCTGCGGGATCAGGTCCTGATGCAACGCCGTATTTCCGCGTTTTCAATCCAGTTACCCAGTTGGATAAATTCGACAAAAATCGCGATTACGTAAACCGTTGGATTGCTGAGGGACGTAGCGCGCCGCATCCTGACGCAACGTCGTTTTATGCAGCGGTCCCAGAGTCTTGGAACCTCAATGCAGATACCCCATACCCACAACCAATCGTGACCCCAGAGCAGGGGCGTAAGCGTGCATTGAGCGCTTATGAGACACGCGGGTTTTAGAAGTTAATCCATAAGAACACTTGCAAACCTAGGGACTGAAATCCTAGCCTTGCTAAAATGCGAACGAGGAACACGCATGATTTTGACGACAACAGACGGCCAAATAGGTTTACCACGGTATTTCACGCGTGTCTTTGCGATGGCGCAGGAAATGAACAACGGTCGGGTTGATTTCGTCATGCCAGATGGTCGGACGTTTCGCGCAGATGGCAAACAGCCGGGTCACGTGGCCGAATTGCGTGTGCACAACCCTGATTTATTTGCGCGCCTGATCCGTGAGGGCGACCTTGGCTTTTGTGATGCGTATTTGGACAATTGGTGGAGCACACCTGACCTTCAGGCATTCATGGACCTTGTTCACGCTGACAACGAAGACATCTATGATGGCTTTCCGGGCCAAGGTTTGGTGAGGATGTTTGAAAAATTTCGCTTTTGGATGCAGCGCAATCACAAATCGCAGGCACGTAAGAATATCAGCTATCACTACGACTTGGGCAATGAATTTTATGGTCTGTGGTTGGATGATACCATGACCTATTCTTCGGCACTGTTTGAGACAGGCCAAGAAAACCATGAAGCGGCACAAACAGCCAAATACAAAAGCATGGTTGATCAAATGGGCGTCAAAGAAGGCGATCATGTTCTTGAGATTGGTTGTGGCTGGGGCGGCTTTGCCGAATACGCTGCCAAAGAGCGCGGATTAAAGGTGACGGGTCTGACAATCAGCCTAGAACAGTTTAACTACGCGCAGGAACGTATTGAAAAGGCTGGTATTTCTGATTTAGTTGAATTTAAGCTTCAAGATTATCGTGACGAAAAAAACACCTATGATGGGATTGCCAGCATCGAAATGTTTGAAGCGGTCGGCGAAAAATACTGGCCTATCTATTTCGAAACTGTGCGTGAGCGCCTTAAACCAGGTGCGAATGCGACATTGCAAATTATTACAGTGGATGACCGTCGTTGGGAAATCTATAAAAATAGCGTTGATTTTATTCAAAAATACATCTTCCCAGGGGGGATGTTGCCCAGCCCAACAGCGTTGCGTCAGCAAGTTGTAAAGGCAGGTTTACAAGTGGAACGTTCAATCGAGTTTGGCCCAAGCTATAACATTTCATTGCGTCGTTGGCATGAAGCGTTCAATGATAAATGGGACCAGATTGCAGATATGGGATTTGACGATCGTTTCCGCCGTATGTGGAACTTTTACCTGACCTCTTGCGCGGCGACCTTTGATAGTGGCAACTGTGATGTCACGCAGATTACGATTAAACGACCCAGTTAAAGAGTGGCCAATTAGAAGGCGATCAGAACTATGCCGAGCGGCACAAAAGTAGCCTCTTCCTTTTGCCTGTGCGCCTTGGCTTATATTCTTTCTGAGTTGGTCAAGCCTACGTTTATCGAAGACTATAATTTCGGCTACTTCACTTATGTCAGTATGTTGGTCGGGGTCATCGTGGGTTGGACTTCCATGGGCGAAAGAGTTGGTTTCGGTTTGATACCTGCGATCAACAACGGCATCATGGGTACGTTTTCGATGGTTGCTTCTGTGATCTTCATCCAAAGTGCCAACGAAATGATCCGTTTATCTATGCGGGGGCGCTACGATACCCTTTCTGATGCGTTGTTAGGTATTGTCTCCTATTGGGATAGGTTTTGTTGTTCAGGTTTCTTCAACGGCTTTGTGGGGCACTGCATTGATTGGCGGAATACTGGCAGGATTGATTGTCGAAGCCATTTGGAACCGCGTGCACTGATCATATGACCAATCTATTTGTTTATGGCACTTTACGTCATGTCCCATTGTTGGAAATCGTTTTAGGTCGCACAGCGGCTCATATCGATATGGTCGTGTGCGAACTACCAGGTCACGCTGCTATGGCGGCGTTAGAGGGACCGTTTCCTTTGATTGCAGTGTCTCAAGGGCATTCTCAAGCTGGGCTTGTCTTAAATGATCTAAGCGATTTGGATCTTGAACGCCTGAATTTTTATGAAGGTGGATTTGATTACACGCTAGGCCGTGAAACCGCATCAAACGGGCGTGCGATCGACGTTTATTTTCCACCTAAATTGGGTGTTACGCCAAATGGCTTGTGGGATTTACATGCTTGGGAGTCCAAATGGGCTGCAATGACTGTGATCGCTGCGCGTGAAGTTATGTCGTTCTTTGGTGAACGAAGTACTGCTGATATTGTCCGTATGTTCCCGATGATCCGTTTACGCGCAGCAGCTAATCTGAATGCGCTAACCAGTAAACACGGCCACACAACCCTAAGGGGTGATGTGGATGTTATATCAAAGACCCGTGAATACACGGAGTTTTTTGCTTTGGACGCCTTTGAGGTGAAACACGAGCGGTTTGACGGCACCAAAACGTCCACTTTGCAGCGCGCTGTGTTCGTTGGAACAGATGCAGCAATCCTTCTTCCCTATGATCCAAAACGCGATCGCGTGTTGTTGGTGGAACAGATGCGTATGGGGCCACTTGGGCGCGGTGATCCGAACCTATGGCAGCTCGAGCCAATCGCGGGGCGTGTAGATGCGTGTGAAGCACCCCAAGCGTGCGCCATCCGCGAGGCTGAAGAAGAAGCTGGACTGACGATCAGTCATTTGGAGCAAGTTTGCGAAGCTTATCCATCGCCGGGGTGCTCAACCGAATTTTTCTATCAATACGTTGGTTTGGTAGATTTACCTGATGATATTGTTGGAATTTCTGGCCTTGAAACTGAGAACGAAGACATTCGAACCCGTCTGTTGTCATTCGATGGGTTGATGGAACTGGTGCAAAGTCAGCAAGCAGCAAATGTGCCACTTGTGACACTGGCTTATTGGCTTGCGTTCCATCGCGATCGTTTGCGTGGTTTGACTTGAGATTACCCACTCCCACGGGTACAAAAATTCCAACACGACAACGCAGCGCGTAACGCTGCCCAATCCAAAGCGAGACACCACAATGCGCATCGCAAATAACTTGGCTGAAAGCATCGGCAAAACACCCCTGATCCGTTTGAATAAAGCCAGTGAAGAAACCGGTTGCGAGATCTTGGGCAAAGCTGAATTTATGAATCCGGGCCAGTCGGTCAAGGATCGTGCTGCGCTGTTTATTATCAAGAATGCGATTGCCAGTGGGGCGTTGAAACCGGGCGGTACGATCGTTGAGGGGACTGCGGGTAACACCGGTATTGGCCTTGCGCTTGTTGGTGCGTCGATGGGGTTCAAAACGGTTATCGTGATCCCAGAGACGCAATCTGAAGAGAAAAAAGATATGTTGCGCCTTGCTGGTGCGAACTTGGTTCAGGTTCCTGCGGCTCCTTACCGCAACCCAAATAACTTTGTCCGGTATTCTGAACGCTTGGCAAATGAGCTTGCTAAGACAGAGCCAAATGGTGCTATCTGGGCCAATCAATTTGACAACATAGCGAACCGTCAAGCCCACGTTGAAACTACGGGCCCTGAGATCTGGGAGCAAACTGACGGTAAGGTGGATGGCTTTATTTGTGCAGTCGGTTCGGGTGGTACGTTGGCTGGTGTGAGTGAAGTCCTTCAGCCTAAAGGCGTGACAATTGGTTTGGCAGACCCTGACGGTGCTGCGCTGTACAATTTCTACACCAAAGATGAGTTGACGATGACTGATGGTGGCTCGATCAACGAAGGAATTGGTCAGGTTCGCATCACAAAGAACCTTGAGGGCCTAAAGCCTGATTATAGCTATAATATTCACGACTCTGAGGCGCTGCCGATTGTCTTTGATATTCTCAAGCATGAGGGGCTTTGCCTTGGTGGCTCGTCGGGTATGAACGTCGCTGGTGCGATGCGTTTGGCCAAAGACATGGGGCCGGGGCACACGATTGTTACAATCCTTTGTGATTTTGGCACACGTTATCAGTCCAAATTGTACAATCCTGCGTTTTTGCGTGAAAAAGGTTTGCCAATTCCTGATTGGTTGGATGAAGAGCCAGCAAGTCTTCCAGACGTTACTGAGGTTGTATAACCCATGTTGCACCGTTGGCTGCTAAGCCTTGCCTTGTGTCTTTTTGTTCCCTTTGCGGCGATTGCTCAAACAAGTGAACTGATCGATTATGATCTTTGGAAAAGTGTAGCAACGCGGGCAGAGGCCGCTGTTGATGGTGAGGCTGGCACGAACGAAGTGTTTGAAACACTGCGGACGCGCATCGTTAATTTTCGGACAAAGTTTGCAGAAGCCCGACTGCTGAACGCGGAACGTATCACCACATTGCAAGCTCAGCTTGCTGCGTTGGGTCCTGTACCTGAAAGCGGTATAGAGCCAGCAACCATTGCTTCGCAGCGCAGCGAGATCACACAGCAGCTTACCACGCTTCAGGCACCAGTACAGGTGGCTGAGGCCGCCTATAGCCGCGCGGATGGCTTGATCGGTGAAATCGACACCATTATTCGCGTACGCCAGGCCGATAGATTACTTTCCCTTGGGCCGTCACCGGTTAACCCAGGAAATTGGGGCGTTGCGCTGACGGACTTGTCTAATGCGGTCACTGGCCTAACTGCAGAGCGCCGTTTGTTTAGCGATGCGACCGCGTTAAAAACACTACGCGAGACCGCGCCCGTAATTTTGCTACTGCTTGGGCTGGCGGCTGTATTGTTGACCCGTGGTCGTCGGTGGGTTGTTGCCCTCGATAGGTACTTAAGAACCTTTGGGCGCAATGGTTCAGAAGTCTGGGGCTTTGTTCTTTCGTTGTTTGGCGTGATTGTCCCATTCTTAGGCGTTGTTGCTTTGTCGTTTGCGTTGGTCGCAACCGGAATGCTTGGATTGCGGGGCGAAGAGCTGGTTAGCAGTCTTCCAGTTTGGGCTGCATTGCTCTTTGGTGCGCGTTGGTTGGCCGATTGGTTGTTCCCGAGCGAGGATGAAGATCCGCTTATTCCGATTAGTGTTGAAAGGCGCAGTACGGCGCGCGCTGACATTTACATGCTTTCGTTTGTTGTTGTTTTGCGCAGTATTCTTGATACGCTGCTCACCTTTGGTGCGATTTCGGATGTGACAGAGCCAGTTTTGAATTTCCCGCTGACTGTCCTTGCTGGGGTCTTTTTGTTCCGCATCGGGCAAGTGTTGCGCAGTGCCTCGCAGGTTGTTGTTGATGATGACGGGGAGCGTAAAGTCACCACGTTCTCGCGGATCATGCGCCTTATTGGCCTCGCGGCAGTCATCCTTGCAGTGGTTGGCCCATTGATGGCCGCAATTGGGTTTGGTCAGGCGGGGGATGCGCTGGTTGAGCCTGCGATCCTAAGCTTGTCTGTGCTTGGTACCGTCATCGTTTTGCAGCGGTTCTTGGCTGATGTTTACGGCTGGATTACAGGGCAGGGTGTTGCTGCTCGTGAAGCACTTGTTCCTGTGTTGGTCGGTTTCATTATCTTGTTGTCAGCAACACCTGTGTTGGCATTGATCTGGGGCGCGCGGATTGCAGACTTAACCGAACTTTGGTCTGCCTTTTCCAAGGGATTTGCGGTTGGCGACAGTCGTGTGTCGCCCAGTGACTTTATCACCTTTGTTGTGATCTTTGTCGGTGGCTATATGATCACGCGTCTTCTGCAAGGGGCGCTGCGCAATAACGTACTGCCAAAGACCCAAATCGACAAAGGTGGGCAAAACGCCATTGTTTCAGGGATTGGCTACGTCGGTATCTTTGTCGCGGCATTGATGGCTATTACAGGGGCTGGGATTGACCTGTCGTCTCTTGCTATCGTTGCTGGTGCATTGTCGGTTGGTATCGGTTTTGGCCTTCAGAACATCGTTTCGAACTTTGTGTCTGGGATCATCTTACTGATCGAACGCCCCATCTCTGAAGGCGATTGGATCGAAGTGGGTGGCCAGCACGGTTACGTGCGCGCGATCTCTGTTCGCTCGACCCGTATCGAAACATTTGACCGCACTGATGTTATTGTCCCGAATGCTGATTTGGTCAGCGGTACCGTTACGAACTATACGCGTGGCAACACAATTGGGCGCCTGATCATGAACGTTGGCGTGGCTTACGGTACAGATACTAAGAAGGTTGAGGGCATCCTGCGCGAGATTGCAAAGGCCCAGCCGATGGTTTTAGCCAACCCAGCACCCTTTATCCTGTTTTCAGGATTTGGTGCGGATTCTCTCGACTTTGAAATTCGGATGATCCTGCGGGATGTGAACTGGAGTCTGACGGTTAAGAATGATGTGAACCATCAGATCTTGGCTAGGTTTGTTGAAGAGGGCATTGAAATGCCGTTCGCACAACGTGATATTTGGATTAAAAACCCTGAAGCCTTGGTAGGTGATACATGACTGAGATGTTGTTTCGTGAAGATGCCTATCTACGTGATGCGCAGGCTAAAGTTGTCGCACATACACTTGAGGGCGGTATCGTTCTTGATAGAACGGTTTTTTATCCCAAAGGGGGCGGACAACCGGGCGATAGCGGTGAGCTGCGTTGGGACAATCAAACCATGCCAATCGCAACCGCGATCAAAGGGGATGGTGGTGAGATCGTTTTAATTCCTGCTGAGCCACAAGCTTTACCACCTGTTGGGGCCATTCTGATCCAAGAGGTCGATTGGGAACGCAGATATAAACATATGCGCGTGCACACAGCTCTGCACCTGTTGTCAGTAGCTGTGCCATTTGGCGTGACAGGTGGATCAATCGGTGCGGCCAAGGGCCGCCTGGATTTTGATATGCCAGATGCTCCTGAAAACCGTGAGATTATCGAGCAGGCCTTACAGACATTCGTTGAGATGGACGCTGTCGTGACTGAGGATTGGATCGACCAATCAACACTCGATGTGCACCCAGAATTGATTAAGACGCTGACCGTTAAACCACCACGTGGAGCGGGGCGTATCCGTCTAGTTCGTATCGGTGCGGGTGACAATCAGATTGATGTTCAACTCTGTGGTGGTACGCACGTTGGGCGCACAGGCGAAATCGGTGCAGTTCGGCTGGGTAAAATTGAAAAAAAAGGCCAAAGAAACCGGCGGATTTACCTCCAACTTGATGATTGACGGTTTTGGGTGCATTTCGCGCTTGCAAACCTCTGCCATCGCTTGCTAAACCGCCGCCAACGGATCGGTGGCCGAGTGGTCGAAGGCGCACGCCTGGAAAGTGTGTAGGCGGGTGACCGTCTCCAGGGTTCGAATCCCTGTCGATCCGCCAATATACATTAAGTGTTTATTATCATGTACTTAAGGTATAGTATTATTGATCATTTACACTACTTTTTACACTACAACTGAAGACCCATTTAAGGCTTTTTAAAAAGGGTCCCATGTGGTGCAAAGGAATCTACCCCCGGTACCAAGTGTTATCAATGGATTTCAAAAAGAGGGCTAAAGGTCAACGTTGTTGTTATTATTGTCAGCCTTCTTCTGACGGGAGTCCTGTGAGGTCCTTAGGTGGCCTCTGGCGTCATTCTGAATCCCTGCTGCCTGCATTGCTCAGTGACTCTGTATGTGTCTCGCTGTGGCTCTCAGGAGGGTCCCT
>CAJJAR010000042.1 GCA_905182105.1 uncultured Paracoccaceae bacterium
TTGATATAGTCGCGCATCAATTGTGCGCAGGTTTCATATGAAATACCACGATCTGCACCAACATCAAAAATGCGTTTGGCCCAACCACCTTCTTTCAATTTTTCAGGGCGGCCATACTCTTGCAAAAAGTCCCTTAGGTTCACGAGGTCTTTGAAAGCTTGCTCGGTTCTGTCGTTTTCAGTTCCGAACAAGTTGAACGTGGCTGAGGCCCATTTGAGCATCTGGGCACTGTCGACGGGCAGGCCAACGAGTTCTGCGACTATAGTGACAGGTAAGTATTGTGCAAAATCAGTAATCGCGTCGAATTCACCGCGCGTACACAGGGTGTCAACCAGACCATTGGCAGCCTTTTCCAACATCGGTTCGATGTCTTTCAACGCGCCCGGCAACAACGGTTCAGACGTCACAGCACGCGTGCGATCATGTTCAGGTGGATCGGAGTTAAGCGTCGACCCAACTAAAATGTCATTCACCTTTTGAATGGGTGAAACACCGCGGGAGCTAACAAATCTCAATGGTTGGCGCAGTACTTCACTGACCTCGGCGTAACGCGGTAGGGCGTAAAGGTCATGTTGAGGCAAGTAGACAACTGGACCAAGGTTACGCATTTTTGCATAAATAGGGTAGGGGTCTTTTATGACCTCATCGGAATAGAAATCGATGTCTAGCGTTGGAATGTTCATTGCGGTTCATATCCTAAGCTTAGGCATGAAAGATCCATCGCGTCTGATTGGTTGAACGCGCCCATGCCACCATCGATAGCGATGTCTGCGCCCTTGATCCAGTTTGAGGCAGGTGAAAGTAGGAACGAAGCGATCTCAGCGATTTCGGTTGGCGCACCCGGGCGACCTGCACGTGCCACATTCTTTGCCATTTGCGCGCCAAATGCTTTTTGAAAATCACCCAGGATACCTGTGGAAATACCACCGGGACTTAGGGAATTTATCCGTACGCCACGCCTTACCATCGCCTCGGTTTCCGCGACAGTCCAAAGGATCATGGCTTCTTTGGTTAAGTTGTAACAACGGGTGGCGTCGATCCCTTCAGATGCAATGAATTCTGCCAGCTGGTGCTTGTCAGTGATGGCAGACAGCCGCTTTACTTGATCAGCCTCGTCGCGCCATCCGTGGCCCGCACGGCTGGCCATATTCACGATAGATGCGCCTGTCCGAAAGTGCGGTGTCATCGCATGGGTGAATGCGCGGGTACCAAGAAAATTCACCTGCAAGATGGCCTCTTCCAATCCAGCGCGAGGTGGCAGGCCTGCGTTGTTGCACAATCCATTAAGGGGTTCGTCAATGGATGCTGCGGCCAGGGCGATGCTTGAGACGTCATTGAGGTCCAACATGATAAACCGGTCCACATTGTCATGTGTCTCTTGGATATCAAATCCGATGACGCGGTGATTTTGTGCTTTCAGAAGGCGGGCTAATTCCGCGCCAATTCCGCTTGCAACACCGGTCACGGCGTAGGTCGATGATGTCATTTGTCACTCTCCCCTAGGTATACTTAGAATAGGTTGTGACTAGCGATTAAAATAGGCCTTGAAAATACGTTGCCTATAAGTTTTGGTGATCACCATGAAGCCTCAACATATTCAAATTTTAGTCGCTATTGCTGACCACGGTAGCCTACGCGCTGCAGCAAAGTACCTTAACAAATCTCAACCTGCGTTGACGCAATCCTTGCGCCAAGCGGAAAGTGAGTTAGGGGTATCATTGTTTCTACGCACATCCAGAGGGGTTGAACTGACGGATGTTGGTGAGCGAGTGTTGGTTAGGGCGCGCACAATAACTTCTGAGATTGCCCGTCTTGATGAAGAGGTTGCACAGTTGCGTGGTGAACAGGTCGGTGCTGTAAATGTCTGTCTTTCGCCATTGGCTGCGATGCGCATAATGCCGCGTGCGCTAACGCTGTTTCGCAAAACACACCCCAAAATTGAGGTTCGCCTGACCAGTGGGTTATTTCCTGGTGCACTCAAGCCTTTGCGGGAGGGGCGTACAGATATATTGATTGGGCCAGTGCCGCCAACGAACCTAAGCCGTGAAATAGCAGTTGAACATCTTTTGGAAACTCCAATTGATGTGGTGACTGCAGCAGGATCGCCATTGCTGCAGGCAAAGTCTTTGGCTGAATTGACACAAGCGCAGTGGATCATGATCGGAGCTCAGACAGGACCGGGTGATATTTTCAAACAACCGTTTCTTGATCATGGAATGACGCCACCAGAGGCACTCACAACGTCAGAATCCTATTTTGGTGCACTGTCCTTGGTGGAAAGCACTGGTGCGGTTTGTACGTTTCCTTCGCTTTTGATGAGAGAGGTTCAAAAAACTTGGCAGATTGCACGTGTGCCGATCCGAGAGAAAATTGAACCTTTGAAAATTGCATTGATGACAAGGGCCGGGCATCCGCTAACCCCTGCTGCTGACGCGCTTGCAATGTGCATTAGGCGGCGTGTTACTTCTATGTAGGTGATAAGCTGGAGCGACAGCGATTTGTTACTTATCACTCTTTCTTATCACGTATGTCACGTAAGGTTGTCCAAATAATTGGGGATCTTACCATGTCAGATACGGTTGAAACACAGCTCTTTATTAATGGTGCCGCGCGGCCTGCATCGGACGGCGGGACCTACGACATTTTTAACCCTGCTCGACCTTCTGAGCTAGTTGGACGGGCCGCGGCAGGGACACCTGACGATGTTGAGGCCGCGATGAAGGCCGCGCATCGAGCATTTCCTGCATGGGCGGCACTTAGTTATGCAGAGCGAGCAGAGATGGTACGCAAAGTCGCTGCCGCTATCACGCAAGATATGGAAGAGGTAGAGGCGCGCGCACGTCTTTTCACACGCGAACATGGGAAGATCGTTTTTGAAACACGGCTAGAGATCAGCCGGCTTGGTGAACGCTTCTTGCAATGTGCAAATTATGCAGATCGTCTTGAACAAGACGAACATATAAAAGCAGCGCCAAACGACACGATTATAACACGGCAACCGCGCTGTGTTGCCGCTTTGGTTGTACCGTGGAATTGGCCGTTGGTAATTTTGGGTGCCAAGCTGCCGCAGGCGTTAATGGCCGGGAACACCGTTGTCGTGAAGCCATCGGCCAATTCAGCACTCGCGCCTGCTATGACGCTAAGCCGGATCGCCGAAATGTTGCCACCAGGTGTTGTGAATATTGTCACCGGATCAGCATCTCGGATTGGTGATGCCATTATTGGGCATCCCTTGGTTCGTTTTTTGAATTTTACTGGCTCCGTCGATGTGGGCCGTCATGTAATGAAAGTGACCGCTGAAAATATCACCCCAGTCACGCTAGAGTTAGGCGGCAATGATGCCGGTATCGTTTGCCATGATGCTGACCTGACAGGCGATGTATTTCAACGCTTGTACCGTGCGTCGTTCATGTCCACAGGGCAGATATGTTACGCTCTGAAACGGCTTTACGTACATAAGTCGCGTTATGATGAGGTGGTCGCTGGATTGAGGACAGTTGTGGATGCGCAGGTGATTGGCGATGGTTTGTTACCTGAAACGACAATGGGGCCTATGAACAACGCAAAACAGCTGAAGGTTGTTGCAAACATGATCGCGGAGGCACGCGCGGCAGACCAAGACGTTCATGAATTGGGGCAGGTCCCAGATCAAGAGTTGTATCAAAATGGGTACTTCCAACGCCCTGCTTTGGTTTTGAACGCTGATGTGTCGTTGTCGGTTGTGCGCAAAGAGCAGTTTGGTCCAATCTTGCCAATCATCCCGTTTGAAACAGAGGTTGAAGCCATTGCTATGGCCAATGACGACCCGTTTGGCCTTGCCTCATCAATTTGGACAGCAGACACCCAGAGGGCAGTGGCTCTCGCTCGGAAAATTGAGGCAGGATATACCTTCGTCAATGCACATGGTCCGTCAGCGATGGACAACAATGGGCCATTTGGCGGTTTCAAGAAGTCGGGTATAGGGCGAAACTTCGGGTACGAAGGCGTGACGCAGTTTCAAGGGCTTCACTCCATTGCCGGAGGGCCGGGGATGATTTTGTAAAGCCATCTATATGAATTAATTGTCCTATTTGCAGTTTAGGTCAAGCTACATAGGAATGATCCGCATCTTAGATCTTCAAGTAGTCAAATGTCGCCGAATTATAAGGTAATACTTGCTGAAACAGTGGCTGCAGTTCGTTTCGTGATCTTGTGGGATTGTTGGAAAGTTGATCTGGGTTAGGCAGTTGCCAACGATCACCGGCAACCACTCGTGCCATGCTTGTGTGATATGGGTACGTAGCCTATAACCAATTCATCCATAACGCTTTTATAGCCGTTGGACTGGTTTGGTCTCTCTTGATCAAAGATGAAAAATAGCAATTCAACATTGCTATATGTTTTTTATTTTTGTTGCCGGTGCAGCTTGCATGGCGGCAGTGACCGTCGCCATGCAAGCAGGGATTCCTCAACTTGTTCCAGCGAGCATAGCGTTGGCGCTATTGATGCTATCAAGGCTGAAACGCCAATAATCATCTGCAGTCGTCATAATTTTGTAAGAAATTATGTTACCGTCAACTTTTGGTCAAATCAAGCAGGGTTATGCACGGGCTGAAACGCTGCCCCTATCCCATTGCAGGAGATTTGACAGCGGACATCTTACAATCGCGGAGGCAAAGCATCTGTTCTTTTAGCTTCGAAATGTAAGGCTGTCGGATGCACTTGGAGAAGTCAAAATATAGCTACTTTAAGTGGCGTTTACCCCCAAAAACCAAATCAATTTCTGGAGGTAGACTTAGTTTACCCTGGCATCTTTTCAAAGGCAGGGATGCTGTCGTCGAGAACTGTCGATTTCATTTTACTCGAGGTATAGACATTCACTTTCGGGGTGAACTCTTCATGTTCGTTGATGATACCCGCACGCAAGCCAAGCATACCTTCGCGAGCTGAATTCTGAGTAAACAGTGGTGTTCCGCAAGTTCCACAGAAATGCTTGGTCATCAGGTTGCCGCCGTCTGATTTGTGTTCAAAAGTTTTTGGAATGCCACTAACTTTTACATCATCCTGCTTCATGAACATCAACGTTGCAAAAGCACTGCCTGTTGATTGGCGACATGCTGTACAATGGCAATTGGCCATAACAGGCACGTCACCATCAGCTGCGAATGAGACTTCGCCATAGAGGCATTTACCAGTAAGTTTTGTCATTTCTGTCCTTTCGGATTTTGGCACTATTGCTACCGCATTCTTTTGTAAATTATGACGATCAACAAGGGGTTGCTTTGGCAGTTACAACAATCGTGGCCTGCCATGGCTCTATTAATATATCGAGCTTTTCTCGAATTAAGATGCATTTGGTTAGCTTATATACAACATGCTGCAGTTGATAATTTTGTCCTAGAGGTTTTTACACAAATGCTTGTCTAACAATGCCATGATATTAACCCGCGCCGAAAGCTTAGCTGCAAGCAAAAACACCCCACCAAATTTCCTTTGTAACAGCAGAACGTCGATTGGTAATGGCGGTGGGACAAAGCCATCCTTGGCCAAAGACATTGCTTGATCCTGAATATGCGTTGTGAGGCTTGTATTTGCAAAATCTAGATCACGGTTGCTTTGCAGCGTATCAAATACAAGCCTAATCATATGAACGACTTGTTTGCGGTGTCTGTCTTTGGTGTCATCATCGATGAATCCGATATCCTTTATAATCTTCTCAAGGGAGGCAGTATCGCTAGCAAGACCAGCCTGAATTAGTTGATGATAAAATTTTACAATACTGGGTGCTATTTCATGGGCTGCACCGAAGTCTAACAGCACGATGCGTTGATTATCTGGTTGATAAAGATAGTTGGCAAAGTTTGGATCGGTTTGCATGACTCCGAATGAGAATAGCTCATGCAAAGTAAGGTCAATTAGGTCTTTGGCAATTCGGTCGCGAATTTCTTGGGTTTCTTCTGCAATGCTCTCAATTGGCACGCCTGCCACATATGTCATTGCTAGAATATTTGGGGTGGTCCAGTCACTATGCATTTCGGGAACAACAAATTGCTTCATGTCTTTAAGCAAATCACGGAACCGTAAAAGTTGAGTGGCCTCTCGCATGTAATTGGTTTCTTCGTGTAGCTGTTTACGGCCTTCCTCGAGATAGGAATCTAGTTTGAAACCTGCGGGTAGTAAGCCAGACGTACGTATCAGAACGCCAACATTGGCGACATCGCTGTCGATACTATTTGCAACACCAGGATATTGCACTTTGATTGCGAGATCACGCCCGTCTTTTAGTTGAGCACGGTGCACTTGTCCGATGGAGGCTGCAGCAATTGAGCGAACGTTGAAGCTTTGAAAGGATTGCAACCATTGCTTTGGCCATTCAGCGTTTAAAACCTTTTTTAGCTGGGCTGGCGGCATAGGGTTTGCGCTATCACGCAATCGCACCAGAATTTGGGATAGTTCTGGTGGAAGTACTTCTCCAGTGTCCATGGACATAAGTTGCCCAATTTTCATTGCTGCGCCACGCATCTGAGCCAACTGATCTGATACACGTTTTACGTTTGATGGTGTTAACAAGAGGCCGCGTAGAGAGGGGCGTTTCCCTTGTGCCAATTGTTTGACACCATTGAGGGCCATGTTTGTGGCGACACTTGCAGTCAACGAACCTAGTTTACCCATGCGCGCCATGCGACTGGCAGGCAATGGAACAGAGCGTACATCATCATTATTGCGGCTGTATTCCATAATCGAGAAGTAGCTGAGTAAACAGCGATTACAATGCAATGCTAACGTTTTTTATTTACCCCATGGGCAGAGTGCTTCGACCTTTTGGCGACCAAGTTCATTCAGTGTTTTTATGTTATCTAAATAGATTTTCTTGGGATCCGAAACGTGAGCGAGGGCTTTGGTCACTTGATTTTGACGCAGGAGATGTATGATGGGGTAGGGTGAGCGATTGGTGAAGTGGCTAAGATCGTTAGCAGCGACACCCTCAAATTGATATTGAGGATGAAATGAAGCTAATTGAAAATGCTCAGTCAGTTCTGCGTTCTCTAACAGCTCCTGGAACCAATCGAGTAAGGCGAGGTAATCGTTGAACTCGTCTAAACCTCTAGTAAACATGAGTAAGCTGGTGGCAACGTCATTTTCGTTAGCCTCAAGTAGGCGCTGTAATTCCGTCACATAGAAATGTTTTAGTTGCGCATCGTTGGTGTCATCACATATGGCGTAATACACTTGGTCTTGGGCGATGACGTTACAGGAAAATGGGCATAGGTTTAATCCTACCACCATTTGTTCAAGCCATCGACGAGTGTTTTTAACTACTCCTTGATGAGCTATTGATAGCGTTTGAGTGGCAAACTTATTGATACGATAGATCCTTTTTAGTTGACCCGACTTAAAGCGTATTTTGCCGATTTCTATATTAAAGTGACTGATAAGGTCTCAAGCAAAGTTTCCTTTACAGTTTTTAAGAAATCAACGCGCGAATTCTTTCGATTGTTGTGAGTGTTTTCTCGAAAGGTTCACTGTCCATCGGAGTGTGCTGGCTGGAGAACCATGCAACTGAAAGTTTTCTAGCAGGATCCACAAATAAAAACTGGCCGTGAATTCCGATCCCAAAAATCATTGGTTCAGTACCGCGCTGGATATACCATTTTGAACGATAATGGATATCTCTCTGCCCCATGTTATCGTAAAAATCGCCATCTTTCCAAGCTTTGGGATCGCCGTTTCTGACGATGTCTTCTATCCAACTCGCCGGTATAATTTTTTTTCCGTCACGTTGCCCACCGTTAGCCATCATCATGCCTACGCGCGCCAAATCCCTTGCGAGCAAGCATTTTCCGCCTGCCGCGCGCGCGCCGCCTATACGATCAACGGTTATGTAACCCGAGGCTTCTGCCCCCAGCGGTTTCAACAGCCTTTCGCTCACAAGTTCTGCGTAGCGCATCCCGGTTGCCCGCTCAAAAACCCATGCCAACAGGTCTGTGTTCGGCGAAACATAGTGAAACCGACCGCCGTGTGGTCCGTCCGACTTGGTTAATACTGACATAAAAGACCGTAGGTCGCCGGCCTCATGATCTTTTGGGACTGGGTTCCAGTTCGCTGCAAACCGATAATCGACAATTGGACCTTCAGTGGCAAGATAATCTTCGTCGAACAAGACACCAGCACGCATGTCCAGTAGATCACGCACCGTAGCACCAGCATAAGCAGTACTTGCGAGCTCAGGTAGATACTTTGTTATCAGATCATCTTCATTCAATTCGCCACGCTCTATCAACGTCCCAGCAACCAAGCCCAGCATGGATTTTGATACTGACATTAAAATATGCGGATCTCGTGGCGTCATTCCATTGCGATAGGATTCATGGATCAATTTGTCTTTGTGTAGAATAACAACTGCATCGCTGTCTGTCTCAACCATGGTGTCTTCAAGGTCCAAACTCGTTGTATCTATAGTGCCGTGCTCCAGTTCCCAAACGTCTTTTGGATCGTTTGGGATGTCAACAGATGGAACAATTTCTCGCACATGATGAAACGCCCATTGGCAATAAGGAGCTTTGCGCCAATTGGCGAGCGAAGCGCGGTCTGGTTCCGCTGGCGGGAAGCCTTGCATAACTTTGGACATTTCAAACCTCGTGGACGTTAGGACATAATTCTCGCACCAATTTGAAAGAGCTTCAATGACTGAAGGGAATTACTGGCTTTGTAGAATTAATGTTCTGTTGGGGATTACTTTGTTGCATCGCTAACCGAGAGCACATTTTCCAAGCCTTAATTTTTCATTCTCGGTCCCGGCTATCATTGGGTGGAACCCACTCAAGAGTTGAAGATCTTTTTGGTTGTGCGTTGGTCAAAGAGTAGAACGTTTGGCCCAACCGAATAAAATGCTTAAGTGATAATTGCGCCGGCGATAAGGATGGAGCTAAAATCTATTAAGTATCTGATTCTTATTTTTTATTTATAGGTTCTTAGGTATCGTAAAAGTGAATGTATAACCATTCAATATGACAGTGGAGGCATCAAGACAATTTAGACAAATCGGTAAATCGCGAAAACCGGACGTTCGCTTCGCTCCGCACGAAGTTCCACAATGCATGACGGTTCTGTCGTTGCCGTTTCATAGCTTAAAGGTCCTCTATGCCGCTGTAAGGGAACGATGGTATTAAATGCGCATAGCAGGAACATCAGCGGGGTCTAGACGTAGCTCAATTAAGCTTGGACCAGTGCGGTTTCCAACAGCCTGCAAGGCCGTTTCAAGTTGTTCACTTGAGCGCACTTCAAACCCTTGCCCGCCAAGTGACGTGGCGATTTCGGCGAAGGATGGCCAAGAGAACTCCGTCAAACTTGGGTCCATTTTGCGGTCGACAAACTGGATATGCTCTGCCCCATAGGCGGAGTCGTTCGCGATAATTACAATCAAATCAAGCCCAAGGCGCACAGCCGTGTTAAACTCGTTAATGCCACCCATCATAAAGCCGCCATCACCACTAAACAGGACAACGGGCTGATCTGGGGCCGCAACGGCAGCACCTATAGCCGTTTGCAAGCCTAGCCCGATTGCGCCAAAGCCTACGGTGCCAACAAAACTATGCGGATTGGGAACGGAAATGCGGCACCAGACCTCAGTCATAAAACGCCCCCCATCGGTGACCAAAACGCGGTCCTTGGGTAAGGCATCTTCTAGCAGTTCAAGTGTATCCACATAGTTGACGAAGCCCTCTGATGCTTTACCTGTTCCTTTGACATGCGCCGTGAGCGTGGTGGTATCCAGTTCACGGGTAAATCCGCTTGCTGGAATTTCGGCCTCATTCAGCCAAAACAATATGGTCTCAGCAGTCAATGCCGCGTCTGCGACAAGGGCCGCGTCAGGATGTAAGCCGCCGCCAATCGCAGTTGGATCAACGTCAATTTGAATGATCCGTTTATCCTTCATCAGCTTGCCGCGGTCAGTGGTAAAGTCATGCAACGCGGTGCCAAAGCAGATTATGCAATCGGATTGGGCGATCAAATCATAAGCTGCAGGCGTCGAAAGCGTGCCGAAAATGTCGATGTTAAATGGGTGGTAGTTGAACAGGCCTTTGGCGCGCAAAGTGGTTGCAAGCGGTGCCTCCAACCTTTCCGCCAAGCGCACCAATTCGTCACGCGCGTGAATGGCCCCACCGCCTGCCAAAATTAGTGGACGTCTGGCAGAGGCGATCATGCCAATAGCATTGTCGAGAGTGTCGCCTTCAGCGACCCCGCCGGGTTTTGTGAAAACATCAAGGACCTTCGTGGCGTGGTCCGTCTCCTGCCACATGAAGTCCGCGGGCATGTTCAAGACAATTGGACGCCGTTCAACCTGCGCACGGTAAAACGCCTGCGCAACATCTTCTGTCACCGTTGTCGGCGAGCGAAGCTGAACGAACCCTGCGCCTGTCACTTTCACAAGTTCACGTTGATCGATACTTTGAAGGTGGCGCGGATTAGCGACGGGAGTATCGCCAGCCAGAATAACCAGTGGCGTGTGCATTCTGCTGGCCTCAACGAGCGTGGTGACGCAATTGGTAAGAGCTGGCCCGTGCGTTACGGTTGCAACGCCGACATTCCCTGAGACATGGGCATAGGCCGCCGCCATCAAAATAGTACTTCCCTCGTGGGCTGCGGGAATAAACTCTCCACCACATTCGCGCACAAAACTGTCTACCATAAAAAGGTTTGCATCTCCCATCAGCCCGAACATTTTCGTCGTTCCATGGTCTTTGGTGGCACGTGCTATGGATTGATAGGCATAGTTTACAGGGCTCATTGGGGTGATCTTTCTTCAATGAGGAAACTTGGAATGTTTGAGGATGGTAATCTAGAACAAAAAGAAAAAGTCTTCCAAATTGATCTGATATCGACAATAATGGGTAAGTTATTGTCAGAATTGCTAATAAGTAGGTAAATTTTTGCTAGATCTATTTGAAAAACTGATCCTGAAAGAACTTCAGCGCGATGGGCGCGCCAGCACGCAAACACTCTCCGTTGCGGTGGGCCTGTCTGCGTCCCCGTGTTGGAGGCGCGTGAAACGTCTCGAAGAAGATGGCTATATTACCCGTTATGCGGCAATTTTGGACGGTAAAAAGCTGGGCCTGCGTGCGCTTGCCCACATTCAGGTTTCCCTCGTCGGTTACGATGCCTCTTCGATCAGAGAATTTCAGAATTTCATCGATACGAATGAGCAAGTGTTGGAATGTTCTTCGATTACTGGCGACTTCGATTACATTTTGAAAGTTGCGGCCACAGATCCCGAAAGTCTGGAGCAGTTTATAATGCACCGGCTTCTTAGACTGAAGGTTGTGAAGACAACGACAACCACCTTTATCTTACGGCAAATGAAAATCTCGGGTTCGTTGCCTGTCGAGGTTTAGTTACGTTTTGAAGCGGACATTCGAAGACACAGCAGTTTAGTACAACATGGGCTCTTTTCTGCTGTTCGACCACTCTCAGTAATGCCGCAGTACGGCCTGTCAGACCGGACTTTTGCTGCATTAACAAGGTAACGTGACCAGATAAACGTTCTGGAGGGTACTTTATTTTACCCACTCAAACTGTCAGGCTCAAACTATGTCAAAGAAAACTTTAAACACAGATAACCTTGAAGCTCTTGGTGCAAAAAAATTGGCCGACCTCTTGATCGAAGTGAGCACCGGTAGTGCGGACATCAAACGTCGTCTGAGATTGGAATTAAGCCATAATTTGGGTTCGTCAGAACTTGTGCACGCAATCCGTAAACGCCTTGTTACATTGCGAAAATCCAATAGTTTTGTAAGCTGGCGCAAACGAAAAGCCCTGATCAAAGATATTGATACACAAGTCATAATGATCGTTAAAAAAGTCGCGCCAGAGGATCCACCCTCTGCGTTTGAGTTGCTCTGGCAATTTATCGAGATTGCCCCATCTCTCTATGAGCGCGTTGACGATAGTCGGGGCGACGTTGGCGATGTTTTCCGGGCCGCTATCTTGCATTTTGAAGCTATCGCACCCTTGGCGTTGGTGAAGGTTGAGACACTGGCTGCGCGTGTTTGGAATGTCATCCAAGACAATGGGTACGGGGAATGGGATGGGATCATTGGAATTCTATCGGACTCTCTTGGGGCAACCGGCTTAGATCAGCTAAGGCAGCACGTCGAAAATTTCGCGGCTCAACCAATTGATGTTGAAGCCGAACAGCACGACGCAATCTTGTTTCTGCGGGAGTTGCGCGGGGGTCATGTTGATTCTGCTGCTGAGCGTAAAGAGCGGTTCGTTCAGTCTTGCCTTCAAGAAATCGCAGCGGCGGCGGGCGATATGCACGCATATGTTGCGCAATTCACCTCAAAGGATTTGAAACGCAAAGATATCGCTGCCGAAGTCGCACTGCTATTTATAAATGAAGGCCGCACTGATGACGCATTGACGCTCTTGAATGATGTCGATCAAGACGGGCGCGACTTTGGGCAAGGGGCTTGGAACCACAGTTATCTTGCTACTCTCGAAGCATTGGGGCGTACTAAAGATGCGCAAGAACACCGCTGGTCTTACTTTATAAAGGCGCTTGATCAATCTCATTTGCGTACATATATCAAAGCTCTTCCCGACTTTGAGGATGTTGAGGCGGAAGAAAAGGCGAGAGCGCATGTTCTGTCCTATCCGAGTTTTTCTACAGCATTGTCCTTTTTTCTAGAATGGCCCGACTTGTTGTCTGCTGCCCAACTGATTGAAAACCGATTGGATGAGATTGACGGTAATCGCTATGATATATTGGCGCCTGCTGCCGAAGCTCTGCGAGAGCGCCACCCGCTACCGGCGGTTCTGTTGTGGCGTTCGATGATCGACTTTGCCTTAGGTGAGGGGCGTTCGTCACTGTACGGTCATGCGGCAGATCATCTGATGGACTGTTCCGTCCTTGACGATGCCATTCTTGAATATGGCACATTCCAATCCCACGCCGACTATTTTGCGGCACTCCGCATTTCTCATGATCGTAAAGCGTCGTTTTGGGCCAAATTAAAATAGGTTTAGCTCAAATCATCGACGCGAAGGGCCCTTAGCGGACCTTGGCCTGCGTGGGCGCAGCTGCATTGCAGCTTCCTTAAAGCAGACATTGATCAATCGCATGGAATTTTGTGGTGTTGAGGTCCACAAAGCGGACTAATATACTCTAGTGTGTCCTGGATTGAATGTCCGCTTCTTGAGTTTGCTACCGTTAGATATGCTAAGAAACGTGCTTACAGGTTCCTCTTCCAATCGATTCGAGATAGCAGCTAACCCGCCTTTTGCCTACTAAATGACCGACGATAGAGCGATTAAGATGCTCAACAGCTTGGTGTCTAATTTCACGGGCCGGTACCGCCTTCAATGAACGATCCTTAAGGAGGCACTAACTCAATCTAATAGCCGGAAGTTTCACGAGCGTGTCGCATTTTGCCATGCAAGGTGCTGGAGGTCACGATTAGCATAGTCTACGAAAGGGGCCCTGTATGCATGAAACCACGCCACCCGTGATCACACGCTTTGAATTCTCCACCAATCCGGACCTCAGAGTAAGGGCCCGCATTGGCCTCCTCGTACTCGCGTCAGATCAAACGTTGGAACGAGAGTTGCTGCAATTGACCGACGCTGTGGAGGTCGATTTATATCATGCGCGCTTGACTAATGAGACTGTTGTTAACGCCAAAAGCCTTGCGAAAATGGAGGAAGAGTTGCCAGTCGCTGCGGGCCTACTCCCTGAGTATTTGGGACTGAATGCGATTGGCTATGCTTGTACGTCAGGTGCGACGATCATTGGTGAAGATCGCGTCAAGGCGATTTTGAAAGAAAGTCATCCAAATATTCCATCAAGTAACCCTTTGACCGCTGCTAAGGCGGCGCTCAAGGCATTGGGCGTTGAGCGCCTGGGATTATTAACACCCTACACACCAGAGGTAACAGAAGCGATGCAGCAGCGTTTTGGGGAGGCAGGTATTGCTATCACATTGGTTGGGTCGTTCTATGAGGAAAATGACATCTTGGTGGGGCAGATTGATCCAAAGTCGATTTTGAAGGCGGCAGTTGCACTTGGGAAATCTGAGCTATGCGACGGCATTTTCATTTCCTGTACCAGCCTTCGAGCTGCCGGAATTATTGATGAGGCCGAAGCAGAACTTGGAAAACCCGTTATAGCCAGCAATCATGCGCTTGCATGGCATCTGCTGCGACTGGTCGGAATTGATGACAAGCTTGCAGGTTTCGGTAGGCTGTTTAGTATCTGAGCGTGGAGGAATTGCCGCCAATGCAAGTGAATGAGCAAAACCTGATAAACGATCTATCTGCGATGGTCCGCATTCCTAGCGTGAACACGTTCGGCAATGCTGACCCAAAGCGTCCTGCCGAAGAGGAAATGGCGCAGTTTTTCGAAACGCGAATGAAGGAAATCGGGTTAGATGTGTACTCTGCTCATGTTTCTGATGGCCGTCGCAATGTTTGGGGCCGTCTCAAAGGGGCAGGTAATGGGCCAACTATTATGCTTGCAGGCCACTTGGATACGGTCGGTATACCCGGATATGAAAACCCCTTTGAGCCCACAATTTTGGATGGGTGCATTCACGGGCGCGGCTCGTGTGACATGAAAGCAGGCTTAGCCGTCTATCTGGAAGTGGCACGTATACTTGTTGCCAGCGATGCGCCGCTCAACGGGGATGTGATAATTGCAGGCGTTGTGGATGAAGAAGACGCGATGATCGGCTCCAAAGACTTTGGCGAAAACGGGCCGCACATTGATTGCGCTATTGTTGCTGAACCTAGCAAGTTGGCAATCAGCATAGCCCATCGCGGACAAATCTGCCTTTTCATACGAACCTACGGCAAATCCACACATTCAAGCGTTCCCGAGAATGGGATCAACGCGATTTACCACATGTCAGCCGTCATCGACGCTTTGCAGGCCTACGCAAACACGCTTTCAACGCGTAACCCCGACCCACTATGCGGTAGACCCACATTCAGTATCGGTGCCATCAAAGGTGGCGAAGGCGCATCGTCAGTTCCTGATTTTTGCGAGATCGAGGTCGACCGTCGTACCATTCCGGGCGAAACCTACGATAGTGTCAGTTTTGAACTTACAGAGGTATTGGAACAACTTGCGGCAACCATACCCGGTTTCATCTATGAAATCTCGGCACCAAGTCTGAATTGCCCACCCCTCAAAACAGACATGTCATCGCCAATCGTTCAGGCAATATCCAAATCCGTTAAACGGGTCACTGGCCAAGATGCTGAATACATGACTTTTCCCGGTTCAACGGATGCGCCCAATTTCGGGTGTCCCACCGTGATATGTGGTGCCGGTGATTTGGCGCAATGTCACTCAATCAACGAGTACGTCCCGATTTCGGAAATTAGATCAGCCGCTCTCATTTATCTGGAAACGATATTGTTGATGCAAAACCAACCAACATTAAAGTGAGCTAACAATGGACTGGCGAACGAAACTTCTTGACCCAAACCCGCGTGCGCGCAGGGACTATAAGTCTCTGGTGACGCCGGTATACCGTGGCTCAACCGTCCTCTTTGATGATCAGTCTTCGGTGAAAGACAGCTGGGATCAAGCCGAAGTTGGCTATTCTTATGGCTTATATGGAACTCCAACAGCGCTGGAATTGGCCGCGCGCATCGCTGAGATTGAAGGCGCGCATCGCACCTTAATCGTACCCGGCGGGCAGGCGGCGATCGCACTGGTGTATTTCGCATATTGTTCAACTGGCAGTCACGCGTTGGTTCCTTATTCGGCCTACGGCCCTAACAAGGAAATGGCCGAAGGTATTCTGCGCGGCTTGGGTATCGAAGTCGAAGCCTACGATCCCATGATTGGGGCAGGAATATCTGATCTCATTAGGTCAAACACAGTATTGATATGGTGCGAAAGCCCGGGGTCTGTGACGATGGAAGTTCAGGACGTTCCTGCGATTGTCAAAGCCGCACATAACAAGGGGGTTGCCGTCGCGCTAGACAACACCTACGCCGCTGGCGTTATGTTCGACGCCTTTGGCCACGGCGTTGATGTAAGTATCCAAGCATTGACTAAATTTGTGGGTGGGCATAGCGACCTGTTGTTGGGGTCGGTATCCGTTCGTGATGCGCCCGCTTTTGAACAGATGGGGCCCATTTACCGTCAACTGGGACTTGCAGTTTCACCTGATGATTGCAGCCTCGCGCTTCGGGGTTTGCAGACATTGGCTTTGCGGTTGGAGCAGCTTGAAAAATCAACTTTGCAAGTGGCGCATTGGCTTGCGGATCACCCCAAAATACAGGCTGTGTTTCACCCAGCACTTGCCTCTTGCCCAGGGCATGACGTCTGGGAGCGGGATTTTACGGGATCAACAAGCGTCTTTTCTATCTGGTTCAAGGATGATGTTTCCCCCACGCAGGTTGAAGCAGTCATCGATAGCTTGGAATTATTTCAGATCGGGCTGAGCTGGGGGGGGGTCAACAGTCTCGCCATTGTGTATCCAGATGTCGAAAGACCGGGGCAGGATTACGCAGGGCGATTGGTGCGTTTGAATATCGGTTTAGAACATACAGACGACCTGATCCGTGATCTGAAGAACGCGTTGCAAACTCATTTTTAGCTGGTCGGACATCTGTTAGGTGAGACACGCCAAACAACCTTTACAACTTGGTGACCCTTTGGCGTTGACCAGCTGATAGCTTACGCCCCGGTCTCCGACGAATGCGTCAAGTTCCAGGCACCCTTGTCATCGCGCAAGTCGTGAATGAAGCCCGTGCCTTTGTGGTGGCCTCGGCACATGTGGCATTTGGGCAGCCATAGCGTATATTGTCACTGATCGACCGATCCAGCAGGCCGACATCCTGTGTCACCACACCTATTTGTTCTCGTAAGGAGGTCTGTATGACATCGTGAACGATAATTCTTCCAGCATTAATAACTCGCAACTGCATCAAAAGGGACACGACGGTCGATTTACCTGCACCGGACAGGCCCACCAAGGCAACGCTCTCGTCAGCTGATATGTCGACGATAGGTCACTTACGACTACGTCTACTTCGCCGTATTTAAAGGTCACGTGATCGAACCGGATCTCCCCATTGGTCAAGTTCAGGTCGGGTGCATTCGCTGTATCCATCAGGGTTGGTAGCGTTGCCATAATTGCATGCGTATGTGGCACCATGGCGAAACAAATTGGATTGTAATTCCATGAGTAGGGCTCCTGTGAGGGGCACCAAAGAGATCATAAATACCAAACATGAACTGCCATATGTGTGACGGTTACGTATGACACAGGCCACCGAAGCAGTTTAAGTTATCCAAATCAGATACTTAAGTTGTTATGGTTCCGGCGGTAGGGATCGTCATATTGATAATTATTATTTGATAACAGAGATTAAGAAGGATTTAATTTTGAATTGTGTACCGAATGTGTACCGAGTAAAATAGCATCAGAATGGCTCCTCACACGTTTAACCTAAGCAGTTTCCCGATTCCTAATCAGTAGACTTTCGATTGTGTTGTCATTGAGGTGCTGGATGAAATGGTTTCAGTGGCTGTTTTGGAGTAATTAAAAGTACTTAAGCACCAAATAATAAAACAAGGATTATGCAGTTAGTAAAAATCAGACTATGATCTTATCAGATATTCAAATTCGATGGGGTGATGGAACATGAGTATTATTGTCGGTGGATGTTATTGTGGCGAGCTTCGCTACGAGGTGAATGGGTCGCAAGAGGCAGCGTTTCAGTGCCACTGTCGTGAGTGCCAATACATCACTGGTGGAAATGCCAATGTTGTGATCGTATTTTCAAATAGTGACTTCCAATACACTAAAGGTGCGCCATCGACCTTCGCTCGTTCTGATTTGGAGAACCCAGTGATACGACACTTCTGTGGCGTCTGTGGAACAGGCATAGGTTCACGAAGCCCGTCACGCCCTAAATCAATGATTGTTAAGGTAGGCACCTTGGACAAACCTGAAGATTACCAAGCTCAAGCTGCAATATTTACCTGTGACAAACAGGCATTTCACTACATTTCTGAGAGTATTCCATCATTTGAGAAGCGTCCGCCAAAGAAATAATAATAGCCTAACAAATTCGCCCGCCCCATTAGCGTCCTATTAATCCCATGGACTTCCAAATGACTAATCTTCAATCGGGAGGGTGGGTTTGCGCCTGCCAAAAATTTCGTAAGCTGTGTAGAAGGCTTCTTTAGCGTCATCACTGTTAGCCTCTGGAACTATAACGACAGGCAACCAATTCCTCTATCTGATAAGCGGTTCATTACACGAATGATGAGGCGTCAGGCACCACCATCTTAAATAGATACAGGCTGTATAATTCAGTCTTTGAGTACGATTAATTTCTTATTTTGTGTCTTATGCCAGTATGAAGCCTTTTTTGCCTTTAGCATAGAGATTTAGAGATTAGACCTAAATAAACTATTAAATTAAGTTAGCCAGCCAAAGCTGAAATCCCAATGGCCAAAACAACTATAATTGTTACCCTAAAGCGCAGCTTAAAATAAGCCACGTTACTCATACCATTCTCGCTTAATTGGTAGTCGACTAGTAGGAGAGCCAGAAAAGAAATAGCATAAGCTACCATCAAGCTCGTGAAGCTAAATATTACGAAAGCTGCCCAGAGCGCCAATGCGATAGTGTTGCTACACAAGAGCACGTATCGTTGCCATCCGCTATTTTCGTCCAGCTGCTGTCCCCATAAAGTTCCAGCCATGAAGGAACCAATAACAAGGCCATATACGCTCAATAAATGCTGAATATTAGAAATCGATTTCTGTGTCCCAATATCTGCTATGAGAAGAAAAGCGCCCAACAAAAAAGGAATAGAGCCAGCATAAGTGAGCAAAGACTTAGTTGATTTTGATGATATTAGCTTCAACGGCTTTTCCATTTTGAACTTAAAGAATATACAATTTTTCCTTTTAGATTATTTGGCGTTTGACGCCACTTTAATTAAGAGGAGGTCTGTCTCATTTTGATCTCAATTTTAGCACAACGTATATGTTATTTTAACAACCTATTGCCATCGTTGCGACAATACAAATTCTACATTTCAGAACAATTTAACGAAGAAGGTCATAAAATGTTTTCCAAATCAAAAGATGAAAATCTCAAACTCTCAAAAGATGTTTCCGTTAAACCTGCGCCCCGCCGTTCTCTTTTACACGACGGCATAGTTATTAAAGGTGATTGGCAAAGTGATGGAGTGGTTGAATTTGGTGGAGAAATCACAGGTGATTTAACTGTTGATATTTTAGTAGTGACGGGCACGGGTAAAGTGGACGGAAATGTCCGAGCGAGGTCGGTTACGGTGGAGGGGAGTTTGAAGGGCACGATCTCAGCTTTAGAGGTTGTTTTATCTTCGACTGCGATTTTTACAGGTGAAATCGTTGCAGAAAGTATCCGAATAGATTTTGGAGCAAATGTAGAAGGCCATTTGAAGGCGACTGCTAAAGATACAGCTTAATACTTTTGCTTACTCGGGATAACACCACGTACCCCACCTCTGGGGTCAACGACATCACCTTCTCTGCGTGGGATCAAATGTACATGTATGTGAAAGACCGTCTGACCCGCTGAAGCATCTGCATTGAAGCCTGTGACTGTGGGGTCTTCTTCGAGTATCTTGCCTCTTTGGTCATGCAGCATGGCTTTGATGGCATTTCGTTCGGGCTGATGAAGGTCGAAGTAATCAGCTACGTGTTGTTTAGGGATGACTAGAGTGTGATGCTCAGTGACAAGGAAGGCATCCTTGATAGCAATACAAAGCTCATTCTCCGCTATGATACGACTAGCGCTTAGCTCGCAGAAGATGCAATTGGCTTCACGGTCATTGTAGCTATCTAGAACATTCCTAAAGTCGGTATCGTCAGTATCACGCTTATTGGTGTTGCAGGTCATGCAGAGTGCTTGGAAGTTGCTTATGTCGTCAGGGCCACCTTTAGACCTTGGAATAACTTGATCGACATGGAGTGCTATTTGATCCTCATGCCATCCGTATAGCTCACAGCGATGTTTTGCACCACGCTACAAGTGCGAACAAACTAACCGCAATTCGTCTAGTCGCAACTGTGGCGCTGGTGTGGCTCTCGGTCTTGCGGCAGCATCTGACGATGGGCTGAATAATATCAATGCTCAGTTCCAGTATGACAAAATTGGCTCAACGGCACGCAAGGCGCTGATGCTTGATTTTGAGCGAAAGTTTTAAGGTTACAAACAGAATTAGCAGGAGCACAAATATGTTCTCCTGCAGCCCCTCACGGCCAACTCAACCTCACACCAAGCCCTGCTCGACGCGATAGACAAACATGGCCGCAGGATTAGGAATTCACAACATTATCCACCCAATCGCAAAGTCGTGGAGGCCACACATTGGTACTCTGATTTTAAGCTGCGCAGAACTTCATGCGAAACAACGTCAGAGGCCATACGCAAAAGCTTTAACCGGGCGTGAGATTGGTTGCAGGCGAATGATTATGTCCGTGAATATGAGGATAAAATCTGGTTCATTGATGATCCGGACAGACAGGACAAGTAGCGGACATGTCCGTCGTCATACCTAAACCGGACAGACACGGATACACCCCTACAGGGGTGTCCAGATGTCCGTGATGTCCTCGTCAGTTTTCGTCAATATTTTCCTTAAATTTTTTATAATTTGCTACTCAACCTAAAAACTCAACCACAGTGCTTTTTGTTAGCTTGGACATATTAAACATTCTCTTAATCGCCAGGGCTGGAGAATGATGGTTTTGTGTCAAAGCATATTTAGCCACACCCAGTTATTCATGATAGCTAATCTCTTTCGAGCTGCGAACAACACCCGCTGGTACCACCCCCGGGTACCTTTTAGCGAACAAGGAATCAGAAGGTTAGGAGGCCAGTCTTAAACGGGTATCCCTGCTTTTGGATAATGTTGAAATACCTCTGCTGTGCCGTTAGCACTTATAATAAACACATCAAAGGCTTCGCGTTCATCTTCAGGTCCCATCCCGGGTGAACCGTAAGGCATCGCTGGCACTGCTAATCCCAATGCATCAGGATGGCTTGCTATGAGACGTTTTATGTCGCTAGCGGGAACATGTCCTTCGATAAAATACCCATCAACGTTAGCGGTATGACAGGACATCATTTCTCTGGGGATACCACTCTCAGTCTTAAATTTATTCAAAAGGCTACCAGAACGATCTTCCGCAGTAACATTGAAGCCTTTTTCCGTTAAAATCTCTATCCAAGCATTGCAGCAACCACACTGGGGATTTTTTACTACGTGAATATTAGGGAGAGTGCTGGCAGCTAAAGCAGCCAATGGAGCAACGAATATAGAACTTGAGCCAAAGATTAATAATTTCCGGCGAGTTAACTGTGTTTTTTTCATTCCTAAACCTCTTGTTAAGTCTTTTAAATAGTACAGCTGCCCAACACATCCATAGCAGGTTGGCAGTTATATTTCCAACCGACCGTCGCCACTCTCTGTGCGATGCGGTAACAAAGCACACACACAATGAGCACCCCCCTTACGAAGCTCTCTGAGAGAAGTTACTGTAACCCCATAAGTTTGTCTGAGATACAAAGAAGGTAATAATATGAACATTTTGGTAGAAAGCGTTTTTTCCTCAGAATGGCTAGCAAATACAGTGACCAATATTGCGGTCGCTGCAGCTATTCTTTTTCTCACCTTGTGGTGTTCGACGTTGATAAAAAATCGGATCATTCACATTGGATACAAATATGAAAAATTAGATGACACACTTTTTCTTTTTTTAAGCAAAGTAGTGCAGGTTTTAATGATTATCTTCGGTGGCACAGTGATTTTAAATAAATTTGGAGTGCAGACAACTTCCATAATTGCTTTACTTGGAGCAGCAAGTTTGGCTGTTGGATTGGCTCTGCAGGGTACTCTTTCAAACTTTGCAGCAGGTATAATGCTGATTGCTTTTCGTCCGTTTCAGAAGGGTGATTACGTTTCTGTAGGTGGGAGTTCTGGTACAGTTAAGGAAATATCAATTTTTACTACAGAGTTAGCGACTCCTGATAATATCCAAGTGATAGTACCTAATGGGCAAATTTGGGGGTCGTCGATCACTAACTATTCTGCCTATGAAACTCGTCGCGTAGATTTTGTTTTTGGCATTTCCTATGGAAGTGATCTTAAAGTTGCTGAAGACATATTAATGAGTTTAATCTCCAATGATAAGCGCATCCACACCACCCCTGAACCGTTGATAAAAGTTGGCAACCTCAACAACAGCTCAGTCGACTTTACCGTAAGAGTATGGTGCGATCGTAGCGATTATTGGCACATCAAATTTGACATGACGCGTTCAGTCAAAGAAGCCTTTGATAAGGGTGGAATCGACATACCGTTTCCAACTACAATGATAATCAAGGCGGATTAAAGAATTGTAACAACTGATACCTAGAATTGGATTGCTGGCACAGCCTAATCTATGCGCTCAGTAATTGACGCCACTCAGCCAGA
>CAJJAR010000043.1 GCA_905182105.1 uncultured Paracoccaceae bacterium
ATATGCGACTGCCCCTTTCATGCACTACGCAGCATTTTGGGCGACTGCCTAATCTATGACTGCTTCCAGAGTTTAGCATCCTAAAAGCACAACAAAGACAGCAACAAGCCGAGCCGATGTCACCGTCAAAGCGTATTGTAAGGTGCAATCGTTAGACGGAAGTTGTCCTTACAATGTCTACGAATCTTTTTACGGTGTCAGAGTTTCCCAACTTTCGAAACGCGACATAAAGGTCGATTTGGTTTTCGCATGGTTCAAACGGGACAAAGGAAACACCAGATGGTGCGATATTCTTGACCCAAGCCGGTACCAACGAAATCCCTAAGCCTTGGACCACGAACTGCAACATAGTGGACTTGTCGATGATCTCACAGACAATGTTCGGTTGTGCGCCAATCTGACGGAAGCCGCTCCACAAAGCCTCGTGCAAGATTGGGCGCGCGTGCTTGGGATACCCCACTATCGGTTGGTCGGCGATATCAGATGCAGAAAGGGAAGCTGACCCTGCAAGTGGGTTGGTATCGGCAAGGACCACTACGATAGGCTGACGATGCAAGAGTTGGCTGGTAATGAATTCGTCTTCTTGAGGTGTCCGGACAAAAGCCACATCTGTACGGTGGGCAATCAATTCTTGCGAATGTTGCTCAGAGGACGAGATTTCCAACACCTGTACATGGATCTTCGGATCGGTCTCGCGAAATGCAATGAGAACCTTGGGCAGCAACATCGAAATTGCTTCGTCGACGCCGCTCACTCGGACATGACGTAGGTCTGAATCGGCAGTGTGGCGAACGTTGGAGATCGACTTTTCGATATCGGCAAGGATCCTTTTGGCAGCTTGGACGAACTCCGATCCGGCTTGGGTCAAGCTGACTTGACGGGTCGTTCTGAAAAACAGCCGGGCACCAAGTTCGTGTTCCAACGCAGAAACCCGTTCAGAAAGAGCGGATTGGCTAAGCCCCAAACGTTCGCCCGCGCGTCGAAAGTGAAGTTCTTCCGCGACGGCGACGAAGCATTCCAACTGTCTGATATCCAATCCGTGCTCCTTTGTTGGTTTACTTGATGACGCTTACCCGCATCTTGCTTTTCAATCCTGCCTCATAGTCTCGAATCGCGGCCGCATGTTCCAACGAATCGAGCGTATCGTCGCGGCCTCTGATCAGCGCAGTTTGAGTAGCATCGTCCATCTCGAATGGTGCGCTAATATCAGCAGCTGTGATCGTGCGCCTTTCAAGATCAATCGATACCTCGTTACCGCTGGCATCGCTGGCAAATTGCAAAAGTAAGTCGCGCGTCGAAGGGGATACAACCGGCAGCGCCAGACCGTTTTTGCGGGCATTGTCGTAAAATATTCCGGCAAACCCTGTCCCAATGCAGGCATTAATCCCAAGCTGGCGCATGCCCCAGACAGCATGTTCCCGGCTAGACCCACAGCCAAAATTGTCGCCGACGACCAAAATGCTGGCCCGCGTCCAAGGCGACTTGTTCAAGATGAACTCTGGGCGCTGTTCCCCCGCGCTATCAAAGCGCAGGTCGGCAAATGTGCCATTGCCCAACCCTTCGCGAGTGATCGTGATCAAAAACCGCTTGGGCATGATCACGTCGGTGTCGACATTGGCCAATGGCAATGGGGCGGCGATCCCTTTGATCGTTTTCGTCATCTGCTTGTCTTTCATTTGAAATCTCGCACATCAGCAAGATGCCCGGCGATGGCAGCCGCCGCGACCATTGCGGGCGACATGAGATGGGTACGTGCGCCGCGGCCCTGTCGTCCTTCGAAATTTCGGTTCGTCGATGAGGCGACCCGCTCGCCATCCATGGCAATGTCGTCGTTCATTGCCAGACACATCGAACAGCCTGCTTCAGGTCGCCACTCAAAACCTGCGGCCTCAAAGACGGCACGCAGGCCTTCGGCTTCGGCTTTGATGCGCGTCATGGCAGAGCCTGGCACAACGATAGCTTCGACGCCTTTCGCCACTTTCCGACCTTCCAGTATTTTGGCGGCTTCGCGTAAGTCTTCGATACGAGAGTTGGTACAAGAGCCGATAAATGCCGTATCGATCTTTATCGACTGGGCTGATTGTCCCTCTGACAACCCCATGTAATGCAATGAGCGTGCCAGCGCCGCCTTTGCTTCAGGTGAAATATAGTCCGTGGCGGAAGGCACATTGGCCGTGATTGGAACGGACTGATCCGGGCTGGTGCCCCACGTGATCAGAGGTTCGATATCGGCTCCCAAAATGATGAACACTTCGTCAAATACAGCTTCGGGATCGCTGCTCCAACTTTCGCCATTAAACGCAAATTGACCGCTATGGGGATGGCCCTCCATCGCAGCTTCAGTGAGTTGATCTGCTGCGATCAAAGCCGCGCGCGCGCCTAACTCAACAGCCATATTACATACGGTCATCCGTCCGGCCATATCGAGGCTGCGGATTGCAGAACCCGCAAACTCTACCGCAAAGCCATTGGCCCCACCGGCGCCAACGACTTGTACGATCTTCATGATGATGTCCTTCGCCGTCACACCGGGAGCAGTCTCTCCGTCGACAGTGACGCGCATGGTTTTCATGCGTTTGTAGCGCAAGGTTTGGGTAGCGAGCACATGTTCGACTTCGGATGTGCCGATCCCAAAGCCAAGCGCACCGTAAGCCCCATAGGTGGTGGTATGGCTGTCGCCACAGGCAATCAACATGCCGGGCGAGACGAGCCCTTGTTCCGGCACCACAACGTGCTCGATACCTTGTCGTGGGTCGCCAAGACCGTAAAAGGCGATGCCGTGTTTGGTGCAGTTTGCTTGCAAGTTGTCGATCAGAAGTTTGGATGCCGTGTCATGAGGCTCACTGCTTCGGGTTGCGTTGACATGATCAATCACGGCCAGATGCGCCTCGGGTCGCCAAACTTCCAGGCCCTTTGTGTCGAGCCCTGAAAAGGCCTGCGGGCTGGTGTATTCGTTCATGATGTGGAAATCGACATAGATAAGCGTGTCGCCATCGGGCAGATCGCACACTTTGTGGGCGTCGACCAATTTGTCATAAAGCGTGCGGCTCATTCGGCGGCCTCCGTGTGGCTTGCGTTGCGAGCAAAGAATTCGGACATTCGCGCGGCGATGTCATTCGGGATTTCTTCGGCCATGTAATGGGTAGTGTCGAGCGCTTCGCCCTCAACTTGCACGGCACGCTGACGCCAAAGATCAAGTGCGTCGAAGCATATCTCAATAACACCGCGTTTCGCCCAAAGTGTCAGGATCGGCATGTCAAGTTTTCGCCCCTTGTCTGCGTTGTCATGTTCTATGTCGATGGTGGCGGCGGCACGGTAGTCTTCGCAGCTTGCGTGAATTGCGACCGGATCCGCGAAGGCGCTCAAATATTCAGTTAGAGCTTTGGGAGCAAATGGGTTGTTGCCCTTCGCCTGATTAAAACATTTCAGCTTCCAGAACCCTTGCGCGTCCGCACCGATCATTTGTTCAGGTAGCGGGTGTGGCTGAATTAGGAAAAACCAATGCCAGTAAGCGCGCGCAAATTCGACGCTTGTACCCGCATACATTTCGCGGGTCGGCGCGATGTCGAGCAATGTCATGGCCGCGACGCGATCAGGATGGTCTAAACCCATCCGATGCGCCACCCGTGCTCCCCGATCATGGGCACCAACAAGAAATCGCTCATGTCCTAAGCGCCGCATGACCGCAACGATGTCATTGGCCATAACGCGTTTTGAATAAGGCTCGTGCGATGCGTTTGACGCTGGTTTATCTGACCGGCCATATCCACGCAGGTCAGGGCAAATGACTTGATACGACCGCGCTAGAATCGGTGCCACACCGTGCCACATGGCAGATGTTTGCGGATAGCCATGTAAAAGGACGAGCGGCGGCGCACCTGCGGGACCGGCGCGGCGGACGAACAAAGTCGCACCGTCGCCTTCGATACGCTCTTCCACAAATTCCTTGAACATTTTGCATTCTCCGAAGGGGTTAAACTTAGTTCCTTATTTCAGATTAAACCAAAAGAATTAATCGTAAAAACTGATCAGTTATGCCGACTAATCCTCTCGGCAAGTTCCAGTAATCTTCAATGACAAAAGCTGGGCCAAAAAAATCCAGAAGCGCGGCAATTACGAATCAAAGGAGGATACCATGAAGTTTCTGCTAAACACTGCATTATCCCTGACACTGGCTTTCAGTGCAAATTCCGCGCCTGCGGTTTGTTCCAATGGCGTCTAAGCGCAGGAAAAGACATTTGCAAAGTCTGGCTGCAGCGACCCTGATAAGACGTGAACGGCCTATTGAGTGTCTTACTGCTAGGCGCAGCTA
>CAJJAR010000044.1 GCA_905182105.1 uncultured Paracoccaceae bacterium
TCAAAGAAACCAACGATCACGTATTGAGTTCAAAAAAGCCAACAAAGAATACTACTACAGGCGCATGTCTGAACTAGGCATTGGCCTGACTAGGGCTACTGATCTGATTATAGGGCTAAAGCCCGTCGAGCCTTTGGCTCTTATCGAAGAGGCTATCGAATTTACACCAATCAACAGAGAGTACATCTACAAGCTGAAGGATAAAATAAACCTCAGCCTACCAAAAGCGGTGAACATGCTGATTACTGAGTCGAGGAATAGATAGCACTAAGGTACAAGCAGTCGCCACACACTCAACACAGACTTCTTGTGATACGGTACACCAAGCGGTACACAAAACGGTACACAATTTCAGGTGAAACGGTACACACATACAATTAGCAGTTTCGTTAAGCTCATATTTTTATGTGTTTTTATGAGGTCGTACCATGTATTTGGTACCCAAGGCCGGACTCGAACCGGCACTCCTGTTACAGAAGTGGATTTTGAATCCACCGCGTCTACCATTCCGCCACTTGGGCCTCATGTGCATCCTCTAACCTGCTCTCTTGGCGGCGTAAAGTGCATATTTCAGCTCTTTTTAAGACCCTTTGACATTTGTGCGTTTCGCACGGCATTACAGCTTTAAAAATAAGTGTTCTGAGGGATCATATTAAAATGCTAAAAAGACTTTATGAGTGGACTATTCGTATGGCTGAACACCCAAATGCATTTTGGGTTCTGGCATTAGTCGCATTTGTCGAAAGCTCTTTTTTTCCGATTCCTCCAGACATCATCATGATTCCTATGATTTTGGCTCAGCCTCGCCGCGCTTGGCTGATTGCGGGGGTCGCCCTAGCGGCTTCGGTCCTTGGTGGATTGTTGGGATATGCGATTGGCGCATTGGCGTTTGAAACGATCGGCGAACCGATCCTTGCCAGCCTTGGCAAAGCAGATTCTATGGCGGAGTTCAGCACACGCTTTAATAACATGGGTTTCTGGGCCGTCCTTACCGCAGGTGTGACCCCCTTCCCCTTCAAGGTCATCACAATCATGTCCGGCTGGACCGGCATGCCGCTGGCGACCTTCATCATGACCTCAATACTGGCGCGCGCTTTGCGTTTCTTTGTAGTCGCTGCATTGCTGCGCACGTTTGGGACACCAATTCGTGATTTCATTGAGCGCAGTTTAGGCTTTATGTTCACATTATTTGTGGTGATCTTGGTCGCCGGTTTTGCAGCGGTGAAGTTCCTATGACCCAAAAACAGTATTTTATGGCAGCTGCCCTTGGCTCTGCCGCATTGATGTTGGGGGCCCTCGCCTTTCAACATATTGGCGGCATGGCCCCGTGCAAGCTGTGTATCTGGCAGCGTTACCCACACGTGGTTGCAATTGTTTTGGGTGCGCTTGCGCTGAGCTTTGAAAATGCGTGGCTGCGCACTGGCATCATTTTAGCCGGTGCATTGTCTGCAGCAACCACAGCCGTCATTGGCGTTTATCATGCAGGGGTCGAACAGGACATCTTTGAGGGTCCCACCAGCTGCACCGCAAGCGCAATCGACAACGTGAGTGCTGATGATCTGTTGGCTCAGATCATGGCGGCCCCTTTGGTGCGCTGCGATGATATTCCATGGCAACTGGCAGGCATCAGTATGGCAGGTTGGAACGCTATCGTCTCAATCGTGCTCTGTGGGCTTTGGCTGATGGCGCTCAAACGCCGTTAAGTCGACTTGCGCGTTCTAAGCAGCAAACTGGTTTCACTGGCAACAATGCCATCAAGTCTACGAATGCGGGTCAAAACCTCGTCAAAGCTCTCAAGTGTGTCTGTTCCAACTTCGACGATCACATCCCAACGCCCATTGGTCGAATGAACAGCCCTCAATTCGGGCATGCCATTGAGTTGGCGAATGATCTTGTCTGTTCCACGCCCTTCAATACCAATCATCATCAGGCCACGCACGGGATCACTTAATGTGTCCTGCCGCATCACAACGGTAAAACCAACTATCTCACCCTTTTGGCGCAGCCGCTCAATACGCCCTCTTACCGTGGTGCGTGAAACGCCCAATCGTGCCGCCAAATCAGACAGTGATGCGCGCGCGTCATGGCGAAGCGCAGCAATTATGGCGGTATCCGTTACGTTCATAATTTCATCCATATCGTTTAATTTGGTTTCGTTATGGTCAATTTGAAGACTGAAATGCAACCAATTCATTCATCATATTGCTCTCAAAGATAAATTGGGATAAAAAATGAACACATATGATATCACACTCATCGGCGCACCACTCGATTGTGGCAAGCAACGCGCTGGATGCCTTATGGGTCCAGATGCGTATCGCACGGCCGGTTTATTAGAGGCATTGCGCGAATTAGGCCATAGCGTTCAAGACGCAGGTAATGTCGCGCCCAATGCGCACAAGGCCACGCCCTCTGATACGATATACGCCCTTCCCGAAAACATCGCATGGACCGAAGCACTCGCCGACGCTGCACAATCCGCAATGACTGGCAGTGTTCCAATCTTTATGGGTGGCGATCACGCCCTATCGCTTGGCACTATTTTGGGCGTCGCACGTCACGCAGCACAAGTCGATCACCCACTGTTTATCCTGTGGCTTGATGCCCATACAGATTTCCACACGCCCCACACAACCAATTCTGGCAACCTGCACGGCACCCCCGTTGGTTATTTGTCTGGGCGCGAGGGGTTCGATGGGTTCCCGACATTTGAACACCCTGTGCCCCATGAAAACATCTGCCTCATTGGTCTGCGCTCCGTGGATCAGGCCGAACGTGAGGATATGCAGGGCACGGCCATCCGCGGCTATGATATGCGCGCAATTGATGAAGGTGGGATTGCAAAACCACTGGGCCAATTCCTTGCGGATGTGAAGGCTGCCAACGGCTTGTTACATGTTTCGTTGGATGTCGATTTTCTTGATCCATCCGTGGCCCCAGCCGTTGGCACAACTGTCCCGGGCGGCGCAACGGTGCGCGAAGCACATTTGGTCATGGAAATGCTACACGACAGCGCGCTGATGACATCGCTGGATTTGGTCGAGCTAAACCCGTTCCTCGATGAACGTGGCCGTACCGCACAATTGATGGTCGAACTGACGGCCTCTGCAATGGGGCGCAAAGTGTTTGACCGCCCTACCCGCACTTTTGATTAAGGACACTGATATGATCAATCTGAACCCCTCCGACAAAGCACTGGTCCCCTTCGTCTCTGTCGACCACATGATGAAGTTGATCCACCACATTGGGCTGCATGACATTCTAAAAGGCATTGCAGGCTATATTGAGAACGATTTTAAACGCTGGGAAAGTTTTGACAAAACCCCACGCGTTGGCAGTCATACCCAAGATGGTGTTATGGAGCTGATGCCAACCTCGGATGGCCAGGACTACGGATTCAAATACGTCAACTGTCACCCCAAGAACACCGAAGAAGGCTTGCAAACTGTCGTGGCCTTTGGATTGTTGGCAGATGTGGCCAGTGGTTATCCTGTTTTGCTGACAGAGATGACCTTGCTCACAGCCCTGCGCACCGCGGCGACTTCGGCTGTTGTGGCAAAGTTATTGGCCCCAAAAGGCGCACGCGTCATGGCCATGATCGGCAATGGGGCACAGTCCGAATTTCAGGCAACCGCAATGCAAGCCATCGTTGGGGTTGATGAGGTGCGATTGTATGACATTGATGCTGCCGCCATAGCCAAGTGTGCAGCGAACTTGAAGGGCAATGGTATGAAAATTGTCGCCTGCAAAACCGGTCAAGAAGCCATTGAGGGCGCCCATATCATCACCACATGCACCGCTGACAAGGCATATGCCACGATCCTGACCGACAACATGGTCGGCGCGGGTGTACACATCAATGCGATTGGTGGCGATTGTCCAGGCAAAACAGAACTGGCCGAAGCGATCCTGCATCGTTCAACGATCTTTGTGGAATATCCCGAACAGACACGGATTGAAGGCGAAATTCAGCAACTGGCTGCTGACCATCCGGTCACTGAACTTTGGCAGGTCATAACGGGACAAGCCGATGGTCGTACATCAGAGGCACAGATCACCCTGTTCGACAGTGTAGGCTTCGCAATCGAGGACTTTAGCGCCCTGCGCTACGTGCGCGATCAGATCAAGGCGACCAAACTGTTCCGTCCGCTTGACCTGCTGGCAGATCCAGAAGACCCACGCGACCTGTTTGGGATGTTGCAACGGGCGGGCTAATTACGCCTCTAGCTCTGCATCCCAATACAAAAAGTCCATCCAACTGTCGTGCAGATGGTTGGGTGGGAATTTGCGGCCCATGTTGCGCAATTCTTCCACAGCAGGTTGGCGCGGTGGTTTCCTCAGATTCATTCCAGTGAGGTGAAGCGATTTGCAGCCTTTGCGCAAATTGCACGGGCTACAAGCAGCCACCACGTTTTGCCAGCTGGTCACGCCGCCAGAGGCACGTGGAACGACGTGGTCAAAAGTAAGTTCACCACCCTTTCCACAATACTGACATCTGAATTCGTCCCTCAGGAATAAATTAAAGCGCGTAAAGCCCACGCGCTTTTGAGGTTTTATATAATCTTTTAGGACAACAACGGATGGTATTCTGATCACCGTGCTTGGGGAATGTACCACTTCGTCGTACTCGGCCACGATGTCGACCCTGTCCAGCCACGCGGCTTTGACCGCATCCTGCCATGTCCACAACGACAGTGGATAATAACTGAGTGGCCGATAGTCCGCATTCAGCACTAACGCAGGATGTTTGCTCATCGCGCAAGAACCACGCAGCAAATCTGCACGAACGTCATAGTTAAGAGTACTACTTAAGTCATTGGCCATATTGCGTGCCATCCTTACCCATACTGCGTCTAACAGCATTCTCTGGGACGGATCCCTGGTCCTGCACCTCTGACTATATATTGTGGTCGACAGCTTGCAACCCCAAGCTGCGCCACAACATCTCGTGTATGAATTAGGCTGAGTATGTAACGTTATGGTGACGGATCAGAGCCCTAGTTTGTCACGCATAAAGGCTAATGAAACAGACAGGCCATCGGGTGCGATCCCGTGGGCGGTGCCCTGCATCACGTGTGCAAAGACGTCTTTCCAGCCCGCTTCTTCCAACGCTTCGGCTGCCAATTGCAGGGATTGCGGTGGCACAACATCATCTTGATCGCCGTGGACCAACAAAATTGGTGGGCGGCCTACAACTTCGTCAGCCAACAAATCTGGACGCAACAAACGCCCTGCAATGGCAACAACGCCTGCAAGTTCGTCTTCGCGGCGTGGCGCAATGTGCAGGCTCATCATGGCCCCTTGAGAGAAGCCGAACAGAACGACCTGTTCAGGAAGAACATCTTCATCGACCATCAAGGCATCCAAGAAGGAATTGAAATCCTCAACAGCGGAGTCCATGCCACGTTCAGATTCTTCCTCAGATGAACCATCGATGTAGGGGATCGGGAACCATTGGTATCCGTTTGGCATACCTGGGATCATTTCAGGCGCATCTGGTGCGATGAACAAGGTATCTGGAAGGTGCTCGCTCAGTGAATCAGCCAACCCCAAAAGGTCTGCGCCGTTAGCTCCGTAGCCGTGCACAAACACAACAACGGACCGTGTTTCTCCCGAAACTGGCTCGCGCCGCTCTGCATTTAATACTCGTGTCATCAGATACCTTCCCTGCCATTTGCAGTGTGGTAGTACGCAAACAACAGC
Organism: uncultured Paracoccaceae bacterium; assembly: GCA_905182105.1. Taxonomy (GTDB): domain Bacteria; phylum Pseudomonadota; class Alphaproteobacteria; order Rhodobacterales; family Rhodobacteraceae; genus Ascidiaceihabitans. The sequence goes on from CAJJAR010000044.1 coordinate 5,704, forward strand.
CGCGCTGCAACCGACCGCCATGGCGTCCAGTCCAGCGACATCTGCCGCAGATCTTTTTCCTTTGGTCGTTCCGTCAATCCATAGAGATCTTGGGCCGCTACTTGCAGCGCTAAATCACCCGGCGCGAAGACATCGCAACGCCCCAGTGAGAACATCGCATAGATTTCAGCCGTCCAAATCCCAATGCCTTTGACAGCCGCAAGAATCGTTATAACTTCAGCATCTGGCGCATGGCGCAATGCATCATAGTCAATCTGCGCCTCAGCCAAGGCTTGGGAATACGCAATCTTCTGGCGGCTTAACCCTGCACTTCGCAATCCATCCTCGCCCACGGCTAGAACTGCGGCTTCAGTCGTCAGGCCTGCACCTTCCATCCGTTTCCATATTGCGGCGGCAGAGGCGACAGACACTTGTTGTGAAATGATTGCGCTAAGCAATTGGGCAAAGCCATCAGGTCTGCGGCGCAGCGGCAATGGTCCCGTTTGGGACAAAGCATAGGCAAGACGTTCGTCGTGTGCAGCGAGCCACCCCGCCCCCTCATTCACATCCGCGTCTGTTTCAATGATCCGCATAGTCAGCCACCAGTTTTGCGACATCCACGAATGTTGCTGTTTGTGATTGGGACAAGCCCATATCGCTTTTTTGGATCATAATAACCTTTACCCCAAGGTTGCCAGCGGCATCGACTTTGCTGCGCCCCTGAACGCTGCCAGAATTGCGCAAGATCAAGTAATCCGCCTTAAGGAATTGAAGTGTTTGCATTTCTGCAGTCACTGAAAACGGTCCTTCGCCGAATATGTATCTGCCATTTTCTAAGGGAAAGGCGCGGCCATGTTGTTCTAACTGACGACACATAAGGTAGACATCGGCGCGATCCTGAAATGCATGAACGCTGCCCCACCCAGTGGCGAGGAACACCCGCGCGCCATGCCTGACAGAAGCCACAGCATCTTCCACAGAGTCAACGTTGATCCAGTCTTCATTATGCTTGGGTGTCCATTCTTGGCGTGTGACGCGCAGGTAAGGCAGTCCTAAAGCGCGTGCGATGGTGCCAAGGCGGGCCTCAAACGGATGGGCGGCATCCACAACCATGTCAAACCGCTCAGAGACTACGTATCTGGCGAAATCCGCATCGGTTTCAAATGTACCGTCATATATTTTTGCAGGTGGTTCAGCGCGGGCAACGGCGCGCCCTTCAGTCACGCAAATGACCTCATGCCCTTCAATTACAGAGAGTTCACGCGCCAACGCGACACTTTCCCCCATTCCCGCAATCAATAGCAGCTTCATCATTTTGCCTAGCGTTAGACCAAAGGCCTATTGCCCATGTTCAACCTAATAGTTATCGCGGATTCATGACAGATTCAAATTCAGATCCCGTTTCGCATAAACGTGCCGTTCGTAACGTCACCGTTTTGGTACTTGCCCAAGCGTTTTTGGGTGCGCAGATGCCGCTTATTTTCACAATTGGTGGCCTGGCGGGACAATCGCTGGCGTCAAACGTTTGCTTTGCAACATTGCCGATTTCGATGATCGTGCTGGGCTCGATGCTGTCTGCCACGCCCGTTTCAGCAATCATGCAAAACTATGGCCGTCGTGTTGGCTTTTGGTTGGGCACCTTAGGTGGTGCGCTGGGAGCAGCCGTTTGCGCGTACGCATTATACGTCAGCAGTTTCCCATTATTCTTGCTGGGTAGCTTCTTTACTGGCGTATACATGTCCGCACAGGGCTTTTATCGCTTTGCTGCAGCAGATTCTGCGTCCGATGAGTTCCGTCCCAAGGCGATTTCATACGTTATGGCAGGTGGGCTTGTTGCTGCCGTGCTTGGCCCACAATTGTTTAAGGTCACCTCTGATGCGATGGTGGTCCCCTTCCTTGGGACCTATCTGGCGGTTATAGTCATCAACGTCATCGGATCAGCCCTATTTCTATTCGTCGATATGCCCAAACCTGAGGCCCCTACTGCGGACACCCCAAAAGGGCGTACCCGTTGGGAGCTGATCAAAACACCACGGATCGCAGTCGCAGTGATCTGCGCAATGGTATCTTACGCCTTGATGAACTTGGTAATGACCTCAACACCTTTGGCCGTTGTGGGCTGCGGGTTTACCAAGGTAACCGCTGCAGATGTGGTCACGGGCCACGTTTTGGCAATGTTCATTCCATCCTTCTTTACTGGTCACCTGATCGCCCGCTTTGGCGTTGAAAAGATCATGGGGCTGGGCATTGCTATCCTTGGCAGTGCTGGCATTGTTGCGCTGAGCGGTGTGGCCTTACCGAACTTCTTTATCGCATTGATATTACTGGGTATAGGCTGGAACTTTGGCTTTATTGGGGCCACATCCATGTTGGCAGGTGCACATACAGTTCACGAGCGTGGACGCATGCAGGGCCTCAATGACTTATTGGTCTTTGGTGGCGTTACGATTGCGTCGCTTGCGTCTGGCGGCTTGATGAATTGTTCTGGTGGCAGCCCGGTCCAAGGATGGGCTTCGGTGAACTATGCGATGGCACCATTCTTGATCCTAGCCGCCAGTGCATTGATCTGGTTGGTGACGCGGCCTGAAGAAAAGAACGCGTCCTAGGTTACCATCGCCCTGTTAAGGCAGCCCATGCAAGGTTGCCCTGAACAGGGCGTATGGCACCCTCTGCCACGATGTAGGGATCTGTAATTACTTGTTGCAGCACCTTTTGCGCCGACAAGGCTGACCACAAAGCAGGACGCGCTGCCATGGACACTGCGCTGCGTAACTTCCGAGTTTTGGCCAGGCGATCAAGGCCAGATTGCGCCAGCTCTTGGATTGCCTCTGCGCGCCCATCGACCATCGGAATACGTTTTTCTTCTTCAAGCTTTGGCACCGCTTGGAACCATGCGGCCAAACCAGCCGCATAGGCCACATCGCGCACCACAGCTTCGTCACATTCGCCCAAACGTCTTGCTGTGGCGACCATAAGGTGCCCTGCTGTTTGGTCGATGTAATTCATAAAGTGATCTGCATTTTCAAACGCATCTTTATATATATCCCAACGCCTTATAGCCACCAGTTGATCTAACATCTTGGCATCACCGGGCGTGAGAATTTGGGACAAAGGTGTTGCCACCTCATGTCTGCGCGGTGCTTTACCCAGACTGATTTCTTCTAAAACATCACGCCACCACTGCAGACGCATCTCGGCGATCATCGCCTCTTTGGTCACCCATGGGGCGCGTGCTACTTCGACGTTCAGGGCATAAAGCGTAAACATCGCAGGGCGCGCGGCCAAAGGGGCTGCCATGACAGTGCGAAAGCGATCTGGATCGCCCCGTTCAACTAAGCCAGCGCAGGCTATAATATCATCGTTAAATTCCACTGAGGTCCTCTTTGATCGCAGCAAGCGTTTCATCCGCATCCACAGTCGCGAGATGCCCGATGTTGGGTACCACCAGATAGCGCCCCTTGCCAGTCACAGATGACATCAAAGGTTGATATTGTGCCGCGACAAATGATTCATCTATGGAGCCAATAATGACAGTGAACGCTGGAAGTGCAGCAATATCGCGCAAATATTAGCCACGCGGCGCAAAGCCAGTGTTTAAAAAATAGCTCTATTGCGTTGTGGCAGTGTCACCCAAAGGTCCGTTTAAAACCTGCTGTGGCATAATGAATTGGATCACGCCAAGATGGTTCCGGGCCTTGAACGGAAAGTATTCAAAATCGACAGCCCAATCAAACGTCGCAAATGAACATGCGCCCATCCTCCTGAATTTTTGCGGGTTGTGAGCGCGTTGTGTTTAAAAATGGGGCCAAAAGCACAGCGTGATCAATCGTAGCGCCGTGGTTCCCGCCCGCAAAGCGCACAACAAGCCCACCGCTGGACGATTGGCCAAGCATGACAACCTTTTGATTGGGCTGTGCGGTCGCTTTGATCAGATTCACCAAATCATCCTCAAACTGGTTGATGTAATCAATGTCACCGCATCTTTTTGGGGTCACGCCGTGTCCACGCAAATCTGGGACCACAACATCTGCTTCCGCCGCCAACCCTTTGGCCAGCCTGTGAAACTGCAAGCCATGCCAGCCAGAACCGTGCACCATGATCAACGACGGCTTATCTATCCCACCAGCACCATAACGACGTACAGCAATGTTACTGCTATCATGCATCGTAACTTGTTGTGTTTTAGGAAGGTCGCTTAAGCCTTGGTCCAGTGCCGCGTCAAAATCCAAGCTTTCGATTGGTGGGCGTTTTTTGATCAGGTCTGTGACCACCAAAAGAACAGCAACGCCAAATGTGATTAAGAAAGAGGTAACAATCATGGTAAGCATCTTTTTCACCATCATTCTTCCAACTCGAAAATGTCATGTACAGAAATGTCCAACACTTTGGCTAAGGTCAGCGCCAGTAAGTTTGAGGGCACGAATACTTTGTTCTCAATTGTATTTATCGTTTTAAGTGACACACCTGCGGCGCTCGCAAGGTCAGCCTGGGTTAACCCTTTGACCTTACGTAGCTCTTTGAGGGAATTGTGCAGCCCACTCATAACATCTGCCATTCATAAAATGTGAGCAGCAATAAGTAGGCCGCGCCTGTGTGGGTGCCCATCGCAGCGAAGGCCGTGTTCCATTAAAGGCCCGTCGTCATAATAATTACCGCGAATGCGGGATACAGACCTGAGGAAAGCCAATAAGCGTATCGCTGTACGCGGTGATTGATCAAGATGTACATCTCATCCGTTGCCACGCGGCGCGAGTCTGGGTCTGCCATGGCAAAAGCGACAAAGGTACCGGTTCCAGCAAACACCCCCATTTCCGTTGGTACAAACCACCAAATCGGTTGTGGCGTATTCTGCGTAACAGCCAAGATAGCGTAAAGCAGGCAACTTAACCCCGTTAATCCCAACAGGATTGGGCGAACTTTTGAAATGTCTGTATCTTGTAGTGCCATGTCTTACGCCTCTAATGTAATCTATGAGTTACACTAGAGGCACAAAAATGTAACTTTAAGGTTACTTACTGATTGATGCATCGCGCAAGATTTTCCAACGAATGCCATCAAGCAAAGCTTCAAACGATGCGTCGACTATGTTTGCGCTGACGCCAACAGTGGACCAGCGGATGCCCTGCCCGTCCTCGTAGTCGATGATCACGCGCGTTACGGCTTCTACCCCGCCCTGAGTGATACGCACTTTGAAATCGACAAGGTGCATGTCGTCGATCATTGATTGATACGGGCCAAGGTCTTTGGTCAATGCCTTGGACAATGCATTCACAGGACCACGATCACCGCCTGTTTCATCCATGGATTCACTGACAGACAGCTTTTTCTCGCCGTTCACCTTAACTACAACCACCGCCTCAGACAGGCTAACCATCTGATCACGTTTGTTTTTGCGACGTTCGACAGTCACACGGTAACGTTTTACTTCGAACAGGTTTGGCATCAGGCCCAGTTCATCGCGCGCCAAAAGCTCAAAACTGGCTTGTGCAGCATCATAGGAATACCCATCAGATTCCCGCACCTTGATGCTGTCCAAAATACGACCCAAGGCTGGATCTTTTGGCGCGACTTCGATCCCTGCGGATTCTAAGCGACGGCGCAGATTGGATTGCCCCGCTTGGTTCGACATCGGGATCACGCGCTCATTGCCGACCAATGACGGTTCAATGTGTTCGTAAGTTGTTGGATCTTTCAGAATTGCACTGGCGTGCAGCCCCGCCTTGTGTGCGAAAGCCGATGAGCCAACAAAGGCCGCCTGTTTTTGTGGAACGCGGTTCAGGATTTCGTCCAACATACGGCTGGTGCGGGATATGTTTTGCAATGCATCCGCAGGTACGCCTGTTTCAAATTTGCTGGCGTATGGCTCTTTTAACAACAAGATTGGGATTAAAGTCACAAGATTGGCATTACCACACCGCTCCCCCAGCCCATTTAATGTCCCTTGAATCTGGCGTACGCCAGCGTCCACAGCAGCCAAAGAACAGGCCACGGCGTTTTCTGTATCGTTGTGGGTGTGGATGCCAAGGTGGTCGCCCGGAATACCCGCTGCAATCACTTCAGCGGTAATACGGCCCACATCAGCGGGCAAGGTGCCGCCGTTGGTGTCACACAACGCAATCCAGCGCGCGCCGTTGTCAAATGCGGCTTTGATCGCTTCCAGCGCGTACTCTGGGTTGTCCTTGTAGCCGTCAAAGAAGTGTTCGGCGTCAAAGATCGCCTCGCGCCCCTGTTGTTTCAGATAGGCAAAACTGCGAGCGATGTTGTCGGTGTTTTCATCCAACTCTATGCCCAGCGCGGTTTTGACGTGAAATTCGTGGGTTTTGCCGACCAAACAGACCGCAGGCGTATTGGCATTGATCACCGCCGCCAACACATCGTCGTTTTCCGCCGAGATACCTTTGCGTTTGGTCATCCCGAATGCGGTCATCGTAGCGCGGGTTTTTGGGGCCTCGTCAAAGAACGCGCTGTCGGTTGGGTTGGCACCCGGCCAACCACCCTCGATGTGATCGACGCCCAGCGCATCTAGGGCCTCTGCGATCTGAAGCTTTTCAGTGGTTGAAAACTGCACGCCTTGGGTTTGCTGCCCGTCGCGTAATGTTGTATCGAAAAGGTACAGGCGTTCTTTGCTCATTTGAGGGCCTCCAAAACGCTTGGATCAAAATCCGGTCCAGGCGTCCAGCTTGCTTCACCCGCGATATCTGTCACTTGAACACCCGCGGCATTTAGCAAATCACGCAGACGATCCGCCTCGCCCCAATTTTTATCGGCGCGTGCAGTGCTACGCTTTAACAACAGGCGATCAATCACAGGTGCGATCCAATCTGCTAAATCATTGTTCTCAGATGCAGAGGCTTCGACAGCACTCCAGTCAGAGATAAGGCCCAAGGTCTCTAGCCCATGAGCAAACGGTGCAAGAGCTTCAGCAGTGCGACCCTTAGACAGAACATGCAAACGTGCCAATGCGCCCGGTGTGTTCAGGTCATTGCCTAGAACACCCATCAACTCAGTATCCGCTGCCCAGTCCCCTGCAGTCTTTAGCATCACAACCGTCTTGGACGAGTACCCGTGCTTTTGCAGAACAGACATCCAATCACTTAGTGTCTTCTCTGCTTCCTTACGCTTGGTCTCTGTCCAGTCCATAGGTTTGCGGTAATGCGTGGATAGCATCACAAGGCGAATGACCTCTCCCGATACCCCCTGATCCAACAGATCACGGACCGTAAAGAAGTTGCCAAGGGATTTGGACATCTTTTTGCCCTCCACCTGAAGCATCTCATTGTGCAGCCATACGTTCGCGAAATCGTGCCCAGCGCATTTGGACTGGGCTATTTCGTTCTCGTGGTGTGGGAAGGTCAGGTCATTCCCCCCTGCGTGAATATCAAACTGTGCGCCTAGCAGGTCATGCGCCATGGCAGAGCATTCAATGTGCCAACCTGGACGTCCACGGCCCCATAAGCTCTCCCACCCAGGCGTATCAGCGTCTGAGGGCTTCCACAGGACAAAATCCATAGGGTCGCGTTTATATGGTGCGACCTCTACCCGTGCGCCAGCAATCATATCATCCACAGAACGACCAGACAGGGCCCCGTACTCTGCGTAACTCGATACAGAGAACAACACATGCCCCTCAGCCACATAGGCGTGTCCCTTAGCAATCAGGTCTTCGATCATAGCAACCATAGGCGCGATGTAGGCCGTGGCGCGCGGCATGTGGTCAGGTTCGATCGCCCCCACTGCCCCCATGTCATCTAGGAACCACTGGATCGTCTCATCTGTGATATCGCCAATGCTACGACCGCTTTCAGCTGCGCGTGCGTTGATCTTGTCATCCACATCCGTGAAGTTGCGCACGTAGGTGACGTGTTTGTCCCCATACACATGACGCAGCAACCGGTTGAGCACATCAAACACAATCACAGGACGCGCGTTCCCTAGATGGGCGCGGTCATATACCGTAGGCCCACAAACATACATCCGCACGTTTTTGTAATCAATGGGCATGAACTGCTGCCCTTTGGTCCGTGTCTTGGTGTTGTATAGATAAATGTCAGTCATGGTGTACGTCCTTACGCAAGTCAGCGTGGGCATAACAATTCTAGTCTGAAGATGGAATGACAGAAAGGCCCGCTGGAATGTTTCAGCAGGTAATGCAGCAAATAATAATGGTTGCGCGGTTTTTCATGGATAATGCCTAGCCTGCATATGGGCGCTGGGTCAAGTGTTTGGGAAACTCTACATCTGTTTAACTGCACATGCCTGCGGTGTACTTGGGGCGAATGCAGCAAGATCGCTTAGCGTTCAGATTGACAGTCCTGAGGTATTTCAAGAATGTCCTCCTTCAAAATATTGGAGACCAAGATGGCTTTACCCGAAACAATGTCTGGCGTTGCTCTTATTGGCATTGGTGGTCCCGAAATGCTTGAATGGCGCGATGACCTGCCTGTACCTACCCCCTCTGAAAACGATGTAATCGTCAGGGTCAAAGCCGCAGGGGTCAACAACACGGACATCAATACTCGTGATGGATGGTATTCAAAGAGTGATTCATCTCCTGATGATGCAGCATGGACCGGTTCCCCCCTTACATTCCCGCGCATTCAAGGTGCAGATGTTTGCGGCAAAATTGTTGCTGTAGGCACTGCGGTAGATCCTGCCCGCATTGGCGAACGCATATTAATCGAACCATGCCTTCGTGAGGTGAATGGCAAAACGCTAGAGACGCCTTGGTACTTCGGGTCTGAATGTGACGGTGGCTTTGCTCAGTATACGCGGATTGCTAACCAATACGCGCACGCAATCGATTGCGAACTGACCGACACTGAATTGGCACCCTTCCCTTGTTCCTACTCCGCAGCCGAAAATATGCTGACGCGTGCCAACCTGCGCGAGGGTGAGACAGTATCGGTAACGGGAGCATCTGGCGGTGTCGGATCCGCAACTGTTCAGTTGGCGCAAGCGCGTGGTGCCAAGGTGATTGCGATTACCAGCGCCTCCAAGGCCAAGGCCCTCTTAGAACTGGGTGTAATGAAGACAATTGATAGAGCTGATGATCTGGTAAGTGCTATAGGCGCAAACAGCGTAGACGTTGTGATTAACTTGGTCGCTGGCCCCCAGTGGCCCGCATTGCTTGATGTATTACGCCCCCTTGGGCGGCACGCTGTAGCTGGTGCAATCGCTGGTCCGATCGTTGAACTGGATGTACGCACCCTTTACCTCAAAGACCTCAGCTTTTTGGCTGCACGATCCTTGAGCCACAAGTTTTCAAGAACCTTGTAAAACGGATCGAGCGCAGAGAAATCGCCCCTTTAGTGGCTGAGACCTATCCGCTGCGCGACATCGCAAAGGCACAAAGCGTTTTTGGTGAGAAGGGACATATAGCTAAGATCGTTCTTGAACTGGATTGAAGACAATCAGCGGGCCATGTTGATGAATGAACGTGGTCCATATAGCTGCCTTTCCCCCAACACAGCCGATTGACAATATCGCGCGGCTCTGTCCCCCTGTGCCAAACGCCGCGCTTACAGGATGACACCTTATGAAACTCTCTCAACGCATCTCTGGCCTACTGGGTGATGGTTCTGACGGGTGGGAGGTTTTCCTAAAAGCCCGCGAAATGATCAAAGACGGTATTGATGTGGTTGAGCTCACCATAGGTGAACACGACATCCGCACCGCCACCCCTATTTTGCAAGACATGCACAAGGCCGCGATGGGTGGACACACTGGCTATGCCGCTGTCCCCGGCACAGATGCATTGCGCCAGACTGTAGCCAAGCGCGTCCAAGAGCGTACAGGCGTCCCTACAGGCCCTGAGAACGTGTTGATCACCCCTGGGGGGCAAGCCGCATTGTTTGCCGCTCACATGGTGGCTTGTGACGCGGGTGATACCGCACTGTACCTTGATCCGTTCTATGCCACCTATCCCGGAACGTTGCGCGGTGTGGGTGCAATCCCCAAGGCGATCCAAACAAGGGTAGAGGATGCATTCCAACCCCGCGCTGGCGATATCGACGCCTGTGCAGCGGGGGCTAAGTCACTACAGATCAACACACCTAACAACCCCACCGGTACAGTCTATTCCCGCGAAACGCTGGAAGGCATCGCGGATGTCTGCAAAGCGCATGATTTGTGGCTGATCTCTGATGAAGTCTATGACACTCAAGTATGGGATGGCGAGCACATAAGCCCGCGCGCATTGCCCAACATGGCACAACGCACTTTGGTTGTGGGCTCGATGTCCAAATCCCACGCTATGACGGGATCGCGGTGTGGATGGGTCGTTGGACCAGCTGAAGTGATCGAAAGCCTGATCAACCTTGCCACACACACCACATATGGCGTTGCTGGCTTTATTCAGGATGCCAGCGACTTTGCCCTGAACCAAGGGCCTGCGTTTGAAGAAGACATTGCTGCACCATTCCGCCGCCGCCGTGCACTGGGCCAAAAAATCCTAGAACACCAAAGCAGCGTTGGGCTGATCCCAGCGCAGGGTGCAATGTATATGATGCTGGATATTCGCGCGACTGGAATGAGTGGTGAAGCTTTTGCCTATGCATTGCTAGAGGCACACCATATCGCTGTTATGCCCGGAGAAAGCTTTGGCGCGGCAGCGGCAGGCCATATCCGTGTGGCAATGACCATTGAGGATGGTGCGTTTGTACAGGCGCTAGAGACCCTCTGCGAGTTTGCGGATACCTTGATCGTTTAAGAAATTTAATGATGTAACGCTCCTTAATAACTTGGCTTTTTGCCTTTTTCCGATGGCGAGAATCGCACAGCCCTATCCCTCGCCAATCTCGCCGCATGTAAACGATTTTGCCCAATTGCTCGACACAGATGATTTAGCAGAGGTGCGCGGTATGCTGAAATCGTTGAAGTCCGATACAGTCATTTAATTGACAGTTGTCACGTTGAAAAGCCAAAAGCCCTATGCGCCTGGCGAAACACTAGAAGACTTCGCCACCAATCTTTTTGACGATTGGGGCATTGGGGATGCGACGCGCAATGACGGCATATTGGTCTTGGTCCTACCAAATGACCGCGCCATGCGGATTGAACTGGGTGCTGGATACGACGCAAGTTGGAACAACGAGGCTGGTCGGCTCATTGACCGCAGTTATTTGCCATCTTTTCGCAGCGATAAATACGCACGTGGAATCAAAGACGGTGTAGCGGATACAATCGCCCTGCTGGCCCGTCCCTACGAAAAAGGGCACCCGGCCCCAAAATCAAACAACAGCCCGCTGGTGTTCATCGTTGGCCTTTTCGCGGCCGTTGTATTTACCTTCCGCCGCTGGCTGGATGATATGGCGACCAAACTGCGCAAGTGCCCATCCTGTATGCATCGCGGTGCTCTACAGATCAGACGAAAGACCACGCGCAATGCCAGCAGCTCCGCTGAAGGATCGGGACGAAAAACGTTGCACAGTACCCACTGCGACCATTCCAAAAGCTCAAACTACGTGATCAACCGCCGCTCTGATTCCAAAAACCGCTAGTTTGGTGGTGGGCGCTCTAGCGGTGACGGTGCATCTGGACGCTGGTGAAATAGGGCGCGCAGTTGCACATCTGCCAACTTGATCCAAACTAGAAACGGAACAATATGCGCAAAAGACGGTGTCGCGGTCACGACTTGAGCTGCAAATGTCACAAAAGGTTTCATTTCGAGATCCTGTTCATTGTTCATCTTACTATCGACTTATTCGACAGTGCAGGCCTGTAGAGACTGATCCATCTGCCTGTGCAAAGCCGATGTTCTAAACACATTGAATTTCAGCATTCCTGCGTCAAAATTACCAAACGACCTGTGCACTTTCACACCCCACAGACCTCCACAAAAATTGAATAGTATATACAGTAACTCCTCCACTGATGATGCAAAAGCGACATAGGTCGCAAACAGGCTCGACAGGGCACATCTGTTCGCGGCAACATTCCTACAAGGAACGTTTGGGAGGACGCCAATGCAGGAACCATTCTGCAAAATTGATCTGGTTGTGCGCACTATAGGCGCAGAACGTGGTCGTGCGGCGCGGGGGCGCCCTGCTTTGAATTGATCAAGAGCCATTTAAAATCAATTCGACCCTTTCCCCAACAGGATACATCCCATGAACGACGAAACCCCATCACGTAGCGCTGGCCGCAGCGGTGGCCGCGCCGCGCGCCGCGCAGCCCGCGCAGCACCTTTAGCAGCAAACATGCGCCCCATTCGCCCCGGTATGGACGGTGGACGCTATAATCCCCTCACAGATATCGATGTGCAGAACATTCACGAAGCAGCATTAACCGCCCTTGAAACCATCGGGCTGGCGGATGCACCGCCCTCAGGTGTGGCTTACCTAACAAGTGTTGGTGCCATTGAGGGCGAAGACGGTCGCATCCGTTTCCCCCGTGCCTTGATTGAGGACACAATCGCCAAAGCCAACCGTTCGATGACATTGCACAGTCGTGACGGCCTTAACAATTTGGATCTGGGCGGCAGCCGCGTCCATTACGGCACTGCGGGGGCTGCAGTTCATTTAGTAGACGTCCATGGCCGTCATTATCGTGAGTCTACGATCCAAGACCTGCATGATGCGGCGCATATCTGTGATACCTTAGACAACATACATTTTTGCCAACGCCCGATGGTTGCGCGTGACATCACAGACAATTGTGAAATGGAATACAACAGCGTCTTTGCTACCTGCACTGGAACGACTAAACACATTGGCATGTCCTTTTCAGAACCCGATTTCGTGGCACCCGCAATTGAAATGCTGCACATGATTGCAGGGGGCGAAGACAAATGGCGCGAACGCCCATTCATGTCCAATTCCAACTGTTTTGTTGTGCCACCAATGAAGTTCGCAACCGAATCCTGCCAAGTTATGGAAGAATGCATCAAGGCTGGCATGCCTGTTCTGCTGCTATCAGCAGGTATGTCAGGTGCCACAGCCCCTTCCACAATTGCGGGCGCGATCGTACAAGCCGTAGCTGAATGTTTGGCAGGTTTGGTCTATGTGAACGCAGTCAAACCGGGTGCGCCAGCAATCTTCGGCACATGGCCTTTCGGATTAGATTTACGGACGGGTGCAATGTCTATCGGTTCTGGTGAACAGGCATTACTGACTGCAGGCTGCGGACAGATGCACCGTTTTTATGATCTACCGGGCGGTGCAGCGGCAGGTGCCACAGATTCCAAGATGCCAGACATGCAAGCCGGTTGGGAACAGATGTGTTCCAACGTCATGGCCGGACTGTCAGGTGTGAACATGGTTTATGAGGCAGCAGGGATGCATGCGTCCCTGTTGGGGTTCTGCCATGAATCCCTCATCTTGGGCGACGACATCATCGGCCAAGCGTTGCGCTGCGTACGCGGCGTTGAGGTGAATGACGAAACAATGGCTTTGGATCAAATTGCTGAAGTTTGTATGGGCGGACCGGGTCACTACCTTGGAACAGATCAAACCCTCGCGCGAATGCAGACCGATTGTGTCTATCCAACCTTTGGTAACAGGATGTCACCGAAAGAATGGGCCGAAAAAGACAAACCCGATCTGATCCAAAATGCGATTGCACGCAAAGAAGAAATCCTGAGCCAACGCTCACAAGCGAAATTCGATCCAGCACTTGATGCCGCTATCCGCGAGCGATTTAATATTTACCTACCTGCGTAGGCTAATTTAAAGGAGTATGGGCGGAAAGTAAGCCTATACCCCATGCAATCAAACCTACCTGAGCAATCAGCCTGAATGCCTTCGCGATCTGCAAATTAAAGATTGAGGTGGCTTGAGTTGATTTCGCTATCGTTAGAAACAACAAAACTAGGTGTAGTGTCATTTTCGATAAATTCATCAATAATCGCCAGAGCCAAACGTTGTTTTCGATTTTTTCGCCAATCAATAGTAAACAGAACCAACCCCAAAACGAGCAAAGATATCGATGCTGTGGCATGTGCCAATGTTACCGGAAAAATATGTGACAACAGACCAAGATTGCCAACAAAAACCGTGAAAACCAAGATGCGCCCAATTTTGACAACGTCCGCCTGAACCAAATGGCCCAATAAATTTACGGAAAGTGCGCTATCACCCGAGGATATCCCCAATCAGAAACACAATCTCTGTCGTAGTTATTGCTTATGCACAGTTAATGGCCTCTTAACTTTGCGTAAATACTACTCAGGATTGACTTTTGGGCAAGTTTACTCGCGTTTCAAGTGAGCGGCGAAAAACCCATCAGCCATTTCAGATACATCCAAGCGGGTTTGTTTTACGCATTTCCATCCAGAATGACGTGCAAGGAAGGCAGAAATCCGGTCTTCATTTTCACATTTGAAAACTGAACAAGTTCCGAAGACAAGGGTCCCACCTTGAGAAACATACTGAACAGTTTCATCCAAAATACTGTCTTGGACCACGGTTAATTCAGCCAGGCGTTCCTCGGTCAAGGCCCACTTACCCTCTGGGCTTCGACGCCATGCACCACTACCAGTGCAAGGTGCATCAACCAACACAAGATCAAAAAGCCCTTCAGCTTTGATCATATCAGTCGCCAAAAGTTTGATGCTTGTACCTGCCCGTTCAGCGCGTGCTGGAATGTCCATCATTCGATCAAAATTAATGTCATGTGCAATTACTTTGCGACCCTGTGCTGCAAGCGCTAGCGCTTTACCACCACCGCCAGCGCAGTAATCCAAAATTTTCTCAGCTTCGGGAAGATCAGCAACAATAGCTTGGCTGGATGCATCCTGCAGTTCAACCCAACCCTCTAAATATGCAGGGCTGTTACGCAATTTGCGTTCGCCAGCTGTGATCGAAAGCGCCGTTGAACAAACTGGATTAGCTTGCGTTTCGATACCAATTTCCGCCAAATCAGCAGCAGCTTGACTTATATTACACTTACCCAGATTGACCCGTAGCGTGATAGGCGCGCGCGATTGCAGCATGACAGCAGTATCCGCAGCACTTTCGCCTAATGAGCGCTCAAGCTCGGGCAAAATCCAATCAGGCATATTCCAGACGTCCGCCTGCTCAGTTGGTCCCTGCCCTGCGACTTTTTCTTCATCCGTCAACGGTTCAGGTGAATGGCCTTCGCCATGGAACAACGCATCGATATCCATATTCAGTGCGCGCAAACGACCAATCATGCGACCACGACCTGTTCCATTGCCACCACGCACTGCGTCTGCTCGCCAGTTGCGAACCGTATCAAACACGTGATCACGAACAGCAGCACGGTCTTTGGAGCCTGCGAAACGGCTGCGGCGCGCCCACGCGGTCAAGGATTTTTCAACCGCTTGTCCGTCGTGGATCATGTCCAAGATTTCAATGGCTGCTGCCACGCGTGCGCCTGGTGTCATGATATGTTTCCTAACTATTGGCCGAAGTCGGCAAGAAGACGTGGATCAACCGATCCGGTAATTTGGGCTTTCACGTGTGATACGTACGTCATGAACATGACTTTCGCTTAGACCAGCACCCGTAATTTTCACAAAGCTACAGCCTTTGCGCATTTCAGCGATTGTCGCGTTGCCAGTGTACCCCATTGAGGCACGTAGCCCACCAACAAGTTGGTGGATAACCGCACCTGCGCTGCCTTTGTATGGCACTTGGCCTTCTATGCCTTCAGGTACCAGTTTGTCGCTGGCCGCATCCTTTTGGAAATAGCGATCTGCAGAACCACGCGCCATTGCCCCCAATGATCCCATACCACGGTAGCTCTTAAAACTACGGCCTTGATACAAGATCACATCGCCCGGGGACTCGTCCGTACCGGCGATCATTGACCCAACCATGGCACATGAGGCACCCGCCGCAATCGCTTTGGCGAAATCACCCGAAAACTTGATACCACCATCCGCAATCACTGGAATTTTACCAGCAGCAGCAGCGCAATCCATTACAGCAGTCAGTTGTGGAACGCCCACACCTGCAACCATGCGAGTAGTACAGATCGAACCAGGTCCAACACCCACTTTGATCGCATCAGCACCGGCCTCGATCAAGGCACGGGTTGCCGCACCCGTCACAACATTGCCAACAACAATTTGAATATCGCTAGAGATAGTTTTGGCACGGCGTACAGCCTCCGCAACTCCAGCAGAGTGACCATGGGCCGTGTCGATCACAACCATATCCACACCAGCCTCAACAAGCGCCATAGTCCGCTCAAATCCTGCGTCACCCACAGTTGATGCAGCAGAAACGCGCAAACGTCCCAACTCATCTTTACAGGCCGTCGGGTTCAAAACAGCTTGTTCAGTATCTTTCAACGTTAACAGGCCTGTCAGTTTGCCCGTTCCATCCGTGATTAACAGCTTCTCAATGCGACGCGCCTTCATCAGGCTAATTGCTTCTTCCCGATCAGCGGGTTCATGCAGAATCGCCAAATTATCAGTACTCATCATGACAGAAACTGGGGTCGCATCATCATTGGCAAACCGCATGTCGCGATTGGTAACGATACCTACAACACGATCGTTCTCGTCGATGACTGGGAAACCAGTTACGCGATAGCGTTCCTGCAACGCTTTAGCATCTGCAAGCGTTTGATTGGCGCGCAATGTAATTGGGTTATAGACGATCCCGCTCTCAAACCGCTTGACCCGGCGGACCTCACGGGCTTGCTCATCAATCGTTAGATTGCGGTGAACAACACCGATACCACCTGCTTGGGCCATGGCAATCGCCATACGTCCCTCAGTAACCGTATCCATTGCTGAACTCAGCAAAGGAATGTTCATCGCTATCGACTTGGTTACAAATGTCCGCGTATCAGCCGTCGACGGCAACACATTGGACGCCCCCGGAACAAGCAAAACATCATCAAAGGTCAAAGCCTCACGAATCTCCATATCGCACCTCGCATGCAGAGTGTTCATTTGGCGGTTTCCTTTCTCATGGATTTGCCCAAATGAAAAGAGGACATCGTACAAACCGACATTCATCTTACACAATAAACTCCCACCGAAGGCTTCAAGCCTCTGAAACAGGCCCAAACATAGAAAATGACGCGCACCGGACAGGTTTTGCCGCTCTTTGGCTTTCCCTTTGAAAACCCCGCTCTATGCTATGTTCAAACACTGCAAAGGGCACGTAAATGAGCACTGATCCTCTCGTCGTTTTCACCCCATCCGGCAAACGCGGAAATTTCGCGATTGGCACACCAATTTTGACAGCAGCACGTAAGTTAGGCGTTGATTTGGACTCGGTCTGTGGAGGACGCGGCATTTGTTCAAAATGTCAGATCACACCCAGCTACGGCGAATTTTCAAAGCACGGCGTCACGGTTCAAAACGGCGCATTGAGTGAATGGAATAGTGTCGAACAGCGTTATCAAGACAAGCGCGGCCTAATTGAAGGCCGTCGTTTGGGGTGCCAAGCGACTGTGCAAGGCGACATCGTGATCGATGTGCCACCAGAAAGCCAAGTGCACAAACAAGTCGTGCGCAAACGTGCTGAGGCGCGTGACATTATAATGAACCCGTCAACCAAACTGTATTACGTCGAAGTCCAAGAACCCGACATGCACGACCCTACGGGTGATCTTGAACGATTGCGCATTGCGCTCAATGAGCAGTGGCAACTCGAAAATGTACATGCAGATCTGCACATCTTGCAAAAGATGCAGCCAATCCTGCGCAAAGGTGAGTGGAAAGTCACCTGTGCTGTGCACTTGGGTGATAATGAAAACGCGCCGCGCATTATGCACATATGGCCTGGCTATTATGAGGGTACGGTTTACGGCCTTGCTGTCGATCTGGGCTCTACCACGATTGCCGCGCACTTGTGTGATTTGCAAACTGGTGAAGTTGTCGCATCTTCTGGCGTCATGAACCCACAAATTCGCTTCGGCGAAGATCTAATGAGCCGCGTCAGCTATTCAATGATGAACGCCGGTGGTGCAACAGAAATGACCGCAGCTGTGCGCGAGGGGATGAACGCCCTGTTTACACAAGTCAGCACAGAGGCCGAAATCGACAAAGCATTGATCGTAGACGCTGTGTTCGTTTGCAACCCAGTTATGCACCATCTGTTCCTTGGCATTGATCCCTTTGAATTGGGCCAGGCCCCGTTCGCACTGACCACATCGGATTCACTGCGCCTGCGTGCTGATGACTTGGACCTAAACATCCATCCCTCTGCCCGTATTTACATTCTACCTTGCATCGCGGGCCACGTTGGCGCGGATGCAGCCGCTGTGGCACTCTCTGAGGCACCAGACAAGTCTGAAGACCTTGTTTTAGTGGTAGACGTAGGGACAAACGCTGAAATCCTTCTGGGCAACAAAGAAAAGGTTCTTGCCTGCTCATCCCCAACAGGCCCCGCTTTTGAAGGTGCTCAAATCAGTTCAGGTCAACGCGCTGCACCCGGTGCGATAGAGCGAGTGGAAATTGATCCTGTCACCAAGATTCCGCGTTTTCGTGTAATCGGGTCAGACATCTGGTCAGACCAGGACGGCTTCGATGAAGCCATCGCAGGTTCAGGGGTCACCGGCATCTGTGGTTCCGGCATTATCGAGATGGTCGCTGAAATGCGCCTTGCGGGCATTGTTGATGGCCCGGGCCTAATTGGCTCACCAGAACAAACCGGCGCAGCCAATTGTTTCCTGGATGGGCGCACTTACTCATTCCTAGTTTACGATGCGACGGAAAACGGTGGCCCAAAGATAACAGTCACAAACCGCGATATCCGTGAAATTCAAATGGCCAAAGCAGCGCTTTATTCAGGTGCACGCTTGTTGATGGACAAATTCAACGTCGACAAAGTGGACCGTGTGGTTCTGGCTGGCGCCTTTGGCGCGCATATTTCCCCCAAACACGCGATGGTGCTAGGCATGATCCCTGATGCGCCTTTGGACAAGGTGACATCCGCTGGCAACGCTGCAGGCACAGGGGCACGTATTGCACTTCTAAATCGCGAAGCACGTATAGAGATCGAAGCAACGGTGCGTGCCATTCACAAGATCGAGACAGCACTTGAGCCGCGTTTTCAAGAGCATTTTGTGAATGCGTCTGCTATTCCAAATTCGGCAGAGCCGTTTCCGATCCTAAATTCAATCGTCACGATACCCGATGTGAACTTCAACACGGGCGGCAGTCGCGATAGTAGTGGTGGCAGACGGCGGAGACGCGGCTAACGTTTAGGACACTGAACTTATCACAGGAATCGGTGCCAGAATGTTTATAGCTTTGCCTACGATTATCGGCTTCTATGATCAGATATTTTTATAACATTTTATTTGAAAATTGGAGATTACGATGACGCACCCACATGAATATAACTGGGTTTTAGGCCGTTACGACCGAATAGCTTTCCCCAATCGTGGCGACCCTGTCCCTGCGCCAAACCGTCAAATGACCTCTGTATTCCGGGCCTCAGCGATTAGTGACGCCCAAGGGTGCTGATATTTCAGTGATCGTTGAAGCTGACGGTACCGTGATGGTTGATAGCCCTATAATGAGGCACACAACCAACCAGCGGAACCGATTAGTCGTCCAGTTAGGGTTTTGCCCAAAAGACCACAGATGTTGGCTGACGTGCAAGAAGAATACTTTGACATTGTCGACCGAGATTATGACAAAACAGGTACTAGCAGGGCCTTGAAAAGAGGCACTTTGAAGTTTACTATGCTCATAGGTAATGGGCCAATGGAAGAGGTAGACTTAAC
>CAJJAR010000045.1 GCA_905182105.1 uncultured Paracoccaceae bacterium
AGTCACCAAAATATTTAGTGATCGCAGCTGTCAGTGTAGTCTTACCGTGGTCAACGTGGCCAATTGTGCCAATGTTAACGTGCGGTTTATTGCGTTCGAACTTTTCCTTAGCCATGAGAGGCCTCCTAATCAATTGGGTGGCAAAGCAATCTTTGCCCTACGTTTGGTGGGTAGGGCGGGATAAATCCCCGCCATCCCTTTTATGCAAATTTTGCTTGGATCTCGTCAGAGATGTTCTGCGGAACTGGTTCGTAGTGGCCGAACTGCATTGTAAAGTTCGCACGACCTGATGACATCGAACGCAACGTGTTGATGTAACCAAACATGTTAGCCAATGGCACTTGCGCTTCGATAGCAATCGCGTTTCCGCGTGTATCTTGACCCAAAACTTGACCACGACGTGAGGTCAGATCGCCAATGATGCCACCTGTATAATCTTCAGGCGTGACAACTTCGACTTTCATGATTGGCTCAAGCAGTTTTGCACCAGCCCGACGCATACCTTCACGCATACACATACGTGCAGCGATTTCGAATGCGAGGATCGAGGAGTCAACATCGTGGTACTTGCCCTCAAGCAATTGCACTTTGAAGTCGATCACTGGGAAGCCAGCCAATGGACCGCTGTCCATAACTGATTTGATGCCTTTTTCGACGCCAGGGATGTATTCTTTAGGAACAGAACCACCAACGACTTTGGACTCAAACGAGTAACCTTCACCAGGTACTGTTGGAGAGATCAACAATTTAACTTCGCCGAACTGACCAGAACCACCAGACTGTTTCTTGTGTGTGTATGAGTGCTCGACTTCGTGTCCGATGGTCTCACGGTATGCCACTTGTGGCGCACCAATGTTCGCTTCGACTTTAAATTCGCGCTTCATACGGTCAACAAGGATGTCCAAGTGAAGTTCGCCCATGCCACGCATAATGGTCTGACCAGATTCGAAGTCAGTTTCCACGCGGAATGAAGGATCCTCAGCAGCCAGACGAGCCAATGCGATACCCATTTTTTCTTGGTCAGCCTTAGTTTTAGGCTCAACAGCGATCTCGATCACAGGATCAGGGAACGTCATTGTTTCAAGAACAACAGGATCGGATGTCGCGCAAAGCGTGTCACCAGTTGTCGTATCTTTAAGGCCACCAAGAGCGATAATGTCACCAGAGAATGCTTCTGTGATTTCATCACGGTCGTTGGAGTGCATGATCATCATGCGGCCAACGCGCTCTTTTTTGCCTTTGGTAGAGTTTAAGAATGTGTCGCCTTTGGCCATCTTGCCGGAATAGATCCGAGTAAATGTTAAAGAGCCAACAAAGGGGTCATTCCAAATTTTAAATGCCAAAGCAGAGAACGGCATATCATCGTCCGCACGGCGCGGGATGTTACGTGTTTCTGTTTCATCACCTGGTTCAAAGCCCATGTAATCAACAACGTCCAAAGGTGATGGCAAGAAGTCGATCACAGCGTTCAATAGTGGCTGAACGCCTTTGTTCTTAAACGCAGAACCACACAAGATGGGGATAAATTTGATCGCGATAGTACCTGCACGGATAAGACGACGCAAAGTTGCTTCGTCCGGCTCAGCGCCATCCATGAGGTATTTTTCCATCTCATCGTCGTCCATTTCGACAGCGATTTCGATCATGTTTGCGCGCCATTTGTCAGCAAGCTCTTTGAGCTCTGGACGAATTTCACGAAGTTCCCAAGATGCGCCGAGGTCTTCACCAGCCCATACCCATTCTTTCATGGTGATCAAGTCAACCATACCTTCAAGCTCAGTTTCAGCCCCAATTGGGATCTGAATTGGGCAAGGTACAGCACCAACACGGTCTTTGATCATTTCAACACAGTTAAAGAAGTCCGCGCCGATTTTGTCCATTTTGTTGACAAAAACGATACGTGGAACTTTATAACGGTCCGCCTGACGCCAAACTGTTTCGGTTTGTGGCTCAACACCAGCGTTCGCATCAAGAACTGCAACCGCGCCATCAAGAACAGCCAAAGAACGCTCAACTTCAATAGTGAAGTCAACGTGACCTGGTGTGTCGATGATGTTCATACGGTGCTTTTCAGAAGATTGCGTTACGCCATCTTCTGTGCGTTCCCAGAACGTAGTTGTCGCAGCGGATGTGATAGTAATACCACGCTCTTGCTCCTGCTCCATGTGGTCCATGGTGGCAGCGCCATCATGAACTTCGCCGATGTTGTGGGATTTGCCAGTGTAGAACAAGATACGTTCTGAACACGTAGTTTTGCCCGCATCGATGTGCGCCATGATGCCGAAGTTGCGGTAGTGGTTGAGTGCATACTCGCGTGCCATATTGGTGCGCTCCTCTTACCAGCGGTAGTGGCTGAAAGCTTTGTTAGCTTCGGCCATTTTGTGTGTATCTTCGCGTTTCTTAACGGCAGTACCACGGGACTGGACAGCGTCCATAAGCTCGCCTGCAAGGCGCTCTTCCATGGTGTTTTCGTTGCGTGAACGCGCAGCTTTGATCAACCAACGGATTGCAAGAGCCTGACGACGTTCTGGACGAACCTCGACTGGAACCTGGTACGTTGCACCACCGACGCGGCGTGAACGCACTTCGACGGAAGGTTGAATATTTTCAAGAGCTTCGTGGAACACTTCAAGTGGTACACGTTTAATCTTGGTCTCAACCCGATCCATCGCATTGTATACGATACGTTCGGCGGTAGATTTCTTACCATCGACCATCAGGTTGTTCATGAACTTAGACAAAACCAAATCACCGAACTTAGCGTCCGGTAGGATTTTGCGTTTTTCAGCGGCGTGACGACGTGACATCTGCTGATCTCCTTATTTAGGACGCTTGGCGCCGTATTTTGAACGACGTTGTTTACGATCTTTTACGCCTTGCGTATCGAGAACACCGCGCAGAATGTGGTAACGCACACCCGGAAGGTCTTTTACGCGACCGCCGCGGATCAGAACCACAGAGTGCTCCTGAAGGTTGTGGCTCTCACCTGGAATGTAGGAGATGACCTCGAAACCGTTCGTTAGGCGCACTTTGGCAACCTTACGCATCGCGGAGTTCGGTTTCTTAGGTGTTGTTGTGTAAACGCGCGTACATACGCCACGTTTTTGCGGACATGCTTCCAAGTGCTGGGACTTAGAAGTTTTACGCTTTGGCTGCCGTGGTTTACGGATCAGCTGTTGGATCGTTGGCATTGGCGGTTATTCCCCGTTTAGCTCACATCTTATACAAAGGCAGATGCCCTTGCGGCTCAAATTCGCATGACTAACCCTCTTGCAAAGCAAAAAGACCGCGACGTCCCCGTACCGAGGTGAACGTTGCGGTGGGTTTTCAGAGGAACGGTCCAGCATTAGGACGGATCTTGACCACTTCAGACATGATTTCGGATATGGTGGGTTCCCCCACACTCCGAGATATCAGGTCTATATTGGGAGTCGGATGGTGTGTCAACAGCCATGAAAACAGGATGAAATCCAACGTCGGTATAACGTATGCATCATGTCGGTATTTGGTAGGTGCACTGTAGATTTCGATACCTCTTTCAGTCAATGACAGGGCTTACCCACCAGTGACTGATAGCTCAACACTTTAGGCGGTACTTCTGCCACCACCGCCGCCACCGAACGAAAACCCATCCGTCACAAACATGCGGCCAGATATATTGCGCTGTGCATGTAAGAAACCGCCAAACGCCATAAAGTCATAAATCCACCGTAATTGCCCTGGCTCACTGGTGCGTAGCTTCCCAACCAACCGACAGCCAATTATTGACAAGCGTCATCAGATAGTACCCTAGAAAATCAAGGGACCCACCACTTGTCAGTGCCAGCAGATTTATTTTGGGTAATGGTGTTCCAAAACGCCAAGGCTAGCGCCCATTTCGTGGAAAGCTTCCACGGTGGATCAGCGTTCTCAATATGCTCGGTTTTCATTTGTTTAAAACCGGTTCAAACGACAGGTCCGCCAATCAGCGGTTTCAGCCAATTGTCACCTCGTCACATTTTGTGGGTAAAGATACCTTAACTATAGATACAAACTCCACCGGGTGCTTTGGTGAAACACCACATCAATTGATTGCTTCTTAACTATGCATCTTTCGTCGCTCTTTCACGGTAGAGCGTAAACAAACCTGTCGTGACAACGATGCCAGCACCCAACAATGTTAAAGGTGCTGGCCAGTCCCCAAAGACCAACCATCCCAAGACCAGTGCCCAAATCAAACCAGTATAACGAAAAGGTGCAATAAACGATATTTCCCCAACGCGCATGACGCGAACACTGAAATAGTAACCACCGAATATGCATATGGATGATCCAATAACCATGAGTGCGTGCATTCCACTGATGGCGACCCAAGGTGTTGTCAACGATGCCGCACCTGAGAACCCCATCACTGTGACAGACGCTGCCAAAGTGACCGTCATTGAAGGCACATCAGCCGAAAGTTGGCGCGTAACCAGATCACGGATGGTCACGCCGAGAACGGCCAGCAACGCGTAGATACCGTAGATATTGAAACCCTCGGCACCAGGTCGCACGATCAAGAGCATTCCAATGAAACCAATCAGGATTGCACTCATCCTGCGCCAACCAACCTTTTCGCGGAACAACAGCGCACCGCCTAGTGTCACGGTCAGTGGTAACGCTTGAAGTGTGGCCGTGACATTAGCAAGCGGCATGTTGAACAGTGCGGTGATAAAGAAATAAGCAGTGGCCATTTCGCTTGCGCTACGTAACCCGATCAGCCCCCAGTCGCGGCGCGCGATATTGAAATGAAGAGCATTCAGCCATCGGGCCAACAAGATGATCAAAAGCGTCGTGAGAATTCCACGTAAAAACAAAAGCTGGAATAGCGGGATCGCGCCATTCGTTACCTTCATGAACGTATCATTCAAGGTGAAGCAAGCCATCGACGCCATCATAAACAGCGCACCAATTTGGTTGGCACTCATCTCATCACCTCTTCAGACATGCAAAAAATCCACCCAGTTCTTATAGGCCTCATTTCATACGTTCGTTCCTATGATATCCTTAGTCAATCGGTCATGATTTGCACGACATAGGACTAAGCCCTTAAGACGCATTGCATGCGCCGCGTCAGAAATAAAAAGGCCCCCGTGCATCGCTGCACAGGGGCCATTTCAATTTCGCAGGTCGCGAAGATTAATCGCGGCTCTCGTCATCGCTTGGCAAGTTGGCGAATACATCGCCACCAATCACGTCTTCAGTCGGAACAGGTGCTGCAAGTGCAGCGGCTGCTTCGGCTTCGATGCGGCGAGCTTCGACAACAACGTTGTCACGATCAGTTGCAATCGTACGCATTTGTTGCGTAGCGCCACCTGTACCAGCTGGGATCAAGCGACCCACGATAACGTTCTCTTTAAGACCAACAAGTTTGTCACGCTTACCTTGCACAGAAGCTTCGGTAAGAACGCGTGTTGTCTCTTGGAAAGACGCAGCTGAGATGAACGAGCGTGTTTGCAACGACGCTTTGGTGATGCCCAATAAGATCGGCTCGCCTTTGGCTTCGCGACCTTTCTTGGACACAGCCTTAGCATTGGCTGCAAGGAACTCTTGCTTATCCACGTGTTCGCCTTTGAGCATTGTAGTATCGCCAGAATCCTGGACTTCCCACTTTTGCAACATTTGACGCACGATGACTTCGATGTGTTTATCGTTAATTTTCACACCTTGTAGACGGTAAACGTCTTGGACTTCGTCGATCATGTAGTTCGCAAGCGCTTCGACACCCATTACCGCAAGAATATCGTGCGGAGCTGGGTTGCCGTCCATGATGTACTCACCCTTCTTGATAAAGTCACCTTCCGCTACCGGAATGTGCTTACCTTTAGGCACCATATATTCCACTTTGTAATCTGGATCTTCTGAAGACTCGATCGCAATGCGGCGCTTGTTTTTGTAATCTTTGCCATAACGCACATAACCATCGATTTCGGCGATGATCGCGTGATCTTTTGGACGACGTGCTTCGAACAATTCCGCAACCCGTGGCAAACCACCGGTAATGTCCTTGGTCTTGGAACCTTCACGCGGGATACGCGCAACGATTTCACCAGCAACAACTTCTTGACCTTCTTCAATCGAGAGAACTGCATCCACAGACATCGGATAGGTCACAGGGTTGCCCGCATCATTACGCACTGGCTCGCCGTCTTTGTCGACCAAGATGATCTCTGGTTTCAGTTCGTTGCCTTTAGCAGCAGAACGCCAGTCGATAACAATCTTCTGGGTCATGCCTGTCGCTTCATCGGTTTCGTCACGGATTGCGATACCGCTGACAAGGTCAACGAATTTCGCAGTACCGGATTTCTCCGCAATCATTGGCAATGTGTATGGATCCCATTCGAACATTTTGTCGCCAGCAGCCACTTCTTGGCCATCGGTTACAAACAGTTTGGTACCATAGCTGATTTTGTGGCTGGCACGTTCGTTACCATTCTCATCCATGATCGCAATCTTCATGCTACGACCCATGACCATGATGTCGCCTTGGGCGTTGGTCAATGTCTGAGCATTTTCAAACTGGATCTTACCAGCTTGTGAAGCCTCGAGGAATGACTGTTGGCCACCCTGAGCAACGCCACCAATGTGGAAGGTACGCATTGTTAGCTGTGTACCTGGCTCACCAATGGATTGTGCTGCGATGATGCCGACTGCTTCGCCTGTGTTGACGCGGGTACCTCGTGCTAGGTCACGACCGTAGCAAGTAGCACATACGCCTTCTTCAGCTTCACATGTCAGCGGGCTGCGGATACGTGCAGACGCCACTTTGTAAACATCGATATCGTCCGCCATGTGCTCGTCAATCAACGTGCCATTTGCGATCAATACTTCGTCGGTACCTGGCTTCAGGATATCCTCGGCCACAACCCGGCCCAGAAGACGATCAGCCAAGCTAGAAACAACTTCACCATCGTTCACAGCAGGTTCTGCAGTGATCGAGTTTTCAGTGCCACAATCGATCATGCGAATGATGCAATCCTGAGCAACGTCAACCAAACGGCGGGTTAGGTAACCCGAGTTTGCAGTTTTCAAAGCCGTATCTGACAGACCCTTACGAGCCCCGTGGGTAGAGTTAAAGTACTCTAGAACCGACAGACCTTCTTTAAAGTTCGAGATAATAGGTGTCTCGATGATGTCACCGTTCGGTTTCGCCATCAAGCCACGCATACCGCCCAGCTGTTTCATCTGCGTAACAGAACCACGCGCACCGGAGTGAGCCATCATGTAGACAGAGTTTGGCTCATTCTCAGAACCATTTTCAGCGTAAGTGGTGTCAGAAATGGCACCCATCATCGCGTCAGTTACTTTGTCATTACACTTCGACCATGCGTCCACAACTTTGTTGTACTTTTCACCCTGAGTGATCAGGCCGTCCATGTACTGCTGTTCAAAGTCTTTTACGAGGTCACGTGTCTCATCAACCAATGGCCATTTGCTATCAGGGATAAGCATGTCGTCTTTACCAAACGAAATACCAGCCTTGAACGCTTCACGGAAACCAAGGGTCATGATGTGGTCACAGAAGATCACTGACTCTTTCTGACCGCAATAGCGGTAGACCGTATCGATGACCTGCTGAACTTCTTTCTTGCGTAGAAGACGGTTCACCAATTCAAACGGTGCTTTTGCGTTTAGTGGCAACAAAGCACCCAAACGGATACGACCAGGTGTCGTATCAAAGCGTACCAACACTTCATTACCTTCAGCATCAATCTGTGGAAGACGCGCTTTGACTTTGGCGTGCAAGTGAACTTCACCTGAATCCAATGCGTGCTGCACTTCATCGATTGAGGAGAAGACCATGCCTTCACCCTTCATGCCATCGCGTTCGAGGGTCGTGTAGTAGATCCCCAAAATCATGTCCTGTGATGGAACAATGATCGGTGCACCGTTTGCAGGTGACAGAACGTTGTTCGTAGACATCATCAAAACACGTGCTTCAAGTTGTGCTTCCAAAGACAACGGTACGTGGACCGCCATTTGGTCACCGTCAAAGTCAGCGTTAAACGCAGAACAAACGAGCGGGTGAAGCTGAATAGCCTTACCTTCGATCAATACTGGTTCAAATGCTTGGATGCCCAAACGGTGCAAAGTAGGCGCACGGTTCAACATCACTGGGTGTTCGCGGATAACTTCGTCCAAGATGTCCCAAACTTCAGGACGCTCTTTTTCAACAAGCTTCTTGGCTTGCTTCACAGTGGAAGACAGACCTTTGGCTTCTAGACGCGAATAGATGAACGGCTTGAACAGCTCGAGCGCCATTTTCTTGGGCAAACCACACTGGTGCAACTTAAGCTCTGGACCCGTCACAATGACCGACCGACCAGAGAAGTCGACGCGTTTACCCAAAAGGTTTTGACGGAAGCGACCTTGCTTACCTTTCAACATGTCAGACAGTGATTTCAACGGACGCTTGTTGGCGCCAGTAATCACACGACCACGACGGCCGTTGTCGAACAATGCATCCACAGATTCCTGCAACATACGTTTTTCGTTACGTACGATGATGTCAGGCGCGCGAAGCTCAATCAGGCGTTTCAGACGGTTGTTACGGTTGATCACACGACGGTAAAGGTCGTTCAAATCTGACGTCGCAAAACGGCCGCCATCGAGTGGCACCAATGGACGCAACTCTGGTGGGATCACTGGAACAACGGTCAGAACCATCCACTCTGGACGGTTGCCGGATTCTAGGAAAGATTCCACAACTTTAAGACGCTTAATGATCTTCTTAGGCTTCAACTCACCTGTTGCTTCAGCCAAATCAGCACGCAACTGGTCAGCTTCGGCTTCTAGGTCGATCGCAGCAAGCATTTCGCGGATCGCTTCAGCACCAATGTTGGCAGTGAATGCGTCCATGCCGTACGCATCTTGAGCGTCCATGTACTCTTCTTCAGACATCATCTGGCCGTAAGACAGCTCAGTTAGGCCTGGTTCGATAACGACGTAGTTTTCAAAATACAGAACACGTTCCAAATCACGCAATGTCATGTCCAGCATCAAGCCGATGCGGGATGGAAGCGATTTCAGGAACCAGATGTGTGCAACTGGTGCCGCAAGTTCGATGTGGCCCATACGCTCACGACGTACTTTTTGAAGCGTAACCTCAACACCACATTTCTCGCAGACAACGCCGCGATACTTCATGCGCTTATATTTGCCGCATAGGCATTCGTAATCTTTGATTGGACCAAAGATACGTGCACAGAACAGGCCATCACGCTCAGGCTTGAACGTACGATAGTTGATGGTTTCTGGCTTTTTGATCTCACCGAAAGACCACGACAAGATGCGCTCTGGCGATGCCAAAGACACTTTGATCTCATCAAACGCTTTTGCAGGCGTCAGTGGGTTAAACGGGTTGTTTGTAAGTTCCTGGTTCATTTTCAAATCCTTGAAAGGGAGGCATCAAAAGAGAGTTTCGGTAAGGCGGGTTATTCCCCGCCTTGATCCGTTATTCTTCTTCCTCAGCATCCAGGAGTTCCATGTTCAGGCCGAGGCCACGGACTTCTTTAACGAGAACGTTGAAAGACTCTGGAATACCAGCTTCAAAATTGTCCTCGCCTTTGACGATGCTTTCGTAGACTTTCGTCCGTCCAGCTACGTCATCCGATTTTACGGTCAGCATTTCCTGCAAGGTGTATGCAGCGCCATAAGCTTCAAGTGCCCAGACCTCCATCTCACCAAAGCGCTGTCCACCAAATTGCGCTTTACCGCCCAATGGTTGCTGTGTGACCAGCGAGTATGGACCAGTAGAACGCGCGTGGATTTTGTCATCCACAAGGTGGTGCAGTTTAAGCAGGTATTTAACGCCAACTGTAACCTGACGAGAGAACTTCTCGCCTGTGCGACCGTCAAACAAGTCAGACTGTCCAGAAGTGTCGAAACCAGCACGTGTTAGTGCGTCGTTCACGTCAGCTTCTTTCGCGCCGTCAAATACTGGCGTCGCGATTGGAACACCGGTTGTGACGTTGCTGGCTGCATCAAGCAGATCAGCTTCGTCCATACCAGCAAGACCTTCTTCATAGACGTCATCGCCATAAGCCAACTGCATCGCTTCACGAACAGGCGTTAGATCGCCAGAACGTTTGTACTCTTGCAAGGCCTCATCAACATTAATACCCAAGCCGCGTGCAGCCCAACCCATGTGTGTTTCAAGGATCTGACCAACGTTCATACGTGATGGAACGCCAAGCGGGTTCAAACAGAAGTCGACTGGAGTACCGTCTGCGAGGAACGGCATGTCCTCCATTGGAACAACTTTGGAAATAACACCTTTGTTCCCGTGACGACCGGCCATTTTATCACCTGGTTGAAGCTTACGCTTCACGGCGATGAATACTTTGACCATCTTCATCACGCCTGGTGGCAAGTCATCGCCACGACGAACTTTTTCGACTTTGTCTTCAAAGCGGGCATCCAAAGTACGCTTCTGTACTTCGTACTGCTCGTTCAAGGCTTCGACAATTTGTGCTGCATCTTCGTCCTTAAGGGCGATCTGCCACCATGCGGAGCGTGGGTACGCTTCCAACATATCAGCATCAACAGGCGCGCCTGCTTTTACGCCTTTAGGGCCTTTTGCAACTTCGTTACCCATCATCAGATCCCGAAGACGTGCATAAATGTTGCGATCAAGGATCGCTAGCTCGTCATCACGGTCACGGGCAAGGCGTTCAACCTCTTCCCGTTCGATTTGCAGGGCACGTTCGTCTTTTTCGATGCCGTGACGGTTGAACACACGCACTTCAACCACGGTGCCGAAGTCACCAGGTTTTACGCGCAAAGAGGTGTCACGAACGTCAGAGGCTTTCTCACCAAAGATGGCGCGCAGAAGTTTTTCTTCTGGTGTCATCGGGCTTTCGCCTTTTGGTGTGATCTTACCAACAAGAATATCACCCGGCTCTACGTCCGCGCCGATATAAACGATGCCAGCCTCGTCGAGGTTGCGCAGCGCTTCCTCACCAACGTTTGGAATATCGCGTGTGATTTCTTCTGGGCCTAACTTTGTATCACGTGCGGCGACTTCAAATTCTTCGATGTGGATCGAGGTAAAGACGTCATCGCGTGAAACGCGCTCGGAGATCAGAATGGAGTCTTCGTAGTTGTAACCGTTCCAAGGCATAAACGCGACGACCACGTTTTTACCTAAGGCCAATTCACCCATGTCCGTAGACGGACCATCAGCAATTACCTGACCTTTTGTCACGCGTTCGCCAACTTTAACCAGCGGACGCTGGTTGATGCAGGTGTTTTGGTTGGAGCGTTGGAACTTGCGCATGCGGTAAATGTCTACGCCTGCGTCGCCCAGTTCAAGATCTTCGGTCGCACGTAAAACGATACGTGTGGCGTCGACTTGGTCGATGATGCCAGCGCGTTTCGCCATGTATGCCGCGCCAGAGTCACGTGCCACAACTTCTTCGATACCAGTACCAACAAGTGGAGCCGTTGCCTGAAGCAATGGAACCGCCTGACGTTGCATGTTCGAACCCATTAGGGCTCGGTTCGCATCGTCGTTTTCTAGGAACGGGATCAAGGATGCCGCTACAGATACTAGCTGTTTTGGTGAAACGTCGATCAGATCAACGTTGTCAGATGGTGCAAGCGTGTAGTCACCAGATTGACGTGTGCTGACCAAATCATTTTCAAAACGACCGTTTTCGTCCAGCTTCGCGTTGGCCTGTGCCACAGTGTGGCGCATTTCCTCAGTCGCGGACATGTACTGCACTTCGTCGGTAACCATGCGGTTTTCGACTTTGCGGTACGGTGTTTCGATAAAGCCGTACTTGTTTACGCGTGCAAACGTAGCAAGGCTGTTGATCAGACCAATATTCGGACCCTCTGGAGTCTCAATTGGACACATACGGCCGTAATGCGTTGGGTGCACGTCGCGCACCTCAAAGCCAGCACGTTCACGTGTCAAACCGCCTGGGCCAAGCGCTGAAAGGCGACGCTTGTGCGTAACCTCGGACAGCGGGTTGGTTTGGTCCATGAATTGCGACAGCTGCGATGAGCCGAAGAATTCACGTACCGCAGCAGCTGCTGGTTTCGCGTTGATCAGATCCTGAGGCATGACTGTGTCGATTTCGACAGAAGACATACGCTCTTTGATCGCGCGCTCCATACGGAGCAAGCCAACACGGTATTGGTTTTCCATCAACTCGCCCACAGAACGCACACGACGGTTGCCCAAGTGGTCAATATCGTCGATGTCGCCTTGGCCGTCACGCAAGTGAACCAATGCTTTAATACAAGCAACGATATCTTCACGATCCAGCGTACGCTGAGTGTCTTCTTTACCCAAAGCCAAACGCATGTTCATCTTCACGCGGCCAACCGCGGAAAGGTCATAACGCTCGCTATCGAAGAACAACGTGTCAAACAGGTTTGACGCGGCTTCAACGGTGGGTGGCTCGCCTGGGCGCATCACGCGGTAGATATCCATGAGCGCGGTGTCGCGGTTCATGTTCTTATCCATCGCAAGTGTGTTGCGCATGTATGGGCCAACATTGATGTTGTCGATGTCGAGGACTGGGATGTCCGTGATACCGGCTTCGATCAACTCTTGGGCTGTACCCCCGATAAGATCGCCATCTTTGTCGTACTCAAGTGTCAACTCGTCACCAGCTTCGACATAAATCGCGCCAGTTTGTTCGTTAATGATGTCTTTGGACACGAACTTGCCAACGATATGATCGAATGGAACCAACAGCTCAGTTACGTTACCTTCGTCGATCAATTTTTTGACGGCGCGTGGTGTAATTTTCTTGCCAGCTTCAGCAATGATCTCGCCGGTTGCTGCGTCGATCAAGTCATATGTTGGGCGTGTGCCACGTACACGGTCTGCGAAGAATGGGGCGACCCAGCCTTTGTTCTTCACGTATTTGTACTGGATGGTGTCGTAGTATGCGTCCATCATCGCTTCTTGGTCTAGACCAAGTGCGTACAACAGAGTTGTTACTGGCAATTTACGACGACGATCGATGCGGCAGAACACGATGTCTTTTGCGTCGAATTCAAAGTCCAACCAGCTACCACGGTATGGGATAATGCGGCATGCAAACAAAAGTTTACCTGAAGAGTGGCTTTTACCTTTGTCGTGGTCAAAGAAAACGCCCGGTGAACGGTGCATCTGAGAAACGATAACGCGCTCTGTGCCGTTCACAACGAATGTGCCGTTCGGTGTCATCAGTGGCATATCGCCCATGAACACGTCTTGCTCTTTGATATCTTTAACAGACTTCGCGCCTGTATCCTCATCCACTTCAAACACGATCAAGCGCAGCGTCACCTTAAGCGGTGCACTGTACGTCATGTCGCGCTGTTGGCATTCCTCAACGTCGTACTTGGGCTTTTCGAGCTCGTACTTTGAGTATTCCAAAATGGATGTTTCATTGAAATCTTTAATCGGGAAAACCGACTGAAAGACGCCAGTGATACCTTCACCATCGGTGGGGGTATCGGCCTCACCAGATTTCAAGAACAAATCATACGATGATTTCTGTACTTCTATTAGATTTGGCATCTCCAATACTTCACGGATTTTGCCATAATATTTACGTAGACGTTTCTGACCAAGGAACGATTGCGCCATAAGACTAGGTCACCTTTCAGTTTTCTCAATTGAGACAAGCACCGTCGGGCCACAGCGCTAATCCCTACGAGACAGCGATAGAGGGGTCTATTCTTGCCACACATCCCACTGTGCAGCTCCCGACCCCTCCTGCCTTGGAAAATGCCTTTTATTTAAGGCGCTTACCAAGACAGGTGTCGTGCAATATCTTACCGTTTCCCTGCGTGACATTCGGTGGTCAGAGGGGTGATTAACGGCTCCTTATTGCGCGACAGAAAAAAACGGGTTTCGAATCAATCGAAACCGCGTGAAGCTGCTGGATAAGTGGTGAAGGGCCCGAACGCAAGGGGGTGTACGGAGATTGGTGCTTTTCCAAACTTAGCATTTTGTTTGGAGACTGTGGCAAATGTTTGTGACTGCCGTCAAGAGTGTTTGGGTTAATCCCCAATCTGAACCCACAAGACGGATGCTGCTCGGATCACATACGCCAGCCTCAATGCCGCCACTCTCGTGTGGCACAACTTTTTCAATCCAACAATTGAGCGTATACTTTACCCAATCGTTGAACTTCCTATGCTTACTAGGTGTCAAAAAATCGCTATAGATGGGACTGGCACCTTGGGCATCATTGTTTGTGTGCGTTGGAGAGGTGCAGGTAATTATCCATCTCAGTCATGGCTAAGGCCCATTTGAGGAATATAAAAATTGTGAGCTTATTTAGAGCTTACGTTCAAATATCAGGCCTGCTTTGAGAGAGTTTAGCTGCCAATGGCAGCGTGTAATCAATGTTCATGCTGTGAGATGCGTAAAGACTATCGGTGAGGTCCGTTCTAATAGCAGTCAGACTGGTGCTAAAATCAACATCTGCCGTCATCTTGTAGCGATACCCAAGGTCCAACGTTCCTCGTTAACCTAATTTATACCTTACGCCAAATCCAATTTGGCCCGCGAAAGCTTTGTCACTATCGTCGACCAAAGCGTCCGCCAAGCCACTTATTCTTGCGTCCTGGGAAACAAGGGTAAATCCGATACCACCACCAACGTAAGGCCTGAATGCGCCGGCATTATATCTTGAATCCGTAGTAATTGAGCCTTGACCAACAACCACTCCGGCAAAGGGCTGGAAATAATCAAAGTTCACATCTTCGGTTTGGTTTATACCTAGAAAGAGTGTCGCATAACGTTCGCTTCCCTCGAATGGAGTATTGGGCAACAGCTGCTGTTCCCGTAAAAACTGCCATAATACTTGCTGAGACGACTGCTGTGTTGGCAAGCTTCATGATTGTGGCGTCGCATTTGTAAGGTTTGATGCAAGAAAATAATCTTCGGCACGTCCCGATCAAATTGCATTCCACCGCGCAAGAACCTTACTGATTGCTGATAAGAGCGCTTTGTTTAAAATATTGTTTAGAAAAACGGAAACTTACCCAGCCTCAAGCTGAGTCAGCCAAACTTCGAGCCGGCAATTCGGACGTACCCTGCCGAGTAGTCCATTTCCCCACATCACCAAAACCTAAGCAAAACCACGCACCATCAATTTAGGTATTCTCTACGTTTCTGCCGAAACCCCTCTTCAATCAAACATAGTTATTTGAACATAGCTTCTGCAGGTGGGTCAGATGGTAATAATTAGTTTGATGATAAAAAGGCTGGAGTTTGGGCCAGCTTTAATTTTATCATCGAACCGACTAATGTAATATTGGCTAGAACGCGATTCAGACGGCCCCAATTCAATATCGATTGAATTAATCTTAGCAGTGGCTCGTTTTGCCTCTTTCCGAAACTCGCTCTGCCAAAGCGTATTTTCTCTCGGAACTGAGCCTGCGCGCGATGAATTAACTTCGTTCATGCTTCTTCGAAAAGTCAAAAGGCCAAGAGTTACGGAGACCCATCCACTTAGGGCTGCAACATTTCGTATTCAAGGCCACAAAGCTTCGGGATCAATTATTTATGGGCTCTCAGTCATAAGGGCTTTTAGGTTCGGCCTAGCCTATTACACCGTAATGCTGACTAACCAGCGTCACTCAGTCTAAAACAACTTCAGTTACAGACAAAGCAGACTTTTAAACTGAAAGCATCAACGGCAACTTCGTCCGCATAGCGAACATTGCCCCCCACAAACAAAAACGGCGGCCCCGAGAGACCGCCATTTCCGAATTGCCAAAAGGCGAGAGGCTTAGGCCAACTCAACTTCCGCGCCAGCTGCTTCCAGCTTAGCTTTAACGTCTTCAGCTTCAGCTTTATCAACGCCTTCTTTGATTTTGCCACCAGCTTCAACCAAGTCTTTTGCTTCTTTCAGGCCAAGACCTGTAATAGCGCGGACTTCTTTGATCACGTTGATTTTAGAAGCGCCGGCGTTCTTAAGAACGACGTCGAATTCTGTTTGCTCTTCAGCAGCGCCAGCGCCGTCTGCAGGGCCCGCCATCATGACTGCGCCACCGGCTGCAGGCTCGATGCCGTACTCGTCTTTAAGGATAGTTTTTAGTTCTTGTGCTTCAAGCAGTGTAAGACCAACGATGTCTTCTGCCATTTTCTTAAGATCAGCCATTTTTAGCTCCGATACGATATTAATGTGTTCCAACGTGCAGTGTTTACTACACGCCGATATGACGTTTGCTTACGCAGCCGCTTTGTCTTCAATAGTAGACAAGATGGATGCAATGTTGCTTGCAGGTGCGCCAATGGCCCCAGCGATGTTGCTTGCAGGTGCGCCCAGCATGCCAACAATAGTCGCGATGAGTTCATCACGGCTTGGCATTTTGGAAACAGCTGTAACACCAGCCCGGTCCAACGCGTTCTCGCCCATAGCACCACCAAGGATTACGAAGTTATCGTTATCCTTAGAGAAGTCTTCGGCAACCTTGGCAGCTGCCACAGGGTCCTCGGAAAAGGTTAGAACGGTCATGCCTGTCAACAAATCAGCAATGCTTGCACATGGCTTATCGTTTAGGGCGATCTTGGCGAGCCTATTTTTTGCAACACGAACAGCAGCACCTGCATCAGACGCCTTAGCGCGCAGGTCTTGCATGTTAGCAACTGTCAGACCGGCGTAGTGGCTTACCACAACAACGCCAGAGCTTTCAAAGATTTGGCCGAGTTCGTCGACCAACTGTTCTTTTTGTGCTCTATCCACAGTTTCACTCCAAATTTGGGGATTACTCCCCGGCTCAATTAAGTCCGCATTAATGCGAACAGTCGTGGTCCATTTTACGGGGAAGGCAAAAGGCCCTACGCATGAGCGATCGGGAATTCTTGCATCTCCCATCTCAGAAAGGAATTATAGCTCGCGCAACCCTTCTTCTCGGACAGAAGACTCACTTAGGGCTAACCCATGTGAATCGAAGATGTTCTTAGCGCTAGATAAGGCGCTTGCCAAGTGTCTTTTTTTACGACGCCTTACAGTGCGTAACATCACCGCTCCCCTGACCAGTTGCCGACCCGAATTTCGGATTTGCGGCGCCAACTATTCTGTGTCTAGGGAAAAATATGTATCAGCGAACCGCGACAACCGAGCCGGCACCACAAAGAGACTTCCCATTTCGCTCATTTGTGAAGCTTGCTCAATCGTAAGACCAAAAATTTTGTTGTAAGAATCTCTAAGCTCCGGTTCATCACCAGCCTCAAATTGCTCTTTCAGAAGCCCGCGTAACATGCCGAGAATAGAAGAGGCTCCCAGTAGATATTGCAACTTACGATGCCAGTCCTCAAAAGGTTCTGCATTGTGATGTAATATGCATTGCTCTCGCTTAGCAGCCACGTCTTTGAACTCAATCGGACCTTACCCGCTTAGTTCTGGCCAGTACGGTTTAAGATTGAAGTCCCGTTGTCCTCCTCTAATGAACGACTTCCTATCCAAATGACCAAAGAAGCCCAGCCGTCTTATGAAATTTGCAGCAAACTCATTATGAACAGCTCTAACTTGATGCTTGTTCATTGGCAGTCGATAAAAATCATAATCGCTCGGTTTTTCAAGCAGAACCAGTTCAGCAGGGCGCAACCTAACGGCCAGCACATCGGCGGGGACATCGCGTAGGCATGCAATTGGATTATCTAGCGGGACATGTAGAAACTCATCAGTGTTCAAGTGCAGCGCCCAATCTTCCTTGGCTGCATTATACCCGAACGTGCAGGCGTTGTCCTGGCGTGCATTGTGCCCAGAAGGCACTTCGTCCAAGCCTATGGAATTCAACCAAAACTCTTCGTCACAAGCATAAGTCCTTACTTCGGGTAAGTGTGAAAACATGGTGAGGGATGGGTCATCCAGATTGTCGAAAATCAACCTCGTTTGGGTCACGCCAATTCCAAGATGGCAAGATACAAAATTACGAATATTTGCAGGCGTATCGTTCACGTACGAAACAGTCGACCATGTTGAAGACTTGCGGAACACCATTTCAGGCCTCATCTTTATATTTACTAATTCAAGCACGATCTGTCAGTTACCCGAGTAAAGAGTAATTCGAATACGAATACGAATACGAAGAAAACAAAAAAGGCCTTAAAGCACATCCGCTTTAAGGCCTTTAATTCTATCAATTTAGGTCGATTTATTCGCCTGTAGCGCTTTCAACGTCAACAGTCACACTTGGACCCATTGAAGAGCTGATAACGATCTTCTTCATGTAAGCGCCTTTGGCACCTGTTGGGCGTGCTTTAGCAACCGCATCAACGAATGAACGAACGTTTTCAACAAGCTTTGCTTCGTCGAAAGATGCTTTGCCAACACCAGCGTGAACAACGCCAGCTTTTTCAGCTTTGAACTGAACTTCGCCACCTTTGGCCGCTTTAACAGCGTCCGCTACGTCCATAGTTACAGTACCAACTTTTGGGTTCGGCATAAGGTTACGTGGACCCAAAACCTTACCTAGACGACCAACGACAGGCATCATGTCAGGTGTCGCGATGCAACGATCGAATTCGATCTTGCCGGATTGAACGATTTCCATCAGGTCTTCTGCACCAACAATGTCTGCACCAGCTGCTGTAGCTTCGTCAGCTTTTGCGCCACGTGCAAATACTGCAACGCGCATTGTTTTGCCTGTGCCGTTTGGCAAGCCAACAACACCACGAACCATTTGGTCAGCGTGACGTGGGTCAACACCAAGGTTCATTGCAATTTCGATTGTCTCGTCGAATTTTGCAACTGCGTTGGATTTAACCAATGCAACTGCGTCTTCAACAGTCAGGTTTGCTTTGCCAGCAAATGCTGCGCGGGCCGCTGTTGTGCGTTTTCCGAGTTTTGCCATCTTACTTCACCTCAATGCCCATAGAACGGGCAGAGCCCAAAATGATCTGCATCGCTGCGTCGATATCGTTAGCGTTCAGATCAGCCATTTTTGCTTCTGCGATTTCACGAACTTGCTTCAGCGTTACAGAACCAACAATGTCACGTGACGGGTTCGTCGCACCAGATTTCACTTTGGCAGCTTTCTTCAAGAAATAGGACGCTGGTGGCGTCTTGATTTCCATAGTGAAAGACTTGTCCTGGTAATATGAAATTACTGTTGGGCAAGGTGCACCTGGCTCAAGGTCAGCTGTTTTAGCGTTAAACGCTTTACAGAATTCCATGATGTTAATGCCACGTTGACCCAATGCTGGACCTACGGGTGGGGATGGGTTCGCTTTACCAGCTGCAACTTGCAACTTCATAGACCCTACGAGTTTCTTGGCCATTGGCCTTCTCCTTTACAACACCCTCAGCACGCGCGCCTTAGGTTGGTTTGGTTGTGTGGTGCGATCAGGATACCGCGGCACCCTTCCCTCCCACATTGAAACAGCGCCGAAGCGATGCAAGACGGGGCGCACCCCGCCGGCCAAATTACAGTTGTTTTGTAACTTGGGTAAACTCTAGTTCGACTGGTGTTTCGCGGCCAAAAATCGAAACAGTCACCTTGAGGCGCTGCGCCTCTTCATCAACTTCTTCAACCATGCCTTCAAAGTCTTCGAAGGGACCGTCGGTAACTTTAACTTTTTCACCAGATTCGAAATGAATGATGTTGCGTGGCGCTTCTTCGCCTTCTTGAACGCGGTTCAAGATGCCGTTCACTTCCGTATCACGCATTGGCATTGGGCGACCTTGTGGGCCCAAGAAACCTGTGACGCGGTTGATGGAATTGATCAGGTGATAACCACGATCAGACATTTCCATGTGAACCAAAACATAGCCTGGCATGAAGCGACGCTCAGAGGTCACTTTTTTGCCGCGACGCACTTCAATTACTTCTTCTGTTGGTACCAGAACTTCATCAATGTCGACTTCAAGCTCTTGCTCGATGACAGAAGTACGGATCTGTTCTGCAATCTTCTTTTCGAAGTTCGAAAGAACGCTAACCGAATACCACCGCTTCGCCATTTGCTTGCCTGCCTTATCTAGAGGTACTTGCTCATATGAGACTGCACCAGAATTTATTAATTTGATCAGACCCTTAGCCCGATACCACCCGAATACAAAGCTGCGCGCAACTCGAATCGCAGCACGCCATGACATTAGGTTAGTGCCGCCGTTTACTCTGCAAAACGATCTATTTCAAGAGGTTGCGCACAACTTCACCAAACCAATTTAGCCGTCGAAATTGTAGACGACTTGGGTTTAGCCGAAGAAGTCTAGAACCGTGCGAAGTCCACCGCGGATCAAAATATCAACTGTCGCGAAGAACACCGCGGTCAATGCTGCCAAGATAAACACCATTACGGTCGTCAAAACGACTTCGCGGCGTGTGGGCCAAACAACCTTGGAAACCTCAGAGCGGACCTGCTGAATGAATTGAATTGGGTTGGTCATCGCCATGTTGCTTTTCCTTAAGCTTATATCACTGAGCCATTTAACCGCCTGCTATGGCGATTTCAAGGCCGCATATTTTCAGCCGCTTGCTTGCATCAGTGACAATCGATCACCAACGACCTAATAGTGCACGTCAGCGGCCACTTATATTGACTGAAAATCAGGCAAATACAATCCATTCACGCTGCCCTCTGGCATGCGATCAAGCAAAGCATCCCACCGCATTGCAAAGACATCTAAGTGCACAGCCAGGCGTTGCGCATGTTCAGGTGAACGCGCCGCATATGCACGGAATGCCTTGATGATACCACTCCAAGCCTTGTCAGCACCAAAGATCGCAAAACTGCCGAGCAATACAGGGAAACCAATCAGGCATGGAACCACGATCCAAAGCGGGTAAAAAACCACAAGCAATGCAAACACGGCCTAATATGCATGTTTGCGCATTGGCGTGATCGCCCATTTGTTGCGCCTCATGACAGCCGACATACGCGACTGATCGCTTTTCGCCTTAGGTGCGCTCACTCGCTTCTCAACAACCACTTTGCGCTTTGCCGCAAACATACCCGTCACGCGGGCCTTCGCCGTATCCGTAGCGCGTACTGACGCTGCAGCTGCCTCTTCAATCCGTTCTTTGGTCACACTTATGGCAAGTGCTGGCTCGTGAAGGATTGAACGTATGGCAGCCATCGCCAGATCGGGATCGTTGGTATTATATGCAGACATCAAAATACTCACTCAACAAGGGTACTCGCCGTGGCGACATGGCAGTGCCACATTACAGCAGTGACCCTTTTGCATAAAATTGTAGACAAATCACGGCAAAAATATGGCTAAAGCGCGACAGCCTTGCCCATTAATCTTAACTGTCAGGCAGCTCCGGCGCGCGGCCAACCCTCTTAGCCAAGCGCGTTACAGTCAGCCCCTTCACGATGATCGAGAAGACAACGACAACATAGGTCGCGGTCAGGATCAATGGCTTCCATTCTCCATCGGGCAAGGACCAGGCTAGCGCGACAGAAATACCGCCCTTTAGCCCGCCCCATGTCATGATCGTGATCACACCCGCGCTAAAATTGCCGAAAGGCTTGAGCATCAGAACAGGCACAGCCACAGCCACGAAACGGCCAAGCAATGCCAAGGCAATCGCCAACATGCCCGAGGCCAACAAATCAAATTCAAACGCCACCACGAAGACTTCAAAGCCAATCATCAAGAACAGAACTGCATTCAAAATTTCATCAATCAACTTCCAAAACGCGTCCACATATTTGCGCGTTTCTTCAGACATGCCGTGACGTGCACCGATGTCACCAATCAGCAGCCCAGCGCAAACCGCCATGATAGGGGCCGACACATGCAGCCACACCGCCAACTCATACCCACCAAAAGCAAGGCCAAGGGTAATCAGAACCT
Source organism: uncultured Paracoccaceae bacterium (assembly GCA_905182105.1). Taxonomy (GTDB): domain Bacteria; phylum Pseudomonadota; class Alphaproteobacteria; order Rhodobacterales; family Rhodobacteraceae; genus Ascidiaceihabitans. The sequence continues at coordinate 21,789 of CAJJAR010000045.1, forward strand.
CCAGCGAATAGTCATCAATCAAACGCATCACACGGAATGTCAGCCATCCCAAGGCAAGGCCCAGCGCAGCGCCACCAAGGGCTTCTTGCAAGAACAACATGACCGCTGGCCAAAGGCCCGTTGCGTGGTGGTCCCCACTTGGGAATGCCAGCCCAACAAGAACCAGAAACACCACATAGCCAACACCGTCATTAAACAGACTTTCACCCGAAATTTTGGTTTCCAATGATTTCTGTAAATTCGCTTCACGCAGCACACCCAGAACCGCAACAGGATCGGTCGGTGAAATCAAAGCACCAAACACCAGTGCTATCATGATTGGCATGCCCGTTAGCCAGTGAAACCCAAAGCCAACGATTGTCGTCGAAAGGCCCACTCCAATGGTCGCCATCAAGGGGATGACCAGCCACGCCTTACGCAAATCCGATAATTTCACATGAAGTGCACCGGCGAACAGCAACAGCCCCAACATGCCTTCAAGCAGCGCTTCCGAAAACTCAAGCTCCAGCACTTGGGCACGAATTTGTTCCTCTACCGTAAGGCTAGGAAACAGCGCGTCCGTCACAATCACAACAAAGGATGCGATCAGCGCAATAACCAAAATACCGATCGATGAAGGCAGTTTCAAAAACAGATAGTTGATGGCACCAAAGGCACCCGCAAGTACGATCAATAGCGAAGCAATTTGAAGCAATGTCATAATAATCCCGTTCGCTTTTAAACGGCTATTATTATTCTTCGCTCACTACCAACCAGTGGTGGTGTTACTGCCAAAAACACTAAAAGCAGGGGGTCAATTAGTCAGTCAGAGGTGCTTTTCTCCAGCCCTACCCAACCAAGAGCCATTATTTGGTCCAAAATTAGGGATGCCCCAAAAGGAGTTGGATGATTTCCATCCATGTAAAGTAACTGCCCATTTACAGCTAGCCGACATGTTGTGTCGGAACAAGTCGAGCGCGACGGCTCAACCAAAGCAAGATCAGAACTGTTAATTCGGGTGAGAATGTCTGCAAACATCACACTCGATAACTTAGTCTGAGCATCGAAATACTTTCAAGGATATCCTTCGTTCGAACCAAAGCTACCATTATATCAATATTGACGAGCCAAATAACCTGGCACAAAGACGTCGGGTCGAGGAAATGAAGCAACCAAGTCGTACATCACTGGTGACGGGCCATAAATTTATCCACGTCCCTAGGATTTGGCGCTGCCCCTGCGAACAGTTCCACATAATGCTGCACACGCGCCAACCGCTCTTGCGGATTTTCACTAACCTGCATCGAGATATAGCCGATCTGTGTGTAAATTACCGTCAGGCTACGTACCTCTGCTTGCTCACGTGTGAACCCATGTTGGGCAAACATCTCGGCCACAGCTTTGATGCGCCCAGTATCCGCCTCTGTTACACGCAGCTGCAAATCTGCATCCACACGCGCCCAATTACGAATCGCAAGGTCAAGCCGAGCATCAAATAGCGTTGGGTTCATCCAGCAATCCATCAGATTGAACAGCCCTTCTGCGATACTAGAAGCATCTGCACTACACTGGCTAACAAGGTTGCCTGTATTCTTACTTTCCCATCGGCGCACCATCGACGCATGTAATTCCGAAATGTCCTCAAAGAACCAATAAAACCCCGTGCGCGTTAGGTTTAGGCGTTTGGCCAACGGCATGATTTTTACCGCACCGATCCCCTCAGAAATCAGCAATTCATATGCGGCATTGCGCCAGATCTCTTTCGATCCGCGTTGGCGTGTTGGGGTATCACTCATGCCACCATCATAGTTTTCTTGACACAAGTGTCAATTTCACTGCACGTTCCTGAAAGCCACGCCCGCACGGGCACACAACTCTAGCGAAAGATGCCAGATGTCCAAAGATCCGTTGCTCCAGCCTTACCAGCTAAAACACCTGACCCTTAAAAACCGGATCATGACGACAAGCCACGAACCTGCCTATCCTGAAGATGGCATGCCCAAAGAACGCTACCGCGCCTATCACGAAGAACGCGCAAAGGCGGGCGTCGCTTTGGCGATGACGGCAGGGTCCGCTGCGGTATCCAAGGACAGTCCACCTGTGTTCAACAACATACTTGCTTACAAAGACGAAGTTGTGCCGTGGATCCAAAACCTGACGGATGGATGCCACGAACATGGCTGTGTGGTGATGATCCAGCTTACGCATCTTGGCCGTCGTACGACTTGGAACAAAGGGGACTGGTTACCAAGTGTTTCGTCCTCCAAACACCGCGAACCTGCGCACCGCGCATTTCCAAAGCTAATCGAAGATTGGGATATCGAACGGATCATTCAAGATTTCGCTGATGGTGCACAGCGCATGCAAGCTGGCGGGATGGATGGTGTTGAGTTGATGATCAGCGGCCACCTGCTTGATCAATTCTGGTCCCCCCTTTCCAATGATCTGACGGGACCATACAGCGCTGCAAATTTAGAGAACCGTATGCGCTTTCCGCTCGAAGTAATGGATGCAGTGCGCAAGCGTGTTGGCGAAAAATTTGTCATCGGCGTTCGCTATACAGTGGACGAAGTACAAAAGGGTGGCATCACTTTTGCTGAGGGTTTGGAAATATCACAACGCTTAGCAAACACGGGTCAGCTTGATTTTTTAAACGTCAACCGAGGCCGCATCGACACCGACCCCGCGATGACCGATCTGATCCCCGTTCAAGGGATGACAAGCGCACCACACCTCACCTTTGCTGGAGAAGTCAAACGCCTGACCGGAATGCCTACATTTCATGCGTCTAAAATACCCGACGTCGCCACAGCGCGTCACGCGATTGAAACGGGGTTACTTGATATGGTCGGCATGACCCGTGCGCATATGGCCGACCCTCACATAGTACAAAAAATCCTTGCTGGACGCGAAGAAGACATCCGTCCCTGTGTTGGAGCGACCTATTGCCTTGATCGCATTTACCAAGCGGGCGAAGCCCTGTGCATTCACAATCCCGCAACTGGGCGCGAGCTAACGATGCCACACACAATCCCTGTGACAAAGAACAAGCGCAACGTGGTTGTTATTGGCGCAGGCCCTGGTGGGCTTGAGGCAGCGCGTGTTGCGGCAGAACGTGGTCATGATGTGACGGTGTTTGAAGCCCAGCCTGATCCGGGTGGACAGGTGCGCCTTGCATCCCTTAGCCCGCGCCGCCGCGAGATGATTTCGATCATCGACTGGCGCATGTCACAATGTGCGGCGCGTGATGTGGTGTTCCACTTCAATACATGGGCAGAAGCCGCGGATGTGACCGCACTGAACCCTGATGTGGTGATTGTCGCCACCGGTGGCATGCCAAACACCGAGCTTTATGAAACAGGCGAAGACGCTGAAAACGTTGTGACAGCATGGGACATCATCGCAGGGGATGTGAAACCAGCCCAGAACGTGTTGATCTATGACGAAAGTGGTGATCATCCTGCATTACAAGCCGCCGAAATTGCCGCCAACGCAGGTTCCACCGTTGAAATCATGACACCTGACCGCACATTTGCGCCAGACATCATGGCCATGAACTTGGTTCCATACATGCGCTCACTTCAGGACAAGGACGTCACCTTTACTGTGACACGTCGATTACTAGACGTTGCGCGCAGCGGCAACAAACTGACCGCTACAATCGGGACAGACTACTCTGATCACAGTGACAAACGTGAGTACGATCAGGTTGTGGTGAACTACGGGACCTTGCCTCTGGACGAGTTGTATTTTGATCTGAAACCTCTCAGCTCCAATGAGGGTGCCGTGGATCAAGAAGCGTTAATCGCAGGTGACGCCCAAACCATAAAACGCAATGACACAGGGAAGTTTCAACTGTTCCGCATCGGGGACGCGGTATCCGCACGCAATACGCATGCCGCAATCTACGACGCTTTGCGCCTAGTGAAAGACCTGTAAACGCTACCTATGCTCCAAACGACGCTTTATATCGCGGTGTGCTAAGCGCACCGCGGTCCCCTTGCGCTTATTGTCGCACAATCCTGATTGACGTGGTGAGCTCCCCTATATCTCGAGTGAGATGGTGGCTACTAAGATGGAGTTTGGCTGATGGATACCCTTCTCTTATCTCGCATTTAATTTGGTGCGAATATCTCTTTTCACATTTTATTCCCGACGATTAACATCGCATTAGGCTGGATGTTGTTATTCTTTAAGCTTCGTTTCAACGCCACGGGTGATCACAAGTGGATGGGCACCTACATGTTCTGGGTCAAAGTCTTTGCACTGCCCTTTGCCATGGGCGTGGTGTCTAGAATCGCGATGTCCTTTTAGTTTGGCGCTAACTGGCCTAGCTTCATGGAAACGGTCGGCAACGTGGCAGGGCCATTGCTGGCGTATGAGGTTATGACCGCCTTCTTCCTCGAGGCTGTATTCTTAGGGATCATGCTGTTTGGTGCCTCAAGCCTAAAACCTTGGGTTTATACACTGGCAACCTTTTTGGTCGCCTTTGGCACCACAATGTCGACCTTTGGGATCATCGTTTTGAATTCATGGATGCACACACCTCAAGGGTATGAACTGCGTGACAGTGTTGTCTTTGCCACAAACTTGTTCGACATCATCTTCAACCCCTCCATGCCATATCGATTTGTGCACATGTTGCTTGCCTCTGGCTTAACAGTCGCCTTCTTGATCGCAGGTGTCTCTGCATTGCGCATGCTTTGGGGTGACAAAGGTGAAGACGTTAAGTCTGCTCTCCGAGTTGGTATCATCGCTGCGGCTGGCTTGATCCCTGTTCAAATTCTGGCTGGCGACATGCACGGCCTCAACACACTTGAACACCAGCCTACCAAAATCGTTGGAAGGGAACTGGGAAACTGGTCCAAATACACCATTGGTGCTGTTCGCAATTCCAGATCAAGCCGCGCGCGAAAACAGGTTCGAGATCAGCATTCCAAACGGGGCCTCGTTGATCCTCAAACATAAAGCCAGTGGCGTTATACCCGGCCTTGACGACTTCATCGCAGAAGACGGCACAGTGATGCGCCCGTGTTTTTCAGCTTCCGCATCATGATCGGCACCGGCGTGGCAATGTTGCTGCTGTTTTGGGCCGGCCTTGTACTGTTGCGTAAATACGGTGCCGCAGCCATGCCACGCTTGCCCTTCTTCGCTTTCTGCGCCATGAGCTTCAGTGGCTGGATCGCGACCTTGGCGGGTTGGTACACAACTGAAATCGGTCGCCAACCCTGGCTGGTACAGGGCGTCTTGATGACCAAGGACGCTGTCAGCGATGTTTCCGCAGGAATGGTTTTGGGCACCTTGATTGGCTACCTTGTCATCTACGCGACGCTAATCTTCGCATACATCGGTGTAATTACCTATCTGGCCCACAAAACCACCAAAGGTGAAGGTACGCCAAACCGCAGATACCCCCACGGCGGCGAAGCCAACGTATCAGCCCTACAGCCGGGAGAATAACAATGGACATGTTTGGAGATCCAGCCATCTGGCTGCCATGAACCTTTGCAGCCCTCATGGGGTTATCAATCCTGATTTACGTTGTGCGGGATGGTTTTGACCTTGATGTGGGGCTGTTAATGCCTTTGGCGAGTGAAGGTGAAAAAGATCAGCTTGTTGCCTCCATCGGGCCATTCTGGACACCAATGAAACATGGTTGGTTCTGGCCGTTGGATTGTTGCTGGTGGCCTTCCCACCTGCGCACGGGATCACCCTAACCGCGCTATACCTGCCAGTTTTTGTGATGTTGGTGGGACTGATCCTTCGCGGGGTATCGTTCGAAATGCGGGCCAAAGCCCCATCACCCAAAAACGCATGTGGAACGGTGCGTGCTTTGCGGGATCACTGATGGCATCCTTAAGTCAAGGGTTCATGCTGGGCATGTATATCATGGGCCTCAAATGGACACTGCCCAACGTTGCATTCGCAACACTAACCGCCGTGTTCCTGACAGTTGGATACAGCTTTATCGGGGCAGTGTGGCTGATCTGGAAAACCGAAAACCAAATGCAACGCCGTGCCATTCGTCGGGCAAAGAGCGGTATATGGGGTCTAGTTATGGGGATCGTTGCAATCTCTGTCGCAACTTCTTTTGTCAGCACAACCATTTTCGACAAATGGTTTAGCCTGCCGGAAATCTTCTACCTCGCACCATTGCCAATACTATCGGGTGCATTGGTGGCTTTTGTCTGGTGGCAACTAAGCCGCCTACCACTCCAAAACGATCGGTCGTCCTGGACACCTTTTGCAGCCGAAATCGCCTTGTTCAGCTTGACTTATGGCGGAATGGTGCATTCATTCTATCCATAGATCGTGCCCAAAAAGATCACGATCTATGACGCGGCATCCGCGCCCGAAAGCCTGTTTATCATCTTGATTGGAACACTCTTCGTGCTGCCTGCAATTTTGGGATATACTATCCTGTCATATTACATCTTCCGCCACAAAGCGACGGCACTGCGCTACGATTGAGCAATGGCTCAACCCCACGTGGTGGCTAACATTTGATGGATAAAGTGGCAGGGGCGCACAGACTCGAACTGTGGGCCTACGGTTTTGGAGACCGTCGCTCTACCAACTGAGCTACGCCCCTACACACTAGATTTACTACGCGGGGGAGAGTGCCTTGGCAAGATACAAAATGTGGGTTTTTTAAGTTGGTTAGGCGCGCCTGTCTCCTAAACTATTTTAGGAATGCAAAGAGAAGCTACTCGCTCAATCGATAGATGATCAACCCCAAGAAATCACCTACAATAAGTCAAAAAACGTTGTAGCCATATGTGGTTTGGATGGTAGGCAATCGACCATTCCCGCAGAGAAACACTATCTTCTATAGAACGCATTGTAATTATCAACTCA
>CAJJAR010000046.1 GCA_905182105.1 uncultured Paracoccaceae bacterium
TTGCTCGCACTTTATTCAAGGCGAGTTTAACGCCGGTGACTATTTAAGGGTCGATCCAACCGATGTTGCCGTCATCCCGGCGGTACACCACGTTTACCCCATCTTTACTCTCGTTACGGAAAACCAATACCGGTGCACCAGCCAATTCCATCTGCATCACAGCTTCACCTACTGATAGGGATGGGGTCTTTGCTTCCATCTCTGCCACGATAATTGGCTGCAGTGTTTCTGGCTCTGACTGATCAGGTCCGTCATCTGAAGCGATTATATATGAGGAACCACTGAAAAGTTCAACCGGTTGGGTCCGGTCTTTGTGGTGGTCTTTCAACCGCCGTTTATATCGCCTTAGTTGCTTCTCCATTTTGGCGCAGCAAGAATTGAACGCTGCGTATATTTCGGTGTCTTTTGCCTTGGCTGTCGCGGTCAATCCTGTCGATAAATGTACTGTCGCTTCGCAAGCGAATTCATGCGCAGACTTGGAGAAAATGACCAACGCATCGGTCGGTCGTTCTGCGTATTTTTGGATTACTTCATCCAATTCAGTTTTCACATGCGTTTGTAGTGCTGTACCGATGTTGATTTGTTTGCCACTGATTTGATACCGCATTATTTCTCCTTAAAAATGGACGAAACGACGAATACCTTGGTAACCCTAAGATAGGGTAAGGATCATGGTCGATTTCGCGGAAAAGGCATAAGCGCTGAGTGATTGTCGTTGGGCCCCCAAAAGAGGGCCGGACGGCGATCAGACGATTGAAACGTTTTTGCCATACATACATTCAGCCCGAGAATGAGGCGGTCTGTCAATGCAAATTGGAAAGAAGTTTGGCCTTTTGGCCGTGAGGTTTTAACTTTCCATCACGATATGCGAAAATTATCACCTAGATAAACTCGGCGTACGTTTTCATTTTCTACGACGTCGTTTGGCGTACCAGACATTAGAACCTTACCGTCGTGCAAAATATATGCACGATCCACAATTTCTAATGTTTCCCGTACGTTATGATCTGTGATCAAAACGCCGATGCCCCGTTTCTTAAGATCTGAAACAAGGTTCCGAATGTCCCCGACTGATATGGGATCAACACCTGCGAAAGGTTCGTCTAACAGTAGGTATTTTGGATCAGCAGCCAAACACCGCGCAATTTCAACGCGACGTCGCTCACCGCCTGATAGAGCCAGCGCAGGTGCGCGGCGCAGGTGCTCTATCGAAAACTCGCTCAACAACTCTTCAAGGCGTTCTCGGCGTCTTTGGCGACTTGGCACTGAAATATCAAGAATTGCACTGATGTTGTCTTCAACGTTGAGACCACGAAAAATACTCATTTCTTGAGGTAGATAACCGATACCAAGCTGGGCGCGACGATACATCGGGAGGGTTGTCACATCGTGCCCATCAACAACGACTGTACCACCTTCTGGGGTGACCAAACCGGCGACTGAATAGAAGGTAGTTGTCTTTCCCGAACCATTTGGGCCCAGTAAGGCGACGACTTCGCCACGATTTAGTTCCATCGAAAAATCGCGTATCACAACCTTTTTGCGGTACGACTTTCTTAGGTTTGTGATTTGCAAACCTACAGTACCCTGCGTTAATTTCAGATCAGGCTTAGCCATTAGTTTTTGCCTGTTTGAAGGATGGTCTTTACCCGTCCTGACATGTTGGCGGTGCCGTCTTTGAGATTGATGGTCATTCTTTGCGCGGTGAGGGCGCTGGGACCTTGAGTAAATAAAACGTCGCCACTCATCATAATTGTACCCGAATCGATATCATAATCAGCACCCGCAGCCTCAGCAGTCTCAGCGCCAGAAACCAACGTTACGCCGCCTGATGCAACTAATTTTGCGATACCAGCGCTTTCGGTACGGTATATAACTTCGACCTTCTGGGCTGACAGTCGCAAATCGCCTTGGCCAATGAGAACATTACCTTCAAAAACGGCGGTTCCTGTAGCTTGATCTACAGATAGGTTGTCAGAGGTCACTTCGACTGGCGCAGTGGTATCCTGCGTGAATGTCCCAAAGGAGACATTCGTTCCTTGCGCAAGAACTGGTGCGCTGCATAGCAACGCGATGCAAAGCACCAAGTGTTGAAATATATTCACGGTCAACAATCTCATCTGATTTTTGGATCGTATATCAGCTTTACAGCATTTGTGAAAATCATTTGGGTGAATTTAGTCTTTTCAGAAAAAGTTAATCGCATTGAGCCAGCTGAAAACGTGCCGAGTGGCCCTTTAGCTATGATTTTATCAGGTGACTCCATGTTTAGTGATGTCATTGCAGAAACCAAACGTTCCGAATTGATTTTGTATCCGGTGGATGTGGTTATCAGCACCTTCCCAGACAAGATCGAAGTATCGTTTGCGATATCGACCTCTCCGAGATCAGCGAAAAACACCAATCGGGCACCAGAGGATAGGTCAATCTGAGCTGAAATGTCGTTTGCTGTTACTCGGCCATTGCCATCTGCAACGCCTATTTTCCCCGCCGAGAATGAAATTTGATCACCTTGTTCGGTAGAGCCGGAAAAGAAGGGACCAGTTATCTGTTGATCTCGCATGCGTTCATTTACCTCTGCCTCAGCAAATGGAATGGATGCCATTGGTTCTGTATTTTGAGAAAGCAAAAAGAGGGTTGATAGCAAGGCTAAAGCCATCAGAGGCAACAGCACTTTGAGAAATGCGATCATGCGGGAGTAGCGATCCATCTAACCTACCACTCGATTTAAAAATACAAATGCTATCTTCATGTATGCGCAAAAATATCTGTTTCGGGCCAGCCAAGTAAATCAAGGCTTGCACGTGTTGGTAAAAAATCGAAGCAGGCTTGTGCAATCTCAATACGACCTTCGCGGATCAATCGTTTGTTCAATGCATCACGCAAGCGGTGAAGGTATAACACGTCAGAAGCTGCGTACTCCAACTGTGCATCACTTAGTTGTGGCGCTCCCCAGTCGCTGGACTGCTGATGCTTAGAAAGGTTAACCTGCAAAAGATCGTACAGCAAATTTTTTAATCCATGCCGGTCTGTGTAAGTCCGAACCAAACGGCTCGCAATTTTTGTGCAATAAACTGGTGCCGTTACAGTATTGAAGGCATTTTGCATCGCGGCAATGTCAAACCTACCATAGTGAAAAAGCTTAAGCACCTTGGGGTCCTCTAAGATCGCACAAAGGTTTGGCGCTTCCGTCTGCCCTTTCATAATCTGGACCATATGGGCATCGCCATCACCTGCCGACAATTGCACGACACAAAGTCGGTCACGGTGAGGATGCAGTCCCATTGTTTCGCAATCAATGGCGACTTCGGAACCTAGATCCAAATGATCGGGCAGGTCTGAGATATGAAGATAGTTTGTCATGTAACCGCTATAGCGCGGGTTTGAGTTCGGTAAAAGCGTGGCTTTTAATCCGGCAAGATTTGGCCAAGGTCTGGCTTAGGTAGTTTGGTCAATAGGGTACTAACCAAACTCCTACATTCATGACCCAACCAACTAGGTGAATATAGGTCTCTTGGTAACTCTGGGTGCCTGAGTACCAATCGGCGCCAATTGTGTACGATTAAGCATCGCAAGACAGCAGTCTCTCGTTGTGATACAAGCTCTGCCTCAGCCACTGCCTTTTGAACGTGCACAAGTGCTTGGTGCAATTCTGCGAAGTCTTGTGCCAGATCTTTTGGTTCGAACTGTTCGGCCAGCCACCTTGGAAGGGATGTGGGTGCAAGAACCAATCCGTCTTCAGGCGGCTTTGCATCGGTCGAGCCGAGGTAAACACGTGGCATCAGGGGGGCAAAACCTAATTGAGCCATGACCTTTCGTGAATGTGTAGATGCGCTGTCCAGCATTACCAACTGCCAGTGTGTTGGGGAGTCGTTTGGCTGGCCATAAATTTGGGGGCTGGCCGCAGCACTTTCTTGTCGCCCGCTCGCTGTTAGGCTGTGCAAACTGTTGCGTCCGCTTTTGACTGACATTATCCAATCGTCGTTGCGCAAACGGTGCAAGGCGACGCGGGTGGCCTCGGCCTTAATACCCATATCTGACATTAGTACAGACAACACAGGCCCCTCGATTACATCCCCATCATTCTGGGCAAGGTCCCCGAAAACAGTGACCAACAATGACCAAACGCGCTGATTGTTTAACGCAGCCAACGCCTCAACGGCGTCTGAAAGTGGTTTAGTAAGCATTCATTGTCAGTAGCTCGTATTCAGCCACAGCCTCATCATCTTGATTGGTTAAGGTTACATGCCATCGAACCTCACCATATTCATCATTACGGGGTGTTTTGGCCTTAACGGTAAGTTGGACCTTGATACTATCACCCGCCTGAACAGGTTTCATAAATCGTAAGTTATCAAGGCCCGTGTTCGCCAAAACAGGACCTGGATCTGGTTGGACAAACAATCCAGCGGCAAAGCTGATCAAAAGATAACCGTGCGCTACACGTCCTGGAAAGAATGGGTTCGCTTTGGCAGCCTCTTCATCCATGTGCGCGTAAAAAGTGTCTCCTGTAAAATGCGCGAAAGTCTCGATATCTTCCAGCGTAATCTCACGTGATCGGCTGAGAAGGGTATCGCCCAATTCGACATCGTGGAAAGTGCGTGTGAAGGGATGAGGCTTGTCTGTTTCAATAGTTGCTTTTGGAATCCATTGGCCACCTACTGCGGTCAAAATGTCAGGGCTGCCTTGGATTGCGGTGCGTTGCATATAATGCATCACTGCGCGTGTCCCACCCAACTCTTCGCCACCACCAGCGCGACCTGGACCGCCGTGAACCATGTGGGGAAGGGGTGCACCGTGCCCTGTTGCCTCGTCCATTGAATCGCGGTTGTTGAAATACAAGCGACCATGAAACGCGCCTGATGACATTGCGATTTCCCGGGCCACATCGCCGTCATGGGTTATAACGGAAGCAACAAGCGATCCCTTGCCATTGTTCAGTAATTCGGTTGCGTGACCCAAATCACGATATTCCATGATCGTAGAAACAGGCCCAAACGCCTCAGTATCGTGTACATGCTGCGCGGAATCAGGGTCGTCACAACGGAAAACTATGGGCGGTAAATATGCCCCCTTGCTTTTGGTCATCGCGTGGTTTTCGGGATCACCAATTACGCGCGTAGCTTCAGAACTGATTTGTGCGATCTTTTCCAAAACATCATTTTTCTGAGCGTTAGAAACCAGCGCACCCATTTTTGTTCCTTCTTCACGGGGATCGCCAAGGGTTATGTTGGCTAGACGTTTATCAAGTGCTTCGATGACCGCATTGCTGGTACCCTGTGGCACTAAAATTCGCCGAATAGCAGTACATTTTTGACCAGCTTTGGTGGTCATCTCGCGCTGAACTTCTTTTACAAATAGGTCAAATTCGGGTGTTTCGACTTGCGCATCTGGACCCAAAACAGACGCGTTTAGACTATCTTGCTCCGCAGTAAAGCGGATTGAATTACGCAAGATATTTTCGTTACTACGCAGTTTTAATGCTGTGTTAGCTGATCCTGTAAAGGTGACGACATCTTGCAGATCAAGGTGATCTAACATGTCACGAATGCCACCAGACACCAACTGCAGCGCACCCTTAGGCAGCAGTCCACTGTCTAACATAATCCGTACGCAAGCCTCGGTCACATAGCAGGTTGCTGTGGCTGGTTTGATTATCGCAGGCATTCCTGCAAGGAGGGTGGGGGCCAGTTTTTCCAACATGCCCCATACAGGAAAGTTGAATGCGTTTACATGCACAGCGACGCCTTGAAGTGGGGTGCATATGTGGCGCCCCATAAATGTGCCATTGCGGCTCAGCTGTTCGGGTGGCCCATCTATATAGATCTGTGCATCGGGCAGGTCGCGCCGCCCTTTAGAGGCATAGACTAATACCGTGCCAATGCCACCATCCACATCAACAAGGTGGTCGGCTTGTGTTCCACCGGTGTTGAACGACAACTGATACAGCTCTTCACGATGTTTGCGTAGATGCAAAGCAAGCGCTTTGAGCATCTTGGCACGGTCATGGAATGTCATTGCTCGCAATGCGGGACTGCCGATTTCGCGGCCGTATCCAAGCATGCCCTGAACATCTAAGGCACCGTTTCCGGCTTGTCCGATCACCTCTCCAGTTAGGGCACTTTCAATCGGTCGCGCATCTGCGGACGGGGCGATCCATTGACCCGCAGCAAAGGAATGAACGTTCAGCATGTTGTGTCCTTAATGTTGGTCGTAATTGACGCTTAACGTGTCTGACAATGCGTAGCACTGGCAGGTCAAAACGTAACCCGCTTCAACCTCGTAATCCTCAAGCGCGTGATTGCTTAGCATCTCGTACTCACCGGCGGTCACCTTGGCGATACAGGTGGAACAAACGCCTGCCTTGCAAGCGAATGGCGCATCAAGGTTATTGGCCAAGGCGGCTTCCAGAACGGACTGATCCATTGGCATCTTGAAGGTGTAGTCCGCACCTTCAAACGTCACGGTTGCGTCGGTGCCTTTGCTGCCTTCGGCTCGTTCCGAGATCGCTTGTTTCGCGAGGCGTCCTTGTTGGCCAGCGCCAAACAATTCGAACTTGATCTGATTGTCGTCCAAGCCATAGGATTTCAATGCTTCAACAATGCCAAGCATCATGGGTTTAGGGCCACAGATGAATGCTGTATCGACCGCTTTGATATCAACCCAAGTTTGAAACAACGCGGCACATTTTTCTTGATCGACACGCCCGCTGAATAGGTCAATGTCTTGGCCAGTTTCGAGGACATGGATAACCGTGAGGCGTTGCATGTAGACGTTCTTAAGCGCCTCTAGTTCTTCACGAAACATGATCGTACCAACCGCGCGGTTGGCGTAGATCAGCGTGAATGTGCTTTCTGGTTCGCGGGTCAGGACTGTTTTCAGTATCGAAAGAACGGGTGTCACACCTGATCCGCCAGCGAAACCAAGATAGTTTTTTTCTTTGTTAGGCTCGATTTCAGTATGGAATTTCCCCATTGGCGGCATTGCATTCAGTGTGTCGCCAACTTGCAATTCGGTGTTGGCAAAAGTTGAAAACGCACCGCCGTCAACACGCTTTACACCGACTTGTATTTTGTCGTCATCAAGACCTGCGCAGATCGAATAATTACGACGGAGTTTAGTCCCATAAAAGTCACGTTCAAAGGTCAGATATTGGCCTTGCACAAACGCAAAATCCTCAGGGTTTTCAGGTTCTAATGTCAAGACAACCGCATCGCGTATAGTGCGGTGAATGTCTGTGACGCGAAGGGGAAGGAATGTGGCCATAGGTCAAATACACTTAAAATAATCAAAGGGTTCAAGGCAGTCTGTACAGCGCCATTGTGCTTTACAGGGGGTCGATCCGAATTGGCTGATCTTCTCAACCTGTGCCGATTTACATCGGGGGCACTGGGTGGGTCCACCTGCCGTTTGTGGCGGTGCGATGCCATAGTCTTCAAGCTTTGCTTTGCCTTCTTCAGAAAGCCAATCGGTGGTCCATGCCGGTGAAAGTTGACGTTTCAGTGTAACCTGTTTGATCCCGTGATCATTTAAAGCAGTTTCAATATCTAGGTTGATAATGCGCGTTGCTGGGCAACCAGAATAAGTAGGTGTGACTGTTACTTCCAGCACATCGTTCAGCCAAGCAACACTGCGAATGACTCCTAAATCGACCAGCGAAATCACGGGAATCTCTGGATCAGGAACGGCGTCCAACCACTCCCAAACTTGATCGATAGATGGTTTGGTCATCACCATTTTGCGTCCGGATAAGCACGAGGCAGGAACTGCATTGTTGCAATCATATGGCCCAAATGTTCTGTGTGCCGCGCACCAGTTTTTCCACCTTTATGTGTGAAGTTATCGGTGGGTATGGCCAGGGTGGCTGTGCCCAAAACGTTGTTGGTTATTGCAGCAAACGCAGGACGCAAAGCGGCGACATCAATCAGATCATGTTCGTCAGTCAGGAACATTTCACCAACGTAAGGCCACAACCGATCAAGGCCAGCTTGCATCCGCATGTGGCTTTCTTCAGTTCCGTCCCCAAGAGCGATTACTGTGTCGCTTGAACGCTCCAAATGATATGTCACTTCTTTCAGCGACTTCTCTGCAATGGCCGCGATCTCTGAGTCGTCAGATGATTTGAGTGCAGCCAGAACCAATGAATGCCACGCATCAAAAAGAAATTGGCGCATCATGGTGTGGCCAAAGTCGCGGTTTGGTTGTTCGACCAACAATAGATTGCGAAAATCCCAAACGTCACGACGAAACGCCAAGGCATCTGCATCGCGTCCTTTGTCTTCACACTCGGCTGCTAAACCCAACCAAAGTTGTGTTTGCCCGATCAGATCAAGCGCGGTATTTGCCAGCGCAATGTCCTCCTCCAACACTGGCGCAACACCGCACCATTCAGAAACGCGGTGGCCAAGGACCAATGAGTTATCGCCCATTCGCAAAAGAAATTGTAGTGAATTGGTCACATTGCACCCACTTCATCAGGTATGTCGAAGAAGGTTGGGTGACGGTACACTTTATTATCCGCTGGATCGTATAAAGACCCCTTATCCTCTGGGCTGGATGCTGCAATCGCGCTGGACTCAATTGCCCAGATGCTCACGCCTTCTTTACGCCGAGTGTAAACATCACGTGCGTTCTTGATGGCCATTTCTGCATCGGGCGCATGCAGGCTACCAACGTGGCGATGGGACAAGCCGTGCGCGCCGCGAATAAAGATTTCCCAAAGGGGCCAGTCGTTTGTGCTCATGTTATTTGCTCCGCAGCTACTGTGCAGCGCCGCCAAGCGCTTTGATCGACGAAGTCCCAGTCAAACGCCTGGTCTGTCGATCCGTGTTTTTGAAGATGCGCCAAGCGATCCATCGCCTCAGCCAAGTCAGGGGTGTGGTTATCTCCAACTGTCCACATCACGAAATGATTTGATGTCATGGCTTGAAACCATACTTCTTTACGTTCGTAAAAACGCGCATGTACGGTGTTGAAAACGTAATTGCCAAGTGATGCAACGTTTTTCCAAACGGACATGTTTGAGATTATTTTGACGTCACCAGGC
Source organism: uncultured Paracoccaceae bacterium (assembly GCA_905182105.1). GTDB lineage: Bacteria > Pseudomonadota > Alphaproteobacteria > Rhodobacterales > Rhodobacteraceae > Ascidiaceihabitans. The sequence continues at coordinate 9,047 of CAJJAR010000046.1, forward strand.
ACGCTAATGTCTGTTGCGTTCCCGCTGTCAGACTTTATGCGCCAAACAAAGCCGGGGCTTCGCTCAGCCAAGGCATTGATTGTGTCCAGATTGTCCATAAATCCGGACTTGCGCGGATCATCTAGCGGATAGGCTGAGTAGCCAGCATTGAGTTCAGCCCGTCTCATTCTGCGGCGACCTTCATTGCTTTCTTTTTGGCCGCGTGCGCCATCATACCATCGCGAACCCACGCACCATCGTCCCAAGCCTTGTTGCGCGCTTCCATCCGCTCAGTCGTTTCTGGACCGTTGCCGCGTAGAACGTCAAAGAATTCATCCCAGTCGGGTTGGCTGAAATCGTAACCACCCTTTTCTTCGTTCCATTTTAGGTTCTCATCGGGAACGGTCAGGCCAAGGTATTCAGCCTGCGGAACAGTTTGATCCACAAACTTTTGGCGCAGCTCGTCGTTAGAATTCATCTTGATCTTCCACGCCATAGATTGTGCGGAATGGACCGAGTTTTCATCCGATGGACCGAACATCATCAATGACGGGCCCCAGAAGCGGTTAAGGGCGTCTTGTGCCATGTGCTTCTGCGCATCGGTCCCTTTGCCCATCGTCATCATGATGTCGAAACCTTGGCGTTGGTGGAACGACTCTTCTTTACAAATTCTCACCATCGCCCGCGCATAAGGGCCGTAGGACGTGCGCTGCAATGGCACTTGGTTCATAATTGCCGCACCATCGACCAACCAACCGACAGCGCCCATATCAGCCCACGTTAGGGTCGGGTAATTAAAAATGCTTGAGTATTTCATGCGCCCATCAAGGAGCATTTCAGTCAGTTCATCACGTGTCACGCCGAGCGTTTCAGCAGCGCAATAAAGGTACAGACCGTGACCTGCTTCGTCTTGAACTTTTGCCAGTAAAATCGCTTTGCGCTCCAAGGTAGGTGCGCGGGTAATCCAATTGCCCTCAGGCAGCTGTCCGACGATTTCTGAGTGAGCGTGTTGTCCGATTTGACGGATCAAGTTCTTGCGATAACCCTCAGGCATCCAATCCTTTGGCTCAATCTTATCACCGGCGTTGATGCGTTCCTGAAACGCACGCTCTTGTGGTTCCATCTCGTCCAACGATTTGACGCCCTTACCTGTTGATTTTACCATCTGTGCGTACATAGTTCAAACTCTCTCTAGGATCAGGGCAACACCTTGGCCAACGCCGACACACATGGTGCACAGGGCATAACGACCTTGGGTTCGTTGCAGTTGGTAGACAGCTGTCATGACCAGCCGTGCGCCAGACATGCCCAACGGGTGGCCGATTGCGATAGCGCCTCCTTGGGCATTCACGCGCGGATCATCGTCCGCGACACCAAGTGCGCGCATCGAAGCAAGCCCCTGTGCTGCAAAGGCTTCGTTCAGTTCAATAACGTCCATTTGTTCGATAGTCAGACCTGCGCGGGTCAGTACCTTTTCACAGGCGGGGATCGGACCGATGCCCATAACGCGAGGTGCAACACCTGCAGCATTCATTGCGACAATGCGGGCCATTGGTTTGAGGTTGTTCTTTTCGGCAGCAATTTCTGATGCGATCAGCAATGCAGCAGCGCCATCGTTCACACCTGATGCGTTGCCAGCGGTCACGGTTAAGTCGGGGCCATTGATGCCGCGCAACTTGGCAAGGCCCTCAGCGTTGGTATTTGGGCGTGGGTGTTCGTCCGTGTCGACAATAAAAGGGTCACCTTTGCGCTGTGGAATTGTGACTGGCGCAATCTCATTGGCAAACAACCCAGCCTCATGGGCAGAACCCCATCGTGCCTGTGACCGAGCGGCAAATGCGTCTTGATCTGTGCGGCTAACGCCGTGATCTTCTGCAACGTTGTCTGCAGTTTGTGGCATTGAATCGACGCCATATTCCGCCTTCATTTTTGGGTTAACAAAACGCCAGCCAATTGTAGTGTCGTGCATCGTTTGTGTACGTCCAAACGCTGTGGCCGCTTTGTCCATGACAAGTGGTGCGCGGCTCATGCTTTCAACACCACCCGCTATAACCATATCTAAATCACCAGATTTGATACCGCGTGCAGCCATACCAACAGCATCCATGCCTGAGGCACACAGGCGGTTTACGGTAATGCCCGGGACATCAATTGGCAGGCCTGCAAGCAATGTAGCCATGCGTGCAACGTTACGGTTGTCTTCACCTGCTTGGTTTGCACAGCCCAAAATGACGTCGTCAATACTGGACCAATCCACTTGTGGGTTGCGTGACATAAGCGCTGCAATGGGTGCAGCAGCTAAGTCATCTGTGCGTACGGAGGAAAGTGAACCGCCATAACGACCGATAGGTGTGCGCTGTGCGTCACAAATAAAAGCGTCCATAAATGTCTCCCAGTTGGCTAGATCTTAGGCGAAGGGTTGGTTCGGTGCAATTTAAATGTTACTAATTTTACCAATGGTCAAAAAATATGTAACATGAAGAATTAAAGTAAAACTCTAAAAGGGCTACTGACAATTTTTTAGAAAGATTTTGGTGCCTAGAAGAGGCTATAGGAACCATTAGTCTCTTCTGGGCACCACTAAAATTATACAAGTATATGTTTTTATTTAATTAAGTTTAAATGCATTAATTTATATCCACCTAAATACACACCCTATGCTGTTCGTACCCCCTCCCTTCACGATTATTGTAGTGTAAGACTATTTATATATCTCTATGCATTCACGGCTGTTTTTTCAGTAGCGAAATCAGCTGAATTATCAGCATGCCTCGTATTTCACGTAACGCCAGATCACACACTGACGACACCGACGCGCGCGCGAGCATTAATTGACAAAACTGATATGCGACGACCGACCACTGCTACAATTGCTACATCTGCTACTTTGTTGTGATTTGCGCTACGTCTCCCAAATGACTTTAAACTTAGCAACCTGTTGCGCCTTTATCTGACCACGTGGTGACGGGTTAAGAGGGCGAAAAGCAGAAGTTCGCTGCGCCATCTGCCGACGTCTGCTATGCGGACTTTCAATATATTCACTATGGATTTGTCAATGTCCGGCTTGGCGACCCGTTCAATAAATGGTCATTTTTTGGAGGACGTGAAGGGTGGAAAGTAGCACACTTTAAGAGTTTATAAGGCATCGCGAAGGTTTTGATTAGGTTGACCCTGAGTGTTCGCATTCAAGAGATATTAAAATATCGATAGACCATACGCTGATCATACATTAGCTGTGCGAAATCCCTCAATGGGGGCGCTCAACATAAATTGATATGAGGGATACGTATCGTGCGGTCTTTTAATAAATGAGATATGTTTGCATTTATTTATCGCATTTTACAGTAGCAGAAAATGATAGTAAAAAGGTCTTCAGAGAAAATCGTGTGTACTGTGCGTTTGATGGACATACCGAAACATCGGTGAGCGAGTATCGGTTATGATGTCGCCTAATTATTACCGCCCTGATATCGATGGATTGCGTGCATTAGCTATCACCGGTGTTATTTTACATCACTACGACGTCTTTTTCATGCCTTCAGGCTATGTCGGCGTAGATATCTTTTTCGTCATCAGCGGCTTTCTGATCGGGGGAATAATCCTTCGTGGAGTTGAAGCTGAAACATTTTCGTTTAGAATATTTTATCGTCGTCGCATCCTACGAATACTCCCTGCTTTATTAGTAATGCTAATGATTACCTCAATCATCGCCTATTGGATATTGCTACCGCATGCGTTGCGCTATTACGGGGGAGGCCTACTGACAGCCATCCTATCACTCTCAAACATTTGGTTTTATAACAGGATAGACTATTTCAATCCCGACACGCACCTTGAACCCTTGATTCACACTTGGAGCCTTGGTGTCGAAGAACAGTTCTATCTCGTCATTCCTTTTATTATCCTGATGCTCTGGCGTATTGGTTGGCGGGGCATATGGTTGGGACTTTCGGTGATCTTGATCGCCAGCTTCATTATTATGATTTTCCAATCACGCAGTAATCCAGAAGCTGCATTTTATCTGCCTTTTGGTCGGTTTTGGGAGTTACTTGTAGGGGTTCTAGCTTATCGCTTACGCCCGTCCTTTTTAAAGATTTGCTGCGGAAGCGCAAAATGGATCGCTGGGCTTTCGCTTTTATGCCTCATCGTTTTCATGACGATGTACGATTCACCGACATGGCCAGATGAAATGACTCTGTTTCCAATCTGTAGCACTGCGCTTATCTTGATGCTTGGAGATCGCCCAGGACCTGCCAAAGCGATCTTGACGGCTCAGCCCGCTGTGTTTCTAGGATTGATCAGCTATAGCCTTTATCTTTATCATCAGCCTGTATTGGTCTTTGCGCGAATTGCGCTTCGCGAAATTAATGCCGTGTCGTTTTGGGCTTTGGTGTTTACGCTAACCATAACTCTATCTGTCACAAGCTGGCGGTTCATCGAAAGGCCGTTTCGCTATTGGCAAGCACCGGCAATAATCTGGAAAATGGTATTGGTAGGCTTACCAATGGCACTCGTTGCATTCGCTATTGGTGGCCATATTACAAAGGGCTATCCTGACAGGCTATCGCCTGAACTGCGTCAGATCGTAGGGTATGTTAATTCCTTTTCTGAAACCTACAAAAGCTGCCTCCCTAACCGTAAAGACATCGGTGAAGTTTCGGCTGCAAGTGGTTGCGTCCATGGCGCTGACGTTGCTCCAGATGTGGCCGTTTGGGGAGACAGCCACGCCGCGGTCCTGACACACTCTTTCGGCACTGCGCTGGTGGCCGAAAACCGTTCTCTTAAAGAACTTACCATGAGCCGTTGCACACCTATTGTCGGGCTTTATCTAACGAGCCTGAAACGAGGCGAAGCCTGCGTCACCCGCAATGACGACATAATGTCTTACCTTTTAGAAAACAAAAACTTAAAATGGATTATCCTCAACTCGCCATGGGCGAACAATTTGGAGACCCCATGGGATCTTCAGCCGATTGAGGGTTGGAGGGAGATGGACAACCCCGAGGAATACTATCAAACTGTTATTGACAGTCTCCGACAGCAGATATTGACTCTCACAACAAATGGTCGAATTGTTATTCTCATGTATCCAATTCCTTTCTCGAGCCAGAATCCGCCCGAGGCGTTTGCCGATCTTGTTATGCAGGAAGGTGATACGGCGGTGAGTATGGGAGAAAGTTACTCCCAATTCAGACAGTCTCAAAAGACGACATTTGAGACTTTTGATGCACTTGGAGCCATAGACGGTCTTGTTCGCGTATATCCACACAAAGCATTTTGCTCAGAGCCAAAGGATATTTGCCTGACTGTGGATGCACGCCGTCCGCTATACTTCGACGCAGGCCACCTTTCTTTAGAGGGCGTGGCACTTGTTGTCCCGATTTTGATTGAGGCGTTGCAATAGTGAACCATCACGAGCAGTATTTTACTGGGCAAGTTTCTAGGGGTGTAAATGCGCAATAGGGTGCAGATCACAGCCATCGGTGCGCTTGCAGCGGAAGCTAACTTTGTGTTGTACAACCAACATAGAGCTGCGTTTCAAAGCCATTGTTTTTGGCTACCAAATGATAGTAGCGTTTGTGCGGCACGCAGCATCTGTCATTGAAGGTTCAAAGTGGACCTTCGCCGTAAGGGCAACCAATGTCCGTTAGGGTCCGGAAGCAGCAACGCACACTCAACCGCTGCCGCCAGAAACTCCCGCTATAGCCTCTACATGTGGCGCACTCGCGCGTGCGCCACCAAATGCACTCAGCTTGCCCTGAGAACCCGCCACGCCTCTTTGCAGGCCGCACCGTCGATAACAGTTCCGCTCTCCAGCGCCACAAGCCACCCGTGTTTCTCAAGCAAGCCAAGCGCTGCCCGAGCCTTCAGTGTTTCACGTAAAGCGTTTGGCCCCAGCTGTACGACATTACGAACCAAAACCTCAGGCTCATGCCAGCGCTCCAACAACCAAAGTCGCAATTTTCAGCGTTATCAATTTCAGCAGAAACAACTGCAGCACTGGCAAGGCGAGATGCCTCGGATAAATAGAATTTTGCGAGCGCCACGCCACTCTCCATTTCTTTTATTCGCACCTCATCTGCGTTGATATCTTGCCACAGCGTTAACACACCCGCGATACGACATGCCTGCTCTGCAACTTTTGATGCCGTGCCAGTAATGTGTGTTAAAGAGCCGCCAGCACCTTGCGCCTGCTCAACAGCATCGGAGAACGATGCCACGAGTTCACGTGCGTCAGGAGACAGCTCCAAAACGCGTGGCTCAAGTGCATTGGTTTGCGCATCCATTGGCATTTCGATTGCCAGAATTTGACGCATGCGGCTGCTGAACGCTTCTAACTCCACGTCAGCGCGCTTGGTGTTTGCCTGTAACCGGGAACCAATAGTGCTTTGCGGCTCACACATCAGAAAGCGAGGCAGAAATCCTGTGTCCGCTGCAAGTGGATCAGCCATAAATATACGCGCGACGCTTGGCTGTACCATGAGATGCACTGCGAGACGCCGGCCATATAGCGTTGAGTGGCCATCACCAGCGCGAGTGCGTCTAATTGGGTTGCCCTGCCATAGGTCATTGAAGGCCGCGAGTGTTTTTTGCCTGTTTTCATTATTCATCGCATTACCGCCAAGGAACTGCCCGCCCTCATCAGAGAATAGGCCGAGGCTAGGCTGACCTTGAGCCAGCAGCTTCGTCAGTCCCTCAAACGTCGGCTCACTCACAGTTCTATCAGCAGATGGTGGGGCATCAGGTTCCTTGCCCAGCGCATCAAGGTCAGCTTGGG
>CAJJAR010000047.1 GCA_905182105.1 uncultured Paracoccaceae bacterium
AACATGTAGAGCACTGTCTTACTGGCGCTACTCCGCCGCCTCAGAATAGCTTTCCATCAGTGGGCAGGTGCAGGTTAGGTTGCGATCCCCCCAAACGTTGTCCACACGGTTAACTGGCGGCCAATACTTGTCGACCCGGAATGCGCCCGGTGGGAAACAACCGTCCTCTCGCGTGTAAGGACGGTCCCAGTCTTTGACCAAATCCTCCATTGTGTGTGGTGCATTTTTGAGTGGGTTATTTTCTGGGTCGATATCCTGGTTTTCGATTTGCGCGATTTCAGCGCGGATGGCCAGCATCGCATCGCAGAACCGATCAAGTTCAGCCTTGTTTTCAGACTCAGTTGGCTCGACCATCAATGTTCCAGAAACAGGCCAACTCATGGTTGGCGCATGAAACCCACAATCAATAAGCCGTTTGGCGATGTCATCAACTGTCACATTGGCGCTGTCTGCAAAAGGGCGCGTGTCAATGATACATTCATGCGCAACCCGACCCGATGGACCCTTATAAAGCACATCAAATGCCCCTTCAAGCCGTTTGGCGATGTAGTTGGCGTTCAGAATGGCGACACGTGTTGCTTGTGTCAGTCCGTCGCCACCCATCATCAAACAGTATGCCCATGAGATTGGAAGCAACGATGGGGAGCCGAAGGCAGCCGCTGAAACGGCACCTTCGCCGGATGTTGGGTCCCCTGGAAGGTGTGGAACAAGGTGTTGTTTGACACCAATGGGGCCCATGCCGGGGCCACCACCACCATGTGGAATGCAGAAGGTTTTGTGAAGATTTAGGTGGCTGACATCGCCGCCCAGATCACCGGGCCGCGACAGCCCGACCATGGCATTCATATTGGCACCATCGATATAGACTTGGCCGCCGTGGTCATGGGTAATTTGGCTGACCTCGTTCACTGTTTCTTCAAAAACGCCATGGGTGGATGGATACGTGATCATGCAGCCAGCAAGGTTGTCGGAGTGCAGTTCGGCTTTGGCCCGAAAGTCCACCAGATCGATGTCACCGTTTGCTGCGGATTCGATAGGGACAACCTTCCAGCCTACCATTTGGGCAGAGGCTGGATTGGTACCGTGGGCCGACATAGGGATAAGGCAGATATTGCGATGCCCTTGGCCGTTGGCGCGGTGATAACCTGCGATGCTTAATAGCCCTGCATATTCGCCCTGCGCACCAGAATTAGGCTGCATCGAAATTGCGTCATAACCTGTCACATTACAAAGCTTGGCAGATAGGTCATCAATCATTTCGATATAACCAGCAGCCTGATCGCGCGGAATATAGGGGTGAAGCAGCGAGAACTCGTCCCATGACACCGGCATCATTTCAGCAGCCGAATTCAGCTTCATAGTACAAGACCCCAGAGGGATCATCGCCCGATCAAGGGCCAGATCACGATCAGCAAGGCGACGCATATAGCGCATCATCTCAGTCTCGGAACGGTTCATATGGAACACAGGGTGGGTGAGAAAATCTGAAGTACGGATCAATTTTTCAGGCATATTGTAATGCGGGGTATAGTCCTTGTCCGCACGCTCAACACCAAAGGCACGCCAGACAGCTTCGATAGTCTCTGATCGGGTCCGTTCGTCCAATGTAATGCCAACTTGTGTCGCGCCCACTTTGCGTAAGTTAATACCTTCTTCGACAGCCGATTTCATAACGGCAGCTTGAAGCGGGCCGACGTCAATCGTGATCGTATCAAAGAACGTGGCAGGGCGGACATCAAAACCTGCGTGTTTGAGCCCCTCTACAAGCCGTGCTGTTTTCCGGTGGATGCGTTGTGCAATAGCGCGCAGTCCTTCAGGGCCGTGGAATACCGCGTAAAAGCCGGCCATCACTGCCAGCAAAGCTTGCGCGGTACACACATTCGACGTCGCCTTTTCGCGTCGTATATGTTGCTCACGGGTTTGAAGCGACAGACGGTAGGCACGATTCCCCAGACTGTCGATTGATACGCCAACAAGGCGACCTGGCATGGAACGTGCATATTGTTGACGTGTCGACATATAGGCCGCGTGCGGACCGCCATACCCGATAGGCACACCAAATCGTTGTGTGCTGCCGACCGCGATGTCTGCGTCCATTGCGCCTGGTTCTTTCAGTAGGGTTAGGGAAAGAGGGTCTGCTGCGATGATCCCAATCGCTTTTTCTGCGTGCAACTTTGAGATTTCGGGGGTAAAATTCCGTAGATGCCCGTACGTTCCCGGAAATTGAAAGATAGCGCCGAAGACAGATGCGGCATCCAAATCATTAGGATTACCGACAGTGATCTCAATTCCAAGCGGTGCTGCGCGTGTTTTCATCACTGCAATGTTTTGTGGATGACAGTTTTCGTCGATGAAGAAACCTTTGACCTTGGTCTTGGCAACCCGTTGCGCCATCGTCATTGCCTCAGCGCAGGCTGTTGCTTCATCCAGCAACGATGCATTTGCGATTTCCAAACCAGTTAAGTCCGACACCATGGTTTGAAAGTTCAGCAACGCCTCTAAACGGCCTTGCGAAATCTCGGGCTGATAAGGCGTGTAGGCCGTGTACCATGCTGGATTTTCAAGGATGTTTCGCTGGATCGCAGGTGGGGTGACGGTGCCGTGATACCCCTGTCCAATAAGTGAGGTCAGCACTTTATTCTTAGACGCCGTAACCTTCATGTGATGCAGTAATTCTCGTTCAGACAACGGCTTGCCAAAATCAAGTGGTTTTGCCTGCCGGATTTGCGGTGGCAGCGTGTCATCAATCAAGGCATCAAGATCCTTCACCCCCACAACCTTTAACATCTCGGTCATCTCTGCTGGTGATGGGCCGATGTGACGCCGATTGGCAAAATCATAAGGCAGGTAGTCTGTAGGGGTGAAGGTCATAGTGTTCTCCGATAATCAGCCGATGAAGGCGTTGTAGGCTGCTTCGTCCATGTAACCGTCCATCTGGGACGGGTCGGATGGCTTGATTTTAAAGAACCAACCGGCACCGATAGCATCTTCATTTACCTGACTAGGATTGTCATTCAGCGCTTCGTTCACTTCGACGATTTCACCGTCAATAGGTGCCATAATGTCCGAGGCCGCCTTGACGCTTTCGATCACAACGATCTCTTCGTCCTTAACAACGGTGGTTCCGACATCGGGCAGTTCCACAAAGACGATATCGCCCAATTGTGTGGTCGCGTGTTCGGTAATCCCAACAACTACAATGGCGTCTTCTAGTCGTAGCCATTCGTGTTCTTCAGTATATTTCATGCAAGTTCTCCCTGTGTCTTTTTATTAGTTAGCGTTTAAAATTGGAGGGCACAAAAGGCAAAGCCATGACCGTAAGTGGTTGGCGCTTGCCGCGCAGCTCTCCGAAAATAGCTGTTCCTTGGGCTGTGTACTCAATTGGTACGTAGCCCATTGTGATAGGTCCACCGACGGTTGGGCCAAATCCGCCTGATGTGATGTTACCAATTGGCATTTCATCATCAAGGCCAGCAAACAGTTGAACACCCTCGCGCATTGGTGCACGTCCATCGGGTCGCAGGCCTACACGTTTTTGGGATGCACCATTGGCAAGCTCCGCCAAAATTACATCAGCGCCGGGAAACCCTCCTGATCTGTCCCCACCGGTCCGGCGTACCTTTTGGATTGCCCAATTTAGGGAGGCTTGAATCGGGGTTGTTTGTGTATCGATGTCATGACCGTAAAGGCACAACCCACCTTCAAGTCGTAGGCTGTCACGCGCACCAAGCCCGATGGGTTCAACATCTACATGGCTTAGCAGCTCAGTGGCCAAAGCAACGGCCTGATCTGAAGGGACTGAAATTTCATACCCATCTTCGCCAGTATATCCAGACCGTGACACCCAGCATTCTGCACCTGCCAAAGATATTGTTGCGACATCCATGAACCGCATATTGGCAGCCATAGGGTTTAACGCACCTAGCACACGTTCGGCGGCTGGACCTTGTAAAGCCAATAGGGCACGGTTTTGGATTTCTGATACTGTTAAGCCTGTCAAATTGCTTTTTAGGTGTGCAATGTCAGGATCCTTGCAACCTGCGTTCACAACCATGAAAACATGGTCACCGCGATTGGCCAGCATTAGATCGTCCATGATCCCGCCAGCAGCATTTGTGAAAAACCCGTAACGTTGACGGTTCTCTGCTAATCCAAGGATATCAACAGGAATCAGTTTCTCGAGCTCTAAGGCTACCGTTTCAAAATTACTTCCCTCGATGATCACTTGCCCCATGTGACTAACGTCAAACAAGCCAGCCTTTTCGCGGGTGTGTGTGTGTTCGTTCATGACCCCCATAGGGTATTGCACGGGCATAGCGTAACCGGCAAAGGGTACCATTTTGGCCCCCAGCTCAACGTGTAAATCATGGAGCGGTGTATGCAGTAGATCAGACATCGACAGCCTCCTTTAACTTGGCCGTCCAGATATTCGAGATATCATACGGCACCACATGGCCGCAAAGGCAATTGCCTTCACGTGTGATGCCCCCTCTGTCCGTTTGCCTGAGATTGTTATCCCTTCGGCGGACACAAAACATGTGCCTCTCTCCAGAGTTTTCGTACCGACGTTGGTCCGTTTGCCTGAGAGTTTCCGGGGCGGTTGCTCCTTCGGCACCAGTCAAACTGGTTCTCCCAACGTCGACTAATAAACAATGCTGCCTTGTTCTAGCTAACCAAGCAAGCGTTTTCTTAATCTCGGAGGAAACTTCCATTGGGTTGTCAGTCGTAAAGATTTCGAACTTCTACGGATCGTGAGTGACGTATCAAAGGCCAGATTGAGGCTGGGAAGGCCCGAACGCAGACACTAAATATAAATAGTAATTGTGATGGTTGAATGCTGCACTTGGTGCCCGCGGGTTGAATGGTCGCACAGTGGCTAGTGTGTCCATACGCCGCGACGGCCTGAGCTTACATTGGATTTCAAAAGCAACTCTACGCCCCAGCCAACTAAGTATTTCCACTGCCCCCTCCGGGGCCCCCTGAGAACCACAGAGAGACTCATACAGAGCCACTGAGCAATTTAGGCCGAAATGAAAGGCTTTCTTGCGTCAGCCTTGGCGCTGGCAGAACGGGCAGGGGCGGTAAAATTGTCTGCACCTCTTAGTCTGTCGATTTCCTATGATGAGGAAATTGGATGCGTTGGTATTCGCCAAATGATGCCGGAGCTGAAAGATCTTATTGGCAAACCACGCATTGTGATCGTGGGCGAGCCGTCATCAATGAAGGTTGCAACCGGTCACAAGGGTAAAGCCGCCTTTATAGTAACCTGCCACGGGCAAGCAGGGCACAGCGCCCTTGCACCACAGTTTGTAAATGCAATTCATGTCGCCGCTGCCTTTGTTTGCCAGACACGCAGGCTTCAGGAAAAGCTTACCGCAGGCATCCAAGGCGATGCCTATAATATTCCTTATTCAACGGTTCATATCGGAAAAATTATAGGTGGGCGTGCGCTTAATATCGTACAGGACAACGCACAACTCGACATGGAGCTCCGCCATCTCATTGATACATCAGCAGGCGATATCCAACATGAAATCGAGGGTATCGCGATGCATATCCGCAAGCATCACCAATCACCGTCGAACTAATCAATGCCTACCCCGGGCTGCAAAACGATCCGTCTGATGTAACTGTACTTTGGGCTACTAAACTTGCCGAAGCGATAGGATCAACGAAAGTGCCATTTGGAACAGAGGCTGGGTTTTTTGCGAACCTTGGTCTTACTACAGTTGTGATTGGACCTGGCAACATGGCGATTGACGGGCACCAACCAGACGAAGGTTTGTCTAAGATAGATTTGGTAACGTGCGATGTAATGCTGAATAATATTTTAGGAGAGCTAATACCCTAGTCTCATGGAAGACCAAAGGCCAGTCATGCACTAACTTTTAAATTGGACCACTCAAGTGATTGGATCACTCAGGTAAGGCTGCTCAATGGTTTTAGGCATTCAGTGCGCCTCGGATGCGATGCTGTAGAAGTGGTGGCATGGTCTAGGTATATCGACGGACGTGTCGGAAATGTCCGCTATTTGTCCTGTCCGTCGGGTCATCAATTTTGTAGCAATATTTCATGCTCGTTTCCCACCTTCTCAAATATAAAGCTGAACTATGACGCTGCTCTAGTTGAGTGGCATCTATTATTGAAGGCAGTATTTTCGGTTACTCTCGTCAACCTGATGCTTGTAATCATTGGTCTGACAGCACCTATTAATTGGATTAAATCCATTTTTGAGCGTAATACAGTTATGGGTATCCGATGTTCGGTTTAGCGCGTCTCGGACATTGGGGTGTCCTTCTCCCTTAAAAGAGTTTACAAAAATGTTGGGACAACAACGCTGTCCCAGTTTGTTTTAGTCCAGATGTGCTCTTTTTTCTAGCCACCCCTAGTCAAGCTCACGAACGCCTAAATAGTAAAAAATGTGCTTTCTAATGCCATTTAGAAGACTTTGCTGGAAGCCAAAACAGTCTAGGACATTTTAGGTGTCCCCTGTTGTGGTAGTCCAGACAGTGAAAGTTATAAATGCCAGAGGGGCTCAAGAGTAAAAGAGAGATATTCTGTGCTGACTATAGCGCCCTATACACGTGATTTAGTTTTGATTGGCGGTGGACATGCCCATGCTTTGGTGTTGAAGGCTTGGGGGATGGATCCGCTGCCTGGCGCGAGGGTTACAGTGATTAATCCGGGCCCAACGGCACCATACACGGGTATGCTTCCAGGATATGTGGCAGGGCATTATCGACGGGATGAATTGGAAATTGATCTTGTGCGGCTATGTCGCCATGCTGGTGCGCGGCTGATATATGATAAGGCGGTTCATATTAACCAGGCCCTACGTGAAGTGACGTTGGAAACACGTGGCCCAGTTGCTTATGATTTGGCGTCTATTGATGTGGGTATCACGGCAAAGTTGGATATTCCAGGGTTTTCAAAATATGGCATTGGTGCCAAGCCCCTGGATTTATATGCTAAGCGGTGGAGCATTTTTTTGGAGCAGGTATTACATGGGCAGGCTACCGCTGATGTAGCAGTGATTGGTGGTGGTGTTGCAGGATGTGAATTAGCGATGGCCATGGCATTTGCATTGCAGTCGGCTGGAGTATCTCCAAGGGTGACGGTGATTGAGTCTGGGCCAACAATTTCTGTTGTTGGTGACAAAGCAAAACGACTGATATTAACGGCCATGAGTGATTTGGGTGTCGTGGTCAAAACTAGCGCCAAAACTGTTAAAATTACTTCAAATCAGGTGCTTCTTGACGGTCAGGAACCTGTTGCTGCAGTGTTTTGTGTTGGTGCGGCTGGTGGATCTGCTCATAAGTGGATTTCTCAGACGAACTTGCCACAGCTAAATGGGTTTATTAAAATTGGTTCTGATCTGGGCGTTCTCGGAGATGAGGCATTATTTGCAGTTGGCGATTGTGCTTTGATGGAGGTTGAGCCGTTACCTAAGGCTGGCGTGTTTGCTGTACGTGCTGCGCCAATATTGCATCATAACATTCGTATGGCGCTGAGTGGGGGGCTGCGCAAGAAATGGCGGCCACAAAAAAACTACCTCAAGCTAATATCTCTTGGTGGGAAATCTGCAGTGGCAGAGAAATTTGGATTTAACCTGGCGGGTGCAAGCCTCTGGCGCTGGAAGGATTGGATTGATAAATCATTCATGAATAGGTTGAGTGATCTGCCAAAGATGGTGCCCCCCATTGAGACAGGTGAGCTGGCGACTGGAGTTGCAGAAATGCTTGCCACTAAACCCTTGTGTGGGGGTTGTGGCGCTAAGGTTGGACGTGGTGTTCTATCGGCAGCATTAAAGACTATAACGCAACCGAGTGATGATGTTGTGACAGGTGTGGGGGATGATGCGGCAGTACTGTGCCAGCCCAATGGCAATTATCAGGTTATTAGCACAGACCATCTGCGTGGCTTCATTGCTGATCCAGGACAAATGTCGCGGATTGCAGCTGTACATGCTTTGGGTGATGTGTGGGCCATGGGTGCGGAGCCACAAGTCGGCTTGGCGTCAATTGTTTTGCCGCAAATGTCCGCTGAACTGCAGAAAAGAACTTTGCTAGAAATTACCGAAGTTGCAACTGAGGTACTGAACGCCGCAGGTGCTCAGCTTGTAGGTGGTCATACGACGATGGGTGCAGAGCTTACTATTGGCTTCACTATGACTGGGACAAAAGATTCAATGCCATTGACCATTGCGGGTGCAAGGGATGGCGACGCGCTGATATTGACCCGACCCATTGGATCGGGCGTTATTCTGGCAGCCGATATGCTGGGGCAGGCTGGAGGTTGCAATGTTGCTGCAACACTTGCCATTATGGGGCAGCCACAGGACCGCGAGGCGACGGTATTATCAACAGTTGCTCACGCTATGACGGATGTAACAGGATTTGGATTAGCTGGGCATGTCCATGCTATATGCCAGGCTTCAGGATTGGATGCTCACCTGTTTCAGGACGCTATACCTATCTATTCAGGTGCACGAGCGTTGTCAGATCAGGGTTTATCATCGACGTTGATGCCAGAAAATCGCAAGGATACGCCTGTTGATGGTCTGTACGATGCGATGCTTTATGACCCGCAGACTGCTGGAGGATTGTTGGCTTCAGTTCCGGAGAAACAGAGTGCTGATGTTATCAAAAAACTAGTTGCACTTGGTTGTACAGGGCACGTAATTGGTCGACTGAGCAAAGGGACTGGCCGCGTGTGCCTTAGCTGAATTTAGCACTTAATTTTTCTGCAGTTAGTGCAAGCGTATTATCGTTAAGATCAGGTAAGTCGACTGAGAAAACTGGTGTGTTCTTAACTTCAGCCGACTTGTCATAGCGTGGATCATAGTGATATTTGATGAGCTCTGACGCTAATGTTTGCCAATCGTTTATTTGTGCCTGTGCATGCCACTGATCGATTCGTTCGCCTGAATGATATGGCCGCAGCTTGCTCAGAAGGTCACTAAGTGCCATTTTGTCTTGAATAAGGTTTGAATAGGCTCGGCAAAGGAAACTACTGCGTATGTCTACTGATGCGGTAATCTGGATGCGAGGTGCATTGGACATTAAAGCCCAGAGTGACGGTGGTATCAACCTCTCACCGACCTTACTGCTCTCCGCCTCAACAAAGGTGATTTTGTTGGGGTCAAGTGTAGCTAGCCTGCTGGCAATAATGGTTTCAAACATTTTTTGTGAAGGTTGAGTTATGCCCATACCACCAAATAGTGATCCCCGGTGGGCAGCAATTTCCTCGATATCAAGTACTTGTGCACCCTTTGCAACAAGTTGATGCAAAAGAGCAGTCTTAGCCGTTCCGGTGCTGCCACTGATGAGCATCAATCGGTGCGGTAGTGGGGTCTTGTATAACGTTTTAACAATCTCACGACGGTAGCTTTGGTAACCTCCCTGAAGAAGTTTCACGCGCCAGCCAACTTGATCGAGGATGGTCGAGAATGCACTTGAGCGTTGCCCGCCACGCCAACAATAGATTAATGACTGCCATGCGCCGTCTTTATCAGCAAGAGCGCCTCGGAGGTGGTTGGCAGTATTATGTGCCACCAATGCCCCACCAACTTTTCGGGCGGCGAAGGGACTGGCTTGCTTATAGATAGTACCCACCTGTGCTCTCTCAGCATCGCTGAGAACTGGCAGGTTGATCGCACCTGGAAGATGATCCTCCGCATACTCGGCAGGCGACCGGACGTCGATTATAGTATCGGCAGTGACGTTATGTATGTCAGCCATAGAAGTGAGAATTAGTGGGGTCATGGTTTGCCCTTCTATGCATTCATAAACATTTAGCTGGTTTGGCGCAGAGATCCAAGCTTCTAAGCTGGCGCATTCAAAAAAAGGCCTAATGGGCTCTATCAGATTAAACCTGCTTTAAGTGGGCTTAGCTATTTTGCAACCTCGCCTAATGACAAAGCTTCCTGCATTTTGATAATATAAAACTTTGCCCTGGTCACTGGTCCATCTTGTTCAGGCCCTTGGACCAAGAACTGGGGCTCTATCGGGCAACAGAGCACTCACCGTGACCTATTATCAGTGCTATCTGAGCTCAGTTGGGGTAGGAAGGTTATGTCTGGGCCGTGGCCCGTGGACCAACGGCAGGGGTTACTGTGCCTAATCGCTGCAGTTGAGCTGCAGGAACGCAGGACCTGGGACTCCCAATCATAGGGCCCTGCGTCTCGGACCACGGGCCTTTAGTATTAGCCTTGTAAATTCATTTGGGGGTAATTTTGTTTGGCTGTACATCTCTACCCACTGACCAATTTCAAGCTGAACCGTGATGCTGCTCTGGCTGAGTGGCGTCAATTATTGAGCGCAAAGATTTAGGCTGTGGCAGCAATTTGATGTTTGTTCTCGTTAGTCTGACAGAACCCATGATTTTCAGTTTTCATCAGTGAGTTGACATTTTTATTGTGTGAGTGAGGGGAATGGTCTCGTTCCTAGGTATTTTACGGTGAGTGCTTTGATTTCAATATGCTATCCAGTTTGGGCTTACTTTGAGCCATAATAACTCCAACGGCCAGAATACAGGCACCAATGGTTTGTAGCCAGTTCCAACCATACCCAAATAATAACATAATCATCATTACATAAAATGGTGCTGCATTAAGATGAAAAGAGGCTACGCCGATCCCAACCTGACCAACCCCACGGATCCACATCCATTGAGAGATCCCCAATGCACACCAAGCATAAATTAAAAGTAAAATAAAATCATTGTTTGTTGGCGTTGGAATTGTTGCGCCTGGTATTTTGAAAATGAGCGCACAAAAGAACACAAAAGCGCAGAATCCTGTCATGCCAAGGGTTGTAACGGTGGTCCTTGCAAGTGGTGTCAATTCTGGAAACCCCTTGACCGTTGCTCGCGAACCCCAAGCAAAAAGTGAGGAGGCACACAAGCCGATCAGAAAACCCAACCCAATTTGAAAATCGCCGAATTGGATGCCAGAGGCAGTCAAACCGCCTAGTACGACAAGGGCTACGCCGGCCAAAAAATTCAATGTAAGGCGCTTGCCATCAAAGGCCACTTCGAGCGCAACTGCACATATTGGCATTGTTGCGGCCGCCAGAGCGGCGGTCACTGCATTTGTCATAGATTGTGAAAGAAGCAGGAGCATTGAACCAATGCCAAAGCCAAAAAAACCAATCCAAAACCCTTTTATCCAAGGCAGTTGAGCCAGTGAACTGACGCTCAACTTAAAGGCCATCAGTCCAACTAAAAACAGTAATCCTAATAAATTTCTTAAGGTGATAAGGGAAATTACGCCCCACGTTTCCAAAAGGCTATCTGCCGCTGGAAAGCCAAAAGAAAACAACCCTACTGCCACCATACAACTTAGGTTTCCGGAAGCCACAGAGGTCTGTGTTTTCAACTTATTAGGCATCAAAGAGTTAAACACGATTAAACACCAGTCCCTCATTAGATCGTAACTAAAGTATTTTTGGAAACTAATTACGCGCTAGAAACCGACATTAGCGTCGCGTTTGAGTGAGCTGATGGCTATATATGTCACTTTCTTGGCTTTATTGGGACCACAAACGTTACATTCATTGCTGCTGATAAACGCTCCAAGGATGATCAGGTATTAATCCGTGCTGATGCGGCAGTCGATGCGTTGATAGGTCAATTGTAAATTCATGGTGCTGTCATACAAAACCACTTGAGACGGGCAGGGTGACTTTGCAGCTTCTTTGGATAACAAAACATTTCCCATTTTGTTATGAAATAACAAAGTGGTCCTGCGGATAGATTTCGCTGGCAGAAATACAAATTTTATTTATTAATTACATATACTTAACTATAATTTGTAGTGCCCAGAAGAGGGGTTCGATGCCTTAACAAGGACCTTAATCCGAGTGCAATCATTGCAATAACAATATGTTAGAAATCCACAAGCGCAACGCAAGTGCCTTGTTTTGGTACACCCAGCGGTACCACGACCCAAGGACCGAGGAGCAAGGATCACCCGCAGGGGTTACTGTGGCAGTTTGCTATGGCTGAGAATGAGGATCATGGACCGAGGCCCCCAGATCATGGGTCCTGCTTCTCGGACCACGGCTCTTTAGTAATAGCGTTGTAAATTCATTTGGGGATAATTTTAGTCGGTAACACCACCTCTATTCACGCACCAATTTCAAGGTAAACCGTGCTGCTGCTCTTGCTGAGTGGCGTCAATTATTGAGCGCATAGATTTATGCTCTTACAGCAACCTGACGCTTGTTCTTATTAATTTGACAGCATCCCCATGACGACCTCTAAAAAATTTCCTGTCGCAGCGATTAATATTGTCCAGTGCGGGGAATTGGGCTGGAGTGTGTTGGATGAGCGGTCTTGAAATAGCTTTATATTTAAGAAAAAAGGACCAACCAAAATGATGACTGGTCCTTTCTTGAACAAACACGCTAGTCTTAGCGAGCTTTTTACTTACGCGCGATTTCCATCCAGTTTCCGTCTTTAATAACTGAGATGACAACTTCATCTGCCCCTTGGTGATCTGTTGCGGAATAGTCCACAGTATTGCCGGAGACTACGTCATCATATTTAAGGCTTTCCATACCCATCTGGAACGTCTTAGTGTCTAGATCAGGACCTGCCGCTTTCAAAGCACGAACCATAGTTTCAGCTGCGGAGTGACCAAGCAATGCGCCTGAGCCAGGCAGCTGTTCACCTGTTGCTTCTGTGTAGCGCTTGAAAAACTTCTGGGCTTCTGGCTTGTCCATACGAGACAGTAGATCTGCCCAACCGGACGCGGCATACATGCCTTCTGTCACGCCGCCCGGCACCTTAGCCATGACGGTGTGGAAGCCAGCTGAAGAGTTGATGAAAGACATATCTGTCATACCCAACTTTTTAGCTGTGGCAGATACGGTTATCGCCTGGCGCACGCCCAAGGCTAGTGCCACGATTTGACAACTTTCTGCGTTTAATTTTTGTAGTGCGCCCACAAAATCTGCATCGTCAGGCTTGTGCGTTGTCTCAGTGACGAAGTTAAGCCCTTCAGTCTCATTGGAAATGGACTCAGCACCTTCTTTGATGTCTTTGCCAAAGTCGGTCGGCAGATACATGGCACAGACGTTACTGACTTCCTTTAGCTCGGATAAATAAGTTACTCCAACCCGGATTTGGTCAAAATATGTTGCGGTACCAGCATAGTGCAATGGCGAGAACGGCTCGGCCATCTGGCGTGCTGCGGAAAGTGGTGAAACGTTTGGAACGTTTTTTGCGTCCTGAAGTTTAAACGCCGCAATGTTCATCGGCGTCCCCAAAGACAGCAGCATCGCAAAAACTTTGTCACCGTTGACCAGCTTGTTCATGCCTTGAATGGCTTTTGGCATCTGGTAGCCGTGATCCTCAACAACAAAGCGGATCTTACGGCCATGAATGCCACCCGCGTCGTTTACCTCGTCAAAGACAAGCTGTGCTGCTTTGGTCGCTGGTGCGCCGAAGGCGGCAAACGGGCCGGACAGGTCATTGTTGGAGCCAATCAAGATTTCAGTGTCTGTGATGCCTTGATCGGCATAGGCAGGAGCAGCTGCCATGGCTGTGGCAACGGCCACCGTTGCCAGTTTGGTTGAAAGTTTTTTCATTAGTCTTCTCCCATTTATATTTTTATGTGAAAAGGATGACCCGCCAATGTCAATACATAAGGCTGATCAACTTTCCATGTTTGGTTTCCACCAAGTTGCGTTTGAGTTTCATGGTCGGCGTAAGTTCATCATCGTCTGCTGTCAGTAGAACGTCCATGAGGCGAAAATCCTTGATCTGTTCTACGCGCGCAAAATTCTTGTTCACTTCTTCAATTATCTCATGGATCAATTTTTGCACTTCAGTTGCTGCACAGAGCGAGGCGTAGTTTGAGAACGGCACACGCCGGTCTTGGGCAAACTTTTCAACGTTTTCTTGATCGATCATCACCAGACAGGTCAGGAATTTGCGTTTGTCCCCTATGACCACAACGTCAGAAATATAGGGTGAGAATTTTAGCTTGTTCTCAATCTCGGCAGGGGTGATGTTCTTGCCACCTGCCGTGATGATGATGTCTTTAAAACGGCCAGTGATTTTCAGGAAACCTTTATTGTCCAACATGCCCATATCGCCAGTGCGCAGCCAGCCATCTTCGGTAAAAACCTCAGCGGTTTTCTCTGGGTTCTTCCAATATCCTTGAAACACATTACCCGCTTTGTATTGCACCTCGCCCTCAGGCGTGATGCGAATTTGCGCGCCTGGTAAGGCAGGTCCTACTGTGCCGATTTTATTGTTGCCATCACGGTTAATTGAAATGACACCCGAGCTTTCTGTCATCCCGTAACCTTCAAGGACAGGCACACCAATCGCTTGATACCATTTTAGCAGATCAGGTGAGATTGGTGCCGCACCAGTGCCCCCTCTGCGCAAACGGTCCATCCCAATCATACGCCGTAGGTTCTGCAGCAAGGCAAAATTCCAAAATCGGTAAGCAAGGTTTGCCCCAAAGGTCAAAGGCTTGCCTGTGGCCAGACATTCTGCGCGCGCACCGCCGGCCTTCAAGGCTTGGCCATAGGCCCATTTTTGAACGATCGTCGCATCACCAATTCGAATTGCGACCTGAGAATAAATTTTTTCCCAGAGGCGCGGTACAGCGACAAAGGTTTGTGGGCTGACCTCTTGCAGATTATCGAAAATCGTTTCTGGACTTTCCGCAAAATTGATGGTGGAGGCCGCTGCGATCGGAGCATTAACAGAGAAGACCCGCTCCAGAATGTGGCACAGGGGCAAAAAGCAAAGCTGATCATCGGTGTCAAAGACAGGCGCGTCGCGCAATCCAGCCGAGACGGAATACATCAAGTTACCATGGCTGATCATAGCCCCTTTGGGCTTGCCTGTCGTGCCAGAGGTATAGACTAGAATCGCGGTGTCCTCAGGTGCTGTCAGGTCAATCGAAGTTTCAAAAGCTTGGGGATTTTCCGCATCATATGCCGCTCCAATTTGATAAAGTTCATCCAAAAACATGACCTGTGGGTCAGTAAAGCCATAAAGACCGTCGCGTTCGATCACTATGACCTTTGCTAGGCCAGGCATCTGATCACGGACCTGCAAAAACTTATCCAACTGCTCATCGTTTTCAACGAGCAGGAACCGGCTGTCAGAGTTGTTGACGAGATACACTAGCTGACTAGCTGAATCTGTGGTGTAAACGCCAGAGCAAATCCCGCCCACAGACTGAACGCCCATATCCGTATACATCCACTCCTTATTGTCCTCAGACAGGATTGTAACGATTTCACCGCGTTTGAGGCCCAGGGATACAAGACCAAGACCAAGATGCTTGGCGCAGTTAAAATAGTCTTCCCATGAATGGGATCGCCAGATGCCTAATGTCTTTGCACGGTGTGCCGTGCGTGTTCTGAGCGTTTGGGCACGCAGCCGGAACAGCTTTGGAGTAGTGTCCATGCCATCGATGTAGAACGGACCTAGGGACAGATCGGCGTTGATCATGATCCCATTCACTTTTTCCTGAGGAGGGAGTGTGTTTGTCATATTTAAACCCTACCTCCACGTCTTGCGTTGTTTCCAGCGACGCTGCCCGCGCTGGTTTTCATCTTGACTGACGCCAAGATAGAATTCTTGGATGTCTTTGGAAGTGGCCAGAACCTCAGCCGTATCGTTCATTACGATGCGGCCCAGTTCCATCACATACCCATAGTCAGCAGCATCAAGGGCCACCTTGGCATTCTGTTCAACCAACATCATAGTGACTTTCTGCTCTTTGTTTAGTCTAACAATGATCTCAAATATTTCCTGAGTTAGCATTGGTGAGAGTCCAAGGCTCGGCTCGTCAAGCAGCATAAGTTTGGGAAGCGACATCAACCCGCGACCGATCGCCAGCATTTGTTGCTGTCCACCAGACAGAGTGCCCGCGCGTTGATTGCGCCGATCTTTGAGGATTGGAAAGTAGGAATAAACCATTTCCTCATCGTCCGTGATCGAGCTGTGGTCTTTGCGGGTGTAGGCACCCATCGCAATGTTCTCGGCAACGGTCATCAATGGAAAAATCTCGCGCCCTTCGGGTACATGGACGATACCGTGGTGCACTATGGCGTCTGGTTCCAAGGAGTGAATGTCAATTCCGTCCATTTTAATTGTGCCTTTTTCCGGATCCATCACGCCTGAGATGGTTTTCAAAAGGGTCGTCTTGCCCGCGCCATTGGCCCCGAGAACTGTAACAATTTGGCCTTCATTTACTTTTAGGCTTACGCCACGAATGGCCTGAATGGGGCCGTAGTAGCTCTCTAAGTTGTCGATTTTCAAAACGACTTTTGGGGCTTTTGTATTAATGCTCATGCGCGTGACGTCCCTGTTTTTGAGATGTCACCAGTGCCAAGGTAGGCCTCTATTACAGCAGGATGTGATTGCACTTCGGCTGGAGTACCGGTGGCCAACTCTTTGCCATCCGATAGCGCCATAACGCGTCCTGATACTGCAGAAACCAATCCCATGTCGTGCTCTACCATTAAGATGGAAATGCCCATCTGAGTTTGGATGTCTTCAATCCAAAATGCCATGTCTTGTGTTTCTTCGACTGAAAGCCCGGAGGCGGGTTCATCTAACAAGAGTAACTTTGGTTCTGACGCCAAGGCTCGGCCAAGTTCCACAACTTTGCGCACGCCATACGGCAAACCACCGATCATCTTGTCACGGTAGGGTTGAAGGTTTAGAAACTCTATCACTTCTTCCACTGCCGCCCGGTGACACAGCTCTTCACGGTAGGTTTTGGGTGAGAAGATAATGTTTGAAAACATACCAGTTTGGCGATGCCGATGGCGGCCGACTAGCAGGTTTTGTAACACAGTAGCTTGCTCAAATAATTCAATATTCTGAAATGTGCGCGCGATACTAAAACTTGGAACTTGATCCGCATTGCTTTTGAGTAAATCGTTGCCTTCAAAACGTATGCTGCCTTCTGCAGGGTCGTAAAATCGTGATATCAGGTTGAAGATTGTGGATTTACCAGCACCATTTGGCCCTACAAGTGCGAAAACTTCGCCCTCATTCACCTTTAGGGAAACATTGTCGACGGCCACAAGGCCTCCAAATCGAAGTGTAACGTTCTCTATTTCAAGCAAGCTCATTGGAGACGATCCGTCTTGAGATAGGATTTTTGACGTTTAAACATGTCCTTGCGATAGAATGGAAACAGTTCAAAATATGTACGAATCTTGAGCCATCGGCCATAAAGCCCCATTGGTTCGAACAGGATAAAACATATCAGGATAAAGGCAAACAGCGCGCTTTCTAGGCCGGGCACGTTGATATTCACATCAAAAGTTGTGGCGAGAAACGTCCGCCCGTTAGCGATTGCAACAGGGATGATTCCTACCACAACTGCTCCAAAAAATGCGCCGTGGATGAATCCCAAGCCACCGATGACAATCATTAAGAGCAAGGTGATTGACATGACTAGATCAAATGTCTCATTCGTAACATAGCCCGCCGAATGCCCAAATAATGCGCCTGAAAGTCCTGCTGCTGTTGCCGACAAAAAAAACGACATCGCCTTTGTGCGCATTAGATTGATGCCCATTGCCCGTGCCGAAATTTCGCTGTCGCGTATTGCAGTAAAGCTGCGACCTGTTGGGCTACGTAAAAGGTTGCGATAGAACCAAACCAGTAGGATAGTGACTAATAGCACCAGATAGTAGAATTTATAGGGCGTTGAGTACCTGTTGATTTCCATTCCGAAGATGTTGATGTCCGGCACCACTGCACCTGCGATGCCGCCTGTCCACGGTTCTGCGATCACGACAAAGTCGCTGGTCAACATCGACATCGCCAATGTAGCTAAGGCGAGATAGACGCCATGCAGGCGCAATACTGGAAGTGCGATCATTGTTCCCAGCACACCAGCCATAAGCCCCGAGAGCGGAAATGCGACGATCCAAGGCACGCCTTCACTCAGTAAATTAATATTTAGATAGCAGCCGAGCGCCATAAACGTTGCGTGCCCAAGGCTGGGTAATCCGGTGTGACCTGTCAGCAGCATCAGACCCATACCTGCGATTGCGAGGATCAGGATGCCAGTGATTTCACCGAGGAGGTATGCATCGTCAATCGCCACAAAATACAATGGTGTTGAGAGCACGAGAAGTAAAAGTAGCCCATACCAGACTGCCTGTGCACCGTGTTTGAAAAGAGAAATATCAGCGTCGTAAGAGGTTTTAAAAACAAACTGCATCTTTACACCTTCTTCTGTTGTGTCTGAGAGAAGATACCGCCTGGGCGAAAAATCAAGATGAGCAATAAAATAGCGTAGGGTGCAATCTGGCTGACACCGGGAGGGCCATAGCGCGAGGCAAGCGGTTCTGATAAGCCGATGATTAAGCCACCCAACAGTGCGCCAGGAAGCGAGCCAAAGCCGCCGATTGCCGCCGCCGCAAAGGCCTTAATTCCTAGCAATCCGGTCGACGGATCAATCGCGCCCTTCGAGGCGAAAAGAATGCCGGCAACCGCTGCCACCATGCCAGAAAGCCCCCAAACCAGGCTTTGAATGCGCTTAACGGGAATGCCCATGTAGTAGGCTGCTAATTGGTTTTGGGATGCCGCTTGCATCGCCAACCCGATCCGCGTGCGAGAGAAAAACAGAAAAAAAATCAAGGTCAGAACGGCCGTTACCACTACAATGAGAATTTCGTCAATGCCAAGCACCAGCCCGCCTGTCCGTATGTCTTGCCCGGCAAATGGCGTTTCCAGCGAGGTTGGTTCATGGCTCCAGATGGCACCAGCTAAAAAGCGGATGATAAAACCCAATGCAATGGTCAGGATGACAACCGAGGTTTGAGACTGGCCAAACATGTGGCGCAAAACACCCCAGTTAAAGAGGTACCCCAAAATCCCCATTAAAAAAATTGAAAGTGGCACAGCAAGCCAAAAGTTTAGGCTCATGTATTCGTGATTTGTGAATCCAATACATATAAATGCTCCAAGCATCATGAAATCACCTTGAGCAAAGTTCACTGCTTCGGTAGCTTTGTAAATGAGCACAAAGCCTAGAGCGATCAATCCGTAGACACAGCCATTGGCAAGTCCACTGATTACAAGTTGTAGAAAATCCACGGTTCTCCTCCCAAAGACCTTATCAAGTATGTTAGACAGTCAATTTAGTTTGTCACAATGGCTCATCTTGTATGTTTCGTTACGTAATGCTGGTATCTGCAGCACAATATCAATTTGACAGCTCTGACAGATTTAATTTGTTTGTAAGGACAGAAATGTTTTACTTCATTTTTTGAAGCCAGAACACTCTCCCGTTTGCACTTTCATACCTGACTTAAAGCCATCCATCGCAATATCTGAGTTACCCGTGTAAACGATCTGATGCTTGCTGTTGCCGTCGGCTCCGCAGTGATGGCACCTGAATTTCTGGGGTACCTCATGGACCACAGAACTGGCGTGGAACAAATACGGGAAGTCTACTGCCCAACTTTAGTGTGCTAAACTGAGAGCCACTACTCCTTGATGCGGATAGCTTATAAACGCTTGCATATTTGTGCAATCAGAATCAAAGTAATACTTAATAGTCTAAGTGATGATACTTTTTTCGTCATCCCAATTAAGGAATAAACATGTCTCCTGCGCGCTGTGGCATAAAAGGTTCCTAAGTAAGTCTATAAGCAAACTGTACATTCTAAGCAGAGCTATAACATAATAGAAGGAATTTCAAAAATGGCTAAATACTTGGTTCGGGCAACCTACAATGGTAGCGGCTTCAAAGGTATGATTTCCAACCCAGCTGATCGAGGTGAAGCAATTAAGGGAATGACCGCGGCGCTTGGTATTACAACCGAGTGCATCTACTTCTCTCCGTCAACTGGCGAAGCAGTAATGATCATAGATTCAGACGCTGAAAAAAACGCCAGGTTGATGATGGTTGTAATGTCATCGGATACAATGACAGGCGGCTCCATAATTGATCTTATCGACACCGATAGTATGCTGTCAGCAATGCAAGACTCTGGATCGTTGCTTGGAACCTACAAATCAGCAGCCGGCTAAAAGGCTGAGCTTCTAGAACATACCGTGGGCTGTGGTTTTAAAATACGATATTAGGAGAGTAAAAGTGGTAGAAAACTTTGGGGGTTCACTGAACCTAGTAATTTGGATTGTTCTTTTTATTGGCGCAGCCTTTTACAGTTATAGATGCCTTTTTCAGACGAAAGCCTTCAACGACCAGTATGGTTTCGGAGACAGTGGCATATTTATGACCCGCTTTGCAGGTACTCAAGTTGCTGCTGCGGCAGTTATATCATTAGCTTTATTGGTTAATGGCCCTGAAGGCTCTTGGGCTTTCGTGGCTTGGGGCTGGACACAATCTCTATTAGCTGCCGTTTTCGGCTTTCGCACTGTCAACAGTGATTGGGCAAATATAGAGGGTGTAAAGGCATCGGCTGAAGGTTATCTCGCTCCAATAGTCTTTTTGATACTGAACACGGTTCTTCTGCTTAACATGGGTGATATTCTTTACGGATAACTGGAAACCTAAAAAATGATCTTGTCAAAGAGGGTGGATTTCGAGGCGCTGGAAGAACCACGTGAAACTCACTTATAGTTTGGATTTTGAGTTTTAGGTTATGCCCTTCGCCTTCTGATAAAATATTTGGGAGCATAACTAGAAGGTTTTTGAAATGAACTGCTCTGTTTGGGGATGCATTTCCAAGCTATAAAATTATGCCTTTTCCTCGCACCGTGTCAAATCTGTTTTGAATAGTGTTTTTCCTTAACCGACTTTTTTAGTCTTTTGACACAAGGCTTCAGAAAGATACTTCATAGAGTTCTTAGGTGTTCTCACTTGCGTCTCAAAATCAACATGAACCAATCCAAAACGCTTTTCGTAGCCCAAAGCCCATTCGTAGTTATCCATCAACGACCAAACGTAATATCCAGCCAATGGAGCACCTGCAGCAATGGCACGTTTTGCTGCGTCAAAGTGGGAATCCAAATAGGCTATCCGTGCTGTGTCATTCACCTCGCCGCTCACCACAACATCCGCATTCGACATGCCATTTTCGGTGACATAGATTGGAATGTCTTTTGTATATTCGTTGTGCATTCTCATGATAAACTCGTACAAACCTTCAGGATAAATTTCCCAGCCCATCTGTGTCTTATCAAGCGATCCTTCGGCCGTATCAAGGTTTGGCCATGCACCCTCAGCGGCGCGGATGTTTGAACGGGTATAATAGTTGATGCCGCACCAATCGACGGGTGTGCCAATAACGCCAAAGTCATCTTGCCAACCTTTTGGCAGGTGCTGTTCTAATCCCTCTAAGACCAAATCAGGGTATTTTTTATGAAATATTCCACCCATAAAGAATCGATTGTAGATTGCGTCATACCGCGCGGCTGCTGCAACATTTTCAGGGGTATCATCGATTGGGTTTGAAAACTCGAAATTACAGACTGCACCAAGGTTTTTTAAACCCATGTCGCGCATTCTATTGACCGCAGTTCCGTGTGCACAAAGAATGTGGTGCATGGCTCGTGCTGTCGCTCGTATGTCACGCAAGCCAGGAGCATGCGCACCTAAAAAATGCGATAACCATCCTACGCACCATGGCTCGTTGATTGTGGCGACTGAGAACATGCGATCCCCAATGCGATTCATTATGACTTCGGTATAGTCACCGAACCATTTGGCGATGTCTGGATTACGCCAACCACCTAGATCATCCAATGCAGAAGGGAGCTCCCAATGGTATAGGGTTGCAGCGGGTTTCAAACCGCGCTCCAGCATCGCATCGGTTAGGCGATCATAGTAATCTAAACCATCTTGGTTCACGGCTCCGAATCCATCAGGAATTACACGTGCCCAGCTGGTTGAAAACCGATAGGTATCAAAACCTGCAGCGGCAATTAGATCGAAGTCGGCTTCATAGTTGTGGTAGTGATCACAAGCCAGTTGGCCATGCTCTGCGCGAACAACATTTCCGGGTGTAGCCGCAAAGGTATCCCAATGGGTTGAGCCCGCACCACCAAATTTATGTCCTTCGATCTGATAAGCAGAAGTGGCGACACCAAAAAGAAAATCATTGGGGAACTGGCTTCTATTCATCAAAACAAATGCGCCTTTCCAGTTTCAAAACCAAATTTAACCGTTTGTCCAACTTCTAGGTTGGACCCTTCTGACGATGCGAAACGGAATAGTGTTCCATCTGTTGCATTAAGCTCGATGATTGTTTCTGTTCCCAGACGCTCAATGATCGTCACGGTTCCGTCGATCGTTCCGTTCGGATTGATATGAAGGTGTTGAGGACGAATTCCGATGCGAACGTTGTCGCCGATGACCTTGTCTGTTGACACCAAACGGATACCTTTTGTTTTGAAGTCAGCGCCTTGGAAGTCAGCCGTTAATTGATCGGTGGCGATATCCGCCAGCGTTCCTTCAAAGAAATTCATTTTTGGAGAGCCCAAGAAACCAGCAACGAATTCGTTTGCAGGCATGTTGAACAGGTCCATTGGTGCACCGACCTGCATGACTTCACCGTCTTTCAGAACCACGATCTTATCTGCAAGCGTCATTGCTTCGACTTGGTCGTGTGTCACATAGATTGTGGTTGCACCTAGTTGGTTGTGAAGACGCGCAATTTCGACACGTGTGTCATGGCGCAAGGCTGCGTCTAGATTGGAAAGAGGTTCATCAAATAAGAACACATCAGGATTACGCACGATGGCACGCCCAATGGCGACACGTTGGCGTTGCCCACCAGACAGGGCTGCTGGACGTCGATCTAGCAACTCTTCCATCTGGAGAATCTTGGCTGCAGCTTCGACACGTTCTTTGATCTCTTTTTTGGAAAAGCCCTGAAGGTCCAAGGAAAACGCCATATTGTGATATACTGTCATGTGTGGATAAAGCGCATAGGATTGGAAGACCATCGCGATACCACGTTTGGATGGGGGCAGGTCGCTTACAGCTTTGTCAGCAATGACGATGCCGCCAGCGCTGAGCGTTTCCAAGCCAGCAATTAGGCGCAACAAAGTGGATTTACCGCAACCCGACGGGCCAACAAAAACGACGAACTCGCCTTTGTTGATTTCCAATTCAACGTTATGGATAACTTCTGTTTTTCCAAAGGATTTGCAAACCCCACGTAGTTCGACTTGAGCCATTTAGATCTCCATAAACGATGCAGTTAAGTCATTAAAATCAAAGCAACATCGCAGTGTTTGATTATCCGAAATCCGGTTGAATGCGATCTGTTCCGGACCGCTTTCAACCAATTCAATTGTGTTAGCATCCATCATGGCAGATTGGTCTTTGCGCCATTTTAGGAATGCCCGAAGTTCATTGTAAACCGACCCTGTTTTGGCGGCTTGATCTAAGGCGGCCCGTTCCAAATGCGGTTGGGAAATAGGTAGCCATGTGTCATTGGCATCTGAAAACCCGCCAGATGGCGCGTTACGCTGCCAAACCATTGGCGTGCGACAGGTATCGCGGCCTAAGAATATAGGGGAAAACTCAATGCCCCATGGATCCTGCATCTTATCGAGTGGAATGTCTTGGACATCACCTAAGGCAAGTTCTTCGCCCTGATAAATGCAAGTTGAGCCAATCAAACTAGTCTCTAACTTAAGAAGCATCAGCTGAAGTGCTTCTTGGCTGTCTTCACTCATGCTTAGTGGAGCCAACTGACGTGTCGCGGAACGTGGAACATCATGGTTCGAAAATGCGAATGTGAGTTTTCCAGTTCCGTTAAAGGCCTCTACAGCTGATGAAATAGCTTGCTTAAGTCCCGCGACGTCTAAGCCGGCCCATTCTAGCAAGTTAAAGTTATAAGTCGCATGTAAACGTCCCGGAGCAGTGAAGGTTTTGCTAGCCAAAACAGGGTCATCGCCGTGTAATTCGCCCATTAAGAAGCGATCACCACCGTAGCAGTCTGCGACTTTACGAAAGCTTTCGATGAATTTTTGGATCTCAGGTTGATTGAGTTGGCCAGTGTCATGTAGTTGACGAAAGAAAGGTTGTTGCTGTTGGGGAAGATCGCCAACTACGAAATCGGGTTTTGGTTTGTTGTTTTGGTATGGCGCAACACTGCCATTAACCGTGT
Organism: uncultured Paracoccaceae bacterium; assembly: GCA_905182105.1. Classification (GTDB taxonomy): domain Bacteria; phylum Pseudomonadota; class Alphaproteobacteria; order Rhodobacterales; family Rhodobacteraceae; genus Ascidiaceihabitans. The sequence continues at coordinate 24,087 of CAJJAR010000047.1, forward strand.
GGACAGCATCCATGCGAAACCCGTCAACGCCACGGTCGAACCAAAACCGTGCGATATCTGTAAAGGCTTCGATAACATCAGGATTTGCATGGTTTAGGTTTGGCTGGCTGGCCAAAAAATTGTGCAGATAGTATTGTTGTCTGCGAGGTTCCCAAGACCACGCACTTCCTCCAAAGAACGACAACCAGTTTGTTGGTACGGAACCATCAGGCATGGGATCGACCCAGTGAAACCAATCCGCTTTTGGATTTGTTCTGGATTGGCGACTTTCTTCGAACCATGCGTGCTGATCTGAGCAATGCGCTGGGACTATATCGATCATTAGCTTAAGGTCGAGACAATGAGCTTTTTCAATCAGTTCGTCAAAGTCAGCAAGTGTTCCATAATCAGTGTTGATGTCGCAGTAGTCAGAAACGTCATACCCGAAGTCTTTTTGGGGTGATTTGAAGAATGGGCTTATCCAGATAGCATCCACACCCAAGGCTGAAATATACTCTAGCCGTGAAGTAATCCCTTTCAAATCGCCAATTCCGTCAGAATTGGAGTCCTGAAATGAGCGGGGATAAATCTGATAAATTACAGCGGTTTCCCACCATTTCAAATTGCTCATTCTTAGCCCCCTTTGACCGAACCAGCCAAAAGGCCACGGATAAAGTAACGTTGCATGGACAAGAAGACGAGAACTGGAACGATCATGGAGATAACCGCGGAGGCGTTCAATAAGTGAAGCTGATCCTTAAATGTTCCAAGTTGTTTTTGAAGTCGTATTGGGAACACTAAATCATCCGCATTGTTTGGGCCGATATACAAAGCAACGATCAGATCATTCCAAACCCACAGAAATTGGAAAATACTGAACGATGCAAGGGCAGGGACCGAAAGCGGAATAATGATCTTAGTGAAGATTTGCAGGTGGCTTGCGCCATCGACCCGAGCGCTTTGCAGCAGTTCCTTAGGCAGGCCGACGATGTAGTTGCGCAAAAGGTAAATTGCTAGCGGCAGACCGAATGCGGTGTGTGTAATCCACAGACTTGCAAAGGATTTTGATGCAACCTGACATGTGTCGGTCAGTTCGCAGTCTGTTAACCATTGATTCATTGATGTTGCCCAAGAGGCGATGCCGCTGAAACCTTGTAGAATAGGTAGAAATGCGAGTTGTGTTGGGACCACCATTAAGGACACAACAATCACGAACAACCAGTCGCGTCCAGGAAACTGCATCCATGCAAATGCATAAGCAGCGAAGGCTGCAATCGTTATCGGAATGATCGTTGCTGGTATGGTAACGATGAAAGACGAAATTAGCGCGTTTGGTACGTTTTTGTTATCAAACAGGACTTCAATGTATGCATCAGTGCCAAATACCGGATTTTGATTGATGAAAACATCCAAGTTCTTTGGCTTTGGAGTGGCGGGTTGTTCAAAAGTCCAAGTAAAGTCGCCGTTTGTTTGGAAAACAAAGTCTCCGCCACGAACGCCCATTACTTCGCCGGCTGGAACCAGCTTGCGGACAAGTTTTGTCTTCTCTGGATTCTCAGGATCAGGGATGCGTGTTTTTATTAGAATGGATTGGACATCGCCTGTAACGGGGAAACCAGAGGCCTCGTTGTTCAAACGTGCAAGGATGTTGCCGGCCATAGTTAGAATTTCGGTGTCATCGCCCTTGTCGTGGGTGCTAAAACGGTGCCCCAGCTCAGTCGGCGTAAACGCAGTCCAAAAGCCTGCTGTTTTCGCTTCTGTTTCAGATCTTAGAGACGTTGAAACAAGCGCGACAAATGGGACAACCCAAATGAAAACGATCAACGCCAAAACAGAATGACTTAATGTACGGGTTATCATCATCTGTGTTCCTTAATGCCCAAGTTCTTTTTGCTCGCGACGGATGCGCCAGCCATTGAAAATCATGTTTGGAACAACAGTCAGCATTAGCATGACTGCGATTGCAGCAAACAAATTGTCTACATTGTCCCCACCGATCGACCAGTTATTCCGTGCGTTTTCCATCATGGTCGCCAACAATAACTTGTCGTCATCGTTTGCGGAAAGCGCATAGGGGATATCGAATACTTTCAGTACTAAGATCACCAAGGTCGTCCAAACGACTAATACCGTTGAGTAAATTTGCGGGAGCTTGATACGAAAAAACATTTGGAAAGGATTGGCCCCATCAATTGTTGCCGCCTCAATTGTATCCTCTGGTACGCCGCGTAAAGCTGCGGAAAAGATGACCATTGCAAAACCAGTTTGAACCCAAACTAAGATCCACATGAGAAAGAAGTTCCCCCAGAATTTTAGGCTATAGAGGGGTTCATTATACTCTGCGGTATGACCCAACAACGATTTCATTAAGCCAATCTGGTAAGAGGGTGTAACGCCGTTGATCGTTTGTAGTGGCTCGATGCCGCCACCCGCAAAAATATTGCGCCAAATCACAGCTGCTCCAACGAAAGAAATGGCAAGTGGGATGAAGATGAAGGTTTTGGCGACAACTCCCCATCGTACGGAGTCAGCTAGAACAGCGATCAATAGGCCAAAGCTGATACATACAGTCGGCACCAAAATCAGCCATAGCAAGCTGTTACGCATAGCCAGACGGAACTGCAGGTAGCCAAGCGCATCCCGGTCCCAAAGAAAGGCGTAGTTACGTAGTGAAGGGGTGCCGTCTGATTCCTGAAAAGATAGGCCAAGCGTCGAAAGTGCGGGCACCAAAAGAAATAGTAATAGCAATACAAGCGTAGGACCCACAAAAATCCAAGGCTGAATTGCTTCAACGATACGAGATTGTCGTCCGACAGCGTCGCGTTCGCGGTGGCGCGCCAAACTCATGTTGAGCCAGTTTGTAATGCCGAAATACATGAATGAGATACCAACAGCGATGATCACTGAGCGTATGGCAAATCCAATTTTAGAAAACCTCTCAATGGTGTTCATTTCCGGAAACGACCACTCAAAGGCGCGGTGCATCCACAGTCCAAAGTTTGCCATTGCATCATCCAATGGGCCCGTGACAACGAAAGCAACGATTGCCGTGATCGGAAGCAAAAACACAATTGTCAGAAAAATTGCGAGACTGTTACTTGCGATTGCAAGTTTTAAAGAGCGCATATCGATGTCCAGAATTTTGAGAGCGTGGCAGCTAGGTAGCTTAAGGCGATACAGAGCGCAGAAAATTGCGCTCTGTATCAATGGTTTTCTTATTTGATCGCATCCCAAGCAGCCTGGATGTTATCACCAGTTGTCTGAGCGTCTTGACCGTTCGCAAATGCAGTCATTTCTGACCAGAACGCACCAGCACCAATTGCGCCAGGCATCAGGTCAGATGCGTCAAAGCGGAAGGTTGTTGCTGTTGACAGGATCTCGCCTTGCTTGCGCAATGCTGGTGTCGCGTATGCGTCCAAGCTTGCACCTTTGTGCGCAGTCAAGAACGTACCTTGACCCATCCAAGCTTCGTGAGCAGATGCTTCTGTCATGAATTCAAAGAATGCGCGTGTTGCAGGAGAATCTTTTGTCATCGTCCACAATGTACCAGCACCCAAAACAGGGTTGCCTAGGTTTGCTGTCTCATATGGTGGGAAGTAGAAGAAGTCTGCTTCGCCATTCGCAACTTCTTCGCCTTTTTTTGGGAAGAACGCTGGAATGAATGACGCTTGACGGTGCATTAGGCAGCTAACTGGTGAAGAGAACAGACCTTTTGGCGCATCGCCAAAGAATGTTGTCGCAACAGATGAAGCGCCACCGGCTACATAGTCGTCATTGCGTGAGAACTGACCATAAACTTCCATGGCGTTTATTACTTCAGGGCTATTAAATGCAAGCTCATTAGAAACCCACTTGTCATAGTTCTCTGGTGATGTCGTGCGCAACATCAGATCTTCCATCCAGTCAGTCGCTGTCCAACCAGTTGCGTTGCCTGATTCAACACCGATACACCAAGGTGTATTGCCGTCAGCAACCATTTGGTCTGACAGTGCGATTAGGCCTTCCATTGTTGTCGGAATATCATAGCCGTTGTCTTCGAACTGCTCAGGTGAGTACCAAACAAGTGATTTAAGGTCCATTTTGTATGCGAAGCCGTAGAAGTCTTTTTTGCCATCTGCGTCTGCATATGTGCCCAAATCAACCCAAGACGAGCCAGCACCATAGTTTTCAGTCATCCATGATGCCAAGTCGTCACCAAGTGGAACCAAGTGACCCTCTTTAGCCATATCACCAGCAAGGCCTGGCTGCGGGAAGATCGAGATGTTTGGCGCGTTGTTTGAACGTAAATCAGCAACGATCAAAGCAGCAAAGTCACGAGAACCGGAGTATTTTACAGTCGCGCCAGTGGCTTTCTCAAAGCAGCTCACTGTGTTCAGCAACATTTTCTCATCTTGGCCTTCCATAGAGCCTGCGACGGTGATGACTTCACCTTCAAAACTGCCCAAATCGCCAAGTTTAGATGGTGTATCGCAAACGTCTGCCTGTGCAGCACCTACGAATGTGAATGAAGCTGCAACCAGTGCGCTTGCACCCAATATTTTTTTAGTAATTTGCATCTATTTCCTCCCAGAAATTGTATTGGAGTTAATCAAAACGAGTGGTCTAAAAACATGACTTTAGATTCTCTCGTCAACCTCCCAGTTGAACAGTGCACTGTGATTTTGGATAGAGCAAGTGGATCGGGTATTAAATTCGCAAGTTGAACTTAGTCAGCCGTGATAATTTCACTACAGCATTTGAGGCTTGGAAAATTTGTTTGCCGGGTCGCTAGGTTTTTGAATTTCAAGATAGTTAGGTTCAAGAAAGCCAGGCAGATGAAAGGGGTTGTCGGTCGATCTCTGCCGCCATGATCGCAATGGCTTTCTAACAAACGACAGCAGCATTCTTCTGCTGAATGGATCTGTAATTTCGTTGGCCTATTGGGAACGCTTTGCCACGCTTCCAACTTTTCCCTGTTAAGAAGTTTTTAGTTGAAGCCAGCGCATCGGTTACATTGTGGAAATCAAACTTTTTGTCACCATTCGCATCAACGCCGTTTCTAGGGGCTTGGCCTAGCAAGAATTGCGTATGGCCCAATTCGTCGTGCTTCGCGCCCTTTGTTGAAATGTTGATTACGCCCTTTTCCACTAATTTCAACGGGCCAATCGCGTGAATTTTGAAAAAATGCGGAGTAGGGTCAGTCATATGTTAGTGTTGTGATGGCTGAGATAACGATGCTATCGCCCATGCATCTTCTATATTCAACTTCCATGGGGTGGATTGCCGGTATTACGCCGGTGGGGACACTTTGCTTTTTTTCGAAAGACACAAAGAAGGCGGCAATGGAAGCCTTCGTCTTTGGGAGGTGGTGTTGGTTGAACTGCACGCCGCATAAATTTTCGAGGATATATTTAAACGATTTTTGGTTGCGGTCTGCTGCGATTGTTCCTGTCGCAAAAGTTGCGCTGGAAGGGGTGAGATTGCAATGGTGGTAGAGAATATAGATGGTTTTGAAAAGTCTAAGAATACAGCGCTCAATATAATTTAAAAGAGGATGGACGACTCTGGAGGGAAGGGTAAAGGATGAGATATTCAGGCTCGAGATATTGTAATTTCCAACTAAAAAAGGCGCCCCAAATGGAGCGCCTTCGTTTTAATTTAAATAATTAAATCCAGAAGAATTTTAGAGCTTAGCAGGAATAGTACATTGCGTACTCAACTGGGTGAGGTGTGTGCTCGTAACGCTCAACCTCTTCCATTTTAAGCGCTATGTAGGCTTCGATTTGGTCTTTTGTGAACACGTCACCAGCCAACAAGAAATCCATGCCGCTGCGCAATTCATCCAAAGCTTCGCGTAAGGAACCACAAACTGTTGGTATCGCTGCCAGCTCTTCTGCTGGTAGGTCATACAGGTTTTTATCCATGGCTTCGCCTGGGTCGATCTTGTTTTGGATGCCGTCTAGACCCGCCATCAACAAGGCAGAGAAGCAAAGGTATGGGTTCGCAGATGGATCTGGGAAACGCGCTTCGACGCGTTTTGCTTTCGGGGACTCCGTCCATGGAATACGAACGCAGCCAGAGCGGTTGCTTGCAGAATATGCGCGCAGAACTGGTGCTTCAAAACCTGGGATCAAGCGCTTGTAGCTGTTTGTACCGGGGTTTGTGAAGGCGTTCAGGGCTTTTGCGTGGTGTAGAATGCCGCCGATGAAGTATAGCGCTTCTTGGGACAGGTCAGCGTATTTGTCGCCTGCGAACAATGGCTTGCCATCTTTCCAGATGGACATGTTCACGTGCATACCAGTGCCGTTATCACCAGCGATTGGCTTTGGCATAAAGGTCGCTGATTTACCGTATGCGTGCGCTACGTTGTGAACAACATATTTGTATTTTTGCAACTCATCGGCTTGTTTTGTTAGTGAGCCAAAAATCAAGCCCAGTTCGTGTTGGCAAGATGCAACCTCGTGGTGGTGCTTGTCAACTTTCATGCCCAAACGCTTCATCGTAGAAAGCATTTCGCCGCGTAGATCATGTGCTTCATCAATTGGGTTTACTGGGAAGTAACCGCCTTTGATGCCAGGCCGGTGGCCCATGTTACCCATTTCGTATTCGGTGTCGGTGTTCCAAGACGCATCCGTAGCATCAACTTCGTAAGACACTTTATTGATTGTGTTTGAGTAACGCACGTCGTCAAACAGGAAGAACTCGGCTTCCGGACCCATGTAAGCAACGTCACCAATACCTGAAGAAATCAAATAAGCCTCAGCTTTTTGCGCTGTGCCGCGTGGGTCACGTGTGTAGGCTTCGCCCGTGTCTGGCTCAACGACAGAACAGTGAACGCAGATTGTTTTTTCTGCATAGAACGGGTCAACATATGCGCTGTCCACATCCATCATCAATTTCATGTCTGATGCTTCGATTGATTTCCAGCCTTCAATAGAAGACCCGTCAAACATAAAGCCCTCAGCGATCAAGTCTTCGTCGACTTGGTCAGCGCACAACGTAACGTGCTGTAGTTTACCGCGTGGATCTGTGAAGCGCACATCGACGTAGTCGGCTGCTTCATCTTTGATCATATCAAGAAGTAGGTTGCTCATTTCGTGGTCCTTCGTGTTCGTATGTTCTATTGTGGTGGTTATTAAAGCGCGTCAGAACCGGATTCACCGGTACGGATGCGAATTGTTTGTTCAACAGGGGAGACAAAGATTTTGCCGTCACCAATTTTGTCTGTTTTAGCAGCATCAACGATAGCTGCGATAGCTGCGTCCACTTGGTCGTCGTCAAGGACAACTTCAACTTTTACTTTTGGTAAAAAGTCGACAACGTATTCTGCACCACGGTACAACTCTGTGTGGCCTTTTTGACGACCGAAACCTTTGACCTCAATAACGCTAAGGCCTTGGACACCAACTTCTTGAAGAGCCTCTTTAACCTCATCAAGTTTGAAGGGTTTGATAATCGCTTCGATCTTTTTCACGTGGGCCTCCCATGGCATGGCTTTGAGCATTTCTTCTCATTTAAAGACGTGGAGGTCCAGATTTGAGAAGCGAAGTGATGTGGGTGGGGGGGAGGTTTTGCCTGACTGCATTATTTTAATGCTTATTGATTAAAAAGTAAGCAAAGTTGAATCGCTTATTTTCGTCATCAGTCAGTGTATTTGTGTTTAGGTTCAGTAAAAATACGTAAAGCCCCGATTGGGGCTATACGTCATTATTTAGAAGGCTTGTCTAGGCTGCGATAGCAGCCATAGCTTTTGCCAGTGGTACTGAAATTTCCAAACCGTCCGCATGGATGACGTGTTGTCTGCCGAAAGTAAGATGCACCAGATGCAAATCGCGTGTTCCTAGATCAGTGATGAATTCACCATCGATCAAATCACCGGCCTCTACAACTGTCTGGGCTTTTCCAAACATTGATTTTGCGCGCCAGTCGCGCACCAATATATGTTGTTCTGCAGGGGTAATGACATTGTGGCCGGGGTGGGTTTGCCCCAGCGAACCAGCTTTGATCGCAACAGCCGCAGCTGAAGTGCGGTGAACGAATGTATGCAGCCGTTCAACCATCCCTGAATCGCGTGTGGGGACTTTGTCGCCGGGCTATAGGTATTCTACAGGGATTTTGCCTTCTACTGTAAAGATTATGCTGCCAGCAACAATGCCAGCGTGCATAGGGTATGCGCGTGTTTGCGAATCTTGTTCGCTTTTGACACGCCTGACAGTTTTCGGTTTCATTGGCGTCTCTTTTTTACTGCAACCTGCCTCTAGGTTAATTTCAACCCATGATGAATTCGGTCAAATACGCCAGTTTTTTTAGCCATTAAAAATAGTTGTGGTTTTTTACGCATTTTCCCTTTCATCCCGCGCAAACCTTTGCTAATTGCTCAATCGTCCAAATAGGACATGTGTGCGGGTGTGGCGGAATTGGTAGACGCACTTGGTTTAGGTCCAAGCGCCTATGGCGTGGGGGTTCGAGTCCCTTCACCCGTACCACCCTTTCCTTTTAGAACATTTTAATTGTCTGCCGAGGCAAGATGTGTACTTCGGTCCGCTCGATGAGGGCGTTTGAAATTTTGTAATTTTGTTACTTTCCTCAACATCACAGACAATTTACGCCGTTAATCTTGAACAACGGACCCTTGAGGTTGGAACATTTAGTGAACATAATGGGAAATGCTTGTCCGATTCTCAGATGTTTTCCCGCTCAAACCTTCCCGCTACCATGAGGTAACTGGGGCAGGGGCGTATGGCTTTGCATCTGTTTGCTGTGGAAATACAAGGAATGCGGTAATTTGGCTTTCTGAAGGATGGATGCACGAGGTGGTGACCCCCCTAGGACTTCAAACCCATTGTGATCCGCATCAGATTTTGATCGGCAAATGTAGCAATTCAACTGATGTGTTGGCTGCAACAGAAGAGGCATTGCGTTCTGGTGTGGTCTCTTTGGTCATCGCCGAACTTACTAAGCCGTTGTCGTTGACTGCTGGCCGAAGACTGCAATTGGCCGCAGAGGTTGGCGGATCAACGGGCTTGATGATAGTAAAGGATGGAATGGGCAGCAACGCAACGCAGACACGCTGGGATGTCTCTCCAGTCTACTCATCAGATGACTCGACACAGATGCGGTGGTCACTTAATAAGAACAAATCAGGAACAAATTCGAGTTGGGATGTAAGGTGGGATGAAACGGCGCGTCGTATCTTTGTGGTTCCCCAGCATGTCCAGCGAACTGATATTGCGTAAGAAGCACTATGAGGGCCCGTTTGCCGTAGTCGCGCATATCAAGAACGGAAATCGTTTGTTGTGCCTGAGTACCATGGCCGAACAACGTGGCCTAAAACGGGGCATGGGGTTGGCAGATGCGCGTTCGTTTTGTCCTGAAATTCAGACCGTCGAACATAACCTACAAGCTGATGTTGCATTCCAAAATAGCCTTGTCAGGTGGGCCAAGCGGTACTGTCCTTGGGTTGGGAAAAGTGGGATTGATGGCCTGTATCTTGATGTTGCAGGCTCTGCGCATCTGTTTGGTGGCGAGGATGCCATGCTGCATGACATGCGTGCGCGTTTGATACGATCCAAACTTACGGTGCGCATTGGTTTGGCTGATACGGTTGGCGCGGCATGGGCATTGGCACGATTTGGCGAAGGGTGTGCAGAGGGGGGGAGGACAGGCCAAGCCATTAGCGCGTTACCTGTCGCCAGCCTTCGTATCAGCGCTAAAGAGGACACGACGCTACAGCGATTGGGCGTCAAAACCATTGGGCAACTGGCTAACTTACCGCGTGCAACAATCGGGCAAAGGTTTGGACCCTCCGTCTTGATGCGGCTGGATCAGGCATTAGGAGATCAATCAGAGAGTATTTCGCCAGAGGCGAACCCACAGACCTATTCCACAAGGCTGACTTTTCCTGAACCAATTGGTTTGGCTAAGGATGTAATGGCTGGCGTAGAACGCCTATTATTGCGATTGTGTGAAAAACTGACCCAAGATATGATGGGTGTACGTGTTTTGTCCTTGATTTGTCGCCGTATCGATGGGGCAGACCAACAGGTTGAACTGCGGCTTGCAAGGGCCTTGCGTGACCAGCAAAGAATATTGCCGTTGTTTAAAAAGGGTGTGGATGGAATTGATGCAGGCTTTGGCATCGACCAGTTGCGCCTTGTGGCAACGCAGGTTGAAGTGTTGCAGGTTGAACAGGTGGCGCATAGTCAGACGCAGTATAACAGCGACGGCTTGCATGATCTGATGACGCGTTTGGGCAACCGCATCGGGCTGGAAAATATCCAACGGTTTCTGCCAGCTGAAAGCCATATTCCCGAAAATAGCTTTATTGTTTCACCTGCGGCATGGTCGGAGTCTGTGGGATCTTGGGGGAACGTGAACCCACGCCCTATTCGTTTGTTCCCACCTGAATATGTCGCGGCGCGGGGGCACCGTCCACCAAACAGGTTCAATTGGCGCGCAATGTCATTCACCGTTGGCCGTATCATAGGGCCAGAACGCATTGCTCCTGAATGGTGGTTGGAGGATGAGAACTGGCGTCACGGTGTGCGTGATTACTGGAAGGTTGAAACCCTTGAAGGACATCGCTTGTGGATGTTTCATACTCCGCAAAATCCAAATTGGTTTGTGCAGGGGGTATTTGCATGAGCTATGGTGAACTCTGTACCACCAGCAATTTCACCTTTCTCAAGGGGGCGTCTCATCCCGAAGAGTTGGTTACACGTGCAGTAGAGCTGGGCTTGTCGGCTATCGCAATCACGGACCAGAACTCACTTGCAGGTGTGGTGCGGGCCTATGCAGCACTGCAAGAGATCAAACGGTCGATCACAGAAGATATCTCGATTAGGTCAAACCAGCAGATTGATCACAGCAGTCGGCAAGTCTCACAAGGCACATCTATCAGCCGCCCTGAATTGAACAAACCACTTCCAAAGTTGATTGTCGGCACACGGTTGGTGTTGGAAGACAGCGCAGTGCATTGGGTGGCTCTTCCCAAAGATCGCAAGGGTTATGAGGCATTGTGTCGGTTATTAACTCTTGGCAAACGTCGCGCACCAAAAGGGGAATGCCACTTGTCGTCCCGTGACTTACTTGAGGGATGTTCGGGCATGACGTTAATTGCGGTTCCACAAGAAGATTACATAGATGCCGCTGACTTCATAGCTGCGATGGCAAGGACCTATCCATCAAACGTCTTTCTTGGATGTGCGCCCCGTTACGATGGGAGTGACCAAGCCAGCTTTGATCGCTGCATGGAGCTATCTCATGCCACGTCTGCCCCCATGGTCGCCATCGGCGATGTGTTGATGCATCACGGATCACGTCGTCAGTTGGCGGATGTGCTGACCTGCTTGCGTGAAAGGTGCACCATTGATGACATAGGAAAACGCGCACTTCCGAACGCAGAACGTCGATTAAAAGGCGAGCAGGATATGGCGCGATTGTTCCTCAATCACCCAGCTGCGATCAGACGGACACAAGATATCGTTACCAAATGTAGCTTTTGCCTTTCAGAACTTTCGTATGAATACCCAACAGAAGCCGCAAATGGAGAAAGTGCACAAGACAGATTGGTTCGCCTCACGCATCTTGGCCTGAAAAGACGCTATCCTAATGGCACCTCTGAGCGGGTTCAGGGTTTGGTACGTAAAGAATTGAAATTGGTGAATACACTTGGGTTCGCCTCATACTTCCTGACAGTGTATGACATCGTTGTCTTTGCACGATCTAAAGGCATTCTATGCCAGGGGCGTGGATCGGCAGCAAACTCAATTATTTGCTATGCATTGGGCGTGACAGATGTTGGGCCTGAAACCATCACAATGGTATTTGAACGTTTCATGTCGGAACACCGCGGTGAGCCACCTGACATTGACATCGATTTTGAACATGAACGCCGCGAGGAGGTAATCCAGCACATTTACGAAAAGTATGGCCGACACAGGGCTGGCCTATGTGCCACAGTTATTCATTTCCGAACACGTGCTGCCATTCGTGAAGTGGGTAAGGTCATGGGGCTATCACAAGATGTGTTGTCTGGTCTTACTGGGCAAATCTGGGGGATGTCTGGCAATGTTGTTGATGAAAAACGGATACGCGAACTAGGTCTTAATCCAAGCGATCGCAGGCTTGGACAAACTCTGCGTTTAATTGGCGAAGTGATTGGTTTTCCACGCCATCTGTCCCAACATGTTGGTGGCTTTGTCATTACTCAAGGGCGGCTTGATGAGCTCTGTCCGATCGAAAATGCCGCGATGGAAGATCGCACTGTGATCGAGTGGAACAAGGATGACATTGATACTTTGGGCATTCTCAAGGTTGATATTCTGTCGCTTGGAATGCTGACCTGTATCCGCAAATGCTTTGACCTTATCACAACCCACGATGGCCCTGAACTTTCTATTGCAACAGTTCCGCAAGAAGATACGAAGACATACGATATGCTTTGTGTGGCCGATACTGTGGGTGTGTTTCAGGTGGAAAGCCGTGCGCAAATGAACTTTCTGCCACGGATGTTACCTCGTACATTTTACGATCTGGTGATCGAAGTTGCGATTGTGCGCCCAGGACCCATTCAGGGCGGAATGGTCCATCCCTACATCAATCGACGACAGGGCAAGGAAGCGATTAGCTTTCCGTCAGTTGAGTTGGAAGCCGTATTGGGCAAAACATACGGTGTGCCGTTGTTCCAGGAACAGGCAATGCAAATCGCGGTTGTGGCCGCAGGGTTCACCCCCGAAGAAGCTGACCACCTGCGGCGATCCTTGGCGACATTTCGAAAAATGGGGACGATTGGCACGTTCAGAGATCGCTTTATCAACGGTATGCTCGAGCGCGGTTATGATACCGGTTTTGCAGACCGTTGTTTCACCCAAATTGAGGGTTTTGGTGAATATGGTTTTCCTGAAAGCCATGCTGCAGCCTTTGCAATGCTGGCTTATGTGTCGGCATGGTTGAAGTGTCACCACCCTGCTGCATTCGCTTGTGCATTGCTGAATTCCCAGCCGATGGGGTTCTATGCACCGGCCCAAATTGTACGCGATGCCCGCGAACACAGTATCGAAGTGCGCCCCATCTGCGTTAACAATTCGAATTGGGATAACCATTTGGAGAAACGAACAGATGGTGCTTTGGCCCTACGAATGGGACTTCGGCAGATAAAAGGTATGAGAAAAGAGGATGCCGATTGGATAGTGAACGCCCGTGGGAATGGGTATCATGACATTCCCAGCCTGTGGCACCGTGCCGGTGTTACATCTGGTGCATTGGAACGCTTGGCCGAAGCGGATGCATTCACGGGAATAGGCTTGGCACGTCGGGATGCGCTGTGGCAGGTCAAAGCTATCAGGGCTGATACGCCTTTACCGTTGTTTAATGATCCCATTGACGGTGAAGCTATTAACGAACCAACTGTCACGCTGCCAGTTATGAACTTGGGGGAGGCCGTGGTGGAAGACTATGTTGCTATGCGCCTGTCGCTTCGCGCGCATCCTGTTGAGTTGATACGTCCGTCATTCTCCAACATCACTCCCCACGCAGAACTGCCAAATGTCCCACTTGGGCGTGTCACAGTGTGTGGATTAGTGATTACTCGCCAACGTCCTGGCACGGCCTCTGGCGTTGTATTCCTGACGCTTGAGGATGAAACTGGTGTCAGTAATGTTGTGGTCTGGGCAAAAGTCTACGAACATTTTCGCGCTATCGTGATGGGGGCCCGGTTGTTGAAGGTGTCTGGGTATCTTCAACGGGAGGGTATCGTTGTTCATCTGATTGCACAGGATATTCAGGACATGTCTTACAAGCTGTCTGAACTTGGTCACCCAATGGATAACAGCGTTGGCGAGACATTGCCTCAAGCTGATGATGCCCCTCGTGCTAGGGCGTCTACTTCTGCTGGTCGTGCATTTCATCCACGGGATCAGGCTAACAAATTATTTCCAAGTAGAGATTTTCATTAAGCGTAGACGAGAAAAGCTACTTGATAGTCTTTGCCCTATGGCGACTGTGCATACTTATGATCATTTTGCCAGAGGCAACAAACAGCTGTATTTACTGAAAATCAAATGGTTGAAATTGAAAACTCCTGAGCAAGGAGTATCAGGTACAAAACAATGAAACATTGGAGAAGTATTATGGTGGGCGACCCTGGAATCGAACCAGGCGTGCGTCTCCGCGAGGGAGTTACAGTCCCCTGCCACACCTTGCGGCCTGTCGCCCACTGTCATGCGCATTGCGTCTGACGTGGTGGGTGATTACTAG
>CAJJAR010000048.1 GCA_905182105.1 uncultured Paracoccaceae bacterium
TCATCTGATCTTGCCAATTGCATCCCTACCTTTTGACAGCTAGTCGTTTGATAATAATCTAAGAGTTTCAAATGACATCCACCACCACCAAATCCGCCTACTGGATGGGCGTTCGCGACGGGGCGCCTTTTATCTTGGTCGCCGCGCCTTTTGCCGTGCTGTTTGGTGTCATCGCAACTGAAGCTGGTTTGAACCTTTTTGAGGTCATGAGCTTTTCCTTTGTGGTCATCGCCGGAGCCGCCCAATTCACTGCCCTTGAGTTGATGCAAAAAGAAGCGCCAACCTTGATCGTTTTGATTTCTGCACTCGCTGTGAACCTGCGCGTTGCGATGTATTCCGCTGCCATCACACCTTACCTTGGGACGGCACCCCTTTGGCAACGGGTTTTGATGTCATACATGTTGGTCGACCAAAGTTATGCATTGGCGCATGCGAAATTCGAAGATGCACCAAACATGAGCGTACCACAGCGCACAGCGTATTATTTTGGGACATGTACCTTAGTCATGGGCGCATGGTTCATTTGTAGCTTTCTGGGCGCAGCACTGGGCACCCAACTGTCACCAAGCATCCCGATCGACTTTGCCCTGCCAATCGCGTTCCTATCAATGATTGCCCCGATGATACGCAGCCTGTCACACCTAGTTGCTGCGATCACGGCAATCGTTGTCAGTTTAATCTGCATCAACGTTCCGTATTCACTGGGCCTGATTATCGCAGGATTTGCAGGCATGGCAGCCGGATCACGGACCGAAGTTTGGGTTACAAGTAAACAAGAGGCTGGGCCATGATCGACAAAGGCAGCCTTTGGTTCATCATTTTTGCTTTGGGAATCGGCAGCTTCATGCTGCGCTTTTCGTTCTTGGGGTTGGTTGGGGATCGCCCACTACCAGCATGGGCGCTTAGATACCTGCGCTATACAGCTGTCGCGATTATCCCCGCACTGATCGCACCAATGGTTGCACTGTCCAACGAAGCAAATACCGGTCCTGAACCTGTTCGCTTGATTGCTGCAATCGTGACCTTCAGCGTTGGCGCATGGACCCGCAACGTCATCGTTGCAATTTGCACAGGTGCTATCACTCTTGGGCTTGGGTTGTACTTATTCGGTTAAGCAGAGACGTTAGATTAAAGTTGAACCTTGGCGATGCCATCAAGGATCGTACCTTCATCATCTTCGTAATACTTCTCTGTCTGAACGCCTGGAAGCGTCGCAAAATTGTTCATCAAGCGCTTGGGGAACAAGGTGCTCGACATCTGCGAGAAACCATCAAGTTGCTTTAACAAAGCAATAGTAGAAGCAGCACATTGCGCATCACCAACGCTGCCACGGGCAATAGCCAAACGAATCGCTTGTTCAGCGACGTCTGGCCTAACTTCAACCGTTTGCAGCACAATGTGATACTCAGAACGGGCGTGCGCACCTTTATAAGCTGCCAAGACAGCAGGGCGAATACCGTACAACACGTCATCGCGGCGCGGCACTCTTTCATTTTGGAATGATCCAGCAGGATCAAAAATCACACGTTGTGATCCGTTGACTATCAGGGCGGTATGCGCGCCTGATTGCGTGCCATTGTCGATCATTGTGATCAACGTCATTGTCGTAGGTCCCGGCGCACGATACGCAGTTTCCGCAATAATTTCGTCAGTTGCTTGGATGCTTGCGGGCTGAGATGAGCATGCCGCCAAAAACGCAACGACTATTAAACTCGCTAAAATCCGCACACCCTAAACCCCAAACAACTAATTTAAATTAACGTGCAAAAATCGCCATAAATACCAAAATCCCAATCACAACCACGATGGACCATGTTCCGAATTTGATGAACGCATCATAGCTGCTCTTTTGAGTTTCTGAATTCATTTCGCCGTGTTTATGCTCAGCCATGTGTCTCTCCTTGGTAGAATTGGTCTCAATAATTTCGTGCTGGTTATATCAACTGGCACGCGCTGTCACCACGTCAAAGGGGCACAGGCCAGAAACATTGTGTAAATTGTTCATACACCCTCAACTGGCTGTTCGTTGTCGTCATCCAAATCTTGAGCCAAACGAAAACTAATGCAGTTGGGTTCAGCCTTTTCAACATCCTTAGGTACGGCCCGCAGCATTACATTCAGCTGGGTGACGTGTTGCACTAACTGAGTGCGACCACCCGCTGGGTCCGTTCCATAAAATGTCACAGTATCAGGGTCATAATAACCCATACCTTCAATTTTTAGAACACCGGCGTCACCACCAGAAAACCCCATCGCAGCCTCATGTTCGTTATCAAGCTGCTCCTCAAAGTTCTTAAGGTAGATGATCAGGCGTTCATAAGCCCATTGCGCTTAGCTTTTCTTTTGCACCGGTGTCTTGGCGACGCCACTTGGGACAGGATTGTTACCAGCATTAGGCGTCGCGGGATCTGCATGCACTTCGTGAACACGTGGCAGCGCGTCTGCTTCTACGGCTTCTGCTGTCTTAACCCAATCGCCCATGCTTTATCCTTTGCTTTGGTACACCCACGCGCCGTCGCTACGCAGTTCACGAGTCGCAAGGCCTGTTTGATATAGGTGCGATAAATGCGCGACAGACTCAACAAGTGCGAGCCCATATTCGCCCTCACCTATCGGTCTTTTGAACAAACAAGAGAAACATTCTGACGCTGATTTTGGCGGTTCAATGTATTTTTCCAACCGTTTCAGAGCGCTATGGTGATTTTCAATCAGCTGACGCATGCGTTGCGGCAAACCTGTAAACGGCAACTTATGGCCGCCCAGCACCAAGTGATCATCCTGCACCAATAGGTTCAGGCGTTCACAGGCCTCTAGCCATTCACCAATGGGGTCGGCCATTGGCTCCGTTGCATAAACGCCAACGTTCGGGCTGATGGAAGATAGGATTTGATCGCCTGCGAGGACCAGATTGTCATCTTGACTCCAGAAGGTGGCATGCTCCGGCGCATGACCATTCCCCATATGAATGTCCCACGTGCGGCCACCCATTTTGATCTGCTCACCTTCTTGGATTCGTGTATACCCCAAAGGAATAGGTGCAACGATATCGGCAAAATTGAAAGGGCGTTCAGTTGCACGTTTCGCGTATAACTCAGCATCCATCCCAGACAGTTTATAAAACGCCAATGTTTCAGCGTTGGGCACTTCTTGAACATCCAAAGTTAGCATACGTGCGGTCAGCCATGCTGTCCGTGTGGTAACAAGCTCAGCCCCAAAATCGCTTTTTAACCATCCCGCTAAACCAATGTGGTCTGGGTGGTGATGGGTCACAACCACACGGCTGATCGGCTTGCCGCCCAATGGGCCATCCATCATACCTTGCCAGATTGCCTTGCACTTTTTTGACGCAAAACCGGTGTCGATAACCGTCCAGCTGTCACCCTCATCCAATGCATAAACATTCACGTGATCCAACTTCATCGGCAGCGGAAGGCGGAACCAAAGGACCCCTTCAGCAACTTCAATCGGAACACCATGTTCAGGTGGCGCTTCCCATGGGTAGTTCAGGCCTTTAGGCGCAATATCACCCATCAGGATACCAATTCTTCGACCGTGATCGCATACAAATCTTCAGCACCAGACTGGGCATGTGCCAACAATCCAACGTATTCTGGCATCAGGCGTTTGATATAGAATCGCGCCAATTTTTCGCGTTTGCCACCCTTATTGTCTGCCAAGGCCGCAGCCAAATGCATATGTCCACCTAGGATCCGTGCGAAAGCACGTAAGTATGGAACAGCACCTGCAAACCTTTGATTTAGATCAGTTTCCGAATTCAGCCAATCCGTTGCCTCCCGCAGGCTTTCACATGCCTGCCAGACGTCATCAGCCATGTTGGGGAAGCGATCGCGTGCTGCCTCAGCATGGGCCTCAATCTCATCGATCAGACCATTGGCAACTTCGCCACCATCCATCATCTTACGAGCGACCAAATCCATTGCTTGGATACCATTTGTGCCTTCATAAATCGCAGTCACCCGCACATCACGAGAGTACTGCGCAGCCCCTGTTTCTTCGATCACACCCATGCCACCGTGGACCTGAAGGGCTGTATTGGAAACTTCGATACCGACGTCGGTGCCGAAGGCTTTGGAGATGGGGGTAAGAAATGCTGCGCGGGCTTTCCATTCGGCCTCGTCCGTGGCGGTGCCCATGTCGATGGCTACGGCGCAGGACAATGCGATGGCGCGAGACGCGAATAGGTCGGCTTTCATGCTCAACAACATACGGCGCACGTCGGCGTGATCCACGATTGTGCCGTTGCCACCCTCAACCGGTGTGCGGCCTTGTTTGCGATCCAGTGCGTAGGCCAGTGCGTGTTGATAGGCACCCTCGCCTGCGCCGATCCCTTGGCATCCGACACCCAAACGCGCGTTGTTCATCATGGTAAACATGGCCGCCATGCCACCGCCCTCTGGACCGACAAGCCAGCCGGTAGCATCATCATATTGCATCACGCAAGTTGGCGATCCATGCAGACCCATCTTGTGCTCTAGGCTCACAACTTTCAGTGAATTGGCGACACCAGCTTCACCGTTTTCGTCTGGCAAGTATTTGGGAACAAGGAAAAGGCTGATGCCTTTCGTACCTGCAGGCGCACCGGGCAAACGGGCCAAAACAAGATGACAAATGTTGCTAGAGAAATCATTATCGCCCCAAGAAATGTATATTTTCTGGCCACTCACGCGGTAGGTGCCATCACCATTCTCTTCAGCCTTGGAACTTAGCGCCCCGACATCAGACCCAGCCTGAGGTTCGGTCAGGTTCATAGTTCCTGTCCATTCGCCTGATATCAGTTTGGACAAATAAATGTCTTTGATTGCGTCAGATGCGTGATGCTCAAGCGCTTCAATCTGACCCTGTGACATCAAAGGCGCAAGCTGCAAGGATAGACAGGCTGCAGACATCATTTCATTGACCGCTGTGGTCACAGTCATGGGCAAACCCATGCCGCCAAATGCAGGGTCAGCAGACATGCCAATCCATCCGCCTTCCGCAATCGCCTTGAAGCCATCGGCATATCCATCTGCCGTGCGAACAACACCGTTTTCAAGGTAGGATGGGGTCATGTCACCAGCCCGTTGAAGGGGAGCCATGACCTCTTCACACAGTTTTCCAGCTTCAGTCAGAATGGCACGGGTCAGGTCATCGCTCGCATCCTCAAACCGATCTGTTTGGCGGACTTTGCCCAACCCAACAACGTGGTCAAAAAGAAAGTTATATTCATCAAGGGGGGCGCGGTATGGCATCTGAACCTCTTAAAATCGGCATCTGTTTAACGTCGGTATAACGTCGGTGCACAGGGCTTCGCACATTGCCCAGCTTGGCAAGCAGCGGATGGCCTTGTATTAGACTGGTTTAAACGCACCATGAGGTGCATCACCAAAACAGGCAATCAAAACGCCGCGTCACGTAGGGGGCAATATAAGCACGATGCAAACACTGCACCTTCATGCAAATGATGCGGATTTGGCGCGCGCTGCTGGCTTGCTACAAAGTGGTGATTTGGTCGCCTTTCCAACCGAGACCGTTTACGGATTGGGTGCTGACGCGCGAAACGGAAAAGCTGTCGCAAGCGTTTATGAAGCCAAAGGACGGCCCAGCTTTAATCCGTTGATCGTCCATGTGCCTGATGTTGCCAGTGCCCAGAAATATGTGATGTGGAACGAGACTGCCCAACTCTTGGCAGACCAATTTTGGCCCGGCGCGTTGACGATAGTGCTGCCGCTGCGCGAAGGGCATGGTTTGTCATCATTGGTGACCGCTGGCTTGGAAACATTGGCGATACGCGTTCCAAACCATCCTACCGCCCAGCGCCTATTGGAATTGGCAAATGCACCAATCGCTGCGCCATCGGCCAATCCGTCAGGCCGCATTAGTCCAACAACCGCGCAACATGTCTTGGACGGTCTATTTGGCAAAATCGCGGCCGTATTGGATGACGGTGCATGCACCGTTGGGTTGGAAAGTACAATTCTGGGCCTAGCGCCCGATGTTGCGTTGCTGCGCCACGGCGGAGTTGCCGTTGAGACAATTGAAAAGATGCTGAGCGTTGGTCTGTCACAAGAGACCCCAAAAACAATCACTGCCCCCGGCCAGATGGAATCCCACTACGCGCCAAACGAGGTGGTGCGGTTAAACGTATCCAGTGCTATGAGCGATGAACTGTTCTTAGGCTTTGGCCCAATGCAATGTGATCTTAACCTATCAGAAAATGCCGACTTGATTGTGGCCGCAGCCAACCTGTTTGATCACCTTCATCAATTGGACAAGATCGGAAAACCAATTGCGATTGCCCCTATCCCTCAAACGGGTTTGGGCCGCGCGATAAATGATCGTTTACGTCGGGCTGCAGCGCCGCGTTGAATTAGGCACGGCCCGCAGATGCAGAAAGCGTCAAAGGGCTAACACCGATGCTGGCCAATGCTTTTGGCCATTTGTCACCGTCATCCGTTTCAAACACCAATTCGGGCGATGCTTCACAGATCAGCCAGCCATTTTGGCGAATCTCCTCTTCCAACTGCCCTGCGCCCCACCCAGAATATCCCAACATCAGTTGCGACCGCATTGGCCCTTTGGCTTGGCCCATCGCCTCAAGCACATCCATAGTACCAGTCATCGCAAAGTCTTCGTCAACATTCAGACTGTGAAGGTCGGATTGAAAATCACGGGTGTGCAGAACGAATCCCCGCGCTGTTTCGACGGGACCACCCACGTGAACCCCCATTTTCTGGACCTTAGGGTTCACCTCGACATCTAATTGACCCAGTACATCACCCAAAACCACACCCTCTGCGGGTTTATTGACGATGAGCCCCATCGCCCCTTCCTCAGAGTGAGCACAAAGATAAATCACCGATTGGTCAAACAGCGTGTCGCCCATGTTGGGCATAGCGATCAACACTTTGCCAGCCAATTGTCCAGACATTTCAATTGGGTTCGTGGTCACGCGTCTCTCCAACATTCGGTTCTTGGCTCTATTCTGCGCCGTTCGCATACTGTGGCGCAAGTGCCATAAACATGAGAGTGTGAGCAGCAGCGAAACATAGCTAACTCCATCGTGACTTGGCTTTTCGTCCGGTGCTCTCCATTTATGGGTTATGATCAAAACTTCAATGTCCGCTATTGCCCTTACCGCCCTTATGGCAATTCCAATTTTAGCAAGCGACCATCCCCCCGTTTCGGTTGAGGTTCTGCAAGGTTGGGAACTCGCAGACGGTCGCCGTGTCGCTGCAATCAAGTTGTCGTTGGAGGATGGATGGAAGACCTATTGGCGTGCCCCCGGTGATTCTGGTATTCCCCCGCTGTTCAGCTGGAAAGGTGCGCGCAACATTGGTCAGATGCAGATCACATGGCCGCAGCCCAAAGTTGTTTATGACAGTGGCGTCCGCTCTATTGGATATAAAAAGCAGTTGGTCATCCCCCTACACATCGCCCCCAAACACGATGGCCAACCGATCCGCCTAAAGGGTCGTATGGACATCGGCATCTGTTCAGACATTTGTGCGCCCTACACTTTGAAATTTGACGCTAAGCTGGAGGGTGTAGGTTCATTTCCTACCCCAGAAATTGCATCTGCCTTAGCCTCTGCCCCATTTTCCGCGTCTGAAGCTGGCGTGAAATCCGCAACTTGTCACCTAACCCCAACTGATAACGGGATGCAGATTGAGGCACGTGTGACCGTTCCATCAGCTGGTGGCCGTGAAGAGACTGTTATTGAAGCAGGTCAAGACACCATCTGGGTCAGCGAACCTGTAACCACCCGCAAAGGAAGTCAGTTGGTTGCCGTCTCACAGATGTTCCATTCATCAGGTACCGCGTTTTCGGTGACCCGCTCTGACGTGCGCATAACCATTCTGGGATCGAACCACACCATTGATATTCGCGGCTGCAGCGCCGGTTAAGCAGCGCGGCGTCTGCGCAATGCGCCGATCTGAAAGCCAAGCGCTAGGATAATGTAGGTGGTTAGAACCAGTGCTGCGCTGCCGATTATGAAAAGGCCCAACGCCCCTGTCATTGGCGACATGTTTGCCGCCATCGGGAATGCGTTTGTAATCTGCTCTGGCAATTGTTTGAACCATATTGCACAGCCCAATGTTACCCCACCCCACGCAAAGACCGCGACCCAGAGGGCGCGAAGGCCCCATGCGACACCACTGGCCCGCGATCTCACACCACGACGCATCGCGGTAATGTGGCGTGAGACATCGTGTTGTGCGGCGATCAACGCGGGTACAACCAACAGCACCAGCACCATCCCGAACCCAAGGCCATAAACCAGCGTAATCACGGTCGGCATCAAAAACTGCGCTTGTTGTGACCCCTCATATAGCAGGGGCGACATACCTAGAACGGTGGTCAATGTTGTCAGCATCACCGGGCGCAAACGATCTGATGCACCGTCGATGATAGAGGGAACCAGCCCGCGGTCTTCGGCGTATTCGTCAATGGATGTCACCAAAACGATTGAGTCATTGATGATGATACCTGTCATCCCCAGCAAACCAATAACCGTGAACATGCTAAGGGGAACACCCCATGCAGCGTGACCATAGATTGTTCCAATCAACCCAAAGGGGATTATGGCCATAACCACCATAGGACGCGTCCAACTGCCAAAGACCCACGACAGTACAAGATAAATACCGGTCAGACACAAGATCAGACCCGTCATGGCATCATTTAAGAACGTGCTTTCCTGTTCACTTAGGCCCGTCATCCGCCATTCGATCTGACGCGTGGACGCAATATTTGGTAGAATCTCTTCTTCCAAAGCGCGATTAATTTCGGTGGCACGGGCTGGATCATCCTCTGATACATCACCCGTTACAGAAATCAGACGCACCCCGTTTTCGCGGCGTACGGTGCTAAAGCCAGTACGGCGTTCAACGCTGACCAAATCAGCCAAGGGAACGTAGATGCCACTTGGCGCACGCATCTGCATCCGCTCCATGAAATCTGCGGTCAACTCGCTGCTGGGCACTTCAACACGGATGCTGGCACTACGGGCCCCATCAGGGAATGTCGCCGCCTCAATGCCATTCAGGCGATTGCGCAACGCACGCCCTAATGTGTCGATGGTAAAGCCAAGCGCCTGACCTTGGGCCGTGAGGTCCAAAATCAGTTCCTCTTTGTCATAAGCCAAATTGTCTTGAACCGCGCTGACCTCTGGGTAGATGGCCAAAGCCTTTTGCAGGTCCTGACTGGCAGCCTTTAATACATCAGTATCTGCGCCAAAGAACTGAACCGACATCCCGTCCCCACCCGGGCCAGAGCGCCATGAACGGAAACTGACCGTTTCAACAAGCGGATGGTTTGCCACCATGTCTTGCAATTCAGACACAAAGGCAAAGCTGGAATACCCTTTGCGTAAATCGGCATCGATCAATTCGATTGAAATCGCACCCAGAAGATCGCCATCTTTGCTTTCTGCACCTGCAAGGCCGCGCCCCGCATTGCCACCCACTTCGGCCATGATAAAATCGACAGGGTTAACGCCAGTTTCTGCCTCGCGCTTTGCCGCCAGAGCATTGGTGGCGCGTTGCATTTCGCGCATCATTTCAAGAGTGTCTTCGCGCGTTGCCCCCTCAGTCATCGCAAAGTTTCCGGTGACGGAACCACGTTCAGGCGCATTAAAGAAACGCCATTGCACCTCACCACTGATAACAAGGATCACTTGGCTGGCCAGCACAGCGACGACGCCAGCTAGCACAACATAACGGGCACGAATGACCAACCCCATAAAGGGGCGAAATAAGTTGGTACGACACCAATCGAACCCAATATTCACCACACGGCTTGGCAAATCATACCAGCGACGTTTGTTCACGGCGACCAACGCATGGGACATGTGGTTGGGCAGGATCAGGAAACATTCAACAAGCGAAGCGATCAAAACCGCGATAACTGTAAACGGAATATCCGCGATCAAACTGCCAAAACGACCACCCACAGCCACCAGTCCAAAGAATGCGATGACCGTTGTTAAGGTGGCGGCAAACACTGGCATCGCCATGCGCCGCGCTGCATTTTCAGCGGCTATAACGGGGGCTTCGCCGTAATGACGAGCACGGTGATCGGCATGTTCACCCACGACAATCGCGTCATCCACAACGATACCCAGCGTGATGATCAAACCAAAAAGGCTGATCATATTAATCGTCAGTCCACCGATATACATCAAAGCGATTGCAGCCATCAGGGCAACGGGAATACCCGCGGCAACCCAGAATGCGGTGCGTGCATTGAGGAATAAAAACAGC
Source organism: uncultured Paracoccaceae bacterium (assembly GCA_905182105.1). Lineage (GTDB taxonomy): Bacteria > Pseudomonadota > Alphaproteobacteria > Rhodobacterales > Rhodobacteraceae > Ascidiaceihabitans. The sequence goes on from CAJJAR010000048.1 coordinate 10,263, forward strand.
AATGCGACAACCAACATCAATCCTACCAGCGCGTTGTCGATCAAGATGTCAAGGCGATCTGAAATTGCTTCGGCCCGAGCGCGGATCAAACTGATGGATACATCGCGGGGCAACGTAAGCTGCAAGGTGTCTGCTACCTCTTGAACCACCGCTTGCATTTCGATTGCATCACCATCATTCGATCTGTCGACCCGAATGGAAATTGCAGGGTGATCACCAACGAAATAACCACGATCGCGGTCCACGCCTTGGCGCAACACCCGTGCCACTTCACCAACTGTTAGCGTGCTGCCATCAGGGTTTGACCGCAAAACTACGCCGGAGACTTCTTCAACGCTACGCTTTTGGGTTCCAGTGCGCACGCGGGCGTTTGCCCCTGCAACGTCACCTGCGGGATCAGCATTCACCTCTGCCGCAATCGCGCTGGCGATTAGGGACATGGTGACATCGTTGGCAATCAACTGCGCAGATGGCACTTCGATCAGCACTTGGGGTGCGGCGACGCCACGAATTGTGCTGCGTGTTACGCCTTCGGCGAACAAACGGGTTACGAATTCATCGGCAAACAGCCCCAACTGTTGAGGGGCGATTGGGCCTGTGATGACGACGTCCGTGACGCGATCACGCCATGCGCCGCGCCGTACCTTGGGTTCATCAGCGTCCTCTGGGAGGGTCGAAATACTATCAATTGCAGATTGCACATCATCAGCCGCACGCGCCATATCCCAGCCCGCGACAAACTCAAGGACGATGCTGCCAGACCCCTCACGCGAGACGCTTGAGGAGCTATCGACTCCCTCAACCGCCAGCAACCCCGGTTCGAGGACTTGGATAATGCCGGCATCGATATCTTCAGCCCCAGCCCCTTTCCACTGCGTGCTGACCGACACATTGTCGATGATAACATCAGGAAAAAATTGGGCCCGCATATTTGGGATCGCCATCAAGCCCGCAACGACCATGATCACCAGCAAAAGGTTCGCAATGGTACGGTGACGGGTGAAATATGAGAGAATACCGCCTGCGGCGTTAGGTATTTGGCGCACGGGTTAGCCCCCCATCCGTCCCTCAATGCGCTCAACCACTTTGGCAGGCACTTGAGGTTCGGAAAGTTGTGAAAGGATACGTGCCTTGGCCTCTGCCGGCATACGATTGTTGCCCTCGATAAAGGCAATTATTTTGGCGCGACGTTCATCAGAGAGTTCGACCATCGACGGTGCCTTGGGAGCTTCATCAACGCCGCCCCGCAGTGGTTTAACGACAATACCAGCACCTAACAAAGGCGAGCGTGCTTCGACCACATCGCGCCCTTCCAGGCCACGGGCGCGCACAAGAACATCATCACCCTGACGGCGCACCAAAGACACATCGATCGCTTCTAAACGATTTTCGGTTCCTAAAATCAAGACGCTGCTGTTGGCATCCAGTGCGGAAGAGGGAAGACGAACAACGCCGCGTACAGTTGGTTCTTTTACACGCACCTGAACGAAATCGCCTGTTTTAAAGCCAACGCTGCCGTCGAGTTGCGCAAACAACAGTCGCCCTGTTTGCCCTGCATCTGATCCAGCACTTGAGCGGCTGATGCGCCCCTTTGCCTCAAGATCAACGTCAGAAACATCTAAGACAACCGTGACATCAGCGTTTAGGATATCGCCGTCATCCCCAAGCAAACGCGCGTATTGGGCTGTGGAAACGCGAAACACGACCTCTAGCAAAGCCGGGTCAATAAGTTCCGCCAGCCGTTCGTTTGCGCCGACTAGGCGTCCAGCAACAACACTGGGCGCACTGAGTTTGCCATCAAACGGGGCGATAAGAGTGGCGTCGGCCAGCCCACGTTCGGCATCGGCCAAAGCGATCTGTGCGCGCGCGATTGCTGACGCCGCTTGATCAATACGCGCTTGCGACTGTGTGACTGATTGGCGGCGCGCCAAAACGGCCTGACGGGCCGATGATGCGGCAAGTTCAGCCGTTTCGAGGGCCGCTGCAGTACCAACGCCCCGATCTAATAAATCCTTTTGACGTTGCAGCGCTTTTGCGCGCAGGTCTGCCTGTTCTTGGGCCGCGATTTGTTCGTCTTGGGCAAGGGCCAGACTGCGTTGTGCATCGCGCGCGTCTGCTTGCGCATCTGCAATATCTGCCTGAACGCGCGACAATGTGGATTGAGCATTGGATGGATCGATCCGGACCAGCACATCCCCCGCGCTGACTTCGCCTCCATCAACAAATTGCTCTGACAGTTCGATCACGCGACCGCCAGATGCCGACCGCAATTCCAAAGTTCGTCTACTTTTCACTTCGCCAAAGGAGGCCAGAACCGGGGTTTCAATGCCAATTTCTGCGCGCACAACATTCACGGCGAAGACGCGCTCTTTTGTGGGACGTGCGCGGTTCTCTTTGCCCATACGGTCCTGAACCGCGCCACCAATCATTTGGCCTGCAAAGGCCAGCAATCCAAGCGTCATGGCAGCCAGAAACACGCCAACCAAACTTTGTCTTAAAAACCGCATCAAATATCCCTCAAGAGCCCCAAGTAGGCCGAGCTTTAACCTAGACCACTTTGCACAAATGCCAAGCGCTCTGGTGTTTATACGAATGCTCGATTTATTTCCGTCGCTGATGTTCGTCCAAACGCGGTAATATTTCTACAAAATTGCAGGGGCGATGACGGAAATCGAGTTGGCGCACCAAAATTTCATCCCATGCGTCCTTGCAGGCACCCGGACTACCAGGCAGTGCAAACAGATAAGTGCCATTGCGAACGCCGCCTGTGGCACGACTTTGAACCGCAGATGTGCCAATCTTTTGCATGCTCACAATCGTGAACACCGTGCCAAAGGCATCGATCTCTTTTTCATAGACGTCGCGGTGTGCTTCAACCGTCACATCACGCCCCGTCAGGCCTGTGCCACCTGTGCTGATGACAACGTCAATTTCAGGGTCATCACACCATGAGCGCAATTGGGCCGCTATGTCCGCGCGCTCATCGGTAAGGATTTTGCGATCTGCGAGGGTGTGCCCTGCAACTTGCAACCGTCCAACCAAGACATCGCCAGAACGATCCTCAGAGAGTCCACGGCTGTCAGAAACGGTGAGGACAGCAATGCGGACCGGAATGAAGGTGGCAGTTTCGTCAATTCGGCTCATAATGGCGGTGACCTTTCAGTCCTGAATACGTGATTTCACAGAAAGCAGATCGGCCCATGCATCACGTTTGGCAATCGGGGTCCGCATCAATTGGCTGGGGTGGAACATGGGTAGCGTCGGTTTGCCCATCACTTCGACCCAATCACCGCGCAATCGGGTCATGCCGCGTTTGCCCATCATACACTGACAGGCAATGTTTCCCATCAAGATCAAAACATCTGGGTTCACCAAAGTAATTTGGCGTTCGATGAACGGCTTCATCATCGACAATTCATCTGGCTTAGGATCGCGATCTTGGGGTGGTCGCCACGGCATAATATGAGAGTAATAGACTGCTGGTGCCTCACCCGTCCGCGAAAGGCCGATTGCCGAAAACATCTTGTCGAACAGCAGCCCTCTTGCTCCCTCAAGGAAGACACCAGCGCGATCATCGTCGCGATTGGGCGCGTCACCGATTACCATTACAGAAGCACCTGCAACACCTTGGCCGAATAACATGTTGCGGGCACCACGCTTTAACTCACAATGCTCAAATCCAGCCACGGCTTGTTCTAAGGCAACCAAATCACCTGCCTTTGCGGCAAGATCGCGTGAAATAGCAGCACCATCAACTTTTGGCACCTCATAGACCGGCGGAGGCGTTGGTCGTGCTTTGGGATCATTCGCGACGGCTGCTTTGGCAGGTTTGGCCAAGGCTGCAGGCAGTTCATAGCGATTAAGCGGCTGATCACAGATTGATTCATCTGCGCCCAACTCAATTTGCCATGCCAGCATTGCGGCGGCTGAGTGATAATCCACTGATTCCATACACCCACCCTACCCGTCTAAAACGACAGGTAAAACGCCCCCATCTTCAGAACGCTTAATATTTTCCTATTTTTTATAAATAAGTTTAAACTCACAATACTTGCCGCAACACGATCCGCCCTCTATAACGCGGCAAATATCACGAGGTTCCGCACATGACATTTCCGCATCGCCATCTTCTGGGGATTGAACAACTGCGACCAGAAGAGATCACTACGATCCTTGATCTGGCGGAGGAATATGTCGCGTTAAACCGTGGCGATAAAAAGCACTCTGACGTACTGTCTGGCCTGACCCAGATCAACATGTTCTTTGAAAACTCAACGCGTACTCAAGCCAGCTTTGAACTTGCAGGCAAGCGATTGGGCGCTGACGTCATGAACATGGCAATGCAGGCCTCATCCGTCAAAAAGGGTGAGACCCTGATTGATACGGCCCTAACCCTGAATGCGATGCATCCTGATCTGTTGGTTGTGCGCCATCCCCATTCGGGTGCGGTTGATCTGCTAGCGCAAAAAGTGAACTGCGCGGTTTTGAACGCAGGTGATGGGCGTCATGAACATCCGACCCAAGCGTTGTTAGATGCATTGACCATCCGCCGCGCCAAAGGCCGTTTGCACCGTCTATCTATCGCGATTTGCGGCGATATTGCCCACAGCCGCGTAGCCAGGTCCAACATCATGCTTTTGGGCAAGATGGAAAACCGCATCCGTCTGATTGGTCCGCCGACGTTGATGCCATCAGGTATCGAAGAATTTGGTGTTGAAGTGTTCGACAACATGGACGAGGGCCTAAAAGACGTAGACGTCGTGATGATGCTACGCCTGCAAAAGGAACGGATGGACGGTGGATTTATCCCATCAGAGCGTGAGTATTATCACCGCTATGGTCTGGATGCTGAAAAGCTATCCCATGCAAAACCCAACGCGATTGTTATGCACCCTGGCCCAATGAACCGCGGCGTTGAGATCGACAGCGACATCGCAGACGACATCAACCGCAGTGTAATCCAAGAGCAAGTTGAAATGGGTGTTGCAGTGCGCATGGCCGCAATGGACCTTTTGGCACGCAATCTAAAAGGCACTGCATGAGCCTTGAGCCATTAGAAATATGGCGACCCTCGCTGCAGGCCTTTGGCTTGCGCTGTTGCAGTATTTTTCTGGTGACCTATGTGATGATTTCGCCAGCTTGGCCGTTTGTGGACGGAACGACAGCATTTACAGCCTCGATTGCGCTGTGCGTGATTTACATGTTTGTCCTTGATGACTTCACACAGTGGTTGGCCCACCACAAATCCATCTGGACATTGGCACCAAACGAATTGGTTTACGAAAATATTCACGAAGACATGGAAGAACGTGCCCTCCCACTGTCCAAAATCTCATCAGTTCATCAGCGTTTCCTTTGGAATGTTCAATTGCGCATGACCAATGGAACTGCGGTCACGATGTTTTACCTAACCAACCCAAAAGCTGTTTGTGAAACTCTTCGTGCCGCCATGGCGTCAGAGGCTGAATCATGAGTACAACAATGCAAATTCCAGCTTTTGAAGTAGGCGTGGTCCGCCTGTTTGCGATCGACATGCTGTCAGATCAAATGGATACGTTTAATGCCAAAGCCGCTTTAGGCGCGGCGCACTTGGATGAAACCTTTGTGGAAGTGTTTCATGTCAGTGACCTTGAGGGGCTTGGCCTTGCTGGATACCTGATGACTGGCAACGAAGTTCCCGAGGAAGAAATTGACGAGATGCACGTTCAACTAGACGCAATCAAAGGCCATGTGCTGCTGGTTCTTTCATCAGCCTTTGGGCAAGACAAACAAACGCTTCATCCACAATCACCCCTGCGCCATATCGCGACATTTTTCACTGAAGGCACGCCTGTGACATTCAAAAAACTCCCCGATGACAGTGCGCAATTGGGCACTGGTAACGATGATATAAAATCTGCAAAGAAAGTCCCTTCGCAGGCTGCCATGTCTGGGCGCATCGCCACCTATGCCCTGTTGTTTATGTTCGCCTTTACCGGCCTCATCATATGGATTGGCTCATGACACACCCAAACCGCATCTTGTTTACAAACGCTCGTTTGATAGACCCTGATGCAGCGACAGAAACACTTGGCAGCTTGCTGATCGAAGACGGCATGATTGTCGCTGTTTACGATGACGCGGCCACGACGGATGACAGTGCGACCGTTATCGATTGCGCAGGTAAATATCTGGCTCCGGGCATTGTCGATATCGGCGTTAAAGTGTGTGAACCTGGCGAACGTCACAAGGAAAGCTTTCGCACTGCAGGCCAAGCCGCTGCCGCTGGCGGCGTTACCACAATGGTAACACGTCCCGATACAAATCCAACAATCGACAACCCTGAAACACTTGAGTTCGTAATCCGCCGTGCCCGTGAGGCTGCACCTGTGCATGTCCACCCGATGGCTGCTTTGACCAAAGCACGCGAAGGTCGCGAGATGACGGAGATCGGTTTTCTTCAAGACGCAGGTGCTGTTGCCTTCACCGATTGTGACAGCGTGATTGTGGATACCAAAGTGTTCAGCCGCGCATTGACCTATGCCCGTTCGCTGGGTGCGTTGGTTATCGCACATCCTCAAGAGCCAATTCTGAGCAGAGGGGCTGCCGTAACTTCGGGTAAATTCGCATCTTTACGTGGCCTACCTGCCGTCACAGCTATGGCCGAGCGCATGGGGTTAGATCGCGACATCGCATTGGTTGAGATGACAGGCGCACGCTATCACGCCGATCAAATCACGACCGCGCGGGCGTTGCCAGCATTGGAGCGTGCCAAAGCAAACGGTCTAGACATCACTGCAGGTACGTCGATCCACCACCTAACGCTTAATGCGCTGGACGTGGCAGATTATCGAACCTTCTTTAAGATCAAGCCACCGTTGCGCGAAGAAGAAGACCGCCTTGCAGTTGCGGAAGCCGTTGCCTCTGGCCTGATCGATATTATCAGTTCGATGCACACGCCCCAAGATGAAGAAAGCAAACGCCTGCCCTTTGAAGAGGCCGCAAGCGGTGCCGTTGCTTTGGAAACCTTCCTCCCTGCCGCTATGCGCTTGGTCCATGCCGACATCATCGATCTGCCAACCCTATGGCGCGCAATGTCATTCAACCCTGCTTCACGCCTTGGCCTGCCATCTGGTCGCCTAAGCGTTGGGGCACCCGCAGATTTGGTCCTGTTTGATCCAAACGCACCATTCGTAATGGACCGCGCCACTCTGAAATCTAAATCCCACAACACGCCATTTGACGGGCAGCGGATGCAGGGTAAAGTGATCGCAACCTACGTCAGCGGCAACAAAGTATACGGAACATAAGCAATGCCTATAATCGAAAACTCGGCCGTTGTTCTGACCCTTTGGGCAACCATTGGTTATCTTCTTGGCTCAATCCCGTTTGGGATGGTTGTGGCCAGCATGATGAACCTTGGAAACCTGCGCGACATTGGTTCTGGGAATATCGGCGCGACAAACGTTCTACGGACTGGGAACAAGAAAGCTGCCGCACTCACTCTGATCTTTGATGCAGCCAAAGGTGCCGTTGCACTTCTTTTGGCTCGTAACTTCGCAGGCGAAGACGCCGCACAACTGGCCGCAGTTATGGCAATGTTGGGTCACTGCTTCCCAATTTGGCTGAAGTTTAATGGCGGCAAAGGCGTTGCAACATTCCTTGGCATCATGCTGGCCTATTCGTTTCCAGTGGGTGCCACCTGTTGCGCCGCGTGGCTGATCGGCGCTTTTTTATGGCGCATTTCATCAATGGGCGCACTCGTTTCAGCAGCCACCTCAACATTCCTGTTGGTCGGAATGGGCGAAGGAACGGCCCTGTTCATGGGCATTTTCCTGACATTGATGGTGTTTTTCCGTCACCGCGAAAACATCAAGCGTATCCGCGCAGGCACTGAGCCAAAGATTGGTGCGAAGTAAGATAAAGCCATAGGGGCACCGCCCCTACGTTTAGTAAGAATATTCGCCAAAAACTTTGGAAATGTCGCCATTCCAATCGCCATGATAGCGATCTAGCAATTCGTCAGCAGGTGTTTTTTCGCTTTCGATGCTTTCATGCAGCGCGTTCAAGAAATGCGTTTCATCAGGAACCATTCCACCAGCACCACTGCGCCCACGAGCGACCAAACCACTGTGGCTTAGGGCCACTGCTTCGCGCGCAATGTCGTGCATGTTGATGCCATCTACCTTCGCTTGCAATCCGTCGACCGACGCAGCAACGCGCAGTTCTTCGCGCTGTTCAGCAGTCCAATTCTTCACCAAATCCCATGCGCCGTCCAAAGCGGTTTGGTCATACATCAGACCAACCCAAAATGCAGGAAGCGCACACAGACGGCGCCACGGCCCACCATCGGCACCGCGCATTTCCATAAATTTCTTGATACGCGCCTCAGGGAAAGCCGTTGTTAGGTGATCAGCCCAATCCGATAGGGTTGGCGTTTCACCCGGCAATGCAGGCAGATTGCCCTTTAGGAAATCACGAAAGGACATACCCAATGCGTTAATGTATTTCCCATCGCGGTAAACAAAGTACATCGGTACATCGAGGGCATATTGAACCCAGCGTTCAAAGCCCATGCCGTCTTCAAACACCCATGGCAACATGCCTGTGCGGTCGGCATCAAGATGCCGCCACACGCGGCCACGCCACGATTTATGTCCGTTCAGTTTCCCCTCAAAGAAGGGAGAGTTCGCAAACAATGCCGTCGCAACAGGCTGTAGAGCCAAGGCAACGCGCAGTTTTTGCACCATGTCGACCTCGGACCCAAAATCAAGATTCACTTGAACCGTACATGTGCGGCGCATCATGGTTGTGCCAGCGGTGCCTACCTTATCCATGTAGGCATCCATCAGCTTGTAACGACCCTTGGGCATCAACGGCATCTCGTCGTGTGTCCACAAGGGCGCTGCACCCAGACCGATGAAACCAACACCAATTTCGTCTGAAATTTCTTTGACTTCGCGCAGGTGAACGTTCACCTCGTCACATGTTTCATGGATCGTCTCGACAGGCGCACCAGATAACTCAAGTGCCCCACCTGGTTCCAAAGAAACATTCGCACCATCTTTTTCCAACCCGATCAGGCGGTCGCCTTCGCGCACTTCGGCCCAATCGTGACGATCCCGTAGCCCTTCAAGAACAGCAACTATCGACCGTTCACCCTCAAATGGCAGTGGCTTTAGCGTGTTTTTACAATAGCCAAACTTCTCGTGCTCGGTCCCGATGCGCCAATCTTCTTTTGGTTTGCATCCTTCAGCCAAGTATTCGGCCAATTGGTCGTGATGTTCGATAGGTCCGCCGCCAGTTTGTGGAATGGACATGACATAGCTCCAAGATTGGCTGAGTTCAGGAATTTAGGGATGATGCGAATTGAAAGCGGAGTCAATGTAACCTGAGGTGTGCGGGGCGCATTGTGCGCTTTTCCCAGATCACAACTGGTTGATCATCAGATCCGTTCAACTCACTTAACATACGTTCGGTTTTAAGGTCAGGCAATGTCGCAAAGGCATCAAACAAGGCCTCTGATCCAGCAGCATTGACTGGGATCAGCAAGCTATCAGCATGGGGTGTATCCAAACGCCAATGCGCGGGTTTGAGGCTACGCACAAGTGTGAGGCGCTCAAGATCAGCCAAGGCTAACGCACCACCCGTCATCGGGCCAAAGTAAGCGATCTGCCCCTCATCAATCTGGACAGCGCCCGCACCGCCAGCTTCAGAGCGAAAACGGCCCCGTTGGATACCGACCCAGATCAGGATCAGGCCAATTATCGTAACTGGAAAGCCCAGAAAATATAGCAAACCGCGTGAGCCAAAAATCCAGAACAGACCCAAGGCCAGAATCGCGCCACCATAAAGCGCCTCTCGCCAGCGGTTCATTCCGGCGGCAGCTTCAGGACGGATAAAGCTCATTTCCAATCTCCAAGGGCTGTTTGCCACAGCGTCAGCGCGGCGACGGCTGCGGTGTCTGCTCGCAGAATACGTGGTCCCAATTGGGCAACGTGGGCGCACTCCAACCCTCGTAACCTTTTACGTTCATTAGGCGAAAACCCACCTTCTGGCCCAATCAAAATGGCCCACGGTCCTGCACCGCCTTCAAACGGTGTTGCGGGATCAGTGGCGGTTGCTTCGTCACAGAACATAATTTGGCGTGATGTGTCCCAATCGTTCAAGACGCGATCCAAGCGCTTCATCTCATCGACCTTTGGGACATAGGTGCCGCCACATTGCTCTGCCGCTTCAACAGCGTGGGCTTGCAAACGTTCCTGCGAGATGCGGCCCGAGTTGGTGTATTCGGTCTGCACTGGCACAATACGTGACGCGCCCATTTCAGCAGCTTTCTCAACGATAAAATCTGTGCGGGTCTTTTTGATGGGTGCGAACAGCAGCCATAAATCTGGCGGCATCTGCAAGGGACTGGTTTGGGAGGCAATCGATAACGTACCACCACGTTTACCTGCCTCGACCACATCTGCAATAAATTCGCCGTTCATGCCATCAAACAGCAGAACCTGCGCCCCAAGCGAAAGCCGCATCACGCCAAATAGGTAATGTGCTTGCTCCCGCGTCAAAGGAACTGATTGCCCTGCACTCAGGGCTGCGTCTATGTAAAGGCGGATCTTAGCTGTCATGAGTTGATACATATGCAAGAGAATACGCCAGCGCCAGATGGTCACGTCGCAGATGCAGTAAAAAACAATTGGGTCGATACATGGGCCCCCCCGTGGACGCGCCCTTATTTGCGCCTTTCGCGGGCCGATCGTCCTATCGGAACGTGGCTGCTTTTAATCCCATGTTGGTGGGGTTTGATGCTGGCAATGTTAAGCGATCAACAAATAGGTTGGTACGATCTGTGGATCGCTGTCGGCTGCGCTGCAGGTGCGTGGCTGATGCGCGGCGCAGGGTGCACGTGGAACGATTTCACGGACCGAGACATTGATGCCCAAGTCGAACGTACACGGTCCCGCCCAATACCATCCGGACAGGTAAGCGGCAAAGCCGCATTGGTATGGATGGGGTTTCAAGCCCTTATTTCCTTTAGTATTCTTCTAACCTTCAACACTGCAGCGATCAAAGTGGGAGTCTTGGCCTTAGTCCCTGTAACTGTCTATCCCTTTGCAAAACGGTTCACTTGGTGGCCCCAAGTCTTCCTTGGGTTTGCGTTCAATTGGGGCGCGTTACTAGCATGGACTGCGCACACCGGTCGCTTGGAGGCACCCGCCGTTGTCCTATACCTAGCCGGCATCGCATGGACGCTGTTTTACGATACGATTTACGCCCATCAAGACATCGAAGACGACGCCCTAATCGGGGTCAAGTCAACTGCCCGACTGTTTGCAGAAAAAACACCTGATTGGCTACGCCGTTTTCTGGCACTGACTGTTGGATTAATGGGGATCGCTGTCATTTTCAGCGCTTTGCCCAACGCATCTGCCTTGGCAATGGTCTTTGTCTTGGCTGGCCCGTGGGCCATGGGGTGGCATATGGCGTGGCAATTACGTGGTTTAGACATCACCGATCCCGCAAAATGCATGCAATTATTTCGTGTTAACCGTGACACCGGCATGATTCCGCTGTTCTTTTTTGCGATTGCACTGTTCGTTTGATTGAATCACGAAGCCTCTGCGCGTATCAGTGCAATACGCCACGTCTGGCCCCACAACTGAGATGAATACGCCCATGCGTCTGTCCGCGATTGCCATTGTTGCTATTACCTTTGTTTCAGCCGCGGTTGTTTCACTTGTAGCAGCCAGTTTTTCCGTAAAACTGATCGAGGAAACCTCAGAGATTGGTGTGCGCCAAGCGCTGGACACAGCAGAAATGCCGTGGGCAGAGGTTGAAGCCGATGGCTTGCAGGTAACCCTGGAGGGTATTGCACCCACTGAGGCAACACGCTTTGCAGCGCTTAGTACAGCTGGCACAATCGTGGATACCGCCCGCGTGATAGACAACATGGAGGTTGTTGCATCAGCCGCCCTTGCTCCACCACGGTTTTCAGCAGAAATTTTGCGCAACGACTCTGGTATTTCGGTTATCGGCCTAATCCCGACACAGACAGACCGCGAATATATTCTAGACCGCTTTGCCACCATGAGTGGCAATGGTAAAGTCACCGACCTCATCGAAAGTGCTGATTACCCTACTCCAGAGGGTTGGAATGACGCGCTTGGTTTTGCTTTGACCGCAATGGAGCAGCTGCCACGATCAAAAGTTTCAATTTCTGCTGGCCGCGTATCGATTACCGCCATTACGGACAGTGCTGAAGACAAAGCGGCACTAGAGAAACGTTTGAACCGCGCAGCCCCTCCGGGCCTACGCATGCGCTTAGACATTTCAGCCCCGCGTCCGGTCATCACCCCATTTACTTTGCGTTTTTTGATCGATGAAACTGGTGCGCACTTTGATGTCTGTTCTGCGGATACTGAAGAGGCAAAAGGTGTTATTCTTGCATCGGCTAAGGCCGCTGGCATGGACGGCGAAGGCAAGTGTACGGTTGGTATGGGAGTTCCTAGCGCGAATTGGTCCATCGCCGTTGATGACAGCATCAAAGCCCTGGCAGAGCTGGGCGGCGGATCTGTCACCATTTCAAATGGTGACATCATACTGATTGGAGCAGAGGGAACCGCACAAGGACAGTTTGATCGCGTGGTTGGTGAATTGGAAACTTCATTGCCAGAAGCGTTCGCTTTGTATGCCAAACTGCCGAAAACCATCGATCCAAACCAAGGTCTACCAGAATTCACAGCAACCCTTAGCCCAGAGGGTCAAGTGCAATTGCGCGGCCGATTGGTAAGCAACAAACTCCGGTCTGTCGTAGACAGCTATGCTAAAGCACGCTTTGGGACAGAAAAAGTATACATTGCCACACGCGTGGTTGACGGATTGCCAAACGATTGGACTGCAAGGGTTTTGACTGGACTTGAAGCGTTATCAGGCCTGAAAAACGGCGCAGTCACTGTAACTCCAACAACTATGAGCATTCGCGGCAATACAGGCGACCCTGATGCAAGCCGCGCAATCGCAATCCTTTTGGCCACCAAGCTTGGCGAAGCACAAGAGTTCAAAGTTGATGTAACTTATCAAAAGAAGCTTGATCCAGTCGCTGGCGTTCCAACACCAGATGAATGCGAGGCAGATATCGGTAAAATCGTTTCTGCTGGACAAATTATCTTTGAACCAGGCAGCGCAACGATTGACGCATCAACCTTGACTACAATGGACAAAATCGCTGAACTTCTGAAAGTCTGCGGCGATATTCGGTTGGAAATCCAAGGCCATACTGACAGCCAAGGCCGTGAAGAAATGAACCTCGTGCTGAGCCAAAGCCGCGCACAATCAGTGTTAAACGAGTTGCGGGCCCGTCGTGTTCTGACCTCTTCATTCTCGGCAAAAGGTTACGGTGAAAGCCTTCCATTGCAAGACAATGACACGGAGGAAGGCCGCGAAGCTAACCGCCGTATCGAGTTTAGATTGATCCGCCCCGAACCTTCTGTCCAAGAGGGAGAAACAATGCTGGAAACTATTGCAGAAACAGGCAATAAATCGCAGTCTGAGAGCACACCGCCTAGTGAAGGGGAAACCGATGAGCAGAACTGAATTTGTAGTCGCCACAGCGATTATTCTGTTCGTTGCATTTTGCCTTGGCTGGTTTGCGAACTGGCTGGTGCACCGCTTTACCCGCGTGGCAGCAGGCGATGTGGCAGAGTTGGACCGCATGAGCCAGGAATTGCATGAAGCTGAAGAAACACGGGATCAAGCGATCACATATCTTCAGCAGCGTGAGGCAGAATTGACCAATCAGCTGAACCAAACAGAAGCTGAATTGCGCGCGGCAATGGATGGCCTTCGTGACGCACGTCACGAGACCGAAGAAATGCGCCGCTACATAGAAAGCGTTAACCAAGCTTAATGCAGTTTGTGGATGCGCGCGTAAGGCGCGTCGAACACGTATCGAACACGCGGATTGGTTTTTAGGGCTGTATGTGCGGCCAGCCATATTGGTATTGTCCCAATTGGTATTTCTGGCGCTATACGCTGCACCCGGGGGTCAGCATCCCCGATCATCACCTGGTTAAACCCTATCCCAAATCTGGCAAGAACCATCTGCCAGCAAACCACCTGATCATCGCTGCGGAATTTGAAAAATTGCGCGTAATTTCGTAGCCCATTTTACGCATACCATCGATAATCAATTCACTGCGATCATACCCAATGAGATCATGCTCTATCAGATCTTGAGGTTGCTGGGGCATGTTTTTGCGCTCAAGATACGAATGAGCCGCATATATCCCTAACTCAAGTTCCGTTACCTTTTTGGCAATTACATCAAGCTGGGTCGGCTGATACATCCGCAGCGCAATGTCGGCCTCACGGCGCAACAGGTTATCTGTCTCATCCGTGGCAACCACTTCGATCTGGATATCGGGCTCTTGCGCGTGGATCTCACTAAGGATCGTTGGTAGTATATATGTCGCAACGGCCTGACTGGCAGAGATGCGCACCGTTCATGTTAGGGTGATACCCTCAGTGACCTGTCCAAGGTTGGCGGCGGCTTCGCTCATTTTTGACGCCTGCGCGGCCAGTTTTATAACTTCAGACGTCAACTCGATCCCACCCGTTGTCTTGCGTAGGGCGCGGTACCCCAATGCCAGCTCAAGGGTTGATATATGCCGACTAAGCGTTGGCTGGCTCGTTTGACTGGCACGTGCGGCAGCCGACAGGAATCCGTGCGAGGCAACATTCGCAAACGATTGCAACAATGCCCAATCAGGCATGAAGCTCACTCTATTCACTTTCGAATAACTTTATGCCAACTCACTCAGTTTAGATTTAGAAATGAATACCATAAATTGCTGCTAACGCAAATCACGATAGGAGCTATCATGTAGTCATCAGTTATTATCCTTGGAGCAAAGGGTCGTTTTGGACGCGCAGCACAAAAAGCATTCTTAGACGCAGGGTGGGACGTGACAGCCTTTGGTTGCAACTGGACCTCACCCACGCTGCAGGGTGCCAAGCAGGTTAGCGGTGACGCCTTTGACGCCGACGTTTTGACAGTAGCTTGCAAAGGTATGGATGCAATTGTTCAAGCGCTAAACCCGCCCTACCCTGCATGGTCCAAGGCCATGCAGGTGCTTACAGCTAGCGTCATCACAACGGCCAGCCATAGCGGTGCAACCGTCATGATCCCCAGAAATGTTTATAATTACGGGGAGGCAATGCCTACTGTTTTGAAAGAAAGCACAGCCCATGTCCCAACTACACGCAAGGGCCGTTTACGCGAACAAATGGAAAAAGCATTCCCCGCTTCAGAGGTACAGACCATAATCCTAAGGGTTGGAGATTTCATTGATGCCGAACAGTCAGGCAATTGGTTTGACGGCCACGTCGCCAATAAGGTCTCCAAGGGAAACATTATGTACCCCGGACCAATCCCATGCATGGGCATACTTGCCTGACGCGGCCAACGAGATGGTTGGCCTTGCAGAGATACGAAGCTCGTTGCCCAAATTCGATACATTCGGGTTTGAGGGCTATACGCTCACAGACAATCAACTGACCGAAGAAGTTGAGGAAGCTACAGCACGCCATCTAAAACGCAGTGGGATGGCGTGGTTCATGATCCCGTCCCTTGGACTTTTCTCACCAACAATCAAAGAACTCCACGAAATGCGGAACCTTTGGAATGTATCACATTCGGTGGATGCCACCAAACTACGCGCAGCTCTCCCATCGATGAAAACCA
>CAJJAR010000049.1 GCA_905182105.1 uncultured Paracoccaceae bacterium
CCCCAGTTGCCCCATGTTTGCTTCAAGGTCTTTTGCTAACATATCAGCCAAATGCGCTGGGCCTTTTTCACCAAGTGCGCCAAGCGCGTAATGCCAAGCGCGCCCTAGCATCACAAAATCAGCGCCAGAAGCGAGGGCACGCAGTACGTCTAACCCGCCCTCGATGCCACTATCAAAGATGAGTGGCAGTTTTGTGGCTGCTTTGATCGCCGGGAGTATGTCTATTGTCGCAGGGGCGGCATCAAACTGACGACCAGCATGGTTCGAGACCCAAATTGCATCGACACCGATCTTCTCAAGCTCAATTGCATCGTCGGAACGCATGACACCTTTGACAATAAACGGTCCACCCCACGCATCACGAAGCCATCTGACATAGTCCCAGTCAGGTGAGGTGCGCAGAAGGTACCCCACATGTGCGGTTGATGAGAGGCCCTCGGCGGCGGGAGCCGAATATTTATCGAGCATTTTCATATGGGGCATGCCCTGACGCATCGTGCCCAAAGCCCACGCAGGTTTTTGTAACACTTGTGCCAACAATCTTGGCGTCAATTTTGGGGGATTGGTAAGACCAGACCGCGTTTGACGTTCACGGCGCGAGGCAACGGGCACGTCAACTGTTAGGACAAGCGTTTTGAATCCTGCCGCTTTTGCGCGTTCTAACATATCGATGCGAATGGCTTCGTCTCGCGGAGGGTACATTTGAAACCAAGCATTTTCACCTAAATGAGGAGCAAGGTCTTCGGGGGCCTGCGCGGCCACGGTGGAAAGCGTGTAGGGTATGCCAAGAGACGCGGCGGATTTTGCCAGCAATTGTTCTGCGTTTGGCCAGATCAAGCCCGACATCCCGATTGGGGAAATGCCAAAGGGCAGCGGTAGTTTTTGACCTAGAAAAGTTGTTGAAAGATCGGGTGTGAATTCGCCATGCAATACCGATGGAGTTAAGCCAACCTGCCTAAGGCGCGCCTGATTTCGCATTTTTGTGCGTTCATCCCCAGTCGCGCTATCTAGGTATTCCCAAACGAATGATGGGATGCGTTTCTTCGCGCCTGCGCGCAAATCGGAGATGGCGGGGTATGTGTTGTGCAAGCTCATATATGTATTTGGGGCCGCGCGGTTGCATATGTCCATAGGGCATCGCTAAAGGCTTTTCCCCGCCAGTCTGCGGCTGTCTCCCCCAGAGTTTTGTTGGTAAGACGAAGATGCGGAACGGAGTGTGAACATCTTTGGGCTGATGGGGTTTTCCTTTGCCGTATTTGGGGCTAGGTTTATTGCCATGAATGATTTCGATGAAATGGACGCCTTCGACGGCGCATCTTTATCTGCGCGTGCTATGGCCGCGCGTCCGCAACCCTATATGGATGGCTTGAACCCAGCCCAACGCGCCGCCGTTGAGCAGATGGATGGCCCTGTCTTGATGCTTGCGGGGGCGGGGACAGGAAAAACCAAGGCTTTGACCGCCCGCATTGTCCATTTGATGTACACAGGACGCGCCCGTCCGAACGAGATTTTGGCGGTGACCTTCACCAACAAAGCCGCCCGCGAGATGAAGAACCGTGTGGGTGGTATGCTGGGGCAACAGATTGAGGGGATGCCGTGGCTTGGCACGTTCCACGCGATCTGCGTGAAATTGTTGCGCCGTCATGCGGAATTGGTTGGGTTGAAGTCCAACTTTACCATTCTGGATACCGACGACCAAATCCGCCTGCTGAAACAGTTGATCCGTGCGGAGGGTATAGATGACAAACGCTGGCCTGCGCGTCAGCTGGCCAATATCATTGATGACTGGAAAAACCGCGCGCTGACCCCAGATAAGGTGCGTGCTGCCGATGCAGGTGCTTATAATCACAGAGGCATTGAACTTTACGCCCAATACCAAAACCGTTTGATTGAGTTAAACGCCACCGATTTTGGCGACCTTCTGTTGCACATGGTGACGATTTTTCAGACTCACGCCGACATTCTGGAGCAATACCAACGCTGGTTCAAATTCATCCTCGTGGACGAGTATCAAGATACCAACGTCGCCCAATACCTATGGCTGCGCCTGCTGGCCGCGGGTCACAAAAACATCTGTTGTGTTGGGGACGATGACCAGTCGATCTATGGCTGGCGTGGTGCTGAAGTGGGTAACATCCTTCGATTTGAAAAGGATTTTCCCGGCTCGCATGTGGTGCGCCTTGAGCAAAATTATCGCTCAACCCCGCATATTCTGGCGTCTGCCTCTAGCGTGATCGAAGGCAACACGGGCCGTTTGGGCAAGACGTTGTGGACCGAAGAAAAAGACGGCGAAAAAGTGCGCCTGATTGGCCATTGGGACGGCGAGGAAGAGGCGCGTTGGATCGGTGAGGAAATCGAATCCGCGCAGTCTGGCACCCGTGGCATGCGCCCTGTTTCATTGGATGAAATGGCGATTTTAGTGCGGGCGTCGCACCAGATGCGGGCCTTTGAGGATCGGTTTTTAACCATCGGTTTGCCCTACCGCGTGATTGGTGGGCCACGGTTCTATGAACGCTTGGAAATCCGCGATGCGATGGCCTATTTCCGCATTGTGACCTCCCCCGATGATGATCTCGCGTTTGAGCGGATCGTGAACACGCCTAAGCGTGGTTTGGGCGACAAGGCACAGCAAACCATTCAGATGACGGCGCGTGAAAACGGTGTTTCCCTGCTTGAGGGCGCACGCCTGACGATTGAAATGGGATTGATCAAAGGCAAGGGCGGCGCAGAGTTGGCCAAGCTGGTGGATGGCATCGGGCGCTGGGCGCAGATGACCCGTGGTCCGTTGATTACAGTGAGCGAAGATGCGGTGATCGATGACGGTCCGCAGGTGATGGAATACGGCCCCCCAGAGGTCAGCCATTTCGAGTTGGCAGGCATTGTTCTGGATGAATGCGGCTACACCACCCATTGGAAAAACGACAAGACGCCAGAGGCTCCGGGGCGTTTGGAAAACCTCAAAGAATTGGTCAAAGCACTTGAACAGTTTGAGAACCTACAAGGGTTCCTTGAGCACGTAAGTTTGATCATGGATAACGAGAAAGAAGGCGAGGGGGCGAAGGTGTCGATCATGACCCTTCACGGCTCAAAAGGCCTTGAATTCCCTCAAGTATTTCTGCCTGGTTGGGAAGATGGGTTGTTCCCATCGCAGCGGTCTATGGACGAAAGTGGCGTGACTGGTTTGGAAGAAGAACGCCGCCTTGCCTATGTTGGAATTACCCGCGCCGAAGAGGTCTGCACCATCTCATTTGCCGCCAATCGACGGGTGTTTGGGCAGTGGCAATCTGCCTTGCCTTCTCGTTTTATTGATGAACTGCCCGAAGAGCACGTGGATGTGATGACACCACCTGGTTTGTATGGTGGTGGGTTTGGTGCTGCGGCCCCGACGAACGAACCCCAATCAACGTTCCATGAGAAAGTTGTAAACGCAGATGTGTATAACTCGCCAGGCTGGCGCAGATTACAGTCGCGGTCTCAAAACCGACCTGCTCAACAAGCACCAAAGCAGAAAAGTGACATCATCGACTTGTCTGCTGTGAACAGTTTTACAATCGGGGAACGGGTGTTTCACCAGAAGTTTGGATATGGAAAAGTTGCGGTCATCGACAATGACAAACTTGAAATTGATTTTGAAAAGGCCGGCCTAAAGAAGGTTGTTGCCCGCTTTATCACCGGGGTCGACGACATCCCGTTTTAAAGCCAGACGTCAGAGGAAAAACAGATGACAGTTCTTATTTCAGGCGGTGGGATTGCAGGCTTGACCATGGGGCTAACCCTGCATCAGATTGGCGTTCCATTTCACATTTTTGAAAGCGTTGAAATTCCTAAGCCATTGGGCGTAGGTATTAACTTGCAACCTACTGCGGTGCGCGAGTTGATGGAGTTAGACCTTAGGTCGATGTTGGATCGGGTGGGTATCCGAACGCAAGACTACGGGTTCTATACAAAAACGGGCGTTGAAATTTGGACAGAACCCCGTGGTATCGCAGCGGGATATAATTGGCCGCAATACTCTGTGCATCGTGGGCAGTTGCATATGGCGTTGCTTGACACTGTTCGGCAACGCTGCGGCGATGCTTGCATAACGACAGGCGCAAGGGTCGTTGGCTTTGAAGCGGATGATGGCGGTGCCAAAGTCACGGTTGGAACCCGCGATGGGTTGCAAACTGTTTCTGGAGATATGTTGATCGGGGCGGATGGAATCCATTCTGCCATTCGCGCTCAGCTGTACCCTTCAGAAGGCGCTCCTGTCTGGGGTGGCGCTGTGATGTGGCGTGGCACAACGCTTGCAAAACCATTTCTTTCTGCAGGATCGATGATTTTGGCTGGGCATGACACCCATCGGTTTGTCGCTTACCCCATCACAGAACCAGACCCCGAAAGTGGGATGTCGACGATCAATTGGATTGCAGAAAAAACTGTTGATCCATCTACTGGCCATTCGAAAGAGGATTGGAACCATAAGGTCGATATTGATCTGTTCAAAGATGACTTTGCTGATTGGAAATTTGACTGGCTTGATGTCCCATCAATTATTGCTGGCGCCGATACGGTTTATGAATACCCGATGATTGATCGTGAACCCGTTGATTGTTGGCGGGATGGATGTGCAATTCTAATCGGCGATGCAGCACATGCGACATATCCAGTTGGCTCAAGTGGTGCATCCCAAGCGATTTTGGATGCCCGTATCTTGGGAGCTGCTATTAAGGAGCACGGTCCAGGGGCAACTGCGGCACAAATATTTGAGGATCAGGTCCTTCAAATAGCCAATCGCGTGACCTTGGCCAACCGTGGAAACGGCGGACCGGATGCGGTTATGCAAATGGCCGAAGATCGCTGCGAAGGTGATTTTTCCAAGCTAGACAGCCTATTGCCCTATGCAGAGCGCGAAGCGCACGCTGCGGCATTTAAGGTTCTGGCGGGACTAACGGCAGAGGGGATCAACGGGCGTCCTTCAATTGTTTAGCTGTCAGAGACCGCCTAAAAATGGTTCGGTATTGCGCCGTATGAATCAGCTATTGCTTTGGATACTTTGCCTTCATGTCTTTGTAGGCTTGTGTAATTAGCGTTTCCAGAACCGCCAGATCAATGTCTTCCAGTTTGTTAATATTTAGACATGAAACGCCTGATTTGTGTTTTCCCAGCTTGTCCATCAGACTTTGATATGGCTGAAATCCAGGATTGATGTAGATCACTAGCTTCGCTTTGCGCGGGGAAAGGCCAACTACGAAGCTGTCGCCCTCACGACCGCTGTCATATTTGTAATGGTAGGTGTCAAAACCGATTAGATTGGCCCCCCACATTTTCGGTCTATGGCCGGTTATTCTTTGCATCAAATCAATGACAATGTGGCCATCCGCGGCTCTTTTTTAGGTTCGACACCGACCATAAATTCGGCAACATCGGCGGGAAGATCGTTTTGGCTGATGGTATTCATGAAATTCCTTCCTAAAAATGACTGTGTATTAGTCTATGGAAACATCATGGTTTTTGGCAAGCTTTAGGATTTTAGGTCCTCAGGGTCTTCATCCAGCCAAGGGTTTCTTCTGTCGATCCAGCCACTTTGTACTCTGCCCCAAGCGGAGCGGTGTAACCAAGGGAGGATAAATGGCGAAAAATGTGGCCGTAGTTCACTTCGCCAAGGTCTGGTCGACCACGATTCGGTACACCCGCAAATTGGATATGGCCGATATGAGGCATCAGGCGTGTCAGTTTGTGCGTTAAATCACCTTCCATCAGCTGAACATGATAACAATCAAACATCAGCTTTAGGTTTGATTGTTCGATTTCGAGGATGATTTTCAAGGCTTGATCCGTCGTCTGAAGAAAATAACCGGGTGCATCATACTCGTTCAGTGGCTCAATTAAGATTGTTAAATCGTGTTTTTCAGCCTCGTTACATGCATACCTCAGGTTTTCGATGAAGGTTTCATGGGCTTCGTCGCCTGAGGCAAAGCCTGCCATTACGTGAATTTTTGGACATTTGGTTGCGACGGCATAGGCGACTGCTTGATCTATCGCAGCTCGTGCTTGTGGTTTTTGATCGATCAGGGCGCTCAAACCGTTGTCGCCCTCCAGGTGATTTCCACGTGTAGTGTTCAATCCCAGCATCCGAAGGCCAGTTTCATGAAGCACGTCATTCACAAATTCGGGATTGGTGTCATAGGGCCAGTGACATTCGACGGCCTCAAACCCAGCCAAGTGTGCGGCACGTATGGCATTGGGCAGGGACAACTCTGTCCAAAGGAAACCTAAATTTGCAGAAAATTGCGTCATCTGTTTCCTTTTTGTTATGCACAATTGCCCACGGGCAACTTTTTTGATGCTTCACTGAACATGATGCAAAGGGTGTCTGGGAACAAGGAAAACAAATGTTGAGTGTAAATAAAAAACGGCCCCATGGGAGGATGGGACCGTTTCTAAACAACCGAAACACGATCTGGGAGGAAAGTATCGTTCGGTATCTATGTATCGCGATTAATGCGATTTTGTTTGAACAGCGGTGGCATCAAGGGAGGAGAGATGCCACCGCCAGTACAGGCGCTCAAGGGAGGAGAAATCACGCCCGATTTCGGAATTCTTAATTTGTGTATGCTGCTTCCCAAGCGATGCGGCGTACTTCAGAGCGGGAGATGCCCAAGTCTGCCAATTCGCGGTTGCTCAGGGCACCCAATTCATTCATCGTGGTCTTATACACACGACGTTTTGCGTGGCGCTCGGCAGCGTCTGCAAATGCTGTTGATACTGTAAACATTAGGCGTTCAATCAAAGTTGCGTTGGCGGCTGTATCTGTAAAGTATGTCATATCTTGTCCTTTCGGGACTGCGTCTTATCGTCGGTATAGACAGTCGATTGTTCGTCTGTCTTCGTTAATGTTGATAAAGAAATAGTCGATTTGAGTGTTGGTACAACAGACAGATCGGCATTTCCGGTATGCACAATTTGCATGGCTGTTAGCGGTAACAATTTTTGAGCGCATTGACGATAAATTGGGCGTTTTGGAAAGGTCCCGAAAACGGTCAGTTCTTGCTGAGCAACTGCGGGGACATTACCGCAGCTTTCGTAAGCCTAGATTTGTCCCTAACGTCGCCCCAATGCGGCCTTGTCCTTTTGGTCAAAAAGGCCAATTAGAGATATACGCAATGGGAGTGCCAATATGTCCGTCACCAAAGAACAAATTTTAGAAGCTTTGAGCCGTGTTCAATTGCCAAATGGCGAAACGTTGATCAGTCGTGACATGATCCGTGCGGTTTCTATCAATGAAGATGTGGTGCAATTTGTTATTGAGGCCCCTAGCCCCGAAGTGGCTGCTCAGATGGAGCCAGTGCGAAAAGCTGCGGAAGCTGTCATAGAAGAGCTGGATGGCGTTTCTAAGGTTACTGTGGCGCTGACGGCGCATGGGCCCGCTGCTGCAAAGGCACCACCACCCAGCCTTAAGATTGGTGGTCATCCAAAGCCGCAAGAGGGGCCAACAAAACCTTCAGGCGTTGCACGTATTTTGGCGATTGGGTCTGGTAAAGGGGGCGTTGGTAAATCCACTGTCTCATCCAACCTTGCAGTCGCTTTGGCTAAACAAGGCCGCAAAGTTGGTTTGCTGGATGCAGACATTTACGGCCCTTCCCAGCCTCGGATGATGGGGATCAATAAACGCCCGGCATCACCGGATGGCAAAACGATCATTCCATTGCATGCCCACGGGGTTACTTTGATGTCGATCGGCTTCATGATGGAAGAAGGCAAAGCTGTCGTATGGCGTGGCCCGATGTTGATGGGGGCCCTGCAGCAGATGCTGGGTCAAGTTGAATGGGGTGAGTTGGATGTGCTGTTGGTAGATTTGCCACCGGGCACTGGCGACGTTCAGTTGACGCTGTGCACCAAGTCAGAACTCACCGGTGCCATCGTAGTTTCAACACCTCAAGATGTCGCATTGATTGATGCGCGTAAAGCGCTGGATATGTTTGCGACGCTTAAAACTCCTGTTCTTGGCTTGATCGAAAACATGTCCATGTTTGTTTGCCCTGATTGTGGATCAGAGCACGAAATATTCGGCAGCGGCGGTGTTGCTGCTGAGGCAAGCAAGATGGGTGTACCGCTGTTGGGCGCACTGCCAATCGATTTGGACACGCGCCTTGCAGGCGATGGTGGAACGCCTATCGCTGCGGGTGACGGTCCGATGGCACAAGCTTATGCGAAAATCGCGACCGGTTTGATCGAAGGCGGCATGGCGTAAGAATAAATAAGGGGACCACTATCATTCTGGGCTGCATAGCTTATGGGAGTGATACCTAATGGAGAATGATCGATGGAAGCTACACAAAGCGTGATTGAACTGGTTGCGGATGCACAGACAAAGGCTCAAGCATCTGAGCAGCGTGTAGCTGAGATTGAAACATTGATTGCTGAACGGGGCGCGTCAGAGAACGCAACGAAAGAGCTAAGCGAACTCCTGAGTGGGATGGAAGCGGCTGTCGTCGACATCTATTCGCTATTTGAAGCACGCATGCAGCGTAATTTCAAACGTGGGCCGTTTTCGCGAAAGCTGAAGGCACTGTTGATGGAAGCCAAGAACCCAGATTTAGCTGACCGCATCCACCAGTATTATCTTGCGGTGAACGTTCTGAAACACGGCACGGGGGCAAGTTATCGCGAATTGGTTGCTTCACCTAGTTCGCGTATTGTCGTTAGGCCTGTTGGCAGCGCTGCAGAGCAATCCACAAGCCTGATTGACGTCAGCGGTATTGGCTTTTTTGATGGGCTGGCTGAGGCAATTTTGGATGCCTGCGCCTTTCTTGAGAAACGCTGATCAATTCGACCATCGCCGCACTAATAGCGGGTGCGCTATTGCAAAATAGCGCTGTTCCATTCTTGTAAAAACTGTTGACGTTTCAAACGATCAAGGAAAACCAACAGGCCGGGCCCGAGTGGGATACGCCGCAAGTTTTGACCTTGGCTTATTGGTTGTTCATTCCACGCCTCTGACAGCAGATGATCCATAAACAAACCTGCTGCTCGTTGCGCTTTGCTGTTCTTTAGAACAAGCGCGGTACGCAACATCACTGTCGCGTAGTCCTGCGGTTCAATGATTATGATCTTGTCAGACAGATCATCGCGAGCCACTGCATAACTCCCAAGTACATTATATGCGATTGCGATTTCACCAGTGCTGACATCTTCGATCATGTTAGACGAACAACAGTATAGCTTGACCTTTAGCTGTCCCATCAGCTCTGTCAGGCGCCAAAACGTTTCTGAGGTGCGGCTATCTTGGGTTGCGAATAGGTAACCCAATCCTGATGTGCGCACGTCATAGGTGCCAATGCGACCATCATAGGTGTCAGGTTGGCTGCGTAGCAATGTGATCAGTTCTGCGCGGGTTTGTGGGATTTTCTGTCCCTCAAATTTCGCGCGGTTCAGCACGATTGTGGCGGGTTCTTGGCTGAAGGCGAAAATACTATTTCGCCACGTGCCCCAATCGGGCACGAGCGTTGTGGCAACTGAGGCGAAGGCTTGGGCATAGCCATCGTTAGCCAGTTTAGTTTGCAGGTCCATTGCGGATGATATCGCGATATCGAACTGCGCATTATCTTCAACGATAGCGGTATTTATTTGGCTGCTGGAGGCTGCAGTGTAGATCACATTTATTTGTGGGTTGGTGGCCTGAAAGCTGGCGATGACAGGCGCAAAAACGGCGGTGTCAGTTGTTGAGATAATGTCGAGTGTATATGTGGCACCCTCAACGTTAAATTCGGTCTTTGCTTCAATTTCATAGGTGTGGGCCATAGAGGTCCAAAGAATTAGGCTGGCAGTGATAAAGTAACGCATGCGCCGCTCCCTTTGGTGTTTTGTTTGAGGGTGAGGGTCCCTTTGTGGGCTTTGACCACTTCATTAGCGATTGTAAGCCCAAGGCCTGAGCCAACAGTCTGCCCAACATTAGTCCCGCGCGCGAAACGATCCGTTAGGGCATCGATATTATCAGCCGCAAATCCAGGGCCTTGATCTGTGACTGTAAGAACTACGCCTGAGGCTTCACGTTCGAGGGTGACTGAAATGACAGTTTCGTGTGGTGAGTACTTAACAGCGTTGTCGATGATGTTTGTCAGGGCGTTTTGTATAAGGATGGTATCGCCCAATACGATGCAGTCGGGGGCAGTAGTTTGCACAAACTCAATGTCTTTTAAATCCGCAATAGGTGCCTGACGCTCAACGATTTCTTCAATGATTGCTCTGAGGTCCAGTTTGCTTCGCTCAAGATGATCTGTACGGAATGCAACCATTGCATGATCCAGCAATTGACCGGCGGCGCGACTGCTTTCATCAACGGCCCGTATCATTTGCTTTAGTGCTACACGGTTTTCTTCCTTATCAACGCGGCGCAAAGTGACTTCGGCTTGGGCACGGACTGTGGCCAGCGGAGTGCGCACACGATGCGCGGCTTCTGCAATAAAGTCTTCAGATTGGCTGAGGGATCTGTCGAGGCGCGCAATGAAAGCATTGAGGGCCTGAGTGAGTGGTGCCATTTCGGAAGGGACAGGCGTCGTCACTGGACGAAGATCTGTAGGGCCACGGCGCGACACGGCGGCGGCAACGATGTTGAGGGGGCGCACGCTGCTACGCGCGGCCCAAACGGCAAGGATCGTTGCAACCGCAAAAAAGATGAGGCCAATCAAGATTGCGGTCCGCGAAATTTCACCAAGCTTTTGCGACAAACCATCTTGAGTTTGGGCGACAGTGACAGCGATTGTTGTGAGGCTACCGTTGATGGGAAGGGAGCGCGAAACCTTTACCAAGCGTATCGGATCACCCCGATATTTTGCTGTCCATGATGTATCATCAAGGCTGCGTGGCAAATCCTCGTACCCTGTAAGAACCTCGGACCCGCGAGAAATTTGATAGAATACGCGGTCATCGGAAACATTCCCTAACATCGCGAGGGCGGCATATGGAATGTCCGCAACAACTTGTCCTTGCTGAACTGATACAGATTCAAGGATGGCCGAGGCAGATG